>JBIQIY010000001.1:322372-407901 GCA_044507775.1 Flammeovirgaceae bacterium | reverse complement strand
AGGTGTCAATTTTCTTCGCGACTACATTAGATTCTTCTTTCGTGACTACAATAGCCTGTTCCTTCATGACCAGAATGCGATTGTGACTACAACGGTGTCGTCCCTCACGCGATTCAGCAATCAAAATATCGGAGTTGGTTGAGACTGAATCCCGTTGGGGATGACCGTATGGTAGAAAAATGATGCGCTATATATTTATTGAATCCCGGAGGGATGACCTTATCGGTTGAGCACTGCGTGCCAGGAACCTGATAAATTATTAGATTCAAAGACAACCCGGTACAGATAGCGAGTGCGTCATATATGGCCGGGCTCGCGTGTCGAAGCTTACGGCATGTATTGACATTAGCAGGTGCAGGCTGGGCTTCCCGCGGTACTCAATCTTTTTTCGAGGTGATCTGCTTTTTGATGCCGAGCTTTTTGATTCGCGAGTTTAGTGTGTTCACATTCAGGTTGAGAATTTCCGCTGCGCCACCTTTGCCGGATTTCTTCCAGCCGCAGCTTTCGAGCGCCGCCAGGATATGTTCCCGCTCATTTTCTTCCATTGTTTTGAAATGTCCCCTGTTGATTTTAATAAATTCAGGATTTTCCTTGTCGGGCGCGGGTGTCTGCCGGGAAGCAGGCATCTTCAAAGATTCGATGACGTCACCTTTCGCAAATATCATATTCCGCTGAATGATATTCTCCAGCTCCCTGATGTTGCCAGGCCAATGATAATCCATCAGCATCTGGAGTGATATCTTGGACAGATTGAGAGCAGTGCCGCCGGCGGTGGTGTTGTGCTTTTGTAGAAAGTGTTGGGCGAGCAACGGAATATCATCTTTACGTTCGCGCAGCGGGGGAAGCTGCAGCGGAAAGACATTGAGGCGGTAGTACAAATCAATCCGAAAGCGGCCTGCTGCCACTTCCCGCTCCAGGTCTTTGTTGGTCGCGGCAATAACGCGAATGTTGACTTTTGTTGGCCTGCCGCCAATGGGTTCAATCTCCTTTTCCTGGAGGACTCTGAGAAATTTTACCTGCAAATCGAGTGGAAGCTCCCCGATCTCGTCAAGAAAGACAGTTCCTCCATCCGCTAATGCAAACTTACCTACCCGACTATTCGTTGCGCCGGTGAACGAACCCTTCTCGTGTCCGAACAGCTCAGATTCGATCAGGTTAGTGGGCAGCGCACCGCAATTGATCACTACGAAGGGTTTGTTTCGTCTGGGCGAAACGCGGTGAATGGAATGGGCGATCAGCTCTTTTCCTGTACCGCTCTCTCCTAATATCAGAACGGAGGTTTCCCGCGGTCCGACGTGTCCTGCTTCCTTGAGCATCTCAATAAATTTTTCACTCTTGCCAATGAGGTCGGAGAATTCTGACGGCAGAGCCGCAGCGTCCGATCGTATGGGATTATCGATACTCTTTTCCGGCGGCCTGTTCTCGTGCAGGTACAAGGCCACATCCAGCATGATCAGCACATCCTTTGACCGAAATGGTTTAGCCATAAAGCCATACGGGCGGGTGGGCTTGGCGGCCTCGAGTATCTGTCCATTTGAATTTGCGGATAAATAAACAAAGGGAATATTCCTGTCGTTCAGGACTTTTCCGAGATCGATACCGGTTCCCTCACCCTGTAGGAAGATATCAACCAATACCAGATCCGGCTTTTCTTTTTCGAGTACTGACAAGGCTGTGGTAACGGACCGGGCTATGGAACAAACCTGATAGCCTGCCCGTGCCAAGATCAACTTCAGATTATTCGCTTCTACAAACTGGTCTTCTACAACAAGTATTCTCTTCATATAAATGCTTCTTCTTTTGCGGATACGTTCGCGATATTTCGCTCTTCGTAAATAGGTTCGGCCTTGAAAGAAATGGAGATCCTTGTGCCGTGGTCTTTTTCAATTTCCAAATGACCGTTGATATCCTGGCTTAGCCCTTTTATAAGTTCAAGGCCCAGCGAATTCGGTTTACCCTCGTTAATGTCGTGTTTGATTCCGATACCATTGTCAGCAATTACCAGAGATACCTCCTCCCCAGCTGTTTGCATTTCGACTCTGATTACCCCCTTTCTTTCCTCGGGAAAAGCATACTTGATTGCGTTGGTTACAGCCTCGTTGAGGATGAGTGCGATCGGTACTGCCTTGGATACATCCAGCTGAAGGGGATGTATGTCAAGCTGAAAAGCAATGTTATATGAAATCCCGAATCCATCTTTGAGATAGCGGATAAATTCCGGCAGGTACTCTGACATTTCGATTGTTTTCAGCGTGTCTGTCTGATACAATTTCTGATGGATCAGTGACATGGCGTACACGCGGTGTTGACTGTTTTCGATCGCCTTCAATGCGTCGTCCTGCAAGTAAATCGCCTGCGATTCGAGCAGGCAAATAATCGTATGCAGGTTATTTTTTACGCGGTGGTGAACTTCCTTCAGGAGCCATTCCTTCTCTGTGAGCAGGTGCTCAAGCTGCGTATTCTTGTGTGCGATCACTTTGCTGGTCGCGCGCTTTTGTCGATACTGCCTGTACAGAAGGGTTGCCGTAATCATAAGCACTCCAACAATGGCAATAGTGATGTTCCGTATGAGATTTGCCTGTTCCAGGTTTGCCTGGCGTAGCTGATCATTTTGTACCAGTGTTTTTATTTGCTCATCTCTCGCTATCAGCTCATTCTCCTTTTTTTCCGTCTCGAATTGAACCTGAAGTTTTTGAAATTGCCTGATCTTGGTTGTGTTGAAAATGGAATCGTTGAGAGCCGTATATTTCTGGTAGTCCCGGATGGCAGCGGCATAATCTCCGGATGCAGAGTCCGTCTTGAATTTTAACAACCAGATTTTTCCCATGAGGTTGGAAGTGTAATGACTTTTCGCTGAAAAGGACGAGACCTTCAATGCTTTGTCCAGATAAAATCTCGCGGTTTCATGCCGGTGCCTGCGACTGTAGAAATCGGAAATCTTATAATAGGCTTCGGGACCGGCAATTGTAAAGGGAATGGGGAAAATATCCCGCGTGCCATATTTTTGGGCTTCATGATCCAGTTCTATCATTTGGAGGTAGTATCTTTCCGCCAAAGTAGGGTTGTCAAGTGCCATGTAACAATCGCCCTTTGCGCCGGCGATTGTTTCCTTGTCTGCCGGTGTTTTCGCTTGTCTCGATTTTTCAAATTGCAGTAGAAAGGAAAGCGCCTTCGTCGGTTGGCCCAAAAGAATGTACTGGTCCACTACCTTCTTGCAAATGAAGTGACTCCATCGATCATGTATTACGGGCGCCACTTTGAGGAGGTGTTGTAAACTTTTTTCCGGCTGGCCTTCATCGGCATAGATCTGGCCAAGCAGCATGTCGACTTCTGGCGCCACCGGGACGCCAAGCGACTCCAGGTTTTTCATCGTGGCGAGTGCATATGATAAGGCCTCATCGAGATCGCCCATCGCATGTGCCGACCATGCGATGCACACATAATCGCGATACATCGTTTTGTTGCCAACCGAATTTCGGAGTTCAATTGCGTGCAAAAATTGTTCTTTCGCAAGATCAAAATTTTGATGAAGCATCTGGATCCAGGCGATATCCTCCAAAACGGACCTTTCATTATTTGTATCTTGTAATTCCTGGTACAACCTCATTGCGTTTCCATGTGCGTGCAATTGTTCTTCAAACGTACTGTCATTGTCCGGCATGTACTTGCCGAGTTCTGACCAGATGTGTGCCTCGGACGACCTTTCACCGGATTGCTGAAAGTCATGGATGATTTCCATAAAGCAACTTTTCGCTTTCGAAAATTCATTTTTCGCAAAGTGGTATTTACCCAGGGCAATAAGACTTTCATGCCGCCATTTTCGTGAAGCGATCTCTTTGGACTGCTGTAACGCCTTGGTAAAATAGGCATAAGCGCTATCCAGGTCATCTTTTTTGAGTGTCGGGCGAAAAAGAAATTCTTCGCCAATCCGGATCTGTAAATGAACCTGTTCTTCCTTTGAAACCTCATGAACGAGCGCTCGGGCTTCGGCAATCCGGTCTCGGCGTACGAAAGCTCTGCACAGATAAAAGCAAGATACATCTATCCCATCGGCGAATTGCAATTCGCGACTGAGAAGGTGCGCCCTTTCAGCATAAACGATGCTACTGTCGTGCTTGCCGGTTTTATGCCAGTGAAAATCGCTTAGTTCAAGCAGCAATCTTACCCTGCTGGTATCGCGGGTTGATGCTTTCAGCTGACTTGTTATTTCAGCTTGAATTTGTTCGTATGATTTTGAGGGACTGGATGCGTCCTGTGCTGTTCCCATGATCGAGATGAGCGTCAGCGCGGAGAATAAGAATGAGCTCTTGTTCATTTCTAGACTTTAAAGGACCGACTATAGCAAACAGGTAACATGTCGTTACAAACGGTTTACACTAAGCAGAAGGCCACCCGACAGGAGTGAGGCGATCGGAAAGGCATTCGGCAAATCTCACGTGGTAGGCTGATGCGATCCGGAGAAAGGTCATCAACGCGCCGGTGAGGTATCACGAAAACCTCGATCCAATATACACAATGATAAAATAAGGATTTGGACTTTGTTCCCGGTTGAATTTTGACCCCTTTTTCGAGGGTATTTAAATATCAACAATTGTTTAAATATCGAGGGTATGCTTTATCTCCAGATCGCCTGCAGTCTCAAAAAAGCCAGATTTTCTGACTGGCACACTAGTTGGATATGGTCGTTAAACAACCTCCGTATAAATGATGAAAAGGATCGTTACTCTTTGGGTCTTAAGATGCATCAGCCTGGCTTATAAGATCATCGTATTGAGAGGCCATCCGGTCGTACGATTGTTTGTGCCATGACAGCAATCACCCTTTTATATAGGAAGTTCAAACTCACGAATGGCAATAAATACTTGATATTATGACTTATAAATTCCCACCAGCCGCTTCTTCAATTGATCGCTTTCAGGAAGACTACAACCTTGTACGAGCGCATTCACAGATCAATATTAACCCGCGATCGCTTGTTGCCAAACCTCATGCTGAAATGAAGGCGGCCCACGGGCTCAATAGTTTTGGAATTGTTGGAAGTAGCAGTGCCATTCAAAAAGTATTTCAGATGATATCCCTGGTTGCCGGATGCAATTCAACCGTGCTTTTACTAGGCGAAACGGGAACGGGAAAGGAACTGATAGCGCGTGCTATCCACAATTCATCGCCGCGGAAAGATAGAGCGTTGGTCAAAGTAAATTGTGCTGCGCTCCCGGCGAACCTGATTGAAAGCGAGTTATTCGGTCATGAGCGCGGAGCATTTACCGGTGCAGTTGAACGCAGGATCGGCAAGTTCGAACAGGCCCATAAGGGTACTTTGTTTTTGGACGAGATTGGGGAGATGCCACTGGAAATGCAGGTAAAGCTATTGCGTGCGATCCAGGAACGTGAATTTGAAAGGGTCGGAGGGAAAACAACTATCAACGTGGATGTGCGGATCATCGCTGCAACAAATCGAAATCTGAAGACGGAGGTTAAGGAAGGACGCTTCCGGGATGATTTGTATTACCGGCTAAATGTATTTCCGATCGAGATTCCCCCCTTAAGGGACCGGCCTGAGGATATTGAGCCGTTGGCCAATTTGTTTCTCTCCCGTTATAGCAGGAATACAGGCAGAGCCGTTAGCGAGATCTCCGCAAAGGTGATAAACCAGTTGAAGTCTTATTCGTGGCCGGGAAATATTAGGGAACTGGAGCATTTAATGGAAAGAAGTGTCTTGTTGACACCCGGAAATATTTTGACGGACGTAGAATTGCCAGACGACCGAAGTGACGATGATTTTGGCTTTTCACCTGTCAGCAACAGGACGCTTTCCGAGTTTGAGCGGGAATATATTATAGCCGTTCTAAAAGCATCGGGCGGAAAGATATCGGGGGCCGATGGAGCCGCTGCGCGGTTGCAACTACCGGCCACAACACTGCACTCGAAAATGAAAAAGCTCAGGATCTCTAAAGACGACTATCTTCCTGGCAGTGGTTATCACCTTCCGGGCTCGTGAGTGGTTTTCCACTGTTATTCATACTGTAAATGCCATGCTCGTCAACGAAAGTTCCTTTGATTCCGCTCCGGGACGAGATCCCATAGATTATAGCATTGACGTTGCAGGTCGGTGTTCCTTCGACCTTGTATGCTTCGTCAACCGCAAACTCGCCTGGGTTGAGTCTTAGGTCCAGGCCATCACAGTAGAGGCAAGTACTTTCTACTTGAAAATTCTGGTTATAGCCTTTTACTTTAAGAGCGGCCAATGCATCGGCCACAGAGTCGTAGTGTTCTGTGCTGGTTTTCATGGTTGTTGTTTTAACTTTTTGTGTTCTTGACATTTGAATGTTTGAGCCTTCGTTGGCCGGCTAAGATGCCGGCATCCCGGAATTATTCAGCCGTGCGTTGTTTGCGTTTGCCAGGAATATTCCCTTGCGTCGATACTTCAATTCATGTACAGCGAAGAGATACACGCAACTTAAAGCGCCGTTCTTTTCGCTATACTCCAGGACTTCGTCAACTACAACATCGGAGATCTGAACATATCGCCGGGTTTCAAGACAAAGCACCTGTTCACCTGCGAGTTCAAAGTTATTGATGTAACCCATCCGGTGCAGGCGCTCGATGTTCTCGGTTAGTGGCATGAGGTCGTCTACGACCTTTGATAATAATTCTTCAATATCTATGCTCATCGTCGTGGGTTTTCAGATACGTGGATGGTCTGTGGTTTTGGTATTTTCTTTTAGTCATGAATCACCCTCAGGTGAGATAGGCTCGAATCATCCATGCCATTTTTTCGTGCCGTACCAGGAGTTGCGTGATAAAGTCGCTGGTTCCTATGTCCTTGTGCTCGTCAGCAAATAGAGGAATCAGCCTTCGCAGGTTGGTGATGATCGTTTCATGGTCGTTAAGTAATTGGTTTAACTCATTGACTTGTTCGCTGGTAGACTGCGACTCAACGAGAGTTGCCAGCTTGAGATAATCTACGAGGCGCCCGGCGGCGTAATGACCGATCGTTCTGATCCTCTCTGCGGTTTCGTCCATTATGTCGTCCAGTTCCGAAGATTGGGATTCATAAAAGCTGTGCATCTCCTTAAAACTTGATCCCTGATAGTTCCAATGATAATTGCGGGTCTTGATAAATAAAATGACTTCGTCTGCCAGTAGCTTGTTCAGTTCGAGGCCTACTACACGGAGGTGTTCGTCCGGAATTCCAATGTTGGTTTTCATAGCATTATATTTTTTTTTCTTGTTCGAATGCCCAAAGGTGGCGCATGGCAGGATCTTTCACTTGCCTGAAACGTCCGAACTTTTTGGCGAATCGGTTCTTTTAGAATTTTACTTTTTGGCGGCCAGTGTTTCGCTCTTACATCGGATTGCGGCTCGCGATAGTTCGTCAACATTTGCTTGATGTCGTCAGTGGGGGAAAGTCTTGAAGCGCCAACCCAGTGAAAGTCAGATGACTTCGTCCTGGCATCGACCTTGGATAGCGGTGGCAAACCGAATTCCTGTCATGTATACGACCGACCGTTTATTCTCCACGCGATCACTCATGCTGAACGGCGACATTGCCATTCAATCGTCTGAGCATGGTGAGCGGTTTTGCAGGCCTATGGTAGCGAAAGAGAGTATGTTGCTTTTGGTGATGCGCGGAACTATAAGCGTCAGGCATGGAAATGTCAGTTACACTGCCCCAAAGAATAGTCTGGTCTTCCTTCGGAAAGACATTTTTGTGGAGTGTTCTGGAGGTTCACGAGCAGGTCATGTTGAGCAGACAGATTTTGTCGCGGTCTACCTGAAGGATGACCTTCTTAGGGACTTTATCAAAACTGTGAGGATCTCCATTTTGTCTTCTGAGCTTCCAACGGCTGTAGTAACAGGTCCCATGGGCGAACGGCTAGTGAAGTTCGTTGAATCTTTGGAGGCATATTTTGCCGATGGTCCTGCTACTGCGGAATACCTTGTCCGAATCAAGTTACTGGAGTTGCTTTTCAACCTGGCGAATACGAATAGGAGAATTTGCACTCAGCTGCTTATGAGCTTGCGTGTGCAATTCAAGGCTGATCTCGCATCCACTGTCGAAGAGAATTTGATGACTCCCAAGTCGCTCATTCAGCTTGCGGAGCTTTGTGGTAGAAGCTTGTCAAGTTTCAAAAGAGATTTTTCGGCCATTTACAACTTGCCACCGTCCACGTGGGTAAGACAGCGAAGGCTTGAGAAGGCGCGCGAGCTACTTACTAGTACGACCATGACGGTGACGGATGTTTGCTACACGCTGGGTTTTGAAAGCGTGGCGCATTTTTCAAGGTTGTTTAAATCCACCTTTGGTTGTCCACCATCCAAATCCAGGATTTCGGTGGCGCGTGAATGACTGAATATCGTGAGCGAGTTGGTGAATGAACGAAATGCCGTGACTCATAAAATGGTTGATTAAGTCAAACGGCGTCAGGATCAGGTGTTTGTATTTCGGCACAGGGATTGTAAACCCGACCGCGAACGTATATGTAAAACTAAACTGAAGATAGAAATGAAAAACACAACAAGGCTTGCACACTGGCCAAATGACGAGGACACCTTCTGGTTCGATCAGTTCTTTAAAATTCCCTCATTGCCCAGAGAGTTTGAAAATGAAGGCGATGAATTCCTGGATGACGCGATCAGAACTTTCGATCAGGACTTTCAGCAAATGGATGGGACCCTTGAACTATCGAGGATTCGGGCTGCGCGGATTGCGAAGATTTAATAACAGGCAACTAAAATTAATTGTGATATGAAAATCGTAATTATTGGAGGAACTGGTCTTATCGGTTCAAAGGTTACCGCTGATCTTCGCGACCGCGGTCATGAAGTGATTCCGGCGGCGCCCAATACAGGCGTCAATACAATTACCGGTGAAGGGCTTGACGAAGCGCTCGAAGGAGCTGAGGTCGTTATCGATGTGGCCAATTCGCCATCGTTCGAAGACAAAGCCGTCCTCGAGTTTTTTGAAACTTCGGGAAAGAATCTTCTGAATGCTGAAGCGAAGGCGGGTGTGAAGCATCACATCGTGCTTTCTGTTGTCGGTACTGATCGGCTTCAGGAGAGCGGGTACTTTCGGGCAAAGAAGGCGCAGGAAGATCTGGTGCTGAAATCCGGCGTGCAGCATTCGATCGTTCGGTCTACTCAATTCTTTGAGTTCCTGAAAGGCATTGCAAATTCGGCGGCTAATGACAGCGAAATCCATTTGGCGCCGGCCGGGATTCAACCCATTGCTTCTGACGATGTCGCTTTAGCGGTGGCAAATGTAGCAGCGGGCCGCCCGCTGAATAGTACTGTTGAGATCGCGGGCCCCGCATCGTTCACGCTGCCTGAGTTGGTATCCCTATATCTGGCGATGGTCGAAGATCCTCGTACCGTAGTGCCGGATCCGGATGCCCGATATTTCGGAGCCGTGTTGAGCACGAATTCACTGCTTCCCGGAGCAGGAGCCCGACTGGGCAAGATTGACTTCGAGACCTGGATTCGGACGATCCTGGTCACGCTTCCTGGCGCGTGATGTTTTTGTTCTGCTTGTCGTAACGAAGATGACGGGTGTCAGTTCGTTGAGGCTGCTGTAAAGGGATGTGCACTTTCCATCCGTTCGTGCACTGCTCGAACCCACGTTGGCACGAAGTATCTCGTGAAGTCCAATCAGCAACGCAACGACACGGCCGGCAGGAACAAAAAATCACGACTTTATAAACTGCACCATTAAATGGTTTTCACTTATAACAAAAAAAATAAACTATGAACACATTAACAGAGACTGCGACATCCGCGGTCAATTTTGCAGATGATCCTCACCTTTCAAAAGAAGTGAAGGAGTTCCTGAAGAAATTAAATGGATCCGGAGCACCGCCTCTCGAGACGTTGACACCCGTTCAGGCGCGTAAAGTCCTGGCAGACGCTCAGGCTTCTGTGAACGTGGATCTTTCCGGCATAGAGATATCGGAAAAGACGATTACGAATGATGGGTATACGGTAAAACTGCACATTGTAAGACCTGCAGGTGTGAAGGGTACACTTCCCGTCTTCATTTTTATTCATGGAGGCGGATGGGTCCTGGGAGACTTCCCGACGCATAAGCGCATGGTGAGAGATCTTGTTGTCCTCTCAGGGGCTGCGGCGGTATTCGTCAACTACACACCAACTCCCGATGCCGCATACCCACAGGCCATAAATGAAATCTATGCGGCAACGAAATGGGTCGCTGCACACGGCGACGAGATCGAGGTAGACGGCAAAAGGCTCGCTATTGTGGGCAACAGTGTGGGTGGAAATATGACGGCTGTCACTTGCCTGATGGCAAAAGAGAAGGGCGGGCCGAAGATCAGGATGCAGATTATGATGTGGCCCATCGTGGACGCGGATTTTGAAACGGAGTCCTATAGACTTTTTGGCGAGGATCGTTTTCTCAGCGCTTCCTTGATGAAGTGGATGTATGACATGTACATCGCGGATCCGGCGAAGCGCAGTGATATATATGCATCGCCCCTACAGGCGAGCGTGGCGCAGCTCAAAGGCTTACCTCCTGCGCTGATACAGGTAGCTGAAAACGATATTTTACGCGATGAGGGAGAAGCTTATGGCAGGAAGCTGGACGAAGCTGGCGTGCCGGTCACAAGTATCCGGTACAACGGGGTGATCCACGACTTCGGGCTGCTGAACGGTCTTGCGCATTTACCTGCAACCCGGTCGTTGTTCGCGCACGCGGCAGTGGCGCTGAAGAAGTTCCTTGCTTAGGATGCACGAGGCAAAAAAATATTCACAATATCAACTTAATTTTTAAAACACATGAAAACAATTATCCGGTTAACAGTAGTCGGTGCGTTGGCATCACTTCTTTTGCTTGCAATATCTGGCACAGCCAGTAGCCAATCCGTTCCTGCGGGAACGAAGAATATTGTACTAGTTCACGGTGCTTTCGCCGATGGCTCCAGTTGGGAGAAGGTCATTCCCCTTCTGCAGTCAAAAGGCTTTCGTGTAATTGCCGTCCAAAATCCATTGACATCGCTCGAAGACGACGTTGCGGCCACGAAACGTGCGATTGCACAGATGGATGGTCCGGTTCTCCTTGTAGGTCACTCGTGGGCAGGCATGGTCATCACAGAGGCAGGAATTGATCCGAAGGTAGCTGGACTTGTGTACATCTGTGCATTGATTCCCAATGAAGGTCAGTCTGTCGTGGATGTGGTAAGCGCACTTCCTCCGGCGCCTGGAAGTGGCGAGTTTAAGACAGATGCTTTCGGTTTCCTTTCTTTGTCATCAAAGGGAATCAATGAATATTTTGCTCAGGACCTATCTGCCTCGCAGCGAAGAGTTTTGTTCGCGACGCAGGTTCCGTGGGCCGCCAACTCCACCGTACAGAAAGTTTCCAGCATCGCATGGAAAGTGAAACCCGCCTGGGTTCTCATCGGCGCTGAAGACAAGACCATTAACCCGGAGCTGCAACGCGCAGAAGCGGCGATGATCAAGGCTACGGTACTCGAGCTAAAATCGAATCATGTTCCGATGCTTTCGGAGCCAAGGAAGGTAGCAAACTTTATTATGGAAGCAGCCGATCGCCTTTCGGTTGAACAAGGGTTAGCTCAAACTAACTAGGAGGGGACGTGGGTTGAACATGGGGTGACCGGCGGGTTTTATCTGTTGGCCACCCCTTATCCCACATTCGTCGATCAATATCAAAAATTAACGTGTTATGATTTTGCAAAAAGGTACACCTGCACCCGACTTTGAATTAGACGCGACACCTGATCAGAAATTGCGATTGGATGCACTTCGCGGCAGAAAGGTGGTCCTTGTTTTCTATCCCGCGGACTGGAGTCCCATATGCGGCGATCAGCTTGACCTCTTCAATGCTGCCCTCAAGTATTTCAACAACTACAATGCACAGATTGTCGGCATTTCTGTGGATAGCTCATGGAGTCACCTGGCATTTTCAAAAGATCGAAACTTCCACTTTCCGTTATTGGCCGACTTTGAGCCTAAGGGAGCGGTCTCCAAAGTATATGGAGCCTATAACCCGCTCAAAGGCAGCAGCGATCGGGCACTATTCGTCATCGATGAAGACGGATTGATACGTTGGAGTGAGTTATATCCGGATGGAATAAATCCCGGGGTGGATGGGGTCCTCGATGCATTGGATGAAGAATTCTAAATACAAATATTTACTATGAAAACACTACGACCACCGGTCAACGCACGAGATCGTCAAAGGGGAAACATTCAGTCGAAATTGACCTTGGTAGAGTATGGCGACTATCAATGTCCATACTGCCGCAGCGCCCATTCTCTTGTTCAGCGTCTGCTTAAAGAGTTTGATACCGAGCTTCGGTTTGTCTTTCGACATTTCCCCTTAAAGGAAGTTCACGCCGAGGCCATGAACGCTGCACAGTCGGCAGAAGCCGCCGGAAACCAGGGAATGTTCTGGTCCATGCACGATCTCTTGTTTGAGAGACAAGATCGGCTTCATGAGAAGGGACTTTTCCTTAGTCTTGCGGAGGAGTTGGGATTGGACCTTAGCCAATTCTTGATCGATCGGAAAAGTGAGGACATCACAAGCAAGATTGAAAATGATTTTGGGAGCGGTATCTACAGTGGTGTGAATCGCACACCTACATTTTTTTTAAACGAATCCAAGATATATACCTACGATGGAACCTACGATTCGCTGGTGACATCGGTGGGATTGTATGTACCCGGTGATTCGGTAAACAGGTAAAAGAGGAGTACCCATGCGACATTACGAATCGATGATAGATGCCTTGTCCGATCTGAAGCATCGCGGCTATAGCCTAGACTTCAAGAAGGAGCCCACTTGTCTCTACTGCTATGTGTTTGATCTCTGGCTGACCCCGGAGCAATTCAATATAGATGAGGTGTATCGCTTTGAGGAGGACTCCAATGACAGTTATGTGGTCTATGCGATCTCTTCCTATTCCGGAATGAGAGGGACGTTAGTGGATTCAATCGGCGTTTATGCAGAGCACATGACCTTTGAAATGGCGCAAAAGATGGATGTGAGGTATCTGTGAAGCTGTTGGCGTAATTGAGGATTGTTAATGGGAATTCCCGGGAGGGTATTCCCATTTTACTCGCTTCTCAATGATTCAACCGGGTTCGCCATCGCTGCCTTCAAAGCCTGAAAGCTTATCGTCACCAACGCAATTCCGATTGCGAGCGCTCCTGCTGCGACGGGAACCCACCACTGGATTTCAATCCGATAGGCAAAATCCTGAAGCCACTGCTCCATCGCGACGTAAGCCACAAGCGATCCAATAACAACAGCCAGAAAGATAAGTCTTACGAAATTTCCCGAGAGTATCCGCAGGATGTTAAGCAGGGATGCCCCCATTACTTTGCGGATGCCGATCTCTTTGACTCTCTGCTGTACAATATGGGAAGACAGGCCAAACAGTCCCGCGCAGGCGAGTATGATCGCCACGGCAGCAAACAGGTTCATCACTTTGCCCAGCTGAAGTTCGGATCTGTATAGCGCGGTAAAATCTTCGTCGAGGAACCGGTAGTCAAACGGCATGTAAGGGACGATTTCTTTCCATTTCGTCTCGACAAAGGAAATCGTTTCGCGAATGTCGCCGCCACTAATTTTTACGAGCACATGACCGTGCCCTCTCTGTTCATTGAAAAGAACCAATGGCTCAATTGCCTGATGGAACGACTTGAAATGAAAGTCTTTCACCACTCCTTTCACGAATCCCTGACGATGGCCGCCCAGAAACATTTTCTTGCCAACCGCTTCCTCCGGCGTCCAGCCAAGCTGACTTGCGGCGCGTTCATTCAGAATGAAGTGATAGATGATTTTGCTTACATCTTCTGACTCGGCATCCTTCATGTCTTGCTCCGTGAAACCGGCGCCCGCGATAATTTCCAAGCCAGTTGCATCGATATAATCTTCGTCGACAGGATTACCTGTGACGGAGATCTGCTCCCCTTCGGGCATTGCAGCCGATCTCATTGCGTAACCGCCCGCGATCTGCACAGGTGTGCTCACGCATCGCGAAACGACCCGGACATCTGCTCTGGCTGTCAATTCTTTTTTGAGGACTGGTAGGGACCCGAGCATTTTTTGATTCATCGGCAAAACCATAACATGCTCGCGGTCGTAGCCGGGACTTTTGCTTTGAATAAAGTTCAGTTGTTGCTGAATAACAAACGTCGAGGCGATTAACAAAACAGATATCGCAAATTGAAAGACTGTGAGAGACTGTTGCAATACCCTTCCTGACTCCGAGTTCCTGAATACCCCCTTTAACACAGTGGCCGGCTGGAAGCGTGCAAGGATGAGTGCGGGATAGCTGCCCGCGCCGACTGTGACGATCAGCGTAATAAAAATGGTACCAAGAGTGAATGGGAGCGTAAACAACTCATGGACCTGCAGGTATTTTCCCGTCAGGCGATTGAACCACGGCAAAGCCGCCACCACGATATTTACACTTAATGTTAGTGCGATGCAGCACATGATGAATGCTTCGCCGATGAATTGCCAGAAGAGTTGTGTTTGACGCGCGCCCACAACCTTGCGGATTCCGACTTCGCGTGCGCGCTCAATTGACCGCGCCGTGCTTAAGTTGATGTACGTAAAGGAAACAATGATGAGGATGAGCAGCGCGACGGCTGATAAAATATAGAGATAGACGATGCTGGTGTTCGGGACGAATGCTGCATAAGCCGAGTGCAGGTGTATCGTGTCGAACGGTTCAAGCAAAAAATTTATGGTGCTACCCGAACCCGCCATTTCCTCCTTCATGAATGTCGTGACCTTGGCCTGTAGGGGATCAAAAGCATCCGCCTGCGTTAGTAGCAGATAAGTAGTATAGTTGGCGTCATAATATGTTTCTTCCTGGTTTGCACCCAAAGATGAAAAAGAAGCCAAAAAATCAAATTGAATTTGTGAGTTCGGAGGATAATCTTCCATGACGCCTGTAACTTCGTAGAGTTTCCCTTCAGTTCCGATGGCGAGCATTTTGCCCAGCGCGCCATCTTCTTTGAAATAGCGGTCGGCGGTAGATCGTGTGAGCACAACCTTAAACGGTCCGTCCAACGCTTTGTCGGGGTTCCCTTCGAGCATCTGGTAGGAGAAGATGTCGAAGAATGTCGAATCGGCAAACATGAAGTTAGATTCAGAAACAAGATCTTCGCCGTTCTTGACGATGACATCGCGGTCTGTCATTTTAACAGCGGCCTCCACTTCAGGAAATGTGCGCTTGAATACCGGAGCGACTTTTGTGCTGGTGAAATTGCCGCGCTTGGTTTCAGGGCTTCCGTCGAAACTGTATTCCATGATGACCCGCGCGATCTTGTCGCGGTTCACCTGGAAGTCGTCAAAACTGGATTCGTGCTGGACGTACAAGCCGATCAGCAAACAGGAGCTAAAACCTATGGTAAGTCCCAGGACGTTAATCAAAGAAAAGGCCTTGTGCTTAAGGAGATTCCGGACGATGAGGGTGAAGTAGTTTCTGAGCATGCTGTTTCAATTTGGATCCAACGCAGCGCTGGCGGCATCTGAAATGTAAAGATCGTGCCATTCGATATGATGCGCAAAATGCCAGGATGGTGCCAATTCTATTTCCGGAATGTTCATTTCTGAACATTTGTGCACGGATGTGAGCAAGGGTTGGCGTGTTTGTACCATTGGACGGCGTCTGGGAAAATCAGGAAATCCCTGATGCGGAATCAGGGTTTTCCCTGATAGGAATCCAGCGCCGCCGGATTTTTTGTGGGCTGCGGGCGGTACAGCCTATTTTTTCATGCGATCGGGTCAGTATAGCTCCAATTTGTCCGTTGATTTCTGATTTTCTGAAAATAGGCCTATTCCCGATGTTCCCTCCAACCGGCTTTAAGAGATTTGTGACATGGATTTGGACGGACCGATCCTGCAAACAAAAAACAAACCTAATCTAATGAAAACATCAGTTCGATTGAGGATTATGGCGATCGCGATGATCCTTGCTTTTGTTTCCCCTCTTGTTCATGCGGCGGAATACTACGTCGTAATCGGTGCTTTTGCACAAGAATCCAATGCGAAGAGGTTTATCACCACTGTGAGCAATTTCTTCGAGAACGTTTCCTACACCCTGGACGAAAGCCGTCAACTTTATTACGTAACGGCGATGAAAACCTCGCGGAAAGAGGATGCCAGGAGCCTGGCGTTATACCTGAAGAATGAAAAGGGTTTTGCCGATGCATGGGTACTTGTGAAGCCCGAGTCCGATGCGGGTGGACCCGTGTCGGCCAACGCGTCAAAAGCTCCGGGGAATGTCGCTAACGCTTTCGAGAAGCACGCCACCTTTGACGCCGAAAGTGAATCGGAAGCAACTTCAACTTCCACATCTTCCACTTCGTCTGCAGCAATAGCATTAAAGTCGGCCTGGGAGATGTCAAATGGCCTCGCTTTTATTCCCAATGTCGATGATGTTAAGAGTTTCAATGACCAAGTAACCGATCCGAAGGTAAACCTCTTCACATTTTTTGTTGAAGATGAGCTTGGTAACTCCATGCCATCGGAAGTGATGCTTGTTGATTTTGCGGCGATAAAAAAGCTTGCAGCCATCGACCCCGGTGAGAAGGTAGCCATTAAAAGCATGAAACGCGAAAAGGTGGTGACCTTCGTGTGCGACAAACTTGGTTACCAGCAGGAAACACGGATGTTTAACATGGACCACCTGTCACGCAGTAAGGATATTCGAAAGAATGAACAAGGTGTTTGGGAAGTGCGAATCCAATTGAAACCCATGGAAGTACATGAGATCGGGTTCTTGAATAAGACTCTGTTTTATAAGGACGCTGCGGTCCTCGAGCTGTCTTCGAAGGAGGAGTTAGACGAGCTCGTGACTCTGATGAAATCGAATCCCGGCTACAAGATCGTTCTCCACAGCCATTGCAATCCCGGTAAAAAGCGTGAGATCAAAGTTCCCGTTGAGGATACCAACTATTTTGATCTCAATGCCACGACTGAAAAGAACGGATCTGACAAGCTGCTGACGAAGAAGCGGGCTGACGTTGTTAAAAACTATCTCCTGGCCAACGGGATCAGCAAGAAGCGAATTCAAATTGTAGCATGGGGAAGCATGGAACCCATCGTAAGCAGTACAAGTAAGAATGCGTCGCTAAATGAGCGGATGGAAATTGAGTTAGTGAATTGATGCTGTTCCAAATCTAATACAATCATGACGACGAGAATTCCATTCATTCCACTTGTGATCGCTATGCTGGCATCTTTGGCGATCTCATCTACAGCATTTGCCAGTAGGTTTTATGTGGTAGTCGGGTCCTTTGAAAAACAGTCAACGGCATCTTCGTTTGAAATGTCAATTAATGAAATGTTTCCTGAGGCCTCGGTCATTTACGATGATATACTGAAGATGCATCACGTGTACGCCCTCGAGACGGATCGGTTTGACATTGCCGAAACCCATCGTGATTACCTTGTAAATGAAAAGGGGTTTTTCGACGCCTGGATTTACGCAGATTTTCACACGGCGTATTCGCAGGATGTTGGCGGTGCATTCAGTGCGCCTGTCGCGTTAGAACTGTACACCGGTGGCAAGGTATTGTTGGACCCCGAAGAGAACAATTTCTTTGTTGTAAACAATGGAGGAACGACTTCCGACCGGAAGGGTGCTAATTCGCAAATTCCTTTCGCGTTTGTTGCAAAGACCATAAACGACATTCCCATCGCCGGTAAAGTGCTGTTGTTCGACAACCGGGGTGAGGTTATTACTGCATTTAAGACGGGGCAGGTTGTCAATCTCGGAGGCGACTACGATAAACATGCGCTCAAGATGACATTTTACGCCGATGGATACAGTCCTGTCAGCCGGGTCATTGACCTGGGCAGACTGGGAAACGTTCCTGATGTTTACCTAAATGCGCAGGATGCATGGGAAGTAAAGTTCCGCGCAACGAAACTGCGTCCGGGTAAGATCAATCTGCTTTTTGACGCACTGTTTTATCAGCACGCTGCCGTGCTGCAGCCTGACAGCAGGGAGGCCGTTGATGCGCTCGCTCTGATGTTAAAAGCTAATGCAGGGTGGGCGATAGCGATCAATGCGCACTGTGCGGCGGGGGAGAAGCGCAGTTTCATGTTGCCTGGGTCATCCGAAGGTTTCTTTGATCTGTCGGGAGCGGTTGAAAAAACGGGTTCGGGCAAACAGCTAACAAGAAAGAGAGCCGAGGTTCTCGAAACCTACCTTGTTTCAAAGGGCGTTGGTCCTGACAGGATCGCTGCGTTGGGTTGGGGAAACCTTGACCCCCTTCTGAAAGGCGAGGGCGTGAATGCGGATGCGAATGAGCGCGTCGAGATAGGGATTACAACTTCCTGGTAATCGGGAGATGTGAATACCACTCGTACGATTTTAGCCATAAATAAAGCCGAAGGCCGGTACTGACAATTGTTTCTTATGTTATTGATCACCCTTTACCTGACCCAGAAGATTGCCCGCTTCCTTTTTCGAAGAAGGCGCTACCTGTGTGGTTCTTTTCAAGCCGTTACTAAGCGGCCTGTATTGGATTGCTAGAGGAACGTGCGTGTAGTCGTAGGTTCGTGGGGCTAATCCATTGCCTGCAACGAACCGTTTGAGAGATCAATCCGATAGATCGTTCTTTTCGCGCTGGCTGCAGCGGCGATGGCGCCTCCGATCATTCCACCCATGAGGCCACCAGCCATCACTGCACCATTATCTGGTACGGCGGGCCCTGAGAAAAACAGGCCGTCGCTCTTCTGCTCAATGGGATAAAAAGATCCGGTAAAGAAAATATAGAGGCGGTTGTTGTGTGCAAGCGCGTAAACGTCGTCCCGGATTCGCGATTTCTTTCCACCCTCGTCAACCCAACGGGCTTTCAAAGGGTCTCCCTCGCGCACTTCATATCCGTCTTTCACGGACTGGTGGTTGTCGCGGAATTCTTCAAATGTAGCATATATCCCATTCGAGTATTCATTCGCGTGGAGAATAGGTGCATTGATTTCCGCTTGTGGCTCGTTCCGATAGGCGGCGATCTCACTCACAGGGACGACCGTTTCATAGTCACGAGGCGTGAAGGGAAACCTTGTATTGAAGCTGGCCAGCAGTTCTTCTAAGGCCGCGGCAATGTTTGTGGGATGCCGGGCGGTAACCTCCATCCCCCGTGTTTCTTTTGTGGTGAATTTTCTTGCAATGAACAAAGCACCCTGGTCATAAACGCTGAAGAGATCTGCGGTGATTTCTACCTTCCCGGTTTCGCTTGTTGCACGGGTCTGCTCACTAACAGCGAGGTATTCAATGCGGAGAACTACATCCTGTCCGTTCATCGCCGAGCTTGATCGCGATAGCAATCCCATTATCTCCTGCTCCATAGAGGTTTTGAAAGTGGTAAATCGGGGTGTGTTTGACATGCCCTTCTGCACGATGCCAATGTGCGATTGATTTTTCCGGCCATCGACAACGCTTACAACGCGATAGTTGAGTTTCAGCGAAGGCGAAAGCGTTTCGGACGATAACGAAATAGTGTGCAACTTTTGTGCATGGGCACCCATGCATGCGATGGTCAACGCGACTGCTAGTAGGCGGCTCATAATGTTCAATGATTGATGCAGGGTGATGTTCTCCGATGCTGGGTTCAGCCAGTCTGAACGGAATTTAGCAATGTAGTTCATAAGTTCAAAATAGGTCCCACGAAGAATTTCAGATCGAGATGAGACCTGACACGATGGGAGTATTTACAACTATGCTGGAAGGCGCTTTTCCCTTGGTAAGGGTATTGACTGGTCAGGCTAAAAAGCTTCGAGTAGCAGCAACGTAGAATTGGCGGGATTCCTTTTTTTTAGTATCTTAATTTAATTGTTCGGCGTGGGTATTTTGTGATAGAAGATTCTTAAAACGACACACAATGCTGAAGGAATTCGGTATATCGCGGTGCATCGGAATAATAGTTTTCCCTTTTGCCTTATTCTTTCCAGTTCTGCTTATGGGCCAATCCGATAAACCAGTTAACGAAGCTTTTCTGCAGTCCTTCGCGGATGCGTTTAATGATCATGATATTCCAGCAATCATGCGTCACATGACGGAGGATTGTGTCTTCGAGGCGTCGGCGGGACCGGATCGAGAAGGGCAACGATATACAGGCCAGGATGCGGTGAAGAAAGCATTCGAGGAAGTGTTTGCAACGTTCCCGGATGCTCAATGGAACAATGCAAAACATTTTGTTTCCGGCAACCGCGGATTTTCTGAATGGATCTTTAGTGGCACGAAGGCGGATGGCACACGGGTTGAAGTGACCGGATGCGACTTATTTACTTTTAAGGACGGAAAGATCGCAATCAAAAATTCCTACCGAAAGAATCGCCAACCGGCGAAGTAGAGAGGCTCCTTCTTTGCACATTCAGCCCAGGGCTCCTCGCCGGACTACGATCACCATCTCGTTGTTGTTGGCGGTGTCGGCGTTGGAGGTAGCCTATGTGGGCTCGTCACCCTGGGCTGTTGTCTGGCGCCCTTACAGGGCTTCTGCGTTACGATACCGTTCAACCCAGGGCTCCTCGCCGGGCTACGATCACCATTTTGTTGTTGTTGGCAGTGTCGGCGCTGGAGGTAGCCTATGTGGGCTCGTCACCCTGGGCTGATATCTTCCGCCCTTTCAGGGCTTCTGCGTTACGATACCGTTCAACCCAGGGCTCCTCGCCGGGCTTCGATCACCATTTCGTTGTTGTTGGCAGTGTCGGCGCTGGAGGTAGTCTACGTGGGCTCGTTACCCTGGGCTGTTGTCTGGCGCCCTTTCAGGGCTTTCAATGGAATATGCACATTCAACCCAGGGCTCCTCGCCGGACTGCGATCACCATCTCGTTGTTGTTGGCAGTGTCGGCGTTGGAGGTAGCCTATGTGGGCTCGTTACCCTGGGCTGTTGTCTGGCGCCCTTACAGGGCTTTCAATGGAATATGCACATTCAACCCAGGGCTCCTCGCCGGATTGCGATCAGCATCTCGTTGTTGTTGGCAGTGTCGGCGTTGGAGGTAGCCTATGTGGGCTCGTTACCCTGGGCTGTTATCTTGCGCCCTTTCAGGGCTTTCAATGAAATGCTACATTCGTAAGTGGGGGCAAGAGGCAGTTCAATTGTCTTCAGTCGTATTGTGGAATGAGAGTTATTGGTGCCAGGCGGTGGAAAACGCAAGTTTTGGCTCGGCCGCTAATCTACTGGCGCCTTTACTCAGGACACTTTTATAATATCTTAGCTTATGAGACCATTTGTCGGAAGTCATCAATTTCATTCGTCCGGGTTGGGCAGAAATTATTTCAAAGTTGCATGGCGGAACCTGTCGCGTCAACGGCGTTTTACGATCATTAACGTCGCAGGACTGACACTTGGGATCGCATGTGCGATCTTAGTACATCTCATTGTCAGCCATGAACTTAGTTATGACCGATACCACACCAACGCCGCTCGGGTCTATCGCGTTAACAAAGGCCTGCCCGCCGACCTGGATACGGGAACCCCGCATGGACTGGCTGCTATCCTTCGCACGGAGATTCCTGAGATTGAAGAAGTTGGAATTGTGATCAAGTTGAATCCCGAGCAATCGAACGTTGAAATCAACAAGGAACTTTTCCGCGAAACAAATACGTACCTCGTTCAGCCCGAATTCTTTCGGTTGCTCGACTTTGAGTGGCTGAAAGGAACTGCCAGTTCGCTCGCGAGACCGTACCAGGCAGTAGTGTCGCGCACCATTGCGGAGAAATATTTCAATGGTGACGCTCTCGGCAAAGTCTTGCGACTGAACAATTGGGCTGACTTTACGATTACCGGTATCATTGCAGATCCACCTGCCAACACGGACTTTCCGATCCGGATTGCACTGTCATACGCGACGTTAGAAAGCGTTAAGGATTCTGGTCTAACGGATAACCTGGACGCAGGCACCAACTCGTTTTCGCAAACCTATTTTTTATTGCGCAAGGATGCAGACCCATCAACCATCGAACCGAAACTTGAAAGGATACTTGAAAGACATGTCGCCAAGGATCATCGGCAGAACCTTGTCTTTACCATTCAACCGCTCAGTGATATTCACTTTAACATAGGGAATTTCAATGAACGAATAATTTCACGGGAGACTATTTTCACGTTGCGACTTATTGGTTTGTTCATATTGGCTATTGCCTGTATCAACTTTATCAACCTGGCCAGTGCGCAGGCGATCCGGCG
Organism: Flammeovirgaceae bacterium; assembly: GCA_044507775.1. Lineage (GTDB taxonomy): Bacteria > Bacteroidota > Bacteroidia > Cytophagales > Cyclobacteriaceae > Chryseosolibacter. The sequence continues at coordinate 385,713 of JBIQIY010000001.1, read as the reverse complement.
CAGCAAAGAGGTTGGCATCCGCAAGACGCTGGGAAGTTCGCGTCAGAGTATAGTTTTTCGGTTTCTTTCAGAAGCGTTCCTGGTTACCCTTACTGCGATGATGCTGGCGATGGCCGCCGTCAGCCAGTTGCTGCCATTCCTGCAGGACCTCTTCGGTATTTCGCTCCAGGCAAGTGCACTGACACAATCCGACAATCTCATTTTTAGTGGATGCGCAGTGTTGGCTGTAACGGTTTTGTCCGGGCTTTACCCTGCATTCGTGTTGTCCGGCTTCTTACCGGTTGTCGCACTGAAGGGTAGTGGATCTGCGAGCGGGTCAACAAGCCTGTTTACGCGAAAGGGACTGATCACTTTTCAATTCCTGATCTCACAGGTGCTGATTATCTGCACGATTATCGTGATTCGTCAAACGGAGCATGTACTTTCGAAACCGCTGGGATTCGACAAAGAGGCAGTAGTGACTTTTGATTTGCCGGACTCCAAAGCTTCAACGCTGTCAACGTTGAGAAATAACTTGTTAAATAATTCTGCGATCAGGAATGTCAGCTTTTCTTTGAACACGCCTTCGGCAACCATTAACAAATGGTGGGCAAATTTGAAACACGTTTCGTTTGCCGGAGAGGAGCGGAGCGCCGAAGTGAAATTTATGGATTCTGTCTACCTGCGCATGTTCGGGATCGAGACTGTGTCCGGGACTTCCGTATTAACCGATCTATCCGGCAAGAGCGTTGTTGTGAACGAATCGCTGGTGAGGGAAATCGGCATCACGGATCCGGAGAAGGCGATCGGGGAGAAGATCACATACTGGACCACTGACGCAACAATCATCGGAGTGGTGAAGGATTTTCAGACTGTAACATTGCGGGAAGGAATGCACCCGGTTATTCTTACGAACACGGGCTATTTTGCCAAGGGATCTGTAAAGATTGACATGATGCATTCAGCTGATGCGATTTCTTATATCGAACAGAGGTGGAAGGAGACGTTTCCGGGTAACTATTTTACGTACGCATTCCTGGACGATCAGCTGGCAACCTTTTACGCCGAGGAGATGAAGATATCCAAGCTGTTGACTTTCTTTTCGGCTGTTGCCATCAGCATCGGCTGCATTGGCCTGTACGGGTTAATCGCTTTTGTCGCCGCCCAGCGGGCTAAGGAAGTAAGCATCCGAAAAATTCTCGGGGCGAGCCTGGCGAATATTGTCAGCATTCTTTCAACTGATTTCGTCAAGCTTGTATTACTTGCTGGATTGATTGCGTGGCCGATCGCCTACTATGCATTGGATAAGTGGTTGCGCGGCTTCGCGAATCACATTGACTTGCTGGACCATTCATGGGCGTTCTTCGTGGCCCTTGCAACAGGTGTTGTGTTGGCTTTGGTGACTGTGAGTACGCAGGCTGTGAAGGCGGCGCTGATAAATCCGGTGGATAGTTTGAGATCGGAGTGAAGCTGGTATCACATCCCTGCGCAATTCGTTCCCTTCATTGTTATATGCTCACTTGAAAAAAAAGTCTGTGCACGATCAGTACACAGACTTTAAACTTACTTCTCACTTACTCATTTATTCCATTAACACAACCTTGACGTCGTCAAGGAAGATGCGGTTTCTGTTGATAGCTTCTGTAGTCAGGTCGAAGGCTTTTCCGATGAATCTGATTTGAGTATCTGCGGTAGCGCCGGTGATGGTAAAAGTAAAGGCGCGGTCTTCTGCCCAGATGTCATTAACGACACCGTTATCATCCTGAGTCCTGGAGTTCGGAACGTTATCTACAATAATGAGGTCCGTGCTCGGTGTACCTGCTCCAAGAATCTCGATGACCAGCTCTTTCGAATCAACTGTTCCTCCAGCAGATATATACGCCGCAGCTTTAAAGGTCACTTTCAAATCCGCGGTACCCTCAATACTTGAGAGCTTCGGAGATATGAAGTCGCCGCCGTAGCTGGTTTTGCCAAGCTTGACAAAGCCCTGACGCGCATACAACATTGGAGTGTTTCCGCTGCCTGTGACAGTGTTAACAGTACTTGTCCAGCCTCTCGCTTTCTCGTCCGCAGTCCAGTTGTCGTACCTCGTTTCTCCACCCGTTTCATACGTGATCGCATTTCCGTAAGCAAGCCAGTTGAAGTCTTCTACCAACACAATATTCCCTGCCAGTTGCTCGAGTGTCAGAGACCCTGAAAGTTCAGGGTAGTCGGTCGCAATAACATTCATGGTAACGGAACGCCCCTCGCCTCTGTTGACAGCTGCGGCTAGCGTTACTTTTCCTGCCTCCTTGGAGACTTCGGTAAGCCACGAGTCGTCACTGAGCGTGTAGGTCCACTCTACGTTGGTATTAAATACTACGTCGAAGTTTCCTCCGGCTGACTGGATCACCACGTTTCCGGGAAGGGTAAGGGCTGGCACGGCAGGCTCCTGTTCCACTCTGAACAACACGGGTTGCTCTTCGCCGTTTACGACGAACGCAAGGTTCGCCACGCGCTGTTCGAAGGTCTTGTTTTCCAGGACCGTGATCTTGAAAATGCCATCATCCTCGCCTTCATTGGGAAATATCTTAACCCAGTCAGCTTCCTCTTTCGCGACAATTTGCCAGGATCCATTGCCCCGAACCGTGTACGTTTCCGTTTTGCCGGCGATGCCAGCTGTCAATCCCGTGGGATTCCCTTCTATTGTGAAGCTCGCAGGACCGGATGGTTCATCATCGTCGTCGCACGACTGAAGTACGCTCGCGAAAGTCATTAGCAGCGCCGTCATCAGCGCTCCCGTCCGCAGAGTTGAATAAAGTTTGTTCTTGTTCATGATCGCTATATTCTTATAGTTCCTCTATTTGTCTCTAGTTGCCGATGGCTTGTTTGCTCCACCATACTGGCGTTTTCATGTCGTTTGCTCCGCCCATTCGGCCCAGCGCTTCGTTGGCGTTCTTTGAATTCGTGGACATGGTAATCGCGGGGTACCCAAAGCGCGTAGGCAACACGTTGTCATTGTACACCGTGCCCGCACCGATCGTCAATTCGGGATAGCCAGTCCGGCGGTACTCATGCCACGCTTCCATCCCCACCCAGAAGAGGGCGAGATATTTCTGGTTGCCAATCGCCGCGGCTTTGTCTGTGGCGGCATCCCACGAGCCTAGCGGTGACGCCAGGTAGGTATCAATGTCGTTTTGAGTGATGCTGGTCGGAGTTTCGGAATACGCACCCTGTTCAGACCATTTTTCCATGGAAGCTGTGATAGCAGCCTCATAGTAACTCTTCGCTGCAGTCTCTCCGCCGGTGATCAAACCCTTCAGCGCGGCTTCTGCGAAGATGAACTGCACTTCTGCGTAGTCCATGTAATATGCGGGTGCATCCCTTCTACAGAAGACTTTATAGTTCAGCCAGGAAGATCCGGCGTCGGCAGCGGCGCGCTGATCTTCTGTTGCACCGGATATTGTGCCCTTCCAGATGTTCAGCGGGTTCGACTGCGCTACGGGGTTTTTCTTCCCGATGATCGGCAGGCGAGGGTCGACGTAGATCTGGTTGCCACCTCCATCGGTCTGTACCGTCATACCGATAAGTTGCTCCGTCAACTTTCTTCCGCTGGATGTAAATCCACTCTCGGTTTCAACACCGAAGTTGCTGATGTACGGAGCCGCTCCCGTAAATTTCACAGTTGCATTGTCTGCATTGGAAGTGAACACAGGATACTTCTCCGGATTGCTTACGATCTCGGTCATTTTGGTTCCGACGTTCATCTCTGAGCGGCCACTTACGCGAGTCAGAAGTCGCAGATACAACGAGTTGTTGAACTTGCGCCACGCGGCCATGTTGCCTCCGTACATGCCGTCCATTTCGGGCTTCGCAAATAGCGGGTTGGTCGCATACAGGTCATTCGCTGTTTCGAGATCGGTGAACATAAACTCGTAGACTTCCTTCTGTGTATTGAATTTGGGCGTGAGTGTTCCGCCGAGCTCTCTTCCTTTAAAGGCCTCTTCGTAAGGAATGTCGCCGAACATATCGGTCATGTTGGAAAAGAACAGAACCTTATATGTTAGAGCAATCGCCATCAGGGCCGGGTTGTTCTGTTCGACGGCCAGGTCGTACATGTGCCTGGCATTCTTGCCGTATGTGGCATAATGATTCCAGAAGCCGTACCAATCCCTTGAGTCTTCAAAGAAGTACAAGTGTTCCCGACGCGTAACGCCTCCGGTGTGTGCTGTGAATTGCATCAACTCGTCGTTGTAATACCAGGTGCGGTTCAGCCACTGGTTGGCAGAGTTGTAGAGGATCGGCTCAAACATTGCTGATGCCTGGATCATGCCCACCGTCGTGCGGTTCGGGTTTGTGTTGATCTCTTCGAAATCCCCGGTACAGCCACTCAGCAGAGCTAGTAGGAGGCTGCACCCTATGATATATTTTGTTTTTTTCATCTCTTCTTCACTTTAAGGATTAAAACGACAATCTCACGTTAACGCCCTGTGTCCGTGTCATCGGGTAGGCACCGGCTTCAATTCCGTTGAAGACGTTCGAGCCTGTCATCATACCGCCTTCAGGGTCAAATTGTGGCCATTTGTCCACCGAAAAGATGTTGGTGGCAAACACCGCTATGCTGGCGCCTTGCAGCACTTTGGTTTTCTGCAGGAATGAGGCAGGCAGGTTGTACTCGAGCCTCACTTCGCGGAATTTCAGGAACGACGTGCTGAACGTGTGCGTTTCGCCATTATATCGGTCGAGCGTACGTGCCTGATAATACGTATAGATGTTGCTGGTCACCGTGTTGTTAACCTGGTATTCGCCGGCGCCGTTTTCATCAGTAGACACTACGTTGACACCGTCGGCCACGATACCGTCGTAGCGACCCTCGAGGGAGTTGGTCAGTTTGCCCTGGTAGGATAGGATACCATTGGTTACCGAGAACCGATGTCCGCCGTACTGGTAGGTGAACATCGCGCTGAGGTTAAAGTTTTTGTACCTGAACGACGTGTTAAAACCACCTCGCCAGTCGGGATTGACTTTACCCAGGTGAACATCGGGATTCGTCGTAAGTGACGGGAGGCCGGTAGCTGCATCAATGATAACCTGCCCGGATGCGTCTACACGATTGCCGTTGGCGTCCATGTAAAATGAGCCTTTAGGCGCGCGTTTCAGCCCAAAGCCATAGAGCTGATACATCTCGCCGCCGACGTAAGAGTTTACAAAAAGTCTTCCGCCGATGGTTGTTCCCATATCGGTCTGCAGAGGTTGCTCCGGATCCCAACCATCCTGCAGGCTCACCAATGTCGTATTGTTCTTCGCCCAGTTTACATTGATGTTCCAAGTGAAGTTAGTCGTTTTGATCGGCGTGGCCGTAAGTGCAACTTCAATACCCTTGTTGACGATCTCACCAGCATTTATTCGCATTTCAGAGGCCCCGATAATGGGATCCACTGCCACATCTACGATCTGGTCAGTCGTTGATGAATTGTACATCGCGAAGTCAAGGCCCAGTCGGTTTTGCAAGAAACGCGCATCGAGTCCGAGCTCCCAGCTCTCGACGTTTTCGGGTTTGATCAACGGATTGGTGATACCATTCGGCATGGTGTATCCGCCGCTGATCGCACTTGCCCCGTAGTACTGGTCGAGTGAGTAAGGACCCGTGTCGTTACCGACATTCGCCCACGACAGACGAAGCTTCGCGAGCGAAACGACCGGCGCAATTGACTGAAGATTGAACATGCGGTCAAGCAGCACGCTGGCTGAAACCGAGGGGTAGAAATAAGACCAGTTATCCGGCGCAAGTGTACTGGACCAGTCGTTACGCGCCGTAAGATCCAGGTAGAACATGTCGTCCCAGCCGAATGTAGTAAAGCCATACAAACTGTTGATCACCTTCTTGCTCCTGTAATTCGTGGGATTGGGGAAGATTCCCGATGGCACGTTGTCGATGTGATAAACTCCAGGAATATCCAGCTCATTCAACTGGACGGTATTTCTCCGGTGTGTCCGCACCATAGTGTTGCCCCCGGCACCGGCCACTAGCGAGAGCCGTTCAGTAATTTTACCGTCGTATTTAAACAGGAAGTCGGTGTTCGATTCCATGTCTGTCAGTGATTGCTCACGGTAGAAGCCGTTCTCCCATCCACTGGTCAGGTGCGGTTTGCGCTGTGTGCGGAATTCACCGCCGAGGTCGAGCCCTGACTTCACGTCAAGAGTAAGTCCTTTGACGAGATCGCCCAGATCCACGGAGAAACCGGCGAACCCGAAGACGCGATCCTTATCCATCGTGTTCAATTCTTCATACAGAATGCGGTATGGGTTGTATGAACCGGTCCCGGCAAACACGAGGCTGTTTCCATCCTGTGATTGCGCGGAGTTACGGTTGATCGCGTTAAAACGCCCCTGGAAATACTCATTCTTCCAGTCATTCATGGAGTTCGTGTTGTAACCCCACATCAGGTCGTACATCACCGTGGTCTGGTGATACCCCGCCATCGGCATGTTATCGCTCGTGGTATTATAGTAGTTCACTTTTGTCCTGAACTTCACCCATTTGTTGACCGGAGATTCAAGGGAGAAGGAGATGTTTTTTCTGTCAAATCCCGTGTTGGGCAGTATCCACTCATTTTTATTTTGGTTCAGGGAAACGCGAACGTTGGTGCCATTGCCATTGCTGCCGCTGATGTCGATGGAGTTGGAATACGTCACACCGGTTTGGAAGATGCCCGTAAACCAATCGTCTTTGTATTCAAATGGAGTTCGCTCAATCTGCCCGGTCTCCCAGTTCTTGCCCTCGTATTGATAACGCAGCTGGCCCATCAATTTTTCGCCCCATGCGTAACGCGAGAGGTTACGCGCAGGGAAATCAGTTGATCCGCCTACGAGTGAAGGATCCAGAGTCCAGAAGTTATATTCCGCCTGACCCATATCGCTTCCCGAACCATATTCTTTCTGAAAATCGGGCCAGTAACCTGCTTTTTCAAAGACAACCTGTGAGTTTATTGTCACGCCAACTCCTTTTTTGTTTCGTCCTGACTTGGTAGTGATCAGGATTGCTCCGTTAGCCGCTCTCGAACCATAAAGCGCCGTAGCGGAAGGACCCTTGAGCACCGTGATGGTTTCAATGTCCTGAGGATTGATGTCGCTTGCACCGTTGCCATAGTCCACGGGAAAATCCGCGCCGGAGTTCGTGTAGCTACTGCTTGATGAAGTAGCAGTGGTACCGGAGCGAACGGGAATACCATCCACGACAAACAGCGCTTCATTGGCGCCATAGTTAAGCGACTGGTCTCCGCGAAGTGTTACACGCATGGAACTGATCGGCCCACTGCTGGCGCTGTTCATCGTAAGACCTGCTACTCTTCCGTTCAGGCCGCTCATCCAGTTGTTGGCCTGCACCTTGGTGATGTCTTCACCGCCGACCTCGGCTACAGAGTAGCCAAGTGACTCCTCTTCGCGGGTAATACCCAGGGCGGTGACCACTACTCCTTCTAACTCCGTCACACTTTCCTCAAGTGTGACATTGATAGTCGTCAAGTTACCAACCTGAATTTCCTGAGGCTCGTAACCGATGAACTGAATTACCAACACAGAGGTTGGGTCAGCGTTCACGCTGAATTTACCGTCAATGTCGGTCACCGTACCAGAGGTGGTGCCTTTGACGATAATGCTGGCTCCTGGAATCGGTGCCCCGCTCGGGTCGACAACCGTTCCGCTCACTCGCCGTTCCTGGGCGATGGCTTGTAGGGAAGCTATCAATAGCATCCATACCGTGATTAGTGTGGGAATTGTTCGTTTCATTGAGTAGATAATTTGAGCATTGATAATCTGTTTAAAGTGTGGTATAGGTAAATTCTTTCGGACGTTCCATTGTTTGAGTGTACATCTGGCCATAGCTATCGGTTACTTTTATTTCAAGAGTCGACGTCGCGCTTGATGCAACGGTCTTGAAAAGGTGCGATGTTGGATCTGTTACAAATGAACTCGTGGGCGTTGCGCCGGCGTTTAACCGCTTGGCTTCGTAGGAGATGATGTGAAGCGGATCCAGCCCCGTGATCCGGGTTACGGGAAGATCGACACCGCCTTCTTTCACTTCAATCGTCCAGCCGGGTCCAAATCCCCAGACGTTGATCAGTACTTCGTTGCCGGAATTGGGCGACGCATACACTCCGGCGTATTCTTCCAGGAGTGCGTCAGTCGAGTTAGGCGCATGCGCCGCGGCTGTGATCTGTACTTTGTTGAGATCGTATGTGCGGAACTGGTAGCTGGACGGTTGACCTGTTGTCTTGTAGTACCATCTGACATTTCGCCCCTCGATTTCAAAGACTCCGTAACCGCCGGGACTGCCGTCCTTGCAGATGTGATTATTCGCATACCCGCTTCGGCCGGTCCACCACCACGTTGCGCATACAGCCCCCACGTTGAATTCTGTTATCGCTTCGTTGGCCTTTGCAGTGTAGTTTGTGTGAATATGGCCGGTGACTACGTAGACTTCGGGGAAACCTTCCAATGCTGAGATAAGAGCGGCTCCATTGTTGAGCGACACCGAGTTAACCTGTTCGCCGCTTTCGTTCAGTGTAGGCGCGCGGTGGAGGGGCGCATGCATAGCGATGATCAGGGGGGCTGTCTTGTCCGGAATGGTTGCGAGGTCCTTTTTCAACCATTCGAGCTGTTCGGGCGAGATTACATCGTTGTAGTTTCGCTGGCCGATTACACCGGGCCCGCCTCCGGTGTTGATATATTGGATATTGTCGAGCACCACATAATGGACTTCCCCAAGGTTGAATGAATAATAGGTAGGACCGATAATATCCCTGTATTTCTTTGAGGCTTCCCAGGCGTTTGAGACGTATGGATCGTTATCGTGATTTCCGATGACGTTGAACATGGGACAGTTCACTTTTTTCATTTGGGCCTTGTACTCGACCAGCGCAAAATTATTTGCGTACCAGTACGCGTCCCACGATCCATCACCCAGGGCGAGACCATAGACCTTTGTGTTTGCGGCGGCGTACTCGTTTGCCAGCGCATTTACATCGGGAAGAAAACCGGATGCGAATTGCGAAAGGTCGTCGTTGCGATTGGCGAGATGCCAGTCTGCTATCGCGACAACCGCATGTTTGCTGTTGGTTGTAGGTGTCAGCGAAAAATCTTTTTGCTCGACAGTGGTGGCGCCGCCCAATCTCTTGAAGAACTGAGGTATGTTGTCTTCGACGGGGACTTCATAATTCGCGGGGACGGAGATGAAAACAAATCCGGTTTTCTTTTCCGACGGGAGATAGTACACCCCGTTTTCATCTGTAGTGGTTACGGCATATCCGTCGGAAACCACCACCCCGGCGAGGCCGACGCCATTGCTGTAGACGAGTCCTTTAACCGTCATTCCTGGTTTGTCGGGAAGGTTGCTTTCCACAACAATGTTGATCCGGGTCGTGCCCAGTGTGAGTTCCTCGGCTCCGCGCACCAGCACAATGCGGTATTGTCCGGCGGTGAAGCTTTCGGGCAGCGTAAACGTTGCCGAAGCTTCATCAAAAGAAAGGAGTTCGATGGTATAAGACTGACCTTCATCCGATGTCAGTATCAGCCGGACCTTATCGCCGTCGGCAAATCCTTTGCCCGATAGCGTGATTTCACCTTGTGCAACGACATTAAACTCGCCTGGAACGGAAACTTCGCGAAGTTGAATTCCCTTTTTGCCGGGTTTCGGATCTTCCTTCGAGTCACATCCGAACAGGAACGTACTCGAGAACGTCGTTGATAGAAACTGCAGAAATTCCAGTCTGGTAAAAAGTCTCATTGGTCTCCGTAATTTGGTCGCAATAATATTGAGTGAATCGTGCCCATCAGTTAACGCTGTGTTAACTGAGTGTTATTTTATTTCGCTTAGTTTCGTTTCTTTCTTATCCTGTCCAAGGTATGGCACCGCTACGCGTGAAAATGCCTTCACCTGGGCTTCTTGCCAGGAGTAGTCGGTGCCCATTTCTGCGGCCATGAGCCTCGCGACTTCCGGCGCCATTTCCATGGCGACGCGGGCATTCAGGAAAAGAACCCGGAGGCGGCGCGCAAGTACGTCTTCCACCGTCCGCGCCATTTCATGGCGCACTGCCCACACCACTTCCGCCCCCATATAAGGAAACGCTTCATGCAGTTTCCGGGCGAGTTCGGGGCGTTCGTTTGCAATTGCGAGGATGCCGGCGGCATCGCTTCCATATATATGGAGGTGGCCCTTGTCACTTCCGTTGTTGGAAAATCCGTGGATGTGGAGCGCCGCTGTCGGACATTCCACTTTTTGAAGTCCCGCCACGCGAATGGCTTCGTCTACTGTGTCTTCCGCCATTTTGCGGTACGTCGTCCATTTGCCACCGGTGATCGTCACGAGTCCCGATGCCGAGGTCATCAACTTGTGACTGCGCGAGATCTCTTTGGTCTTGCCGTTGTGGTTTCCTTGCGCCGCCAGTGGTCGCAATCCGGCAAACACGCTCAGGACATCTTTACGCTGAGGTTTTTTTACAAGGTATCCCCGTAGCGTTTTCAGGATAAAGTCAATTTCATCTTCCAGGGCGATGGGCTCCAGGCTGTGCTTGTCCAGTGGCGTGTCCGTTGTTCCGACCAGGAGGTGGTTATGCCAGGGTACGGCGAATAAAACGCGTCCGTCTTCCGTAGAGGGGATCATGAGGGCGTTGTCTCCTTCCAGGAACGAGTGATCGAGCACAATATGCACGCCCTGGCTGGGCCGCACCATAGGCTCCTGCGCCGAGGAATTCATCTTCAATACCTCATCGACGAACACGCCGGTGGCGTTCACCACCGCTTTTGCGTTCAGTACATATTCTTCGCCGCTCTCGGCGTCGACAGCTTTCACCCCGGTGATGCGGTCATCCGGACCTTTTATGAGATCCGTTACCCGCATATAATTAATGAGTATTCCTCCCAGGTCGGCGGATGTCTGAGCAATGTTGATGGCGAGCCGGGCATCATCGAATTGTCCATCGTAGTAGAGCACGCCGCCTTTCAGTCCTTCTTTTCTGACATTTGGAAGGAGTTTTTCAACGGTCTTTCGCCCAAGCAACGCCGTTTTGGGAAACCGGTAGCGGAAAGCCATCCAATCATAGATCTTCAGACCGACACCGTAGAGAAATTCGCTCCACCATCTGTAGTTCGGAATGACGAAGGGCTGCATGTTGACAACGTGGGGGGCGTTTTTCAAAAGGATACCGCGCTCGAACAGTGCTTCAAACACCAGTTTGATATCGCCCTGCCCCAGGTATCGCACGCCTCCATGAATGAGTTTCGTACTGCGACTGGAGGTTCCCTTTGCGAAATCAGCCTGTTCCAGGAGCAATGTTCGGAATCCGCGTGCGGTGGCATCCAGCGCGGCGCCGAGGCCGGTTGCGCCACCTCCGATAATAATGAAGTCAAAGTTGGGATTTGAGCGAACTTCTTGCAGGTAAACCCCGCGATTGAAACTTACTTCCTGGTTGCGCTCGACCTTACTTTTCATTACGATTTCTTTTCCTGGTGTTATAAAGCTACAATAATAGAAATAAAAAGCAATTAAGAGTAATCTAATTTGATCGGAAAAGTAATCTCATATTCAAGAGGAAAGGGAGCCGGGGCAGGTTTTGCCCAGCTGCCGGGACGTGCGTTTCAGGGCTAAAATCGATGATACAGGCGTTTGAGACTATAAATCGCGTAGTCGCCGCTACTGGTAAATTGCAGATTATCAAGAGCGGGAGGAACCAAAACCAGACGAAATTCCCAATTTGGATATCATTTCAGCTCATAAGGGGCATTTTTGGCCTGAAAACACCTATGTACCGTATGGCACGATATTGCGATATACTGGCATAAAACAAATTAAATGAAACGTATTACGATTCTTTTCTGCATGCTCGCAATCACCTTTTCCGCTTCATCCATGAAAAAAGGTCACGGTAGCGGTATGCAACACAACTGCATCCTGGTAATCTCTTCGGACCATGACACGTTTTACTTCAAGTCTGACCGGGAGATGAATGGCGCAGTGATCGAAGTCTTTGAACACAAAACCGATGAGAAAGTTATGTCGGGCGCGATCGATTCCAGGAAGACGGTTGTTGACTTTACTGAGTTCAAATCCGGCGACTACATTATCATGATCACGAAGGGCCAGTTCAAGAGAAAGTATGTCTTTCACAAGAAGTAACATTCAGGTATCAACATAGGCTCAAGTGCGACTCTCAAGGGAGTCGCACTTTTTTTTTATTCAATGCTGAACGCATCAATCAAGTTGCTGCGAAATTTTTGAGATCAAATTCCGCGAAGTCGATTCACGACGAAACATAACTGGTCTGAAGGCACGCGGCAGATGCGAAGCAAATCTGCATGCCCCTTGAAATCATTTTTAACTGCGACACTGAAGAGTGTTGCATTTTTTTTGCTCGAGATCGCACAGGTTCCTGGATGAATTTTCTACCGGCCGGGATGAACGAGAACCGGATCTGCAACGGAGAGGCTAAAGCCGCGTTATGTCGCAAACTGTGGAGATATCCCGACACTGGGTCGGCGCGTGATGTCGTATTGTCAGGCACCAAGGCGATAAGATATTTCACGTGATGCGTCGGTAGCGAATCGTTACTTCGCCCTCACGTCAGATAACATTACATACGCGGCGTTAGAATTTTGAACACATTAAACATCTGAGGTTAATCAGCTTTTGTGAAGAAAAAAGGCATGATTGTGGAGAATGGCAGTGCCCAAAACGGCATCTGGTGCGCCATGCTAAAGCTGCCCATTATTCTAAACCTTAATCGGAACTAATGAAAAGTGTTATCTATGTCTTATTTACTGTCTTATTTAATCTTGTGATTTTTTCCGGCGGATCGCTTCAGGCTGAGCCGCCTTCTTTGTTTCGGGATCTGTCGGAAGCACCCGCCGCATCTCCTCTTGTTGACAATCTCGTGTCATACTTCAAACTGGATGAAACCTCCGGTAATGCGATCGATGTTCGCAGCAAAAATGACGGAACAACACAGGGTGTTGTTCAAGGCAAGGCGGGTATTGTAGGGAACTCTTACAGTTTCTCCGGGTCGTCTAATGTTAATATAAACGCTGTGCTCCCGGCGGTCGCGTCCTCGAAGACGGGAACACTTTCCGCCTGGGTTAACCCCGAGTGGACCCCGGAGGGAGCACGGGTGATACTTTCTTTTGGAGATACGAATGCGAAAGAGTCTATCCGACTTTTTCAGTTTGCAAACGGGAAGCTCGGAATAGCACTAACACGCAATGGTTCCCACCGATGGAGGATTGAGACTACTTCCCGCGTACTTTCCCGTGGCGCCTGGTCGCACATAGTCGTTGCTCAAAACGGCAAACCCGCCATCTATGTCAATGGCATCCTGGTATCGCAATCATATACCGTTTCAACTGATCTCGATGATTGGTTTGCTGACTGCAAAGGTATTGACAATGCGAGGATAGGTACTCTGAACGCTGAGATGTCCGGGGAAAGCCTCGGCTGGAACGGGCGCATTGATGAAGTGGGTATCTGGAATCGTTCTTTGTCCATCAGCGAGATCGCTGGCGTCTATAATAGTGGTGATGGATATGGCTATCCCTTCGAGAATATCGATGGTGGTAGTCGAGGCGCGGAAGATGGTGTTCAAGTGGAAAAACCGCTAGGAGGAGGATCGGGAGCACCGAAAGGATTCCTGCAATATTTACCCGATGATTACTCTTCCACCTCACACTTGTATCCTACCATAATTTTCTTGCACGGTGCGGGCGAGCGCGGAAATGGAACTAGTCAGCTAAACAGAGTCGACAACCAGGGTATACCGTTTAAAATTGCCAGTGGCTGGAACGCTGAGGCAAGTGGTGAAAAGTTTATTGTTCTTTCGCCGCAGCAGAGCAGTTCGTATTTTGGCTGGATCGGAAACCCGGGAGACAAGATTCCCAACGACGCATTGGAATTTGCGCTTTGGGCATTGAACGAGTCAGGTCTTCGGATTGATCCGACGCGCTTGTACCTGACTGGCTTGAGTATGGGAACGCCCTGGAGCGCGGCGGGTTTTGAGGGCAGGATTAGCGCGAGCGACTATGTAAACATCTTCGCCGCAATAGCGCCTGTTTCAGCAGGTGGCGACTATGCCGAAGGAAAAATGTGCGGACAGCGACGTATCCCCGTTTGGGCCTTCCACGGCGGTGCAGACTCCTCCGTGCCGATATCCGAGAATCAACGCCCTATAAATGGATTCAACAGTGTAGGAGGTACTCCAATACCAAGACTTACGGTATATCCTAGCCTGGGTCATAGCGGTGCTGTGTGGAATGAACGCGCGTATTCAACCGATCACAGCTATCACAATCCGAATTTGTTTGAATGGTTTTTGACTCACACCAAGCCGCGATAGTGGAGGTTTTCCTGGAATTTTTGATTGTACTGGTGTTTTAGAGATTTTCGAATCGGTAGGTAATCAGGCTGTTAGAGGTAGGATGGTGCATTAGGGGAAACGTTTTTGCGATTGTGAAAACGGTTTTCATTTGTGTTCGGTTATAGATAGCGAAGGCCCTGTTTCAGGGCCGGAAAACTTCGTTATGCGCGTCATCACCATAAGCAACACTTCCTTGCACCATGAGTACAAAATCAGAAACGATCGAACAAGCAGCCATCAACACCGTTAGAATTCTGGCTGCGGATGCTGTACAGCGGGCGAACTCCGGCCATCCGGGTACGCCTATGGGACTTGCTCCTCTTGGCCACGTGCTGTGGACGGAGAGCATGAATTATAATCCGAAAAATCCCGAATGGCCGAACCGCGACCGTTTTGTGCTATCCGCCGGCCATGCCTGCATGTTACAATACAGCTTCTTGTACTTGACGGGATATGACGTGACGTTGGAAGATCTTAAGAACTTCCGACAGCTGCATAGCCGAACGGCTGGGCATCCCGAATATGGATTGTTGCCGGGTATTGAAGTGACTACAGGTCCGTTGGGACAGGGCTTTGCAAATGGAGTCGGGATGGGTATTGCTCAGAAGTACATGGCCGCCCGGTATAACCGCCCGGGCTTTGATATTTTCGATTACAAGGTGTACGCGATCTGCAGCGACGGCGATTTGATGGAGGGTGTCACTGCGGAGGCAGCCTCACTCGCGGGCCACCTGCAGTTGGGCAACCTCATTTATTTGTATGACGACAACCACATCACGATTGAAGGAGACACCGATCTGGCCTTCAATGAGGATGTGGCAAAGCGTTTCGAAGCCTACGGGTGGCATGTGCAAACGCTTTCGGATGGCAATGACACCCACGCGCTGGCAGCCGCGATACGCGAAGCGCAGGAGGTAACGGATCGTCCTTCCCTTATCAAGATTCGCACGCATATCGGTTATGGCAGCCCGAATAAAATCGATTCTTCGAGCGCACATGGTTCACCCCTTGGTGAAGATGAGGTGAAACTGGTAAAGGAGAATTTTGGGGTTGATCCCAATACCTACTTCGATGTTCCGCCGGAAGTGTTGAACTTCTATCGTGAAGCAGCGAAGCACCGCGCCAGGAAGGAAGCTGAGTGGAACGAATTGTATAAATCATATAAAGACAAGCACGCCGATCTGGCCCGTGAATATGAAATGCTCACCCGCGGCGAGTTGCCAGCGGGATGGAAAGAAAAGTTGCCAGTCTTCAAACCGGGCAAGGACAAAATCGCCACGCGTAAAGCTTCGGGAAAAGTGCTAAATGCTATCGCCGACTATTTGCCGGCATTGATGGGAGGATCGGCCGACCTATCGCCATCCACCGATACCGACCTTCAAAACTACAACTCGTTTTCCGCTGCCAATCCCACCGGACGCATCTTTCACTTTGGAATCCGGGAACACGCAATGGGGGCAATCCTGAACGGAATGGCGCTTTCAAAATGTATCATACCCTATGGTGCGACGTTCCTGATATTTTCCGACTACATGCGGCCACCGGTCAGGCTCGCCGCAATCATGAAAATCAAGCCGATATTTATTTATACGCACGATAGCATCGGACTCGGCGAGGACGGAACAACGCACCAGCCCGTTGAGCAACTGATTGGCTTGAGATCGGTTCCTAACTTGACAGTGATCCGGCCTGCGGATGCAAATGAAACCGCGCACGCCTGGCGTGTGGCACTTGAACATTCGGGCGGACCAGTCGCGCTGATATTAACGCGCCAGGGAATTCCGGTGATTGATCAGCAAAAATACACACGGGCTTCCGAACTGGAAAAAGGCGCTTACATTCTTTCGGAATCAAAAGGTACTCCACAGATAATTTTGAT
Source organism: Flammeovirgaceae bacterium (assembly GCA_044507775.1). Taxonomy (GTDB): domain Bacteria; phylum Bacteroidota; class Bacteroidia; order Cytophagales; family Cyclobacteriaceae; genus Chryseosolibacter. Next base: position 369,477 of record JBIQIY010000001.1, on the reverse strand, counting down.
CGGCTCGGGTTCTGAAGTCCATCTGCTGATAGCGGCTCAGGAAAAATTACTGGAACAAAATATTGCTGCCCGGGTGGTGAGCATGCCCTCATGGGAATTGTTTGACAAGCAGGATCAAACTTATAAGGAGACCATTTTTCCACGAACGTTGAGAAAGCGCTTAGCGGTTGAAGCAGGATCTCCGATGGGCTGGTGCCGGTATGTGACTGATGACGGCGATGTGATCGGTGTCAGTCAATTCGGTGAATCCGCACCCGGTGAACAATTGATGGAGGCCTTCGGCTTTACAGTGGAAAACATTGTGAACAAAGCCAGCGCCCTGTTGGCTGGAGATGAGTAAAAAAACAAACTTAGTTATGACACAAAGCAGAATAAAGAGCATTGGAGATTTCGGACAGAGTATATGGCTTGATTTCTTCGACCGCAAGATCATGGATTCAGGAAAGTTGGCTGGCCTTATCAATGATGACGGCATACGCGGCGTCACCGCCAACCCTTCTATCTTTGAAAAAGCTATTAACGGCAGCGCTGACTACGACGAAGACATTGCCACACTTGCCAGAGAAGGCAAGAACAATGACGATATTTTTATCGGTGTCGCGGTGAAAGACATCCAGCGCGCAACCGATATGTTTAAGTCATTGTATGATAAGAGCAAAGGGACGGACGGTTTTGTGAGTCTCGAGGTTTCCCCTCGTCTGGCGAACGACACAGCGGGAACGGTCAGACAGGCGCGCGAATTATGGAACGCCGTAAATCGAAAAAACGTAATGATCAAAATTCCCGGCACCGCAGAAGGCCTTCCCGCCATCCGCAAGTGCATCAGTGAAGGGATAAACATAAATATTACTCTTTTATTCGGGTTACCGCGCTACCGGGAAGTGACTGATGCGTACCTTGCGGGACTGGAGGACCGGATCAAAGCGAAGTTACCCATCGATGAGATTTCGTCGGTGGCGAGTTTTTTCCTGAGCCGGATCGATGTGAAGGTTGATCCTTTGCTGGCCGATAGGGGCCTAGGAGACCTCAAGGGCGAAGTGGCGATTGCTTCTGCAAAAAAGGCGTATGAAATTTATCAGGAGGTTTTCAGCGGCGAACGTTTCAGGAAGCTGGAACAACAAGGTTCAAAACGGCAACGGGTGCTTTGGGCCAGCACGAGCAGCAAGGACCCTTCGTTTAGCGATGTGAAATATGTGGAGGCTTTGATCGGTCCTGAAACGATTAACACGATCCCGATGGAAACACTCGAAGCTTTTAATGACCATGGAAACGCTGCGAATCGCCTCGTTGATGGTCTCGACAATGCGACGGAAGTCCTGACCCGATTGAAAAAAGAAGGGATCGATCTGAACGCTATTACGCAGAAGTTGGAAGATGAAGGTATTGAAAAATTCAACAAAGCATACGATAGCCTCATCGGCGCGATTGCGAAGCAAAAGGAAGTGGTCCATTAATTCAATCAATAGTGACGCATACATCAGCTGTTAAGGTAATCTTTCTGGATATAGGTGGAGTATTGTTAAGCAATGGCTGGGGACATGAATCCCGGCAGAAAGCGGCTCAGACATTTGGGCTCGACTACGAAGAGATGGACTCCCTGCACCATTTTATTTTCAATGTATACGAGATCAACAGCATCACTTTGAGTGAGTACCTTGATCGTGTGGTGTTCAATCACAGCCGTAATTTCACGAAGGATGATTTTAGGAAGTTTATGTTTGCTCAATCCGTAGAATTGCCGAATATGCTGCAGTGGCTTAAGGAATGGAAGCGAACCTGCGGTTTCCGGATTATTTCGATCAATAATGAGGGAAAGGAGCTAAACGATTTTCGGGTGAGGAAATTCGGCTTGCATCAATGCTTTGATGCATTTGTTTCGTCGTGTGATGTAGGCATGCGCAAACCGGACCCGGGTATTTTTACCCTCGCTATGGGAGTCGCTCAAGCTTATCCTGATGAATGTGTATACTTTGATGACCGGCCCATGATCGTCGATGAAGCACAAAAACTGGGGATACGCAGCTTTCATCACCAGTCTTTCTCAACTACAAAGGAAATACTGGATGGCTTGAAAAATGAAAAAAGTATTTAGATATGGAAGAAAGTGAAAAGTACACCGTTGGTATGATCGGCCTGGGAACAATGGGCTGTAACCTTCTTCTTAATATCGCAGATCATGGATTTTTTGGCGCCGGATACGATAGAAATCCTGAGAAAGTTTCGACTCTTAATAAGTTGGGCAAGGGTGGGAATGTGAAGGGCTTTGCAAACCTTGAGATGTTTATAGAGAGCCTGCAACATCCACGGGTCCTCATACTCCTCGTGCCTGCGGGCCCCGTTGTGGATGGGGTAATTGCAGAAGTGCTGCCTTTCCTGGATGAAGGTGACATCGTCATAGATGGTGGTAACTCGCACTTTGAGGATACGGAGCGACGCACCGTAGAATTGGCGAAACGCGGATATCATTTTATGGGAATGGGCATCTCGGGCGGAGAGGAAGGGGCGAGGCACGGCCCCAGCATGATGCCGGGAGGAGACGCGGAAGCGTATAAAAAGGTGCAGCCTGTTCTCGAGGCTATCGCCGCAAAAGTTTCCGGCGAGCCCTGTGTCACCTATGTCGGCTCCGGTGCTTCAGGGCATTTTGTAAAAATGGTCCACAACGGCATCGAGTATGCGATGATGCAGTTGATAGCCGAAACATATGAGATTTTGAAAAGAGGTCTTCACCTCAGCGACGACGCAATCCATCGCGTGTTCGATGATTGGAACAAGGGGCCGTTGAAGTCTTACCTCCTGGAAATTACCGCGGAGATCTTTTTATTCAGGAACCCAGCCGGCGATCGCCTGCTACTCGACGACATCAAAGACGAAGCAAAATCGAAGGGGACCGGCAAATGGACGTCTCAGGCAGCCATGGATTTGAATGTACCCATTCCTACCATCGATATTTCCGTTTCCATGCGCGACCTTTCTCGATATAAATCTTTGAGAATGAAAGCGGCCGCGGCCTTTCCGCGTGGGGAAGATGGAGCCCTTACGGGCAAGCCTGATGAATACGTCGCTAAACTGCAGCAGGCGTTTTATTTCAGCATGGTTGTTATTTATGCACAGGGAATGCATTTGCTGGACAGTGCTTCGCAAGCATACTCCTATAACCTGAGATTGGATCAGATCGCGAAAATCTGGCGGGGAGGATGTATTATCCGGTCCAGCTTTCTGGAAGTTATTCACCATGCTTTTCGTTCCGACGAACAGCTCGAACATTTGCTCCTGGATGGGTCTGTGCAATCGCTGGTCGGCAAGAGTTCGTCAGCTGTGCGCGCAGTTGTTTCCGATGCGGCCCTGCGGGGACTGCCACTGCCGGCCTATGCGGCGTCACTGAACTACTATGACACCTTCCGCAGCGAGCGGATGCCGTCAAATCTCATTCAGGCACAGCGTGATTTTTTCGGAGCCCATACCTACGAGCTTATCGGAAAGGAGGGTTCTTTTCATACCGAATGGAGTAAAAACAGCGAGGGTTAGGAAACCCGGAATCCGGGAGTGCGGTGGGGTGATCGCGACTAAGTGTTTATGAATGTTCAAAGCAGATTCAATATGAGTCGAACTTCAAAATCTCAACCTGTCATATTCATCATTTTCGGTGGGACCGGTGATCTGAATTTGCGCAAGATAACTCCTGCGCTATATAATTTGTTTTGCGATAACTGGTTGCCGGACGAATTTGCCATTATTGGCACAGCACGGAGTAAATTAACCGACGAAGATTACAGGGCGAGGTTACTGGACGGCACCAAACGATTTTCAAGGAACGGGCAACCGGACCAGGACAAGTGGGACCGATTTGCTTCACGCGTTTTCTATCAGGCCGCTGATGTCAATGATGTCAATGCCTATCAGGAATTTGTCAATCGTATTTCCGATCTTCACGGGAAGTGGAATCGTGAACCGCACGTGATCTTCTACATGGCGGTATCGCCATCTTTTTTCCCCGTTATTGCAGAAAACATCTGCAAGAATAAACTGGCAGAAAATCCTGAGACAACACGAATCGTCATCGAAAAGCCCTTTGGTCATGACCTGAAGTCGGCCAAATCACTTAACGATCTCTTGTGCCGGTTCTTTGACGAGAAACAAATTTACCGGATCGACCACTATCTCGGAAAAGAGACTGTTCAGAACATAATGGCTTTTCGTTTTGCGAATTCGATACTCGAGCCAATCTGGAGCCGTAATTACATCGAGCATGTGCAGATTTCTGTGACCGAGAAACTCGGCATCGGCGATCGGGGAGACTATTATGATGAGGCGGGTGCCTTGCGCGATATGGTGCAGAACCACGTGCTGCAATTGCTTTGCCTGATCGCGATGGAAACTCCCATTAACTTTGAAGCCGATGAAGTCCGGAACAGGAAGGTGGATGTGCTTCGCGCGATTCGCAGATTTGCTCCGGAGGATGTTAATAAGCTAGCCGTACGAGGCCAATACGGTCGTGGGTGGATGGAGGGCGAAGAAGTGCCCGGGTACAGACAGGAGGCAAAGGTGGATCCGCAGTCCAACACTGAAACGTTTGCCGCGATGAAATTTTTTATTGACAACTGGCGCTGGCAGGGTGTCCCATTCTATGTCCGTACAGGGAAACGTCTTTTTCAGTCGTCTTCCGTTATTACAATTCAATTTCGCGATGTTCCGCATCTGGTATTTCCAACACATGCAATCGACAACTGGCAACAGAACAGACTTATTATCAGCATTCAGCCGGAAATGAGCATTCGCCTTCAGCTGCAAGTGAAACGGCCCGGCCTGGACATGATCCTCAACACAGTTGACCTGATGTTCAATTATAAAGGTACCTATACAGAGGAAGCGCCCGAAGCGTATGAGACGTTGCTGCTGGAAACGATCATGTGTGACCAAACGCTTTTCATGCGTTCCGATCAGGTAGAAGCGGCGTGGGATTTGTTGATGCCCGTTCTCAATGCCTGGGGGGCGAGAAAGAGCACCAGTTTTCCGAACTATTCGGCCGATTCGTGGGGGCCGCAGCAGGCGGACGCGTTAATTGCAAGTGATGGCTTTCATTGGTTTAATTTGCCTGTCCGAAACTAAGCGATAAATATGAGGATCGAAGTATTTAAGACGCTCGATGAGTTGATTCCGGCCGTTGCTGATTTTTTTGTGATCGCGTCGGGGGAAGCAATCGCCGCCCGCGGTGTGTTTAACGTTGCCTTGCCGGGTGGCAGCTCGCCGAAAAGACTGTATACGATGCTGGCATCGGCCCGGTATGAAGGGAAAATTGAATGGGACAAGATTAACTTCTTCCTTGGCGATGAACGCCATGTGCCGCTGGACCACGCTGATAGCAACGCAGGCATGATCAAAAGAACTCTTTTTGATCCTTTGGAGATCCCTGTGGCGAGGATCTTTTACGTCGATACGACACTGACACCTCAACAAGCTGCTAACAAATATTCTTCTGATATTTTCGATCATTTTGGAGGAGGGGAAATTCGCTTTGACCTGGTGCTGCTGGGACTCGGGGATGACGCGCATACAGCTTCCCTGTTTCCGCATACCCCCGTTTTGAAAGATAAGTCGGTCTCCATAAAGAGCGTCTACCTGGCGGAAAAAGGCGTTTACCGGATCACGATGACAGCGCCGATGATCAACCAGGCACGGCACATTGCGTTCCTCGTATTCGGTGAATCAAAGAGTAAGGCCGTCTACAATGTTTTGCAAGGCGAAAAGGATACGGAAGAATATCCGGCGCAGCTTATTGAACCCGCCGCCGGCGACCTACGGTGGTTCCTGGATGAGGCCGCGGCCGCGGGATTAAAATAGGCGCATAGTATTTTCAGCAAGAGGCTCTCATCATGACCGGATGAGGCTGTCGGAGTTTCTGTTTTTGATCGAAGACTTATGATTTGATGACAAGGTCACTCACTCCTCAAACATTTCGCAGGATTGGCAGCCGCAGCCTTCATCGTGTGAATGCCTACCGTTACCCAGGCGATCACCAGCGCGGCGAGACCCGACCCTGCAAAGAACCACCACTGTAGATCGATCCGGAATACAAAACTCTCCAACCACATATTTGCGAACAAGTAACTGAGGGGAAGCGCATTTCCGCACGCGGTGGTGTCCGTTTTTTTGGAGTCGCATGTATTTGAGTGTCGCCGATACCTGTTATCTTGTCACGACGATGCTCCCTGCCTGCGCCTTTGTGGATTGGAGCGGATCGGGTACAAGGCGCGCTAATCGTATTCTTAATTGATATGGAATTTCTTAATGGTATTAATGCGCTCACATTAGTTTTTGTAGCGGTCCTCGTCTTTGCGATCGCGTATCGCTACTACGGCCTGTTCCTGGCGAACAAAGTTCTGCGGTTGAATTCGAACAACGTGACACCCGCGGTTGAGTTTTCCGACGGCAAAGACTATGTGCCCACGAACAGAAACGTACTTTTCGGGCATCACTTTGCCGCCATAGCAGCAGCGGGACCGTTGGTTGGCCCCGTGCTTGCGGCGCAGTTTGGCTATCTCCCGGGAGCGCTGTGGATTCTGATCGGATGTGTGCTGGGCGGCGGCGTGCACGATATGGTTGTGCTCTTTGCGTCGGTGAGGCACAAGGGACAAAGCCTGGCGACCATCGCCAGCAAAGAAATCGGACCGGCAACCGGACTGATAGCCGGAGTGGCTATCCTTTTCATCCTGATCCTCACGCTGGCGGGACTTTCCCTCGCCTGTATTAGCGCGATGCATGAAGCGTCGTGGTCACTGTTCACAGTACTTGCCACGATGCCCATTGCGATCGTCATGGGGTTAATTATGCGGTACCGAAAGGACAGCGTCACCCTTGCCAGTATCGTGGGCGTTGTCCTCTTGATTGTGGGCATAACAGGGGGACACGAGTTGATGCAGGTCCGCGAAATCAGCAATCTTTTTAACTGGAGAATTGAAACAATATCAGTGGCCATTGCGGTGTATGGTTTCCTGGCGTCAGTCCTTCCGGTTTGGTTCCTGTTGGTTCCCCGCGATTACCTGTCAACCTATCTGAAAATCGGTACCATCTTGATGTTGGCGGTTGGAGTGATCTTCGTTCATCCGACTTTGCAAATGCCAGCCATCACGGATTTTGTGCGAGGAGGTGGTCCCATCATTGGTGGCCCGGTGTTGCCATTTGTCTTCATTGTAATTGCATGCGGCGCCATTTCCGGCTTTCACGCCGTCATTGCGACGGGCACGACACCGAAGATGTTAAGCAATGAAAGAGAAATCCTTTTTGTGGGTTACGGAGCGATGCTGGTTGAAGGATTTGTGGCGCTTATGGCACTGATCGCAGCCTGTACGCTCGTTCCCGGTGACTATTTCGCCATTAATACATCGCGGGAAGCATACGATGCTTTTATCCTCCAGCACCCGAATCTGGGAATTGTGGATTTGCACCATTTTAATGAGATGGTGGGTGTGGACCTGCGTGGAAGAACCGGGGGTGCCGTGTCACTGGCAGTGGGAATGGCTCACATCTTTAACAACATCCCTTTCATGGATGATGTGATGGCATACTGGTACAATTTCGCGATCATGTTTGAGGCGGTATTTATACTAACGGCGATCGATGCCGGAACACGGGTGGGCAGATTCTTCCTCCAGGAGATGCTCGGACGTGCAGTACCGAAGTTTCATGACAAGAACTGGATACCCGGCATTGTCATCACCAGCCTGATCTTCACATTCTCATGGGGATATCTGGTCTACACAGGTAACGTGAGCAGTATTTGGCCCTTGTTCGGAATCAGCAACCAATTGCTTGCAGCCTGCGGATTGATCGTGTGCACCACCATGCTCATTCGCATGAACCGGGGAAAATATGCGCTGTGTTCGGCTATACCCGGAGTTTTCATGGCGGTGATCACCTTTTGGGCGGGCTATGAACAGATCAAGGACATCTATCTGCCAAACGAACAGTACTTGCTGGCATTTCTCGCTCTCATGGCTATGATCCTGATGCTCGCCGTGTTTGTCAATGCCTTTAAGAAATGGCACAGCCTGCTGGGCATCAAGACCGGTAAGCGAGACTACTACGGCGACACCGTCAAGGAATTGGTTGAGCGGTAGGCCAGCCGTTGCAAATACCTGAACGGATCCGTTCAAATTCGCCTTCCGCGGTCATCCCGACCCGGTTCACATCTTACAAAATACCCCTGAATTCTCGAACATAATCAGGTGCCTGCTACGGCAGTCATTTCTCCGCCTTCGCCGCCGATGGCCCATCTTCATCGTATTCAATAATAAATTAAATGTAAACAAAAATTTTAAAGTAATGTATATATTTATTCGGTAATTTATACCAGTGGTAGTGGCGATGAGGGCATTAAAGGATAGTTTTACCTCGAAAACAGCCATTTATGCCTGTTAAAGCCCTCTCTACATTCCGGTACGCAGTATCTGTATCGCCGGCCTGATTAAGCCAGAATGATTCATTAAATGTATACAAAACTTAATCTAACCAATAAACGCTGTCAAATGAATAACAAGTTTACTAATGCAATCCGGCCATTCGTCCGAATGGGACGAAGGCTGACGATGTTGCTGGCGTGGCTTCTCGCCTGCAACAGCTATTTACAGGCGCAGGGTCTGCAGGTCACCGGGACGGTGACTTCGGAAGAGGAGGGCGAATCGCTCCCCGGTGTGAACGTCCTTATCAAAGGCACGAACGTCGGCACCGTGACTGACGGCGAAGGCAACTATTCCATCGAGGTACCCGGCGCGGATGCCACGCTGGTTTTTTCATTCATCGGTTATGCGACTCAGGAAATTCAGGTAAATGGCAGGAACAGGATTGACCTCGCGTTGCCGGCAGACGTCCAGGCGTTGGACGAGGTGGTAGTCGTTGGCTACGGAACGCAGCGCAAGGCAGACATATCGGGGTCGATTGCCATTGTCGACGTCGACCGCGCGGCATCAGGCTATTCCCAGCAGGTAGGCAAACAGTTGCAGGGGCGCGCGGCGGGCGTGACGGTTATCTCTTCAGGCCAGCCCGGAGAAGCACCGGTTGTGCGCATACGCGGTATCAACACATTTGGCAACAATGATCCACTCTATATTGTAGATGGCGTGCCTACTCAGGACGTCAACACGCTAAACCCCTCGGATATCGAATCGATGCAAGTGCTGAAGGATGCATCTGCGGCTTCCATCTACGGATCGCGCGCCTCGAACGGTGTAATCGTTATCACGACGAAAAAAGGAAAAGGAAATGTGAAGGTAAACTACAGCGTTACCGCTGGATACGAAGTACCTCGGGAAAATAACGTCTGGAACGTGCTCAGCCCGATTGAGATGGCACAGCTGAAATGGAAGGCAATCGAAAACTCGGGAGGCAACCCCAGGCCTGATGCTCTTTACGGCAATGGTCCCGAACCCCGGCTTCCCGACTATATTCGTCCCATTGGCGCGATGCAGGGCGAAGTCGATGAGTCGACTTATTATGTAAACCCCGAATATACCGGTGGATCTGCGGAACTCGCAACGTTTAACCAGATCGTACGCGCGAATAAGAAAGGCACTGACTGGTATGCCGAACTGGTTCGTCCTGCGCTTACTACCAACCACAACCTTTCCATCAGCGGCGGAGGTGACCTCGGTAATTTTTATCTTTCCTTCAATCACCTTGACCAGCAGGGAACGGTAATTGAAACTTTCCACAAGCGGACTACCTTCCGGATTAATTCGGAATTCAATGTCAATAACAACGTAAGGATCGGGCAGAACCTGACTTTTTCAATGACGAGAAATCCCACCATTGGAACCGGGCAGACCAGTCCGATCGGGATGTCGTTTACGCAGCAACCGATCATTCCGGTGTACGACATTGCCGGAAATTTTGCAGGCCCTGCGGGGATTGGATCCGGTAACAATCCGGTAGCGCAAATGAAGCGCACACGCAATGACATGGCGCACAACAACCGGTTGTTTGGAAACGCCTACGCGGAAGTGACTTTTCTGAAGCAGTTTACGTTCCGGACCAGCCTCGGTGGACAACTATCGTCCGGTAGAAGCCATACCTTTACCTATCCGGAATATGAAAACGCTGAAAATAACGTCAACAGCAGCTACAGCAGTAACTCGTCGTACGGAAACAACTGGGTTTGGTCAAATACGCTGAACTTCAAACATTCATTCAATAACGTTCATGATCTGAACGTCATGGTAGGCACGGAAGCCTATAAGAACGAAAGTGGAAGTGTAGGCGGCAGCACGATGGATTACTTTTCATTTGATCCGAACTACGTGAATCTCAGCACAGGATCAGGAAGCAAGACGAATTACAGTTCCCGCAATATGGACGGATTGTTTTCATACTTCGGAAGACTTGATTACAGTTACAACAACCGCTATATCCTGAGTGCCACACTTCGGCGCGACGGTTCTTCCCGTTTCATCGGCGACAACCGCTGGGGTACGTTTCCAGCAGGAAGCGTGGCGTGGCGTGTATCCGAAGAAAGCTTCATGGATGGCGTCTCATGGGTGACGGATCTGAGACTTCGCGCGGGTTACGGTATCGTGGGAAATCAGCTTAACGTAAGTCCTGATAACCCCTACACGCTGTTCACACCTTCACAAGGAACGTCTTACTATGCTATTGATGGAAGCAACTCCCAAACCCAGCTCGGTTTCCGCCAGGATCGCATTGGCAATGCCGATGCGCGTTGGGAGGAAAATGTGAGCGGAAATATCGGAATCGACGCGTTGCTCTTCAATGATCGCCTGGAGCTGATGGTGGAGTTCTACCGGAAGGATATCAACGATTTGTTGTATAACGTGACGCTGCCCGGAACCATGGGCATGGCGCGTGTACCCTCTGTCAACGTTGGAAAAGTTACCAACCGCGGAGTTGATGCCTCGGTCGGCACATACGGTACAATCGCCGGCGATCTGAAGTATGACGCCAAACTCACGTTTACGGCATACCGCAATGAGATCGTGTACATCGCCGACGGAATTGAATTCTTCGGAGGAAATACAGATCGCAACGAGGTCGGCTATCCGATGAACAGTTTCTATGGATATACCATCCAGGGTTTCTGGCAGACACCGCAAGAGCTTGCTGAAGCGAATGCGGCCGCCGGAGGAAACTACCAAAACGCAGCTGCCGTCGGTCGTTACCGTTTTGCAGATATCAACAACGACGGACGAATCACCGACAGCGATCAGAAGATGCTCGGTAGTCCGCACCCGGATTTTACTTACGGTCTTGACATCGGATTGAACTACAAGAATTTCGATTTCAACGTATTCTTCTACGGATCACAAGGCAACGAAGTATGGGCGGCCTACAAGCGCTACCTCGATTTTTATCCGTTCCTGGAAGGCGCGAAAAGTCACCGTGCACTCTATGATTCCTGGACGCCGGAAAACCGCAATGCAACGCTGCCCATTCAGGAGAATTCCCAGAACTTCAGCGCTTCAGGCGCCAACACCAACTACTACGTAGAGAACGGATCGTACCTGCGTGTTCAGCAGATTATCCTCGGCTATACGTTGCCCGGAGCGTTGATGGACAGAATTGGTGTGTCAGGACTGCGGGTCTTTGCGCAGGCTTCCAACCCCTTCACCTTTACGGGATACAGCGGACTGGATCCTCAGGTTCCGGGTGGCGTCGACACAGCAACATACGCGAGTTTCCGCCAGTTTCAGTTAGGACTGAATCTCAGCTTCTAAAATTTCAGACAACCGTTGAATATTAAATCAGATATAAAATGAAAAACATACGGAAGACCATAAAGAAAGTGATACTGGCGATGACCCTCGGGTTCGCGCTGTACGCTTGCGATGATTCGTTCCTGGACATCCCCGCGCAGGGTTCGCTAAGCCAGGACGTACTATCCAATAAGCAGGGCATCCGCGCGATGGTGATTGGTGTCTACGGTGCATTGGATGGCGCTGTGATCGGCGATACCTGGCGCACTTCTCCTGATAACTGGGTCTATGGCAGTGTTGCCGGAGGTGATGCCCACAAGGGAAGCGCGCCTTATGACCAGAGCCAGATCTTTACACTGGCCACCGGTCAGGCAACTCCGGAAATGTCGTTCTTCGATAGCCGCTGGCGCGCACTTTACGAGGGAATCTCTCGCGCGAATTCGGTCCTTAAGACGCTCCCGCAAGTGGAGGACATGACGGAAGGAGAGAAGTCCTCCGCTGCGGCTGAAGCCCGCTTCCTGAGAGGACACTTTTACTTCGAACTGAAGCGTACTTTCAACATGGTTCCCTGGATCAATGAGAATACTACGGACTTCAATCAGCCGAATGATCAGGATATTTGGCCTTTCATCGAGGAGGATTTTCAGTTTGCCCTGGACAATCTGCCTGCAACACAGGGAGAAATCGGCCGCGCCAACTCATGGGCCGCTGCGGCATATCTCGCCAAGACATACGTCTATCAACAAAAATGGACGGATGCCAAACCTTTGTATGATGACATCATCACTCAGGGAACCACGTCGGCCGGAGTACCTTACGGCCTCGCTGCCAACTTTAGAAATAACTTCGAGCCTGCCCTTGAAGCTACCAACCCAGAGGCAGTATTTTCAGTACAACAGATCGGCGACGAAGGAACAGGCGATCAATTGAATTCCAACAACGGTCAGCGCCTGAACTTTCCCTACAATAGTCCTTTCCTTTGCTGCGGTTTTTATCAGCCCACGCAGGACCTGGTGAATTCGTACAGAACAGATGCGAGCGGACTGCCACTTGCTGATAGTTACAATGCAGTCAATGTCACGGCGGATATTGATGTCAGCAGCAGTGAAAAATTCAATACTTACACAGGTGAACTGGATCCCCGTCTTGACTGGACTGTCGGCAGACGCGGAGTTCCGTTCCTGGATTGGGGACCACACCCCGGTTCGACGTGGGTACGCGATCAGGATGCAGGCGGACCTTATTCAGCCAAGAAGAATATCTACTGGCAAGCGCGCGCCGACGAAGATGCCAGCATATCGTGGTCGCCCGGCACTGCTATCAATGTCAATATCATCCGCTTTGCCGACGTTTTGCTAATGGCGGCTGAAGTTGAAGCGCATCTCGGCAATTTTGACGACGCCACGGATTATGTCAATCGCGTAAGAAAGCGCGCGGCTAACTCATCATGGGTAAACACGGATCAGAATCGTGCGTATGCTTCCGCCATTGTATCAAGCGAGGCGGAAATGCTTGCGCTGGGAATCACTACGGTAAGAGCGTGGGTTGTTCGGGAAGATACGCATAGCACTTTCGTCTTTCTCGGAGGCAACTCTTCCGATATTAACAACTGGCAGGAGTACACTGATCCGAACTACAGCATTGCCGAGTATCCGGCAACGTTTGCCGGCGAAGATGAAGCGCTGAAAGCAATTTACTTTGAGCGCAAACTCGAGCTTGCGCTGGAGGGTCACCGGTTCTTCGATCTCGTGCGTTGGGGAATTGCCGAGGAGAAGCTCAACGCGTTTTTTGAGTTTGAAAGTACGATCGTCCCGACGATCGGCGCAGGACATTTTGCCGACCCGAAAAACAATTATTATCCCATACCGCAAAATCAGATCAACCTCAGCAAAGTCGACGGTATTCCGATGCTGAAACAGAATCCGGGATACAATTGATCAGGTGGATCCAACTTATGAAGGGGCGAATTTTCCGTCCCTTCATTTATAATTATGTCGCCAGATTATGATATCGTCCCCAGACAAACCAGGACTAAAATTCTTATGAATAAAAATGAAACTGGATCAAGCCGGCGCTCGGTGCTGAAAAGCGGAGCAGCATGGCTTGGCGCGGGGCTCGTAGTTCCTGCTGTTGCCAACCCCGTTGAGCATAACTTTTCTGCCACAGAGGCCCCACCGGCTTCTGTTTACAACGTCCGGGATTTCGGAGCTACAGGTAGTCGGGATGGAAACGCGACACAGCCGTTCCGTCAGGCAATTGAAACATGCACCGGTAATGGCGGCGGAGTAGTATACGTTCCTGCGGGCGATTACACAGTCGGGACTGTCCAGTTGCGCGACCATGTCACGCTTCACCTCGAGGCGGGTGCAACGCTATTCCTCAGTCAGAACCGTGAGGATTTTGTTCGAGGCGGAAGGGCCATGATTTTTGCGGATAGCGCTACGAACATAGCGGTGACCGGAAGGGGCACTCTAAACGGGCTTGCGAGGTATGATTACGCTGAAATGCAGGGGGTGGACCCGCGTATAGCGAAGGAGATTGAGCTTGCCAGGGAATCCGGTGTCGATATGCGCAGATACTATCGCAGTCGCGAGGCGATGAATACGAACATGTTCATAATGAATGACTCGACTGATGTCTTGCTCGAGGGCGTGTCGATCATAAATTCTCCATTGTGGACGGTGCGCCTCAATGACTGCGACCGTGTGTTTATCCGGGGTGTCCATCTTTACTCTGATCTTGAAAAAGGTGTGAATGCGGATGGTATTGATATTTGCTCGTGCAGTAACGTGACGATTTCCAATTCGGTGATTGAAACGGCGGACGATTCGATCGTCATAAAGGCAATAGCGCGAAATGACAAGCCCGCAAGACCCAGCAAAAATATTACCGTTACAAACTGCGTGCTTACATCTTCTTCGACACCGCTCAAGATCGGCACTGAAACGCAGGAGACAGAGATCAGTCACGTGCTGTTTAACAACTGCGTGATCAGAAACTCTAATAAAGGCTTTGGGATTGATGTGCTTGACGGCGCCACGGTGAGCGACATTGTTTTTAGTAACCTCACCATTGAAACGAGCAGGCGACACTGGAACTGGTGGGGCAATGCGGAAATGTGCAAGATCGTGCTGGACAAACGCAGACCTTCATCCAAGATTGGTGTCATCAGGAACGTGGTCATCGATAACATCACCGCGGACGTGATGGGTACGAGCAAAATTGCAGGGCTTCCCGATCAGCCGCTGGAGAATATCCGTATATCCAATGTCAGGATGTCTATGAATCCTGAGAATTATGAAGACAAGCGGTCAACGGATGCATTCCATATAGAGGATGTCGAAGGGCTCCGGATACGGGATCTGGACATCCGGTGGAGCGAGGACACGCAGGAGAAATGGCAAAGCGCCTTGTCACTGCGCCGCGTTTCGGACTTCGTCATCGATTCTTTTTCCGGGCGTCAGGGATTGCTGAATAGTACTGCGCCTGCCATTTTAATGGAAGATGTTTCCGAAGGTGTCATTCGCGACTGCCAGGCACTTGCGGGCACCCAGACATTTATCCATCTCAAGGGCGATGTAAGCAAAGAGATACGGTTAGGAAATAACCGGTTAAAGAAAGCCGGCAAGGAAATAACATTTGAAAACAGTCGCCTGGAAAAGGCGGTGCAACTAAAATAGAAAACGAAAATGGAAGCTAAAAACAACCCCCAATTAACGCCGCAAAGATTGTCAAGTCGCCGTTCGCTGATTGCGAAAGGAAGTGCAGCACTCGGTGCCTGCCTCGTGGCCACGCCTTTTTCCATAGCCCGCGGGCAAACTGCAGAAAAAACAGCGACTTCCAGCCCTCTTGTTTTTGACGTGAAGAAGTATGGGGCAACAGGACTTCGAAAGGACAATGCCACAAAACCTTTCCGCGATGCGATCGAGGCCTGCACTACTTCGGGTGGAGGGGTCGTGAACGTTCCCGCCGGTGAGTACACAGTGGGCACCGTGCAACTCAAGGACCACGTCACACTAAATATTGAAGCCGGAGCTACATTGTTTCTCAGCCAGGATCGAAACGATTTTATTCGGGGCGGTCGAGCGATGATCTTTGCCCAGGACGCCAGGAATATTGCAGTTACAGGTAGGGGAACGCTGGATGGGTTGGCGCGATATGACTTTTCAGAAATGACGGGAGTGGATCCCGAGATTGTAAAGGAAATTGAAATCGCACGCGCTGCCGGAATCGATATGCGGCGTTACTACCGCAGTCGCGAAGCCATGAACACGTTTATGTTTATCATCAACGATTCCACGGATTTCCTGCTCTCCGGTGTTTCGATCATAAACTCGCCCTTGTGGACCGTCCGACTGAACGACTGCGACCGCGTCAATGTCCGCGGCGTGTATATCTATTCCGATCTGGAGAAAGGGGTAAACGCAGACGGCATCGATATTTGCTCGTCTCGCAATGTCACGATCTCCGACTCCGTCATCACGACTGCCGATGACGCGATTGTGTTAAAGGCCATTTCCAGGAATAACAAGAAAGCAAACCCGGTGGAAAATATCACGGTGACGAATTGCGTCCTGTCGTCTTCTTCGACGCCACTCATGATCGGCACGGAAACCGAGGCGGATATTCGACACGTTGTGTTTAACAACTGTGTCATCAGGAATTCAAACAAAGGATTCGGCATTAATGTGCAGGATGGTGCTACCGTGAGCAACGTGATCTTCAGCAACCTGACCATTGAGACAAGCCGCCGTCACTGGAACTGGTGGGGAGATTCTGAAATGTGCAAGTTCGTTTTGAAGAAAAGGGAAGAGTCGTCGCGGTTGGGAAAAATCCGTGACATCATTGTCGATAACATTATAGCACATCCCATGGGCACCAGCACCATTACCGGTCATCCCGATCAGTCCCTGGAAAACATCCGGATCTCGAACGTGCAGATGTACATGATTCCGGAAAACGCTAAAGACAAACGATCCTCTCACGCGCTGAAGATTGAAAATGTGAACGGATTGAAAATACGCGATCTGTCGGTAGTATGGGATGAAGAGAAGCCCGAAGAAAAATGGGGTAGCGCGCTCGTGTTGAAAAACGTCAGTGACTTTGTCATCGATTCATTCGAGGGGAGACAGGGATT
The DNA here is from genome assembly GCA_044507775.1 of Flammeovirgaceae bacterium. Classification (GTDB taxonomy): domain Bacteria; phylum Bacteroidota; class Bacteroidia; order Cytophagales; family Cyclobacteriaceae; genus Chryseosolibacter. Next base: position 352,641 of record JBIQIY010000001.1, on the reverse strand, counting down.
AAAGAAGGGAAGCGCCCCCGCGGTCCTGATGGATAACGCTGCCGAAGGCGTTGTCCGTGAGTCAAAAGCCACGGCGGATACAGGCACTTTCATACATGTGACCGGCGCGGGTTCAAGGGACATCGTCCTCAGGAACAACAACGTGAAAAAAGCGCAAAAGGAAATTACGTTCGCCGACAAGAACGCTTCGCGGGCGGTCACCAAATGACGGCCTTTTTAAACTGAACTCTGAAATTATTTCAACATGATTGAATACACAGTGTGCGGAACACTCACATCGAAAAGAGAAGCGCTGAAGAAAGTTTTACTTTTTTTGTTTGCGGTAGCCACGGTTGCTTGCGGACCGTCAGTGCTGGCCCAGCCGGCCAACGGAAGGATTAAACTGGAGAATGATAACCTTGAAGTTTCGCTGCGGAGCGATTTTCCGGCTATCACTGCCTACAAGCTGAAAAACGGTGACCGCATTTTGAGAGGCGACGTCAAAGGCGCAGGCCCGGGTATTTCTTTTTTTAGGGGTGGAGATCAGGTGGTGAGTAACTGGACGACCATACGGTACACCAACTCTGTTGCTGCGGATGGAAGACGCGTGACGTACCACGGTAGTGCCGTGTATCAGGGGGTACCGGCGATAGAATTTGATCTGGTATACGCGTTGACAACGGAAGGAGTGGATGTTACCTACCAGAACGTAGTTGAGCACGATAATTTTTACCTTATCTACATTCTGTTGCCCGAACTCATCACTGTAAATGCCGGAGACGCTGTTGCGCAACTCGCGATACCCGCCGATGCAGGCAGGCTGATCGACGTGAAAACCACGCAGCCACACGAACTGGAATACGAAATTGATTGGCTTCATCCGATTCTGGCCGGAATGGCATACCACGACAAGGCTATTGGAATCATGGATACGAAGTCTATCGAGAACCACTCCATTGCCAGTGTGTTCGACCATGAAGGCAAGCGATACGGGTCCTTTTCGATGAAGTTTATGCATCGCCTGATGGAATACGACCTCCACGAGTTTGGTCCGGTTGTACCGGTTACGGATCCGGCAAAGCTTCTGAAGGTGCAGGATTCCAGTACTCTGTCGATCTTTGTTCAGGGCGACTACGACCGCGATGGAAAGATTTCGTGGGTTGATGGAACCAAGGTGTTGCGCGACCACGTCGACGCGGTACCTAACCCGGCGTATAAAGGGAAGTCTTTCGTCCGGACTTTTGTTGATCGGCCTCCGACGCGCAGAGATACTACCGGTTTGCGGGAAGAGTTGAAATTTTCGGAAGTTCTGCAACGCATCCGGGAGTTCGCCGCGCAGACCGATTCGGCCGCGTACGTCATGTATCTGCTCGGCTGGCAATACGAAGGCCATGACTCGGGATATCCTTCCGTAGACAAGGTAAATGAAAACCTGGGAGGATTTGATGCCTTGGTGAATCTGATTGAGGAAGCAAAAAAATACAATGTTAACGTCTCTTTCTATGATAACTACGATGACTCGTATCCGACCCATCCCGGTTGGGATCCGGATGTGATCTGCGTCGATCCCCAGGGACAGCTGATAAAAGGAGGAGTGTGGGAAGGAAGTCAGTCCTATCTGATCAGCCCGCACAAGTATGTGATGAAGAATGCGCTCGAGCGGGTGCGCTTTACGCTCGATACCTATCCCGTCCAGGGGTCCTATTTCATTGATGTTCTATCCGGTGGATTCAACGGCGGGAGAAAGTATGATTTCGATCCGAAAAATCCTTCGGGAGCGATTCTTAATTTCAAAGCGAAGCTTCGCATTATCGAAGCGTTTAACAAGCGGGGAATAGACATTGCGACCGAAGATTTTACAGGATATTTCGTAGGACATGTCGGCACGTTTGGGAATATCATTGCGTTTGACAATGTCTACTTTGAAAATGAAGTGGCCATACCGCTTATACCATTTATCTATCACAGCAAGACCAGCTACGGCATGAAGATCAGCGATCGGTCAAAGGACCTTACGCGCTTTATTTACGGCCATCGGGCGGAGAAGTTTACGAACAAGCGATCTGTGTTCACGCCGGCGGACTATATACTCGACAACCTGCCGAAGCAAAAATTGTACGGTAAGGCGATGCGGTCATATAACAGGAACGGTAATGTTGAGAGAGTAGTTTATGAAGATGGCAGTGTAGTGGAAGTGAATGTGACGGCGGGTAAATATAGCGTTACTCTTGAAGACGGTTTTGAGATTGCGAGGGATTACACCAGCTTCGTACCGGTGTCGGACAATGCGATCATGGCCTGTAGCCGCGATGGTGGCGTTATCAGTCACGCGCTTCCAAAGACATGGAATGGGAAAAGAAACCTTTCAGTATGGAAACTGAATGCAGACGGGACGCGCGACCGTGTCAAACATAAGATCTCGAAAGGAAAGGTATCGTTTCAGGCAGCGCCAAATGTACCCTATAAAGTAGTGATAGCAGCAGGTAAGTAAGCTGTAGGACAAGTGACCATGCGCAGAAAAAAATCAGTCGCTGATCCTGTCCTCCTTATAGTTGCCCGTTAAAATATAAACCCGTAATACTATACCCAAACCACTTGAATTAGACCTGTGGTTATTGTCTCTTGGATGAGCATTTCGCACTCCCGGCGTTGTTCCGCCCCTTGGCCAAATGTCCTTTGCGCCATTCGTCCAAAAATACTTTCACTGCATTGGATGTATACGATAGAATTATATATTTGTATATAAAAATGTAGTTGTTTTATATACCTATTGATTGATGTTCTTCTCCATGGCAGGTTTCTGTGATTTTGAAGAAGGGAAGACTTTCGTCCATTCGCTCCTCGTTCGACGATCATGTCCGGCGGAGGCAATCTTGACTTCTGAGTTTTAACGTTTAATACAACCCAAGCAATGATTATGAAACAAAACAATTCACCAGGGAAGCCTGAAATTCCGGTCAGCCCAGAAAGGAAGCCCGCGTTGCTGCCATGGTGCATGGCACTTGTTTTTCTTCTCGGTTCTATTTCAACGGACCTGATGGCGCAGCAAAAATCGAAGATCATTGCTGAAGAAAATGCCAAGCCGGGAACGACCGACTGGATTATCACAAAAGTTATCCGCCACGAGAACGAGCCCTATGTTGAAGGATGGCACCGCCGGAAGGAGATTGAAGGATTTGTTTCGCATACCAGCATCAAAGCCGGAGAAACGCTGAAGGTGTATGTGAGCACGGAACCTGCTGACAAATACAACCTGGATATTTATCGGTTGGGATATTACGGTGGTAAAGGTGGGCGCCTCATGAAGTCGTTCACTTCCCTGAAAGGCAGCGTACAGCCGACACCCGAAGAGGGCTTTAAGAGTGTTATGGAATGTAACTGGGATGAGGCACTCAGCCTGAAGATCCCGGCGGATTGGGTCAGTGGGGTGTATCTTGGAAAGCTGAGCACGCAGAAAACCGACGCGCAGGCATACATTGTTTTCATTGTCCGCGATGACCGTAAAGCGGATATTCTCTTCCAGTGCTCTGACCTCACCTGGTTGGCGTATAACCGCTGGCCCCAGTGGCATTCCTTCTATGACAGCAAGACGAGTCAATGGGCTGCACGCGCTCCCGATAACTACAACGTGGGGTTTGATCGTCCGTACGCCATGTTCTGGAATCTCTATCCCGCCGGATTTGAACCACTCACGAATGGCTCGGGTGAATTTTTGATGACCGAGTTCCCGCTGGCGTTCTGGCTGGAAAAGGAAGGATACGATGTAAGTTATATTTCAAACGTCGACACGCATGCTGACGGTCCGGGGCTGCTGCGCGGAAAAGTATGGATCTCGGTGGGCCACGATGAATATTGGACGCAGGAAATGTTCGACAATGTAATGAAAGCGAGAGATGCGGGCGTAAACCTTGCTTTCCTTTCGGGGAACTCTGTTTCGGGACGCGTAAAATTGCTTCCAAACAACAAGGGCGTGCCGAACCGCATCATGACAATGGTTGACCGGGGATTTGGCGAAGAAAATCTGATGGGCTCTCGCTCCTACGGTGTAGGACTCGCTGACTGGACTTGTGTGGCGCCGGAACATTGGGCTTTTGAAGGCACCGGCATGAAGCGCGGAGATGGGATCAAGGAACTTGTGGGCTGGGAATTTCACGGCCCTCCACTGGGTGAAGGCCTGAAAAACATGGTGGTGCTTGCGGAGGGATTTGTGTCGCGCTACGAAGGAACATCGACGAACCGTAGATATGCGTCGACGATTTATACCGCCGAGAAGGGCAACTACGTATTCAATGCAGCAACCTGCTGGTGGAATAAAGTCCTCTCCGCTCCTCCGGGGAACATGGAGCCTCCCTACCGGTTCTTCAGCGAAGGAGATGAACGCGTGAAAAAAATCACGCGAAACATTCTCGATCGAATGATTGCCGTCGAGCTGAAAAAGTAACGAATACAATGTGTGAATGTCCCTGCCCGCACCGCATAAGTTAGGGATTATCGGTCGGCGCAGGGACTATTCCGCTTTTATCCACGAGCAAGAACATGATATGCAGCTGAAATTTCCGATCATTACCATATTGATTTGCGCTGGTGGAGCAAATTGCTGGCCGCGCCCCCTGCTTATATAAATCCTCTGTATCGGAATTTTGAACAGGGTGATGAGCGTGTTCGCCGCATGACGCGGAACCTTCTCGACCGAATGATCTCCATGAAACTGAATAGTACTAACTAGCAAACAAACGAATAACGAATCCTAGAAACCATGTTTAAAAAATCTGTTATTGTTCTCCTCTCACTTTTTTTGACCTCCGCGTGCACGGACCAGTCGCCGCCAAAATACACCGGGCTTGACCGGGACTTGCTCTTTGCGGAATCCGAAACTCTGGTAAATGACACCATTGTCTATCATCAGGTGCGTGTGGATGACAAAGGTCATATTCTGCCCTGGCAGTCCTCCAACATCGGTCAGTCGTACGATCACGTGCTGGCGCTGGTTTGGGACTTCTGGAAGAATATGGAGGAAGATTCAAACGGCATGCAGTATTACATGAATCACCAGGTGTGGCACCCCAACCACGACAAGCGCGGCCTCGGCGGCGACCAGCTCCAGATGGCCCTTTCATCCTGGGATCTCTACTACAACTACACCGGCGATGAGTCCGTGATTGATAACATGAAGTACATGGCGGATTATTATCTCGCGAACGGACTGTCTTCAGCTGACGATGAATGGCCGAACATCCCGTATCCCTACAACATGAATGTCGAGTCCGGCATCTACGACGGGGATATGATAATTGGAAAAGGTTATACCCAACCCGACAAAGCAGGCTCATTTGGAATCGAGCTCGTTCACCTTTACAAGAAAACGGGCGACCAGAAATACCTTGACGCCGCGATCAAAATTGCGAACACGCTAGCGTCAAAAGTCCAGCCCGGCGACAACGACAACTCGCCCTGGCCTTTCAAAGTACACGCTACAACGGGCGAGGTAGGCGTCCTGATTCAGAAGACCACATGGTATGAAGGTATGGACAAGGACCTTGACAAGAACAAGGAAAAGCATACGAAGTCTTCCTATACAACGTTTTACACCGGCACGCTTCTGATGTTTAAAGAGCTGATCGATATGAAACAGGGAAACACGGAAGACTATCAGAAGGCTTTTGATATTACGCTTGATTGGATGAAAAACTATCCCGTAAAGACCAACAAGTGGGGGCCTTTCTTCGAGGATATCCCCCGGTGGTCGGATACACAAATCAATGCCGTCACCTATGCGATGTTTATTATGGAGCACCCCGAGCTCGACCCGCAGTGGAAGCAGACTGTGAAGAGCATCTTCGACTGGGTTTATGACGAACTCGGAAACGATCAGTACGCCAAATATGGTGTTACGGTCATTGATGAACAGACGGCGTACCGCGTGCCGGGGAACAGTCACTCCGCGCGGCAGGCGTCGATGGACCTGATGTATTGGGAGAAAGCCGGCGACACCACGCGTGTGAGAAACGCTGTGCGCCAGTTAAACTGGGCGACGTATATGGTTGATACGGATGGCAAGAACTTTTATCCCACCAACGCCATCTGGATGACGGATGGCTACGGCGACTATGTTCGTCACTACCTTCGGGCTATGGCGGCGGCACCGCAGCTGGCGCCCGATAATGCTGACCGTTTGTTGCGCACATCTTCTGTCGTGAAGAAGGTAAACTACGCGGCGGAGAGAATCAGTTACACAACATATGATAACGCGTCAAAGGAGACGTTCAGGCTCACCTCCAAACCCAGTGAAATTACCGTGAATGGAACAGCGCTGAAAGAAACGAGCGATGAAAATTCAGAAGGGTGGACATGGCAGCCCCTGGAAAAAGGAGGTATTCTAAAAATTAATCACACCGCGGGAAACCAACTCGAGATTGTGAAATGAATGGTATAGGGGATATAGGGATATAGGGATATAGGGGGGATAGGGGGGATAAGGGTGTAGGGTAGATGGTATCGCTTACAGTTTACACCTTACACACCCTTATACCTTATACCCTATACCCTTATACCCTTATATCCTTATACCCTTATATCCTTACACCCTTATATCCTTACACCCCTATACCCCCTATATCCTTATACCCTACCCAGATAATCCTTAAATTTGGAACATGAATAATGCAATGCGATTTGTCGGTAAGCACGTTTTGATTTCAGGGGCGGCCCGCGGTATCGGTTATGAGATAGCAAAACATTTCGGCCGCGAAGGCGCTATGCTTTCTCTCCTGGACTATCACAGCGATAATCTTGAAGCGGTTAGCACGGAATTCAAATCAGCAGGATTTTCAGTCAATGCGTACACGGTTGACATCTCCGTGCGCGTCCAGGTGGAAGATGCTGTGCGATCTGCGGAATCGGTTAAGCCGATTGACGTCCTCATCAACAATGCGGGAATTGCGGAAGAAATTCCTTTCCTCCAAATGGATGAAAAGCAGTGGAACAAAGTGCTCAATATCAATCTCACCGGAATGTTCACACTAAGCCAGGTGGTTTGTCGTGAAATGGTCAAACGCCGGAAGGGCGTAGTAGTCAATATGAGCAGCAAGAACGGGCTCGATGGGGAGTTCGGCTATGCGCACTACAATGCATCCAAAGGCGGCGTGATCATGTTGACAAAGACAATGGCGCTTGAACTTGCGGCCTTTGGTATTCGCGTGAATGCCGTCTGTCCGGGATATATCCAAACGCCGATGTCGCAAGCCATCGACTCGCCGGAGTTTACCGCGCAATTTGTGAACCGGTATATCCCATTAAACCGGCCCGGGAAGCCGGAGGAGATTGCTCCTGTATTTCTCTTCCTTGCAAGCGATGAAAGCAGTTTCATCACCGGTCAGACGATCGTCGCCGACGGTGGACAGCTCGCCGGACAAAAGCCAGGCGATGACTTGCTTGCCCGAGTTCTCGAGTGACCGGTCCGGCAACTGCGAGCAGTATCCTCCCCGGGCAAATCAATAAGCGTTTTCTTTTTTTTCTTTTGCGCCGCTGACAACTGGCCTAAGACAGAATAACAGATCGACCTACATTCCCTTCAGAACTTTCCAGGTCACCTCGAGCGTCTTGTCAATATCTTCCTCGGAGTGCGCGCAGCTGATGGAGCCTTGTTTGCACGCAATGGGAATGTGATAAATGCCGTTCTCGATGAGGCCTTTGCGCAGTTTCAGATCGAATTCAAAATCGTGATTTAAAAGAATATCGTGGACGTCGTGCGGAGCTTCTTCGCAGAAGTACAGGCAGAAGGCCGATCGGTTTCTTGCCACAACGGTTTCCTTCCCTTTTTCTGCAAACATTTTTTCCAGGGTGGAATAGAGCCGGTTGCTGATATGGTCCAGCTGCTGATATACCTTCGGGTCGCGGAGGATCCGGAGCGTGGTGATTGCGGCGCAGGCGTTGATCGGATACGCATTGTATGTGCCGGCGATCAGGACCCTTTTGGAGGGATCGGGATCGTCGAACAATGACATGATCTCTTTCTTGCCCCCGATTACACCCAGGGGATAGCCGTTTGCAACTGCTTTTCCAAATACCGACAAATGTGGCTTAACACCGGCAACGGACTGATATCCTCCCAGTGCCGATCGAAATCCTGTCTTCACTTCATCGAAGATGGAAACGGCGCCGTACTGATTGCACAAATCAATTATACCCTGAAGGTACCCGGGGTTGGGCAAAATAACTCCGACATTCTGAAGCACCGGCTCGGTAATGACACACGCCACGGGATAGCGCTTCATTAAATATTCAATTGACTCGAGATCATTGAAGTTCACAACATGAATTACGCGTTTTGAAGATTCCGGAATGCCTGCCGATGAGGCAATGAAGGGATATTCGCCCGGAGTAACGCGCGGCCCGAGCTGCTGAAGAGAAGGCATGACGGCGCGCGCTACATCGTTGTGCCATCCATTGTATCCACCCAGCGTGAGAATAATATCTTCCCGTCCCGTAAACGCGCGGCTGAGTCGGATGGCGTGTGCAGTGGCCTCACTACCAGTATTCGTGATCTGAACCAGTTCCATAGAAGGAACCGACTCGCAAAGCAGCCGGGCAAGCGTAACCTCAAGAGTGGTAGTGCCACTGCCAAACAAGGAATGTTCTGTATTAATTGTGTCGATTACTGCTTCGTTGACACGGGGATCATTGTGCCCGAGGAGATGAGGGGCAAAAGCGGCATGGTAGTCAATATATTCTTTTCCCGCCGTGTCATAAATGTGGCTTCCCTTACCCCGCGTAAAAACAATGTTTGGATCAACCTTTCGATTGAGAGAAACCACCCCTCCTGCAATATATTTTTCAGCCTCCTTCGTAATTTCCGTCGATGTTGAATCTACATTCTCTTTAATGTTCATCAGAATTGCTTAAGTTGTCAAGGTTTAAAGGTACGTTTTTGTTTACAATATTTTGAAATATTAGTTTACAAAACTTAAAAGAAACCTGAATTTTTTTACTGCCGGCTGGCCCTTCCGAGGGGCGGTGCCCACCTCGCATAAATACCCGAACCGTCCTGCTCTGTCCGCATGGAGGATGCCTTGACAGCCGTCTCCTCAAAATACTGATATTGGCCATTGATAGCTATTGCTCTTCATGGAGGGCCTGTGAAAGCTTCCGGCGAAAAACAACCGTCATCACCCCGTATGACCGGGATCATATCTTTCCGGGAGACCCCTGCTTTATTTTGTGGTACAAACCATCCACACCATGAAAACGAATCTTATCCTTTTTATCCTGGTCCTATCCGCCATGCTATCCTGTAGCAAGCCTCCGGCTGCGGAACAAGTTGTTTCCAACACCACAATTGTGCCCTCGGGTCAATCTGCGGTACACGATGATGAATCACAGAAGAATGTTGTACAAATGGCTACTGCGTCGCCCGACCACAAGACACTTGTTGCTGCGCTGAAAGCTGTGGGATATGTAGATGCGCTTTCGAATGCCGGCCCCTTCACCGTCTTTGCTCCCAATGACGCCGCGTTCGCGAAATTGCCCGCTGGAACAGTGGACGATCTCCTCAAACCTGAAAACAAGCTGAAGCTTCAGGATATTCTTGAATATCATGTGTACGTCGGCGTGATTCGTGAGAACATGATTCAACGCAAGATGACGCTGAACCAGGTAAATGGCAAGAACGTTGCGTTAACGAAGGATCAGGATGTTATTGAGGTAAACGGCGCAAAAGTGCTGGCCGTCGTGCCGACCTCAAATGGAATTATTTATGTCGTTGACTCCGTTTTGTTGCCGGAGTAATCAATGGCAGGAGACGAGCATTGCCAGACGTAAGGCAATCATTGTCAAAAATTCGCAGCCAAAGAATTCGTCACTTCGGGCATGCTAGTGCTTCTCTCTCTTGAGGGCTGGTGACCAGCGTCACAAGTTCTTTTCAGTGATGAAATATCGGTCCATCCGATCCAATATTCTTTCATCCCTCAATCCTGAACGGTTAAACAGGATAACACTCCCGACGCCTGATTCCGGATAGAGTCTTAGTTCAGTGTAATACCCGCCTCCACCACCCGCGTGCGCAAAATATTTATGGCCTTTCAGGCGGCCTGTGAACCAGGACAGTGACATTCCTGTGGGTCGATGTTGGATGACAGTTTCTGTGAATAGCCTTTTCTTCTCGTGATCGCTTAGCAGGATTGAATTGTCGTGCATCAGGGTTTGCCCATACCGGATTAAACCCGATATCGAACCAATCAACCCACCATAGGCAATTCCGTTGTTGTAGAATTTGCGAAATGGTCGCCACGCGCCTTCTCTTTCTCCCATAAACTTGCGTTTGTCGAACAGTAAGCCCAGGGCTGCATGGCTGAGCGACCACCATTTGTGATATCCCACGGCATGTCGGTCGGGATTTATTTGAAAGCCCAGATCAGTCGAATCGATACCCATCCGCGCGACAATGTTTTTGTGCCCGTATTCTTCAAAGGAAAGGTGCGACGTTTTTTCCACCAACTGCCCCAGGATAACATAGCCCAGGTTGCTATACTTAAAGGCCGACCCGGGACGATGGTTCAGTTTGCTATGTTTCCTGAAAATGGCCGCGAAAAACTCATCGCGTCTGAAAGCGGCGTGTTCTTCTTTTAGATGGATCCAATTAAGTGGCATCGGGTTGGGAATGCCTGCGGAATGATTCAATAGCTGCTCAACGGTAATGGCATCGCCGTATGGGAATTCCGGCAGGTAGGACACGACAGGCTTGTCCAGCCCGACCTTTCCTTCTTGAACAAGTTGCAGTACAGATAGCGCCGTAAACGTCTTGGTGATTGAATACAAATGGTAAGTAGTGGACGGGTCGACGGGTTCTCTTGAATTTACATTTTTCAGCCCGTCGCGGAAATCGTAAATGACCTTCGCTGTATCGAAAAATGCATACTGGATTGAAGGCGTTCGATGGCGGTTTACCTGATCTTTCAGGAAATCGTGTATTTTTTCCATGGTGTTAAATGTTGAAGCCGCGCGTCCTCAACTGTGCAGGTCAACAAGCCACCTTACGCAAATACGAGCCCGACCAATATTATTAGCGGAGGCGCGAATCCAAAGAGCGAGAATCGAAATGATTTTTCCGGATGCCTGTCTCCCACAAAACCATGGATCGCCATCGGCACGGTAGAGAAGCCGAAAGTGAAGAACAACAGCATCGCCAATTCTCCCGGCTTCAGCAGAAAATCAAATGAATACCTCGATTCATCGACAAAGAAGAGTGCAAGAGTCAACATGAAACCTGTACCAAAGATCGCGGTTACTTCCTTGCTTTTTTTTGTGATGGCCATAGAAGTATTGGTTGGATGAATTTAATAAAAAAAAGCCCATGAGGGATGTGTTGCACCCAATCATTTTATGGGATTCGAATAGTGGACTCCTGATACATCTTATGAGTTAGCAGGCCCGGCATCGATCCGAACCACAAAAATCCAGGTGAGAACGTGATAATAAATTGCCATATTTAGCTCCGTAAAGTTGCTGAACGGGGCAAAATAAGAATTCAGATACCTCACTCCTGAAATATGAACAGTAGATTCTTTTTGTACAAAAGCGCTGTCGTGGCTTCCCTGGCGGGATTCCTTTTTGGATTTGATACTGTTGTGATCTCTGGCGCAGAGCAGACAATCCAGTCTCTCTGGCAGCTGGACAGTACGCTGCACGGACTCGCTATCAGCATGGCACTCTGGGGTACCGTGTTGGGGGCGCTGACGGGAGGATGGCCTTCGGAACGCTTCGGCCGCAAGAAGACACTCCTGTGGATCGGGGTGCTCTACCTTTCATCCGCCATTGGGTCGGCCCTCGCGCCAGAGGTGTATTCGTTCATGTTCTTCCGCTTTATCGGCGGTCTTGGTGTGGGCATCTCGACCGTAGCGGCACCTATGTTTATTTCCGAGATCGCTCCGCCAAAATACCGCGGACGCCTTGCTGGAATGTTCCAGTTTAATATCGTGTTAGGTATCCTGATCGCCTTCGTCTCGAACGCTCTCCTGGCAGGGGTTGGGGAATACGCGTGGCGCTGGATGTTGGGTGTGGAGGCTTTTCCGGCACTGGCGTTTGCCGCCTTATGTGTGGGCTTGCCTGAAAGTCCACGATGGCTGATCGTGCGAAAGAAGGATCTCGAAGGAGGACTGGCTGTACTGAAAAAGACAAGCGCAGGCGCAACAAAAGAAGAGTTGGATCTTCTTTATCGCGAGATCATCGCTTCCGGCAACGAAGCGAAGCAATCTACTGTGCTCTTCTCCCGTCAACTTCTAAAACCTATACTGCTCGCGTTCTTTATCGCATTCTTCAATCAGCTGTCCGGTATCAATGCCATCCTTTACTTTGCACCCCGCATCTTTGAAATGGCTGGGTTGGCTACTGAAACAGCGCTCCTGCAATCTGTTGGAATCGGAATTACAAACCTGATTTTCACGTTTGTCGGATTGTGGCTCATTGATCGCCTGGGCCGACGCAGCCTGCTGTACATTGGTTCTTTCGGTTATATCCTGTCGCTGGGATTGACCACGTGGGCATTCTCCTCCGGAAACTTTGGAATGGTGCCGGTCTATATTTTTGCATTCATCGCGGCGCATGCCATCGGACAAGGGGCGGTGATCTGGGTGTTTATCAGCGAGATCTTCCCTAATAAGCAACGGGCATTCGGCCAGTCACTAGGAAGCTTTACACACTGGTTTTTTGCTGCCTTGCTGACCCTGGTCTTTCCGAGGATGGCGGAGAAACTCGAGCCACAATTTATCTTCGGAATTTTTCTTGGTATGATGATCCTTCAGCTGGTTTGGGTTGCACTCTTTGTTCCGGAAACGAAAGGAATACCACTGGAAGAAATGCAGGCTCAGATCGAGGGAAAGCACACCTGACGACAATGAGATTGCCAGCAGCGCGATCTGAAGTGCCTTAGCGTTTCTGTGGTGGCCCCTGATGCTTATGCAAAGCGCTGTCAGGTTTGTTCGTGATAACAAACTGACGTAGCTCTCCTCGTTCCCAGGCATTGGCATTCGGGTCAACCTCAGACATGGATATGTCTTCGCGATTTTTTTTCTTCTCCTCCGTTGAGATCCCGAAGCGCTGGTCCCGCGCATCAACAAGTTCCTGTTTGAGTTGGCCATCTTTGGTAAAGCCCATCATAATCATGGGGGAACCGGTTGGTAGTTCCCGGTGCTGGTCTGTATGCCAGGTATGGATCGTCTTCCCATACGTCGACACAAGTTTTTCCATGAGCTCGTGTTCCGCTGCGTCCGGAATGCCGGGGGCGATGAGTGTACCCGATTTCACTTCGTAGTGATGTGAATGCCAAAGCTTCTTTTCTTCTTCATCTAATGTCTTGAATAGCCTTTCGGAGATGATGTACTCTATGCCCATGATCCTGGCGTCTTCTCCGTTTCCGTCGTAAATAATTGCCTGGTGCACATCTTCATTTAATTGTGAGACATAGTGATGAGCTTCCATTTGTGCGTTGATATTTCCGTTGTAAAAATGGAACCCGTCGAGGTAGGCGTTGATTTTTTTCAACGGGCTTTTTGCCTGCAGAAGATCAGCTCCCGCTTCCAGTGCCTTCGTCTTTCCCGATTTTGGTTCGCCGGGTGTTTCAACATCGGTATTTGAATTTTCCCGACCACAAGCTGTCAGAATCATCGCAGCGGCAAGTATTAAGTTTGTTATTCTCATGACCAGTTTCCGACATAGCGACAACTAATATGCCCACTCGGCCTTCCCGGAAATACAAGGCAGTGATCTACCGACGCACCGCTCGTCTTATGGAGATAAAATGCCCATCTGATTTCCCAAAACGCACTTGCGAAATGGGGAGTCATTCGTGCAAGAGACCTAACTCGAACGTTCGATCGGTGCCTTTTTTTCTAATTATTTCTGCCGGCGACCGCTTGTTTGGGCGGCACGTCCACTTTAAAGAAAAATATTTACAAAAAACCGAAGCTGGCGGGTGGTCAACGAAGCGGGTATTTCCCGTTGCGCGAAGCAGGGCACGGTACTTATAGATTCGGTTGTGCTGAAGTCATTGGAGAGCGGTATGCATTCATGCAGAATTGCTGCTTTATCTGCGCTTGCGCTATCACTTACAATGAATATCAGTCGAGCTCACTGCCTGGTTGTGAAAGGGGATTGCAATCTCGTTCAACGACCGGATTCCGTGCCGCGTGGTCCTATTAATCCGCAGCACTTAGAACAACTAGTGGCGCGCGCAACATGCCGCGTGTTTAACCAAATTTATTTAAACCTTATGTTTTACCACGTTAAAGACTTACAATTCAATGCGCGAGTCTCGCGACCTGATCCGCGTTTCGCAAGTTTGTTGCTGCAGCAGTTCGGTGGACCGAATGGCGAACTGAAAGCGGCGATGCAATATTTCGTCCAGGCCTTCGGTGCGAAGGAACCGTACCCGGACAAGTACGACATGCTAATGGACATCGCAACGGAAGAGTTCAGTCATCTTGAAATAGTCGGTGCGACTATTCAGATGCTGCTGGCCGGCGTCAACGGAAAGCTGAAAGATGCTGCCGACGAATCGGAGATCATGAAGATCATGGGAGGCAAGGCGTCGAAAGAAAATGTCATACATGACGCCATGTACAATCCTCATTTTTTGGTGGAGAGTGGAGGCGGACCGATGGTTACGGACAGCCAGGGCATTCCCTGGAGCGGCACGTATGTAAACGCGAACGGCGACCTGACGGTTGACCTTCGTTCGGATATGGGTGCGGAATCACGTGCCAAGATTGTTTATGAGTACCTGATGAAGTTCACGGACGACCCCTACGTAAAAGATACACTCCGCTTCCTGATGACCCGTGAGATCGCCCACTTCCAGATGTTTGAGGCTGCTCTTCAGACGATACAGCCCAACTTTCCTCCGGGAGTATTGCAAGGAGATCCCAAGCATAGCAACACTTATTTCAACATGTCAAATGGCGCGGAAATTCGCGGGCCGTGGAACGAGGGTGTCAGTCCGGGCCTCGGTGAAGTGTGGCAGTACATCCAGGATCCGATTCAGCATGTTGCGGAGACCAACGGACTTATTGACCAGGAAGTAGACGGAACGCGCCGCACCGAAGAAACGATTCAGGAGTTAAATGAAACACTCAGCAAGCAACGCAGTGGGGAAGTGAACGCGGCGACACCAACAGGAGAGAACCAATGGAGCGCATACGCGAAATCCCCCGGCGGCGGATCGAGGACACCAGGAGATGAAACAGGCAGAAAAAAAAGGACTACACCCGGATCGGGATCTGCAAAGTCCACGTCTTCAGGAAAAAACATCGGCTGACGAGACGGTGGGTCAGATAAAAGTAGAGTTTTACACCGACCCGCTGTGCTGCTGGAGCTGGGCACTAGAGAGACCCTGGCGTCAACTTCTTGCGAAGTATGGCGCCCGGGTTTCTTATCGTTACGTCATGTGCGGGATGATTCCAAACTGGAACTCCTACAATGATGCAATGAATAGTGTCTCCCGCCCGCTGCAAATGGGACCGGTATGGATGCACGCGAGTGAAGTGACGCAAGTCAAAATGCGCTACGACATATGGCACCTGGATCCCCCTTCTTCGTCGTATCCCCCTTGCATCGCAGTCAAGACCGCAGGGTTGCAATCAGACGAGGCAGCGGATGCTTACTTGTTCCGGATTCGGCAGTGCATGATGGAAGATGCAGCAAACATTTCAAAAACCGCAATTCTGCTCTCCATCGCGGAAGCGACTCCCGGTATAGATTTTCAAAAGTTTTCAAGCGATTGGAAGGACGGCGCCGGCAAAGTTCCTTTTCGAGAGGATCTGCAAAAAGCGAGGTTTCACGGCATCGGGAGATTTCCAACGTTAACGTTTATGAATGACGAGGGGAAAGGTGTCATGACGGTGGGTTATCGTCCGTTCGACGTGTTGCAACAAGCTTTGGAACAGGTAGCGGGAGATCCGGTCGCGCGTTGATTCAGGTACATGCGCGCATCTGCGTCAAAACGATTCTGACTAAGCAACACAAAGGTCAAACGCCTGCGGTGATAGGATCCTTTTGCTTTATCTTTAGGCCTGTCAAGGTTTATTGAGAAGAATTATGCGTTTGGTCGTATTTGTTGCGATAGCTTTTTGGTCGAATTATTCCTGTTTTGCGCAAAATACCTTTACCACTTTAGTCCGGGATGCTGAAAGCCTCGAACCCTTGCCGGGCGCCAGCGCCGTCGTGGCGGGCACGGCCATAGGTGCAACTGCGAACGCGGAAGGAATTGCCGAAATCCGCAATATCCCGAACGGAGCGCAGGTGATTGAATTTACATTCATAGGCTATCGGTCGCAGACGGCGCGTATAACCTTTCCGTTAGAAATAGATACTCCTTATGAAGTCTTCCTCCAACCTGAACATGAAGAACTTCATGAAATAGTGATTTCGACCACCCGCGGCACGCGGACGGTGGCGGATATTCCAACGCGTATCGAATTTATCGCCGGCGAAGAACTCGATGAAAAAGGGAATATGAAACCAGGCGACATCCGAATGCTATTAAATGAAAGTACCGGTATTCAGACGCAGCAGACGTCGGCCACTTCCGCGAATGCGTCGATACGCATACAAGGCCTCGACGGTCGCTACACCCAGATTCTCAAGGATGGTCTTCCGCTGTACGCGGGATTTTCCGGCGGCCTTGGACTCCTGCAAACTCCCCCGCTTGATCTCAAACAGGTAGAAGTGATTAAAGGAGCAACGTCTACGCTGTATGGAGGCGGAGCAATTGCAGGCCTGGTCAACCTGATTAGCCGCGAACCGACGGAGGAAGGTGACCTGCGCTTCATGATCAACGGAACGAGCGCAAAAGGGCTGGACGTGAGTGGTTTTTATGGACATAAGTTTGGCAAAGCCGGAGTAACTGTTTTCGCGTCGCGCAACACGAACGATCCGTATGATCCCGCGGACATTGGCCTGACCGCCATTCCAAAGTTCACGCGGTACTCGGTCAATCCTAAGCTATTTCTCACGCTGGCCGAAAATACGAGGATGCGTATCGGAGTGAATTTTACAACGGAAGACCGTATCGGAGGTGATATCCGTTACATTCAGGGTGACGGCGACGCGACTCACAGCTACTTTGAGAACAATGAGTCAACCCGCTACTCCACGGAGTTCAGCCTCACTCATCGGTTGAAAGAAGGTTCTTCTCTTACGCTGAAAAATAGCATCAATCATTTCGATCGGTTGCTCAGCATTCCAACGGTCGCGTTCGGAGGCGTACAAAATAGTACATTCACGGAGCTGAACTACGTCGACAGCCGCGATCGTTCGGAATGGGTTGTGGGTTTGAACGCATGGACGGATGATTTTTCGGAAATTGGATCTTCTGCAAATGCCGTACGCGATTATAATCATACTACATTCGGCGCCTTTATTCAGAATGCGTTGACAACCAGTGATCGGGTTAGTCTGGAAACCGGTTTGCGCGCTGATTATGTGATCGACTACGGCTTTGCGTTGCTGCCCCGGGTGTCGGTGCTCTTTAAGGCAAGCCGAACGTTCAGTTCGAGAATTGGCGGCGGATTTGGATATAAGACTCCGACAATTTTTACAGAAGAAAGTGAACGGATTCAGTTTCAGAATGTCCTTCCCGTCTCGCCCGGGAAGAACGTGCTCGAGAGGAGTTACGGAGCGAACTGGGACCTGAATTATCGGACCGAGATTGGTGATGCCGGCTTCAGTGTTAATCATCTGTTTTTTTACACCTACCTCGATCGCCCATTGATGCTGACTTCATCGGACAACAATGGATATGAGCTTGTCAATCTATCCGGGTTTACGGATAGCAAGGGAACTGAAACAAACGTCAAAGTGGAGTTTGGCGACTTCAAGTTATTCATAGGCTACACGTTCACGGACACCCGGATCCACGAAGGAAGCGCCGTCGTTCGAAATCCCCTCACCGCCAGGCACAGACTGAACAACGTGCTTATGTATGAGATCGAGGAAAAATGGAAAGCGGGACTGGAGGCCTACTATTTCGGAGAACAACGACTGACGGACAACACCTATGGAAAGGATTACTGGATCTGCGGCTTCATGCTCGAAAAGCTTTGGGAGCGCTTCTCGCTGTTCGTAAATTTTGAGAACTTTCTTGATACGCGCCAGACACGCTTTGATACGATCTATACGGGCTCAATATCGAATCCCGTGTTCAGGGATATCTATGCGCCTGTCGATGGGTTTGTAGTCAATGGTGGTTTAAAACTCAACCTTTGAGAAATCCGCGTTGGCCAAGGCCATTTCAGGCTCGATTTTATTCCAGCGGTATGCCGTTGGCGGGATTTTTTGATTGATCGCGCCAAAGTGTACTAAATTAGAGGCACTTTGAACTAAAACCAGAAACATGGCGGAATCCAATGAGAAAAAGGCACTTGCTGGAATACACGACGGTGATAGGGTCAGATATCTGGCGTCTAACGTGGACGTCGGACACGATCACATTATTGGCGCACCGGACGCCAAGATAACGGTCGTAGAATATGGCAGCTATGGCTCTTCCGCTTCCGCGGCAGCCCATGAGGTCATTGCCAACCTGCATACCAGGTTTGGTGATCAGATGCGCTATGTATTCAGGCACCTCCCGGTTACTGACACCCCGATCGCCAGACGGGCGGCGTTTGCAGCAGAATACCTGGCCCTCCATTCGGTTAACTTTTGGGACATCCACAATGAATTGATGGCGTACGGCAAGGACCTCGACGATGCAAGCCTTCGGAGTGTTGTAGAAGATTTTGGCTTTGATCTGCCGCAGGAAGGTGCACGGGGGGCAGACGAGGCGGAAAAAAAGATTGAGAAAGACATTGAAACCGGACGTCGCAGCGGCGCCTTCATCGCACCGACATTTTTTATCAACGGACGACGTTATGAGGGACCGTGGGACGAAAATTCTCTTGCGGATGCAATGCTGAAAACGCCCGGACACAGATTGCGGCGCGCGACGATAGATTTCGTAAGCTGGGGTCCGTCTTCCGGGTTGGCTTTGCTCGCAATGGTGATCCTGGCATTTATCCTCGCCAATAGTCCGCTCGGAGAACAATTTGAAAAATTCTGGGAAACCAATATAGGCTTTCAACTCAATGGTGGGACATTTCAGCTTCCCCTCATCACCTGGATCAACGATGGCCTGCTGACTCTTTTCTTCCTGGTCGTCGGACTGGAGATAAAACGCGAATTTACCGTGGGCAGGTTGTCGACGCGGCGCGCAGCGATACTCCCATTGGCCGCGGCCGCGGGTGGTATCGTTTTCCCTGCTTTGATATATATTTTCATCGTGCCCAAAGGCTACATGACAATGGGGTGGGGTACTACCATTTCAACTGACACGGCCTTTGCAATTGCTTTGATTGTCTTCCTGGGTAAACGCGTTCCAGTCGAACTGCGCATCTTCCTCACGGCCTCGGCAATCGTTGATGATCTTGTCGCCATATTAGTCGTTGCAGCTTTCTATACCACTGAACTTCAATACACCTACTTGCTGGGCGCTGTGGGAGTGACGGTGGTACTGATAGCACTGAACAGGGCGCGGGTTTACAGGCCTCTGCCTTACGTGTTGTTGGGTGGCGTCTTATGGTTCTTTTTGCACGATGGCGGTATCCATGCCACGCTAAGTGGTGTGATCCTCGCCATGGTGATTCCAACGCGCCCTCCTGCAAATCTTCGCGCACTTGCCGTGCAGGCGCAAATCATCCTGCGAACGGAAGCTGCCTTCAATCAAAACTTCGGCCATCACGGCCCGTCTCACCGTGCTTTAGCGATGCTGGACACAATACACGACAGGATTGAGTCGCCGGCAGATAAGTTGCTGCGCTCCGTGGAGCCTATCTCCAGCTACCTCGTATTGCCAATCTTTGCGCTTGCAAATGCAGGCGTCGTAGTCTCGGCAGGTGTGTTCGAAGGAAACTGGCAATTTATGATTGCCATCATCCTGGGACTCGTGCTCGGAAAACCGTTGGGTGTATTCTCAGGTGCGTGGCTGGCTTCGGTCCTCAAGATCGCAGACAAGCCCTCAGCTTACACGTGGCGACAACTACTCGGTGCAGGTGCAATTCAAGGGATAGGGTTTACAATGTCGATATTCATCGCGTCGCTGGCATTCCGGGATGAAGACTTCCCCGCTGCCAAGATCGCCATCTTCATTGCTTCCATCGCGGCAGCGGTGCTCGGAGCCGTGATTCTCTGGCGACAAGATAAAGGCCAAGACAATCATCAAACTCCATCTGAAGCAGAGACCGCCTAACTTTCGCGGTATGTCGCTTGATTTATATCAATTGTTTTCTTGCGGTTGATCAAGAGAACCCTGTTTCTGTGGCCTTCTTTTTGTTCGGATTACTGTAAAAAACAGTGATCATGAAAAACCAATTGAAAGAGGATCTTTACAGTCGAAGAGTTACACCCGCCGTTAAGATATTGGTCTTGGTTGTACTGATACTCTGGGGACTGCTTTTGGTATTTGGCCAGACAGGCGCTCAATAGTCTTTCTTATCACGCATCAATATTTCGCCGACATTCCATCGCTAACTTTGTTGATAAATAAATAGCGCACGAGCGAGAGAGCGCAATGCCGTCGGGCATTGACGTAGATGCCTCGCAATCCTGGTTTTGGAGCCGGGAATGAATTAATCATTAGACTTAAAATTCTTGATATGAATACGAACAGGAAAATTTTATTGATGGGAATCATTTTATTGACTACCGGGATAAGTGCCGCGTTGCTGAGTTTTTCTCCCTCTCCGGTACTTCAGTATATTTTTGTTTTTGCTTCCCTGACCGTAGGTGTCCTCGGTATACTGATCGGCAGAGAAACGCGAGGCTCTTATATTCGATCGACCTATTACTCGTGGGTGGGATTCATATTGATCGGTCTGTCGATCGCTCTCCTTATCTGGGCCACCAGTGCTATTGCTCTGATAAATGTGCTGGGGTTCTCCCTATTGCTTCTCGGTGTTATTGAATTTGTGTTTGCTCTTCAGATACTGAACTATGAGGCGCGCATACCGTGGAAAGTTGTCGGGTTGAAGCTCACTGTGAGCGCCGTTACCGCAGTGGGTGCGGCGTCAATGCTGACAATCGCCGGGTTTGACGGGTATATGGCTCTTCTTTTTCTGGGATTACTGTACGTCACGGTTGGACTGACATTTATCGCGATCAGTCGCGCAACAAAAGGCCAGGATTTCACGGCAACTGTCTGATTTCAATGGTGCGTGGCTCTCGGGAACGCTTTAAAGGAAGTGCTCCGCCTTAGGTTACGGCTTGTGTGGGCGAGTAGGAATGAATCGATTAGGTGCAGAGATTGCGAACTTTGCAGACGATAAGGGCGGTCTTTGTCTCACGCAAAGGCGCAAAGCTCGCGGATATTACTCACTGCGTGTGTGCGCTCTTCCTGCCTTTCAAATTTTGATGATTTATCAGTTACGGGCTCGCAAAGGGGTGTTCTGAGCTGAAGCTCAGTGGTTCTCATGGGAAGTTAGTTCAAAAAAAAGTGTTATAGTCAAGTGACGTTCCAATCCCATTGACCCCCTGACCTTCGCTCCTTTCACGAGCGCAATCTTCGCGGCTCCGTAAACGCAAACACCAGGGTGAGAATTCCAATGATAAGAAAGGCTACGGCCAGAGGAGTAACACTGCTCACCATCAG
Source organism: Flammeovirgaceae bacterium (assembly GCA_044507775.1). GTDB lineage: Bacteria > Bacteroidota > Bacteroidia > Cytophagales > Cyclobacteriaceae > Chryseosolibacter. Next base: position 330,992 of record JBIQIY010000001.1, on the reverse strand, counting down.
GTAACTGATGACCGACCCGAGCGACGCCCCGACGAAGAAAAACACCGTTCCGTATACAGCCGCGGCAATGCCCGCTATGTTTCCCATTGGTTCAAGGGCAAGGGCGCTGCTGTTCGGCTCCACGGCAATGTTAATAGCCATCAGCGTGGCAATGCCCAGGAAAAATATAAGGACGTCAGGTAAGCCATCTGAGGTAATGGTGAATACAGCGAGCGCCGCGGCAATGATCGTATAGCAGACGAGAAGCCATCGCAGCGTGCGCCTCGCGCCAAAACGCGATGATAGCCGGGAGTTGATGAGCGCGCAGAGGGACATGATCAATCCAATGCCCGCAAAAATCCACGCAAACAATTCTGGTCTGCCGTAAATCTCGCCGATCATGCGCTCGGAACTGGCAACATAGGAGCTCAATCCCGCGAAAAGCACGGTGGTCACAGCCGTGTACCGAACGAAGGTATGATTGCTCAAGACCTCGCGCATGGAGGCAATCACGGTCGCCCATTTTAGCGTAATGCGTTTTTCCGTCGGCAGAGATTCTTCGAGGCGGAGGGACCACAGGTAAACCACTACAGCAAACAAAGGAGGTGTCAGGAATACCATCTGCCACGAAGAAACGGACAGGATGGCTAAACCCAGGAAGGGAGCCAGGATCGGTGTGAAGAGAAATATTGTAAAGACCAGCGACATGATGCGTGCCATTTCGTCGCCTACGAAACGATCGCGAACGCCCGCGACGGTGGTTGTAAGGACTGCTGATGCACCCATGCCGGCTACAAACCGCGCGGCGTACATTAGCCCCAGGGCGGGAGCAAAAGCTGCGACGACCCCGCCTACAATATAGAGTGGAAAGCCAATGCGCAGAATGGCGCGCCGCCCGAAACGATCGGAGAGGACCCCAAAGAAAAGCTGGGCTACCTGACCTAAGAAAAAGAATGTGATGATGTGTGCGGCCGCGGTGGATTCATGGGACAGATTGAAGTGCTCACGGAGGCTGGCAAAGACGGGAAGCATGATGTCAATACCCAGGGCGGTGAGAGCCATCGTACAGGCCGAAAGGGCAATGAACTCACCGCGCTTCATTTTCAAATTATCGCTCATCTAACCCCAAAGCTACTGTTCCGGACGGAAAACGTATGGGAGCACCCAAGCCTTTTGCGGATAAATGTGCCGGTATGCCAGCAGCACCTGAAACTTGCGCCATTTCATAAAATTCGCGCCATCCGGAAACTTTAAAAATTTTTTTTCGTAAAGAAGATGAAGTCTATTGATTTAGTAGAGAATTAATTTAGATTTGTATTATTAAACGCCGGAGGGCAGGGAGAGACCCGCGTCTCCGAAACCATAAAGCATAACAGATGAAACGAACCTTCTTAACACATCTTCTTATTTTCGGCGCGATCGTCGTATGGGCCCAAAGCCCGCAGCATAAAGGATCATCGGGTCAATCGCCGCAGGACAACTCGCAGGCGGTTGTTCGGATCACAGGCGTACGATTTTCCTATCCCTTGGTTCAACACTGGATCGATCGCTTCAACCAGGAGTACCCGAACGTTCAGGTCATCATTGAATCGCGCGGTTCCTCCGACCCAACTCAGTTTGATATTATGGTAGAGGCTTATGAGCAACCTGAAGAGATCAAGAAGGATCGGGAGTATTTATATTTTGCCCGCTATGCTGTGTTACCGGTTGCCAACCGGGCCTCGCGGTTCGGCGCGGTGTACAAGGAAAAAGGACTTAACAAGGACTTGATCACTCAGCTGTTCTTCTTTGATATCTATGCCGAAAAAGATAAACAGAAGGAGATCAGAGAGCCATTCACGGTTTATACGCGTCTGCAGAAAGCAGGCGCGCCCATTGTGTTCAGCAAATATTACGGATATGTGCAGAAGGATATCAAGGGCACGGCTATCGCTGGCGCTGATGAACATTTGTTGAAGGCAGTCCTTCGTGATTCAAGCGGTATTTCCTATTCGCCACTTCCCCTCATTTACAACCCCGCCACCGGAGTGCCGGTGGAAGGACTCGTCGTGCTTCCGGTTGACCTGAACGGCAACGGCCGCGTAAACGATGAAGAAAAAGGTTACGATCGCCTACCCGAAGTAATGGCAAGACTGGAAGATCGCCCTGCAAAGGAGATTCAGAATGTTCCCCTTGAATATGTCCATTTCTCCGTTAGCCGACAGTCCGTTACACCCGAGGCGCTCGCATTTTTAAATTGGGTGATCGCGAATGGTGAAACCGATCTGCATTCCTTTGGTTTCCTGAAACCTGAACCTAAGAAAGTCGCCAATGACCGGTTTGAACAATTCGCATCCGGAGAACCACAGTAACCAAAGACGCCTTCCAATACTTCCGACAAGAACCATTTTCCATCTCAACTCTTAACCGACTAAATTTTATGAAATCACTTTACAGGAAACGAACCCCTTTTTTTGACGGGGTACTGATCGCGATTGCCTTTCTCGTGATCAGCAGTGCTGTGTTTGGCCAGAACGTTGATGGCATTGTTACAGATGAAGACGGCGGCCCGTTGCCCGGGGCCACGATTGTCATCAAGGGAACCAATACATTCGCTGTTACGGATGTCGATGGCAAGTTTACAATTCCCGCATTGAAGACATTCCCTTTTACATTGCAGTTCCGGATTCTCGGGTACCGCTCCCAGCAGGTAGAAGTATACGAACTGACAGGGGAACCGTTGGAGATTGCGCTGAGCAGTGACAATTTGTTGGATGCGATTACGGTTACTGCCCGTCGCCGGTCTGAAATCTCCACAGATGTTCCCATCCCGGTTTCGATCGTGAGCGGCGCGCAAGTTGAAGACGGTGGGGCCTTCAACGTCAACCGGGTAAAAGAACTTATTCCCTCCGTTCAGCTGTATTCTTCGAATCCAAGAAATACCGCGCTGAATGTGCGCGGTCTGGGTACAACGTTCGGATTGACGAATGACGGAATCGATCCGGGCGTCGGATTTTATGTTGATGGTGTTTATTATGCCCGACCCGCGGCGGCAACGCTTGACTTCATAGACGTCGAACGCATCGAAGTCTTGCGCGGTCCTCAGGGAACACTCTTTGGAAAGAATACAACGGCAGGAGCCTTTAACATTACAACGCGTAAGCCATCCTTCGATACAGATGCCACGCTGGAACTGAGCTACGGGAATCTTGGATATCTTCAGGTGAAAAGTTCTCTCACGGGTAAGTTGACCAAAAGGCTTGCGGGAAGAATTTCTTTCACGGGCACGCACCGCGACGGGACGCTTTATAACGTCGCACGGGAGGAAGATGTAAACACGCTGAACAACACAGGTGTGCGTGCGCAATTGCTCTATACTCCCACCGACAATGTTGAAATCATTTTGGCAGCGGATGCGACACGCCAGCGTCCCGTGGGCTATGCGCAGGTGGTCGCGGGTGTGGTGCCGACGCAGCGCCCGGAGTATCGACAGTTTAACGCTATTATTGCCGACCTGGGTTATTCCTTGCCGAGCACGAATCCGTTCGATCGCCTTATAGATCATGATACTCCGTGGAGGTCCGACAATGACCTCGGTGGGTTATCACTCAATGTGGACGCAAAGATCGGACAGGGCACACTCACGTCAACAACGGCATGGCGTTACTGGAACTGGGACCCCTCCAATGACAGGGATTTCACAGGACTTCAGGCATTGAGCCGGTCGGAAGGTACTTCGAGACATCACAACTGGTCGCAGGAGATCCGGTATGCCGGTGATCTTGCGCCTAACGTGAGCGTTGTCGGTGGTGTCTATGCGATCGGCCAGGTTCTCAACACCGATCCGGTGCACACAGAAGAGTCGGGCTCTGCTCAATGGCGGTTTTCACAAAATTCTTCCAGCGAATTGTGGGAAACTCCGGGCCTTCTGGAAGGCTTTGGGATCAGGACGACGTCCCAACTCAATACGTTCAGTGGCGCAGTGTTCGGACAAATCGATTGGGCGGTCACCCCGCGTCTGCATATCCTGCCAGGCGTGCGGCTGAATTTTGATGAGAAGAAAGTCGACTTTAGCCGCCAAACCTATGGGGGCCTTCAAACGGATGATCCGGCGTTGATCGCGATCAAAGAAGTTGTGTACACCGATCAGGAATTCAAGACCAGCATAGACGACACGAAGCTTTCAGGGCAACTGACGGTGTCGTACAAAACGACAAAAGGCCTCAACACATACGCCACCTTTGCTACGAACTACAAGCCCGTCGGACTGAATCTCGGTGGACTTCCAACCTCTGGCGGAGTACCGATGCTGGAACTGGCCGAGATCAAGCCCGAGTCAGTGCGACACCTGGAATTCGGTATCAAGAGCGTGCCGGCAAGGGGATCGACGCTGAACGCGACTTTTTACAATACTGACTTAACGGATTATCAGACGCTTGTCCTCAACTCTCAGCTCGGGGTGAATCGCGGCTATCTTGCCAACGCCGAAAAAGTGCGCGTTCGCGGGATTGAACTTGACGCCAGCGTGTATGTAGCCGAAACGTTGTCGCTCTACGGTGCCGTTGCCTACACCGATGGGAAATACGTTTCCTTTAAGGAGGCTCCCGCACCTCTGGAAGAAACGGGAGGCGAGCCATTCAAGGATATTTCCGGAGAAGTGCTTCCCGGGATTTCAAAGTGGGCAGGTTCGTTTGGCGCAGAACTATCATCGAAGGCCAGGAAAATAGTGAACACAGAGGGCGTATTCTTCCTCGCGGTTGATTCATATTACAGATCGGAGTTCTCCTCGAGCCCTACACCTTCCAAATATTTGAATGTAGATGGTTACGCCCTTCTCAACGCAAGGGCGGGCTTTCGCGCAGAAGAAGGCATATCTGTTTTTGTGTGGGCGCGCAACCTGACGGACAAGGATTACTTTGAACAACTACTACCAGCCGCCGGTAATGCCGGCCACTATGCTGCTGTTCTCGGCGACCCACGGACTTATGGCGCTACGCTGCGATATGTTTTCTAACATCGTCTAAAAAAAGATTTATTCTGGCATCCCGGACTCTTGTCCGGGATGCCTTCTCTTTCCAAACAGGCGACGGTTATTAAAATGCTTGCTGTTATGCCTTGTACAGCGCGAGCGTTCCGTTTTTGAAAGTCTTCCTGCTTATCTTTTTCTGTTCGGAAAGCGCATTTAATTGCGCTTCTGCGTCGTCTTTCTCCGTATCCGTCAGCACGGCAACTTCTTTGCTCGTCATCGTCGGATAGGCCTCGAACAGTGATTTGTAATCCGTGGCGATCTCCTTCTTTTTCGCGTTCGGGTAAAGTCTTAAGAGGGCGTCTTCATAGCTTTCATAGGGCTTTGAACCATAAACCAGGAAGCGGTTGCCATCGTTGTCCATAAAGAAAATGGTCGGGAATCCTCGCACCTTCAGTGAGCGTCCAAGAGCCAGATCGTCTTCGAACATTTTTTTGGCGTCGCTTTCAAAAGCCCGCTTAAAGGCGTCGACATCAAGTTCACTCTCCCGGGCCGCCTCTTCCAGATTTTCCCACTTCGAAATGTTTTTCTTTTCGAGGAAAACCATTTCTTTAATGCGTCTCAGGAAATCCATCGACTTCTTTTTGCCTTGCAGTTGTGCGGCCTTAAACGCTATTGACGGAGGGTAGGAAGAATCCAACGGGTCCTCAATCCAGACGCCGCCATCGATCGGCATTTCATAATGCGCTCCCGCTTCTTCCCAGTGCCGGGCAACGCTGGTGGGACCATTCACGTCGCGGCCACCGTAAGTTTCCCAGCTCTGAAGCAGGCCACCCATCCGGTAGTCAATGTCAAAATAGTCGCCATATTCGAGCTGCAGTTTCCGCAGCTGAGGTTCTATTCCCCAACAAGAAGAACATATCGGGTCCGTAAAGTAAAGAAGTTTCACGGGCTTTTCGCCGGCCTCGACTGTTGTCTCTGCGTCGAACGATGTTGATGTTGTCTGCGGCACCTCACACAATCCCGTCACAGGATCACACATCATCGCGATTTGTTTTTCAGTTGTATTCATGATTTTTTCCTTTCTAACTCTTAACCGTTTATTGCTTTTAACTGGAGGTGTCTTTTTGACGCTTCGGCCAGTGTCACAATACTTGCACCCAGCATTATCACATCTTTAATAACCAGTCTTCCCGCCGCGCTGAGATAAGGGAATCCGTGTTCACTGTCGCCGAGGTCGGCCACCCATGTCTCCGGCGTTGTTATTAGAAAAGACAGCGTGACAAGCGACATGATAAAGGCCAGGAGGCTTCCGATTGCTGACACACCGGGTAGCCACGGGTAGACCGCAATCAGCAGGCCGATCAGAACAATGACTGCTCCCAATCCGTACGAAAAGGTGTACGTGTTATTCTTTTTGTGCCATTCGATGTTGTCCGGTCTCAATTCTCCTTCCTTGTTCATTTTAGTCCTGTATTCGGGTGCGTCATACGCATAGAAGAAGTTCATGAGCGGACTGTTTGCCACAAATGGAACAATACCGGCGGCTTCATATCGAAACGCTTTCAATCCGCCGATCCATATCAATACAATGACAATGGCATAACGGACGACCTGGATGCCGAGCCCTTCCAGCCGGGAAGCGCGCTTGAAAAATTTGGAAGACATAGTAGACATGTTTGGTTCTTTTAATATTTAACCGGAGTATTTCCTGATTCAGTTCGTTACATTCTCCAAAGACTTCCATCCCGCGAGCCAGATGTAGTTACTCTTGCCCATGCGGTTCAGGATGTGCTTCATGTGCTCGAGGGTACTGCTCATGTCGAGGTCACCGATGGCGCGGGTAGTGTACCCTGACGACTGGATCACTTCCGACACTTCATCAATCGCGTCGCTATTATTACCCGCGATAAGGACGTCCGCTCGCTTTCCATCGATAATCGGAGTGAAAAACCGGGCGGCAAAGGTTGTATTCAGAGCTGTCACAACGCTGGAATGCGGAAGCAGGATTTGAAGTTCTTCCGCAGCGCTTACATCCGGCGAATCCGATAGGTCGCTCCGGGATTGGTCGGCCGGATCTGAAATAATGATCACGATTTTTCCCACGGCAACATCGCGGATCTTTTCTGCTATTTCGCGGTCCCTCTCACGTGGAGTTGCCAGGATGATGAGATCGGCTTCCCAGGACGCTTCCTTCGCGCAGTCAAGAGCGATGACATCAGCATTTCCTTCGGACGTCGTTGTTACTGATTTATGCAAATCTTCCAGTTTGGAAGTGTCCTCAGACATCAACACCAGCTGATGGGGGCTTTTTGCCAACCTTTCGGCGATTGCAGAACCCGCTTCTCCGGTCGCACCGATGATTGCTATCGTTTTGTGGATTGCCATAACACTTTTGTTTCCTACAAAGCTACGGCAGGGCGAGTCGCATGGAATTGATATCAAATAAGAAAGGACTTGATGCACGTCAAGAAAACGACTGCGCGCTCCGGGTTCTCCAAGGCGGGCTATTTTTTTTCGGAGATCTGTTTTCGCACGCGGCTTAGTGTCTCAGGTGTAATACCCAGGTAGGAGGCGATGTATTGTTGCGGCGCCCGGGTGATTAAATCGGGACGAATCTCCATGAACTTGAGGTAAAGGTCTTCCGCTGAATGAGTCTGCACGACCCGGATGCGGCGCTGAAGAGCGACAATGCTGCTCTGCATCAACAGGCGGAAATACCGTTCGATCTTCGGGATGGATTCAATGAGTTCATCCATCGACTTTTTGGTCATCAGTAATAACTCTGCGTCTTCCAGGGCTTCGATGTTGTAGATGGCGTTTTCGCCGGAAAGAAAGCTTCCCATGTCCGAGATCCACCATCCTTCGGGGGCGAACTGCATGACATGTTCCCGACCGGTTTCGTCGACGCTGAATGCCCGGAGCAGACCCTTTTCCACAAAAACGATATGTTTGGAAACATCACCCGCATTGAGAACGTATTGTTTTTTTCGCAACTTCTTAGGGATAAAGAAGTGGCGGATCTCTTCCTGTTCCTCTGGTGAAAGGGTGACTTTTTCCTGGATGCTGCTAACGAGTTGTTCGAACATAATCTGGATACAACATAAGGAGTCGGTAGGATAATAACAATAGTCGGATCCCGGGATTTGATGCCGGCGTTGAATGTCAACGAAACGCGGTGACCATGGTTGCTTCGAATTGTCTTGCGCCCTTTCAGGGCTTTTTGTTGTATCAATTGCAGACCCAGGGCTCCTCGCTGCGCTCGTCACCCTGGGCTGGGATATGTCGCCCTTTCAGGGCTTTGGCTGCAACCATTGATGACCTAAGCTCCTAACGTGAGCCCTTGGTCGCAGAATGCCAGCGATACCGTTAAGATGATCTGATTTGAGTGCTACCGCTGTCAACAACCGAAGTCACCTTATGTTTTCAAGACCTCTAACTTTCGTTCTGCAACAAAAGTTGCTGTGCCGGCACGATCGAATCGATGCGCCGCATTCATGACCTGAGCTCCTAACCTGTGCCCTTTTGTCGCAGAATGCCAGCGCTACCGTTAAGATGATCTGATTTCGGTTCTACCGCTGTCAACCGAAGTCACCTTATGTTTTCAAGACCTCTAACTTCCGTTCTGCAACAAAAGTTGTTGTGCCGGCGCGATCGAATCGATGTTGCGGCGCGGACCGAACCAAGCCCTGAAAG
>JBIQIY010000001.1:49329-322272 GCA_044507775.1 Flammeovirgaceae bacterium | reverse complement strand
CAACCATTGATGACCTAAGCTCCTAACGTGAGCCCTTGGTCGCAGAATGCCAGCGCTACCATTAAGATGATCTGGTTTGAGTTCTACCGCTGTCAACAACCGTAGTCACCTTATGTTTTCAAGACCTCTAACTTCCGTTCTGCAACAAAAGTTGTTGTGCCGGCGCGATCGAATCGATGTTGCGGCGCGGACCGAACCAAGCCCTGAAAGGGCGTCAGAAAATAGCCCAGGGTGACGAGCGCAAGCGAGGAGCCCTGGGTTCGTATGTGCGTTAAACCAGAGCCCTGAAAGGGCGAGAGATGATAGCGACCGCCACTCATTCATGCCTCAACGCCCGAACCAGATTCATTCGAATGTTCCGGATGCCGTGGTAGCCGGAGGTTACCAGCGTCAACGCGAGTGACAACGCGCCGGGTATCACGAAGTACTTCAGGCTAACGGGAATGTGGTAAGCAAAATTTTGAAGCCACTGATCGGATGCGAACCAGATTACCGGAGCGGCTGCGACCGCGGCAAGGATCGCGAAAAGCATCAGACTCCTTATGTGCAGGTAGAAAAGGTGCAGTCCGGAGGCGCCCATCACCTTGCGAATACCCATTTCTTTTGTACGAAGTACATTGATCAGCGCAGAGATGCTGAAAATACCCAGGCAGGAAATAAGAATAGAAATGACCAGGCCCACCTCGAAAATATCTTTTACTTCGTAGTCGTTTTTATAAAGGCTGAGATACTTTGAATCCAGGTACTCCCACTCAAATGGTACATCGGGCCATTGTTCGTTGAACCTGCCTTGTACTTGTTGAATGAGGTTGTCAGGGTGAAGCGGCTCAAGCTTCGCATAAATCACCTGGTTGCCCCAGTTTTCATCGCTGAGGAAGATAATAACAGGTTCGATCCGGTTGTGCAGTGACGCGAAATTGAAATCTTCAACCATGCCGATTACCTCGCCTTCGCGATAAGCTTCATTATCACCGCTGAGCGGCCCACGGATCTTCTTGCCGATGGGATCTTTCCAACCAAACTGCTTTGCCGCAGTCTCATTGATGATAAAGGCGCCGTACTGGTCGCTAACCTGATCGGGTGAAAAGGATCGTCCTTTCGTCATCCTGATATTCAAGACACTGAGATAATCGTAACCAGATAGCATCATGGGAACAAGCAATTGCTCCATACCGCTTTCGGTTTCGACTTCAAATACATACTTGGTCTCGATTATTCCCGGATAGTAGGAACTGCCGTCGGCCTTTAAAATTCCGGGGATGGTGCGAAGCTCTTGAATGAACGTTTGTACCATTCGAGGTTTTTCCCAGGGAAGTTTGATGACAACCATATTCTGGTCATCGAATCCTTTGTCTGCTTCCTGGATAAAGCGAAACTGGTCAACGACAACGATGATTAGGGCAATCATGATAATTGAAAAGCACAGTTGAACACAGACGAGGATTTTTCGGAACGCTGTTCCGCTTTCCCGATTCGTTAACCGACCCTGAAGGCAGGCAATGATATGACCCGTTCTCGAAAGGATAATTGCGTTCATTTTTGCCGAACTGATGAGCAACACAATGAAGATGACTATAATTCCGAGAAAGAAGGGATGGATCAGAACTGCGGGGTTGATGTTGATCGCAAAGAAGTTGCGGGCTAACTGCCAGCCGAAATAGGAGAGGATCACTATAAATGGTGACACGAAGAGGACGGTGAAAAATGCATCCGACAAGACGATCTTGTTGTGCCCTCCCCTGAGGCCGCCGAAGATGCGAATGATTCCGACCTTTCTCAGGTTTGATGTCAGTTCAGTAAGCGTGAGGTTCAGATAGTTTACAACCCCACCGACCAGGAAAAGAATAATGACGAAGGTTAAGATGTAGACATTGGTTGGACTGCGCTTCTGTGCAATGTCTTCGTCAAGAGGAGTGGAGAAGTGGATTTCGGTGATCGGTTCAAACACCGGCTCATAAATTGCGTTGTAGTCGCGCGCAATGAGGTCATGAAACGTGGCGACTACCGCGGGAATTTTTGCGCGCACTGCTTCAATTGTCGCCCCCGGCTGTAGAAGAATGTATGTATAAGCGTTGAGGTTACCCCAATTGTCATACCGTTTAAAGGAATCCCAGGAGATGAGCGCGTCGAACTGCAAATGCGAGTTCGCCGGTACATTCCTGATCACACCTGTAACTTCCAGCAGCAGATCTTTATTGAACTCGAGGGTCTTACCCATTGGATCAGTCGGACCGAACAGCTTTCTGGCAAGGGCTTCACTCAGGACCACCTTGCCCGGGCCGTCGAGTGCATCCTGATTTCCCTGTCGGAATTCGAAACTGAATACGCGAAGAAAGTTGCTGTCGGCAGCAAATGTTTTTTCGTTGGCAAACGTTTTATCGTCTAAACGAAATATCGTTTTCTCCTCGTACATGAAGCGTGAGTAGGACTCTATTTCGGGAATGGCTTCTGTCAGCGCGTTACCAAGCGGTAGGGGAGATATCGCGTAGTGCGTGGTGTGATCGGGAAACTTCACCGTGGAAACGACCCGATAGAGCCGGTCGTGGTTCTGGTGGAAGCTGTCGAATGTTACCTCGTTGACGAGGTATGCGGTGAGAATCAGAGTAAACGCGAGGCAGAGCGCGAGACCCATTGTCTTGATAGCAAAGATCATTTTATTCTTTCCGGCGTTTCGGACCGCAAGCTTGAAGTTGAAATTCCAGATCGCAGGACTGTTTGCCGTGGCCGACTGGCTCGCCGGCTTCCGGATGTTCGACCATCGGCAAAAGCGGATGACGTCCCAGATGAATTTTCTGTCCGCCCGCGTTTTTCCTTCGCTCTTTAACCTTTCAAAGTAGAGTTGCCAGGCATCCCCCTGGATCTCTTCCAAGAGGTCCGGATTACAATACCAGGCCAGAAATAGATCTGCCCATTTGGGTGGACGGGTTTCTTTCATGGCGTGAGCTTTAGCGAAAAATTTGGAACCTGCTTATAAAGCTGAAGTTTGACCTTCATATTTTCTTCGAGCGTCCTTCTTCCGCTGACTGTCAGGTTAAAATAGCGTTTCCTTCGGCCGCCGCGTTCCTGTGTTGCGCCACCCATTTTTGATTTCACATATCCCTTTCGCTGCAGGCGCTTCAACACCTCGTGCACGGCGCTGATGTTGACGATTCTTCCTGTTTCATCTGCGATATACTGCATGATGGACACGCCATAGGCGTCATCGGTCAGTGCTGCCACCGAGATCAGAACGAGCTCTTCGAACTCCCCGAGATAATTTCCTTTTGCTGCCATATTTGTTATACAAACATGAATATACGATATTTATTATAGGTTTGTATAACAAATGTTTATGTTTTTTCGTTTTTTGTTCACAATCAACATAGGTCACATGAGAAGCCTCGCTCTTTTATTGTTGGGTACCCTGATTATCCGGACTGCCTGGAGCCAGGAAAACAGCGTGCGCATCAGCGCCAGCGTATACGATGCCCAGACGCGCAGTCCCCTGGCGGGCGCGACGGTTGCTGTCAAAGAGCACGGAATTGAATTGATTTGCAACGACGCCGGCGAATTCCGGTTTTCCGTTCCGCGGGGTGCGCTGAACGACTCCCTTGAAGTCTCACATCTGGGCTACAAAACGATCCGGAAGCGACTTGCGGAAGTTAAGGAGGGTGAGGTTTTTATGCTTGCAGATTATTCAATAGAGTTGCGAACGGTGACCATCAATTCGAGAAAATTCAATGTCAAGGATATCGATAAATCCCTGAGAATTATTCGCGGCAACCTGTACGCCTCTGAGAAGGAGACGACGAACGGATTGTACAACCTGTTCCTAAGCTTTCTGGAAGAACAGAGTTCTGCGCTTTACCAGAAGTGCAACTACGATTTGTCGTCTATCTCTGCGGATGACATGCCGCTTTTTGAAGAGTACACAGCGCCTTTCAAGAAGCCTCACCACAAGCGGGATACGACGGTCAGAGACTACACGGAGTTTCCGGCCGTTAACATTTCGCACGAGGCGGCGATCATTTTCTGTCAGTGGTTGACGCAGCAATACAACACTTTTCCCGGAAAGAAGCTGTTTTCGAAAGTGAAGTTCAGGCTGCCCACCCTGAACGAATGGCAGATCGCAGCGTTGGGCTATTCGGAATTTCAGACCTGGGACATGCGTGAAAACATCGTAAAGGTGTATGTTCCCCCCGACTCACTTCGTATGTTGCCCGGAGGACCGCGGCAGCAGCCAAACACAGTGGTGAAGGATATACCTGTCGGAAACGACATCTTGTATCCCTGGTACGGCTCGTATTACTATAGACGGTCTCCCCAGAATCACAAGGGGTGCTTTCTCGGTAATTTCAAGGTGACAAATCCGGCGAGGCTTTGCGAGTTCGGTAGCCGGCCAGGATTTGATGGTTGGACCATGATGGCCCAAACGACGAGTTATTTTCCAAATGATATCGGGTTGTATGATGTGGTGGGAAATGTGGCGGAGATGATCGATGAAAAAGGAAAAGCCTGTGGTGGAAGCTGGAATGACCCTCCGGAGAAGTCGACTATTCACAGCGTGAAAACCTACCGGAAGCCAGATCCTTCCATCGGTTTTCGGGTGTTCATGGATGTCGTGGAGAAGTGAACCGCGGTGTCCCGGAGGTACCTTGGCAAATTATTAAAGAATTTTTGGTACATTATCCGCGATGCGATCCATTTCAGGCAACAGAACATCCTATACCTGGCTGCTGGTCATCCTCGTGGGTTCAGCTTGTCAATTACGAACGGCGGGCAGCGAGAATACGACGCAGTCTCTACCTTTGGTGAACTGAAAAGGGCGATGCCCTCCGTGGTTATGAATCGAAGCGAGATCGAAGGGAAGGTCGTAGGATCGACCGAGCATTGTACCTTTTCTTTTGGCTATCTAAGCTCTCAGCTGTTTAATGCCAACACGGGCAGCATTCCGGATTCGACAAGAATCAAACAAATATTCTTGTGATGGTACTCCGCATTCCAAAGTGCTTCGGATGACTTGACTTCAACGAACGGGCTATCGGTCACAAAGCGCCCGCATGTCTTCAGTCAGCGCTGAGGATTACGATCACCTCCGCGCCTGCGGCAAGCTGGATTCCGTCGATGCGGATAGCATCATCGTCTTCACGGAATTGCTCATGACGCTCATACCTTCCCTTTGCCGGATCAAAAAGCTTCACCGTCGTCGTGGCCTCCGGATCTCCGCCTTGCATATGAATACTGACTGTGCGCGCCGCCGTACCGTTGTTAAGCAGATAGGTGAAACGCGCACTTCCGCACCGTACTGCGTAAGACTCGACACCAGGCGCCTCGACGTCGATGATTTCGAACGAGCCCTTGCCGGCTTCCAGCATGAGGTCGCTGATGGTTCTCACATTCCGGAAGTACGGAGTCATTCCGCGCTCGTCAAAATATTCCCACCACCAACTCATGGGAAGGATAGGCGTCGGTGAAAAAAGTCCGTACCAAAGACCGCGCTTGAAGTCGAAGTCCATTTCTTTTCCGATGACCGAGAAGTCTTTGTTCCAGTCCCACTCATAGCCGAACTCTCCCCACGCAAAGGGCTTGCCGTAGCGTTGTGTATATCGGTGTATCCCTTTAGGGATCTGCCCGGTTCGTTTGTAGATGTGCATCTGGTTGAGGTCTATCTCATCGATCGAATAGAGTCCGTCAATAATCCGGTGCGACACGCTTGTTGTCACGATATGGTTGTAAGGATCGATGCGCTTCAGGTAGGAGGCCATCTCCCGGTGCCAGCTTGTAATGGCTTCATGAGGAATGATCACGCTGTCGCGATCGGAGAATGCGGCGTTGTCGATCTCGTTGAAGAATTCCCAGGCTGCAATATTCGGGCTGTATCCCCATCGTGCGACAATGTACCTCAGCCGGTTTTTGTAGCGTTGCCGGGCTTCTTCCGATGTAAAGAACTCGGTGGGTGTAGTGGCCGGCCCGCCATTCTTAACATTGTAATTGTGGATCTCCCATTGGTTTTCTTCCATCAATGTGTTGTGGGAGTCGAAGGCGAGCATCATATAGAGTCCCAGTGAGTCCGCGAGCTCAACCACTTCGTCCAGCCGCTGAATTCCGCCCGGGTTGAAGTGCTCTTCCGTGTTGGAATAGCGCTTCGTGCTTCTCACGGTTTTCCATTCCAGCGGAAAGTTGTTGGGCGCCATCCAGGAGCGGAAGAAGTTGGCGCCATTCCGCGACAGCTCGGGCAGCAGGTAGTCATAAGTCCACTTTTGGTTGCTGAAAGATCTCGGTTCCCATCCAACGTTCTCGCCGATACCGCGGAAGGGCCTTCCCGAATCAAAGCGCAAAGTCCAGAGGTCGCCGATATGAAGAAAGCCGTCTTCATTTGAAGATTTTACCACGAAAGTTTGAGCGGAAGTTTTTTCTTTGGCTTTTCCGGATTTGATGGTTTCGAAGTGGTAGGTGTATTGTCCGCTTTCCCGTGGCGTGAACCGCGCGGTCCACACGGTCATCCCGCCCTCGCGCTTGTCAAAATAGCACGGCAGCAAGAGGGACTTTCCGGACGGACTGTTCAGGATCATATTCAGCGCGATCTCCCGCTGATCGTACGGGTTCTCAAAATCCTCTCTTAACACAATGGAGAACTCGGCCTTTTGATACTGGATTACGTTCGCGGTCAACTGTTGCTGACTTTGAAAAATGTCAGGCGCGCATCCGCTTACAAGGATTGAAAGAAAAATGATTACGCTTATTCTCATGATAACGTTCGACATCCCGATTGTTTTTGCCCGTACGCCGGTGGAGCTTCCCGGAGGTTTTGAAAATCCGGGAATCGCGCCGACCGTCTGGACTTGTTGTTGATTATTGTTTTTGGATTATTCGACAGTAACCCCTTCTGCCGGCTGATACATGGCCGGAAGGTCGCCACTGAAGAGCGTGAAGGAACTTTGATAAAATTTGACGAAGTCGCTCGCGGAGCTGTGGCCCGTCCACGGCCCGAAATAGTGATAGCCTTCGTGTGCAGGATCATATTTGTTTCTCCACATGACCACCATGCTGATGTCCTTACCCGCAAGGGGAGTGAGAATTTCTTTCGTCCAGTATTCCGCGTATTCCGCCGTTCCTTTGCGGACGCCTTCGATTCCGGTTTCAGTAATGCCACAGGGTTTCTTCTTTTCTTTCGACAGCTCGACGAGATTCTTGACGTTGGTCGCAAGAGCGTTCGTGTTGGTTCCGTGATAACAATCCATTCCGATGAAATCGACATAGTCGTCACCGGGCCAGCGGAAGAGCAGATTATCTTTCGATCCTGCAACGTCGAGTTGAGGCGATATGGCAAAGATGAGGTTGTGGACTTGTTTCGTTTTGACGAGGTAGTCTACGGTGAAGCGCCAGAGTGCAATGAACTCGTCCTGTGTCGTGCAGCTCTTTCCCCACCACGACCACGTTTGTGTGTGCTCGTGAAAGGGTCGGAAGATTACAGGAATGAGATTACCCTGGTCGTCTTTTAGCTCGAGGGCGAAGGCGGCTAGGCGGTCCAGCCACGACTTGAACCTGGTATTGACTTCGCTTCCGTTTTCGAGTATTGCTTTCGCCACGCCATTGCTGGAGTTGTCCCATGAGTCACCGCCAGTCAGCGGATTGTTGAGATGCGCGCAGGCAGTGATAACCTCGCCTCTTCGGCGTGCTTCCAATATTGTTCTTTTCCGGTCGGCGTTCAGAGGGGCGGATTCGTACCGATCATCCATGATCTCCGCGAAGTCGAGGCTGAATACCGCTGGATAGTCGCCGCACACGTCCTTCACATCTGAACGGCCCGGCTCCTGAGTCCAGTCTCGCCCGTAGATCAGATCGTCATGGTGGCCGAACATAAACCCCTCTGTTTGTAATCTCCACAGATTCGAGTACAAGGCCCTTGTCTCCAAGGTTGCGTCGGAATCGACGAGCGATAACGTGACAGGATCCGGCTCATCTTTACCTTGAGGATCGGGATCCTGCTCTTCGCCAGACGAGCAGGCTGAGAGCAGGATCATAAAAAGAAAAAGGAGTATCGAAGTGATCTTCATGGTTTATTGCTTCGCCAGGTCCACCCAGAATTTTCGGGGTCGTTTTACAAACTTGTCATAGTCGGAGTAGATCTTGTCCCAGTCATCCGTGCCCTTCAATGAGAAGACGAGTGCCGACTCCGTTGTCACCTTGGACTTTCCGTTGCCAAGGTCTTCCGTGCCCGCTCCGATGATAGATCCCGTCGATGTCGAGCCATTCACGAATGTGAAGATGACTTCACCCGTTGCATAGTTGCGCAGCCACTTTCCTTCACCTTTGGGAATCTTGCGGTAGAAGTTGTTGACATCAGTCTCGGGACTTCCGATGAAGACAAAATTGGCGAAGAGTCCATCGGGGCCAGCATCGTTGATGATCTTTCCATAGGTGTTGCCATCTTCCGTTATTCCTTCGAGTTCGAACGTCAGGGTATTGTCGAGTTCCGCGCCGGGCCCATCCGTGTCAGACCATACCCACGGCTTGTTCATCATGGGAATCACTGCCGAACCTCCGTATTCCGGGCCGGTACCGCCGTATACCACCAGGTCGGTGATGCTGTACGTTCCGAGGATGGTCTCCTGGAAGGATTTCACTTTTACGCTGTAAGTGCGTGATTTTCCCGTAGGTGATGTCACCGTGAATGATGCGCTTTGATCCGCGTTCTCGAAGTTTAGCGTCTCACCTTTCGTAATTGTTGCCGTCGCTCCATAAGAAAGTTGTAGGCTGTTCAGCGCGATGGCGCTCAGGTCGGGCACGGCGTCGACGTTAATGGTTACCGTGATTTCTCCGGTCTGTTCATCGATGCGTGTTACCTCCGCGGTTCCCACCTGGTTTTCGAATTTGATATCCAGCACGCTGCGCTCATTGTTCCACTCTCCGTGGGCAACATCGTCCCAGGGGTCTTTGACACATCCAAGCTGACAGATGAGCAACAGCAATACAAGTGTTATTCTGGTTTTTTTCATAGCTAAGTATTCTTTAGGCTGATCCTCTTATAAACCTTGGTTAAGATCGATCTCCACCTGCGGGATCGGGTAGAAGGCCGCCTGCTCCGGGGTAAGACCCGCCGCCTCGGGAACGACCGAGGTTACGCGATTATATCTTCGCAGGTCATAGAGGCGATTACCTTCAAAGGCGAGTTCCCAGCTGCGCTCATTCCACACGGCTTCGCGAAAGCTCTGAAGGTCGAGTCCCGGATTCAGCGGACCCAGACCCGCCCTGTCACGGATGTAATCAACTTGTGCATAGCCCTCCGGGGTTGGACCAACCGCTTCTGCATAGACAAGCGCGATGTCGGAGAACCGGATGAGGAACGGCTTGACACTGGTCTTGTCGGCAATGAACAATGGGTCGACATACTTTCGGGTGAACGGATAAGGAAGACTTCCCGGATACTGCGCGATCAATCCACCCTCTGCATTGTATACCGAGTCTACGATGAGCAGATCAGCGCGGAGGTCGCCGTCCTCGAATGTGTTCAGGAACTCGGTACTGGTTTGAAACACACTCCATCCATCGTGCGATTTCGTGTAACTTCCGTTCTTGTTGTCGAGATAGATATCACCACCGGCAACATACGGTATGAACATTTTTGAAATCTTGGAGTAGTCACCTTCGATCACCCCGCTGCGGTCCATTGACATCAGGAAGATGTGCTCGCTGCCCTTGGGTTTCTCAACATCATAGATGGTAAGCAAGTCATCTTCAAACTTGTAAACAGACTGGCTGTTCAGTACTTCACCGGCGTAGTAGGCGGCGCTGTCATACATTGTCGCCACATCTTTTCCCATGGCGCCGTACAAGGGCACATCATGCTCCTTTGCCGATGCGATGTACAGGTAAACCTTCGCGGCCAGCGATTGCGCCGCAACGCGGTCTGCTCTGCCGGTCGCCTGCTGAATTGGGAGAAGCTCGCTGGCCTTCCGGCAGTCGGACAAGATCAGATCATATACCTGATCGAGGCTGGTAGCAAGGGGTGCCGCCGTCTGATCGAGGGAGCTAACGGTGGTGGTGTGCATGGGAACCAGTCCGAAGTTGCGCACCAGGTTGAAATAGTTCCACGCTCTCAGAAAGTGCGCTTCGCCGAGATACTGATCTTTCAGCGCCTGATCGAAGTTCGCGGGTTCAATCTTATCAAGGATGATGTTGGCGCGATTCACAGCGATGTAGGCGTACTTGAAGAAGTTCATCAGGCTCGGATTCGTAGAGAAATTCTCTACTTTCCAGGTATCGAGATCTCTGGCGCCGGCGCCTTCATCCGGTTTCGGACTTACTTCTTCGGACGGCATGTCGCCGAGGTAAAACACCGTTCTCGAGTATTCCAGGAAAGTGAGCGCATCGTATGCGTAGCCAATACCGGCTTCAGCATCTTCCGGCGTGGTCAGGAAGTTCCCCTCCGAGTAAAATCCGTATGGCTCTTCGTTCAGGTCGCATGCGCAGAACAGGCATGTAACCATCGTCATCGTTATTATGTTCTTGAGTTTCATATTCAACTTAGAGTGTTAAGGTTAAACCAAGCGTCCACTTTCTGAGACGGGGATAACCGCCTCCATACCTGCCATCCGTTCCGACTTCCGGATCGTAGCCCTTGAATTTCGTGAAGGTGAAGACGTTGGATGCGTTCATAAATATCCGCGCGGAAAAGCCGTCCTTCCTTGCAAGGTTGTATCCGAGATTCAGGTTCTGGATCCGGACAAACGATCCATCTTCGATCCACCAGTCCGAAAACTTGACCTGGCGTCCGTCTCTCAACCGGGGATACTCGTTTGTCGGGTTGTCCGGCGTCCATCGGAACGGTTGATTATTCGGTTGGTTAAAGGACTGTGAATTCAGCACGTCATTTCCAAATACTCCGTTGAAGAAAATGCTCGCGTCAAACCTCCTGTACGTGAGGCTCAAATTGAGGCTTGCCATGAAATCCGGTGTCGGATCGCCGATGATCGTCCGGTCATCCTCATCGATTACCCCATCTTTGTTGATGTCCACGTACTTGAATTCGCCGGGCTGAGCGAGATCGCCTTCCAGTCCGGCTTCAATACCTTCTTCCAGCGACTGGACAATTCCATCGGTCACATAGCCGTAGAAGGCATTCACGGGTTGCCCGATAGCCAGCAGGTTGGGATATCCCCGGAACATCTCAATGCTATTTCCGAAGTACCGGAATTGCATTCCTGTGTTGGCATCCGTGATGTTGCCTGACTCCTGCGCGTTACCGAGGTCGGTAACATGGTTGCGGTTCCGATAATAGATAGCGGTTGCGTTGAGTGTCAGGTCTTTTGTCCGGAGGACGGTTCCGTCCAGCGTTATTTCAATGCCTTTGTTCGTGATAGAGCCGTCATTGACGAGCATCCGGTCGTATCCCGACGACAGGGGCAGGATGCGCTGTTGAAGAAGATCGTCGGTGTATTTTTCGTAGTAGTCGAATGTCGCGCGCAGGCGCCCATTGAAAAATGCCAGGTCTGCTCCAAAATTGAGCTGTGCAGTGGTTTCCCATCGCAGGTCGGGGTTCGGGATTCCTCCCCACAACACTTCGATTCCGTCTTGACCTGCCCGGCCTACTTCACGTCCGGGCCCAATCACCGTCACCCAGTTTCCGTCGTTGAAGTAATTGCTGATGCCAAAGCGGCTCAGCGTTTGATAAGGAGAAATCCCCTGATTTCCGGAAATTCCATAGCTCGCCCGGAACTTCAGCTCATCGAAAATATTCAGCTGTTGTATAAAGTCTTCCTCATGGGCTTTCCAACTCAATGCGCCGGAAGGAAAAAGCGCCCACTTGTTATTAGCTCCGAACTTGGATGATCCGTCCGCGCGTGAGGTAAGGGTCACCAGGTATCGGTCGCGGAACCCATAGTGTACGCGGAAGATCCCCGATACAAGCTCTGTCTTCGTTAGGCCGTTACTCACCGTGTTCATTTCGGGATTGCCGGCGTCGAGATTTTCGTTCTGAAGCACTTCATTGACAAAATCTTTTGCTCCCAGGTTAAACGTTCTCACAAGATCTTGCTGGTAGGAATATCCCAGTGTTACGCCCAACTCGTGTTCGTTCATGAGTTTATTGTAGTTGGCGAAGGTCTCCGAGACGAACGTGTTGCCTTGCCAGTTGCCGATTGACGCCGCACCGTTGTTGAACTCACCCGACTGCGTGTATTTCTTCGGCTGATATTGGTCATTTAATGAATTTCCGTATTTGTAGTTAAGGCGGGAGGTGATCGTCAGGGACGGGATCACTTCATACTCGACATCCAGGAATGAAAGAACGTCCAGTGTTTTTGTCTTGTTAAGCCTGTGCCGCGTAATGGCAATGGGATGATCAAAGTCGTTGTTGTTGTAACGGTAGTAGTCGCCATTTTCGTCATATACCGGTATTATTGGACTCCTCCAGTAAGCCAGTCCACCGTTGTTGTTGCGGTCGCCACGAGACAGGATATTCGCGAACGTTATCTTCAGGTTATCATATACCTTGTGACTGATATTCAAGTTGTAGTTGAGTTTTGAGAAATCGTCTTCAATGTAGACACCTTTATCGGTGAAGTAATTTGCGCTGAGGTTGAATGAAGTTTTGTCGTTGGCGCTCGATACAGTAAGCGTTGTACTGTTGGAAATGGGCGCATCCCGGAAGACAAGGTCATCCCATTTGGTATTATGCGGCCATTCACCGTTTGACAATTCTTCGATCGAGGGATAGTAAATGCCGGTAGGTGAAACCGCTCCTATATATTGAGGAGGAAATCCGCCGTTGATACGCGACTCATTATTTAATTGCGCCATCAGCACGGGATCTCTCCACAGGTTCACTTTCGACGTGAACTGGGAAAGAGTGGATTGCTGCTGCAGGCTGATTTTTGTCTGACCCGCTTTCGCTTTCCGCGTGGTGATCATGATGACGCCGTTCGCACCTCGAGAACCGTAGATGGCGGACGCCGAAGCGTCCTTCAGCACTTCAATCGACTCAATATCATTGGGATTGATCTGTTGAAGATTGCCGGCATCGCCCAAGGGGAAGCCGTCAACGACGACGAGGGGCGCATTGGAGCCCTGCAGCGAACTACCGCCGCGTATCCGGACGGTTGCGCCTGCTCCAGGGTCTTGCGAAGAATTGATAACCTGCAAGCCAGCCGACCGTCCCTGCAAAAGGCCTTCCACCGAGTTTGAGGGGATATCTTTTATCGCATCCATTTTCACGCTCGCGACCGAGCCGGTGAGGTCGCTCTTGCTCACGGTTCCATAACCGACGACGACCACTTCATTCAGTGTCTGAACATCGGCTTCCAGAACAACGTCGATCTCGGATCTGGATCCGACAACAATTTCCTGGGACGTAAACCCGAGGAAGGAAAACACCAGCACGGCATTGTTGTCGGACAAAGTGATGCGATACCTCCCATCCATGTCAGACACCGTTCCAAGTGTGGTCCCTTTGATCAGGATGCTCACACCCGGAAGCGTCTCGCCGGTAGTCCCGTCGGTTATTGTCCCGGTAACCTGATGTTGTTGGAGAGATTGCGACATCCCCGGTGGAAAAACCGCTGGCGATTCCCAACCAGGGCCCGCATGGACTTCCACAAACGTGGAAAAGCCCAAAGCGATCATGAAAGCTAGTTTAAATTTTTGCATATAGTCTCGGTGTTTGATTTTCAACCAACGCAAAACTAGTCCCGGACGCAAGCTTTCTATTGTCGTATAGTCCCGAAAAATTAAACAACAGTCCGGGTTTCGTTGCGCAAACGCGAATAACCGGAAATTTGGAGCGGAAAGAATCGCAACTCCCCTGCGGATCCGATTTCCAATTCTCATTGAAGTATCGGTACTTCAATTTTGCGAGAATTAAGTTTATCTTCCGGCTTGTCTGGGAAACCTTAAATCGTCGGGGCCGACGATGCCGCGGAACAAGGGTTATTGCCCCAAAAGACTTTGCAAATCATGAGATGCCTGATCATATTCATATTGGCCGCTGTTTTCTACATTTCCGCATCCGCGCAGATGCCGGAATTGAAAGTTGACAATTTGTCGAGCAACGACGGCCTTCCCACTGACAATGTGCTCTATACTTATCAGGATTCTTACGGTTTCCTTTGGCTGGCATCATACGAAGGTCTCATTCGCTGGGACGGCGCCAACTACAAACGGTACTTTCATTCACAGGGAGATTCGACCAGCCTCTCCGGAAACATTGTATACAAGATTATTGAAGACCACAAGAGACGACTGTGGGTGGGTACTATCGACGGACTTAATCTGTTTGATCGCGCGCACGAAAAGTTTATTCGCTGTGATATAGGAAAGGAAACGACAAAAATCCCCGTCAATGATATCCGGGAAGATTCGCGGCGCCAGCTGTGGCTAGGCACTTCCTATGGCCTGTGCAGATACGACCATGACAGCGGAACATCAAAATGGTTCGTGAACGACCCTGCAAACCCAAATTCACTGAGCCACGACGTCATCTTCCGGTTGTCGATCGATCTGAATGACGACTTATGGATTGCAACGTTCGGGGGCGGGGTTTCAAAATTCTCCCCGCAAACGGGCGTGTTCACCCGCCTTCAGCATGAAGAGAACGATGCCACCACTGTTTGCAGTAATAAAATAAAGAGTATCCTCGCGGATAAAGAAGGCAGGATCTGGGTCGGGTCGTTTGACAAAGGTGTTACGTTGCTCGATAGTGAGGGAAAGGTTCTGCGCCAGTACCAATATACGGACAAGTTGCGCAGACACCGGATTCAAGGGGATGTGACTTGCATTTACGAAGACGCCAATAATACAATATGGCTGGGCATCAAGGGTCAGGTACTACACTATAAGAAGAAGGACAGCGACGAATTTGTCGCCTTCGGTAATTCGCCGTATATGAATCCGGGACTACAATGCGTGTCCATTACATCGATATGCGAAGACACATTTGGAAATATCTTCTTTGCCAGCCAGAGTCACGGTCTTTTTCGGACGAATGTCCAGAAGAATCTTTTCCGGCATTTGTATAAAGGCAGGAAAGATGACAAAATACTTAACCACAATGTCGTAACATCCCTCCATGAGGATCGCAGCGGAAACATCTGGATTGCAAGCGACGGAGGAGGACTGACCCGTCTTGGCCCGGGTCAAAACGAGTTGACTTCCTACACTACCGCGGACGGACTGAGCAGCAATGCCATCATGGAAGTTAGGGAAGACGACAGGGGATACCTCTGGTTGGCTACATGGTCGGGTGGCGTGATGAAATTCAATCCGGCGACCGGCGGGGTGCAAACTTTTATGAACAATCCCGCAGATGCCAACTCACTCGCGCTGAATAACGTCAAGTCTATACTGCCACAGGACACACTCGTATGGATTGGAACTCACGGCGAGGGGCTTTCCGTTTACGACACCCGGAACCGAAGGTTTATCAACCAGCGCAATAATAATGTCTTTCCGTTCAACCTGAAAACACCCGCATGGATCAATCACCTCGCTATCGATTCACGCGGAAGGCTGTGGGTAAGTACTTATGGTGGCCTTTACCTGTACGACAACACCACCCTTCACCATTTTACTCCTTCGGATGCGCCCTCGAGCATCAGCAGCGACTTTGTCAATATGGTAGCAGAGGCGCCGGACAAAAGCATCTGGGTGATCAGTGAATCCGGAGGGCTAGACCGGTTTATTGATACCACCCACGGCTTCGAACATTACACGGAACAGTACGGACTGCCTCGAAGTATCAAAGGCATTACCTTCGACCACAGTGGTACCATGTGGCTAAGTTCAAATGAGGGTATCACGGGGTTTGACGTATCCACGAAAGAGATTGTGCGCTATGACCAGACCGATGGATTGCAAGGTAATTCGTTCTTCCACAAGTCTATACTTACTGCCAGCAATGGCAATCTTTATATCGGCGGCCCCAACGGAGTCAACTCCTTCAACCCGGATAGCTTGCGTGTTAATCGAAAACAATTTGAGTCCTCCGTCTACCTGACGGATTTGTACATCTATGATGAGTTGCAGACGCTTGATAAAAAAGGTTCGCCGCTTGAGAAAGTGCTGGCTTTCACGGATACGCTGGTGCTAAGACCGGAGCAGTCATTCTTTACCATTGGCTACGCAAGTCTGAACCTCTACTCCAACTCCAAGACCCAATATGCTTACAAGCTCGAAGGCTTGCACGACAACTGGATCAACATGGGTTCGGAGACAAAGGCGGCTTTTACACAACTCAATCCAGGAGCGTATGTCTTCCGGCTGCGGTATACGGATGCCGAAGGCGCGTGGCATGAGGCAGCAAAAGATCTCCATATCGTTATCTTGCCCCCATGGTGGAAAACGTGGTGGTTCAGGACGTTGATGGTACTCGGTACGGTTTCGCTTGTCATCGCATTTTTTTACCTTCGTATGTCGTCTATCAAGAAGCAAAACAGGTTGTTGGAACAGGAAGTTGCGCGACGCACTTACGAACTATCCGAAGCGAACTCTTACCTGGTTGAGAAGAACGAAGAGATCAACCTCCAGAACGAAAAGCTGGAGGAATTCAATCGGGAAATCCTCCGTCAGTCCGACAAGATACTGGTCCAGCAGGAACAGAACCTCGCTCAAAATCAGCAGCTCGAAAAGACAGTTCAGGAATTGCACCGATCGAACCAGACCAAAGACCGTTTCTTTTCCATTTTGGCGCACGACTTGCGCAACCCCGTCGCGACATTGTCCGGACTGGCGGAGTCGCTGAAGAACAACCTTGTCCAGCTTTCGAAAAATGACATCAGCGAGTATGTCGATAGTGTATACAAGTCATCGCAATCGGTCTACACTCTCCTGGTGAACCTGTTGAGTTGGGCACGAACACAGTCGCATGATATCCAGTATTCCCCCGTTGATTTTGATGTCGCGGGATTGATACGGAAGAACGTCGCGCTAATGGAACAGCAATTCAGAAACAAGAACATAGCCGTAAGTTTTTCTTCGCTGGCGACGCACAAGGTATACGCGGATTACAATATGATTGACACGGTAATCCGAAACCTTCTGATGAACAGCGTCAAGTTTACGCATGCAGGCGGCCGGGTGGAGATCTTCTGTGAAGAACGCGGGGGTGAGACGGTTCTGCGCGTTCGCGATACGGGTATCGGGATGACTCCTGAACAATTGGCCGACCTTTTCAAGATTGAAAAAAAATCTCTGGCGATCGGAACCGCCGGAGAAACAGGCACGGGCCTGGGCCTTGTGATCACCAAAGAATTTGTAGAGGCAAACAAAGGAAAATTGAAGCTGATATCTTCCCGCGGAATCGGGTCGGAATTTTTTGTCCATCTTCCACAATCGATTGTCGCCGTTGAGGCTCATGAAGGAAGTGAAATTCCTTTTAACGTTTTTGGCAACAAGGTTGCTCACGAGTTTCCCCTGGAGAAACTTGTGAAACTCAAGGGAAAGAGGCTGCTCATCGTTGATGACAATCGCGAACTGCGGTATTACCTGCGCCGCGACCTTTCCGGGACATTCGAGATTTTTGAAGCAGGAGATGGAAATGAGGGGTTGAAGATGGCCCTCGAAGTTCAGCCTACGGTCATTATTACCGACATGATCATGCCGGTAATGGACGGTGAAAAATTTTGCAAGGAGCTAAAGGCTCTTCCGGCAACGAGTCACATACCGGTTATCCTGCTCACCAATCAGTCTTATGAAGAAGGACAGGCTATCGGCTACCGCGCAGGCGCAGATGTGTATCTTACGAAGCCGGCCGGCAAGGAATTGCTGTTCCAGGTAATCTATAACTTTTTGCGCACTCAGGAAAAAATGCACCGGTTGTTCCTGAACACGGGCAACTATTTCCCGGACGACGTTTCGATCAGCAAGGTCGACGAAGATTTTCTTCAGCAGGTCGTCAGTATCATCGAAAGGAATCTTTCCGAGCCGGGACTCGATTACAAGTTGATCTGCGAAGAGACGGCGTTAAGCAGGACAATTCTGTACGCGAAGATCAAAGCACTTACAGGATTGGGTGTGAACGAGTTTATTCGCTCTATACGCCTGAAGAAAAGTCTGACGCTTCTCCGGGAGGGCAAACTGAATGTCAGCCAGGTGGCGTACGAGGTTGGATTCAACAGTCAGTCGTACTTTCACAAATGCTTTATCAAGCAGTATAATATTTCTCCGCGCGACTACTGGAAAAATCCATCGAAGCTGTCGGAGGTCGATCTCTAAAACCCCCATTACATCTTCCTTCACGGTTATACCCCAAATTAATCTTGAGGCGAGGTAACCAACTACGTAAAAATACGTATTGTTCTTGCAGATTTAGGTATTATGTACGTATAATTACTGGAATTATATGTAAAACTTACTTAAATCGTTTGCAATGAAGCACGTAATTGTTGTCGGGAATGGAATGGTCGGTTATAAGTTTTGCGAAAGGCTTCGCCAGGCCGGATTGGACTCCGACATACAGGTTACGGTTTATGGCGAAGAATGCCGGCCTGCTTACGACCGTATGCACCTTAGCGATTATTTTTCGTGCAAGACGGAAGAAGATCTGCTCCTGGCCCCTTCAACATGGTATCGCGACGCCAACATCATCTTGCAAACCGACGAGCGTGTAATTGAAATCGATCGTGCCTCGAAAACCATACTGACGAGCAAAGGAAGGAGCGATCGCTACGATCAACTCGTCCTCGCGACCGGTTCGAGCGCGTATGTTCCTTCCATTGAAGGCGCCGACCGCAATGGTGTTTTCGTCTATCGCACCATCGACGACCTCAATCGCATCAGAGACTACGCACGTACAATAAAGAAGGGTGCCGTCCTAGGCGGGGGTCTGCTCGGGCTGGAGGCAGCCAAGGCATTGCGCGATCTCGGTCTCGAGACGCACGTCGTCGAATTTGCTTCCCGTCTTATGCCGCGACAGATCGACGAAGCAGGATCGAAAGTGCTCGAGTACAAACTCGCGCAAATGGGGATCAGCATCCACCTGGAAAAGAATACACGGACAATAGTCGGCGATGGTGTACCGGAGGCGCTGACTTTTGCGGACGGCAGCGCGCTCGAAGTTGACATGGTCGTCATCTCCGCTGGTATTCGACCGCGCGATGACCTGGCCCGAACCGCAGGTCTTACCGTTCACGCCCGCGGCGGCGTGATTGTTGACAACTTTCTTCGAACAAGTGACCCGAACATCTTTGCGATAGGGGAGGTTGTATGTCACAAAGACACGGTGTACGGACTCGTTGCACCGGGCTATGAAATGGCTGCGATTGCCGCGGCGCAGGTAAACGGAGAAAAATGCCGGGAGTTCGCAGGGTTCGATATGTCGACGAAGCTAAAGATGCTCGGCGTGGATGTGGCCAGCTTCGGTGATCCTTTCGGTGAAACTCCCGGCAGCGTCCCTATCGTTTACCAAAACAAACTTGACGGCGTGTATAAGCGCATCAATGTCTCCGGAGACGGGAAGCACTTACTCGGGGGGATACTCGTCGGAGATGCAGGCCAGTATAATCTGCTGCACCAGATGGTAGTAAACAAGATGAAACTTCCACCGGAACCCGCATCGCTCATTTTCCCTGCATTGGCGGGCGGCGCCGGCGAACCAACGGTGAATGATCTGCCTGCAACGGCGCAGATCTGCTCGTGCGAAAATATCAGCAAGCATGAACTGGAGGTGCAGATCCGCGACTTTGGCGCCTGTACGCTGGATGATCTGAAGAAGAGTACGAAGGCTTGCACGGGGTGCGGAGGCTGCACGCCCATGGTTAACGACATTCTTAAAACAACACTGGAAGCGCTCGGACACAGCATCAAAAAAACATTGTGCGAGCATTTCGACTACACGCGGCAGGAGCTTTACGATATCATCCGCGTCACCGGTGCAAGGGACTTCGACACGCTCATAGCCCGTTACGGGAAGGGGGACGGATGCGAAGTATGCAAGCCGGTCATCGCTTCCCTGCTTGCCAGCATCTGGAACGACATGATCCTCGGGCAGGCGGCTATACAGGATACCAACGACCGGTTTCTGGCAAACATCCAGCGCGGCGGTACCTATTCCGTGGTGCCGCGGATCGCGGGCGGCGAGATAACACCTCAAAAGCTGATGGCAATCGGTCGGATCGCCAGCCAATACAATCTATATACGAAGATCACCGGTGGTCAGCGTATAGACATGTTTGGCGCGCGCGTCGGCCAGCTTCCGGAGATATGGGAGGCTCTCATTGCCGAGGGCTTTGAAAGCGGTCACGCATACGGAAAGGCGCTGCGTACGATCAAGAGTTGCGTGGGCTCCACGTGGTGCCGCTACGGCGTTCAGGACTCCGTATCCTTCGCGCTCTATATCGAAAACAGATATAAAGGACTCCGTGCGCCCCACAAGATAAAGGGAGCAGTGTCGGGATGTATACGCGAGTGTGCAGAAGCGCAGTCGAAGGACTTTGGCGTGATCGCCACGGAAAAAGGATGGAATCTATACGTCTGTGGAAACGGTGGCGCAAGGCCACAACACGCGAAACTGCTCGTCACCGATGTGGACAGAGAAACCTGCGTGCGACTCATCGATCGTTTTCTCATGTTTTATATCCGCACCGCCGATCCGTTGACACGTACCGCTACCTGGCTTAATAAGATGGAGGGAGGACTCGAATACCTGCGCGACGTTGTCGTCAACGATGTCCTGGGAATCGCGGATCAGCTCGAGGAAGAGATGAAGCAATTGATCGCGACGTATGAATGCGAATGGAAAAAAGTCGTCGAGTCGCCCGAACTCCGCGCCCAGTTCAGGCACTTCGCCAACGATGACAGCCAGGATGAGACGGTGTCATTTGTAGAGATGCGAGGCCAGCGCATTCCGGCGGATTGGGACGCCGGGAAAGAGTTGTAAGTTGTAAGCCTGCCCGACGAAGCTTGCGGTGGCATGCGGGAGGAAGCGCAGGCGGGTTGTAAGTTGTAAGTTTTAAGTTGTAAGTTATAAGTGATAGAGTTATGGTAAACAATAGTGAGGTAATTGCTTTGGAGCGTGTAGGGGTAACGTGGTTTCGGGCGGCTCCGGTTTCATATTTTCCCCCCAACGGTGGTGCATGTGTGCGATATCACGGCATGCAGATAGCCGTATTTCATTTCGCCCGCCGGAATGAGTGGTTCGCTTCTCAAAACCTGTGTCCGCACAAACGGCAGATGGTTCTCTCGCGTGGCATTCTGGGCTCGGTCGGAGATGAACCCAAGGTCGCCTGTCCCTTTCATAAGCGATCGTTTTCACTGCAGACCGGTGAATGTCTGAATGCTGCGGAAAAAACGATCCGGGTTTTCCCCGTGAAGGTCGAGGAAGGCTGGGTTTACGTTGGTGTGAACTCCCTTCAATAATGCGAATTTGCATGCGTAAAGCTCGCTTATATAGATTTTTGCGTAATTTTACGTAATGCAGCTTCAGCTGGATAAGTATATAAAAGGAGACGTACACCGCTTCGGGAGGCTCGGCCTGTGGTCTGTTTTGGCACTGGGAATGATCGCGCTTGTCGCAGTCGCGGGGCAGGTGCTGGTCGAAGTGCAGATCGCCCGCCAGCTTGATGCTCCCGCCCGGGAGGGGATCGCTTCGATCCGTACAACCGAATATATCGTGCTCGGGGTAACGCTGCTTGTGATTGCACTGGAGGCGATTTTTATCTTTCGGCCCGCCGCCCGGCGGGTAACCGAGACCATCACTCAACTCATGAAGTCGGAGAAAAATGCGCGCAAGCTTTCGCAGGAGATCGGCGAACTATATTCGTCGCTGGAGAAAACGTATGAGCAGATGGCTATCGTTAATGAGCCAGTGGAAAATCCAAGACTCCTCGCAAAGGCGGACCGTGGTGGGAATGTAACGTTTGTCTCCGAGCCGTTTGCCGAAACGGTTGGTGTGCATACGCTGCAATCTAACACGCGACTCGCAGATCTGTTTCCGGGCATGGACGAAGCGGACGACTGGATGGACCGCGTCGTCGATACGGTGTCCGAGGGAAGACTGTGGCAAGGCGAGGTCAAATCCCGCAACCGGGCGCAGAAAGATTGCTGGTTTGAGGTACTCATCACCCCGATATACAATGATGCCGGCGAGATCCATGAGCTCGTCATGCTCGGAATGGATACCTCTGCCCGTAAGGTTGCTGAGCAAAGCATGAAGCAGAAGAACCGCGCCGAGATTGAGAAAAAGATCAATCAGCAAAAGTACCGGTCGGTCCTTATTCTCGAAGGCCAGGAGGAAGAACGCAAACGTATTGCCATGGATATCCACGATGGAATCGGGCAGATGCTCACCTCGTTGAAGTACCAGATTGAATCCATCGACCTCGCCCGGAACCATCCGGCGAAACAAAAGATCTCCGAGATCGACCAACTGATCAGAGAAATAATCAGGGAGGTCAGAAAGGTAACCTTCGATCTCAAACCTACGGTGTTGGGAGACTACGGGTTGCAGGCGGGGTTGAATGTTTTTATTCACGAGATCGGTAAACTCACGGGTATTCACATCGAGTACCGGACCCGTGGCGACATTGGCCGGCTTGCGCAGAAAGTTGAGAACAACATTTTCCGCATCGTTCAGGAAGCAGTCAACAATGCCATCAAGTACTCCGGTGCTGAAAAGATTACCGTATCTTTGAAGCAAGCCGGGAATGAATTGGTGATCGACATAAAAGACGAAGGAAAAGGTTTTGACCCGAAAATCGTCGAAGCGGGAAGTTCCGATCCCGAGTCGGGCCGCGGATTTTTTAACATGTACGAGCGGACAGAATATATTAACGGCAACCTGGAAATTCAGTCTGCGACAGGGCAGGGGACCTCCGTGCGTCTCACCGTCCCGTTGTCGCGCGGAAATAATTGAAACATGAGCAGTATCAACATAGTTTTGGCGGACGATCACGTCCTGGTGCGCAAGGGCATCAAGTCGATGCTGGAGCAGGATACACAAATTCGCGTGGTCGGTGAAGCCGGCAACGGACAGGAGGCACTTGAAAAAGCGAAAGCGCTCAAGCCAGACATCCTCGTTCTGGACATCCGCATGCCGGAGTTAAACGGGCTGGAGGCCGCCGCACAACTGGCAGGCTATGCTCCGGGAACCCGGGCCGTGATCCTGTCGATGCACGACTCCGAAGAATATGTGGTGCAGGCGTTGCGGGCAGGTGCCCACGGGTATCTACTCAAAGACACGGACAAGGAAGAATTTATTCGCGCGCTCAAGCAAGTTCACGGCGGCCACAGGTATTTCTCCGGAACTGTGTCGCACGTACTCGCAAACCAGTTGCTGAATTCAAAACCTTTTGTCAGTTCTCCCGGACCGGTAGTAGAAGATGCGTATCACCTTACACGCCGGGAAAAGGAAATCCTCCGCCTTGTTATCGACGGAAAACACAACAAGGAGATTGCCGAGAGCCTGAATAAAAGCCTGCGCACCATCGAGACCCATCGGTTCAACATCATGAAAAAACTCGGCGTCAATAACGCTGTGGATATGGTGAACAAAACCGTCCGCGAAAATCTCGTCTGACGCAAACCCGCCTCCGCGTCAGCCTTCCAGCGCAATCGTTTTTTCAGTCCCCTAAAACCATTGTAGGAATTTTTATCCACTGTTTACGTAATTCTACGGTCATACTACGTATGTTTACTAAGTAAAAATACGTATATGAATTTTTTCTCGACAGGAAAGGCGACAAAAATGGCCCTGTTCAATTTCAAGTTGGCGTCTACGCGCACATTTCACATTACCTGGCTTACCTTCTTCATTTGCTTTTTCGCATGGTTCGCGATCGCGCCACTGATGTCTGTCGTACGGGATGAACTCTCGTTCTCACAATCGCAGGTGGGCAACATCATGATGGGGTCGGTAGCGATCACGATTCTTGCGCGCCTGATATTTGGTTGGCTCTGCGACCGGATCGGACCGCGACGTTCCTATTGTATCCTGCTGGTCGCCGGTTCGTTGCCAGTCATGGCAATTGGCCTCAGTCATAGCTATGAAATGTTTCTTCTCTTCCGGATCGCCATTGGCATCACCGGTGCCTCATTTGTGATTACCCAGTACCACACTACTTCGATGTTTGCGCCGAACGTTGTCGGTTCCGCCAACGCTGTGGCTGCTGGCTGGGGGAACATGGGTGGGGGTGTTGCGCTCGTCGCCATGCCCTTGCTTTTCACCGCGCTTACAGGCGCAGGACTCGTTGCCGCAGACGCCTGGCGACTCGCCATGGTGGTTCCGGGTGCGCTGATGCTGCTGATGGCATTCGTGTACTACCGTTTCGCGCAAGACTTCCCGACGGCCAGTGACCAGGCATCAGCGGACAGCCCGGGAACAAAGCCACGCGCAAGTTTGCTTTCTGTTTTCCGCGATGCGAAGGTGTGGATCCTCTGCCTCTGCTACGCTGCCTGCTTCGGTGTTGAAATAACGATCGACAACATTGCGACACTCTACTTTCTTGAGACATTCCATCTCAGTTTGCCGCAGGCGGGTCTCATTGCAGGCCTTTTTGGATTGATGAATCTTTTTGCGCGCGCGCTCGGCGGCCTCACCGGCGATCGCGCTGGTAAACTATTTGGTTTGAAGGGAAGACTCGTTGCACTCGCCGTCCTCCTGGCGCTCGAGGCAGGTGGAATCATCCTCTTTTCCGACGCGCATTCGCTGCGCTGGGCGATCACGGCACTGCTCGTCTTTGCGCTGTTTCTGAAGATGGCGAATGGGGCGACGTACGCGGCAGTGCCCTTTGTGAATACGCGGGCGACTGGCATGGTATCGGGCCTGGTGGGCGCAGGGGGAAATGTAGGCGCCGTGCTTGCCGCGATGCTATTTGCTTCCGGCGCCGACTCGTATCGCGATACTTTTTTTAGACTGGGCATAATCATCGGCGGAATCGCGTGCGTCGCACTTGTTGCGGCCTTGTCGCTGGCAAACAGGAAAGTGATCACCGATGAGGCGCACCTGATTCAGCTGCGGGACTCGACGACCTGATATGGATGGACTAAAAAAAGATCGGCTGATGAAATCTTACAGGCACACTCAGGAATTCAAGACCACGTGCTCATATTGCGGGGTCGGCTGCGGAATGATTGTGAAGCAGGACCGCGCGAACAACTTCGTAATAGAAGGCGACCCCGACCATCCCGTCAACAAAGGTATGCTCTGTTCCAAGGGCATGAATCTTCACCATGCCATTCGGGACACACGTGACCGACTGCTCTATCCTGAAATGCGCTGGAGTCGCCACCATCCGCTTGAGCGCGTCAGTTGGGATTCGGCGATTCAACGATGCGCCGCTGTGTTCACATCCATCATCGGGAAGTACGGCCCGGACGCTGTTGCGTTTTATGTTTCGGGTCAATGCCTCACAGAAGAATACTACATTGCCAATAAGCTGGTAAAGGGGTTCCTGGGAACCAACAACATTGATACGAACTCCCGACTGTGCATGAGTAGTGCCGTGGCGGCGTTTACTGAAATGTTAGGAGAAGATGCGCCGCCCGTGAGTTACGATGATATCGAGCTGGCAGATACGTTTCTGATCGCAGGCGCAAATCCCGCATGGTGTCATCCCATTATCTTCAGAAGGATCGAGGCGTACAAAAAGAATAACCCCCACGTCAAGATTATCGTCGTGGATCCGCGCAACACACAGACGACTTCAGTCGCAGATCTTCACCTGGCGATCTTGCCAGGTACGGATATTTATCTCTTCAACGCTGTTGCGCGCATTCTGATCGAAGGTGACCACATCGATTCAACCTTTATTTCGAAGCACACGGAGGAGTTCGATCGCTATCGGCAGTCGGTATTTCAAAGCACCGTGAAAGAAGCGGCGCAGGTTTGTCAGGTGGAAGAAAAAAGTATCCGCCAGGCCGCCGCGTGGGTAGCAGAATCAAATGGCTTTCTGTCGTTGTGGGCGATGGGTCTGAATCAAAGTGTGATTGGCGTGAACAAGAACGCCGCCCTCATCGGCCTTCACCTTCTTACGGGAAAGATCGGCAAACCCGGCAGTGGTCCGTTTTCCCTTACCGGACAGCCCAACGCAATGGGTGGACGGGAAGTCGGGGGACTGGCGACAACCTTGGCCGCCCACCGGAAGATCGAGGACATCGAACATCGCCGCGACGTTGCCCGCTACTGGGGAGCGCCCCGGATTGCCGAAACAAAAGGCGCGACCGCGATGGAAATAATCGCCGGCCTGGAGACGGGTTCCATAAAAGCCGTGTGGATCGCTTGCACGAATCCGCTTGTGAGTCTTCCTGACTCTCTGCGTGTAGAGAGAGCGTTACAAGCGGCCCGGTTTGTCGTCGTTCAGGATATTTCACGGCGCTCGGATTCTCTCTCCTTTGCGGATGTCATTCTTCCGGCGGCAGGACACCTCGAGAAAGAGGGAACGATGACAAATTCCGAAAGAAGGATCAGCTACCTCTCGAAGGTACTGGATCCGCCAGGAGAAGCCAAGCCTGACGCAGAGATCCTTTGCCTCTTCGCAAGAGCTATGGGCTTCAAAGGTTTCAACTACGGTTCCGCGGCGGAGATCTACGACGAGCACTGTCAACTGACAGCAGGAACGAACATTGACATTGCAGGCCTTACGCACGCGCGCCTCCGCTCTGAGGGGACGTTTCAATGGCCGGTTCCCGACAAGGCTCACACAGGCACTACCCGACTATTTGCCGAAGGGATGTTCTTTACAAAGAGCGGGAAAGCCCGATTTCTTCCGGCTCCACCGGCAAATCTTTCGGAGCCGGTAACGCCGGATTATCCCCTGATCCTCACCACAGGACGCATCCGCGATCAGTGGCATACCATGACGAAGACCGGAAAGGTCAATAAACTTCAGCAGCATATATCCAGGCCTTACCTGGAAATTCATCCCGAGGATGCTGGCCCGAGAATGATCAAGGATGGAGACGCCGTCATCGTCTCCAATACCCGTGGTACGGTACGGGTATGCGCAAAGGTCGTCGAAACGATCAAGCAAGGCGTCGTCTTCCTCCCCATGCACTGGGGAAGGATATTGGAGCTCGACCACGCGCGTGCCAACAACCTGACCAGTTCGACAACGGATCCCGTCTCGCGACAACCTGATTTCAAATTCGCCGCCGTGCAGGTAGTGCGCTATGAAAAGCCAGTCGAAAGGATAATTGTGGCAGGAGCAGGCGCTGCAGCCCACCGATTTCTCAGGACGTATCGGACGCTCAATACCTCCGATGAGATCACGGTAATCGCGCGCGAGAACGACAATTTTTATGATCGCGTACGGCTACCCGAGTATATAAACGGGAAACATTCGTGGACCAAACTCCAGAAGTTCGCGGATGGTGAAATGGATGCGCTGCATTTTAACTACATGCCAGGAAATGAAGTGGTCTCGATCGATCGGAGTCAGAAGATGATTACGGATAAATTCGGCAGGCAGCATGGTTACGACAAACTTATTCTGGCGACGGGTAGCCGGGCGAATGTGCCCAAGGATGCGCCGGCCGGCCTTAGCACGGTCTTCACGATGCGGACACGGCAGGATGCGGACCGGCTCAGGGAGCATTTGACTCCCGGCTCACATATCCTCATCGTCGGCGGCGGATTACTTGGATTGGAACTCGCGCTGGCCCTGCGTGAGATCAATGTGCTCGTCTCCATACTCCAGCTGGGCAGCAGGCTGATGGAACGACAAATCGATCATGTAGCCGGTGAGTTGCTGCTCGACTTCGTAGATGAGTCTGGCGTAACCGTTTACATGAACGACCAGTTGACAGGTGCCCGATATGATCCGGTCACAGGCAAACTCTGTGTATCGTTGCGCAGTGGACGCACACTCGCGCCGGATGCACTTGTTTATGCGGTGGGCACAAGACCCAACATCGAATTTGCGCAGGAAGCCGGAATCGAAACGGCCCGCGGAATTATTGTGGATGATTTTCTCCGGACAAGCGATCCCAACATTTTCGCAATCGGAGAAATAGCGGAGCACCGCGGCAGAATGCTGGGCACAACCGCGGTGGCGGAAAAACAAGCCGATATCCTGGCGCGCTTTGTTTACGGTGATCTGCAAAGCACTTACAATGGCGGCGTCCCCATGAACATTCTCAAGCTGAGTGGTTTTGAGCTCTGCTCAATCGGTATCCCGGTGATTCCGCCCGACGGCCAGGGCTATGACGAGATCACCTTCATCGACCGATCGCTGCGCTATTACAAGAAGTGTATCATCAAGGATGACCGCCTCGTTGGAGCGATCCTCGTCGGGGACAAGGCTGAGTTTGCGGAGTTCAGGAACCTTATTGAAAACAAGACCGAGCTTTCGGAGAAAAGGCTTCGTCTTCTGCGTGCGGGGAAAACGGCAGAGCCGATCAGGGGCAAACTCGTTTGCACTTGCGGCCAGGTGGGAGAAATCACCCTTCGCGAACTCGCGCAAAATGGTGATCGCGACCTTGCGTCCATTTGTGAAGCCTCGGGTGCGGGCCTTGGCTGCGGTAGTTGCAAACCCGAAATACAACTTCTGATCCGCGACGTTGGAAGATCGCGTGTGCTTGAATACGCCACCTGAAAATAAGTTCGCATCGCTTTAAAACTTGCGGAAACTTGGTAGGTTTGATTAACGGTTCAACAAATCATGGGAGCAAACCAAAAAAGTAGTCTGATCCGCGCTTTTGTAAGAGGCGGTTTCATGTCCCCTGCCGATCTGCTCAGGATCATGGAGCTTTCGAGGAGTTTTGGAAATAACTACATCCTGTTCGGGTCGCGCCAGGACATCATGTTCCCTTCAAATAATCTACCCGAAGATCACCTCGAAAAGGCTTTTCGCGCCATCAATATCGACTATGAGCTCGCAGGCGAGCAATCGGTATTTCAAAATATTGTCAGCTCCTATGCAGCCGTCAATATTGTCGACACGACAAGCTGGGTAAAGGAGGATACGTACAACGTACTAATCGATAGCTTCGACTATAAGCCAAGGATTAAGATAAATATTGTTGATCCTCTCCAAAGCCTTGTTCCGCTGTTTACCGGAGAATTGAATTTCATCGCGTCGAAGGAGGAGAACTACTGGTACCTGTATGTTCGTGACTCGAGGAAAGGAAATATTGTTGAGTGCTGGCCGCGCCTCATTGCCGGAAACGACATAGCCCGAATCTCGCGGGAGATAGAGAAACTGTTTCTTGAATTTCTTCCCTTTACCGTTGAGGAGATGTATCTGATGTTTATGAACAATTTTATCCGCGTCAGCTATAAACCGCTTCCTGAAAAACTCAGGCTTCAGAATACGGCCTTCCCGTACTATGAAGGGTTAAATGCGATGGTTGACAACCACTATTGGCTCGGACTTTATTGGCGAAACAACAAGTACGATATTGACTTCATGAGTGCGGCGTGCAGGCTTTGTCAGGAAACCAACATCAGCAAGATCAACGTAATTCCATGGAAAGCCTTTATCATTAAAGGAATCAAAGCTTCCGACCGGTTGCGATGGCAGAAACTCATGGGAAAGTTCGGCATCAACGAGCGACATTCAAGCCTGGAGCTCAATTGGCACCTGCCTGTTATTGATGAGGAGGCGCTCGGGCTAAAAAAATTTCTTGTCCGCGAGCTCGATCAACAGGACATCAGTACCCACGGTCTCACCTTTACGATCAAGACGAATCGCAATATGTTGTATTTTACCACTGTCGTGATTGAGAAGTGCTCTGATAATTTGCACGGCGAGCAATACAACATTCTGTACGCGAAGAATTTCAATCCCAACAACATTGTCTACCGCCCCTATGTCCGGGGTGTCAGAAGGGAGATGATCCCGGCGCTGCTGATCGAGCTTAGTAAACTTTATTTCCGACAGCTGAACTCCGAGCAGGAAAAGACAGAAGATGTTATAAAGCCTCCTGACGAAGTAGGGTATGATTCTATGAGGTTCCAGTGCAGCAATTGTTTGTCAATCTATGACCCGCAGTACGGTGATCCGCAGGCGGGCATTGCTCCCGGCGTTGTCTTTGAAGACCTGCCGGATTCGTATCGATGTCATGTCTGCGACTCACCCAAAGATGATTTCGAGATCTTAAGCCCCAAATCGTGAATCAGGAATCATACAGGAATCCTGAATTCTAGATTTTCAGTTCCCATCCTTGCCTGTACGTCCGTTTTACAAACTGGTTGGCAGGTTCAAAGTTGGTGATCTTCATGTTGGCACCGTCCCATTTCAGAGGGACATAACGGGCGGGGTAGGTGTATCCGGACTGTTCGCCGTAGACGGGATCCTTTCGCGTTATCTTCTCGCGCATGCTGAATGCCCGAAGCAGAAGGTTACCCATCAGCACCGTTTCCGTCAGCGGGCCCGCGTATCCCACGAAGGGTGAAGACACTTCCATGTTACCGTATCCCGCGATGCATGCATCTACCCATTGCCACCAGTGACCATCCATGTCGCCCGGCACACGCGTGTACTTCTTCGGAACGTTGATCTCTTTGTTTCTGGAGAGTGGTAAGAGGATGGGATTTCTTCCTCCCCACCCGCAGGCAGCCTTCCCTTTCGTTCCGATGAACAGCGTGCTTCCTTCGAAGTCGTTGAGTCCGGGCCAGTCGCCCATGATACTGTTCATGTTGTCGTCATCATCCAGTTCGACAGGTCGTTCGGGCGTGATGCCGCCGTCCATCCAGTACAGGAACAGATCCTTGCCATTCTTCAGTTTGTATGTGAAGCGGATGCTGCTGGAGACCGGACCACTCTCGGGAAAGTCAGCTTCAGAAAATATCCCATCGTAAACAGTGCTTGCGCTGCCCGACACTTCCGTCGGATAGCCGAGGTCGAGCAACTTGAATGGCGGGCCCATGATATGACAGCCCATGTCGCCGAGGGCGCCGGTGCCGAAGCGCCACCACCCCCTCCAGTTAAAAGGCACGAGGTTGTCAATGTATTCGGTGGATTGCGCCGTACCCAGCCATAAATCCCACTTGAGTTCTTTGGGAACCACGGGATGTTTGTCCGGCCAGGGAATTCCCTGCGGCCACACGGGCCTGTCCGTCCAGCAGTAAACTTTTGTGATCTCGCCGAGCAGATCTGCTTCAATCCACTCGCGCAGCGTAAACATGCCATCACAAGAGGCGCCCTGGTCGCCCATTTGCGTCACTACTTTGTATTTCTTTGCCGCTTCAGTAAGAATTCGCGCTTCGTAGATATCGTGTGAAAGGGGCTTCTGAAGATACAAGTGCTTGTTCATCTGCATGGCGCTGAGGCCGACGATAGCGTGGTTGTGGTCGGGTATGGCAACCGTTACAGCGTCGAAATTCTTGCTTTCCTTTTCAAACATTTCCCGCCAGTCGTAGTAGAACTTCGCCTGCGGAAATTCCTTGCGGCGGGGTGCCGCCATACGGTCGTCCACATCGCAGAGAAGAGACACCACCGCATTTTTTTTCGGAGCGCTCGCATAATGATGAATGTCGTTTTCGCCTTCGCCGCCGCAACCGATGGCCGCGATGTAGAGCTTGTCGCTGGGTGCTACGTGGCCGAGTCCGCTGACCGCCACGTTCGGGATGATGGAGAAAACTGCCGCGCCTTTTGCAGCGGCCTCTATGAACTTGCGCCGCGAAACGCCGCCCTTTTTATTTTCTTTGTCTTCCATATTCAGAATCTGGTTGGTGGAACGATGTTCTATTTGCGGATGGCTTTTCCTTTGGACTTTTTTGCCAGAGGCCTGACGGAGACTTCTTTGAAAAAGACTACATCATGCTCGCCGTGGTTTTGAAGGCCGATGTACCCATACTCGGGCCTGGGACCGGGATACGGTTCAAAGTCGAATTTCCGCGGAGGCACGGGGTCTCCTTCTGTGTAGTCCGTTACCATCACTCCGTTTACTGTTACGATGGTTCTGTTTCCATCGAGCGTGATCTCGAATGTATTCCATTGCGGACCCGGTTTGCCCTGCATGGCGTGTGGCTTGGTGAAGGCGTACAAAGTGCCTGTTGCGTGGTACTCATCTTCACCGGATGTCTCCGGGTGATTGTCTATCTGCACTTCATATCCGTAGAAGACCGGCATCCAGGCTTCCCGTGGTTCGATGGGGATACGGATGAAGAAACCGCTGTTGCTATTTTCTTTCTCCATTCTGAACACGACGCGGATGACGCAGTTTCCGAACTTTTCGCCGGCCCAGTACAGAAGGCCCATGCCCCCGTGTGTCTTGATCAACCCGTCCTCAACACTCATAAAACCATCGCCGACGTGTTTCCATCCCGTGAGATCCTTTCCGTTGAAAAGCTGTCTCTGGTTTTTCAAAGTATCCTGAACAAGACGCGATGCCTTAGGTGTACTGCTTCTGTATGAAAAGGAGAGTGTCAATATTGCTATGCAGGTTATGATGACAGTCCCGGGAACTAATCTGCTTTTCATTGTTAGTTGGTTTGATGATCAATATTCGTCGATGTCGGAGATGATCGCATGGATGCAGCTCTATGGGAGGATCGCCCGGCCATCCAAGGTATAGAAATTTTTACAAATATACCGGCCGTTCCCAAGCGGAGTTGCCGGGTACTTTGTCTGTGAATTTCATTACACAACGATGGAATGAATTAAATCTCCGCCGAAATTAATATTGCACACTCCGGAACTTTTTAAAGCAACATTACAGCCGTGTGGTTATCCTGCGGGCATTCCACGGCCATCTCCTGCCGGTTAACAAGCCGAATCGGAACGGTTATTTTCCCTCTTCGCGAAAATTCTAAAATGATATCTTATGGTGCGACAACTACGGTTACTACTCTTAATGGTCATTCTGGTTTCCGGTCAGATGACTGCTCAAAGCCAACCGGAATTCGTTGCAGAGATACCCTCTGCCAGTACTGACTTTACAACGATAGGCGATTTGGTATACTTCACAACCCGTGATGCGCTGTGGCGAAGCGATGGAACTCCGGATGGAACGTTTCAGCTGAGAAATATTCCTGCTGGATCCTTTCGGGAGTTTAACGGGAATTTGATCTTCACCTCTGCGCCTTCCTCTACCTCCGAGGAATTATGGAGAAGCGATGGAACACCTGAAGGAACGATCAGGCTTTTGGTAGCCGAAGAGGTGACCTACATGGAAGAGGCGGGTGACTATTTGTATTTCGCCGCAGCCGAGCCTGCGACGGGCAGGGAATTATACCGGACGAATGGAACGCCCGGCGGCACGGCGCTGGTGAAAGATATCAATCCGGGTGCAGGGGATGGAATCGTCGACCGATCGATTTATCGCCCTTCAATTTCCCGGCCGAATTCCACCAACGCGTATCCCTCTGCAGGGGTAGGAGATCTGCTTTTCTTCGCCGCAGATAACGGAGTGCAGGGTCTGGAACCGTGGAAGACAGATGGCTCGTCTGCTGGAACGGTGATGATAAAGGATGTCAACCCGGGTGCCGGCGACGGGTTTAAACCTTGCCTCCCGGGCTCGTTTGAAGAAGAATTTTATTTTACAGGATACACCGTTGCGAATGGCTGGGAGCCGTGGGTGAGTGACGGCACAAATGAAGGCACTCATATATTAAGGGAGATTATTCCCGGCCCCGAGTATTCGCTCGGCCTTCAGTTCAAGGCCACCCTCAACGGGTGGTTGTATTTCTCGGTGGACAAGGCGGATGAATTCGGAACACAATTCGAACTTTGGAAAACCGACGGCACCACAGCAAACACGGTCGAACTCAAGGATCTCTGCAGCGATTGTGCGTTTGACAGTCCGATCCTTTCTTATGGCAATAAACTTTTTTTCTTCGTGTACGTCGAGTACGGGACGGAGACACTCTGGGAAACCGACGGGACATCAGCAGGCACTCGGGTGAGATACTCCGACTTCCTCGATGGTGATATTCCGTTCTTCGCAATCGCCAATGATCAGGTATTTTTTTCCACCACAGGACAGGGTTACCCGCTTAATATCTTTGCGCTTGACCCCGATGCGGGTGACGCGAGGATCGTCTGGACTTTCAAATCCTCCTATACCGGATTCGGCAGGCCGTTTGACATCGTAGTGGTGGATGATCTTGTGTTCTTTCCAGACCACGATGGACCCGTCATTTACCCCGGCACTCCTGAAAATCCGGAAGACGCCTACCAGCTCATGCAGACAGATGGGTACTCCGTGGAGTCAGTCCGGGATCTCCATGGCATATCGCTTGACGGAACTTTTGACATCGCGAGCTATAATGGAAGAGTGTTGTTTACCAGAGTGGAGACGTTCTCCGATCCGAAAGACTTGTGGATATATGATCCTGACGGCTCGGCCACAAACAGCACATTTACTTTGGTGGATGCCGAGACCGATGAAGATATCAGAACGTTGCACGACGGAGATGTGATCTCAAAATCCGATACGGAATCGTTTAGCATTCGGTTCAATCCCGCCGGGCCGGCGCAAAGTGTAATGTTTGCGTTAAATGGTTCGAACGTGAGAATTGAAAACGAGGCGCCCTATTCGCTTCAGGGAGATATCAACGGGGACTACACACCGTGGAACAAGCCGCCCGGTTCATACACGCTGAAGGCGACCCCTTATTCCCAGCCCCGGGCTGGCGGTACTGCGGGAATGTCGCTGACAATTCACTTTACAATTGAAGAGGCCCCGAGTGAATGCACGGCATCCGGAACGATCCTCCGCGAATACTGGGGTGGTGTGCAAGGAGATCATGTATCTGATATTCCACTCGACCGCGCGCCGAGCAGCACCAATCAGCTGACTATTTTCGAAGGACCGACAAACATTGGCCGGGATTATGGAACGCGTATAAGAGGATATATCTGTCCTCCCGCTTCAGGCGATTACCGTTTCTTTATCGCGAGCAATGATCACAGTGAGCTCTGGCTCAGTAGTGACGACCAGCCTGCGAACAAGACCTTGATTGCCTATATACGCGGCGCCACTAACCCACGCCAATGGAACAAATTCACCAGCCAGGTTTCGCAGATGATTTCGTTGGAGGCAGGAAAGCGGTATTACATCGAGGCGCTGCACAAGCAGGGGATCGGAACAGACCACATCGCAGTAGGGTGGGCATTACCCGACGGAACCCTGGAAAGGCCTATCCCCGGGAGCAGACTTTCTCCTTTCGAAATGGAGGACGCGATGATGGCTTCCGTTCCATCGGCAGATCTTTTCTCCAGCATCAGTGTTTACCCGAATCCTGCGACGAGTGGTGATATGCAATTATCTGTTTCCGGATATGACAGGATTCAGGAGTCCATTGATACCGACATCGAGATCATCAACCTGACCGGCGACGTCGTCTATGCGGAGCGAGTAACCTGC
Organism: Flammeovirgaceae bacterium; assembly: GCA_044507775.1. Taxonomy (GTDB): domain Bacteria; phylum Bacteroidota; class Bacteroidia; order Cytophagales; family Cyclobacteriaceae; genus Chryseosolibacter. Next base: position 287,055 of record JBIQIY010000001.1, on the reverse strand, counting down.
GGCGGGGATTGCAGTTCTTACCTGATGAACATGAACAAACAATTGGTGCCCGGCATTTACATCGTTAACATGAAAGCAAATGGGCAGAAATTTTCAAAACGATTGTTGGTGAAGTAAAGTAATCACTGGGCACTCGCGGGTTAGGGATCTAATATAGAAGAAGTGCCCGTCCTGGATAGGGGCGGGCACTTCTCGTGTGTTCCGTTATTCAAAAACGTTTTCGATCTGGTATTTTCGCCTGTATTCCAAAGGAGTAAGTCCCGTTTTGCGTTTGAAGTGCCCGAAGAAGATTGACTTGTTATTGAACCCGCACTCAAAGCAGATCGCTTCGGCGGTCATATTGGCGCGTTCGATCAGCATGCGCTGCGCGTGACTAATACGTAGCTCAATGAGGAACTCATGGAAGGTTTTCTTGGTAAGCATCTTAAAATATCTGCAAAAGGAAGTAACGCTTAGGTTTGCAACCGATGCGATTTCATCGAGTGTAAGATCGCGCATGTAGTTTGTCAATGCATGGTTGTAAACATTGTTCAATCTGTCGTTTTCTTCCTTACTCGATTTGTAAACGCTTTGTCTGGAAGAAATGGGACTCACCTCTTCACTTTCCGCAAGTATTTCCAGCATTGAAAGTATGAGAATTACTCTTCGAAGACTACTGGTGTCTACGGAGTGTTGCATCAACTCAACGACTCGCTCCCGGGTTTGACCAGTGATCACCAGACCGGTCTTTGCTTTCTCGTAAACATTCAGGATTGATGCGGCTTCTTGGCGATTCAGAAAATCACCTCCTACAAAATCCGGAAGGAACTGCACAACAACAGCTTCTGCAGTTATGTTTGGGTCGCACCTGAAGTACTGCTCATTGCATCGCCACATGTGAGGTAGATTTTCGCCGAGTAGAAGCAATTCACCAGCGTTAAAGTTGCTGATGTTATCGCCAACGAAGCGAACGCCCTCTCCGCGGATGATGTAATGAAGTTCCAGCTCGGGATGGAAATGCCACACGGTTCCAAAGTTTGGCAGCGTATGGTGTCGCGATAGGTGGGAACTTTGAATGTCGCGAGGCACCAGGTGGAATTGAGGTTTCATGTGTTCTGGCTGATTGTACCGATGATTCTTATCTGGATAATTTTACAACAAAAGGGGATGAGTACAAAATTCTATCATGCAAGCGGTAGATACGATGTCAGGAGCAATCGTTTGGATGCACCGTAGCTGCGACCTGTACCCTGGTAAACCGTTGGTAGATATGATAATTTTTCATACTTACTAGGTAAATAATTGAACGGCGGCTATCTCGATTGTCTTGATATTTGTAAAAAAGGCGGAGTACTGAAGATTTATAGACGTATAGTCATCAGGTTGGTTCCGCTCTCCAGATAACACATAAGTTATCTTTTGTCAAGCGCAGGATTTTAGGATCGCCTGTGCCAGATTACTGATGACGTTGCCTGCGCCAACCGGGTGGAGTGCGATGTAAGTAAATGTTTTTGCGATGTATGAATCGCGTGCACTACTCCGATATAACGGTTTATTGGGTGTTGATGATATTGGATTTGGCGCACTTGAGCACTTAATAGGAAATCTAAACGCCTTTCAAATGATGAAGTTTACAATTTTACTGATGTGGTTGGGATCGCTCGTTATTGTGGTTGCAACCGCAGATTTTTCGTATGCGCAGATCGCGTCCGGTGAATCCAACCGTACCGTTGAAGGGACGGTGAAGGATGCGGGCAATAATTTACTTCCCGGTGTTAGTATTCTTGTGAAAGGAACTCAGCAAGGAACGATGACGGATGTAAACGGTGCCTTTATGGTCAGTGTTTCGGGCAACAATGCTGAGCTTGTTTTCAGTTTTGTGGGATATCAGCCCAGGACGGTGGCAGTCGGAGACCGGACATCGCTCGAAATTGTGCTTGAAGAAGATCTGACAACCCTTGATGAGATTGTTGTTGTTGGATACGGTTCACAGTCCAAGCGATATGTGACTGGAGCAATCGCCAAGGTGGACATGAAGGCAAATGAGAATATGGCTAATACCAATGTTACGCAATCACTTCGTGGTCGCGTTGCTGGCGTTCAGTTCACTGATAGTGGCAGGCCAGGGCAGAACGGCTCGATACTTATCCGTGGACCCAGGTCACTGAGTGGAGGAAATGATCCTTTGATCGTTTTGGACGGCATTTTTTATAACGGCAGTCTCGCGGAAATCAATCCAAATGATATTGAAACAATGGAGGTACTGAAAGATGCCAGCGCAGCAGCCATTTATGGTTCCCGTGCGGCCAACGGCGTGATTCTTATTACTTCAAAGAAGGGGACGACCGAAAAGCCCAATATCAGAATAAATACGTTCTATGGATTGTCCGACTGGAGCTTCAAACCAAAGCTTCTCAGTCCTGAGCGATACCTTCAAAAGATTCTGGATTATCGCAGCGTAAAGGGACTGGAGTCAAAGCCAGAAAATATCGCGCAGTACCTCACACCCACGGAAGCTCAAAATTATGAGGATGGGAAAGTGCTTGATCCATACAAGTTGGTTTCACAGCAAGGGAAAATGAGTTCGTTTGATGTTAGCATTTCCGGGGCGAGCAAGCTTACAAACTACTATTTGTCGGCCTCGATTTCGGATGAGCAGGGTCCTGTCCTGAACGATCGTATGAAGCGCCTCACCCTGCGAAGCAATATAGAGAATCAAATTAAGGACTGGCTCAAAATAGGCTTGAACTCAACTTACATGAGGCGGGATTATTCAGGAGTTGAAGCCGGCTCTGCCTACAGCGTTAGTCCATATGGGAATGCCTTTTATGATGATGGACAACCTACTCAGTATCTCGTCCCTGAAGACCAAATCACCGGCAACCCGATAAGAAGCGCCTTGTTGGCTGCTGATGAGGAGATCTACAATAATCTATTTGCAAATTTTTACGCGTCTATCAACGTGCCTTTTATCGACGGTTTGGCATTTCGTCTGAATTATTCGCCGAACTATCGCTGGCAGCATGATTATAACTTTTTCAGGCAAGACAAACATATGACTTCCAATACCACCAGCGCCAGCAAGTTTAATAGACAGGATTTTGATTGGGTGTTGGAGAATATTGTAACCTATGAGAAGCAATTGGGTAACGCTCATGCATTTGACATCACCCTATTGTATGGAAGAAATCACCTTGGGTATGAATCAACGTCTGCGAATGCAACTCAGCTTTCGACCGACGCGCTCGGTTGGAATGAACTCGGTTTGGGTGGAATTCTTACGAACACATCTTCAGCAGGAATTTCTGAAGGAATTTCATCAATGTTCAGGGTTAACTATCGTTTGATGGACAGGTATTTTGTCACCCTGACGGCCCGTCGTGATGGCAGTTCAGTGTTTGCGGCCAACAATAAATATGCAACGTTCCCGTCAGGATCTGTGGCCTGGTTGATGTCCGAGGAACATTTTCTCAAGGGCAGCTCGAAAGTGGATATGTTGAAGCTTCGTGCTTCTTACGGTGCCGTGGGAAATCAAGCGATCAGCCCTTATCAGTCTCTGAGCCTGTCTTCAACCAATCGCTATGTTTTCGGTGATGGTAGTCCCTCCAGTCTTGGGGTATATCCTTCCAGCATGGCGAACAACGATCTTAAATGGGAGACCACATACACGGCCAACCTTGCAATAGATTTCGACCTTTTTAAGGGTCGTCTCAGCGGAACCGCCGAAGTCTATAATATGGATACGAAGGACCTCCTGGTCAGACGTTCGTTGCCGATCATGACGGGATACCAGTCAGTCTGGACGAATCTCGGAGCCACTAATAATAAAGGATTTGAACTGACATTGAATACAATAAGCTTGAAGAAAGGTGACTTTGAATGGAATACGGGTTTGACCTTTTCAGCAAACAAGAACAAAATCATTCATCTCTACCGGTCAGATACAGACGGAGATGGAGTTGAAGATAGTGATCTTGGCAACCGATGGTTCATCGGACAATCGATGAACGTGGCCTATGACTATGTCTTCGACGGCATCTATCAGGAAGAAGATGTGTTACCCACGGGGTTTAAACCCGGGTTTGTGCGGCTTAAGGATTTGAATGGGGATGGCATGATTGACGCTGCGAATGACCGGCAGATCATTGGTCAAATGAACCAACCGAAGTACCGTTGGGGTATCAACAATACTTTCCGGTACAACAATATTTCTCTTTCCATTTTTGTGAATGCGATGCAAGGATGGATAGGCACGGCTAACGAACTGGACATAGAGTACTTTTTGTCAGGGTCGGGGAATTATCCCAACCGTCCTGTGAACAGAATCGATGCAGGGTGGTGGACTCCAGAGAACCGATCGAATACCCGACCGTCGTTGGGTTATACAAACCCTTTCCTGCATAACTATTATAAAAGCCGCGACTTTATCAGAATTCAGGATATTTCACTGGCGTATGATTTCAATCATGGATTACTGGATCGACTTAAGTTGACGAATGCCCGCGTGTATTTAAGTGGAAAGAATATCGCAACGTTCACCGAGTGGGTGGGTACAGACCCGGAGAGCGGTGGCTCTGCCAGATCATTTGCCTACCCGAGAATATTTACGGCTGGCGTTAGCGTCGGCTTCTAGTTTGCTTCACTTTAAACCTAAGAACATGAAATCAATATTGGGAATGAGAATTTGGATGCGAAGAGCATTCATCGCCATCGCATTGCTCTTCATCGGAGGCTGTGAGGACGAACTTCTTGACGAAAATCCGCCGGGTTCACTGACTTCGGACATCGTTTTAAGTTCCAAGAGCGGATTTGTGAACTACATTGCTGCCCTCCATTTTTCAGCGCGTGATGAACTGTCAAAGTTTGACAGCTTTGGTTGGTATATCAACCAACAAATGGGAACTGATATCGCCTGCAGCGGCGAAAACGCCGCTTCCAATTTTCGTAACTGGGAAACGTATCTCACGCCTGCGACTCAGGTGGTAGAACGGTATTGGGATTGGGCTTATGCGGACATGCTGTTGAAAGCCAACACAATAATCGTCTATGCTAACAAACCTGAATTGAGTAATATCTGGGCCAGCGAGGCAGAGAAGAATGCCATCATCGGAGAGGCAAAGTTCTTTAGGGCATACACGCATAACTTTTTGGCAAACTTGTATGGTGGCGTTCCTATAGTTGACACTGTTTATTCCGGGCCAAAAACGGATTTTGTACGCAATACGCGGGAGGAAGTATATGAATCAGCCAGGAAGGATTTGGAATTTGCCTCGCAATGGCTTCCCGAAACCGTAGGAGCCCAAGAGGAGGGAAGGGTCGTCAAAGCTGCTGCGGATCACCTCCTGTCGGAGGTATATATCAGCTTGGGGGAGTATGATAAAGCAGTAGAAAGCGCTTCAAGAGTAATTGAATCCGGTCTTTACAAATTAATGACGGAGCGTTTCGGATCGAAGAAGGATTTGCCGGGCGATGTATATTCCGACCTCTTTAAGACCGGCAATCAGAACCGGAGCTCCGGAAATATGGAATCCATATTCGTCTGGCAATATGAGGATCAGACACAAGGCGGAAGGTCCAGTCAAGGGAACTATCTTTTGAGAGCCTGGGCGCCATTCTATATTAATGTCAAAGATCCGGACGGAAAGCCCGGAATGGTCATTGCGGACAGCCTTGGACGAGGCGTAGGCTGGGTCCGGCCGACGTCCTACTTCTTGTATGATTTATGGAAAGATAATTGGGACAACGATATCCGGAATTCGCCGAATAATATCAGAAGAACACACTATTATAATAATCCCGCATCAGAATGGTTTCGGAAACCTGTCGAGAAATCTCACTATGCCAAATTGGACACTTTCCAAATGCTGTATCCCACCCTTCGTAAAGTAGAAGGTGAACTGGTATGGGACGCGTCTGCATCTGCCGGAAGATTGGGCTGGACTACTTCAGATATTATGGTCTACCGTCTTGCCGAGACTTACCTGCTAAGAGCCGAGGCTTACTTTTACCTGGGCGATCTTTCAAAGGCTGCTGATGATATTAACAAGGTTCGCGCGCGATCAAATGCGAAGCTTATTAATTCCGATGACGTCACCCTTGATTATATCCTGGATGAACGCGCAAGAGAGTTGATCGTAGAAGAGCCGCGTCATAGAACACTGGTCAGAACGGGTAAGCTTGTGGAACGTGTGCGGAAGTATAACATGCGGGCTGATGCACGAGCAACGATTCAGGAAAAGCACCAATTCTGGCCGATTCCTCAGAAAGCCATTGATGCTAATTTCAGTGCGGAGCTGAAACAAAATCCGGGATATTAAGAACTTTATTTGATTTTGAGAACGACGACTATGGCTAGAGAAAAGAGAATGGGTAGGACAGGAATTCATATCTTATGGGCACCACTCCTGATGATGGCAGCAATGCAAGCTTATTCTCAGGCTGACGTTGGTGACTCCTCCTTTCAACGTCCAGAGGATCCGGGAATGGAAACTCCCGTCATTAACACTTCGCCGCTCCCGTATTATGATTACAAGAACCTCGACTATGGCATGACAATCGGCATCGAACGAACGCTGAAAGGCAGAATTTGGGCGTGTTGGGTTGGAGGTGGAGATAGTGATGACGCTTTCTTTGTGTTAAACACGAGCGATGACAATGGAAAGACGTGGTCGAAGCCCCGGGCCGTGATTGATCCCCATGATGCGAGGTTAGGGGAGCAGCGTCGTACCCTCGTAGGGTGTTTATGGCTTGATCCCAATGGCCGCTTATGGATATTCTTCGATCAATCTATGAAAATGTTCGATGGTAGAGCAGGCAATTGGTCTGCGGTCTGCGAGAACCCTGACAGCAACAACCCTGTCTGGTCCAAGCCGGAATATGTCAGCTATGGAATGACCCTCAACAAACCCATGGTGCTGGCAGATGGTACGTGGCTGTTGAATGTTTCACTTTGGGACCGAAGCAAGATCCGCGATCCTTACAAAGATTCATTTGAGGAACTAGACGAATACAGAATGGCAAATGTGTTTTCTTCGACGGACTCGGGTAAGAACTGGAGAAGAACGGGCGGAGTGCGTTTTCCGAAGCCCCAGTTCGATGAACATCACGTGATTCAAAGAAAGGACGGTTCCTTATGGATGACGGCCCGAACCGGTGACGGCATCTGGGAAAGCTTTTCTCAAGACAAAGGTGTTACGTGGTCGGAGCCGCAGAAATATATGGAGCACATCGGCTCGCGACATTTTATGAGGAGGCTTCAATCGGGTCGGATCCTATTAGTGAGACATGGTGATATTAATGAGAGGACCAGGTTCCGTTCGAAACTGATGGCGTTCCTTTCGGAAGATGATGGAAAGACCTGGACAGGCGGACTGATGCTTGATGAAAGAAGAGGCATATCCTATCCGGATGGTTTTCAGGCGCCAGACGGTACAATTTACATTTCTTATGATCGGAATCGCGACTGGGACGGAGAAATTCTTATGGCGCGCTTTACTGAAAAGGACATTTTGAAAAAGGAATTTATCGACAGAAAGTCTAAGGCAAGGATTCTGATTAGTCGGCCTGAAGGTCTCGATAAACTACCTGCGCCATCCGACCTGATTCCAAAGTAGGTTTATGAAGCTATTTAGAATTGCAGGCTATGCCGCAATGGTACTATTGTTGGTGGCTGCCATTTCGCTGGTAGCCGGTCACGTCTCTTTCGCCGGCCCCTTTATCATAGCATTCTTCGCGGTACTTGCCCTGGCAGTCAGGGGAAACGTGGCGTTGAAAGGATTCAGCTATACTGCGCTGATATTTTCGACAGTAGCCCTTGCATTGTACTATCCAGGTTGGTTTATAAGTTGGGGAGACTTTAAGCTTTCCGTGTTGATCACACCGCTTATCCAGCTCATTATGTTTGGAATGGGCACACGCATGAGCCTTCAGGATTTTTCCGGTGTCATAAAAATGCCCAAGGGCGTGGGCGCCGGCGTACTCTGCCAGTTTACGATCATGCCGTTGACGGGTTTCCTGCTCGCGAACGTCAGTGGATTGCAACCAGAGATTGCCGCTGGTATTGTCTTGATCGGGTGTTCCCCCAGCGGTATGGCATCTAATGTCATCGCTTACCTGGCCAAGGCAAATCTCGCCCTTTCGGTTACGATCACCGCGATTACCACCTTGCTCGCTCCCATCGTTACTCCATTCTTAATGAAACTCCTGGCTGGTCAGTTTATTGAAATAGCCGCCACTTCGATGATGTGGGATATTTTCAAAATGGTAATTCTTCCGATCGGGGCCGGACTTCTTTTCAATAAAATACTTGCGGGTAAAAGCAAGTGGTTGGATGGGGTAATGCCTTTGCTTTCGATGTTCGGCATCGCTTTCTCAATCGTAGTCATCACCGCGGCGGGCCGCGATAGCATGTTAACGATCGGACCGTTGCTCATCGTGCTTGTGCTGATCCATAATGCCGCGGGCTATGCACTCGGATATTGGTCAGGGCGCCTTCTCCGTATGGATGAACGCGACTGCCGTACGATCGCTATTGAAGTCGGAATGCAGAACGGCGGGCTCGCATCGGGCATCGCTCGCGAAATGGGAAAACTGGCAACCGTTGGGTTGGCGGCAGCGGTTTTTGGACCACTCATGAACATAACTGGCTCTGTGCTCGCTTCATGGTGGCAAAAAAGACCGACGCATCAAACGAAAAAACATGACAAACAGGCGGACGATATATTATTGGAAATGTGACCGACCTTCAGCTTTTCATGCACTTGGAGAAGAAAGCGACAAAATGGACATCGCGACGATCGGACAAACGCTTGAACCCATTCTTGAAAAATATTTTGGCAGGAAGACAGCGCCCCTGCAGCCGGGCGGAGGACAGGGTAACCATATTACATTCATTGCCGAGAACAATTACGTCAGCCGCTTTCTACGGATTGAGAATGGCCCGGAAGGAGACGACTTTATGGAGATTGAAGCCCATGTATCATCGGCAATCCGCTCAATCGGCGTACCTGGACCTGAGGTTTATCTCGCAGATTCGACTAGGCGTGTTGTTCCGTTTGCTTTCCAAGTCCTCGAATACCTTCCGTACAGTGATCTTAACAACCTGTACAAACAGCGCACACTTGACTTGATCTCAATTGGAGAGCAGATAGGAATGAACGTCGCGAAGTGGCAGCAAATCAAGGTGAGTGGCTTCGGCCCATTTGATCCCCATGTCCTTCGGGAACAAAACGAATTGATCGGACTGCACGCAACATACCGCGACTACTTTATGTTGAACTGGGATCGACACCTGGAGTTTTTGGTGGAAAAAAAATTCCTGCAGCGTAAGGAAGCGGAAGATCTTCGAATGGTCGTCCTCGACTGTGGTAATTACCTCGAAGTGGAGCAAGGTTGCCTTGTGCATAAAGACCTCGCGCTGTGGAACATACTTGGCGAGGGCCACAAAGTTCGGGCATTCATCGATTGGGATGACACCATTTCGGGTGATGTGGCGGACGACATTTCACTGCTCGCTTGTTTTCACTCTTCTGATATGATTGAGTCCGTAATAGCTGGATACAAGAAAATATCTGCGTTGCCGGTGGATTTCTTACCGCGTTTCTGGTTGCATCTAATCCGCAATATGGTCGTGAAAGCAGTTATCCGAGTAGGAGCAAACTATTTCGATCGCCAGTCTGACTTCTTCCTTATTAACTCGGGATCAGACGGAGAAAACCTGAGGCAATTTACGAGGCAGAGGATCGAGACGGCGTTTCAAGGCCTCAGAAAAAAGAAATCGATTCGAGATTTATGAATAACATGGCACTCATACCACCAAAACTTGGCAATGGAACATGGCTTTCACTCGGCTCGCCAGTTGTGGCTGAGCTTGCCGCTCAATGTGGGTTCGATTGGCTTCTTTTCGATATGGAACATGGGGTATTGACAGAAGGAGGACTCATGGCTAATCTACAGGCCGCAAAAGGACAGGGCACCAGACTGGTTGTCCGGGTTGGAAGCCTAGACCCGTTGCTCATCGCGCGTGTACTTGATTGGGGCGCCGATGGCATAATGTTGCCCCATGTTTCAAATCCTTCCCAGGCGGCCTCCTGCGTACAGGCTATGCGTTATCCTCCAAAAGGAAACCGCGGATACTCCAGTGGCGCTCGATCTTATCGTTATGGGTTGGCATCTGCAAAGGAAATTGCATCGCTGCCCATGCCGCTGTTTATTGCGCAAATAGAAGATTACGACGGTGTCATGAACGCTGAGGCGATCGCTATGGTGGATGGCGTCGATGTCTTGTTTGTTGGCCCAGCAGATCTAAAGTTGGACCTGCAAGGGCGAAATGATAGTAATTCGCTTGCATTTCAAGATGCCTTATCTCGCATCGTTGCTGTGGGTGTCAAGACCGGCGTACAGACCGGAATACTTGCGAAGGATACCGCCCAGGCTATGGGTTTCGCGGAGATGGGGTTTGTTAATGTCGCCGTCGGTTCCGATCTCCGTTTTGTAAGGGAAGGACTGTCTAATGCTGTTCCGAGACTGATGCAACTGAAACGACCTTCCCTGGAATAGGTGAAAAATAATGGATTATTTGAAAATCCTCGTTTGTTGTACGAATTCCGCTCGGAAAAATTGACGTAATCCCGCATCTTTGATCGTGAATACCTATACCGACAAAATAATGAAGATCTCAACCTCCCCGCTTACAGCAGTTCGCAGGCAACTTGCCGATTGCTGCCATTTTCCTTACAAGAACTTCTTGCTGGCGCTGACCCTGATCATCTCCCCTCTTTCCGCTGCTTTTTCGCAAGACTATCCTAAAATCCCTGCGGAAACTATGCTGCAGAAATTGCAACTGCCGGCTGGTAAGCTATCAGTTGTAATTGATACGGACACTTACAATGAGATCGATGATCAGTTTGCGGTCGTGTATGCGCTGCTCTCGCCGGAAAAGATGAATGTAAAAGCTATCTACGCCGCACCTTTTCTCAATCAACGATCCAACGGTCCTGGAGATGGCATGCAAAAAAGCTACGGAGAGATTTTGACGCTCCTTGAAAAAATGGGCCGAAAGAGCGATGGATTTGTTTTTCGTGGATCGGATTCTTTTTTGCAGAGTTATGATAAACCGGTGCAGAGCCAGGCGGCCAGCGATCTCGTGAAAAAGGCTATGTCGAGTGACGAAACTTTGTATGTTCTAACCTTGGGAGCACCTACGAATGTTGCTTCGGCAATTCTGATGGAACCGAAAATCATCAATAAAATCGTGGTCGTCTGGTTAGGCGGAAAAGGTCTGGACTGGCGCGAGGCCAGCGAGTTCAATTTGAGCCAGGATCTGCTTTCGTCGCAGCTACTATTTAACTGCGGTGTTCCGTTGATTCAACTGCCGACTAATCCGGTCACATCCCACCTTCTTACTACCGTGCCTGAAATTGAGACTTATCTTCAGGGTAAGGGGGATATTGGAGATTATTTGTCCAAGATCTTTAAGGAATATCATCGGGAGCCTTTTGCCTGGTCCAAAGTGATCTGGGACATTTCAGTTGTAGCGTATGTCGTCAATCCCAATTGGTTTTCGACCGAGATCAGGCACAGTCCTATCCTCACAGATCAGGTGACCTATAGTTTTGATCATTCAAGGCACTTTTACAGAGTGGCGACATCCCTTAGCCGGGACCGGATATTCGGTGACATGTTCAAAAAAGTGGCAGATTTCCATCGCCAGAGAGGCGACAAATAACTTCCCTTTGTAAACTTTCGGCCTGCCCGCCGGACTATCAGCAGCACCGACGTGTACGATGGGTAAACCTTGTCGTGCACACGACAGGATGCCTTTAAACCCATTCACAAAATTCGTGTGTTTGTACGTATACTAATTGTGTATATATTTGTATATATAAATTAGACAAAAACGTATATATATTCTTGGCGCACCATTTCTGAACGAGCGCCGGTCGTCGGGACTTTTAGATATGAAACACCAATACAAACCCCTGCTGCTTCTTTGCGTGATGTTCCTGACTGTTGGGGCCATGTTCACGATGAACGATGTGTTGCTCCCCACGGTGACGGAATATTTCAAGCTGAACTACACGCAGGCCACACTTATACAAGTCTCCTTTTATATTACTTACATTATTTTTCCCGTGCCGATTGCCTGGATGATCTACCGGTACGGCTACCGGATAAGCTTGCTGGTCGCGCTCGTGACATCGGCTGCGGGTTGTCTGCTCTTTATTCCCGCGCAGCTGTACGAGTCCTACGCGATTATTCTCACTGCCATATTCACACTGTCGACGGGAATTACGATCATCAATGTTGCTGCTAATCCCTTTACCACTTTGCTGGGAACTCCTGAAGGAGCGCACGTACGTATCAACTTCGTTCAATCGTTCTCCCGCATAGGATATGCGGTGACGCCGGTTGTCGCTGCCGCGCTTATCTACGGAAATGGTGAACGTATTGATTTTTCACGTCCCTACATGTGGATTGGTATTATCATCCTTCTGATTGCCATTCTTATCTATCTCTCAAAAATACCGGACATGCGGCCGGACGAAAAAGAGAGTTTTTCGTTTTCCGGCATGCTTAGAAAAAGCAAGGAGTATCCACATCTCTTGTATGGAGTAATCGCAATGTTCTTTTACGTTGGCGCCGAGGCTTCCACCGCTGGCTTTTTCATTCCCTATCTGACAACGGAGCTCGACTTTACCATGTCGGAGGCAGTGGGTTACCTCACCTTGTATTACGTGTTTGCCGCTGTTACCGGGTTGGTAGTTGCTATCTGGGTTCTCCGGTATGTATCGGCTCACAAGCTCGTCGGTTTTTTCGGAACCGGAATGATCCTGGCGTATCTGATCTGTATTTTGACCGATACCGGATATAATGAATATGTACTGGCAAGCCTGGGCCTGGGTCTTTCCATCATGTTTCCCACGTTGTTTAGCCTGGCAATAGAAGACACTGGCGATTTTGCGGGAAGTGGATCCGCGCTTCTGAACTTTGCAATTGTGGGCGGCGCAGTCTTCACGCCTTTGCAGGGAATGCTTGCAGATCGTTTCGGTGTCGCCGTTTCTTATGTTGTTCCCTGTATCTGCTTTATGGTGATCACCATTTATGCGTTCTGGTTTACCCGAAAGCCAATCGCCGGGAGAAATCTGAAGGCAAAAACGCTGACAGCCGACGCTCCAGCCAGGTCCTGACATCTTAGCATCACGTTGTAATGAAAATATTATGAAGTCATAAGTGGTTTTACGGTCCACAGGAAACGGGGCACATTACACCGGAGGCACCTCAGGGTGACGAACCACCCGGACTTGTTGAACCGGTTGTTGGAAGATCCTGACACCAAACGAACGCGATGAATGCAGAAGTAGTGATAAAGGCAGAGAATACTCTGGGCGAAGGCCCCTTGTGGCACCCCAATCATCAGGTCTTGTACTGGGTAGACATACAACAGGGCACTGTGCATGGACTTGATCCGAACACGAACAACCACCGCACGTGGCCCGTTCACAAGCGAGTCGGTACAGTGGCGCCCGCGCAAAATGGCAATCTGATTCTTGGATTACAGGGAGAGATTGCCGAACTCGATCCCGTATCAGGTGTTCTCAAAACGCTGCTACCACTGGAAACGGATCGCCCGCAAAACCGTTGCAACGATGGCAGGTGTGATCCCGCGGGACGATTTTGGGTTGGTACGATGCATCTTGATTGCGAGCCGGGGAGGGGATCTCTTTATTGTGTCGACACAGACCTCGGAGTAAAGAGGATGCTGGATGGTCTCACAATAGCGAATGGCATGGGATGGTCTCCCGATGGCGCGCACATGTATTTCATCGACTCGGTGGACTACGCTGTCAGGCGCTATGCATTTCCCCATGACGACAGTGGACTTCAGGACGAAAAGATTGTATTGCGCTTTGAAGAGGCCGATGGGCTTCCGGATGGAATGTGTGTCGATAGTGATGGTAATCTCTGGATAGGCTTTTGGGGCGGTAACCGTGTTGGCTGCTATGATCCCGGAACCGGGAAACATTTGGTGGATGTAAAAGTTCCTACGCCACTCGTAACATCCTGCTGTTTTGGAGGAGCCGATCTCAAAACGCTCTACATCACCACAGCACGTGATGGTCTTACCACGGAACAATTGCGCGAATTTCCAATGAGTGGGAGTCTTTTTGCTTTCCGCACGCATTCTTCCGGACGGGCTCCTGAATTTTTCGCGAACTCAGAGCGGCTATAAATTGTGTTGCGGAGGTTGAAATGCATTGCTTAAGTCGACCCGGAAGATTAAATTTACATTCATGCTTACTATTATTTCGTTACAATTTGCTTTCCCGATCGGATGAAAATCGACTCCCTGGCTTACAAGGCCTATACTGAGCTTAGAAAGAAAATCCTGAGTGCTCAACTTCCCCCGAAGACGCGATTGAAGGAAGATTACTGGGCCAAAAAATTGTCGGTCAGTCGGATCGCGGTCCGTGAAAGTCTTACGCGCCTGTTAGGCGAACAGTTAGTAACGTCGGGTGCCAAAGGTGGCTATTTTGTGAGTTCTCTTACGCCCGAGGACATCGTACAGATACGCGAACTTAGAGAAGTGCTGGAGGTGGGCGCCTTGCGTCTCGCCTATCAGAAAATCACCAAGGATCAGATCGCCCGCCTGGAGAAGATCTGCAACGACTTTACTGCAATGGTTGAGCAGGGGTACTATTCCGGCGCCTGCGAGGCCGATCTTAAATTTCACGAAACATTAATGGAGAGTTCCGGCAACGAAAAGCTCCTTTACACTTACCTCAACAGTCACATTCCCTTATTTCATCAACGGCTTACGAAAAGCAACAATTCGGAAGATGACTATGAGTTGACGGATAAGGAACACCGCGCTATTGTAAAAGCGCTCAAAGAGAAAAATATCGAACAGGCCGTGAAAGCATTGAGAATGCAATTCGCAAGAGGCGCAGCCATGCTCGACCGGGACCTCGAAGAGAGGCTGGATTAAGCTCCCGCTTTTTTAGATATCATCCCCGCCCAGCGTTCCTTCCTGCCAAAGCCGGCTACAGCAATTTATCGAATTAAAAGAAACACACCGCACCCTGATCGGCGCAGGGTATAAAAATTGTCTTTCCAAAGGCTGGTATTTTTCGTTAACAGGATAATGCTGTCTTGTAAAAATCGCAGGCGGCTGCTGTCAAAAGGATTTTGTTCAATTATGAAAGTTTTACACGGCCCTTTCAGAATTTAACGTTCAATTCAAATCCGCACCTGTCTCGGCCTTTACAAATCAAAAACATGAAATATGTTTCTGTAGTAATGATCAGTGCCTTGCTTTTTGCCGGAGTGTCATGTGATGATGATGACGACAATGGCGGCAACGGGAACCAGGGTGACGCGATAAGTTTGAATCTCGTGTCCGAAGGATTTAATTCACCGGTATTCTTGACAGAATCACCCGACAACAGCGGGAGGATTTTTGTTGTAGATCAGTCGGGGCAAATCTATATCATCAGGAATGGTGAGCGAGTAGAGCAACCGTTCCTGGATATTCAGGAGAAAGTGGTTTTGGAGGACGGGCAGGACGAACGGGGTCTTCTGGGAATGGCGTTTCACCCGGACTTTGCAAGCAACGGAAGGTTCTTTGTTTACTACGCTGGCCCACTGCGATCCGCCGGGCCAGAGGGGTGGGATCACACGAACTTCGTAGCAGAATACAAAGCGCCGGCCAACGCTGACCAGGCTGATGCGGCGTCAGAGAGGATCGTGTTGGCAATAGACCATCCGCAATCTAATCACAACGCAGGGACGCTCGCGTTCGGAGGAGATGGCTACCTTTATATCTCCATCGGGGACGGGGGCGGAGGCGATGATAATCAGACAGGCCATGCCGACGACTGGTACGATGGGAATGAAGGAGGCAACGGTCAGGATATCACGCAGAACCTGCTGGGAAACATTCTGAGAATCGATGTTACTCCTGCGGAAGGATACGCTATTCCTCCTGATAATCCTTTTATCGACACCGATGGTCTGGATGAGATCTATGCATATGGATTGAGAAATCCCTACCGTTTCAGCTTCGGACCCGATGGCAAACTGATCGTCGCGGATGCCGGGCAGGAGTTGTATGAGGAGATCAACGTTATTGAAAAGGGAGGAAACTATGGATGGAACGTAAAGGAGGGAAGGCACTGTTTCAGCACTGCGAATCCGGATTCGCCAGGTGATTCTTGTCCATCCGAAGATTCGAACGGCAATCCCCTGATTGATCCTGTGATCGAATTTGCGAACTCGAAGAACTCGGATGACGGGCTGGGAAATGTTTCGGTTGGAGGCTACGTCTATACAGCGAATACGGTTTCCCATCTTAATCAAAAATACCTGTTCGGCGTGCTGACTCAGGATCCCGATGCCATGAACGGTGCCATTTTTGCGGCCAACCAGACGGGAAATAACTGGGTCTATGAAAAACTGCGAATTGCCAACATGCCTGATAGTGAGATAGGAGAATTACTTCTCGCCTTCGGGCAGGATATTGCGGGCGATGTTTACGTCCTGACAAGCGCCAGAGCCGCGGGCTCGGGCAAAGTCTACAAGATTGGACCGTAGTCTAGTCCTTCGGAAGAAATTTGACGCAACCAATGTGCATGTACTTTTGCGACAGGCCGGATTGGTTGCGTCTTTCTTTTCTCTTTCTTTTCTAAATAATGAACCGTGTAAGGCGGACACAGCTCGCTCTATACATTAGAGAGACTTTCCGGCTGATGGTTACAGAAATTTGAAGTTTTTTTCGGGGCCTTATTTTTCCAACCCACCAAAAATAAATAGCGGAACCGTTGTAACCCTTTCTTCCTGGTTTGATCTAATGGTTAGATTTTAAAAAATACAAATCATGAAGAAAGTAGTAAAAATAAGTACCGTAGCCATTGTATGTCTGATGATGTCAGTGGTGTTTGTCTTTGCACAGGATAATCCTAAACTTTCAGACGCTGAGGTTGCGTCGGTGGCAGTGGTTGCCAATCAGATCGATATCGATTATGCGGAGATTGCGAAGAAGAAATCGAAGAATGCTGAAGTTCTCAGATTTGCCGAGACCATGGCGAATGATCACAAGGCAGTTATCGGCCAGGCCGTGGCGCTGGTGAAGAAGCTTGGTGTCACGCCGTTGGATAATGCTGTGAGCAAGAAGCTGGTGGCGGACGCAGAGAAGACGAAGAAGGTGCTTCAATCGACCGCGAAGCTTGATTTTGACAAAGCCTATATCGACAACGAGGTCGCATACCACCAGGCTGTGATCGGTGCCGTTGAAAACCTCCTGATTCCCGAAAGCGAGAATGCCGAGTTGAAAGCACTCCTCGTGAATGTTCTTCCCGCATTGAAGACTCACCTCGAACACGCCAAAATGGTTCAAAAGAATTTCTCAGCTAAATAGTTTGAGCAATGCAGCGAAATTCTGTTTATGTGTTTCTTGGCGCTCTGATCTTATTGTGCTGCTGCTCATCCGGGAACAATGAGAACGGCGAAAGTGACTCATTGCAACATGCGAACGCGGTGATTGATACCGCATCCGCGGTGACGGAAACGGCTGAAATTCCGTCGCAGCTACCGGTGATTAATCGTGCGCATTACCACACCATTGAGATCAGGCAGATGAAATTTCAACCGCAGGAACTTTCGGTTCTGAAGGGCGACACAATCGTATGGGTTAACAATGGAATCACCGCTCACGATGTAACGGCGCAGCCGGATGGAGAATGGACATCGTCGTCCATGCCTGTCGGGGCCTCCTGGCAGATGGTCGCAAATGAAACGACTGACTACTACTGTTCCGTTCACGTCGTGATGACGGGCAAGATACTTGTCAAATAAAATATTGGGGTTTGTTTTAATGAAAGTAGCCGGCTTTGCAGCCGGCTATTTTTATTGTGTTGATATCTTTTTGGGTCCATAAGAATGGTTTAGAGAACCAAAATATCATGAGTCAAACTCAGCTCATATGATCAGAATCATAAGGTGGTGTATGGCCCTAATATAGTTGGCCACGTCAGGGACACGCGAGCGATCATGTGTTGACTACTTTACAAGCAATCTTTCGATTGACCGGCCCTCTGGCGTCGTTAGCCGGATGATGTATACACCGGGCTTCAGGTATTTTCCGATCTTCAAGGTGGTCTGCTCCCTGCGTGCGGGAAAATTTTCGTCAAGGATCACTTCACCTCTCATTCCGATAATTTCGATTTTTTCGCTTTCAGGCCCAGCATATCTTCCGTGCGCTGCGATGGTGAGCTCGACGAATCCAGACATTACCGGATTGGGATAAACCAGGGGGTTCCTGATCTCCTCAAAAGAGGGCGCGGTGCTAGCCAGTATGCTGTCGTTAGTGAAGGTAATCTGATAACAGAGCGATACTCCAGCATTGCCGCGGCCATTCGCGTCCGTGTAAGGTGTTGCGCAAATGCAGTAGGTGCCGTTGGGTGGTTTCCACCCTGCCAATCCATTCTCTCTTTTCAGACTGTACGGTGCTCCATTATCCACACGAGTCGAGTTGTCCTCATTGATTCTAAACCTTACGCTGGCTGTACCTGGGCTCGCAATCGCCTGCACGTTGATTTCCGACAGAGAAAGTGAGTCGTTGTTGATGATCTTTCCTTCGGAGAGATTAAAATATTCGGAAGCGTCTTCGCTGTTCAGCAAAACCAATTGAGTGATCACGGGTGCCGTGGAACTATCCGTTATTTCAAGCGTCATTCTATCGCTGTTTCGGGCGCCGCCGTCGTCGGTGGCTGTAATTTCGAACTCGAAAATTCCAACTTTCGGTTTTGTGATTTCAAGCAGGGTCCCTTTCGAGTCGTTAATCGTTAGCGGACTACCTGATGTTTGCCGCCAAGTGATGGTCGATAGCTCGTTGTCCCAATCGAAAGCATCGCCTGCGATGTGCAATGGGCTATCGCGAATCGCTATCTTTAAATTCGGTCCGGCATCGACGTAGGGCTTTTTGTTTGACGTATCATTTTTTCGGAACATGAGCAACCACTCGTAGACCCGGTATCCGCTTTCGCCATTGTATATTTCGTTCCAACCGTTGTGATCCCGCGCGTGGAGTAACGTCAGCCGCGGATGATATCTTCTGGAACCGCATTTACGAATTGCATTAATTATGTCGGCGGAATACTCGGGAACGGCTACGGTATCGTTGTCGCCGTGAAAGGCCCAGACGGGAATATCCTTTATCGCGCATGCCTGCTCCACATCGGATCGTCCGGAAATGGGTAAAATAGCCGCAACTTTATTCGGGTAGCCGGATGCGTAGGTCCACACACCTGTGCCGCCTCTGCTAATTCCTGTGACGTAAATCCTCTCAGCGTCGACGCGAAAATGTTTTTGTACATAGCTTACCACCTCATCTATGTATGCCGATGACCATTGTATCTCGGGATCTTTCGGATCTGGTTTCAATTGAGGAGAGAGCACGATGAAAGGCAGGCTCGCAGGCCAGCGGTTGTGATAAATTAGCTGACACGGCATCTGCTCCGGATTCTTGCTCGTTAATTCTTCCAGGTCGTCCGCGACCTCACCTTTTGAATGCAGGCTCAGCAAGAGTGGGAAACGCCCGTCGTTGGAGTAATATCCCGGTGGGGTATAGAGCAGGAACTTTGTGCCCGCCGGACTTTCATAGGCCCTTTGTTGCGCGTGAACCGCAAGCGACAGAAACCAAACAACGGCGGCGGTCAACAGCAGGTTCCGGTGTTTGCATTTTCTTTCCATTTGCCACACGAGCTTGCCCGAGATGGAAACAATTCCATGCCGTTGGGGGAATGATCCCTATTCAGGCCTGCCAGATTTCATCGAATACGCCTGGATGAGCGCATACGCCTAGGCGACATGATGCTTGCCGTTATCACACAACATGTATAATGAGAAAGCGCCAATCGCCATCACAGCATCTCGCACCGCGACATCGAGGTATGCGCCGTGTATCAAAAGATTGCCGACAATGCCGATCAGCCAGCAACCGACAATAAGGCTTCCGACCCTGGGCTTAACGAGTACGATGATACCCGCGACGATTTCGACAACGCCGACGATGAGCATGAAGGTGTGGGGTGCAAATGGTAGAATGTTTGCAACCGCCGGCGCGAGATATTTATCCCAATCTGTTAACAAGTGTGTAAACTTATCCGCGCCTGCTATGATCGGTACAAGGCCATAAGTCCAATGAAGGAGTTCTCGTACGCGATACACATGACTTGTTGCTTCTGAAGCAGCACTGCCATAATTTGTTGTTATCGTTGCCATAACTATTGTGTTTATTAGCTTAGAGTGCCATCAACCCGACCGCGTTACAATATTGTGGAAGGGTTGATGGGGCACTTGTCAGCCAATCCGGGTACACAAATAGCTTGCCGTGAGGCGAACACGGGCGCAGCTGGTTGGCAACCCGCTACTTAAGCGCTTCTTTGACTTGCCCGCATGTAAGCATTTTGTCGCCAAAATATGGGTTGCGAACTTCTTGATTGTCGCTGAGCCAATAAGCTCCTTCATTATCGAAAGCCATAGGACAATAAGTATAGTACGCGACGTCGCCCCCCAGTCCGAATGCTTTTGCGCTTTTATATAGATTATCAGACAAGATGCTGAATGATTCTCTCTGCGCACCGATTTCCGTTCCTGATTGTATTGCGCTGATGGCTTTCTCCATGGGAGCTGCGAAGTTCATCCAGTCGTTATGAGCTGCGCCGTCCAGCAGTTTCATATCGACTTTTGCGAGTGCCTTCTTTGTCTCGGCAGCTTGTAGTAGAACGTTTTGAACATTCGATGAAACAAAGGCCTCCTTCAAATCAACGTAGGAAGCAAAAACGCCGGATAACTGATCCTGGAATTTCTGATCCACCTGGAATGTCGGTTTGCTTGCCTCCAGGGGTTCTGCTGCAGCGGAATGTCCATCTGCGTGGTGATCATGTGACTCGGTGGCACCCTCCTGTGAGCCGCCTGAACAACCTGAAAGAAATGCGAACGCCGATGCTGCAAAAAACAATGACAAATGGAAGGATTTTGTTTTCATGTGAATTTGATTTTTGGATTTTAAAGTTACTATAAAATTAGGTTTTTTAATGATGATGCGCTGCCATTGGATCAGCACCCTTCTTAAGGATCATTTCTGAATACAGCAGGTACGCGCCCGTTACGGCAACAGTATCTCCCTCAGCCAGACCTTCTGTGATCTCGACCTGTTCAAAATTTTCAATCCCTGTGTTTACTATCTGCGCCTTGAAACTATTGCGACCCGATTGCACGTAAACATGACTCCCCTGGCTACTGCGGATGACTGCATCAGACGGAAGGGCTATCGCGCTGTGTGATGAATGGGTGAGAAAGATCCGGGCGTGCTGGCCGGGCTTGAGCTGGCCGTTGACATTATCGATCGCCGCACGCATAATGGTTACCTGCGTACTATTCCGGAACTCCGGGCTGAGGAAGATCACCTTCGCTTCCAGGGCGGAATCTTCCGTGCCACTTACAACAACATTGACCTTGTCGCCCACTTTGACCAACGGGATCTCATCCGCGTACAGATATCCCTCGACCCATAAAGTGCCGACGACATCGATGGTATAAAGCGCGGCTCCTTCCTCGACGTATTGGCCCTCCGTTGCGGCTATCGCAGATATTACTCCGGACGTTGGCGCAAAGAAAGTTATTCGCGCATCGGGTGTCTCGTCTTCGGCCAATTGTCGGATCTGCTTCCCTGCCAACCCATACAGTATTAGTTTTCTCTCCGCTGCATCCAGAAACGACTTGTATCTCTGCTCGGTCTCTCCGAGTTGCTCATATTGCCTTCTCGCGAGGAGATATTCCTGCTGGAGTGTCAACAGTCTTTCGCTGTACAGCGTGTACAGAGGCTGTCCTTTGCGGATGGTCTTGCCGGATTCACGCACAAAGAGCCGTTCAACCCTTCCGGCGCCGCGACTGCTGATGACCTTTCGGTTTCGCTCGTCGGATGTCAGTCTTCCGTCAATGACAACCGTCTGCCCGATCATTTTAGTAGTGACCACTTCTGTGGTGACGTTTGCCAATCTGATCTGGGTGTCACTAAGCATCAGGTGAGCGGTGTTCGCGTTGGTATCCGTGACTTTCACAAGGTCCATGCCACATACAGGGCAGTTGCCCGGCTTGTCCTGAACTACCTGCGGATGCATGGGGCACGTATAACGAGGACCGTCGGCGTGCGTGTCCTGTTCTTTCTCTACATGCGTGCAAGCCGTGAACAGCATCGCAATTCCGAGCGCGATAAAATAAGATGTGAAGTTCTGAAGAACAGACTTTGTTAGCGAATCGTGCGATCCTGTTTTTTGACTTCTGATTAACGAGCCAGTCATGATTCGGTGTTTGATTTATTAAGTTATTCCAGTGGCTTGACGAAACTTTCGCTATCGACCAGGTATTGCGCATTGGCGGCGATCTCGTCGGAAGTCGCGAGTCCGCTACGGATCTCCGTCATTCCTGAAGCCGACAAGCCTGTCAGCACTTTCTTGGGTCTTAGTACATCGCCGGTTTTCAGGTAGACGATCTTTTGAATACCAAGGTCAACAATTGACTCCTTCGGCACCCATAAATTTTCTGCACCTTCAAGTTGGAGAGCCGCATTTAGCAGACCGCCAATTCGAAATCCTTGCGTCTTGTCCATGTAGACGCGCACCTTGAGGAAATCCTTTTCGTCTGTCAGGAATGGTTCGATGAAGTCAATCGTTCCTGCATGAATATTTCCGTCGTCCAGTCGCAATTGAACCTTGCTACCGGGTGTGATCAAGCCGTTGTAGGCTGCGGGCAGGTCAAGCTCGATCCTCAATGCCCGGTCGCTGACTATTCTGAAAAGTGTCTGCCCAGTAGTCACATAGTCGCCTTCTCTTACAAGAGAACCAGATTGTCCCTTAGGGTCTTGAGGCATTTGTGCATCTGCCGATGATGACATGCCGTCTTCCATGGCACCCGCGGTTGATGATTGCTGAACAGCGATCGGACGCGATGTCGGTGGTGCCTGCGCGGCGGCTACCACATAACCCGAGTTGGGACTATAAATACTGACCGTGGAGCGCGCCCGCCTGGTTTCGATCAGGTCTGCTATCTGCCTTGCCGACATTCCCAGGAGTTCCAGTTTTGTTTTCGAGTTTTTGATAAGGGAAGTATTTTGACCGTCGTTCTCCACGAGGAAGAGCAGTTCGCGCTGGGCAGTGATAAGTTCCGGACTGTAGATCTCCGCAATCGCTTGTCCGCGGGTCACGGGTTGATAAGCATATCTGAGGTTTACCCGTTCCAGCCTTCCGCTCACGCGTGCTGCAATGGTGTATATGTCTCTCGTGTCATAAGTGACGACTCCCGGGGCATAAACGGTGACCGGTATTGATTTGTATTCGGGCTTGATCGTTTTGATTCCGGAGATTACCACCTCATTTGTCGACCGGGATAGATTGGATAGCTCCCGGGTCATCTCCACCTCTTGCCCGGGCTTTGATTTGCGTACCAGGTCCATGCCGCAAACCGGACACTTTCCAGGGTGGTCTGCCGTTACCGTCGGGTGCATCGGGCACGTATAGGTGTCGTGTTCATGCGCGGTTTCGCCGCCTGTACATCCTGCGATAGATAGCAGCAGGATGAAAAACCCGAATCGGATGACAGTTGAGTCCATCACCGTTTTCCTCATTTCGAATCTATTGTTCGGTTTCTTTTTCATAGCTGACAATCATCGTATAATATTCTTCAAGCTTTTCCAGGTACTCCATCTGAGACATGTTCATTGCTTCCCATCCATCGATCACAATCGGCAATTGCTCGCGGTTTTCTTCGTACGCAAGCATCAACGTCTGGTAGTTTTTTCTCAATGCAGGAATGATCTTCGTCCTGTAGTTGTCGAGTTGTTGTTGCATCGTCATAATTCGGCTGGCGATTCCCGACAGCGTTCCGCGCGCCTCAGCGAGGATTGCCTCGCGACTTTGTTTCAACGCTTCCATTTCGTAATGCGCGCCCTTCACCTCAGCGTTGTACATCCGCGAAGACCAGGGCGCGATCGGAATGGACACCATAACCATCGCGCTGAATTGGGATGGCATTTCTCCAATCGGCCGCATATGATCGAAACGGATCCTGAAGTCGGGCTTTGCCTGTGACTTCTGAAGTTGCTGATTGAGCCGCACGGTTTCAATTGCCTGGTCTATTTGCCGGATATCGCTTCTCTGCTCCCCGAGGATAGCGGCATCCTTTGAAACTGACATAGGCCTGAAGCTCACGACGGTTGCCGTATCGATCATGATTGAGTCAGACGCGGGGAGATTGGCAAGCGATTTCAGCCGATAACTTTTCTCTTCGATTTCACCGCGCGTGGTGAGAAGCATGTTTTCCACTTCGCTTAACCTGCCGTCAGCTTTGTAAACATTGCCAAGGCTACCCTGGTTATAGGGATACCGGATCTGAGCCAGCTGAAGCATCAGCTTCATCATCTTCGCGTTGTCTTGCAGCACGGAAACTTTCTCCTCGGCTACAAGCCACTGATAGTACAGTGACTTCGCCTCCGCGCGCAATACATTGAACCGGATTGACCGGTTTTCTTTTTCAACTCCTGCTTTTGAATTCAGATAATTCTGGTTTGCATTCAGTTTGGCAGGGTTTGGAATGTCCTGTTCAACCGTGACCATCCAGGCGCCTTTGTCCGCGTCGTTCATCGTTTCTTCGTTCGAGTAAGGCACCATGAAAGTACCGGCACCGACCATGGGTGCCATCCAGCTTTTCGCGCCTGCCGCATATGCATCGAGGGCCTGAACGCGCTTATCATATTCCTTCAACGAGGGATTGTTGCGATCGATCAGGGTCAGTATACTGTCGAGCGTCAGTACCTGTGAGGAGGCGCTTGTCGCGATACAGAGAAGCAAAGCGGCCAGCACGTATGGTTTAGTGTTCAACTTCATAAACTTCAAGTTTTCCGAATTTTCGCAATTCATATTCCTTTGTCATAAGAAAGATCAACGGAGTGACGAGGAGAATGTGTGTGGAAGAAGTCAATACGCCCCCGATCATGGGCAGTACAATAGGTTGCATCACGTCACTTCCCACGCCGGTTGACCACAGTACCGGGATCAATCCGAACAAGGCAACACAAACAGTCATCAATTTCGGTCGAAGGCGTTTTGCGGCGCCGGCAATCACATACTCTCTGAGTTCCTCCCGCGTGATCGTAGCGCTGGAGTTACCGCGGAGTTTTATCAGTTGCTGCATGGCATCATTCAAATAAATTACCATCACAACACCGGTTTCGACTGCGATACCAAACAAGGCTATGAAGCCAACGGCCACCGCGATGGAAAGATTAGCTCCCCAGAAGTATATCATGTAAGCTCCGCCGATCAGGGCAAATGGAATAGTGATCAGGCTGAAGAAAGCCTCGCGGACAGATCGAAACGCGAGATACAGCGAAATGAAAATTACCAGCAGCACAACAGGCAGGATCAGCATCAATGTTTGCTCTCCACGCAAGAGATTTTCATATTGACCGCTCCATTCCAGGTAGTATCCCTCCGGAAGCTTGTCCATGTTGCCATGCAAGGTCGCCATCGCTTCTTCAACCGTGCTGCCCAGATCTCGTTCCCGCACGTTGAACAGGACAGCGCCGTGAAGCATTGCATTTTCAGACACAATCATCGGTGGCCCATTTTCAAACCGGATGTCCGCCAGCGCTGATAGGGGAACGATGCCAAGCGAAGGCGTCTTCACCGGGATTCTTTCTAGTCTTTCAATGCTGTTTCTATAATCCTGGCCGAGCCTGACACTGATGGAAAATCGCTCGCGTCCCTCGATGGTTTGACCAACGGGTGATCCACCTATTGCGGATTCCACGATGGTATTGATATTGTCTACACTCAACTGATAGCGGGCAAGCGCATCGCGTTTGATATCGATAACGAGGTATTTGCCGCCCGTTATGGGATCAACATAAAGATCCTTTACGCCGGGAACGGCTTGCAATGCGAGCTTCACTTTTTCCGAAATCGCGGCAATACTGTCGAGATTTTGACCGTATACTTTTACTCCAACGTCGGTTCTGACCCCCGTTGCAAGCATGTTGATCCGGTTGATGATCGGCTGCGTCCAGCCATTTACGACACCTGGGATCTGCAGTTTGGCATCGAGCTCGTTAATAATATCGTTCTTTGTAATGCCTTCCCGCCATTCGGATTTCGGCTTCAGGGAAATAATCGTTTCGATCATACTGATGGGGGAGTTGTCAGTAGCCGTATTCGCCCTCCCGGCTTTACCGAGTACATGATCGACTTCCGGAACAGATTTGATGATCTTGTCCTGAACCTGGAGGATTCGCTTCACCTCTTCATTTGATACATCCGGAAGCGTTACAGGCATGAAGAGTATGGATTGCTCATCGAGTGGAGGCATGAACTCCGTGCCGAGGCTCATCAGCATGGGAATACTGACCAACAGCGCCAGGATATTCACACCAATGGTTGTCTTTCGCCATTTCATACATACGCGAATGACTGGCTCGTATACTCTCTCAAGGAACCGGTTCAGCGGATTCTTGCCTTCGCCCGTAAACTTGCCTCTCATAAAGAATGAGATGATTACGGGAGCAAGTGTCACCACCAGCAGGGCATCCACCAACAGGATGAAAGTTTTTGTGTATGCGAGGGGATGAAAGAGTTTCCCCTCCTGTCCGGTTAACATAAACACCGGAAGAAAGGAAACGATGATGATCACGGTCGAATAAAATACTCCACGCGAGACTTGCTTTGACGACCGCTCTATGATCGCGAGCCTTTCGGCTTCTCCGATGATGTTGTATTTCCGTTTGAATAGGCGCTTTACCATGACTTTATTGTTCTTTCGGTGGATTGAGTTCCTCGAAACGGGTGGATAAATGTTTATAAGCGTTTTCGGCCATGATGATACCGTTGTCAACGATCACGCCGATGGCCAGCGCGATGCCAGTGAGCGACATAATGTTTGAAGAGATGCCAAACGCGTTCAACAATATGAAACTGGTTGCAATCGTGATCGGTATCTGGATGATAATGCTGGCCGCACTTCGCCAATGGAAGAGGAAAAGGATCACGACGAGTGAAACGACTATCATCTCTTCGATCAGGGTAATTTTTATTGAAGAGATCGACTCCTCGATCAGATGGCTGCGGTCGTAGATGATGTTGAATTTCATTCCTTCCGGCAGGCCCTTTGCAACCTGCTGCATCTTCTCTTTCACGGCAGTGATCACCTCATCGGCATTTTGGCCGTATCGCATGACAACAATGCCGCCTACAACTTCGCCTTCGCCGTTGAGATCGAAAATACCCAGGCGTGATTCACCCGTCATCTGCACCGTCCCGATGTCGGCAAGTTTCACGGGAATGGAATTGACCGTCTTGACCGGAAGGTTTTCGATTTCTTCTATCGATTTGAGGTAGCCGGTCGACTTGATGATATAGCCGATGTCGCTCATTTCGAATTTACTTCCGCCGGCTTCATTATTGTTCGCCCGGATCGTTTGGATCACTTCCTGTATGGACAAATCGTAATAGTTCAGGCGGGTAGGATCTGCGGTCACCTGGTACTGCTTCTGAAATCCGCCAAATGATGCGATTTCACTAACGCCGGGAACGTTCTGCAAAGCGAACTTTACGTACCAGTCCTGAAGTGCGCGCTGTTCCCCCAGGTCCATTCCGGGCGCATCGAGTGTATACCATAATATGTGACCGACGCCGGTTCCGTCTGGCCCGAGGGTAGGGGTGATGCCGTCGGGCAACAGCCGGCTTGCATAGTTAAGGCGCTCGAGCACGCGCTCACGGGCCCAGTATACGTCGGTGTCGTCGTCAAAGATCACGTATACGAAGCTCATCCCGAACATGGAGGAACCACGGACATACTTGACTTCGGGCAAGCCCTGAAGATTGGTAACTAACGGATAGGTTATCTGGTCTTCAATGATCTGGGGACTCCGGCCCATCCACTCGGTAAAGACGATCACCTGGTTTTCGGAAAGGTCCGGAATGGCGTCTATCTTGTTTGTCTTTACAGAAAATAATCCCCACGCGAACAGGGCGGAAGCTACCAGTAGGATGATGAACCGGTTCCGCAGAGAAAGTGAAATTAGTTTTCCGATCATAAAAGTTGGCGGTTTTCTCCTTTGCTTCAGTTTGGAAACTTCCGCGTTCGAGAGGCCGCAAGGTTTAGAATGATAAAATGAGAATCGCGCAAGAACAGAATGCTCCTACGTCAGGAAATAAATGGCGGGAATCAGATCAGGAAAGCGCGGTGCAGAACCGTCAGGTCCGGTGATGGCAATGGCGGATCATAATCGAAATATCCACGGCTACGCTCGCACGCAGCGGGAATTACTTCGGCAATAGGGACAGGCGGCTGTTCAAATTCAAGGGACGTGGGTGTTGATATTTGAATGCTGGCGGCAATCGCATTGAAGTCATCCGCGTTGTGAATGACAGCCTCGTCTTCACAACAAGGCGCCGTCTGATGCGCGTGGCATGGCGGCAATTTTTGTTCTTCCTGGCACGCATCCGCTTTTGAGAACAAGGCGATGCTTTGAACCTCGCCGCGGCAGAGGTGCATTCCTACCATGAAGCTGGTGGAAGAAGTCAGCACCAGCATGGCAAGAAGTACAATAGATATCGTGCGCGTTGCCTTCATTTGCGGTTCAAAGATAGTGGTTTTTAGTCACTCGCGATTTACACTTTAGTCACAATCCCTTCCAAAATTCACTGAACGGTGCAAAAAACGCCTTTTTGCACCCCGCTATCAGATCTTGGCGGTCCGTAGCCGCAAGCTGTTTGCCACGACACTTACTGAACTCAGGGCCATGGCGGCACCGGCGATCATGGGATCAAGCAAGAATCCGTTCAGCGGGTAGAAAATACCGGCAGCTATCGGAATGCCGATCACGTTATAAATGAAGGCCCAGAAAAGATTCTGTTTGATCGCCGCAATTGTTTTGCCAGACAGCCGCAGCGCTTTGGGGATTGACTGCAGGTCGGATGTGATCAGCGTCATCTTTGCAACATCCATCGCAACATCTGATCCTTTCCCCATTGCAATGCTGATATCTGCCTGAGCGAGGGCCTGAGAGTCGTTAATGCCGTCCCCAACCATGGCGACTGTTTTTCCTTCCGCCTGAAGGCGCTTCACAAATTCGGCTTTGTCGGAAGGCAGTACTTCCGCCCGGTAATGTTTGAGGCTGAGTTGTCCCGCGACGGCCTTCGCGGTCTCTTCATTGTCTCCCGTTAGCATGTAAACATCGATCCCTTCTTTTTGCAGCGAAAGTACCGCACCCTTCGAACTGCTTTTTATCTTGTCTGCGATTGCAATGACGGCTATGACGGTTTCATCGCTGGCGAAATACACAACCGTCCGGGATTCCGCCTGCAGTGCGGATGCTTTGGATTGAATTGTCTCGGGCACCCTGATGCCGTTCTCTTCGATTAACTTCCGGTTGCCGACGTAGTATGTCTTTGCGCTGAACGTACCCTTTACACCTCGGGCCGTCACACTCTCAAAGTCTTCTGACGGTATCGTAGTAATCCCGTTCTCTCCGAGCTTATTGACTACCGCCTCCGCGAGCGGATGCTGCGATTTCGATTCGAGGGTATAGAGTATACGCTTGTATTCTTCGACACTCCGGATTGAATCTGCCCATGCAATATCTGTCACCACGGGTTTGCCTTCTGTGATGGTACCGGTCTTGTCCAGAACGACGGCATTCACCTTGTGCGCCAGTTCCAGACTTTCTGCGTCTTTAATGAGAATATTGTTCTCGGCGCCCCTTCCGACTCCAACCATAATCGCCGTGGGTGTTGCCAGTCCCAGCGCGCAGGGACAGGCAATTACCAGGACAGTAACCGCCGTCAGTAATCCGTGCGTGAAAGCTTCGTCACCACCGAAGACCATCCAGGCGACGAACGTGAGGATAGCAATGCCAATCACAATGGGAACGAAAATACCCGCGACTTTATCTACGAGCTTCTGCACGGGAGCTTTGCTGCCCTGTGCTTGCTGTACCATCTTGATTATTTGCGCGAGGACAGTCGCGCTGCCTACTTTCTCGGCCTCAATGGTGAAACTTCCTTTTTGGTTCACCGTGCCGGCAAATACTTTAGTACCCGATTTTTTTTCAACGGGTACGGGTTCGCCGGAGATCATGCTCTCATCCACCCACGATGCGCCGGATAAGACAACTCCATCCACCGGGATTTTTTCACCCGGGCGAACTATTATGTGATATCCTTCCTGGACGGAGGCAATTGCGATTTCCTGCTCCACTCCATCAACGATGGCCCTCACAGTCTTTGGCTGCAAACCCATCAGTTTCTTGATTGCGGAAGAAGTATTTGATTTCGCTTTCTCTTCCAAAAGCTTTCCAAGGGAAATGAACGCGATGATTACCGCGGCTGCCTCATAATAGACGTGCGCCTCAAGTCCTCTCGCATGCCAGAACTCCGGAAAAAACGTGTTGAACAGGCTGAACAGAAAGGCGGTTCCCGTTGACAGCGCTACGAGCGTGTCCATGTTCGCCTTGCCATGTCTGGCTTGCTTCCAGGCATTGATAAAGAATGTCCTTCCAAAATAGAACACCACGGGAGCAGCAAGCAACATGGAGATATGACGGCCATAGGGCATGTCCATGAAGAACATCCCAATGATCACGACGGGTAACGCGAGGATTGAAGACCAGATCGTCCGTCGTTTGACCGCCTCGTAGCGCGCGTGCTGCGCCTCCTGTTGAACGGCATCGGGATCCTCGACATCGACTACCAGATCATAGCCGATTGAACGCACGGAATTCTGAAGATCTGCTGGCTTTGCAACGGAAGGGTCGTATTCCACCCAGGCGGTTTGATTGGCAAAATTGACCGCAGCTTCTTTCACCCCGGGAGTAGACTTGAGCATGGACTCGACACTCACCGCACAGGCAGCACAGGTCATTTCCAGCACAGGGAACACCTCGCGTGCGTTTTTGTGTTTTGTCGGCTTCGGCGCTGCAATGATCTCGGACATAAGGATGCGTTTAAATTAGCTTCATTAACTCTATTAATGATACAATCCACCGCCGGATTAAGTTTTATACTTTTCGGGCTTTGATTTACATCATTGCGTGCACATGGGTAGTGTCTCGTTATTCCGGTTGCGCACTCGGTTGCGGATAAAAGAAGGTCAAAGCTTTCCTGGTGAAAAAAAGACAAAAAAGTCTTTTAATCGGAAAAAACGCGTTTTAAATTAGGGCTCCGACCTGAAAGATCAATGAATGTGAGAAAGTCCGATCCTGTCGGCCGCATCGTGATGAACAACGTGCTGGCAGCATCCGTGTTTAGTTATTACGGTGTCAATTTTTATTCCCGGGGAGAGCGATCATTGGAAGAAGCCTGCGTTCAAGACCAGGTGTCGATGGCCAGTATCATTGAAGACCTTTCGGCCCTGACCACACACGCGCCCGATTTCAAGGACATGTCCATGCCTGAGTTGACAACTTATATTCTCAGGACGCATCATACGTTCGCCAGGAGGAAGATCGTCTTTATACACAACACGCTCGATCGCCTGCTGAGCAACAGCGAGGTGCATGAAAACCTTCTGGAGGTGCGGAAAAAGTTTGATGAACTTTCAGCATACCTGACCGTTCACATGAAGCATGAGGAATTTGTTGTATTTCCTTTTATCATGAAGATGTGTCGCGCGAAGCAGACCGACTTACCGAATTTTAACCTGATCGATCACCCGTTTGCTTCCATGCGAGCCGACCACCAGTATGAGGCGTCAATACTAACGACCTTGTCGCAGTTAACGGACAGTTACGATGCTCCGCCCCACGCGGATTACGCCCTGAAACTAACGTACAGTGCGATGAAGGAGTTGGAGGAGGATTTGAAGATCCACATGCACCTGGAAAACAACGTCCTGTTTCCCGGCGCCCTTGAGCTGGCGTCTTCCCTGAGTACGACTTCAAACTAAAATATTTCTCTATGTTTTCGAAGGCATGCGAATACGCGATCCGGGCCATGATCTACATCCTTACTGAGACTTCCAATGGCTCGAGGGTGGGAATAAAGGATATTTCCCGCAACACGGAAACGCCCGAGCCGTTCATAGCAAAAGTGCTTCAGATGCTTTCCCGACAGGGAATTGTCGGATCGATAAAAGGGCCTCATGGCGGATTCTTTTTGGAGCCGGAGGCCAGCAGTATTCCGGTGATCGATATCGTGAAGGCTATTGACGGAGATAACCTGTTTGTGAACTGCGGCCTGGGAATATCAAAATGCTCGGATAAGAAACCCTGTCCGATCCATCATGAATACAAACAAATCCGCGACCGGGTTGTGGCCATGCTAACAGAAAACACACTCCAGCAACTCGCAACCGGTTTCGTCAACGGCGAAACGTTTTTAATAAAGAGATAGTGTACTTGCAGAATATTTTTTCATCCATTGTACCAGGAGTTAACACTCCGGTGTTTCTAAATAATTATTATGCGCCGAGATATTAAAGACCAGTCGGATATCAAGACATTGGTTGACACTTTTTATCACAGAGCAGGGGAGGACGATCTCCTGGGCCCCATTTTCTCACGGATAGCCGACTCTGATTCGCACAAGGAACTGTTGTATAAATACTGGGAGACCGCTTTGCTTTCGGGGACGACTGATCAGGGCCAGCGTTTTCCCGAACACATCGAACGGATGTTTAGCAGCAAGCACTTTATTCGGTGGCTTACTTTTTTTCTCGATACGATTGACAGCCTTTACGAAGGCGAGATGGCCGCAAAAGCCAAGGTAATTGTTATTAAGAAGTCCGAAGAGTTTCAGTCGCGGCTTGAGTTCAGCAGGTTTTAATGCCATGATAAAAATAAAGAGAGTGTATGAAGGGCACGACAAACAGGACGGTTATCGCATACTGGTAGATCGCTTGTGGCCAAGGGGAGTATCGAAGGAAACCGCAGCCGTGGATTTGTGGTTGAAGGAAATCGGCCCGAGCACCGCACTCCGCAACTGGTTCTCTCACGACGAAAAGAAGTGGGAAGGCTTCCGGCGGAAGTACTTCAAGGAACTCGAAGCCAGGGCCGACCTGATTGAACAAATACGCACCCTGCAAAAAAAGGAACGCGTTATTACCCTATTATTCGGCGCAAAGGATGAACAGCATAACCAGGCCGTTGCGCTGAAGGAGTATTTGTCCGGCCACGGGGTTAAGTAAAAGGATCGTTTGCTTCGTCTTTTGCCACAAGGTTATCGGGCTCTGATTCGACGGGTTCAATAGCAGGAAGGTCCGCAGGAATTGTAACGACGAACCGCGTGAAGCGGTCGAGTTCGGATTCCGCCGTGATGGTCCCCTTTAACGCCTGAACTGCCTTCCCTACAATATAGAGTCCCAGTCCATTTCCCCTCGAACCTTCGTAGCCCACGAAAAACATATCGTAAATATTGTCTCGGATTTTTTCATCGATGCCGATGCCATTGTCGCGCAAGCTAAATTCAGCCATTCCGTGTGTCATGCGAGCGGAAAACTCGACTTCCGGCTGCGCCTGATTCTTTATTGCACTGAAGAAAATAGCATTTTCAAAGAGATAGAAGAGGATGGCTTCGGTCAACGTCTTGTTCGTATGGAACCGCACATCTTCCGCGCACGTGATCGTAACCTTGATACGGTGCTCGCTAACGGAATCGGAAAAACTTTGCTCAATCTCCTGGATGATGGGAAGAATTTCAACGGTCGAGAATTGTCCCGGCTGGTTGATCTCGCTGATGATCCGAAGCTTTTGCAGCAAACGATCCATCGAATGGGCTGACTGGAGGACCTTTTCGAACAAATCCTTCGATTCGCTGCTCGCGGGGTTCAGAGTAGCCAGGTGCCCAAGTCCGATTATAGAACTCACCGGAGTTCTCAGATCATGTGAAGCCTTATAGAGAAAAAGATCCAGTTCGCGATTGGCTTCCTTTAGGGATTTCGTTCGTAGGGAAACCAGGTTTTCAAGGTTTTCATTTATCCTTATTATTTCGGCGTTCGCAAGGACAAGCTCTTTTTTCTGCGCCTTTAATTTGTTGCGGATGTAAACAAGGAACACCAGGATAGCGACAATGATTACCACAACCGCTAGAATTGTCAGCAGCCTTTTTCTGAACATTTGTTGTTCCTGCACTCTTTGTGCTTCACTTATGGAAAGGCGTGTTTCCAGGTGCTCGAGATCAAAATATTTTTCTGTAAGCGAACCCAGGATCAAACGGTAGTGATTCTGGTTCCGGTAGAATTGGCTTTCGTTTTCCTCCAGTATCTGCTGCAGGCGCTCCAGGTCTGAAAGAAGAATTTTTCGCATTTCAGGAGTGAGGTTTCCAACGCCGGCTTCCAGCTTTTCTCTTATCACCTGGATTTTTTCGTCGAAGCTTCCCTTATTTTGCTGGAGTGCCTGACTCTCCAGTGTCGCCTGCGCGAGGAGGTTCTTGACGTCATCGCTTACAAACGACGAGTCGGAAATTCTTCCGATAAAGGTCAGTTCGTCGTCGCGCCCGACCGAATCAGCGAGGGCTTCCACCAGCGACTTCAGTTTCGCGTCGAGCCTTGCCTTGACCCGGTCATCCAGGTTCCTGACATGGTAATTTTTAAAAATGGCGTAGAACACTGTTATCGATCGGATGGAATCGAGCTTTGAAAGATCGAAGTCGCTGAAGTACTCCTGGTTTGTGGGTTTTTCATTCTTGCCCGGTTGCTCCGTTACAACGGGTATTACCTCTGCTGTGATGATGCCGCCAGACGCGGAGACGGCAATGTTCTTGATCGAATAATTGTTGATGAGAAACCGGTCGGTGGTGAACGTTTTTTCATCCAGGCCGACGGGGATTTCAAATCTGCCATCGCGATTGGTTCGCGCGGTAACATTCGGCGTACCTTTGAATGTGATTTCTGTTTGCGCCAACGGCATACCGGCCTGATCCCGCACAATGAACTGAACTAACTTGTAATTCTTCTTCCTGACGATGATCTCAATTATACCTTTGCTGTAATTCCAGGAGGCTGCCTCCAGTTCGGGATCCTGAACACCAATTGACTTCGGAGGCAGATCCGCATCTGCTAACTCGACATAGCCGGCGCCGTTCTTTCCAACGGTCATATATTCCATCTCATTGATGGATATGCCCGCATTGGGCATCGGCTTAAGCTGCTGATCGAATACCTTGATCTGGACGACGTGCTTCTGCTGAGCATTCACATTGTGAATGGCCAGGCAACAGCAGCAGAAGATTCCAAATTGGAGGAGTCCTGCTTTTATTCGTTTACGTCGAGGGTATGTCATTCAAATGGGTCTTTTACAACAACGATTTCATGCGTGTCTCCAGGTACCCGATGCTTTGGAATCTCGAAGCTCACAATGTTTTCTTCACCATCATTTGCCGTCACTTTTAGTTTGTACGTACTGAAATAGGGAATTTCGATGCTGAATGCGCCAGTGGAGTCGGACGTGCATTCGTATACTGTAGCCTTCCGCGAGTTGTCAATTACGGTTAGCCTGGCATTTGGCAGGACAAACAGTTCCGAAGAATCTGCCCAGTTGACCTGCTTGTATTTTACCACCCCGGCGATTATCAATGGATATGTCTGCAGGTCGATATCAAACTCATAAATATCGTCATCCGCTCCGTTTCTCCTGTTGGACGAAAGGTAGCCATGGGTGTTCATGGAGTCTATGACAATGCCGAACTCGTCCGCATTTGAGTTCATCGGATAGCCGAGATTCTGAATTTCGGGAGAACCGTCCACTGTTTGTAGCCTGAAGATGTCCAGCCCACCAAGTCCGGGGTGGCCGTTCGACGAAAAGTACAGGACGCCGTTTGCCGCAATGCAGGGAGAAGTTTCATCGTACTGCGTGTTAACCTGCGTCAGGTTGAGAGGTTTAGTCCATTTCCCGGCAAGTCGGCGGGAAACGTACAAATCTTTTCCTCCTTTGCCGCCGGGCATGTCGGATGAAAAATACAACACGGATCCATCCTTGCTGATCGAAGGATCGGTAATCGAATAGTCCGGGTTATTGAACGGAAACTCTTCACTTTCTTTCCATCGCCCATCGCGCAATTCTTCGAAAAATAGCTGGAGGGTTCTCGTGCCGTTGCGCCCGGTCACACTTCCTGTTCTCGCGAGCACCATTTTCTTACCGTCGTTAAAAAATGCCACCGGCCCCTGGTGAAATTTTAGTGATGTTGCAGTACGCCATGGTTCCGGTTGCGCATATTTTGGCACCTCGGGGATTGACACGCTATCGATATATTTTCGGGCGTAGAACATCCGATAGAAGGCTCCACCGGTGGAGGCATCCACGTGTTCAATTGCGCGGCGCGTCTTGCGGTTGGACAGGAACAAGAGTCCATCCGCATATGGTATTGCATGCATTTCGGAAAACTCCGTATTAATGCCCGCGGGTTCGAGGGAATAGTGAGATGAGTCTTCGTAGAGGAACCGGATGTTGTCGAGTCTCCAGATTTTCTTTACAAGAATATCGTTTTCGGGATCCTTCGCGAGGCAGGCGCGATAAACACTCGTCGCCTCTGAATATCTCTTCAAAGACGACAATGCCTCTGCGTAATAGTACAAGTCCGTCAATGACAGATCATTTGAAAGATGTAGCGGCCCGTACCATTTCACAGCCTGATCATAGCCTCTGAGGAAATAGTGACAGCGGGCGATCTTTGCGCTCAATCCGGCATTCGCCTCAACGGCGCCGGTTTTCAGATATGAGTCGAGTGCCGATTGGTAATTTTGCGTCGCATATTGCTCATCGGCAATGGCCAGCTGATTTTTGAATACGCTGAAGACGGTATTTTGGGCCACTGAAGTCTCAGCGATCAAAAGTATCAGGGCGATTTGCAGCAATGCGGCTAAGTGCATCTTGACCATGGCTTAACGCGGTGATGTGACTCCTGACCGGGCAAATTTGAATAGATAACTAGCCATCACTTCATGTGATCCGTTCGAAATTCTCCGGATATCCCCAATGGGATAATCGTATGAATAGCCCACCTGCAGCTGCGGCGTCATCCGCGCCATCACGAGAAAGTCAACGGACTCACTGTTGCGATAGGAAATTCCTGCTGTCAGGACTTTCTGAAAAACCACATTTAAATTCACATCAAACGAAAGCGGTACTCCTGGAAGATATTTTATCAGCGCACCGGGTTCCAGGGCAAGGGCTTCACTTGCCTGTATCGTGTACTTTGAAAACAGGAAATAGTTTGCGTTGGCCAGTTTAACGGTGACCGTGTCGTTCAGTTCTATTTTTCCGGGTACCAATGCCGGTGCGGAAAGTCCGACATGAATCTTGGGAGATCGAAAATAAAGTCCTGCACCAAACTCAAACGCGTTCGTATTAATAAGGGTATTGCAAAGGTTGGGGTCGTTAGTCATGTCGCCGATGAGGCTGCCGTAATCCGAACGACTGCTGTGTATGCCTGCCTGTAAGCCGAGGGAAAGATATTGTTCAGGCCCCACGGGGAGATGAAAAGCGTAATTGGCAAGCGCGAACAGATTCCGGTGAATTCCAATCTGCTCGTTCACCATACTGAGTCCCGCGCCCATTTGCTTGTCGCGGAAAAGGGAATTTACAAGAAGCGTTTGTGTCGAAGGCGCCCCTTTGACGCCGGCCCACTGGCTGCGATGCAGAAATGTGACGTTCAACGGGCCGTCCGCTCCGGCGTATGCGGGGTTGATGAGGAATCCGTTAAACATATATTGCGTATAGTGACCTCGTTGCTGTGAATAGGCGGGTTGGCAAACGGCCATGCATAGTTGAAGCAGTGTTAGCAATTGGATGGCGGGGAAAGTCGTCTTGCGGATCATCGCGGCCTGATTAATTCCAGAAATCCACGTTTTTCCACGGTGGATGTGCCTAGCCGGACCGTGATGGCATAGAAATAGGTACCGGTAGGAACGACCGTTCCCGATGTATTCCGCCCGGTCCACACGACTTTTTCATTGTCGTAGCCGGAAGCGGTGAAGATCACGCTGCCCCACCGGTCGACAACGGTCACCTGGTTATCGGGGTATTTGTCAATGTCTGATAGTAACCATTCATCGTTGATGCCATCACCATCCGGAGTGAGCACCGTGGTTAATTCAAGATCAAGTTCCGGGTTGACATTGACCTGGAAACTGCAGGTGGCGGTGTTGCCACTTCTGTCGGTGGCCGTGTACACGACTTCCGTGGATCCGATCGGGAAGAGGTCACCAGGTTCGTGTGTTGAAACAACCCTGGGCTCACCACATTCATCCGAGGCCACCGGAACGCGCCAGTAAACGGGCATTTCCGTGGCAGCGCCACTGCGCTGTGTAATATCGTCCGGGCATTCGGCAAACACGGGTGGCACGCGCTCGAGCGTAGCCGGATCGCAGC
Organism: Flammeovirgaceae bacterium; assembly: GCA_044507775.1. Lineage (GTDB taxonomy): Bacteria > Bacteroidota > Bacteroidia > Cytophagales > Cyclobacteriaceae > Chryseosolibacter. The sequence goes on along the minus strand of JBIQIY010000001.1, from coordinate 248,666 downwards.
AGAGAGAGCCGCCGGTCCTCGTCGTGCCGCCTATGAGGATGAAATCTCCAAATACCGATTTGACGTAAAGAGGCGTTGAACAGGAAATATTGAGCGTGGTTTTTAGAACGCCGTTTTCCTCAATGAACAACTTATTGCCCGCGAATCGTCCATTGCTAAGTGAACCGTTCAGTACAATCGTATCGCCTGGAGAGATGCTTGCATCAAAGACCGAAGCATGCTGGTCTTCTACTTTGATTGAGACCGCTGAAGTTCCCGTCGCGGCGTACTTCAGACTTAATGATGTAATTCCGTCTGTGCAAGGGCTGCAGTCCCAAATCGCCGGGCAATCACACGACTCCTGCGCGGAGACATCATATCCTGCAAAAGTGATTAGGAAGGCTATCAGACACAAAGGAAATTTCCTGCGAATGGCGCTGCGAATGGTCATGATAACAAAAATCAGGTTACATTCTCCTCAAGGCGTGTAAAGCCATTCCTCCGTTCATGTGCATGAATGATAAATATAACTTTTTTTGCGAGACCGCAAAATGATTTTTCAAGTGGTTTATGACATCTACAAGTTCGGGCTGAAGAAGGGAAGCTGTATCGCGCGTTCCGCATGGTATCACGCGCATTTATTTGTTAACCGGGATAAAAATTCCGCGCTTCCGGTGGTCCGAATCCCGATTCCTTTTAACTAAAAATATTAGATTTATCAATACTAAAAATATTAGTTAAATGATCTATTTTTGTGTTAGTAAACCACGCAAGACATGAATACTGCAAGAGAAATACGGATTGCCACCGGCATCAAAAAAATCGAACTGGGAAACGAGAACATGGCCATGCTTCAGATCAGCGACGTTTTGAAACAGCACCGCGAGACTTTGATTAACAGTATGCTCTCTGGTCTCTCGACTTACGTTCAGTATCATTTCAGCACGCCACCCTCAAGAGACCATCTCGAGCGGATACGGCACAAGCTTCTCGATTTGAAGAATTCCTCCGTGAGTCTCACGCGTTACAGTTCTATCATCGGGGAGGTGCTGGAAAATGAGCACACGTACATCAAGTCCGAGTTGTTTTACCAGGAAATCAACGAGGTGATCAGCGATGAACTCAATCCATCGCAGCTAACGATTTCCCCCTCTCTGTGAAGCAACGCCTACCGACTCTCTATCACCGGTGCTTGATTATGCGGATCAGTTGGAGCCGTTGTGAGGCATAGACCCGGCGCTGACCTTTTTCTCTTCATACTTTGGCCTTTTCAGTCCGGTTATCTGGAAAATCTCCTGTTCGTTCAGCGTTTCTTTTTCTAACAGCGCCTGAGCCAGGGCGTCGAGTTCGCGGCGATGTTCGCGTAGCAGGCGCCGCGCGTCATCGTGGCATTCACCGATAATCCGAAGAACTTCCTCGTCAATTGTTCGCGCGGTATGTTCACTAAAGGGCTGACTTCCGAAGGCTCCTGCGGCCGGGTTGTTCAAATACGGGTTTGATTTCGGCGCGAGTTGGATCATGCCCAGCCGGTCGCTCATTCCCCAACGCGTTACCATTCCGCGCGCGAGGTTTGTCGCTTGTTCAATGTCGTTTTCGGCACCGGTGGTCCGTGAGCCAAATACGACTTCCTCAGCGGATCGTCCTCCGAGAATTCCGATGATTCGCGCCCGGAGATAATCTTCCGAGAAATTATACCGGTCGCTCTCGGGACGTTGATAGGTGACGCCGAGGGCCTGGCCTCTCGGAACAATGGTCACGCGGTTGACCGGGTCGGCCCCGGGAACCAGTAAGCCGAGAATGGCGTGACCGCCTTCGTGGTAAGCGATCCTTTCGCGTTCCAGCGGACTTAGTATCAATGAGCGCTCGGGTCCGAGAATGATTTTTTCAAGGGCGTCCAGAAAATCGCGTTGGTGTACTTTTTCCTGATCACGACGGGCGGCGAGCAACGCAGCCTCATTGACGAGGTTGCGCAGGTCCGCCCCGGATAGCCCTGGCGTTGAGGATGCCAGCTCGTGAAGGCGGATGTCGTCGGCGAGGGGGACATTTCGCGTATGTACTTTTAGAATAGCCTCGCGCCCATTTTTGTCAGGCAGATTGACTACCACGCGACGGTCGAATCGTCCCGGCCGCAGCAACGCCTTGTCCAGTACGTCGGGCTGGTTGGTGGCGGAGAGCACAATTACACCTTCCTTACTGGAAAATCCATCCATCTCGGTGAGTATCTGGTTCAGGGTTTGTTCCTGTTCGCTCGAACCTCCGATTGCAGTGGTGCCGCGCGCACGCCCAATGGCGTCAAGTTCGTCGATGAAGATTATCGCCGGAGCGTTTTCCCGTGCCTGTTTGAAGAGGTCGCGCACGCGGGCGGCGCCGACACCCACGATCATCTCGATGAACTCCGAGGCACTCATCGAGAAGAAGGGTACACCCGCCTCTCCTGCAACAGCGCGTGCAAGCAGAGTCTTCCCCGTGCCCGGCGCACCGATTAGCAACACTCCCTTGGGTGCAGTGCCGCCCAGCCGCGTATATTTTTTCGGATTCTTCAGGAAGTCGACTACTTCCACCAACTCGTTCTTCGCTTCGTCAATGCCGGCGACATCTTCGAACGTTACTTTCCTGTCGGTCGATTTATCGAAACGCTTCGCCTTGCTGCTCCCGATGCCCATGAAACTTCCCACACCTCCGATCCCGCCACTTTGCCTGGCTCGGCGGTACATCCAAACATAAAAACCGATGATCAGCAGTGCGGGACCAAACAAGATCAGAAATGAAAACAGGGGATTGCCACCATCCTCAAGCGGTTGCGCACGGATGACCACACCTTTCTGCAGCAGCAAGGTCTCCAGGCCGGAATCCATAAATGCGGGAAGTTCGGTGGTAAAGTTTCGCGCCTCCACGGGCTTTCGCTTCAGCCGGATATCGGCGGAATCTCCACCCGATGCGGTGGCAGGCGGGATGGTGACGGTTTCTTCGAACTTGCCCGTAATGGACAAACCCGTGGCAAAGATTTCCTGAACGTTCCCTTTCTCAACTTCCGCGCGAAACAGCGTGTACGGAATCTTCACCGCCGCTTCCGGGCCGGGGAAGAAATATTTTCCCAAGACGTAATTCAACGCCAGGAGGCCAAGAATCCACAGCCAGATCCGGCCCGAGGGCCATTTCCATTTCTCGGTTTCTCCCGGGCGACGGGGGTGCGAAGGTTGTGGTCGGGTGCCGGGATACCCGGACGGTTTTGCGTTTGAGTTCATGGGCGATCAGCGTGCGGTAAGGTCTGGCGAGGATATATAAAATTTTGATGCCCCCCTTGGAGCCCCTCATTCTGATAGACATACTTGTCTCCGGGAAGGTTGTCCCAAATGTCCGCCCGGAAGCAAAATGAGTGGACCAAAGCAGGCTAAATGCCGGTGCCTTCTTGTCAATCTCCCTCTATTGTTTTCTATATTTGTTTATGTTCGGTTCTTTAAAAACTTTCAGGCCCTACTTCGGCGCAATGAAGTACTGCCTTCTGGCAATTCTGGCATCCTGTACCCACGCCCAAAACGCGGAAAACGAAGAATACTATTCGATCGATGACTATGCGAACGTCAGTAAAATGGATGTGCATGTTCATGTCTTCACAAATAGCAACGATTTTGCCGATATCGCCCGCGCGGAAAACTTCAAGCTGGTGAGCGTCGCCCTGGATGCCGCCAATACGACCGCCGGCGTGCAAAGGCAATTTGATTTTTGTCAGCTACAGAAAGCCAATAATCCGGCTGCCGTTGAAAGCATTACCGCGTTTTCCATGGAAGGATGGGATCAACCCGACTGGCTGGAGAAGAACCTCGCATGGCTGGATTCCTCTATCAACGAAGGCGCGATCGGGGTAAAAATCTGGAAGAATATCGGGATGGTGTATCGCGATAAAGATGGCAAGCTCGTGATGATTGACGATCCGGGCTTCGATCCGATCTTCAAAATGCTCGCCGGGCGACAAGTGCCCGTACTCGGTCACCTGGGAGAGCCAAAGAACTGCTGGCTTCCGCTCGAAGAGATGACGACCAATAACGATCGCAACTATTTCGACGAGCATCCCCAATACCACATGTACCAGCATCCGGATCTTCCTTCGTATGAAGAGCAGATCGCCGCCCGCGACCGAATGCTGGAGAAAAATCCTGACCTGATATTTGTGGGGGCGCATCTCGGCAGCCTCGAGTGGAGTGTCGACGAGCTGGCAAAGCGGTTGGATAAGTTTCCCAACATGGCCGTCGACATGGCCGCGCGGATGGGCCAGCTGTTCTATCAAACGCACTTCGAGCGCGAGAAAGTGCGCGATTTTTTTATCAAATACCAGGACCGCCTCCTTTATGCGACCGACCTCAGCGCGAGCGGAAACGAATCCGCCGAGTCACTCAAGAAGGAGTTGCACGATACCTGGATGCGCGACTGGAAATATCTTGTCACAAGTGATTCGCTCAGCAGCGACCTCGTTAACGTTCCGTACCAGGGCCTCAAACTGCCGCGGGAAGTTGTTGACAAGATCTACAATGGCAATGCCCGCAAATGGCTGGGCGCGTTCGCCGACAAATCAACGGCCACAGCAATGCGTTAATCGAAACAGATCTCATTTACCCGGCTCCCACAGGACGATGATTGACCGGGCTTCATCCACGGACTACGCCGCGGGAATAGAGAAGGTCCAGATGGGAAATTTTGCGTGATTTACTACGTCTTCGGCTATGCTGCCGTTGAGAAAATGCGCGAGGCCTCTTCTTCCGTGCGTGCGCATGGCGACGAGATCTCCCTTGATGCTGTTCGTGAACTGAATGATTCCCATGTCTGCGAAAGGATAGTTGTAAACATTCAGGGTGTAATTCCGGAAGCCGAATTCTTTTGCGAATTGCTTTAGTTTCTCCATCGTAATGTTGTCCGCTGTAAAATTGGTGGGCGTATTGACGTAGAGGATGTGAAGCTTTGCGCGGAAAAAAGCCTGAAGATCTTTTACCCGCTCGATGAGTTTGCCCTGCTTTTCCCCGTCCAGTGCGTGAGGGAAAACAATATTTTTGATCGGTCCCTTAGGATAATCCTTTATCACCAGTACGGGTGCCGTTGAACGGCGCACGACTTTCTCGGCGTTTGAACCGATAAAATACCCGCGAGCGCCACTGGCCCCCTGTGATCCCATAATCACGAGATCGACTTTTTTTCTGCGGATAAAGTCGTCGATCATGCTGAACGGTGAGCCGAACGATACATGGGATTTGACCGTTACGCTGGCAGGCTTGTGTTTCGAGATGATTTTTTCGAATTCACGGTCGGTTTTTTTGCGCAGGTCCATCATGAAATCCTTTTCAAAGGTGAGCACAGGCATAATAACGGGATCGTGTATCACCGGCAACTCAACCACGTTGAGCAAGTGAACCACAGCTTTTGACTTCTGCGCGATGTTCATGGCAAACCTGAACGCATTGACAGCTGACCGCGAAAAGTCACAGGGAACGAGTATGTTTTTCATTTCTTAAAGTTGTTTCAGGTAAAGCTACGGCTGTAACATAGCCCTTTATATGACGAATGTCAAAATTAAACATGATTTCCTGCAGACATCCCGGTGACAGAAGTCAGTGAAGGTCCTTATCCGACTAATAAACAAGGTGTGATGCTAGCTGCGGGTCGTTTCATTGCGCTTTGCGTCGAGCGCGCGGACCATTTCTTTCGCCCCTTTGTAGACAAAGGTTCCGTCCGCACCGCATGCCAGGAAACGATATCCGAGATCTGAATACATCTTGTATTCGCCCGGATCCTGTAATAGTACGCCCGCGGTTTTTCCGTGCGCGCGACACGCCCGGGCCACCGCTTTCAGAGCCTCCTGGAATTTCGGATGCTGCAGTTGTCCAAATATATTCAGTGCCAACGACAGGTCATTCGGTCCTACAAACAATACATCGACACCTTCTGTCGCGGCGATTGCGTCTATGTTCTCCAGCGCCTCCGTTGTTTCGATCTGTACGACGCCTACAAGTTTGTTCGCGAGGCCTGCAAAGTAGTCGTCAGCGTGTGCGCCAAAGCCCGTAGCCCGAACCATCTTCGCCATTCCGCGGATGCCCTTTGGCGGATAATACATCAGACTGGCCGCATAGCCTGCCTCTTCTTGCGTTTTCAATTGGGGAAACATGATGCCGGTGGCACCGGCGTCGAGGATTCTTTGAACCTTATTTCGGGCAAGTTCATCCGTTCTTACGAACACGGCGGTGCTGGCCGAGTGCAGAACCTGTAGTTGCTCATAGAGCACTCCGGTGTCGCCCGCGCCATGTTCGAGGTCGATGAGTACCCAGTCAAAGCCAGCATACCCGATGATTTCGGCAGCTGTCAATGAACCCATATTGATCCAGCACCCGTGAACGATCTCGCCGTCGCACAATCTTTCCTTTATTTGCTTCATTGGAGGGAGGCACGCTGGTTAACGACGCGCCCGGAAGCAAAAGTAGGAAAAGGAGAGTAGAGTTGGCCCTAGCTGCTTTTCTTTCGCGAGGACTTCCTGGCGCCCTTGCGCGCTCCCTTCTTTGAAGACTTTTTCGAAGACTTCTTCGCGCTCTTCCCGCCCTTCTTTGGAACCTTGGCTCCTTTCTTCCGCGCTTCGGATAAACCAATAGCGATTGCCTGCTTGCGGCTCTTCACAGTCTTGCCACTGCGTCCACTCTTAAGCGTGCCACTTTTCTTCTTGCGCATAGCCCTGGCCACACTTTTGCCCGCGGCTTTTGAATACTTTGCCATAGTAAATTTTTACCCGAATGAAGGAAAAAACTTGTGCCCTCTCGAATTCCGAATGTCTTAATGAGGAGATCAGAGAACTTTGCAGTGGCCGTAGTACTCGGCAAAGCGGTGATCATCCGGCTCAAGTTCGGTGATCAGATAATGAATAGCATGCATAGGGCATACGCGAAGGTTATGGGCGACGTCTTTCTTCTCCGATATCGAAAGCAGGGCAGTTCGTTCGGAGGACTGAATCATCGCTTTCTTGATCTGCACAACTTCCCAGTCGTGATCAGTGACACCGTCGCGCACGGAAAACCCGTTGGTGCCCATCAGGCACAGGTCTGCCCGGATGTCAGCGATCTGGCTTACGACACTGGCGCCGGTGCAGACATAGGAGTTGCGCGCCAACCGTCCAGCAAGGAGAATAACATCCACCGAAGAGCGTTGCGTCACTTCAAGCGCAACCAGCGGGCTGACAGTAAAGAGAGTTCCCCTCAGATCTTCAGGAAGTAGCCTCGCAAGCTCCAGCATAACCGTTCCTCCGCCGCATAGCAAGGTCATCCCGTCTTTGATCAGATTCAGCGCCTTTTTCGCGATCTGCATTTTTTCTTTCTGAGCATAGACTTCCCTGGGCTGAAAAGGAGTGTTGAAGTCAGTCGAAACAGCGCCCCCGTGAACGCGGCGGAGTTTGCTCTCACCCTCCAATTGGATGAAATCCCGGCGAATGGTGTCCGCTGACACCTTCAACAGGCGCGTCAACTCTTCCGTCAACACCCGTTTTTGCTTCATCAAAAGCTCGAGAATGTACTGATGTCGCTCTTCCTGTAACATGGTCGTATCTACGAAAAATCAGTCGCTTGTGCAAAAACACGCACGGTTTCAGCGGATTGGGAACGCAAAAAGTTTATTTTGTAACTATTTCGTTGCATATTTATGCGAACTTAGTATATTTAAGTCTTATATCCGCAGAAAACCGCAACAAACTTATCGGATGCTTCGACTTGCGTATTTATTCGTTCTCTGTGCCTCTTTGGTGTTTGACGCCAGGGGCCAGGTTGCGCAAAACGTCACAGATACGCACGGCGCCATCATCCGCGGCGACATCTCGCAAAAGCGAATTGCCCTGGTTTTTACGGGTGATGAGTTTGGTGACGGTGGGCCATCCATTTTGAAAACACTTTCAAACAACCAGGTACACGGGTCTTTCTTTCTTACAGGAAATTTTTATCAGAACGAATCTTTCCGGAAACTTATTCGCGACCTTAAGCAGGCGGGCCACTACCTCGGCGCGCACTCGGACGCGCACTTGCTCTATGCAGATTGGGCACGGCGCGATAGTCTGCTCGTAACAGAGCACGACTTCAAGTCCGATCTGAGCTCGAACTACAACCGCATGGCCGCGTTCGGTATTGACAAAGAAGACGCCCCGTTTTTTTTGCCACCGTACGAGTGGTACAATGCCACGATCGCCGCATGGACACGACAACTCGGATTGCAGCTTGTAAATTTTTCTCCCGGCACGCGGTCGAACGCCGACTATACGTATCCGGAGATGGGCAACCGGTATGTTTCCTCCGAGGAAATTTACAGCTCGATTATCCAGTATGAACAAAAGGATCCGCATGGACTCAACGGTTTTATTCTGCTTGTACATATCGGAACCGACCCGCGTCGAACAGACAAGTTTTACTACAGGCTCGATGCGTTGTTGAAAGAACTGAAATCGAAGGGCTATGAATTTGTCACCATTCGTGCGTTGCTGGAGAAGTAATGGGATGCGAACATAAAAAATAAATTTTGCCGGCTATGCCTGTATTAGGGATTGATCTTGGGGGCACCAAACTTGCCACTTCACTTTTTTCGGAATCGGGAGCGTTGATTTCCAAAGATGTTTTTGCGCTTGGCAACCGATCGGGGAAGGAGGTTGGCAGGTTGATTGTCGATGTGGTGTCGCGCTACATGGAGAATAATCTTGATCGTGTCAATTCGATTGGTGTTTCCGTACCGGGGATTGCGCGCGCGAACACAGGAACGGTCTGGGCGCCGAACATCGAAGGATGGGAAGACTATCCGATCGTAGCCGAGATCGGGCGTGTGGCGGGCAATATTCCAGTGAGCATTGACAGCGACCGCGCGTGCTGTATGCTAGGCGAGCTCTGGCAGGGAAGCGCGCGGGGATGTAGAGACGCGATCTACCTCGCCGTGGGCACAGGCATTGGCGCAGGCATTCTGGCCGACGGGCGTATCCTGCGCGGCCATCGCGATATCGCAGGATCGGTCGGGTGGCTTGCGCTCGACAAACCTTTTCATAAGAAGTATGTTCCATGCGGATGTTTCGAGTATTACGCCGCCGGTGAAGGCATTGCAAGGCTAACGCGAGAGCTACTGGCCGAAGATCGGGGATACCAGGGCGCGTTGCGGCGCGGTGATCCGGAAAAAATAACAGCCCACCAGGTGTTCCAGGCTTACGATGAAAAGGACCCGCTTGCCACGCGTGTGTTCGAAGAATGCATTCAGTACTGGGGCATGGCAGCGGCCAATCTCATCAGTATTTTCAACCCGGAAAAGATCATTTTTGGAGGAGGGGTGTTTGGCCCCGCGCTGAAGTTCCTCAAGGACATCGAAATAGAAGCGCGCAAGTGGTCTCAACCGATTAGCATGACTCAGGTTTCTTTCGAACCCTCAGGCCTCCATGGCGATGCTGCTATTTATGGCGCCGGTTTTCTCGCACTCAATAAAATTTCACCTAACGAACTTTGAAATGCGATCTTCCAGACTTGTTTTCCTCTGTGCGTGCCTCGGGATGTTACTGTTCGGGATTTCGCTCATAACACTGGGTTCGGTGGCTCCGGCCCTGCGGGAAAAATTTCAGCTCGACGCCATTGCATCCGGGACACTCTTTTCCATTCTGCCCATCGGGATACTGGCGGGCTCGCTCTTGTTCGGACCGTTTTCAGATCGCTACGGCTACAAAGTTATTTTAACCCTGTCGTGTCTTTTCATGTTCGCCGGCTTTCAGGGAATCGCCTACGCCTCATCACTGGGGATTCTGAAAATTTGCATTTTCCTCTTCGGATTCGGAGGCGGCGCGATCAACGGCGCTACCAATGCAGTCGTGGCCGACATCAGTGAAAAAAACAAAGGAGGTAACCTCAGTCTCCTCGGTGTCTTTTATGCGATAGGCGCGCTGGGAATGCCCTCGGTGCTGGGCCTGCTGGAAGAGCGGTTCTCCTTTGAAGCCATCGTTTCGGTGATCGGATACATTCCTTTGGCGGTTGCCGCGCTGTGCCTTTTTACGCGCTTCCCTTTGCCCAAGCAGGCGCAGGGAATTTCTCTTGCAAAAGGCGTGGGGCTGCTCCGGGAAGGCGTGCTGATCGCGATCGGATTTTTCCTTTTTTGTCTCAGCAGTTTTGAAGCCATCATCAATAACTGGACGACCACCTATCTGGTGCAAAAGCTTTCCATCGATGGCAGCCGCGCTCTCTATGCGCTGTCCCTCTACGTTGTGGGCATGGCGATCATGCGACTGCTGCTGGGCAGCGTTTTCCGCAACGTGTCTGCGCGGCGGATCCTGCTTATATCGTTCCTGTTCCTTTTGACGGGATGTCTGATACTGAACACACCGGGGACCTATGGCGCTTCCATTGCCGGCATGGTGTGCATCGGGATCGGACTGGCTGCCGGATTTCCGGTCATGCTGGGGTTTGTGGGCAACCTGTACGCCGATGTTTCCGGTACTGCGTTTAGTATCGTGCTGACCATCGCCCTCGTAGGGAACATGCTGGTGAATTTTGTCATGGGTATCATCGCCGGCAAACTTGGAGTAGAACACCTTACTACCGTGGCGTTCGTCCTGTTGAGCGCCATGTTGCTGCTCTCCATCGCAATCCTTAAAAAAACAAAATTACAACACGTATAAAATCCAAATCAATTATGCTCGCAAAACAATGGCTTGACAATGCGCGCGATGTAATGTCGCGCATCGAGGAAACACAAATAGAAAGTATCCGCAAAGCTGCGGAGGTGATGGCGGACAGCATCGAAGCCGGCAGGTGGGTACACACGTTTGGCTGTGGTCATGCAACGATTCCCATCGAAGAAATGTATCCCCGGATCGGCGGCTTTGTGGGCTTCCATCCTATGGTGGAGTTACCGCTGACGTTCTTCACCCGCATCACGGGAGAGATGGGTGTACACCAGTTCCTTTTTCTGGAAAGAGCAGAGGGCTACGGCGTGGAGATCATGAAGGGATACAATTTCGACAAGCGCGACACCATGTGGCTGTTTTCGCACTCCGGCATCAACAACGTCAACATTGACGTCGCGCTTGAGTCGAAGAAGCGCGGCATGAAAGTGATCGTGTTTGGCTCAGCCGAGGCGGCAAAAGGAAGGGAATCCAGGCACTCCAGTGGTAAGACGCTGTTTCAGGTTGCCGATATCATCGTCGACACATGCGCGCCTCTTGGCGATTCTTCCGTACCGCTGAAAAATCACCAGGATAAAGTAGGCCCCGTCTCCACCATGGCTTTCGTTACGTGTGTGTGGATGACGGTCACCACAGTGGCTGAGATTCTGGCCGACCGTGGAGTGAAACTCTTCATCCACCCTTCGCACAATGTTGCGGGGGACACTACCGCCAGGCAGCGTGTGGAAGACGCTCTCGCAGAATATAAACGGCGCGTCGCCGGCGTCTGATGGCTGTTCGGGCGACAACCTATTTATCCTGATTCACTTTAAAGACGAAAAGTCAACCCGGAAGGGTTGACTTTCTTGTTTCTGTGCCAGTATATTTTCACGCTTCAAGCGTGGGCGCGTGCTTTGCCCAACGCTCAATCGCGGCGATCCTCGTCTTCCGGGGTCGCAGTCGTAGGCTTGCTCTTGGACGCGCTTTCACGATCGCTGCTTACTTCTTTAATGCCATCTTTGAATTCGCGCACTCCTTTGCCCAGGCCTTTCATGAACTCGGGGATCTTGCGCGCTCCGAAAAAGACCAGAATTACCAGGCCGATCAGCAGTAATTCCTGCATTCCAAGGCTTCCCAAAAACAAGAGTATCGAATTCATATTTATCGGTTTAATTGACAACAACAATTTTTCGAAAATGATTTATCCCTTGCTGAAAACGGTGATTGGGTGCAATCCAGCAAACAGCAGTTTCAGCGTTCCGGCTCGGCCGGAGACCCAAACCTACAACTTTTGGTTCATTATTTTGTTTTTCAGGAAAGTATTGAAGCTGTCCGGGCTCTTGATGCGCACCTCGTCAATGAGGCCCAGCGCGAACCTTCCGACCCCTTCAAAGCTGGCAACCGGCCCGTGAAAGACGTAGTGGTCTTCCTCCTTACTGAGAAATGGAAGCGCCAACGGATATTCCTCGCGGAGGAGCAGATAGGCGCGCAGGGTAAGCTCTAGCGTCACCCATGTGCTGGCGTCGCCCGTAAACCCGAAAATATCCGTCTGATTTTTTTCGTGCAGGGATTCGAATTCAAACGGTTTGTTGAAGGCAATGACCTCTCCAATGCGGTCGAGTTTGAACTGCTTGCACACTTTGTCAGACGTGTCAAGAGCCATGATCGACTGGTAATTATCGCCGAAATGGATAGGCTCAACCAGTCGGTCCCGGATTTCATTGCTGTGCGCGGAATGATAATTTTTCAGGACAACCTGTTCCTTATTGCGAATCGCCTCAGCCAGTTGTTCCACAAATTTTCCCAGCCGCGCCTTCAGAAAGAGCCTCGGCATGCTGTCGAGCTCTGAATTCAGCGACAGCTTCTTCAGCAGGATGTTGCGCAGGGGATTGTCGTGCGCGCCGGACTGGATCAGTTTCTTGATCAGCCGGGTTTCTTCCACGGAAAATTGCGATTGTGACGGATCGTCGTCTGAAGTAATTATGAAATACCGGTTATCAAAATCTTTTTCGATGAGAAAATCTACTTCCTCCAGAAGGTTTATGTACCGGTAAATAGTTCTTTCACTGGTGTCAAAACGTTCCGCAAGCTGGCGAATGGTCCAGTGGCCGGCTTTCAATACAGCAATGATCTGAAAGAGCCTCAACAACTTAGCTTGTGGAATGATGGATTCGGACCGGGTGGATTTCTTCGGACTCATTTTCCAACAAAATAATGAAAATTATCACCCCGACTGCAAACACTTCATGATTGCGCTTACTTTCTTTTTCGAGACGGGATATAGGTTGTCCGCTGTTGCGGAAACCCCGCAATGACCCCAAACAGACGCAAGGGATCATAAGTGGGAAGTGAGAGAAGTTTTATTTTCAACAGTTTTAGCGGTAACTCGATTTTATGACCCGGCAGATTTTCGCGGCAGAGATTAATTTTCAAGACACACCCCTTCCTATCCGCGACAAATTCAGCGAGGCGGAAAAAAATGTTAAACGTCTTCTGATGACCTTCAGGCGTCGCGTCGATGAAGTATTTATCGTCGCTAACCGTCAGCGGTTTACAGTGTACATCGTACACGAGAGCCTGAAACCTCTCATCGAATTTTTTCAGGAAGAAAATCACCTGAAGGGGTACGTCCAGTATTATTATAACTCTGCAGAATCTATTTCTCACCTCATGGCAACAGCCAGCGGGCTTTTGGCGCCCGTGAAAGGTGAAGGGCGAATTCTCAATGATATTATCCAAAACTATGAATGGGCGTGTTCATGCTCCTGCATCGGAATGACGCTGGACAACGCGTTAACACGGGCGATTGAGACTGGTAAAACGGTCAGGACCAAAACGGGCATCGATAAATTTTGTGCGTCGGCAGTCGAGACAGGTATAGAATTGTTGTACAATCGTTCGGAGGACCTTCACTCAAAGAACTTCCTGATCGTCGGCACGGGAGAAATGGCGCGCGTCGCGCTCGAGTCACTCTCCGGGGAAGGCATCTCGAATATTGCCATTACGGGTCATGACACCGCTAGCACCGCGGAACTTTCGAAAAAGTTTCGGGTGAAGGGATTCGACCTGCAATCTCTTCCGGAGTACTTCGGTGTCGCAGATGTGATCATCGGCGTCTCCCATACAGAAATTGAAAAGGAATGGCTGCCCCGACGCGAACAGCGTGCCGCGGCCGATGGCAAGATCATTATTGACCTGGGAATACCACCGAATTTTGATGCGGACTTCGCTGACCTGTGGTCGGATGAGTATTATAACCTCGACGACCTGCGGAGGTTGCAACCGTCGCCGCTGGAGTCGTTCGGAGGCCTTGAAGCTGCGTGGCGGATGGTGGTAAAGGCATCAAACGATTTTGCTTACGTCTTGCAGATGCTGCAGCACTCACCGGTATTGACTGCTTATCTCACCCGTCAGTTTACGCTGAAGAATGTCGACCTCAGGATTAAACCAAAACGAAGTCTTCGCAGCATGCTGCTCTTCCGGAAAACAGACACCATCACCGGTACAGCTTCTGTCAAAGACTTAAAGAATGCCCGGGTGCATGCCAACAATCACATTGCTGAAAATGGCCCCGACGTGGTGCGCAATGTTAGTGGACTGAAGAAGTTCAGGTTCATGCTCTTTGAAAATTGACAACTGACACCGGCGAAATCACGGCAGCAGTCCGAAAAGGTAGTGGCTGTAAGACGCCAAACAATCGTTTGCGTTTTTAACAAACATTTGTTCGCGCATTTCGTTAGTTGTTAATAATTCTTAAAAGGTAGAATTGCGTTTGAATTTTGCCTTGAAATGCTCTAATTTCGAACTGAATAAACTGATGATTATCCAGGTTATGAAAACGATGCATGTGAACTTCCCGTGGTTTGGCTGTTGTAAGGACAGCGTAGTTCATGCAGGAGCATCGGGTTTCTAACCGCTAGCAATAGAGAGAATCTGAGCCTTTTCCTGCACTGGGAGAGGCTTTTTAATTTTTTAAACAAACGTATATGAAGAGTTTCAGGTCAGAGCTTGAAGACATTAACAATCCGGTAGTCGCTCAGGATATCATCGATCTTGGCAACAAGATCAAGATGTTCCGCGAGGGCAAAATTGATGATGACAAATTCAGGAGCGTGCGCCTGCTCAGAGGGATTTACGGCCAGCGCCAGCCCGGCGTTCAGATGGTCCGTATCAAGCTGCCATTTGGCCGTGTGTCCACAAAGCAGATCCGACGCATTGCGGATATTTCAGATGAATATGCCAGCAGCAACCTGCACGCGACCACCCGGCAGGACATCCAGATCCACTTTGTGAGCCTGGACAAAACTCCGGAGCTGTGGACGAAACTCGAAGAGGATGCCATAACAATTCGCGAGGCGTGTGGTAATACTGTCCGGAACGTCACGGCATCACCTACTGCCGGCATCGACGCGAACGAGCCGTTTGATGTATCGCCATACGCTTACGGAACTTTTAAATATCTGCTGCGCAATCCTGTCAACCAGGAGATGGGCCGCAAATTCAAGATCTCCTTTTCCGCATCCGACGAGGATACGGCCTATTCATTCATTCACGACCTGGGATTTATTCCCCGGATCGTTGACGGCAAGAGAGGATTCAAGGTACTGATCGGGGGTGGCCTCGGCGCCAATCCCTATCTCGCGCTTCCCGCATTTGATTTCCTGGAAGAAGATCAGTTGATCCCCCTGACAGAAGCGGTGTTACGCGTATTCGATCGCTACGGCGAAAGAAACCGGAGGATGAAGGCGAGAATGAAATTTCTCATCCAGGACATCGGTCTCGAAGAACTGCTGCGGCTGGTTAAGGAGGAATGGAATGCGCTTCCCTACAAGAGCTATCAGTTCGATCTCGATGCCCTTCCCGAACCCAGGCGTAGCGACTACGTTCCGGCGGAGGCGGCGGTCATTGCAAACGAGAAGAAATACCAGCAGTGGTTTGATACCAATGTAATCCGCCAAAAGCAACCTGGATATTATGGGGTTTACGTGAAGCTTCCACTTGGAAATCTTTCCTCGAAGATGGCTCGCAAATTTGTCGACGTAGTGGATAGATTTGCATCCGAAGAGTTGCGCGTAACAATAAATCAAGGCTACCTGATCCGCTTCGTCAAAGAAGAGGCGATCAAGCATCTTTATCTCGCTTTGGATGAGCTGACGCTCGCCGAGCCGGGTTTCGACAGTGTCGCGGATATCACCGCGTGCCCCGGAACAGAATCCTGTAACCTGGGAATTTCCGATAGCACGCAAGTGTCGCTTGCACTGGAGAAAGTGATCAAAGAGGAATTTCCCGAACTGATTTACAACAACGATATCAAGATCAAGATCAGCGGTTGCCCGAACTCCTGCGGTCAGCATGGCATCGCCACCATCGGACTGCATGGCAGCACCATCAAAGATAAACAGGGGAAGGTCATGCCCGCCCTTGTCGTGCTCCTGGGAGGTGGAAAACTTTCCGGGGGAGAAGCGCTCGTAGCGGATAAAGTGCTGAAGATACCTTCTCGAAAAGGCCCTGATGCGCTGAGGCGTCTGCTAACGGACTACGAAAATAACGGCCAGGAGGGAGAGTACTTCCACGCTTACTACAAGCGCCAGGGTCGCGCCTACTTTTATACAATGCTCAAGCCATTGGCGGATTTGGACGCGCTGACGCCGATCGATTATATCGACTGGGGGCAGGAAAACAATTTCGTTCTGCATACTGCAACCGGTGAGTGCGCGGGTGTCATCATCGACCTGGTATCAACCCTTCTATACGATAGCGAAGAGAAGATCGCCTGGGCGCGGAAAGCCCTCGAGGAAAAAATGTACGCGGACGCAATCTACCATTGCTACAGCGCCTTTATTAACACGGCGAAAGCGATGCTGCTCACGGCAGATCAGAAACCGAGCACACAGATCCAGACCATCAACGATTTTCAGAAACACTTCGTTGAAAAAGGACTGGTTCCCGGCATGACTGATTTCAAAGAGTTCGTTTTGCGCATGAGCAAGCAGGAGCCGACAGAGCTTTTTGCGAAGCAGTATCTGAAGGACGTCAACAAATTCCTGGAGGATATTTACACGTACAAGAATCTGACGAGACAGATTGCTTAAGATGTTCAACCCGACATTTTCATTTTTCAGGAAGCCGCAGCTGACGCTCGCTGGCGCAGGCCCGGGAGATCCCGAGTTGATAACGCTGAAAGCCCTTAAGGCATTGGAGGCGGCGGATATCGTCCTCTATGACGCGCTCGTGTCGAGGGAGGTACTTGAGTACATTCCCGCTTCGACGCCTGTAATCTGCGTGGGAAAGAGGGCAGGCCTGCACGCTTATACTCAGGATGAAATCAACGCACTCATTGTCGAATCCGCGTTCCTGTACGGGCACGTTGTTCGACTGAAGGGAGGTGACCCGTTTGTTTTCGGACGTGCCACCGAGGAGATCACGCACGCATCGCGCTATGGAATCCCGACGCGCGTAGTCCCGGGGATCAGCAGCGCACTCGCCGTGCCTGCTGCGTTGTCAATTCCGGTTACTTCCCGGGGTGTAAGCGAAAGCTTTTGGGTAGTTACCGGCACGACCATGACGGGTGGTTTGTCCAATGACGTAGCGCTGGCGGCTCAGTCGAGCGCGACTGTGATTATCCTCATGGGACTGAAGAAACTGGCGGAGATTATGGCTGTTTTTGCGTCGCACGGTAAGGGTGAATTGCCCGTTGCTGTCATTCAGAATGGCACGCTATCCACGCAGAAGCATGTCACGGGCACGGTGTCAACCATCGCGCAGTTAGTCCGGCAGGAGGATCTTGGTTCACCCGGCATCATCATTGCAGGCGAGGTGGTCAAACTTTCCGAAGTGACGAATTCAATCGCACTCAATTTCTTGAAAGTCGGGGAGTAGCCCGCCGGTCCGTATGGAAGAGCGCAATAACCTGTTTCCCATATTCCTGAAACTGGAGGAGCTCGACACATTGATCGTAGGGGGTGGCAACGTGGGCCTCGAAAAACTCAGCGCATTACTTAAGAGTTCGCCCCGTGTACGCGTTACCGTGGTAGCATCCCGCATCCGCGATGAAATCAAAGAGCTCGCCCGCGACCGGCAACATATCAACCTCATCGAAAGAGATTTCCGGGCAAAAGATCTTCAGGCGAAGGACCTGGTCCTGCTCGCAACGGACAATAACGAACTGCATCACCGCATCAGGACTCTCGCCCGGCAAAAGCGATTACTCGTAAATGTTGCGGACACGCCCAACCTCTGCGATTTTTACCTGGGCTCCGTCGTGACCAAGGGAAACCTCAAGATAGGCATATCGACCAACGGAAAATCGCCGACGATGGCCAAGCGCATCCGTGAATACCTCGAAGAAACCATCCCCGATGAGACAGATGACCTGCTGAAGAACATGCAGGCGATTCGCGAACGCATGAAGGGCAGCTTTGCCGAAAAAGTGCGCATGCTTAATGAAATTACCGCGTCCTGGTTGAAGAAGGGTTAATGCAGGTTTAATACAGGTTTAATACAGGTCGAAAGGCAGGTCGAAATACAGGTAAATACCGGAGTAGCTTTCAACCTGCATTCAGACCTGCCTTTTAACCTGCCTTTTAACCTGTCTTTAAACCTGTCTTTCAACCTGCCTTTTAACCAGTCTTTCAACTTGCCTTTAAACCTGCCTTTCAACCTGCCTTTCAACCTGCCTTTTAACCTGTCTTTAAACCTGTATTAAACCCGCATTTACTACCTGCATTTAACTGTATTTACTACTTTAGGAGGGTTAAACAAAAAAAGCTTCGATCCTATGGAATACTCTAGACGTAAATTCTTACACACAACAGGTCAAACTCTTGCCGGCGCAAGTTTAATGAGCGCCTTCCCCTGGGAAGCGATTGCGGCGAGTAAGCGAAAGGTATCTCAGAACGACCGCATCAATGTCGGTGTGATTGGCGCAAACGGCATGGGTTGGTCGGATGCACAATCGTTTATGAAGATTCCCGAGGCGAACTTGATGGCCATCTGCGATGTCGATCAGCGTGTGATAGATAAGAGAGTGGCTGAAGTGAAGGAAGCGAACATAACCCTGCAAACATACAATGATTACCGGAAGCTGCTCGAGAACAAGGATATCGATGTCGTTATCATCGGCACGCCCGATCATTGGCACTGCCTGCAGATGACGGATGCATGCGCCGCAGGAAAGGATGTTTATGTGGAGAAACCTGTGGGCAACTCGATTGCCGAATGTGCGGTGATGGTGGAGGCGCAGAAAAAATACAATCGCGCCGTTCAGTGCGGGCAATGGCAGCGGAGCATGCCGCACTTTATCGATGCGCTGAATTTTCTTAAGAGCGGGAAGATCGGGCAAATACGGACTGTAAAGGCATGGGCCTATATGGGGTGGATGAAGGATATCCCTGCAAAACCGGATACAACAGCGCCAGCAGGCGTCGACTACAATATGTGGCTGGGGCCGGCGCAACAACGACCATTCAATGAAAACCGGTTTCACTTTAACTTCCGCTGGTTTTGGGACTATGCCGGGGGATTGATGACAGACTGGGGAGTACACCTCGTTGACTATGTCTTGCTGGGAATGGATGCACCTCTTCCGAAGTCGGTTTACGCTTCGGGGGGAAAATATGCGTATCCGGACGGTGGTAACGAGACGCCCGACACTCTTGCCGCAGTATACGATTTTGGAAACTTTACCATGTTATGGGAGCATGCCCAGGGCATCAGCAACGGAAACTACGGGCGCGACCACGGAATCGCTTACATCGGAAATAACGGAACGCTGGTTCTTGACCGCGGCGGATGGGAGGTGATCGCCGATGAAAAGCGCATGGAGCCCATACCATTCCAGCCCAATAAGGGATCCGGCCTTGACGCGCATACTCTAAACTTCATCAGCGCGGTGAAGTCTAGAAAGTTTGAAACACTTACCTGCCCGATCACAGCAGGCGCACACGTAGCCGACGTCTGCCAGATGGGGAACATATCCTTCCGCACGGGAGAGATCGTCCATTGGAACAACGAAAAGCGCAACTTCAATGAGAGCGTTGCAAACAAATTCCTGGCGGCGAAATACCACAACAACTACAAGATGCCGAAAGTGTAGTGGGCATTCAAACGGTTTAAATATTCATTTCAGATCGCACTGCAAGGAGCAAGCATGTTCAGCGAGGCGGGCAACAATTCTATTTTGAAAGTCGCTGCCTCGCCGGCCGGCTCTCCGTCGATGTGAAACGCTACGGGTTTTCGCAAATTGATCACAATGTCGCGGACCTGCATGGACTCACAGTAAGAGGACCTGTCGATGGTTCCTGAGAACAGCGAATAAATCAGGTCGAGTCGGTATGCAGGAAATTTCTTAAGAACACTGACGTTGAGAAGCTGGTCACAGACCGAGGCACCGGGAGCGATCCGCGCATTGTTTCCGTATTGCGAAGAATTAGCGATTGCGATGACAAAAGCTTTCCGGTCAAGGGTTTCTCCACCCGTTTTGATTTCCGCTTCGAACTCCTCGAAATTCCTGAATTCATTCAGCACATGTTTCAGGTAGCCCTGAAAGCCGCGTTGTTTCCCTGCGCCAAAGAGTTCGGCGATATAGCCATCAAAACCAACACCTGAAACGTTGAGTGACAACTGACCGTTCACGCGGAAAGTATCAATTGCCAGACATTGGTTCGTGAACAGGCAAGTTACCGCTTGTCTGAGGTTGACGGGGATACCGAGGTGCCTGGCAAGTCCGTTGCCGGAGCCCTTCGGGATGATTCCCATAGATGCGGGGCTGTGGGTAAGGGCGCGCGCTACTTCGTTGACCGTCCCATCGCCGCCCACCGCGATGATTTTCTCGTAGCCAGCCGCCAGTGCGTCAGTTGCCAGTTGCGTCGCATGGCCCGGTGCCTGCGTATATTCAATGGCGCAGGCGGCTCCGTGATCGCTGCAGATGCGGGAAACAAGGTCTTCCATCGCAGGTCTGAAGCCGCTGCCCGAGTACTTATTGATGATGAAAAACACCTTTCCGCTGTCGTTGTTCACGATTCAACGTTACTAATTTTCGGTCAAACGTCTTCAATATGGAATTTGTCCCCGTAAACTTCCCCGATAAGGTGTGCGGCAGCCGATCCGAAACGGACCTCCGATGGAGCCGTCCGCATCTGTAATTATTTTGAGTCCCTAAGCCGGGATTAACCCTTTTTGATTTTCTCCTGAATGTATTTTACGGCCTCCCCGAAGGTCTGGAGTTTTTCGGCATCATCATCCGGAATGCGGATATCGAAGGTTTGTTCAAATTCCATGACGATCTCCGCATAATCGAGTGAGTCGATTCCCAGGTCTTTAACAAAATTGGCGTCGGGTGTTATTTCTGATTGTGCTATACCGAGTTTTTCAACCAATATTTCGGTTACTTTCTTAGGAATATCTTGCATGGGAAACGGTAAGGGTTTCGTAAATGTATTAAATGCAATGAAGCCTTCCAAACCCCTCAAATGCCACAATAGTTCCTCACTTTTTCCATTGCGACGGATCCACGCGCCACGCCTTCAGCGAGACAAGTTCATCTTCTCCAATGTATTTTTCACGAGCGGCCTGCAGGAGCATGTGACCGTAATCACTGAGTGATATAAGCGAAACATCCGCTTCGTAAAAATTACGGGTAGCAACATCGAAGCCGTAGTTAAAAACGGAAACCATTCCCAGTACTTTGAAGCCGGCCGACCTCAGTGCCTTGACTGCCTTCAATGAGCTGCCACCGGTTGAGACCAGGTCTTCGACGACAACAATTTTCTGATTCTTCACGACCCTCCCTTCGACGAGGTTCTCCATGCCATGCTCTTTTGGTTTGGAACGAACGTAAAGAAATGGAAGCTCAAGGGCGTCCGCAACCAGCGCTCCATGCGCGATGCCGGCCGTAGCTACACCTGCAATCGCTTCAGCAGTAAAAAAATTTTCACGAATAGCTTCTACCAGGCCGTCCTTGATCGCTTTTCTGATCTCGGGGTATGAAAGCGATAACCGGTTGTCGCAATAGATAGGAGATTTCCAACCCGAACTCCAGGTGAAGGGCTTCCGAGTATTGAGTTTGATCGCTTGAATCTTCAGAAGCATTTCCGCAATGGGACCCGCGGTTTCTTCCTGTACTTTAATGATTGGCATTCGCAAAAATAGAATATTCGGCCTAACGAATAAAATGCAACTGCTAAAGAAAATTCCAGGCCGCGAAGCCAAAAACTTTTCAAAGTGCTTGCCCGCGTGCGAATTATTTGCTCTTTTGCGATCCGGGCAAATCAAGGCGTTATCCCATGATCCTCTTCGTCAACGACATTCCAGTTAAGATCCTGAAGTCCGACGTGGTGCCGGACGCCGGGCAATACAACTATACCCTGGATGCCGCTACGGAATCCATCACACAAGCGAAGCTGATCAACCACGTATGGATCCGCAATGTCGACGAGTCGCATTTTGATACGTTGTTCCGACTGCTTAACAGCAACGTGCCCACTAACATTCTCTCCGTTATCGTATCCACAGCGGGCCTGCCGGTCAAAAAATATCTGAAGGCAAAATTCAAGATCGTAAAGGCCGCCGGTGGGCTCATTCGCAAGAAAGAAAAGTTTCTCATGATCTATCGCCTGAAGAAATGGGACTTGCCCAAAGGCAAACGCGAGAAAAGTGAAACTTATAAGCAGACTGCTGTCCGCGAGGTAGCCGAAGAATGCAACATATCGGTGAAGCTCGGTCGCAAGATCTGCACGACCTGGCACACCTATACCATGAACAAGCACGCCATGCTTAAGCGTACGAAGTGGTATCTGATGGATCTGGTAGACGATTCAAAGATAAAGCCGGCTACAGACGAAGATATCGAGGACATACGCTGGATGACGCGCAAGGAGGTGTATCACGCACTGGAGCACTCTTACAAGTCCATCAGCCACGTGTTCGAACAATACTACCAGAAGATCGAGCTCAAATCAGCCTGAAGTTCCGAACAATTCAAACGCCGCCGTCAAAATCACGTGACCGGCCTATCACTGTCGACTCTATTCGCTACAGTTCGTAAGGGAGAAATTCTGAAACATCTCCGCCGTAGCCATGTACTTCCCGGATGATTGAAGAGCTGATCCAGGCGAACTGCGGGGATGTGATGAGGAACACGGACTCGAGTTCTTCGTATAGCTTCCGGTTTATTTGCGAGATACTGTTCTCGTATTCGAAGTCGGTTGTATTCCGGATGCCCCGCAACAAGTATCGCGCCCCGTGCTTCTTCGCAAAACCCGCTGTTAATTCTGCATAGGTGACCACGCGGATCGCAGGATAATCCCGAAAGGTCCGCTGAATACAATCAACCATCTTGTCGATGGGAAAATAACGCGAGCTCTTCGCCTGGTTATACCCGATGCTGATGATGATCTCATCAAACAACCGCAGGCCGCGGAGCACAATGTCCTCATGACCCTTCGTGAAAGGATCGAACGAACCCGGAAACAAAGCAATCTTTTTCTCTGACATCTATATGACGATTGACAATTGATTGTCGATTCACGTCTCACGCTTCACGACTAACAAGCTGCATGCTGTAAAGATCGAAAAAGTGATGA
Organism: Flammeovirgaceae bacterium; assembly: GCA_044507775.1. GTDB lineage: Bacteria > Bacteroidota > Bacteroidia > Cytophagales > Cyclobacteriaceae > Chryseosolibacter. The sequence continues at coordinate 225,470 of JBIQIY010000001.1, read as the reverse complement.
TCCTGCACTTCATCAAACATATATCCGAATCTCAGATGCTTGGGACGGTAGCCGAATACCACGTTGTTGATATACTTGTAAAACTCGTTGTAGTGGGGGGAATTCTTGCCGATATATCCCCAGAGAACCACCTGGCTTGACTCCTGTTTCAGGTTTAGCGTTTTCATCACGAGCATGATGTATTTAACGTACTCGGCGAACTGCTTTATGACAAACTGGTTGTAGTAGATAAGTTTGCCCTGTTTGGCGTAGATGATGTGCAGCTTGAACCGGTCAACAAAAATGTACAGGGGATAGTCCTTCCTGTTTTGAGAAACGGTTGTGACACCTTCGATGATGACCGCCGACTGGTGAATGAAATTCACCTCCGTGTTCACATAAATGCTGAGAAACCAATCTTTCAGTTCCCGCGGGAAAGTAAAGACCGTCGCCGCGTTTGACCTACGGTTGATCACGGATTGGACATACTCCTTTTCGGGATTGATCTGAGCGTTGAAACGCAGGTACTCCTCCCGTGACTCTTCGACGAACAACGCTTCGGGTACCTGTACGAACTTGTTGTTCTTGATCGAAATGTTGACGCTTTTCCAGAAGGCCGCCTTTAGCAGTGCATGATCGTCAAAAAGTTGTTCCAGTGTTTCGAGTAGTTCCTCCTGCGACGAAAGCGCGGGGAAGACGAAATCCTCTAACAGCAGCATTTTGTTCTCCGCGGTGTCGACAACTCCGACCTGCAGGTCGCGTGGGCCGACATGGATCAACAGGTTGTAATGGCTGATCTGGTCAACATCAAAGCGGTCATCTTTGATTTTTTTGATAAGCTTGTAGTTAACCGCCGGAGAATGCAAGGGTGAGTGTCGTTTGGGGTATACGTATATCTTACAATAATAATTATTTTAACCCTCAATCGAAAAGGTAATACGCTTTCATTGCCGTGAAAGGGCCTAAATCGTGAAAAAACCGGTAAGTGTCCGAAGATCGTCCGCTGATTGAATATGACGAAAAATTCCGTGTAGTTCGGCTCGCGACATTTCCGCGATCCGGGATGCGGACATGAAAGCGACGTCATCGATGATGGCGAGCTCCGGATCTTCGCCTTTCATGAGATGTCCACCCGTCTCGGACACTTCGAAGAATAACTCGACGGCGTGGAAGGGGGGCTGCAGCAGCTCGCACGCGAACCGGAATTCTCCCACCGCTATCTCAAGCCCCGTCTCTTCCAGGAACTCTTTTCTCAGTCTCGTTGCCGCTGATTCGTGCACCTCGAGGCCACCTCCCGGCGGCGCCCAGAAGTTGCCCGGCGTTATCCCCCTATGATTGACCATCAACAGCTCGTCGCCCCGCCAGCAAAGCCCGCAGACCCGCACGCGTAGTTTGTTGCCGTAAAATTCGGCGATTGAAGGGGGGATCAGGTTACTTTTTGCCATTTTGCAATCATAAATGTCGCCCCTGGCCGTTTGATCGGTGGTGGAGTGCTCAAGATCAGTGCCGGGGAATTTCCCGCTGACAGGTAAGGGTTTCGGGCTAATTCAATATTTTTTTGGAGAAATTCCTCTAAATTTGAAAAAAAATAAGGTATGAGAAAGTATTTGTTACTGGTATGTGTGCTTGGCCTGGCCTTCCAGTCTTACGCGCAGGAAAAGAAGGCAGAGCAGAAGAATGGCGCTGTCATCACCTGGGAAAAGAAAACCCACGACTTTGGAAACATCATTCAGGGTGACAAAGTTGAACACACTTTTTACTTCAGCAATACCGGAAATGAGCCGTTGATTATCACCAACGTGCAGGTTAGCTGTGGATGTACCACGCCTAAAGGATGGCCGCGCGATCCCATTCCTCCCGGAGGCCATGGTGAAATCACGGTGTCTTTTAACAGCACCGGCAAGATGGGTATTCAGAACAAGCCCGTTACGCTCGTCACCAACGCAGTAAATACCGAAGGAAATACCATTTCCTTCACCACCCATATTCTCGACAAGAAGCCCCAATAGCAGTCAACCGAACTTCGGTTCTGGCTCCAGGCATCGGTCATTTGAGAGGTCCCTTCGCGGGACCTTTCTCATTTATACCAAAGAGCAGCAAGATCCAGCCAGCGATGAAGAGCACACCTCCCACGGGTGTAATGGCGCCCAGGATGCGAACGCCTGACAATGACAAAATATACAGACTGCCGCTGAAGATAATGATGCCAACAGCAAAGCAGATCACAGCGCGCCTTACATGGCGCGAGGGAAAGTGGTACATGAGCACTCCCGAAAACAGAATGGCGAAGCTGTGATAGAACTGATAGCGGACAGCGAGCTCAAAGGTCTCCGAGCGGGCATTTGCCTCCAGCAGCGGTCTGAGCGCGTGAGCGCCAAAGGCGCCGGCTGCCACTGCAAGGCCCGCGAAAATAACTCCTGTCGTAAGAGATGCTTGTTGATTCATGTCTTTCAGTGATCCATTTTATTTAATGTCCGGCATTTCTGTCTCCGAAGATGGCCGTACCGATGCGAATCATCGTACTTCCTTCCTCGATCGCCAATGGATAATCGCCGCTCATTCCCATAGACAGCTCCTCCATCCGGATGTTTGGAGTTCCCCGCAGCTTTTCAAATAGTGTTTTGAGAGATCGGAATTCTCTCCGAACCTGTTCCTTATCGTCTGTGAACGTCGCCATGCCCATCAACCCGTGAATGGTTACGTTGCTCAGTGCACTCCAGTCGGCCGACGCCGCGATGTCCAGCGCTTCTTCGGGGGAGAAACCAAACTTCGACTGCTCCTCGGCGATGTGAACTTGCAGGAGGCAAGGGATCGTGCGTTTGAATCTCTTCGCCTGCCGGTTGACTTCTTCCAGCAGTTTCAGGCTGTCGATCGAGTGAATTAATGTGACGAAGGGGGCGATGTATTTAACCTTATTCGACTGAAGGTGGCCGATCATATGCCATTCGATATCGTGTGGCAGCGCTTCATATTTAGAGGCCATCTCCTGTGCGCGATTCTCGCCAAAAACCCGCTGCCCCGCATCATACGCCTGCTGGATTTTTTCAATCGGCTGAGTCTTGCTTACAGCGATCAGCCTGCATCCGGCGGGCAGTTGCTGCCTGAAGGCCTCCAGATTTTTCTGAACAGACATCTCTGAAATAAATACGGTTTCTTCTCCTTTTAAACCGATGTAATACTAACGATTTATATGATTTGGGTGGAGTCCAAATCATGCCTATTTTTAACCCCGAAGAAAGGAAATCATGGCAATCCTCGGGACATTGCTCAAAAAAGGGATACGCATCCGGGAGATGCTTGAGGAAGAATATACATCGCCCTTTGACCTGCAAAAAAAAGAACTGAAGGAGCTGTTAATCGCCGCCAACGCCACCGAGTTTGGCAAGTATTACAACTTCTCGGAGATTCTGAATGGCTTCCGACGGCATGACCGCGAGTTTTACAAACGGTTCAAAAGCAAAGTCCCCATTCACGCCTACAACAAGATCTACAATGACTGGTGGAAACTGGCTCAGAAAGGCGTCAAAAATGTCTGCTGGCCCGGCCGGGTGAAATACTTTGCGTTAAGCTCGGGGACCTCCGAGGCCTCCTCGAAATACATTCCGGTCACGAAGGATATGACGAAAGCTATCCAGAAGACCAGTGTTCGCCAGATACTGACGCTGTCGAAATACGATCTCAAGCCGGAAATCTTCGAAGCAGGTATTCTCATGCTGGGTGGAAGCACCCACCTGAACCGGCGCGGAAGTTTCTTTGAAGGTGACCTCAGCGGTATTCAGGCCGCCCGCCTGCCATTCTGGTTTCAACATTTTTACAAGCCGGGAAAGCGCATTGCCAAGACTCGCCACTGGGATGCTAAGCTGGATGAGATCGCCAGGAGGGCGCGCGAATGGAACATCGGCATTGTAGTAGGTGTACCGGCCTGGATTCAAATACTAATCGAAAAGATCTTGTATTACCACAAGGCCAGGAATATTCACGAAATCTGGCCGAACCTGATGGTCTACGTGCACGGCGGCGTGTCACTCGACCCGTACCGCAAGGGATTTGAAAAACTTCTTGGGCGGCCAATACACTACATCGAGACTTATCTCGCATCCGAGGGATTTATCGCCTTTCAGGCGTATCCCAACCGCCGGTCTATGCGCCTGGTGCTCAACAACGGCATCTTTTATGAATTTGTGCCCTTCGAGGACAAGAACTTCGATGCAAACGGGGAGGTTAAGCCCGATGCCGAAACGTTATTGATCGACGAGGTTCAGACCGGAAAGGAATACGCGCTTCTGCTTTCAACCTGCGCGGGCGCCTGGCGCTATCTGATTGGCGATGTCATCAAATTCACCTCGCTGGAGGAGTCGGAGATTGTCATCACAGGTCGCACCAAGCATTTCCTTAGCTTGTGCGGAGAACACTTGTCTGTCGACAATATGAACAAAGCGATTGAGCTCGTCGCGAACGATATGAACATCAATATCTCCGAGTTCACCGTGGCCGGTATTCCGTACGAATCTCTGTTTGCGCATCACTGGTTTATCGGCACCGATGATCCGGTGGATGCGGATGTGCTGAAAAAAAATATTGACGGACAGCTCAAGTTGCTGAACGACGACTACGCTGTAGAACGCAGCGCAGCGCTCAAGGAGATCCTGGTCGACGTCGTTCCGTTAAGCGCCTTTTATGGTTGGATGGAAAGCAAGGGAAAAGTCGGCGGACAAAACAAGTTTCCGCGGGTGATGAAGAAAGCACAGCTGGATGATTGGACCGCATATCTTCAATCACGGACCAATGGACATCATTCTTAAGGGCGTTATCTCCGGAATCATCCTGGCATTCCTGATCGGGCCGGTCTTCTTCACCATTTTACAAACATCTATCGAACGGGGTTTTAGCAGCGGCGCGCTCGTTGCTGTGGGAGTTTCACTTAGTGACGCCTTTTATATCACGGTGACTTATCTCGGAGTGTATCAATTGTTCGACACAGGGAGCTTTCGGGAGTACCTCGCATATTTCGGCGGGCTCGTTCTGCTGGTTTTCGGTAGCTACTATCTGTTCATCAAAAGCAGGAGACTGGCGTATTATGATCCAAACAGGATTCAACTAAGCAATCCGTGGAAGCTCATTGGAAAAGGGTTTGTGATCAACGGGCTTAGTCCGATGGTATTGATTTTCTGGCTTGGGACGGTCGGGGTGGCCACAACGAAGTTCGGTTACTCGACACCGGAGAAGGCAGTGCCGTATTTTGCCGCAATTGTGTCTACTGTCTTTCTTACCGATGTCATAAAAGCGAAACTCGCCGATAAACTCAGACGCATGCTCACGCCTCGATTTATTCGCAGGCTCAACCTGGTGCTTGGTTTCGTTCTCCTCGCCTTTGGCCTCCGGTTGATTTACTACGCGGGTGAGCTGGCGATCTAAGGGATTTTTATTTCTTGCTCAATCTTGCAGTACATTGCTTATGAACGTGGACTTCAAAAGCAACCACAGCAGGAAGAACGCCGCCGCCCAACGGAGATAGACGAAATAGTAATCCGAAGTGTCTTTGTAGCGCGTCTCTTTAATCTCCGCTTTTTCGAAGCGGTCGATGGTGCTGAAAACGGAAGCCAGCGCCTGGTTGTCGGTTGCCCGGAAGAACTGTCCGCCGCCGATGTCTGCAATTTTTCGCATCGTCGTTTCATCGACTGTGTTTTCGATCATGTTTGGTCTTCCAAAGAAATCTTTTCCATAGGGAACAAGACCCTCGCGCCCGACAACGATGGTGTAGATCTTGATTCCATAAGCCGATGCCAGTTCTGCAGCGGTGACAGGGTCGATGTTTCCAGCGGTGTTGTCTCCGTCGCTGAGCAGGATACAAACCTTTGATTTTGCCTCCGATTCGCGCATGCGATTGGTCACGACCGCCAGCGCGCTGCCGATGGCTGTTCCCCGGTTGTCGATCATTTCAAAGTTGATATCCCGCACGTAGGAACGCAGCAGGTCGTAATCCGTAGTGAGGGGTGCGAGGGAAAAAGCGTCGCCGGAAAAGACGATCAGTCCGATGCGGTCCTGCAATCTCCCCTCGATAAAATCCAGCGCCACCTGCTTGGCTGCCTCAAGCCTGTTTGGCTGGAAGTCTTCTATTTGCATCGACTGCGATATGTCCATCGCGATCATGATGTCGATTCCCTCTGTGTATTGCTCAACTTTTTCGTTCGTTTTTTGCGGCCGGGCAAGTGCTGTCAATATCAAAGCCGCGACGATCATCAGGAGGAGTTCCGGTGCCAGTCGCACGAGATTAGCCGGGGAGCTCTTCAGATCCCGCGCGGAGACGGCGACGGGCAGTTTCTGATTAAAATAGTGCCGGATGGCCCACCGCAGGATGAACAGCAGGGGCACAGCCAGAATGAGCCACAGGAAAAAAGGTTGCTCCCAGGAGAAGGAGCGAAGTACTGAAGGTTCGAACCACGTTAGCGTATACCAGGGATCAAACAACTGGTTATCCATGCTGCACCTCCTTGAGTTTACGCTGGAATTGCTGATCCGCAAATCTTTTCAGATTTTCCAAAGACTCGACGACAGTAGCGGGGTGGCCGTAAATTGCCTGATCGATCCGGTTGAGAGGGTCAGTCAGTTCGGGTTTGCCCACAAGGTGCAGGGTTTCCCGCGTGGTGAGTTTCGTGTAGGGACGCGATTCCAGCTGCTCCATGTATTTCTTCCACGTAAAAAGCGCAGACTCTGTAGCAGGCGGCGAAAAGGCGGACCGGAGTTGCCCAAGGAAGACGTCGAATGCATTCTGGAAGGATGCGTGATTCCGCTGCAAACGCTTCATGGCAAAATATCTTTGTATCCGTTTTCCGAAGACAATCCAGACGATCAGAACCAGCGCAAGCAGAATTGTCAGAATGATGATTAGCATCCAGGTGTTGAAATTGCGGAAGACCTTTTGATAGGCTGTATTCATTTTCAGCGGAAGCTGCTCGGCAGCGACCGTATCCGGAACCGCAGCGACGAATTGCGTGATGAGTACGCTGTCGGGCGCCGAATAGACAGCTGTGCAGTCGCTGTTGTTCACGATATACACCGGTAGCTGAAGAAGCTGGACGCGATCGATCTCGAAAGTGGTCAGATAGTAAACCGCGCTATCCGCGCTTATCCCTGCCGTTGTTGCCGTCGGGAAATATTCCTTGCGTTCATATTCGAAAGGAGTAAACCCGTGGGTTGAATCGGGAAATAGAATATTCAGGTTCGTCGGATACCGCGCCGACAGGTAGAAGGCGGTCTGTTCGCCGATCTTGAGGCTGTCCGAAAGAAATCCGCCCCGCACGGAAACATCCTGCGCCTGTGCCTGGGTCAGGACAGGAATGATCATCCAAACGAGCGCAGACAATCCCATGAACCACCGTGAAGGACCTCTTGCGATCATGATGTCTTTAAGGATTTGTTTCTCAACTTAAACAGCCTGAGAAGTTTGGGTACGTAATCTTCGCTCGTGTCAATGGTGACAAAGTTGACCTGGTGCTTGCGGCTGAAATCTTCCAGCTGGCTTTTTCGCGCATCATATCTCTTGACGATCTTTTCACGGAAGTCGCCGAAGGAAGTATTTATCCAGAGTGTGCGCTTTGATTCTTTGTCGACGACCGGAATAATCCCCAGCCGTGGCAGCCGGGTTTCGCGCTTGTCGCTGATCTGGATCATGACCAGGTCGTGTCTGCGCGCCAATGACTTAAGATTGTGAAAATAATTTTCGTCGATGAAGTCCGAGATCAGGATGACTACGCTGCGTCTTTTGATGATATTGAGTGCGAATGACACAGCCTTGCTGAGATTGGTCTTCAGCGACGCGGGCTTCAGAGAACTCAGGGCAGAGATGATCTCGTATGCCTGCGAATGCCCTTTCGATGGTTTGACGTATTTTTCCTTTATGTCAGAGAAGCAGATCAATCCCACATGACTTGACTCCTTGACGGAGGAGAGTGCCAGCACACCGCAGATTTCTTTGGCGACATCAGCCTTGGTGCGCCCGGGGCTGCCGATATCTTCAGAGGCGCTGACATCGAGAATAAAAAATACGGTTTGTTCTTTTTCCTCACGGAATGTTTTGACAAACGTTCCATGGCCTTTGGCCGACACGTTCCAGTCAATGGTGCGGATATCATCGCCGTATTGATAGGGGCGAACATCATCGAATTCCAGGCCCGATCCCTTGAAGATCGAGCGGAAATCACCCTGCATATGGCTGTTGATCGCCTTGCGGATCTGTATTTCGTAGCGCCTCAGCTTTTTCAGTATCTCTCTCAAAAAATCTCCGGTTTAGTGCCTGCCACTGGTTTTCAACGATATAACAATTTTTCGTCCATAATAACAATCCCCCGGTGAAAGGCATTCAAACGAGGGTTCCAGCGGTCGTTTGCGCAAAAATAAGCACGCCGTTCCACGTTCAAAACGGCTGTGGCTTACATGGATTTCAGGGGCCGAAAAATAGGATAATTATGAGTATTTTGGCACCCTAATTGAAGAATAGGCGGGATAAAACTGTGAAAGGCAAGACGCAAATACGAGGGTACTTCCTGCACCTGTTCATCGCAGTGAGCCTGTTATCATGCGGAAAAAAAGTCCCGCAGGGCATTCTATCCAAACAGCAGATGGTCCAGATCATGCAGGAACTCTACATCAGCGAGGAGAAGGTGAATCAACTGGGCTTGCCCCGGGATTCGGCAAAGAATGTTTTTGGCGCCGTCAGCGCGAAGATCTTCGAGGACGCGGCAGTCACCGATTCTATTTTCAGAAAGTCGTTTGACTATTATATGGAGCGTCCCCAGGAAATGGAGCTCATTTACACCGCCCTGGTGGATACCTTACAACTCAGAGAGCAACGCGCACCGTTTCGTTCAGACTCGGAATGATTTACCCTCAAACGCTTGAACAAAAGCTAGGCTTTGACCAGATACGGCTAAGGCTGCGATCATACTGCCAATCACAGTCGGGCACAGACCGCGTCGAGGCTATGCAATTTGGCACAGACGCTGACCGGATCGGGCACCTGTTAAAGCAGACACTGGAGTTTCGGCTCATACTGGAGAAGAACGAGAACTTCCCATCCCGGCATTACTACGACGCGGACGACTGGCTGACCCGGATTGCCCTGGAAGGAAATTACATCGAGGCGGAGGAATATCTCAAACTCGCGCAGGCGCTGGAGACTATTCTTGCCATTAAGAGTTTTCTTTCCAAGAATCGAGAAGTATATCCCGAGCTAGCGCAGCTTTCAGAACCGCTCACGGTCACTGCAAAACTCACAGAACTGATTTATGTGAAGGTTGACGACAAGGGTCAGATCCGCGATTCGGCAAGCCCTGAACTCGGCAAGATCCGCAGGAAACTTCGCGAGGAGCAAAACCGCCTTCGGCGCCTGGCCGATCAGTTGTTCCGGCAGGCAGTGGCCGAGAAATGGGTGGCGGACGGAGCGCTTCCCACGGTGCGCGATGGCAGGATTGTCTTGCCGATCCAGGCGGAACATAAGCGCCGGCTGAAGGGCTTTATCCTCGATGAATCTGCTACCGGCCAGACTGTTTTTATGGAGCCGGCAGAAATGCTCGATGCCAACAACGAGATCCGCGATCTGGAGCACGCCGAGAAGCGCGAGATCATCATCATTCTCAAGGCAATCGCAAGTACTTTGCGCGATCAACTACCTGCGCTTACCACATCATTTCAGTTCCTTTCAACAATAGATTTTATCCGTGCAAAAGCAAAGTTCGCTGTCGAAATAGAGGCTGATCTTCCCATCCTTGGGAACCAGCCCGAACTTGCCTGGTACCGGGCAAAGCATCCCCTGCTTTTTCTCAGTCTTCGCGGAAAGCGGGAGGTTGTTCCGTTGGACATCGAGCTTGATCCGGTCGACAGAATGCTACTGGTATCCGGTCCCAATGCCGGTGGCAAGTCGGTTTGCCTGAAGACGGTGGGCTTGCTTCAATACATGGTTCAATGCGGATTGTTGATACCGGTATCGGACCGTTCCCGCGTCGGGATTTTTCACGACATCTTCATCGATATCGGCGATCAGCAGTCGATCGAAAATGATCTCAGTACCTACAGCAGTCACCTGCGCAACATGGCGGTTTTTCTCTCGTCGTCCTCCGCAAACTCGCTGGTATTACTGGATGAGTTGGGGTCGGGGACTGATCCGAATTTCGGGGGCGCTATTGCCGAAGCGGTACTGCAGGAGTTGCTGGCAAAACAGGTGTGGGGCGTAGCGACAACGCATTACTACAACCTGAAACTTTTCGCGGGTCAAAATGAAGGCATACGCAACGCGGCCATGCGCTTTGACAGTGAACATCTTCAACCGCTGTATATTCTGGACATTGGAAAACCCGGGAGTTCTTTCGCGCTTGAAATCGCCCGGAAGACGGGGCTGCCGGCGTCAACGCTTGAGCGCGCCGAACAGCTTGTCGGAAAGGACCTGGCGGGCTTTGAGACACTCGTGAGAAATCTGGAAAAAGAAAGGAACGAGCTCAGTGAAAGGATCCGCAGCCTCGAACATGAAGAGTCGGAACTGAAGCGATCCCTTGCCCGATACCAGGCGCTGTCAACCGATCTCGAAACACGTAAGAAGGAGATTATTTTGCGCGCCAAGGAAGAGGCTGCAGGACTCCTCCGAGACACGAATCGCGAAATTGAAAAAACAATTCGTCATATACGCGAAAACAAGGCGGAGAAGAAAGAGACCATGAAGGTGCGTCAGAACCTTCAATCGTTGAAGCAACGGGTGCGTACGCGCAAAACCGAGAACGCAGAGAAAACGCAAGCGCCGATCCGCGAAGGCGATCGCGTGCGCATCATCGGTCAGGAGGGTAGCGGTACCGTTATTTCGATTCGTGACGATACCGCCTCGGTGCAGTTCGGCGAGTTAAAATCGTTGATCCGTTTGAGTAAACTCGAGAAGGTTACCGCGTCGATGGCGAAGGAATCAACCGCTCGTCAGCGTGCGTCCGGGATCAATTTGTACGAAAAGCAAGTGAATTTCAACCCAACGCTGGATGTGCGCGGAAAAAGAGTCGAGGAAGTTATTCCGTTGCTGGAGCAGTTCCTCGATACAGCGTTGCTGCTGGGGCACGGCGAGTTGCGCATCATTCATGGCAAGGGCGAAGGTGTATTGCGAAAGGTTATCCGGGAACACCTGCGGAAGATCAAACAGGTCGCCTCAACAAGGGATGAACACGTTGAGCGCGGAGGAGACGGCATCACAATCGTAGTGTTGAAGTAGCCGGATTGCCAGGTGGTTGTTTCTCCTCGTTGCAAGAAAAAAGCCCCGGATGGGGCTTTCTATTATTTCTTGAAAGTGAATGTCCAGTCGCCGATCACATTGCGCACACGGCTTACACCGCCTTCCCATCCGGTGCTTCCATCCGGTACGGTAAAGGTTAGTATCAGGTCCGTTTCGGTAACCTGGTAGCTCATTTGAATTTCGTTCGGGCTGTTCGGATCACGTATAATCGTCGTTGACTTGTCCGTACCAAATTTCCATGTTCCGCTTTCCGGCCACGGGCTAGGGTCGGGTCGCTGGCCTGTAAAGCTGTAGTTATAAGTTCCACCTTCCACGTATGTCCCCGAAAGGTGAAGAACTAGCGGAGCATTGTCACTGGTGAAGAAATCAGCGGTGCGGTCTTGTCCGTCATTTGCCGTCTGAATAGTCCAGTCACCCGCGAGTTTATCCAACTGCTTTTTTTCCAGCGTTTCAGAGTCGCCATCGTCTTTTTTGCATCCCGTGTAAACGGTAGCAATAATTACCATGATCAACAGGGAAAGTATTTTAGGTGCTCTTTTCATTTATTCGGAATTAAGATCCAATATCTAGTAAAAGTACAATATTTCAAGCGTTTAGCAGTGTGCATAGATACCGAAAAACGGCTTTCTAGTAACCTTTTCGGCTAAATCCGGGCGCTTTTGCCGAAATGTAACTCGTTTCAGGCCTACCGCCATCAAGTCAAAATTTTTGTGCCCGCTATCCGCTCGCCTACCTTTTGAAGTCCATGATATGGAGGTTTGCGGCGTTTTCAGGGTATTCTTCGGGATTGTTGGAGGCGACAAGGATCAGCGCCTCTGCCGGAAGTTTAGCCAGTTCCTCCCGATACCAGGAGAAAGCGCGATGGTCGAGATTGGTGCCGGGTTCATCGAGAAAATATGCTTCCGCCTCGGTGTAAAACGCGATGGCGAGTTTGAGTCGTTGTCGCATTCCGGATGAGAAGTTACCGATCTGTTTTTCGCGTGCGTGGCCGAGGTACATGATCTCCGGCAGATCTTCGAGCGCGATACCCCGGCGTATATTTTTCAGCCGAAAGTGGAATTGAAGCATTTCGTCGAGGGTAAACTCGTCGATGAGGTCCATGTAAGGGGTTGCAATAGAGATGCGTCGGAAGATATCGTCAATTGCGATTCCGGAACCTGCGCTTTCATATTGGATCTCACCTGAAGTCTGTGGCACCTGTCCCCAGAGAACTTGCAAGAGAGTAGATTTGCCGGAACCGTTTGGTCCTGTGATGGCGTACGTTTTGCCGGAAACAAATTGGTATTGGAGATGTCTAAAGATCCATTCGCGGTTATATCTTTTGCTCAGATCACTAACCGAGATAGCGAAGTGCGTTGCGGACGATTGTCTGCGCATTATTAATCGTGTCCTCCGTATCCTTTCATGATCCCCCGTTCAGAAGTGCGGATGAAATCGACGATGTAGTCGCGTTCCTTGCTTTCGGCCATCTCATGCTCGACCACTTCAAGAGCCTTCGAATTATTGATGCCCTTCAGGAAGATATAGCGATAGATCTCCTGTATCTCGCTGATCTTTTCGGAGGAGAACCCGCGTCGGCGAAGGCCGATCGTGTTGATGCCCGCGTATGTAAGAGGTTCGCGGGCCGCTTTTGTGAAAGGTGGAATATCTTTTCTTACAAGTGAACCACCTGATACCATGACGTGGGCGCCGACCTTCACAAACTGGTGAAGCGCGCTGGCTCCGCCGATGATCGCCCAATCGTCTATAGTTACATGTCCCGCCACCTGTACGGCGTTCACCAGGATACAGTTGTTGCCGATGAGGCAATCGTGGGCGACGTGAACGTATGCCATCAGGAGGCAATTCTTCCCGATGGCGGTCTTGAATTTGTCCGTGGTCCCACGGCTGATGGTAACGAATTCGCGGATAACGGTATTGTCATCGATGTGGGTCTCGGTTTGCTCGCCCGCGAACTTCAGGTCCTGGGGAACGGAAGAGATCGAAGCGCCGGGATACACCTTCACATTTTTTCCAAGACGCGTCCCGTCCCATAAAATGACATTAGGTCCGATCCAGCATCCGTCGCCAATGACGACATCTCTGTGCACAGTGGCAAAGGGTTCAATGACAACATTGTGACCAATCTTTGCTTCGGGATGAACGTTTGCTAGCGGAGATCTGCTCATGAATTTTTTCGAACGATACTGGCGGTCATTGTGCCCTCGCATACAAGGGAATTGCCTACAAAAGCGCGGCCATACATCTTTGCAATACCACGTTTAATGGGCGCTACCAGGTCGCACTGGATCACCAGCGTATCTCCGGGCAGAACCATTTTCCTGAACTTGATGCTTTCAATCCCTAAAAAATAAGTCCAGTAGTTTTCAGGATCTGGAACGGTGTTTAAGACCAGGATACCGCCGATCTGTGCCATTGCCTCGATTTGCAATACACCGGGAAAAACCGGATTTCCCGGGAAGTGACCCTGAAAGAAAAATTCATTAGCCGTCACGTTTTTTACGCCCGCTACGCTCTCGTTGTCCAGATAAATGATCTTGTCGATGAGCAGAAACGGATAGCGGTGGGGTAGTGTCGCCGTGATCTTGTTTATGTCCATGACCGGCGGCAGCGAGGGATTGTATTTCGGTCTTCCCTGCTTATCGGCTTCATGCATCGCCTTCTTGAGTTTTTTCGCGAAAGCGACATTGGCCGCGTGGCCGGGACGCGCAGCCAAAACCTGCGCTTTCAAGGGCCTGCCTGCCAGCGCAAGATCGCCTACGATATCCAGCAGCTTGTGGCGCGCGGGTTCGTTCTTGTAGCGCAATTCGATGTTATTCAGGATGCCTTCCTGTTTAACTGCTACCTTCGGCTTGCCCAGCATCTTCGCGATGTTATCAAGTTCGTCATCTTTTACGACGCGATCCACAATGACTATTGCATTGTTCAGATCGCCGCCGCGAATGAGGTTGTTCTTGTACAGCATTTCAAGCTCGTGGAGAAAGCAGAACGTCCGGCACGAGGCAATCTCCTTTTCGAACTGACGGATATCGGTGATCGAGGCGTGCTGGCTGCCCAGCACCGGTGAATTATAATCAATCATAACCGTGACGCGATAGTCGTCTAACGGCAAGGCTGCTATCTCGACATTGCGCGCGGCTTCGCGATAGAACAGCGGCTCCTGAACTTCAAAAAAATCGCGGAGTGCATTTTGCTCTTCCGTTGCCGCATTCTTCAAAGTTTCTACAAATTGAATGGAGCTGCCATCCATAATCGGGCACTCGGGACCGTCAAGTTGTATCAGCACATTGTCAATCTCCAATCCCACCAGCGCAGCGAGCGTATGCTCGATAGTACTGATCCGGGCGCCGCTTTCCTCAATAGTCGTTCCCCTGGAAACGTCAACCACATTTTCACAGTCCGCGCTGATAATGGGCGAACCCGGAAGATCGATCCGTTGAAATTTGATTCCGTGATTCGGTTTGCCGGGAAGAAAGGTCATGTTGGTCTGGACACCTGTATGAAGACCGACACCGGAAATAGTAACGGATTTTTGTATGGTTTGCTGTTTGATATTAAGCATATTGATGGAAAGTCGGCAAATTTAAACCCAATTATCGGGATAATCCAATCATTCCCGGGATGATTCTGCAATCGATTGAGCGGGGAGCTACCGCGTTTCGACAGAGGAAGATTCAGATCTCCGCTCGAGGTGTTGAATCCTGTTTTGAAGCTCCCGGAGGCGTGCGTGCAAATCGGGCAATGTTTTGAAAACGGCGTAGGTGCGGAAGTATTCTTTCTTATCAAAAGCCGGAGATCCGATGATTTGCTGCCCTTCCTTTGTCACGGATTTCAGTAAGCCCGCCTGCGCGCCAATGCTGGTCTTGTTGGCGATCGTAAGGTGTCCGGCAAGTCCTGCCTGCCCTGCGATTACGCAATTGGCGCCCACTTTTGTGGACCCTGATATTCCGGACTGGGCAGCCATTACGGTGTTTTTTCCGACTTCGACGTTGTGGGCGATCTGGATGAGATTGTCAAGCTTGACCCCGCGGCGGATGATGGTGGAGTCTCCGGCGAGTGTTGCACAGTCGATCACGGTGTTGGCGCCGATGGATACGTTGTCCTCGATGATGACATTTCCCATCTGCGGGATTGCCTTGTAGCTTCCGTCGTCCTGAGGAGCGAAGCCGAATCCGTCGCTACCAATGACACTTCCCGAATGTATTTCACAATTGCTTCCGATGATCGTTCCGGCGTAGAGCTTGACAGCGGGATGAAGAATGGTGTTGTCACCGATCGTGACGTTGTCTCCTACAAAAACATGTGGATAGATCTTTACATTGGTTCCGATTTTTACCCCGTTGCCGATATAGGAAAATGCCCCGCGATAAATGCTGTCGCCCGTTGTTACATTCTCTCCGATAAAAGAAGGTTGCTCGACACCGCTCTTCTGAAAACTTATCAGTTTATGGTATTCTTCGAGTAGCGCCGTGAAGCTGATGTAGGCGTCTTCCACGAGAATCAGGTTGGAAGTGACAGGCTTTTTCGCGACAAAGTCTTTGTTGACGATGACCGCAGAAGCCTGTGTCGTGTAAATGAATTGTTCGTATTTTGGATTCGACAAAAACGTGATCTGACCTTTCTTCGCTTCCTGGATCTTCGCGAGCATATCAACAGTTTCACTGCCGTCTCCTTTCACTTCACCTCCCAACATCCTCGCTATTTGATCGATCGTAAAAGTCATATTATCGTCATTACAGATTGGTTATTAGTCATTGGTCAATGGTTACTGGTCCCTGGTTACTGGTAGTGATGGTTATTATTTATAGTTCTGGTTGTTAATAAGTATTGACTAATTTCTAATGTCTAATTTACAAAGATATATCTTTAGGCCAGCACAGGTAATTTTTTTTAACGATTTTGCTAATGGCCTTTATGTTGGGCAGATCGGATGCCTGGGCGACATCGAGCAACTCGCCGGACCGCGTGAGGATATTAATCTTTTCACCCTCGGTGTAGGCTTCATTTGTCACTGTACCATGGGAATACAGATACGATGACTCGGCCCGTAGCGTATGGTACTGGTCTGCGACCATTGTTCGCAGATTCTCGACGACGTTTTTCCGGATGGGCTCATGCGTCAGTATGATTCGGAAAAGTTTTCGGTCGCTGAGCATTCCGGAAAGCAGCGAAAGAATTTTGTCGTCGTGATAGCGCCAGAACTTGACGGCTCCCCAGATATCGTGATCATCCATCGCTCCGAACGCGTGCAATGCACCTTTATTGTTTTTCAATGACTCAAGCGTAAAAGTTTGTTTCAGGAAAACCGATAGTGGATCGCTGGCGGGAACATCTTCGCCTGCTCTCTTCAATGCCTGCGCCCGCCGGATGAGGTTCACGAGCATACGTTCCGCGGCGACGGTGGTCTTGTGGAGATAGACTTGCCAGTACATGAAGCGCCTGGCGTTGAGAAAATTTTCAATGCTGTATATTCCTTTTTCTTCCACAACGAGTTGATCCTCATGAACAGAAAGGACCAGGATGATCCGGTCGACACCGATGGTGCCCTCGTCTACACCGGAAAAAAAGCAATCGCGATTCAGGTAGTCGAGTCTGTCAATGTCGAGTTGGCTCGACACAAGTTGATAAAAGAATTTGCGCGGATAGCTATTGCGAAAAATGCGGAGGGTGAGATCCAGCGCGCCGTTAAACTCCTCGTTCAGCGCCGACATCATCAGGTATGAGATGCTTTCGTGTTTTATTCCGGGCAGGAGTGAATGTTCCAGCGCATGTGAAAATGGTCCGTGTCCGACATCGTGAAGCAGTACTGCCACCTGGGCCGCCTCGTATTCTTCGCCCGAGATTTCAATACCCTTGAATCGAAGATTGTCAAGTACCCGCCCCATGAGGTGCATGGCCCCTAAGGCATGCTGGAAGCGAGTGTGGAGCGCTCCCGGATAAACCAGGTCGGTGAGTCCCAGTTGTTTAACATGCCGCAACCGCTGAAAGAATGGATGGGAAATTATATCAAAAATCAACTCGCTTTTGACGTGAATAAAGCCATATAGCGGATCGTTAATGATTTTCTTTTTGTTCAATAGACTGACAGTTCAGGTTGAAATAAATTTGCACACCGGGCTTCTCCTGCCCGTTGAGGCACATTAAACGTTATGAACCAACAAATTACGCTTCGAATGACCGCGTAAATGTCGGTTTTAAAGCCTATATTTTAATTAACTTTCACAAAAATAGATTCTATGCAGCGATACAACATACTTTGGGCAGATGACGAAATCGATCTCTTGAAACCGCACATCATGTTCCTGGAACAACGGGGATATGATATCACGCCTGTAAATAACGGCGCGGATGCCGTGGAAATGTGCGACGACAAGAATTTCGATGTCGTGTTCCTCGACGAGCATATGCCGGGTATGTCGGGACTCGAAGCACTCAGCCAGATCAAAAATAGCAAACCCAACCTGCCTGTGGTGATGATCACCAAGAATGAGGAGGAACAGATCATGGAGGAAGCAATCGGATCCAAGATCGCCGACTATCTGATCAAGCCCTTGAATCCCAGCCAGATCTTGCTGTCCGTGAAAAAGATCCTCGACAACAAGCGACTTGTTACGGAAAAGACGAATCTCAACTATCAGCAGGAGTTCAGAAAGATCAGCATGGCGTTTCAGGATGTGATGAACCACGAGCAGTGGGCGGACATCTATAAGAAACTGGTTTTCTGGGAGCTGCAAATGGACGAAAGCCAGGACATGGCGGAAGTTCTCGACATGCAGAAGACGGAGGCTAATGCGAACTTTGCCCGGTTCATCACGCGCAACTACGAGGGCTGGCTCAACGACCCGAAAGCGGATAAGCCCCTGATGTCCCACCAGTTGATGAAGCGCAAAGTTTTTCCCGAACTTGCCCGTAAGAAACCGGTATTCATGATCCTGATTGACAATCTGCGCTATGACCAGTGGAAAGTGATCGAACCCGTTATCGGCGAATACTTTACCATTGACCAGGAAGAACATTATTACTCCATATTACCGACGACGACTGCTTACGCGCGCAATGCCATTTTTTCAGGACAGATGCCGTCGGAAATGGCGAAGAGCCATCCGGATCTCTGGGTGGGGGAGGACGAGGAAGAAGGCAAGAACAATTTCGAAGATGAGTTCCTGTCGAAACAGCTTCGCCGGAACAATATCCAGGGGAAGATGTCCTATCATAAAATCAAGAACCTGGAGGAGGGTCGCAATCTTGCCGACTCGATCAACAACCTGTTCAACAACGAACTCAATGTGATCGTCTACAATTTCGTGGATATGCTTTCCCATGCCCGCACGGACATGGCGATGGTGCGGGAACTCGCCCCGGATGAATCCGCCTACCGCTCGCTTACCAAATCGTGGTTCTTGCATTCTCCTCTGATCGATATCCTCCGGAAACTGTCGGAAAAGGATGTGCGGGTCATCCTGACAACGGATCATGGTACCATTCGCGTAAAACGACCCTTCAAGATCATCGGCGACCGGACGGTCAATACGAACCTTCGCTACAAGCAGGGCAAAAACCTGGGGTATGAAGGCGATAAGGTCATGAGCGTCGCCAGGCCCGAGAGGCTGTTTCTTCCGAAAATGAATGTGTCAACATCTTACGTGTTTGCCATCGAAGACCAGTTTTTCGCCTATCCGAACAACTATAACTACTACGTTAACTTCTACAAGGATACCTTCCAGCATGGTGGCGTCAGTATGGAAGAGATGATCATTCCTTTAATTTTCTTAAATTCGAAGAATGTGGTGTGACGACGGCCGCTCCACCTGGCATGAAGTCGGGCTGGACGATCTGGATGACGTGGCCGGAGCATTACTGGGGCAGGCGGGGCAGTGTACGGTCTGGCTGTTTTACGGCGAGATGGGCTCGGGCAAGACGACGCTGATCAAGAGGATTTGCTCGCAGCTCGGAGTTGCCGATGCCATGAGCAGCCCGACATTTTCAATCGTAAACGAGTACGGAACCGCGGATGGTAGAAAAATTTATCATTTCGACTGTTACAGACTCAAGAATGAAGCGGAAGCATACGATATTGGTAGCGAAGAATATTTTTACTCGGGACATTTGTGCTTGATCGAGTGGCCTGAGAAAATACCATCTCTGATACCCGCCCAACACGCCGAAGTATCGATTGCTGTAGAGAACCAAAACTATAGAACCATAGCCCTGTCTGTTCATGACGGAAAAGAAAAAAAGCGGATTTGAAGCCCTCGCCACCAAGTCGAGCCTCTATCCGGAAGAGAAGTTAATGAAAGTCAAAAAGGGAAAGCATTCCTTTTTCATCGGACTCCCGAAGGAAATATCGTTGCAGGAAAACCGGATCAGCCTCACCCCGGACGCAGTAGCACTGCTCGTGAACAATGGTCACGACGTTTGGGTAGAGGCGAAGGCAGGCATCGGATCGAAGTTTACAGACAAGCAGTACAGCGAAGCGGGAGCGAAGATCGTCTATTCGCCCGAAGAGGTCTACAAGGCTGACGTCATTCTTAAAATCGAACCTCCGACACTGGAAGAGATCGAGATGATGCATGCGGGCCAGGGTTTGATCTCCGCGCTCCAACTCGGTCATCTCAAGTCCGAGAACCTGCAGGCGCTGATGAAGAAAAAGGTTACGGCGCTGGCCTACGAGTTTATTGAGGACAAAGTGGGAGGGATGCCGATCATCCGCGCGATGAGCGAGATCGCCGGAACAACGGTACTGCTGATTGCCGCTGAACATCTGAGCTCGGCCAATAGTGGAAAAGGCGTGATATTGGGAGGGATCACCGGCGTGCCCCCGACCAAAGTGGTCATCATCGGGGCGGGCACGGTAGCAGAACATTCAGCGCGGGCCGCGATCGGACTCGGCGCGGATGTCCAGGTATTCGATAACCACATTTACAAGCTGCGGCGTATCAAAAGCATGCTCGGCCAGCAGATCTATACCTCCACAATCGACACGCTTACACTGAGCCAAACGCTTGAAACCGCCGATGTGCTCATCGGAGCGCTGCGGGCCGAGAAGGGCCGCGCGCGTCACGTAATCTCGGAAGAGATGGTCATGCGGATGAAAACGGATTCACTCATTATCGACCTGAGCATCGACCAGGGCGGGTGCATTGAAACCTCCGAGATCACGACGCTAAGCAAGCCCGTATTCCGAAAGCACGGCGTTATCCATTACTGCGTACCCAATGTCGCCTCGCGCGTGGCTCATACCGCTACGACAGCACTCAGCAATATTTTCACGCCTACGATCCTGCGAGCCGCTGAAGAAGGTGGGATTGAAGAGATGATCTTTTCCCACAAGTGGTTCATGAAGGGAGTTTATACTTACAAGGGCGGATTGACAAACGAACATGTCGCCCGTAAATTCGGACTGAAGTATAAGAACATTGATCTCTTATTCGCCGCGCGTTTCTAGTATGACGGTCCCTATCCGATCCGGTTCAGGTTTTCCTCAAGAGCCTTGATCTTTGCGACCGCGTCCGCTTTCTTTTGCCGCTCGTTTTCCACGACCTGGGTGGGAGCGCTGCTCACGAATTTTTCGTTGCTCAGCTTCTTGTCTACCATCGTGAGGAAACCTTTGTAATAGGCGATCTCTTTCAAGATGCCTTCACGTTCTTTCTCTTCATCCACTTTCCCGGCCAGGGGAATGTAAAACTCCGCCGAGCGAACCAGAAAGGAGGTGGCATTTGAAGCCGGAGCTTCGTCGACAAACTGCACGCCGCTGAGGTTTGCCAGCTTTTGCACGACCGGCCAGAACGGGTTTGCAGCGATACTATCGGAATTTCTAACGAGGAGACTAAGCGCCTCTTTCGGCGAAAGGTTCTTCGAGTTGCGCGTGTTGCGGATCTCCTTTACAACGTCGAACGCAAAGACAGCGTCGGCGAGAATAGCGCCCTTGAATTTCGCGGACACCGGGTAAGCGGCGACGATGATGCAATCCTCTTCATTTCTTTCGCTCAGTTCATGCCAGAGTTCTTCGGTGATGAAGGGCATGTAGGGATGAAGAGCCCGCAACAAGGTTTCAAAGAACCGGGTCGTCTCAGCTAGCGTAGACTCGTCGATCGGCTTGCCGAATTCCGGCTTTACAATCTCGAGGTACCACGAGCAGAAATCATCCCAGATAAGTTTGTACAACGTGTGGAGCGCGTCGGAGATCCGGAATTTTGAGAAGTGATCTTCGAGTTCGGCAAGACCCTCGTTCAATCGTTCGCTGAACCAGGCAATGGCGATCTTATTGGCTTCCGGTGTAGCGGTGTCTGCGGCTGTCCATCCCTTCACGAGCCGGAAGGCATTCCATATCTTGTTGGCAAAATTCCTTCCCTGCTCGACGTGTTTCTCCTCGTACAGCAGGTCGTTTCCCGCCGACGAGCTGAACAACATACCCGTGCGGATAGCATCGGCGCCGTATTGTGCGATGAGGTCGAGCGGATCAGGCGAATTGCCCAGTGACTTGGACATTTTCCGCCCGAGGTTGTCGCGGACGATGCCCGTGAGATAAACGTTTTGAAAGGGTTTTTTACCCCGGTATTCGTATCCGGCAATGATCATTCGCGCAACCCAGAAGAAGAGGATCTCGGGAGCGGTAACCAGGTCATTCGTCGGATAATAGTAGTTCAGATCGGCGTTCCCTTTGTTTTCCGGATTGCCGAAAATAGTAGTATCAAACACGGCCATTGGCCAGAGCCAGCTCGAGAACCAGGTGTCCATTACATCCGGATCCTGGCGGAGGCTTGCTACTTTTTTCTGCGGATACTTCCTGGCGTATTCTGCGAGCGCTTCATCATGCGTCCGGGCGACAACATAATTATCACTTTCGTCAAACCATGCGGGAATCTGGTGACCCCACCATAGCTGTCTTGAAACGCACCAGTCCCGGACGTTTTCCATCCAGTGCCGGTATGTGTTCTTGAACTTCGGCGGGATCAGGCGGATCTCATCATTCATGACATTTTCATACGCCGGCTGCGTGATCTTCTTCATCTCGAGAAACCATTGCAGCGAAAGCCTGGGTTCGATCACCGCATCGGTCCTTTCCGAAAAACCTACGTTGCTTTGATAATCTTCTACCTTGGTCAGAAATCCTTTTGCCTCCAGCTCCTTTGCGATCTTCTTTCGGGCGATAAACCGGTCTTCTCCTATGAAGATCCGCGCTTTTTCGTTCAGTGTTCCGTCCTCGTTGAGGATGTCAATCACTTCCAGGTTGTGCTTTTTTCCCAGTTCATTGTCGTTCATGTCGTGGGCGGGAGTCACCTTCAAACATCCCGTTCCAAAGTCCATCGCGACATACTCATCCTCGATTATGGGAATGCTGCGATCGATCAGCGGGATAACGGCGCGCTTACCTTTCAGATGTTTGTAGCGAGGGTCCTCCGGGTTAACACAGATAGCGGTGTCGGCCATGATCGTCTCCGGGCGAACGGTGGCAATGGTGAGGTATTCGTCTTTAGATCCCTCGATTTGGTAGCGGATGTAATACAGTTTGGAAGCTACTTCCTTGTGTATAACCTCGTCATCGGATAAAGCGGTTTTTCCCACGGGGTCCCAGTTCACCATCCGCAAGCCGCGATAGATGTAACCCTTGCGATACAGGTCGATGAAAACATTGATGACCGCATCGTAATAGCCCGGATCCATGGTGAATGCCGTGCGCTCCCAGTCGCATGAAGCACCGAGTTTTTTGAGCTGTTCGAGAATGATGCCCCCGTATTTTTCCTTCCACTCCCACGCGTACTTCAGAAACTCTTCGCGCGTAATATCCGATTTACGGATACCCCGCTCCCGCAGCATGGCTACCACCTTGGCCTCCGTTGCGATCGATGCGTGATCCGTACCGGGAACCCAGCAGGCTTCTTTGCCCTGCATTCGCGCGCGCCGCACTAACACATCCTGAATGGTATTGTTCAGCATATGGCCCATGTGCAATACGCCCGTCACATTAGGTGGCGGGATCACAATGGTAAAAGGCTCTTTTTCCGGGTCGGGCTCCGAGTGGAAAAATCCCTTCCGCATCCAGTAGCTATACCATTTTGACTCAACTTCGGAGGGATTGTATTTCGTGGATAACGACATTGCGCTTTAGATTAAACCGCAAAAGTAGTAAAAATGCGGGTTTAAAGGCAGGTTGAAATGCAGGTCTAAATGCAGGTTGAAAGGCAAGTTTAGAGACAGGTTGAAAGGCAGGTTGAAAGGCATGTTTAAAGACGGTTGAAAGGCCGGTTGAAATTCAGGTTGAAAGCCAAGTTAAAAGGCAAGTTAAAAAGGCAGGTTGAAATGCAGGTTGAAAGACCGGTCTATACAGGTGGGCTTTTGTCCTTAAACTTGTATTAAACCTGTATTATACCAGCCTTTAGACCTGCATTGAACCTGCATTTAGACCCGCACTAAACCTGCATTTATACCTGCATTTATACCTGCATTAAACCTGCCTTTTAACCTGCACTCCGGGTTACCTTCCCCGCTCGCGGGGCGATAAATCATATAAATCTCCCTGTATGGAAACCTTGTCTGTAACCAGGAGACCGCTTGTTTCCCTGGAAGAAGAGATTCGCTGGCAGCAGCTATGGAGCCTTGCAGCTTTGTACGCATCCATTATCATTGGGTGGATCGCTTATGAAAATTATCAGCCGAAGCTGCTGGAACAGTTTCAATTCACGGATTTTGCCTTTCCGCTCCTGCTGGTCCAGGGGCTAATCGTCATCATTACGCCAATGATCGCCGGAAGGCTGGGTGATCGCTACCGTTATCAGCAAGGCCACAGGTTGCCCATCATTTCAACCGGTATCAGCTTCGCGGCGATGGTTTTCATGGCTGTGGCCTTTACACTCCTGGGCAATCCGGGTGAGGTGTTCAAATGGCTACTCCCCGTCCTAATCGTCTTGTGGTTGGTAGCGATGAGTATTTTTACCAGTCCGGCGCTTTCGACAATGGAGCTGTTCACGCCTGTCGACAAACTTCCCCGGGCAATGGCAGTGCTCACCATCACCGGCAACCTTGTGTACGCACTGGAGCCCGTGATCGTCGATATTATCGACTACCTCGGCGCGCCAGTGACGTTTATGCTCGGAGGTGTGGCTGTATTCCTTTCCGGATATGCTTTGAAGAAATATTCGCTTGGTCTCTTTCGGCAGAGCGGTGATCAGGAGAACGGAGCTCCCGAGCCGGAGATCCTGAAATCACCCTACTTGTTTATTTTCTTCATGGGCTTTGCAGTAGGTGTTGCGACCACCATTTTGTTTGACTGGTTTCCGGTGCTGCTCGGTGAGAAGCTCGGCACTGCTCTGAACGTAAGTGGGACGTTGATTGTCGTTGGAGTGCTGCTTTTTTCCGCGGTCATTTCGTGGCCGATGGGAAATGCTGTGAACCGGTACGGCCTCAGCCGCAGCTTTTGGGTTAGTCTTTCGGCGATGGGATTAACAGTCCTGGCAACCTACGCGATGAGTGCAACAGTCCCGCTAGTGCTTTGCACCGCAGTCTTTGGCGTTGCCTATACATCCATTTCTGTTGCGTCCCTTCCGCTCGCGATAAACCGGGCCGCGTTTTCAGAAAAAGTTTTTTGCGTCGGAATATTTTTCAGCGGTGCGGCGGTGCCCCAGGGTGTCTGGGAAGCGTGGGCGGCGTATTCATTCTGACACGCCATGCAGAGGGATAGAGGTTGTTAACGCGATTGGGCAACATATTCACCCAACCGATCGGCACGTCATGAAAAGTTAACAGCGTAAACCCGGGTGATCCGCTTAACTGAATGGTCTCCTTTCGCAGATACTGCAGCGCGCAGTCTTCGCTTATTTCTATTCGCTGAAAATTTTCTGCGTTCAGGTTGACAGATAATGCCAACGCATGATCCGGGATCAGCTTTTCATGTTTCATTGTCGCAATGTTGGTTCCTGCGTATCGCACGCTGAGCTTCCGCATCAAAACCTCCATCGCATCGCAAATTGCAGAAGGAACGGCAAAGAGCAACTCGTCGAACTGAAGGAATGTGAAATCCTCGGAATGAGTGATGAATTCAGCAAGTCTCGCCGAAATTTTCCGGGAAGGAACGGCGATCGACTTCTTTGCATTATGCCCCGAGGTGCGCACCGGTTCCGCTTTTCGGACTGCTGAAAGAAAAAAGCCTTCACCTTTGACCTTATGCGGATAGAACCGGTATCCGATGACGTTTCCGGATTGCACCTCCTCAATTCCCCAGGAAGGGTCCGCGTTGATCTTGAGAAATTCCAGGGGCTTGTTTTCTGCCAACCATTTGAGGTTCTCTTCGTTTTCATGCGGATTGAAAGTGCATGTGCAGTAAATGAGAATGCCATTTTCCTTCAGCGCGTCCCAAACGTCAGCAATGATCCGTTTTTGCCGGGCAGCACAGAGAAGGACGTTCTCGGCACTCCACTCCGACATTGCCGCGGGCTCTTTGCGAAAAAGTCCTTCACCAGAACAAGGTGCGTCAACGAGAATGACATCAAAAAAACCGGGAAGGTCGCGGAACTGTTCGGGGTCGTTGTTAGTCACCAGAGTATTCGCATATCCCCATTTCTGGATATTTTCCGAGAGGATGGAAGCCCGTGACCGGATCGCCTCGTTGGACACCAGCAAACTTTCCCGGTTGAGGAGGCTGAGCAGATGCGTGGATTTTCCCCCGGGGGCGGCGCAGAGATCCAGTACTTTTAACGGTTTGGACAGATCAACCGTCTGCTTCACCGCGTGCTCCAGGAACATGGAACTAGCTTCCTGGACGTAATACGTTCCGGCGTGGAAGAGCGGGTCGAGGGTAAAGACCGGCCGATCGTCGAGATATTTTCCGAATGCGGTCCACGGCACCGGTGTTTCGACGTGTATGGACGATTTCTTAACGGCATGTGACCGCACACTCACTGCAGGTGGCTTTTGAAAACTGTCGGCAAAGGCAGGGAAGTCCGCTCCCAGTTGCAGGCGGATAGATTCTTCAAACTTCGCAGGGAGCGGTTGCACAGGCGTAAAGTTAATGTTTCTTGCGCTTGCCGGCGTGCTGCCAAAAATTTAGGTTTACACTTGATGAAAAATGTGCGCGAGACGAATGATCCTTTGCTAACGTCATGGGTGGATGTGTCCCCCGGGTCTGACTTTCCGATACAGAATCTCCCCTTCGGCATATTTCAGACGACAGACCTGACTCCTCGTGCGGGTGTGGCGATCGGGGAATATGTCCTCGACCTCGCGTTCCTGCACGAACAGGGGTTTTTCGAGGGCCTCAACCTCCCCGGGAAGATTTTCTCAGGCCCGGTCCTGAATGATTTCTTGGCTCTGGGACGGAAGACAATCGGGATGGTGCGCGCCGCAGTGTCCCAGCTGCTTCGGCTTGAGAACGAAACAATCAAGTCTGATGAATTCGCCCGCATGCACGCGTTGATCCCTCAAAACAGGGTGGTAATGCTCATGCCGGTGCGTGTTCCCAACTACACTGATTTTTACAGCAGCGAAGAACACGCCTTTAATGTAGGCTCTATGTTTCGCGACCCTCAGAAAGCGCTGCTACCAAACTGGAAGCACCTACCGGTGGGTTATCACGGCCGCGCTTCTTCTATCGTTGTATCGGGAACGGACATACGAAGGCCTCGAGGGCAGATCAGGGTCGAGGAGCATCCTCCGGTAGTCGCGGAATCAGGTAAGCTTGATTTCGAACTGGAACTCGCATTCATTACCTGCAGTGAGAATAAACTGGGTCATCCGATACCGTTGAAGGACGCAGAAGATTTCATTGCGGGCATGGTGCTGTTCAACGACTGGTCTGCACGTGACATTCAGCAGTGGGAGTACGTTCCACTCGGGCCCTTCCTGGGAAAGAACTTTGCTTCGACCATGTCGCCCTGGATCGTTACACTCGACGCGCTTGAACCGTTTCGCGTAGACGGGCCAACGCAGGAACCGAAGGTCTTGCCTTACCTGGAAAGTGGTGGAAAAAGAAATTTCGATATTGCGCTCGAAGTAGCGCTGAGGCCCAACGGGGGCGATGAGACAGTGCTGTGCCGATCGAATTCCAGATTCCTGTACTGGAATATCGCCCAGCAGCTGGCACATCATACTATCAACGGATGCAACGCTCAGGTGGGCGATGTATACGCCTCCGGAACCATCAGCGGGCCGTCGCCAGGATCCAGGGGATGTTTGCTCGAGCTTTCATGGAATGGGACAAGGCCGCTGGAAATGCCCGATGGGACTACTCGTAAATTTTTGGAAGACGGTGATGTGGTCGTGATGCGCGCGCGCGCCGAAAAGGACGGAGTCCGGATCGGATTTGGTTCCTGCACCGGCAAGATCACTCCTGCGCTGACTGTTTGACTTAGCTACTTGCATACTATTGACCCCGATGCTGACTCTAGATCCAAAACTCCTTCCGATTCCGCGCTTCCATGCCTCGCTTTTGAGCGCTGTAACTCCACGCCCGATAGCGTTCGCCAGCACGGTTGACAAAGCTGGAAACAGGAATCTCAGCCCCTTTAGCTTCTTTAATTGTTTTGGCGCCAACCCTCCGTTGCTTATCTTTTCACCCTCGCGCAGGGGTCGAGACAATACCACGAAGCACACCTACCAGAATGTGCTGGAAGTTCCTGAGGTGGTGATCAATGTTGTGAGTTACTCCATGGTCCGGCAGGCATCTCTGGCGAGTGCCGACTATCCAAAAAATGTGAGTGAATTCTCCAAGGCAGGGTTCACAGAAGTTCCTTCGGTGATGGTGAAACCGCCGAGAGTCGGTGAATCTCCAGTGTCCATGGAGTGTAAAGTACTGCAGGTCATTCAAACGGGTACTGAGGGTGCGGCCGGGAATCTCGTGATCTGCCAGGTTGTGCTGATGCATGTACGCGAAGACATCATAGATGAGCGCGGCTTTATTGATCCGTTTAAGTTGGACGCCGTCGCTCGCCTCGGGGGCGACTGGTATTGCCGCGTTCAGGGCAATGCGATCTTTAAGTTGCCGAGGCCGGAACGGCATCTCGGCATTGGAATCGATAACTTACCGGAGGCGATCCGCCAAAGCAAAGTGCTTACCGGAAATGATCTTGGGATGCTGGCAACCGTCGAACGCATCCCGGAGAATTTGCACGATACCAGCGACAACCGCCTGCATGCTGCGAGGCAAAAGGGAGAAGAGGCAATCCACCGGCTTGCTCAGGAATATTTGCAGGAAGAAAAAGTACTGGAGGCGTGGGCGATACTCCTCACAGGAGATACTCCTTAATCCCTGTACATCACAGCTTTTACCGCCTTGATAGTTTTCTCAACATTGGGCAGAATTTCCTGGATGAGAGTCGGCGCATAGGGCAGGGGAGCGTCCAGGCTCGTCACGCGGTGTATAGGAGCGTCGAGGTAGTCGAATGCGTGCCGTTGTATGTGATAGGTGATCTCGGACGAGATCGAGGCCAGGGGCCACGCTTCCTCCACGATTACGAGGCGGTTGGTTTTCTTGATTGATTCGACAACTGCAGGGAAGTCAATGGGTCGTACGGAACGCAAGTCGATCACTTCAGCAGAGATATCTTCTTTTTCAAGTTCGGCTGCAGCGGCGAGCGCTACCTTCAGGATTTTTCCGAACGAAACGATCGTTACATCCGAACCTGTTCTTTTGACGTCAGCCACACCAATGGGAAGGACGTATTCCTCCGTGGGTACTTCTCCCTTGTCTGCATACATCAACTCCGATTCCATGAAGATGACCGGATCGTCATCGCGGATCGCAGATTTCAACAAGCCTTTCGCGTCATAGGGATTCGCCGGAACGACTACCTTGAGTCCGGGGGTATTGGCAAACCAGTTTTCGAAATTTTGTGAGTGCTGAGAGCTAAGCATGCCCGCGTTACCGGTTGGGCCGCGGAAAACGATCGGAACATTGAACTGCCCACCCGACATCGACATCATTTTGGCTGCGCCGTTGATGATCTGGTCAATGCCAACCAGGGAAAAGTTGAAAGTCATAAACTCGATGATCGGACGAAGACCGTTCATCGCGGCACCGACGCCGATACCGGTGAAACCCAGCTCAGCAATAGGGGTATCGATAACTCTTTCCGGCCCGAATTCATCCAGCATTCCCTGGCTCACTTTGTAAGCGCCGTTGTATTGCGCAACCTCTTCGCCCATGAGGAAGATCTTCTCGTCTTTGCGCATTTCTTCAACCATCGCTTCACGAAGGGCTTCTCTGAACTGAATTTGTCTCATACCTGTAAATAAAATCGCGTAAAAATACTATGTAAGGGGGTAATGGCAAAGTATTCATCCCCAAACGGGAAAATAAAAAACCCTTCCGGTTAATCCGGAAGGGTTTTTTTATGTGGGTGCTGACGTCTACTTAAGCGCGTTTCTGAAGCTTTCCGTAGAGGATACTTTAGAGAACTCAAGGTCAGTCAGAGCAGCTTCCTTCAGTGAAGGGTCACCTGCGACCGCTTGTGTCAGGTTGCTGACAATTGCGTCGCTATTACCCTGGCGGGCGGCAGCGATGGCAGCGCCGTAGTAAGCTACCGCCAGGTTGCTGTCCTTTGCTGCAGCATCCCGGAAGGATGTCATAGCGTTCTGGTAATCTTTGTTAAGCAACTGAGCGAGTCCTTTGTTGAACAGGTTCAGAGCGTCATCCGTTGCAGCGGATGTCGAACGGACTGCATCCTGATACTTGGCCATGTAGATCTCAGCAGCGCCTTTCACGCCGTTCAGACCCGCTGCGTTATCTCCGCTCAAACCAGCTCCGAGAGCCTGGTTAGCGTGGCTGTAAGCAGCGTAAGGGTTGCCTTTGATCATGCTTATAGATGCGAGATTTGCATGGATCTCGGGAGCTGACTCATTCAGGCGGGCAGCAATGTCGAGTTGAGCCTGCGCTTTGTCAGCAAGGCTGCTGGCGTTCGCGGGATTTTCCAGCGCTTGTGCGATGTAGACAGCGCCGAGGTTGTTGTGCGCATGCCAGTTGGTACCTTTCTTCGTTGCAGCTTCGTAGATCGCTGCTTTCTCTTCCAGGGAAGGAGTAAGGGTAGCGGCATACATCAGTTCTTCCAGCGACAGCGTGTCAGCGTTGGTCTGGCCTTGTGTCACTTGCTTCGAGAGAACGGAAATTTCTGCATCGGTCTTCTTGTCTTTCAACACGAGGATCTCAGTCTTAGCTGTTCTCAGCAGAGGATACACATCGCGGAATACTTTTCTATACGTAGAAAGTTTATGCAAAGCGCGCTCCTGACTTTCAAATGTACCACCTCCGTTGATGATGTTCAGGTATTCAGTTTTTTGCTCCGATGTAATTCCGTTGTAAGAAGACAGCGCGTTCTTGAATTCATTCCAGTCTTGAATAACGGGCTTCAGAATGAATTTGATTTCGTCAGCCTGCTGCTGGTAATCGTATTTCTTCATTTGCTGGCGATAGTACTTTTCAATCGCGGCAGCGCGGTCAGGAGACAGGCGGCTGTTGATCCGCTCGGCGCCTTCAGGTGAGTGAGTACCCGTGATTGTGACAGTGCTCGTAGCATTTTTCGATGCGATGAATGCATCCAGTTGCTTGCCTTTGGGGCTTCTGATCTCCGATGTTCTCAGCACAGACCTCCCTTGTTGGAAAATGAAATCAGGGATAATGACGGGCTCCAGTTCCGGTTGGTTATTGTATCCGTGGTCCGCATAAGCGGCGAAGAACACGGGCTGCACAAGCTTGGAAGTGGTGATCACTCCGGTAGCAACCTGCATTCTCGGTGAAGCTTTTGTTTTTTCACCTTTGGAAGCCACACCCTCAACTTCCAGCACGCCATTCTTCATCGCGGGTGCGTAGGGAAATGAAAAGGTCTGAGTTGCCTTGGGCTGTTCCGTTCCTGCATTTGGATAATCATTTGCGTTGAACGTGATAGGATCCAAAGCCACCTCCTGTTCACCATATTTGTAAAAGGTGTTTACAGTGTAAACGGTACCCTTTTTCAACATTTTAACAGGCAGGTTTGCAGCCATGTCGAAAGTCACCGTGTCCTTATGTACTTCCAAAGGATTGGGAGTAACAGTAAGTTGCTGGTCTTTAGACATTTTTACCATTTTGGGCAGCGTACAGCCCGCAAGGCTCAAGGCAGCGACAATAAAAAATGAGTAAACTACTTTTCTCATCGGAGGTTTGTTTATAGTTGATTTAGAGGTTTCAAAACTAAACTTATGTGTGTTTTTTTGCAATTATAGTCAAAAAAATAAGAAAACTGCCACTTCATGGCATGGCATTGGTCGTTATATTTGTGAGCCGGATTTTTGGTCGATAAATGAACTTTTTGGCAAGTTGAAAGCCTATAGAACGGTTATGAGCACTTTAGCATTTAGAATCCAGCACTTCTTTGAGGGATACGCTTTCGGCGTTTGTACTCGCCTCGGCGAGAAGCTTGGAGTGGCTACATCGAGCATTCGTCTGTTCTTCATATACGCTTCCTTCATTACTTTTGGCTCACCGGTAATCGTATACCTGGCCCTGGCATTTGTAATGAATATGCGTAAGCACCTCAGGAGGCGCAACCCTATCTGGGATTACTGAACGGGAAACGTTTTGCGCTTTCGCAGATAGTATCCAAAAATGATGAGCCCGCGATAAATATTTCGACGCGGATAAGACGGGTGCGCACTTCTCATCGCTCTTCTCTTGTGCATTATTGCGCTCCATTGTTTGAAAAAATCCCGGTGTGCGCGCAGCACACTAATGCAATTCCGTCCCTCACCCCTAAGGAGAAAGAACAACGCCGCAAGTGTGTCGAGGACCAGTCTCAGTGGTAACTTATACACCAGCTCGCCCGCATCAAGGTGCTTGCTGATCAGCGTCAGGCCGTTCCGGAAATTCAAGTAGGTTTTGCGAGGGTGGTGATAACCCAGCGTTCCCGCGCCAAGATGGTAGACGGTGCTCTTCCCGGAATAAAATACAACACTGCCCGAACGGGTCAACTTCCAGCAAAGGTCGATCTCCTCCATGTGAGCAAAGAAGTCTTCATCAAAGCCGTTGTGTTCATGAAATTTCTCCGAGCGGATCATCATGCACGCGCCGGAAGTCCAGAACACGGATCGCTCGTCGTTGTATTGTCCCTTGTCCTGTTCGACATAATCAAACACGCGCCCGCGGCAGAACGGATATCCGAGTCCGTCGATGAAGCCGCCCCCGGCACCTGCGTATTCGAACAGGTCGCGGTAGCGATGCGAGAGTATCTTCGGCTGTACGGCCGCGATGTCGGGGTTGTTTTTCAACAGTGCGATCATCGGCGAGAGCCATCCGGGTGTGACCTCCACATCGGAGTTCAGCAGGACGTAATAATCCGCGTGAATCTGTTTAAGCGCTTTGTTATAGCCACCGCAGAATCCGCTGTTTTCGCCTAATGCCACCACCTGAACCTGCGGGAAATGATGAGCCAGGATATCGAGGGACTGGTCGGTGGAACCGTTGTCGGCGACGATGATTTCGGCTTCCGGAGTATGCTGAATTACCGAAGGTAAAAACTGCTTCAGCAGCTTCTCGCCATTGTAATTCAGAATTACAACCGCTACGCTGGTCATCCCATGATACCGCTTAGATCCATTCCGGGGATGTTCGGCAGCAGGCCTTCTGTACTCTTGCGCAACTCTTCCTTCGCTTTGACATCTGCGTCTTCCGCGGCTTTATTTACGGCGGCGATAATCAGATCTTGCAGCACAACTTTGTCGTCAGATTTTAAAAGGGACGGGTCAACATCCAGTTGGATGAGTTGTCGCTTTCCGTTCACCGTGGCCTTCACCAGTCCTCCTCCTGATTCACCGGATGCCTGAACATTCACGAGGTTATCCTGCGCTTCCTTGAGACGGGCCTGAACTTCCTTCATTTTGCCCATCATTTTCATCATATCGAACATAATCGTGATTTTAGGTTTGTGCTGCGATCTTTGTGCCGTAAATATAGGGAATTGGGGGTAAGGGGGTAGAGGAATAAGGGAATAGGGGGAATAGGGGGGATAAGGGAATAGGGAAGGGGTAAAGGGGAGGCTATTGTTTTCGGAGGAGGAGGACGGAGCCGGACCGTTTGAAGGTACGCCCTGCGCGGTCGGTAATGTGCGCGATGAAAGTATAGGTTCCCTCAGGCATTTCATTGCCCAGGTAGGTGCCGTCCCAACCGGACTGGATATCTTCTGTAGTAAACAACATCTCGCCCCACCGGTTGAAGATCTTCATATTGAAATCCACCACGTACTGTCCGAAGACTGTGAAGATGTCGTTGAGATTGTCACCGTTTGGAGTGAAGGCTGTGGGATGAAAGAGATTGGGATCTTTTAGTACTGCGACGCGGTTTGAAACCGACTGGCCGATGCCGGTCTCCACCGCGTTCGCCCGAACCACGTAAACAAATGTCTGGTGGTCAAGATCGTCGGACGCATCGACATAGGAGCTTGCCGTTCCGACCGAGAGAGTCTGAAGGAGTATCCCATCCTGTGAGTATTTTTCAATGGCATATCCGGAAACGCCGTTGGTCCATCCTGTATACGGTGTCCATGTGATGTTGATGGAATTGTCATCGCGCAAATCCGCCGCCAGGCGTATAGGACAAGCCTCCACGCTCATGGGACTCTTATTCCCACACGCATCGGTATAACTGATCCTGTAACAGGATTCATCCTCGATTTTATAGCCCGTATCCGCATAGGCGTTCAGCGCGGTCGTTGCCAGGAAGGAGTAACTTCCTCCGACTGATTTTTCAAGTGTAAATTGTTGGGGAATGAAATTCGGATCCGTCTGCCAGTTGAGCACAACGCCATTTTCACCTACGACCGAAGTAATGTTGGCGATAGCAGCGGGAATATCCGTTGAAAACCCGGTGCCACATTTGGTCAGCGACCTGCTCGTGCTTCCGTTTGGATAATTCATTGTGAGCTGGTAGCAGTATTCTGTTCCGCACACCACGCCTACGTCCGAATAGGGTGAGCCGGTTGGGGCGGTAACCAGTACCGTGCCGTCGTTAGCATTTCGTGTGAGACTGTAATTGCTGAGCCCGGCTGTCGATGTGGACCACGTTAAATCGATGGCATTATTGCGAACGGAGAGGTCGAGATTTGCGCTGCAGATCGTAGCTGAATTGATCACCGTATTGTTGCAGGGATCGAACGCCGCGAGCTGGAAACAGTAATAGTTGTCTTCCGTCCGAAGGTTAAAGACCGTATCGATCGTCGCATTATAAATCGTACCTACCTGCTGAAAGGTAGTGTTGTTGTTCGTCGCGATACCGAGCTTGTACTGGATGTTTGGCTGCACGTCGAATTCCAGCCGGATACTGCCCGGGTCCAGTACATCGAGTTGCGTGATGGTAGGTGCCGGAAGTGCAAGAAGGGGCGTAACGATCGTCCCGCCTGCGGGGCAGTTATCCGCAGCCCCGACATCATGTCCTCTGACCGTGACGGTTTGCGTCGCCGACGAGCCATAGACGTGATTACTCGCTGCCGTGCCGCCCACGTTAACCTCCGGACTTCCGTCGTTATAGTTGATGATGTATTCGTCGTACTTGCTGTCGCTCAACTGAACCGAAACCTCGTTATTCCCGCAAGTGTAGACATCAAATTGCGGTTGTGTATCCGCGGTTACCTCGATAGGAATATCATCGAATCCCGCGCTTTGAAAGATAATGCGCAGCAAATAGTTACCAGGTTGCGTGTAGGTGTGCGTGAAGGTCAGGTTCTGAAAATTATTATTCCCCTCGAAGTCCATATCGCACGGGTTGCCGGCGTCGCAGACGAAGGGAGCGATGATCGTAACGGTGACAGTGAGCGATGCACAGCCCTTGACCTGGTCTACCTGAAAACGTCCTAAACGACTCGTGTACTGAGCGTGTGCGGTCGCGCAGACTCCAAAGAAGATCAGGGTTGACAGGATCGCTCGCCAGTTCATGCTGGAATTTCAAAAGACTTCAAGAATTTTTCCGCCCGGGAGATATCCTCATGAAGCACCCGGTCATCCTCTATAAACGGTACCGACCTCCGGAAAGTATTGACGAGATCCTCCAGATAAGGGGAAGTCCGGAGGGGTCGCCGGAAGGTCAGCGCCTGGGCGGCGGTTAGAAGTTCGATGGCGAGAATAGAGTACACGTTGTGGACGATCCGGTACACTTTCGTCGCCGCATTAGCACCCATGCTCACGTGGTCCTCCTGGCCGTTGGAACTGACAATTGAATCGACGGATGCCGGCGTGCAGAGTTGTTTGTTCTGGCTCACCAGCGATGCGGCGGTGTATTGCGGGATCATCAGTCCGGAATTAATGCCGGGGTTGGCCACAAGGTAGTTGGGTAGCTCCCGGGCTCCCGAAATCAGCTGATAAGTTCTGCGTTCGGAAATATTTCCCAACTCGCTCAGCGCTATGGCGAGGAAATCAAGTGCAAGCGCAAGTGGCTGACCATGAAAATTCCCCGCCGAAATGATCAGGTCCTCCTCCGGAAAAATGTTCGGGTTATCGGTGACGCTGTTTACCTCGGTGAGAAAAATGCCGGACACGAATTCAATTGTTTCAGCGCTCGCGCCATGAACCTGCGGAATACAACGGAAGGAGTATGGGTCCTGGACGTGCCGCTTGTGCTGGCCGATAAGGTCACTCCCTTCCAGCAGTCGCAGTATTTCGGCGGCGCATTGCATCTGGCCTTTGTGAGGGCGGACAGCGTGCACTTGTTCGAGGAATGGCTCGCGCCGACCGTCGAAAGCATCCAGTGAAAGAGCGCCGATGATATTGCTTAACCGCAAAATCCGCTCAGCATGGAGAACGCACCAGAGGCCATAAGCACCCATGAATTGCGTGCCGTTCAACAAGGCAAGTCCTTCCTTCGGCTTGAAGTGGAGGACAGGCCAGTTGAACTGATCATTGATTTCCTGCGATGGATACGACATACCCGAGTAGAGAACCGTTCCAACCCCGATAAGAGGAAGCGAAAGATGGGCAAGTGGAGCGAGGTCTCCCGACGCACCAAGCGACCCCATCTCAAAGACCTCCGGATAAACTTCCTGGTTAAACATATCGATTAGCCGTTCGACCGTTTGAAGCTGGATGCCCGAGTAGCCATACGACAACGACTGCACTTTGAGAAATAACATCAGTCTGACGATTTCACCCGGCGCAGGGGAGCCAGTACCGCATGCGTGGGACTTGACCAGGTTTTCCTGGAGTTTCTCCAGTTGATCGCTGGAAATATTCCGGTTATATAGTGAGCCGAAACCGGTGTTGATACCATAAATAGGCTCGCGCGCGCGTTGGATCTTGACGTCAAGATATTCACGGCAGCGGACGATTTTATCGCGCGCTTCCGACGACAACACCAGACTTACCTTTTCTGAAACAATACGCCGGAGGTCCGCCAGGGATAATTTTTCGGATGAAATGTAATGCGGTTCTCGCGACATGAAAATTTCTGGGTTTGGTTTCCGGCTCGCGCTGTGGCCAAAGCTGCATCTATTTTTTTAACCGGGCCAGTATATCGTCAAGGTAAAACTTTTCCTGTTCTCCTGTCTCCAGGTTTTTGAGCGCGAGAAGTCCGGAGTTCATTTCCTCTGAGCCGATTACAATCGCGAACGGAATTTGTTTCTTGTTCGCATAATCCAGCTGTTTCTTGATGCGGGTTATATCCGGGTAAATTTCGCTGGCGATTCCCGCGCTGCGAAGCGCGGCGACTACTTTCAATCCATAGCCGAAACTGTCGTCATCGAAATGGCAAACGAGTACACGCGAGCTGATCTGCGACTGTTTCGGAAAAAGGCCGGATTCTTCCATTGCGTCGTATATGCGATCAACCCCGAACGAAAACCCGACGCCGGAAAGATTGTCCTTATCTCCGAACGCTGTAGTAAGATTGTCGTAACGCCCGCCTCCACTAACACTCCCGATCGATACGTTGTTGATCTTCACTTCAAAAATGCAGCCCGTGTAATAGCTGAGACCACGTGCGAGCGGAATGTCAAACTCCACGCGCGTCTCATCGGAGCCGAGCGCCTGCGACAGTCGGAAGACCTGTTCGAGATCCTGAATACCCTTCAGGCCGGCGACGGTACTGTTGAACCGATTCTTGAGATGTGTCAGCTTCTCAGTGTTGGATCCAGCCAGCTTGAGGATCTCAAAAAGTATTGCGAGCTGATTCGCATCGAAGCCTTTCGCGGCGAGTTCTTCCCTTACTTTTTGTTCGCCGATCTTGTCGAGTTTGTCGATGGCTACGAAGAGAGCGAGTTCATTACCTTTGGCGCCGATCAGTTCGGCCACGCCGTTTAAGACAGCGCGATGATTTATCTTGATGGTGTAGTCCGTGAAACCTAAGGTCTTGAATACCGACTGGATCATCAGGATGATCTCGGCTTCGCATAACAGCGAATCGGTGCCAACCACATCGGCATCGCATTGATAAAACTCCCGGTAGCGACCTTTTTGGGGACGGTCTGCGCGCCACACGGGTTGGATCTGGTAACGCTTGAATGGAAAGGAAACTTCATTTCTGTTCATCACGACATAGCGCGCAAATGGAACTGTCAGGTCGTATCGCAAGCCTTTTTCTGCGATGTGAGGGGCGAGCGATTTATAGCTGTTGAAGCTGTCCGGTTGTGCATCTTTGAGGAAATCTCCTGAATTCAGAATTCTGAACAGTAACTGGTCACCTTCCTCGCCGTATTTCCCCGTCAAGGTCGATAGATTTTCCATTGCAGGAGTTTCCAGGGGTTGAAATCCGAACCTTTGAAAGACGTCGCGGATAGCGTTGAATATGAACTGCCTCTTCGCCATTGTGGCGGGTCCAAAATCCCTAGTTCCTTTCGGTAAGGTAGGTTTCTCCATGGATGAATATCGTGTCTGAATTTGCGGGGCAAGTTAGACGCCTCCCCGTAATTCTGCTAATTTTTCAGGTTTTCCGGGTTGATTTTCGCTTGCTCATCGAGTAAATTCGAGGAACAAAAGCCCTCTCTTTTGGATGATCTGAACAAAGAACGCGTCAGGTTTAATATTGAAAGTATTAAGCTGTTAACGTTGTTGCTAATAACAATAGGAGGTGGCTCATTCGCATTGCTAGTGGAGGGCCCGGATTCAATCCTCGAGGTTGTTGTTGTAACTGCCGGAGTTGTGGTTGCCATTGTTTCCGGCAGCCTGGCGATCTTGATATACAGGAATACACTCAGAAAATTGAAAGAATGACAGGCTATGACATTTTCTCCCTGGCAGCAGCAGCCTGTATTTTCCTGGCTGTGTTTATCCCATTGTTGATGGGCCTGATCTACTATATCCGCGAAAACAGGCGCCTGGACCGCGAAGAAAGGGAAAAAACTGCGGGCGCCGGTTCCCGCTAAATTCAATTTTTGTGGCGGTCGTTTGTAAAGCCCAAAATACGTCTTATTTTTGCGCTCCCATTAACTGAAAAGCCATGGCAGTAACCAGACTTAAGAGAAAAAACCGCAGAGACAAGGCAAAAGCGGCTGTAAGACGCCAGTCGTTGAAGATCCAGAACTTTAAGCCCGTTCTGAAGACCGTCGACGTTGACAAGGTTAAGGAAGAGTTCAAGTCGAAAAAGGCTTAATTCATCCCCTAAGATATTTTGCGAAAGTCCCGCATTCGCGGGATTTTTCTTTTTCTGACATTTCTGTCAATTCCCATTATATTCGCGACCATGGCAGAACTTCACCTGGTTAACTGGAACGTCAACGGCATTCGTGCAATCATCAAGAAAGACTTCATCAAAGACATTCGGCAACTTGCTCCCGACATACTGTGTCTGCAGGAAACCAAGGCATCGGTAGAAGAGGTTAAGTCCGCGCTGGAACTGCTTCCGGAATTCAAGACTTATGTCAATTCATGCAAAACCCGAAAGGGATATTCCGGAACGACGATTCTCTCCAAAATAGAACCCATCCAGGTAACGTGCGACATGAATGTCGAAGAGCACGACCAGGAAGGACGTGTGATGGCAGCGGAGTTTGAAAAGTTCTTTCTGGTGACGGTTTACACGCCCAACTCCGGCGAAGGGCTGAAGAGGCTGGATTATCGCGAAAAATGGGATATAGAATTCAGGAATTACGTCCAGGGTCTCGCCGCAAAGAAGCCGGTAATCATCTGTGGCGATCTGAATGTAGCCCATCAACCCATTGATATAGCGCGCTCGAAAGAAAATTATAACAAGGCTGCAGGCTATACGCAGCGGGAAATCGATGGGTTCACCACACTTCTTGAAAGCGGGTTTGTCGACACGTACAGGCGGTTGTACCCCGAAACGGTAAAATACACGTACTGGAATGTCATGTTCAACTCACGTGCGCGAAACGTGGGATGGCGCATCGATTACTTCCTGGTAACAGAAAATATTATCGGAAATGTGAAGGACTCTCTGATCTACGATCACATTCTCGGCTCGGATCATTGTCCTGTAGGACTTAAGATTGACCTTTAGGGATGATTGCCGGTCCTGAGCCTTGCGTCTGCCCGGCGCGCCCTCTCATGACGGGCGTGTGAGAAAAGGCGGCTCCTTCAGGACAAGCGGCTGATGTCAGCCCCCAGTGCCTGGAGCCTGGAGTCAATATTCTGATAACCGCGGTCTATCTGATCAATATTGGATATTTCACTCTCACCCTGCGCTGACAAGGCGGCGATCAGCAGGGCTACTCCAGCGCGAATGTCCGGCGATGCCATCTTCACACCCTTCAGGCGTTGTTTGCGGTCAAGCCCAATGACGGTAGCACGGTGAGGGTCACACAGGATGATTTGCGCGCCCATGTCGATCAGTTTGTCGACGAAGAACAACCTGCTCTCGAACATTTTCTGGTGGACGAGCACGGTTCCTTTCGCCTGCGTCGCGGTGACGAGTACGATGCTGAGCAAGTCCGGAGTGAATCCCGGCCATGGGGCATCCGCAACGGTAAGGATGGAGCCGTCGATGAAAGACTCAATCTCATAATTCTCCTGAGAAGGGATAAAAATGTCGTCGCCCCTGAATTCCATTTTAATGCCCAGCCTGCGGAAAATTTCAGGAATGATTCCCAGCATGTCTATGCGGCAGTTTTTGATGGTGATTTCCGACTGCGTCATCGCTGCCATGCCGATGAAACTCCCGATCTCGATCATATCCGGAAGCAAAGTGTGCTCCGTGCCTTTCAATTTTTTCACGCCTTCGATCGTGAGCAGGTTTGAACCCACGCCGCTGATCTTTGCGCCCATCCGGTTGAGCATGAGGCAGAGTTGCTGGAGATAAGGTTCGCAGGCGGCGTTGTAGATAGTCGTGGTGCCGCTCGCAAGCACCGCGGCCATGACGATGTTGGCAGTTCCGGTAACGGAGGCCTCATCGAGCAGCATGTAACAACCTTTCAGGTCGGAGCCATCGATCGTGAAGAGATGTTCGGCGGAGTCGAAGTTGAAGCGCGCGCCGAGTTTTTGAAAGCCTAGAAAATGTGTGTCGAGTCTTCGGCGCCCGATCTTGTCGCCGCCGGGCTTAGGCATAGTAGCTTTCCCAAACCTGGCCAGCACAGGGCCTAGCAGCATAACGGATCCCCGCAGTGCGGACGCCTTTTTACGGTACTCTTCACTCTCGAGAAATTGAGTGTTGATGTTCGAAGCAGTGAAGCGATAGGATTCCGGCCCCAGCTTCTCCACTTTGGATCCAAGCGCGCCTAACAGCTCGATGAGCTTATTGACGTCGACGATGTTCGGGATATTGTGAATGGTAACAGGTTCTTCCGTGAGCAGGGTCGCGCTCAGGATTTGGAGCGCCTCGTTCTTTGCTCCCTGTGGTATGATGTCACCTTTTAGTCGCTTGCCACCCTTGATCTTGAATACGCCCATCTAGATCACTTTGATATGGATTTGGAAACAAGGCGTGCCTTGTCTGTACGTTTAATTTTTAAATATTGAATTTACTGGTCCCTGCGCCTGCGGAAATTTCCGCCTCCTTTGTGCCCGCCCTTGTTGAACTGGCGATGGCCATTGCCTCCGCCCTGGTGGCGTTGCTGATGTCCTTGGCCTTGCTGCGGTTTGGTCTTCTTGCGCTCCTTGTAGAGCTTTTCAAACAGATTGTCTTCGCGTACTTTTTCGATGGTCATATCCAGCGCGCCGCCGGACATTTCCTGGATATCCTTCAGGATAACTGAATCATCCAGAGTTTCCTTGTTCCAGTTGCCGTAGAAGGTCTTCATGAGTTTCCCCAGGTAGATAATGGCGTCCTGGCGCTCCTGCGCATCCTCCAGTTTGAGCGCTTCCTTGACCAGCTTCTCGATATTCTTGCCGTAGTGTTTGAAGCGAACCTGACTCTGGGGATAATCCACGCGGTCGGGTTTCTTGAAAAGAATATCTCTTTCCGGCACAGGATAAGGGCTATTGATGTCGAGGTTGAAGTCTGCGATGATGTAAAGATCGTCCCACACGCGCTGCGGATCTTCCGGCTGATCTTTGATGGTAGGAGTAAGTTGTTTGATCAGTTCGATGAGTGTGTACGCCAAGTCCGTTCTCTTGTCCTTGTCAGGCACCGTACGGATGTACTCGACGAGTTTCTGGACGTTGCGGCCGTACTCTTTCAAAATAAGATGCGGCCTTTCGGTATTATATTCTCCTATGGTCATTTAAATGGGTGATAATTGTGATTTCTAACGATGTTTGACAGCAGGGTTGGCGTAAGCTGTCGGGTATTTATAAGGCTTACCGGGCAAATCTAATGGTTTAAATTGTATCCTCCAACCGCGCAAAATGTTAGTTGTCGATGATCCGCAGCTTTGCAAAGCTCAACAGCAGTGTTTTTTCGCCTACTTCTTTGAAATTGATCTTCGCCTTCCGGTCAGCCCCGGATAGGTCCATGTTAACGACTGTGCCAAAGCCGAACTTCGGGTGTTCAACTTTCATGCCCGTCTGCAATGTGGAAGTATCGCTTGGCATGAAGTCGCGCGGCGCCTTATAGGCGATGGACTTCGGCGGTGGCGGCGCGGACGTGATGTTCTTCTTGATCCCGTTGAGGAGATTCTTCGCGTACTGACTGGGGGGTGGAGCTGACTCTACGCCCGTTGATCGCGTATGCAACTTGATGAAGTCCATGTCGACGTCATCGAGGAACCTGCTTGGCTCACAGTTCTTCAGCCGTCCAAAGCGGTAGCGCGTCAACGCGTAGCTGAGGAACAATCTCTTTTGCGCGCGGGTAATCGCCACATAAAACAACCTGCGCTCTTCTTCCAGATCGGCCCGGCTGCTGAGCATCATCTGCGACGGGAATAAGTCCTCTTCAAGGCCGCAGATATACACGTACTTAAACTCCAGTCCCTTGGCCATGTGAATGGTCATGAGCGTGACCTTGTCGGGGTCCTTGTCTTTATCTTCGTCCTGTCCGGTGACCAGGGATACTTCCTGCAGGAAGGCGCCCAGTGATTTGTCTTCCCGCTCGCGGTCGTCGGTAAATTCGCGGATCGCGTTAAGCAATTCCTGGACGTTCTCGTATCGGCTCAGCCCCTCAACGGTCTTATCTTCGTAGAGTTCGCGCAACAGGCCAGAGCCTTTGG
This sequence comes from Flammeovirgaceae bacterium, assembly GCA_044507775.1. Classification (GTDB taxonomy): domain Bacteria; phylum Bacteroidota; class Bacteroidia; order Cytophagales; family Cyclobacteriaceae; genus Chryseosolibacter. The sequence continues at coordinate 182,750 of JBIQIY010000001.1, read as the reverse complement.
CGATCTCGAAGGCAGCGTCATATGCGTCTTTGCGCTGAACGTCCAGGTTGAATCTTTTGATCATCGCGACGAAATCGCCGATGGGTCCCGCGGCCCTTCCTCCGACAAACGGCGAGGGGTTTTGCAGTATTTCCCAGATGGATGTGCCGTGGTCATTGGCAGCGACGACGATCTTATCCACGGTGCTATCTCCGATACCCCGTTTCGGAAGATTGATGATTCGGCGGAACGAAGCTTCATCCTGCTGGTTGAGGGTATAGCGCAGGTAAGCGAGCAGATCCTTGATCTCTTTGCGTTGATAAAACGAAAGACCACCAATCACCTTGTATTTGATGTTCATGCGGCGAAGGGCCTCTTCAATCGCGCGTGACTGGCTGTTGGTGCGGTACAGCACGACGAAGTCGCTGAACTTGAGCTGGTGCTGCATTTTTTCTTCGAAGATCGAAGAGGCGATGAGTCTTCCTTCTTCGTTGTCCGACACCGCCTTCATCAGTTCGATGAGCTGGCCGTCCTCGTTGGCGGTCCACACATTCTTCGGAATCTGTGCACGGTTGCGTTTGATGACCGAGTTGGCGGCATTGACAATATTCTGTGTAGACCGGTAGTTCTGCTCGAGCTTGTAAACTTTCAGTTCCGGATAATCGCGCTCGAAGTTCAGAATGTTGCTGATGTCAGCGCCGCGAAAGCCGTAGATGCTTTGAGCGTCATCGCCTACCACGCAGATATTCTCCCGCACCGAAGCGAGCTTCCGGATGATAAAATACTGACAGAGGTTGGTGTCCTGAAACTCGTCGACGAGGACGTACTCGATGCGGTGCTGGTATTTGTTGAGTACTTCAAGGTGCTCTTTGAAAAGCTTGTCGGTGTTGAACAGCAGGTCATCGAAGTCCATGGCGCCTGACTTGAAGCACCGCATCGAGTAGTTCTTGAAAATATTGCCCAGTTCGGGGCGCATGTTGGCTGCATCATCGCCCATCAGTTCGGCGTTGCCCAGATAATCCTGCCAACCGATGAGGCGGTTCTTTGCCGCCGAGATGCGGTTGTAAACGGTGCTGGCCTTGTATGCGTGCTCATCCAATCCCATTTCTTTCACGATCGACCTGATCAGTGATTTAGAATCATCGACATCGTAAATCGTGAAGTTGTTCGGATATCCGATGTGATGCGCTTCCGCGCGAAGAATGCGTGCGAAGACGGAGTGAAAGGTTCCCATCCACAGATTGCGCGCATCGCTGCCGACAACTTTTTCTATGCGCTCGCGCATTTCCCGGGCCGCCTTGTTGGTAAAGGTCAATGCCATGATGTTGAATGGATCAACACCCTTGTTTTGTATGAGATAAGCGATGCGGTACGTCAGCACGCGCGTTTTTCCCGACCCGGCACCCGCGATCAACATGCAGGGTCCGTCCGTGTTAATCACGCCCTCGCGCTGAGGTTCATTCAAACTGTCTAGATATTCCATATCGGGATTTACCGGCCCCAGGGATTGCCCTCCCTCCAGAACTGCCGGTTAACTTCATCTTGATTAATTCAGCTTACAATTTTATGCAAAAGTATCGTCGATTCCGACTACAGCCCGGTTAGGAATTCCGGATTGCGACTTGCTCGCTTAGAATCTTGTTTCGGTGCGGCAGTCTATTGCTTTGTCGGACAGAGAGGTAACATGGCGCGAGCGCGATTAATTCCATTTTTGGATGAAGGAAGTGGTGCGACGAATTTCCCTCCGGGTAAACATTTCTTACAGCGCGCCCGCGCCCGAAATCTGGTTTATTCTCATTAATTTTGTGTCATGATCAAAGTTGGAGAAGTTCTGGTTTCCGATGATATCCGCGATAAGGAGTTCGTGTGCAACCTGGAAAAGTGCAAAGGCGCCTGTTGCGTGGAGGGAGATTTCGGAGCGCCGCTTGAAGAAAGCGAGCTTGCGATACTCGAGGAGATCTATCCCATCGTAAAGCCGTATCTAACGGCCAAAGCAATCAAGACCATCGAGAAGGAAGGAACTCACACAGTCGACGATGAAGGTGAGTTGTGTACGCCGGTTATTCAGGGGCGGGAATGCGTATATGCTATCTACGACAAGAAAGGCATTCTCAAATGCGCCATTGAACAGGCGTATAACGACGGCAAGCTGAAGTGGAAGAAGCCCATCTCCTGTCACCTTTACCCGATCCGGGTCACTTCAAAGAAAAATTTTGAAGCGCTGAATTATCACAAATGGCACATCTGCTCACCAGCCTGCACATTGGGAAGGGAATTGCAGGTGCCCATCTATAAGTTTCTGAAGGACCCATTGATCCGCAAATACGGGACAGAATGGTACGCTGACCTGGTAAAGGCAATTGAAGAAAAGCCCGTAAAACAAAAAAGCTGAATCCAAAGACGCCGGTGCTTGGCTAGGAGGTTTTCGGTAGCGTCGAAAAATCAAACGAAGTCTCCAGGAACTTTGTATTGAATTTGCCAGACTTGAACGTCGGATTGTCCATCAGCGCGATGTGAAAAGGGATCGTGGTCTTCACGCCTTCGATAACGAACTCCTGCAGTGCGCGTTTCATGCGAGTCATAACTTCTTCCCGCGACTGGCCGCTAACGATAAGTTTCGCGATCATCGAGTCATAGTTTGGCGGGATGGTGTATCCGGCATATACATGACTGTCGATACGCACGCCGTGGCCGCCTGGCATGTGGAGGTTGGTTATCTTTCCCGGTGAAGGGCGGAAGCCGTTGTTCGGATCTTCTGCGTTGATCCTGCATTCCATTGCGTAGAGGTTGGGAAAGTAATTCGTTCCGGATATGGGAACGCCGGCGGCAACCTTGATCTGTTCTTTGATGAGGTCGTAGTCGGTAACTTCTTCCGTGATCGGGTGTTCCACCTGGATACGGGTATTCATTTCCATGAAGTAGAAGTCACCGTGTTTGTCGACTAGAAACTCGATGGTGCCAGCGCCTTCATATTTGATCGCTTTCGCACCTTTGATGGCAGCTTCGCCCATTTTCTCGCGAAGCTCCTGGCTCACGGCAGGGGAGGGCGTTTCCTCTACAAGTTTTTGGTGGCGGCGTTGAATGGAGCAATCGCGTTCGGACAGGTGGCAAACTTTGCCGTACTGATCACCGACGATCTGGATCTCGATGTGACGGGGTTCTTCGATATATTTTTCGAGGTAAAGGCCATCATTTCCAAAAGCGGCGCCGGCTTCGCGCCGGGCATCGTCCCAGGCCTTTTTGAATTCAGATGCATCGTTCACGATTCGCATGCCTTTGCCTCCGCCGCCAGCGGTAGCTTTCAGTATGACGGGGTAACCGATGCTCTTTGCAAGTTTTTGTCCTTCTTCAATGGAGGTAAGCAGACCTTCTGACCCGGGGATGGTCGGTACGCCAGCCTTTTTCATGGTGTCTTTTGCTGTGGATTTGTCACCCATCGCCTGTATCATCGCGGGCGTCGGGCCGATGAACTTGATTCCGTACTCATGGCAGATCGCCGAGAACTCGGCGCGTTCCGAAAGAAATCCATAGCCCGGGTGTATGGCATCCGCGTTTGTGATCTCTGCTGCGCTGATAATGCGTGGGATGTTGAGATAAGAGTCCTTACTGGGGGCGTCACCGATACACACAGCCTCATCCGCGAAGCGCACATGAAGGCTTTCGCGATCGGCTGTCGAATAGACGGCGACAGTTTGTATTTCCATTTCGCGGCACGTCCTGATGATGCGCAGGGCGATTTCACCGCGATTGGCAATGAGTATTTTCTTAAACATAAATTCCATTATCAAGCCCCGGTCCCGCTAGAGGCGGGAGTTAAGTGACAAATCATTAATTGCATGAAACAAGTTGTTTAGTCCGGCTCGACGACGAACAGAACCTGATCGTATTCCACCGGGGTTGAATTTTCTACCATGACCTTCACCACTGTTCCCGAATACTCGGCTTCAATCTCGTTGAAGAGTTTCATGGCCTCTATGATACAGACAGTCTGTCCTTTTGTGATCTTGTCGCCAACGTTCACAAACGGCGGAGTGTCAGGCGATGAGGACCGGTAGAAGGTTCCGATCATAGGAGACTTTATTTCCACTGTTTTCTTTCCCGAAACCTCCGGCGCCTTCGACGGCTGCGCGGCGGCGATCGTCTGCTGTACGAGTTGTCCGGCAGAAGGGGCTACGGCAGGAGCAAGTGCGGCGGTGGATGTCGGAGCCGACTTGAAGATTTTCTGGTCAGGCTCGCGCTTGACGTGCAGTTTAAGTTCTTTGGTTTCAATGTTGACTTCGTTGAGTCCGGATTTCGCAATGAAATCGATGAGATCTCGAATTTCGGTAGTTTTCATTTCTGGTTTGGTGGAGGATCCGGATTCAGCGGACATCCGCAGCGCTTTCGGTTCTTTCTTCGGTGATGATTTAGACGCGCGAGTTTTGCTCATAATTTTATTTTACACGTTCGACATAAGCACCTGTGCGGGTGTCGACTTTGATCTTTTCGCCGGTGTTGATAAATAAGGGTACGCGGATTTCGACTCCGTTTTCCATAGTCGCTGCTTTCAGTGTCCTCGTGGCAGTGTCGCCCTGAACGCCGGGCTCTGTATACTGAACTTCGAGGATCACATGAGAAGGCGCTTCGGCCGTAATCGGATTGGTGCCATTTTCAAATGCAATCAGCAGAGTGACACCTTCCTTGATGTAATTGCCAGAATCGCCCAGCAACGCCTTGTCGATGTAAACCTGATCAAAGGTTTGATTGTCCATGCAAACGAGGCTGTCGCCATCCTGGTAGAGATATTGATACTCCTTTGTTTCCACGCGCAAGATCTCAATGTCATCACCCGGCCGAAAACGGTTTTCAGCAATCTTTCCATTGCGAATATTGCGCATTTTTACCTGATAAAATGCCCGTAGATTACCCGGAGTGCGGTGCTGCAGCTCTTCAATCTGCATTACTTCGCCGTTGTAACGGACGAAATTACCTCTGCTCAGATCCGATATAGTTGCCATAGTGAATAAACGACTTTAAGTTACAAATCAATCAAAATAAGCGAAAACGACAAAGATTACCCTCAACTTTCCCCCTGCTCCCCACTGCCCGCTAGCGAGTCGAATGACCTCCCATTAACAGCGAGTCGAATGACCTCCCATTAACACAGACTAATCACCAATGACCATTTGCTAATGACCACTGGCTAATGCCTATTTACTATCGTAGGCCCACTTCAAATAAACAGCGCCCCATGTGAAGCCTCCCCCGAACGCCGCCATGATTACGTTATCACCTTTCTTCAGTTGCTTTTCATAGTCCCACAGTAGCAGCGGAATTGTCCCTGCAGTAGTGTTTCCATAGCGCGCGATGTTCATCATGATCTTGTCTTCACTGATTCCGATCCGATGCGCAGTCGCGTCAATGATTCGTTTGTTTGCCTGGTGAGGAGCAAGCCAGGTGATGGTATCGGAAGTTAGGTTATTGCGCTCCGCAATTTCAGCCGCGGCTTCCGCCATGTTGGTAACGGCGAATTTGTACACAGCCGCACCTTCCTGGTAAACGTAATGCTGTCGCGTTGCTACCGTCTCTGAAGAGGCAGGCATCCGGCTTCCGCCGGCTTTCATGTGGAGATACGTTTCGCCACTTCCGTCACTTCTTAATAGTGAGTCAATGACGCCAACATTCTCCGTAGTGGGTTCCAACAGCACGCATCCCGCGCCGTCGCCAAAAATGATGCAGGTTGTTCTGTCCGTGTAATCGATGATCGACGACATCTTGTCGCCGCCGATGACAACGACTTTCTTATAGCGCCCTGACTCGATGAAGCTCGCTCCGGTTGTGAGCGCGTACAAAAAGCCGGAACATGCGGCGCCCATGTCGTAACTGAAAGCGTTCACGGCGCCAACCGCGGTAGCCACAATGTTGGCCGTCGCCGGGAAAGTCATGTCGGCCGTGACCGTCGCAAAGATCAGCAAGTCGATTTCTTTCGGATCGATCTTCGTTTTGGCGAGCATGTCCTTGACCGCCTCGATACCCATGACGGACACGCCTTTGCCTTCGCCCTTTAAAATTCTTCTTTCCTTGATACCCGTGCGGGTGGTGATCCACTCATCGCTGGTCTCGACCATTGTTTCAAGTTCCTGATTGGTGAGAATGTAATCCGGAACGTAACCGCCGACCCCCGTGATGGCGGCTCTGATTTTGTTCATATCTTTTTCTTAATTTTTCTCAGACTGATGGGTGATATCGGCAGGCCCGATTGCGTTCGCAGCCCAGTGTCACCTTAAAACGAAAAATGCCCGAGTACCCCGAGCAAATTTCTCAACAAAGACTGATCAGAAGAAAGCAAGGCCTTGTTCATCCGTAGAAGTCCCCCGTGCGGCGGCCAAACTTGTGATTCTGAATGATTCCGGCAACTCCATTATGCCAGCACTTCTTTTTCCATCACCACCTTACCCTTGAAGTAAAGTTTCCCTTCATGCCAAAAGGCGCGATGTGGCAAGTGATGTTCTCCCGTTGTGGGGCACACGGCTAATTGCTTGGCCGTAGCTTTATAGTGAGTTCTTCTTTTATCTCTTCGGGTTTTCGAGGTTTTCCTTTTAGGATTTGGCATATCAAATACTGTTTATTTTAATTTTCTCAATTTTTCCCACCGCGGGTCGATATCTTCATTCCCCGGTTCGGCTTCATCCGGCGCCGGTTTTGAGCTATAGATGATCTTGCCCTCCTGGTCCATGTCATCTTCCTCTTCGTCGCGATACCGGGGGTGAAGCTTCTTCATCGGCAACTCCAGCGCTGTAAACTCAAAAATATACTGTCCGAGTTCCAGGCTGTCCGTTTCGCGGTGAATCATCACAATTTCGTCACTGAGTTCCTCGTTCGCATCTCCGTACTTGAACATCAGCTTCTTTCTGGCTTTGATCGGCTGATCAAAAACATCGAGGCTGCGGTCGCAGACCACCTTGACTATTCCGCTGATGTGGAAGACGGCCTCAATAAATGTTTCGCGTTTATCGAGATCGACATCTGCCTGCAGCGCGCCTTCTGTGATCAGATTCGTGCCATACTGGCTGAAAAAGTCGTTTCCCACTTCAAATTCGAAATGGTGCACTTTATTCGCCAAACCGACAATATTAACAGAATATGCCCTCGCTCCCATAGCCCCGTCCGGCTTAAAAATAAGTCGGCAAATTTAGGATAATTAATGGAAAGCGCAAAGATTGAAGGATAAAGGGCGGAATGTCGGTTCGGCTGCTTGCCCCTCCCAGGGGCTGGTTTCGGCGAAAAACGTGCAATCGGGCCCACCGATGGCAGAAATCACACATACTCCTTCAAAGCTGCGTGCTTGAACTCTTCCCGGCTTTTCTTGCCGTAGTGCGCTACAAAGTAGTCGATGATGTCTTTCTTGAAACCGAGTTTGATGGCGATGTTCTTGCAGAAGATAAGCTCGCTATCGAAGATATTCTGGTCGGCGAAGATCAGATCTATACTCGACATGAGGTACTCGAATTTTTGTTCGACGGACAAAGCGCCCAGGGTTTCGATGGGCTCGGGGTTCCGTATCAGCTCGTTTACAATTTCTTCAGGGAAATGACGCTCTTTGGCTATCTTAAAGATCATCTCCCGCTCAATCTTCGCAAAATGCTTATCAGCCTCGGCGAGTTGAATGAGAATGTTCAGCTGTTTTTTTGTAACAATATCCATCGACAGGTTTACTTGGGGTTCAAAACTAGTCAATTATCGCGATTTTACGTGATTTCGCGGGTTGAATGGTTGAATTGAACCATTCAGTAGAGGTTATTTTTCTTTAGACTGCTCGGCTCGCTGTCGAAAAATTTCCCCAGCGAGAAAGATTGCTTCCCGCATGGAGGTTTCACCGGCCTGATTTTTCCCGGCAATGTTATACCCGGTGCCGTGATCAGGTGACGTGCGGATGATCGGCAATCCACCCGTGAAATTGACGCCCGTCTCGAACGCCAGTGCCTTAAATGGGATGAGCCCCTGGTCGTGATACATGGCGAGAACTGCATCGTATTGCTTGAACTGGGCGGAGCCGAAGAATCCATCGGCGGGCAACGGGCCGAATACGAGCTTGCCCTTGTTGCGCTGCTCTGCAACAATCGGGCGTATTATTTCCTCATCTTCCGTTCCGATCAGTCCGCCGTCGCCGGCGTGAGGGTTTAGTCCGAGCACGGCGATCTTCGGTTTGTTGATGCCGAAATCTTTTTTCAAAGAGGCTTCCATTAGCCGGAGTTTACCTTCGACCTTTTCCTTTGAAATAAGACTCGCAACATTTTTCAAAGGTTCATGGTCGGTGACCAGTCCGACGCGAAGCAGCTCGCTCACCATAAACATAAGGCTTTCACCTCCGCCAAATTCTTTTGCGAGATATTCCGTGTGTCCCTTGAATGGAAATTCTTCACTGTGAATAGAGTGCTTATCGATGGGAGCGGTCACCAGGGCGTCGATCAAGCCCTCTCGCAGCTCTTCACAGGCACTTTGCAACGCCTTGAACGCCGCTTTGCCTGTCTCCGGAGTTGCTTTGCCGGGGTTGACCTCGATCACTTCCTCCCAGCAATTCACCACATTAATACTCCTGGCTGTGAACTGTCCTTTCGAGCGAATAGGAGAAAAGTTAAATTCATCCATCGCCAACAGCTTCTTGTAATACGCCAGCACGCGAGTGGAGCCGTAAATGACAGGTGTGACCATATTGAGCACGCGGTTGTCAAGTAACGCCTTCATCACCACTTCAGGGCCGACTCCGTTGATGTCTCCAATGGTGATTCCGATGCGTGGTTTCTCGTGAGTTCTCGCGTGATGCGTCATGTTGCCGTTTTTATTCCCTGCGAATTAACAAAAAAAGGAACGAGGTCCAAGAATCCCTTACCTTTGGCCCCCGAATGCCAGGGGAAAATAAATCGCGGGTCCAACCCAAGAAAGCATTAGGTCAGCACTTTCTGCACGATCAACACACGGCGCGCAGGATCGTTGACAGTTTGCTTATTCCGGAAGATGGCAGTTTCCCACTACTCGAGATCGGCCCTGGAATGGGTGTCTTGACGCGTCTGTTGAAGGAAGCGGGAAGGACCGAACTCACGGTGATCGAAATCGATCGCGAGTCAGTCGCCTGGTTGAAAGAACACAACCTGGTGGACAGTAACCGGATCATCGAGGGCGACTTTCTGAAAACCGATCTGTCGTCGATCTTTCCCGGACACTTCTCGATCATCGGCAATTTTCCCTATAATATTTCTTCTCAAATATTTTTTCGCGTGCTCGAATATCGCAACCAGGTCGACCAGGTTGTGTGCATGCTGCAGAAGGAAGTCGCAGACAGGATCGCGTCACCTCATGGAAGCAAGGTATACGGCATCCTCAGCGTCCTCTTGCAGGCTTTCTATAATGTTGAAATGTTGTTCAAGGTTTCGCCGGGCGTTTTCACGCCTCCTCCTAAAGTGATGTCGGCGGTAATCCGGCTTGTACGCAATGAGAGAAGGGAACTCGAGTGCGATGAAGCACTGTTCGTCCGCGTCGTCAAGCAGGCTTTTAATACCCGTCGAAAGACCTTGCGCAACGCGTTAAAAAATCTAAATTTGGCCGGAGCTGTTTCTTCGTTGCCATTGCTGGATAAGCGCGCGGAGCAGCTCTCGGTAGAGGAGTTTATCCATCTCACGAGGTTAATTGAAGACAGCCGTGCAGGAGCCCGCAATTGAATTTGAACTGACGAAGGAATTTCGCGATCGTTTCCAGCAGGCGCTGGATGCCGGTGACGCGACCTTTGTTAAACGGAGTCTCGAAGGTGTAAAGGCTGCCGACATCACCGCCCTCCTTTACGAATTCAGCTCGGAAGAATCCAAGTATGTGATGGATCTTCTGTCTACCGAGCTGCAGGCCGAGATCCTTAACGATCTGGATTCCGAAACCCGGAGTAATTATCTCAAAGTCTATCAACCGCAAGAGATCACGGCTTTCCTGAATCAACTCGATTCGGATGACGTAGCGGATATTCTGTATGAACTTCCGGTCAAGATCCGTGAGCAGGTCCTTGGCGGCCTTGGATCCGAACTGCGCGGCCAGGTAACGGAACTGTTGCGCTACGAAGCGGACGTCGCCGGCGGACTGATGGCCAAGGAGTTGATGAAGGCGCGGTACGACCTGACTGTTGTACAGTGCATCGAGGAAATTCGCAAGCAGGCTGAAAGTATCACAAAGTTTTATACGGTATACGTCGTGGATGAAAATGACAGGCTCCTGGGGCGAGTTGACCTGCAGGACCTGATCATCTCCGACGCGCGCACTACTGTCGGCGAGATCTGCGAGCGCGACATTGTTTCTGTAGAGACCTTTCGCGAAGACCGTGAAGTAGCCGAAATCATGCGCAAATACGATATGGAGTCAATCCCTGTGGTTAACGTTCACGGTCAGTTGGTCGGCCGGATAACCATTGATGACATCGTGGATGTAATCACCCAACAAGCGGAAGAAGAGCGCCAGCTGATGACGGGTATCAGTGAAAAGGTAGAGGAGGATGACAGCGTTTGGCGAAATACGCGTGCACGTCTTCCATGGTTGCTGATTGGTATCGCGGGAGGCTTGATGAATGCAAAATTCATGGGATTATTTGAGGGTGAACTCGCGCGTGTTACGGCCATCGCTTTTTTTACGCCATTGATTCAGGCAACGGGTGGAAATGTGGGTATCCAGTCCTCTTCTCTCATTGTGCAGACCCTTGCCAATCCGGATTTTGTGGATGAGGGGCCCTGGAAGCGTTTATTAAAAGTCTTTTTCGTCGCCTTGCTGAATGGCGCGTTTCTCTCGATCCTTGTCCTGGGCGCCAACATCATTCTCTTTCACGAGTACGCGCTTTCATTTGTCGTGTCGATCGCTCTCTTCAGCGTAGTCGTATTCGCGTCTTTTATCGGGACCGTTACACCGTTGATCCTGAACCGTTATGGTTACAATCCTGCGCTTGCTGCAGGGCCTTTTATCACAACCATTAACGACCTTCTTGGCTTGACGATCTATTTTTTCACCATCCACCTGTTATTGCAATAATGATGTCGAGGAAATGTCTGATTGTGGATTCCATGCACGAAAGTATTCACAGTATGCTTGAAGCCGCGGGTTGGGAAGTAGATTACGAACCGGCGATCGAGCGCAAGGAGATACGCGAAAAGCACATGGGATACGACGGGATGATTATTCGCAGTAAGACCATCGTAGACCGCGACCTGCTGGGCGATCATCCGACCCTGAGGTTCATCGGGCGCGCGGGTGCAGGTCTGGATAATCTCGATCTTCCCTATCTGGCAGAGAAGAAAATACAGGTACTCCACGCTGCCGAAGGAAACCGCGATGCCGTAGGAGAATTCACGGTTGGGCTATTGCTAAGTCTCTTGCGCAACATTCCGCGGGCGCATCACGAAGTGATCAGCGGTGACTGGCGTCGCGAAAGCAACCGCGGAGAGGAGATAATGGGCAAGACCGTATCCATCATCGGGTTCGGAAATATGGGTCGCGCATTTGCGGAAAGACTGACCGGTTTTGGATGTAAGATTTTGGTATATGATAAATACAAACACGGGTTCACAAATGAATTCTGGCGCGAAGCTGACATGGCCGAAATTTACAAGGAAACCGATATATTGAGCCTTCACATACCGTTGACGAATGAGACGAAGGCAATGGTCAACACGCGTTATCTGAGTCAATTCCGGAAAAAGATCGTCCTGTTGAATACCGCACGGGGCGAAATTGTTCCGCTTTCAGCGCTGGCAGAATCATTTGCCTCGGGTTTCGTGCGCGGCGCGGCGCTCGACGTCCTGGAGAATGAAAAATTGAAACAACTTACGCCTTCGCAGCAGGAAGGCTTCGGAAAGCTCATCGCGGGCGGTAATGTAATATTCACCCCGCATATTGCAGGCTGGTCGTTTGAATCGCACATCAAAATTAATGTAGCTTTGGTGGAGAAGATCAAAACGCTCAATTTCTGAGAACGAACCGTTTGGTGCTTCATTATAGTTTTTTGGTTTTTTTTGTGGCGGATTTTTTCCGCCTGCTGGTAAAACTTTGCAAACCACAAATGCCGTTGGATGAAGGTGTTTTTGATGTGATGTCTGCAGGGATTTTTTGTTGTCACAATGCGTATCCCTGAACAGGGTTGGGAATGAAAATGAAACGATGGACTGAATTTTACAATTCGGTAATAGAGAAACCACTGCTAACTTCCACAATCGTGCTGATATTTGTGGCAGTCATTGTCATAGGGTTGAGTCTCCCTTATTATATCAGCGATTTTGACTCCTTCATCGCTCAGATTCTCGCGGAAGCGCACGGCATGATCTTCGACATCGCGGTAATCGGTATTCTTATCTTCTGGTTGAATCAAAACGGTGAGATTCGTCAGCGCATCAGGACCTATAAGGATGAGATTGACGACTTCCGTTTGTGGGAATCGGAAGAAGCCGCCTTTCGTACCGTGGGTAACATCAAGCGTCTGAACAGACACAAGATACATGATATCAACCTTGTGAATTGTTACCTGCCCAGAACCAACCTGAACTACGTTAACCTCGCCGGTTCCAACCTCAACTCGTCAAATATTTCACAATCGACTCTGATCGAGGCGAACCTGGAGAACGCCCGGCTTAATCAGACTAATTTCGAAAACTCAAATCTTAACCAGGCGGATCTTAAGGGCGCTTACGCCAGCGGCGCGAACTTCAAAGACGCGTTTCTGATCAAAACCCAGTTCGAAAACGCGTTTCTGATCAAAGCGAATTTCAACAATGCCTTCCTGATGGAAGCAAACCTGCAGAACTGCTATGTGATGGGTGCGGATTTCGAGAATGCCAGCCTTTATAAGGCGGACCTTCGCGGTGCCAAGGGGCTGACGGTGGAGCAGCTCGCGCGGGTAAAAACATTATACCTGGCGAAGTTCGACGATGAAATCCTGGAGCAGATCATGACCCACCTTCCCGAGCTGGTCGGTACCTGAAAATTTTTGCATTAATTAATAAAGTATTATCTTTGCAGAATAGCAACGGTCTCGCCCATGAGGTCGTTGTTTCTTTTTTTTTGCGATTTGTAAGAAGTGTCTTGCAAATCAAGGAACAGAATTGAAGGATGTAAAGGAGAATTCATTATGAGCAAGATAGCATACTACACAAAAGACGGTCTTGAGAAGCTGAAGAGCGAGCTGAGCTCGCTCAAGTCAAAGGGCCGCGCGGACATCGCACGGCAAATTGCCGACGCCCGGGACAAAGGCGATCTCAGCGAGAATGCCGAGTATGATGCGGCTAAGGATGCGCAAGGACACCTTGAGGCCAAGATTGCCCAATTGGAAGATCTCGTGAGCAATGCGCGTTTGTTGGACGAAAACAACATCGACACGTCCAAGGTATCGATCCTTTCAAAAGTAACCATCAAGAACAAGAAGAACGGCGCGGCCGTAACTTATACACTCGTATCGGAAGAAGAAGCAGATCTGAAGAGCGGCCGGATCTCCACGCTCTCGCCAATAGGCAAGGGGCTGTTGGGCAAAAAGAAAGGTGAACTCGCCCGGATCAAAACGCCTGCGGGTGAAATGGAATTTGAGATTCTGAATATCACGTCGTGAGCGCCGCCATCTGAATCCCTTATTCAGTATTTTAAATGTTCCGATCTCAAGTAAGACCAGTTATAACCGGCAATCAATATGAGCAGTCTTTTCACCCGGATCATCAACCGCGAAATTCCCGGGCATATTGTAGCGGAGGATGATCGTTACATCGCGTTTCTGGATATCAACCCGCTGGTGATGGGCCACACATTGGTTGTACCCAAAAAGGAGGTCGACTATATATTCGATCTGGATGATGAGACGTTGGCGGGGCTGCACTTATTCTGCAAGAAGGTCGCGCGTGCCATTGGAGCATCCTTTCCCTGTCTTCGCGTCGGGGTTGCCGTAGTCGGTCTGGAAGTACCGCACACGCATGTGCACCTGGTACCGCTCAATTCGATGGATGACATTAACTTCTCGCGTAAGAAGCTCCAACCTTCTCCGGAGGCACTCGCTGCAGCTGCCGAGAAAATTCGCGCTGCAATCAAGTAATCACAGGAAGTCGATGTCGACGTTTAGCGGGTAGCGCATCAGATACTGAAGCGCCTGTTTCACCGTAAGATCTTCGAAAAATACTTTGTACAACGTTGAGGTGATGGGTGCCTTGACGTGGTAGTAGTCCGCACATTTTTTTACGATCTGGACGGTGTTCACACCTTCTGCAATTTCATCGGTACTTTCGATGATGTCTTCCAGTGTTTCACCGTGAGCCAGCCTGAATCCGACATTAAAGTTTCGGCTCAGGGAGCTGTTGCAGGTTGTTACCAAGTCTCCGACACCGGCGACACCGAGGAAGGCTTTCGTGTTTCCTCCGAGTGCGCGACCGAGGTAGATCATCTCGACCATACCGCGACTGACGAGCAGACCTTTTGCATTTTCGCCATAGCCCATGCCGCTCAGTGCGCCGGCGGCAATGGCGATAATATTTTTCAGAACACCGGCGAGCTCGACACCCACGAGATCATTGTTGCCATAAACCTGAAAGTTGTCGTTGCGCAGCAGGCGTTTGCCCAGTTGGATAACTTCGTGAAACTGGCTGGCGACCACAGTAGCGGCGGGCTGACCCGCGGCGAGTTCACGCGAGAGATTAGGCCCTCCCAGACAGCCGAGGCGCACGACCACGCTCTCTTCAGCAATCACCTCGCTCATTGTTTTGACGTGGCCGCGATGAAGTGTCTTCATCGTTTGAATCGTTTCTCCCTCCGGTAGCCGGATATCGAATCCCTTTGTGCCATGAATGAGGATGTGATAAGGGTGGAGGTACTCCGAAAGTTGCTTCATCATCGCACGAAAGTGCGCGCTCGGCACAATGGGAAATATGACATCGCATGAATCTGCGACCTGCTGAAGATCATTTACCACAACGACATTGGGATGCATCTGATGGCCGCGATGCTCGCGGCTAGTGCGCATTTGTTCGATGACGGCTTCGTCGCGCGCATACAGCAGGACCTTGCGCTTGGGTGCCAGCAGGTTCGCTACCGCGCTGCCGAAATTCCCGGCGCCGATCACGCCGACGGGTTTTGCCTCAGATGAACTTTTCAAGGTCATAACCTACGAGTCGGTTGTGATAGTAATACAAGGTGTTCAGGTCGCGTGTGATAATGTTTCCCTCCTTGTTGAATAAGAGTGGCCGCTTCAGGTGAAAGATCCCTACATTCTCCAGACCATGACGGATGACGAGGTCAATGTCTCCCTTGAGATGGGTCGCGTGGTTGGCTTTCTTCTCTTCTTTCAACTCGTAAATGCGCTTCCTGACATTCCTGCAAGCGTTGCGGAAATCTTCATAGCGAAGCTCAAGATCTTCTTCCGGCAGCCTCAGCAATCCGAAGAGATCGAGCTTGGGATGTTGTTTCTGCCAGAGTTCAAAGGCGACAAAAGCAACGAGGTGGCTGGAAAATACGCGGTTGATGCGATGGTATTCCGAAATGATGCGGTGGCTCAGCATACGGGTGTACTGATCTTCGCGTTGTTTTTCCACGGCGATCGTGCTATTCGTAAGAAAATAGTCGCGCGTATTGATGATGCGTCCATGCGCATCGAGGCTGTTACCATTGTCATCCACATAGTTGCCCAGTACATCCAGCCCGCGACCGATCGATACCGAAATGTTGGATCCCTTTGTGAAGAACTTGAACAGGAATTGCAGAAGCTGCCAGCTTCCATATTTGTCCTGCTCCGGAATATAACGCTCCTGTCCTTTAACCGATAAATAGTCGTCGATGAGGTCGGGAGCTTCCAACACGAAATGATAGTTCAGCGTAACGGGAACGATAAAGATCCGGCGCACAGGTTGATCAGGCTCCTCCTGAAGAAAAAGATTGCGCTGCGCTTCTATGGTTGAGCTCAGAAGGCCGAGCTTCAGTTGTTTCTCAATCAGGCCCGAGCGCGACCGCGTGCCGCCGGGGAAAAAGAGGCTGTGCGCACCTTTCTGGATCGCAAGGGTGGAGTACGCCTTCAGCGTTTCGAGGTACGGGAGGTTCTTCTTCCGACGATCGACTTTGTAGGCGCCGAGGCTGTTCATGAAGTACGCAAAGATCTTGATGTTGAATAAATTCAGTCCGGCGCCATAGATGAAAGCAGGGAGGCCGAGCGAATGTATGACCCAGCCGATCAATACGGAGTCCAGGTTGCTGAAATGGGTTGGTACCATGACCACCGTGCCGATCTTGGCAAGTCTTCGCAGCTGTTTGACCTTTCCTACGATGTGGATCTTGTCACGCAAAGTGTATTGACTCCGGAAGAATGCGCCGAATTTCTTAACGCGTGCACCGTTTAAAAGTCGTGAAAACCAGAACCGCAGCAATTCACGCGTGACCCGGTAGGAACTTGTCTTGAAATTTCCCGCGATCTCGTCCGAATAGCGGAAAATGATCCGGTAGAGTATGTCATCGGCTTTTCGCTGCGATTCTTCTGACAGGTCCTGGCCGATCTTCGCAATTTCCTCTTTCACCCCCGCCCAAAACGAGGGCTCGTCTTTCGCATCCGCCCTCCAGCGGTTGCGTTTCATTCTCTGTTGCTCACGGTAAACGGTAACTTCCAGCTCGTCCAGGATCTGTTTAGTGGTAGGCCTGAGAAGCTTTACCTGGGAGAACGCGTACTGAGCCACCTGTTCCACGAATTCTTTGCGGTTCTTGCTCAGCCGGTAAACCGGCCAGTCAGGAATACCGTCAAGAATGGGTTTATACTGCTTGTTTTTGTTTTTCTTTTCCGCGACTTGCATTGGGACGGCAAAATAAGACAATTTCCCCAACGGGATACAAAACTCACAAACCGCTTCGGTCTCTCGCTTCGTAGAGTGATCGCCCCATATCATCAAAGCGGCGAACCGCCTGTTGAAGAAATTCCGCATCGAGAATGGATAAGAGATCCTCATCACCGGACAAGTCCGTCTCGGGGACCTTGAACGTCTGTTCAAGCGCGCCCTGTTCAAGTTTTACGAGGTAGCGGTTGTTCCAGGAAAAGATGGTGATTTTGAAATCGGGGTAAGCAATCTCTTTAACCAGGCGCATAGCAGACTTCTTGTTTGCACAAAGGTAGTTCAGGTGGCTGGTGAAACGAAATCTATTGGTTCTTCTCAGGGTCGGTCAGCTGGTTTTTCAGGGTCTCCAGTTCCTGTTCTAGGTTGCGATAGACGGGGCTGGTGTGGAGATTATCGTGCTTCATCTGTCTGATAATCTTTTGAAGTTCTGCCTCGCGCCTGCGCAACAGGACCTTCATGGCCGAAGGATCGGGTTTCATCAGTCAACTAGGGGGTTGGGTTTGCCGACGCAATTTATTATTATTTAATTCAGATCAAATTGCGCGTAAGGGCTGTCTGGCACCCTCACTTAAACAAGATTTTAATCGATCACCCTTAAACGGTTGGTTTTGAAGGGCGAATGTTTTGGAAGTTGCATTGATTTTTTTTTTGAAAATTTTTGTCGGCCATGGAACGCCGGTTTTGGCGACGCGGTGCAATTACGCACCCTCAAACTCCAAAGAATTGCCCGGAAACAGACTAACTATTGGGCGTTTACCGTTACCTTGGATAGGATTTTCGGGGATGGGAACGGCGTTTTATATTGCATCTTATCCCTTAAGTTTGTGCCCGAATAAGTTTCTTGCTGTCCTTGCTAACTTTCCGAATGAACCGAATACAGTTCCTGCGTTCTTTTTTGTTGACCCTTGTCCTGATCACCGCGCTCGTATATTCGAGCTACGCCACGCACTTGCGGGCCGGGGAGATCACTGTTGAAAGGGTTGGCTGCGCCAATCTGTGGAGAATTACCGTAACCGTATATACGAACACCATCGGAACGAACGTGCTGTTCGGCGGTGAAGATGATTGGCTGGATTTCGGCGATGGAAATCGCATGAAGGTGCCCGAGACACCCAACACGCCTCGCCCCGACCTCGGTGAAGGCATTGCCACGGCATCGTTTACCATCACCCGTCCTTACTCCGGAAACGGGAAATTCATCATCAGCTACAGCGAGCCGAACCGGAATGCCGGAGTCGTGAACATGGACGGATCCGTGAACACGCGGTTTTACATCGAAACTGCCCTGATCATTGATCCCTTTCTCGGTTGCAACAACACTCCGAAGTTGCTGGTGCCTCCGATCGACCGCGCCTGCACAGGCATCGCCTGGTTTCACAACCCGGGAGCATACGATCCGGACGGAGACAGTCTTTCCTATGAACTCGTCGTCCCATTCCGCGACAGAAACACGACGGTGGTCAACTACCGCGACCCCGCCGCAGCCGGCTTCTATTCCAATTTTCAGCAGGGTAATGAAGAGGCAAACGGTCCGCCCTCGTTCAGTATAAATCCCATTGATGGCACGCTTACGTGGAATTCCCCCGGAACCGTGGGCGAATACAACATCGCTTTTATCATTCGGGAGTGGAGGCTCATCAACGGCACCTGGGTCTCAATCGGATTCGTCCGGCGTGATATGCAGATCATCGTAGACGACTGTGACAATGAACGACCTGAGCTCGATGTTCCCGAGGATGTCTGCGTCGAAGCGGGATCGGTGCTTAATGCGACGATCTTCGGAACGGATCCCGATGGCGACAGTGTTAAGATCGAGGCATTCTCGGAAATCCTTAACTTCTCGCCTGCGCAGTTTCCCGCCACGGTGAGCCCATTCCCCGCCGCCTATGCGGCCCAACCCGCTCAATTACAATTCCAGTGGCAGACGGCTTGCGAGCACATCAAAGATCAGCCCTACCAAGTGGTCTTTAAAATAACCGACAAATCACCCACCGGCTCCAGGCTGGTGACATTCAAGACGTGGTTTATCCGCGTGGTGGGTCCTGAACCAGAATGGGTAGGCGCCACAACTGACCTTGCAACGCGCTCTGCAAACCTGCAGTGGGATCCTTACCTCTGCGAAAATGCGGAGACCATCCAGATATGGAGGCGAGTCGACAGCTTCGCCTTTGATCCTGACTCATGTCAGACGGGTATGCCGGAGGAGCTGGGCTACACGCTGATTAATTCCGTCCCCAGCTCGCAGAGTTCGTATATTGATAATAACGGCGGTCAGGGACTGGCCAGTGGTGCGCAGTATTGTTACAGGCTTGTCGCCGTGTTCCCGCTGCCGCGCGGGGGAGAAAGTTATGTTTCTGCGGAAGTTTGCCTTGACCCGATCAAGGCTGACAAGGCGATCATCACCCATGTGACCGTTGACAAAACGGATGAAACCGACGGACAAATCACAGTCAGGTGGGTCGCGCCTTTTGAGGCCGACCCGGTGCAGTTTCCGCCTCCATATACCTACCAGGTGGGGCGCGCCGACGGCCAGGCAGGTGATGGTAACCTCGCGATTGTTACTACCACGCCTGATCTTTTCTTCGTCGATACAGGGCTGAACACAGAGCGCAATAGTTACAATTACCGGATCATCGCCGTTGACAGTGATGGCAAGCTCCTGGATCCCTCGGCGACCGCTTCATCGGTGCGCCTGGAAGCTGACTCGCGTGTCAACAGTATCGAACTGAGTTGGAGCGCGGTAGTGCCGTGGTCGAACCAGATCCAGACTCCTCCCAACGAGCACCTGATCTATCGCGGGGCGGAAGGTGCCAGCGATGAGCAGCTCGAACTCATCGCCACTGTGGATGTCAGCGTTTCCGGCTTCAGCTACCTCGATCAGGGCCCGCTTGATCCCAACTCTCAATATTGCTACAAGGTGATGACGCGCGGCGCCTATGGCAACCCGCAGATAGCCGAGCCGTTAGAAAATTTTTCACAGGTGATCTGCGCGCAGCCAGGAGATACGATTCCCCCTTGCAAGCCGTTGACGCCGATACCGCAAGATCCCATCGACTGCGCTACCTATGTGAGCCAGACATCAACTTGCGACAACAACATTTTTTCCAATACAATCCACTGGACGCGTACTCAGGATGACTGTCAGCGGGACGTTTCATATTACAAGATATGGGTGGCAGCGACCTCGTCCGGCGAATTTATCGAGTTGCCAATCGAAGTAAGAGATACGATTTACATCGATGAAAATCTTCCGTCATTCGCGCGGTGTTATCGCATCCAGGCGGTGGACCGCTCGGGCAACACGAGCGAACTCAGTGATCCGATCTGCTTCGACAACTGTCCTTACTACGAATTGCCGAGCTTCTTCTCACCGAACGGCGACAGATGCAACGATCAGTTTAGCGCTTACGCTGCCACCAACCGCCAGAATTTCGACGGAGGAGAGACCATCCCGGATACAAACGACAACGCCTGCCAGGGAGCGCTTCCGCCGGAGATCAGGGCTAAATGTGCACGCTTTGTGGAAAAGGTCGTGCTGCGCGTCTACAATCGCTGGGGCAAGGAAGTTTATAACTATGAATCCGGTGGCGAACGCAGTATCTATGTGGATTGGGACGGCCGCGATTTGAATGGCCGCGAGCTCAGCACCGGGGTGTATTACTATGTCGCGGACGTTACTTTCGATTCCGTCGACCCTGCCAAGCAAAACCAGATTATTAAGGGCTGGGTGCAGCTGATGCGCTGATGGATCCACACCCTCATCATGAGCCGCGCGGTTGGTGATTGGAGTGAGCATCACCTTCACACCGTCATCCTGAGCCGCGCGGTTGGTGATTGGAGTGAGCATCACCTTCACACCGTCATCCTGAGCCGTGCGGTTGGTGATTGGTGGGCAAGGGCGAAGGATCTCCCAAAGGAAACTTATCCGTAAAGCGTGGCAATGAATCGCACTAGTCATTAGTCGCGAGTCTTCGTATCTAAGGGCAACTACCAGCAGCCAGCATGCTCGGTGTTTTGATTTTAGGGGGTTATGTCCCAACTTTGCCCGCCAACACTAAAAGCAAGACATTGAACGCATACATTTTTCCTGGCCAGGGCGCGCAGTTTCCCGGAATGGCCAAAGATATTTATGAGCAGAATCCTCAGGCAAAAGCGCTGCTGGATGATGCGAATGCCATCCTTGGTTTTGATATTACCCGCATCATGTTTGGCGGCACGGCCGACGAGTTGAAGCAGACTCAGGTAACGCAGCCTGCCATATTCCTCCATTCGGTTGCTATCGCCCTCACCAATGAATCGATAAAGCCGGATATGGTTGCGGGCCATTCGCTGGGAGAATTTTCGGCGCTTGTGGCGAACCGCTCGCTTTCGTTTGAAGACGGATTGAAGCTTGTCTACAAAAGGGCCATGGCCATGCAGAAAGCCTGCGAAGCAAGACCATCGACGATGGCTGCTATTCTCGGGCTAGCTGATGAGGTGGTTGAAGAGATCTGCGCCTCCGTTGATGATATCGTCGTTCCTGCGAATTATAATTGTCCAGGCCAGCTGGTTATCTCGGGAACGATAAGGGGCGTCGAGATCGCTTGTGAAAAAATGAAAGCTGCAGGCGCAAAGCGCGCATTGATGCTGCAGGTGGGGGGTGCGTTCCACTCACCACTGATGGAGCCTGCACGGGAAGAGTTGGCAAAGGCTATTGAAGCCACAGCATTCAGTAAACCTGTATGCCCTGTTTATCAGAATGTGAACGCGATGCCGTCGACAGATATCGCGGAGATCAAAACAAACCTCATCGCGCAGCTAACGGCGCCTGTCCGCTGGACGCAATCCGTTCAGAAGATGACTGCAGATGGAGCCGTCACGTACATCGAATGCGGACCGGGTAAGGTGCTGCAGGGTCTCGTTAAAAAAATATCGCCAGACGCCAACGTGGCCAGTGTCTAAACCATGGGTAACACGTAGAGACAAGGCATGCCTTGTCTCTACCTGTACCTGTTCCTGTTCGTTATTTTTTGGCGGATTTTTACGTGATTTTTTCCACCACCGACGGGTCAGTGCATTCCAGGAGCAATTGTGACACGGATTTTTTCAGGACGGGATGAACCAGTTGCGGCGCTATCTCGGCCAGTGGAACGAGTGTGAACCTTCTCTCTGCAATTCGCGGGTGGGGTAGATGCAGGCGGAGGCTATTCCTCACTTCATCCCCGTAGAACAACAGGTCGATGTCAATTACCCTGGGTCCCCACTTCTGAACACGAACACGTCCCATCTGTTCTTCGATCCCCAGTATTGTTGTTAGCAGATCGTCGGCTTTCCGGGCAGACGCGATTTTCAGAATCTGGTTGACGAAGTCTGGCTGCTGTTCCAAACCCCATGCGGGGCTTTTGTAAAGCGACGAACGCAATAGGATGTTGCCCGCTTGTGCCTCAATGCTTTCTCTTGCGAAGGCCAGGTTTTGTGCCTTGTCGCCCTGGTTCGATCCCAGCAGTAAAAAGATCCCGTCGTTCATGGTATTCTGGCTGCGCAAACATACTTTTTTATTAGCCACACTTATGCTTACTTTTGATCTTTAAACAGATTCATTTTATGAGTTTTGGAAAAGCCTTCCTCTCTTCATGCCTCGGCGCTCTCACTGCCATGCTGGTCTTCTTTTTCCTATCTATATTCCTGATCAGCGCCATCGTATCCGGACTGTCGGAGGATAAGAAAGTGGAGGTTTCTGACAACTCCGTTCTGCACCTGGAACTGGACGCCCAGTTTACCGAGATGCAGCAGGAGAACCCGTTTGCAGGCCTGCCGGTGCCGGGGGGCGATATTCGCAAGGTTGGACTTTTGCAGCTGAAGCAGTCGATCCGGCATGCGAAGGATGACAATAAGATCGAAGGAATATACGTGGAGATAGGGCAGCCTATGGCCGGCTTCTCAACACTGGAGGAGATTCGGGAATCCCTCATCGACTTCCGCGAAAGCGGAAAGTGGGTGGTTGCATACAATGAGGTTATGTCAGAGGGCGCTTATTATCTGGCCAGCGCAGCCGATGAAGTGTTCCTCAATCCGCACGGAGAAATCGAATTCAACGGGTTGACCGTTACCGTCGGGTTCTATAAGAAATTGTTCGACAAGTGGCAGGTGAAACCGCAGATATTCCGCGTCGGCGAATTCAAGAGCGCGGTGGAACCGTTCCTGCTCGAGAAAATGAGTCCGGAAAACACCCTCCAGTTGACGGAGCTGGCCAATGGAATCTACAACACGATGCTCGCGGGAATCGCTGAACAGAGGAACATCGAAACGCAAAGACTTGAAGAGATCTCCGATCAGATGTTGGTGCACAACGCGCAGTCGGCCGTTGATCTCGGACTGGTGGATTCGCTGCTGTACCCGGATGAGTTCAGGGCAGTGCTGAAACAAAAACTCGACCTCGGCGAAAGTGACGAAATCAAACTTGTCAAGTACAGCCGCTATCGGAAGAGCTTCTCCACTTACAAGAGCTCGGATAACGAGATTGCCGTGATCGTTGCGGAAGGGACCATCATGCCAGGGGACGGCAATCAGAACGACCAGGTGATTGGCGGCGACAAATTTGTTGAAGAGATCCGCAAAGCGCGGGAGGACGATGGCATCAAGGCGATCGTCATGCGTGTCAATTCACCTGGAGGTGAATTTCGCGCTTCGGATATGATCTGGCGCGAGGTCACCCTGGCCGCAAAGGAAAAACCTGTTATCGCATCGATGTCTGACTACGCCGCATCCGGTGGCTATTACATCGCCATGGGTGCCGATACTATCGTCGCACAGCCTCATACCATTACAGGTTCAATCGGCATCTTCGGCATCATGTTCGATCTGAGCAGTTTTCTCGGCAATGAGATCGGCATCACGTTTGACGAAGTTCGCACGGGCAACTTCGGCGATACCTATACCGTTACGCGCCCATTGTCACAGGCGGAAAAGAATTACATCCAGAAGAGCCTGGATGAATACTATGATATATTTACAAACAAGGCGGCCGAGGGACGTGGCGTCGCGCAGGAAGAGATCCTGAAGGTTGCTTCCGGAAGAGTATGGACTGGCCAGCAGGCGCTCGACCACAAGTTAGTCGATGTGCTGGGTGGCTTTGACGACGCGATCCGGATCGCCGCAGAGAAGGCCGGAGTAGAAGACGATTACAAAGTGCGCTTCTATCCCACGCCGAGGAATTTCCTCGAAGAGCTCGTAGCCAACCTTGAGGAAAATGCCGAGGCCCGCACCATGAAGAACGAAATGGGCGAGATGTACTACTGGTATCAGCGCGCCAGAAAAGTTTTGCAGTATCAGGGAGCGCAGGCCCGTATGCCGTATGAGTTCAAGTTTGAATAGCCTCCCTGGCACTTCCTCATCCTGAGGCGCGCGTGGGCATTTTCGGGTGGCGAAGGCCGAAGGATCTTGTTGTTTAAAGTTCAATATATTCAAGTTTAAATTTTTAAAAGTTGGGAGAGATTAAGAATACCTGGACGCGTGAAGAGATCGCGTCGATCTATAACCGGCCAGTGTTGCAACTGATATACGACGGGGCTACCGTGCACCGGCAGTTTCACAATCCTTCTGAAGTGCAGGTGTGCTCCCTGCTATCCGTCAAAACAGGTGGGTGCCCGGAAGAGTGTTCTTACTGCCCCCAGGCCGCGCGTTATCACACGGGCGTCACGGTTCAGAGACTGATGGAAGTAGACGAAGTGTTGGATAAAGCGCGCGATGCACAGGCAGCCGGCAGCAGCCGCTTCTGTATGGGCGCGGCCTGGAGAGAGGTGCGCGACAACCGCGATTTTGATAAAGTAATCGAGATGGTGAAAGGTGTTAACCAGCTCGGCATGGAAGTGTGCTGCACGCTGGGCATGCTTAGCCATGAACAGGCGCTCAAGCTCAAAGAGGCAGGTCTATACGCCTACAATCACAACCTGGACACAAGCGAAGAGTACTACGGCGATATCATAACCACCCGAACTTATCACGATCGTCTGGAGACTCTGGAAATTGTGCGCAGTGCGAAGATCTCGGTGTGTTCAGGAGGCATCATTGTCATGGGTGAAAAGGAAGATGACCGCATTGGCATGCTTCATACCCTCGCTACCCTTCCCGAACATCCGGAATCCGTGCCGGTGAATGCGCTGGTTCCTGTTGAGGGTACGCCACTTGAGAATCAACCGCGCGTCTCCGTGTGGGAGATGGTGCGCATGATCGCAACCGCGCGAATCATCATGCCGCGTGCCATGGTCAGACTGTCAGCGGGACGCGTGCGCATGACGCTGGAAGAACAGGCTCTTTGTTTCCTCGCAGGTGCGAACAGCATCTTCGCCGGTGACAAATTGCTCACAACCCCCAATCCGGCTTTTGTGGAAGATCAGCAAATGTTCCAAATCCTTCAGCTTGTCCCCAGGCGCTCCTCAAATTCCCTGGAAAACGGCGCTGTTACAGCCGCTGCGGTCGATCGCAGTTGATTCGCCAACCGTTTAACCTCACCACCAAGCATTTGAACCGCTTCCCCGGCAGCCGGAAGGCTGGCGGGTACAGTTTTGTAGAAGTCATAGCGATCTCATACCGACCGATCATGATTTGCTATGAAAAAAAAATCAGTTCTGTTTTTATTTCTCACCCTCGTTTTAATTCCAGTTTGCTATTCTCAGGTTGACACGACCTGGATCTATAATCCCAGCACCCCATACGGATCGCTTGATATCCGGATTTCCAAGTCAGCTACCCAGTATTACTACCTTAAAGACGGCACTTTTTCCTATCGCGAATCCGCTCCCGGCGTAAAAACCAACACCTTCTTCGACATGACGGCCTGGGATTCCAGCCCTTACCGGGAAGGGCAGATGCGCGAGAAAAACAAAAATGAAGACATCTTTATCATGAACTACCGGCTTCTGTTGCCGGATAATTATAAAGCCGACTACGCCGAAGGGTATCCTATCATTTTTATGCTTCACGGTTATGGCGAGCGTGGCAACTGCAATGATGAGGATTGTTATCACGCTGACCGCAGCTGGAATCCCTGGAACAACACACCGCCTGCGCCGACCAATCCGGACAGCCGTTTGTTGAATAACGACCACAATCTTCTTCACGGGGGTTCGCCGCACCTGGCAGCAATGAGAAAGGCGGGAGGGAAGTTGCCTGACGACCCCTCGCTGGATGCGAAGGCCTTCCCGGGAATAGTACTGTTTCCGCAAAACCTCAATGGCTGGAATCTTTTCGCGGTTCAGGACGCTATCCGACTGTTGAGACTGGTGATCAAGAAATATAACGTCGATGAAGATCGCGTTTATATCGAAGGGCTTTCCAACGGTGCCCATGGTGTATTTGAGGCGTTGAAACGCGCGCCCTGGTTGTTCGCATCCGCCACGGCGATGTCAGTCATTGACGATGGCTTTGTCAATGACCAGGGTGTTGCTCACACGATCGCCCACATTCCGATGTGGATCTTCCAGGGAGGACAGGATATCAATCCTTATCCCAGCAAGACGCGGCGATACATTCAGCAGTTTCGCAGCGTGGGCGCAACGGTGCGATATACCCTTTATCCTGAGCTCGGCCACGGCACCTGGAACAAGGCGTTTACCGAACCGGATTTCTTCTCCTGGATGCTAAAGCAAAACAAGTCGACCATCCACACGTTCGAGGGCGCGACGTTCATCTGCTCCGACAAAGGAACGAGACTCGAGCTCGCGCATGGATTCAAAGCATATCAGTGGGAATTCAACGGGCAGGTTATTGCGGGAGCGGATTCGGCCGTCTTTTATGCGAAGACGCCCGGCAAGTATCGGGCGCGTTTCTCGCGTGTGAGCAATCCGTCGGAGGCGCAGTGGAACCAGTGGTCAAAGGCCCTGGAGTTGAAGCCCACCGACCCACCTGTCGCTGATATCGAGCAGATCGGTACCGTAGTACTGAAAGATTTGAATCGCACTGCCAATGCGCTGATGCGCTCGCGCGACGAGCACGCACATTATTACTGGTATAAAAACGGCGTGTTGATGGATTTACCGGGCAATGAAGATGACACCACCCGCGTCGTCGAGCTCACTCCCAAGTACGGCAACGGTGCATATACCCTGGCCGTTGCAGACTACGGGTGCATAAGCCCGCGCTCCTCGGCGAAGCACGTCTTCTTCGATGACTCGGCCCCTGTGAACATCAACGCGCCAACGGACTTCAATGGTCTCTCGCCGGCGCCGGATGAGAACGTCCTGTCGTGGAAAGACGCGTCGACGAACGAGGACGGATTTGAAATATGGCGCCGCCGGAAAGTGACCAGCGGGTCCGGAAGCAGCTTCAGCCCCTGGGAGATGGCGGGAATCACCGAAGCTAACGCAACCACATTCGACGACAATGATGTGGAACCTACGGTCAGCTATCAGTACAAGATCCGCGCAGTAGGCGCTTCGGGCCGCTCGGAGTACAATCCTGCAGACGCGAATTCAGGCATCGAAGTGAAGACCGTCATTGATAAAGAGGCTCCCAGCGCGCCGACAGAATTAAAAGCATCATCGAAGGGCGTGCAGAAAATATTCTTGTCGTGGAAACCCGCAACCGACAACACGCGCATTCGTGAGTACTGGGTCTACTTCAATGATGATTCGGTATCGACGACGAAAACAGATACAACCTTTCTGCTCTCCGATCTCCCCTTGAATACGGACTTCAAGATCCGCGTGAAGAGCATGGACCTCTCCCGAAACCTCAGCGCAGCGAGCAACGAGGTGAAGGCGTCAACTTATTTCTCCGGATTATACTACACGCACACAACGGGCGCGTGGACCCGCCTTGATTCCGTTGATTGGGACCTCATCGAGTTCTCCGGGAAAGTGAGCCAATTTACATTGAAGCCCAAGACACAGGAGGACTACTACAACTTTACGTTCGATGGTTTCCTGCTCATCACGGATGGCGGCAAGTATCAGTTCAGAACGACTTCGAGTGATGGCTCCCGCTTGTGGATCGACAACAAACTCGTTGTGGACAACGACGGGATACATGAAGTAGCAACAGTTGAAGGTGCGGCGGTAACACTGGAACCTGGCCCGCACCGCATCTTCGCGCAATATTTTGAAGACGTTCGCGAAGACAGTCTTTCCGTCGAGTACAAAGGCGCGGATACCGGAAACGAGTGGGCACCGGTTGGCTATGAAGTGCTGAAGAGCGATGCGAGCGTCATCACTTCCATTGGGAATCCCGACAACGGCCCGGAAGATAGCTTCACGGTCAGCGTCTTTCCGAATCCTACCACGCAGGACAATATCCGCGTGATGGTGGAAACCGTTTTGCCTGCGCCTGTGCGCGTGAGTTTGATCGATCTTACGGGCAGTAGTTTGTACGAGGGAATTTTTCAGCCTGCCGAAATTATCGAGGGCGTGCCGATCAGCCCTAGGGGTACTATGAGCAATGGCATGTATCTCATCCAGGTGGAGCAGGGCGGAATCATTTCGCGACAGAAGGTCATCGTGCATCGGTAGTGCGGGAGTGAGCTATAATCCGCTCATAAAAACAAAGCCCGGAACCTGCTGCGGCAAATCCCTGGGCTTTGAAAAGCATTGTCGAAGACGATAAAAGAGAGGGTCTTTTACCTGGGCCAAATCTTCTCGAATGCTTTTTTCGAAATAAAACTACAACCTGCATTGAATATAACATTGCAGTTCCTGCCTGTCACTACGTGATTACATTTTATACTGAAAACACTACACGCACGTGTCTGTTTTTCCTGACAATCGTCAAAATGCCATCAGAAGGTTTGGTTGAATGTGTTATATTTCTATTGCACTTCAATACGAAAACTTCTGAAGCCGATGGACAAGACCAACATTCTGATCGTTGACGACGAGGCTCTCATTCGGGAGGGTCTTCGTTCATTACTGGAAAAGGAACGTTTTGTCGGGAAGATTTTTGAGGCCGGGGATGCGGCGCAGTTTCATAGTCATATCGCGCAGGAGACTATTGGAATCATTTTACTCGATATCCGGCTGCGGAACACAACGGGAGTTGAATTGCTGGAAAGCATGCGTGTCATGCCGTCCCGGCCGCGCGTGATTGCCGTCACGGGAATGGAGGGCATCGAATTGATCATTCATCTTTTGAAGGGTGGGGTGGATGGAATAGTTTACAAGCTGGATGGATATGTCGAGATACGGAAGACTATCAAGAGCATACTTGCTTCCGGAAATTATTTTCCTGACAAGGTGTTGAAGGTCATTCAGTCGAATGCGAAGGAGTGGGAGAATATCCCTACAGTTATGCTTACGGCCCAGGAGTTGAATATGCTGAAAGCGATTGCGCGCGGCTCGATCACGAAAGAGATTGCCGCTGAATTGAAGATGGCGCAGACGACAGCGGAGACTTATCGCCTTCGGCTGCTGAGGAAAGTAGGGGTTTCCAACACAGCGGCGCTGCTCGCGTACGCGTATCGCAACGGAATATTATGAGCCGGAGAGCGAGGGATTATCGCTTAGGGGTTCGTTGGATAATTCAGGGTGTGTGGTTCGTACTACTGGCCTGCGTGTTCAAAGTTACCCGGGCGCGTAGTCCTTTTTCACCCTGCGTGTAATGGATTCGCGCGCCGATGATACGAGACCGTAGATTAAGGGTGTTGGTTTTTCGCTTCAGTTGCTGGATGAATTCCGGTATTTTCGAGAAGCCGCTGCCATCGTCTTCCACTTCGATAAAGAGTTTGTTGTGATCCCATTTAACTCTCACCCAGATGTGCCACGCCGAAGAATGTTTGAACGCGTTGTGAATGAGTTCTTGTACGATGCGAAACAGATATCGCTCGACCTGTGGTCCGAGCGGAGTTGGCGCTCCTTCGTTGTGGAAATGGATATGTCCTGCGCCGGGATGTTCCATATTCTGGCACAGGAGTTCCAGGCTTTTATCGAGCGTGTCGCCTTCCATTTTGGCAGGCAGAAGCCGGCGGGAGATGTTTCGGACCACATGGATGACCTGGTCGAACTCTCCGCGCATTTTGATGGACAGCGATTCAATCTCACTCCGGTCGCCGGAAGATCGTTCCATCCGATCGATGTAGAGTCTGAAGACTGAGAGTTTTTGAATAAGATCGTCGTGAAGTTCGGCGCCCATTTCGGTGAGGATCTGTTCGCACCTTTCCGCAGCGCGATTGTCGATCTCTGTCTCGAGATTTTTCTGTGAGATGAAGATGGCCATTGACAGTGGAGGATTTTTCAACTAAATTATAGAAACAATCTTTATAAGAGATTGAATATCCGAAATATCGCAAGGTTGCGTTTTGTTGTCGCGAGGAATGCGGCATTCTTCGCCAATTGATTCTCGCAGACTGGTCGTTAAACAGCGCAATCAGCGCATAGATTTTATTCCACCCTTAAGAGAAGGATATGGCTAAGCAATGGGTTCTTATTGGTTTTCTCTGCATAACCTCTGCGCAGGGAATCGCTCAGCACTCACAGGTTATTGATTCACTGGAAAGAGTGCTGGAGGGAAAGGATGCAGAGGAGAGGTTTCCGGTGTTGTATCAGATGGTATTTCGTTACATTTCAAAGGACAACAAGGAAGCGTTGAATATTATCGAAAAGGCTGAGGAAGCAGCTCGTGCCGCTCAGGATAGTCTGTGGATTGTAAAGAGTAGACGGGTTAAGGCGGAAATCAATTATTATTTAGAGAGGATTAGTGCGGCTGAAACCCTTTGCTATGAAACGATTCCGATTGCCAATAGGCAGGGGATGAAAGCCGAAGAATTATATCTGCAGTTTGTCTTGGGTAAAATTGGATTATTAACGGGTCGATATGATATCGCATTGCGACATTTCACTGTTATGAATGCTTTAGCTGTGGAGCTGGAAGATACTGAATATCTCGTCTACTCATTGAATTGTCTTGGGGGGACACATTACAAACTCAAGGACTATAAACTTGCTCTCAATTTTTATCTTACGGCAATTGAGATGGCTAGGTCGTTTGGAAGAATGGCTACCTATGATATCAACACAAACATAGCCCTATGTTATGCATATCTGAACAATCTTGTTGAGGCTCGCTTGTATCTAGAGGCGGCCGTCCAAGAATGTGGATCACGTTGCCGACCGACGACTGTTGCGGGGATAGAATATGCCTCAGGCCAGGTGGCATTACTGGAAGGTCTACCGAAGACGGCCGAGGAACATTTTTCAAATTCTTATGAGCTGGCAATGGAAATTCCTGATACAAGATATCAGCTTGATAACATTTATATGTTGGCAAAGCTTTATGTAGATGATTTGCGTTTTAAGGAGGCAGAAGATGTTCTTATGGAAGCGGAAAAACTTATTGATCGTGGATCCGTCTTCAATTTGGAGAATATCAAAATTTATTATCGTTTAACAGACTTTTATATACACATTAATGATTATAGAAAAGCGCTCGCTTACCAATCAAAATATGTTCTGCTGAAAGATAGCGTTTACAATGAAGGCCTTATTAATGGTCTTATGAAAGCTGAGGCGATTTTTTCAGAAAAAGAAAATGCGGCAAGAATCGCTTCCCAAAGCCAACTTATTCAGATAAATAATGAAGTTATTAGACGCCAGGGACTAGTTAATAAACTTGCATGGGGTTTAGTTTTTGTTTCTGTTTGCTTGATCTTCGTCGTGCTCAGGAGTTACCAACATCGGAAGAGGATTAATCTTCTACTTGAAAAAAGAATTGGTGAGCGTACGAGGGAGTTACAAGTTAGCCACAGTGCACTGTTAGCTATGCTTTGCCAGCACAACCTTCTAACTGAGCGAGTGTTCTCTGACATACAATCTAGTTTTCGGCAAATAGACGGCTTATGTAGAATCGGCTTAATGGAAGAGCCTAATCAAAATAGCCGAAGCTGCTTTAGGAAGATCGGGTCAACGAGTGCTCGCGTCAGCCGAATCATCACATCCCACCAAGCTGCCAAGAAAAAATTGCAAGATCTATGAGGCTGCGGACCTCTAGGTACGGGCTTTAAACCAATGGTTTCTGATTTTGGACCTCGGAAGCGACCGCCCATTTGTTTTGGGCTACAAAATGAACTGTTGAAAAAGTAACCGAGGATCTAGGCCAAATAGGCCAAGAATATCGCCCCTAAGTGGACCTTTGCATGATCCACAGAGGAAGAGCAGGTAATTAGTATGTAAGAGGGCTAAAAAGGTCCTTCACCGAATAAAATTTGGGGAAAAATGATGTAAGGTTTTCCTTAAAACTGAAGAAATCCGTACTTAAAGTAACACTTTAAGTACCTCGGCTTACACATCAAAATCCCGTTCTTTTCGGAGGCACCCAATTTGGATGCCTCCCTATAGCGTAATACTCGCTTTTCGCGGATTAAATTCAAGCCTTTATTGCGCTTGGTCTAACGGACCGGTAATAGGGAAGGAACCAGGTCGAAATCCTTTTCTAGCACTTATTTCGTGATTTCAATAGAAGCAAAGCCTCCAACCGGTTCAGATCCAGCCATTTTTGACACAGGCTGTCCCTGTTCGGGCGTCGGGGTTCCGACTTGAACAAAGGTGAAGGACAAGGTTACCAGTGCCACGATACCTATTAATATTATGATTTTCGCTTTCATAGAGTTTGCGTTAATAAGGTTAAATTGAGAGGTTTTACTTCAAGCTATCTCCCGATGTGAAGACCATCCGCAGTACCGCCACCATTTTCAGTGCTGGGTGCAACTTCTTCTTCTGTGCAAGCAGTTAAGGCCATTGAACATGAGAGGGCGATAACGATAGCGTAGATGAACTTTTTCATAATTTTGAAATTTAGGTTTTGTTTTATTTCTGTGATAAATTGTACCCAAAGATGGTTGGCTGTTTTATACTTTTTCAGTTAATAAATTTTTTTAAATAACCTGTGTACCAAATCTTATTCAAGTCTTTGGAGAGGGGTCTTACCATCAGTGTATTCGTTTGCTTGTTGGGGTATTCCGCCAGTGCCCAAGACAGTGAGAGAATCGATTCCCTAAAACAGCTTGCTAGTCAAAGCAAGGGGATAGAACGGTTCGACGTTCTGTACGAGGTAGTATTTGAATATATTGAAAAAAAGGATTTCGAAAGCGCGTTGCATTATATAGAGATTGCGCAGAGCGAAGCTCTCAAAAGCACTGATAGTTTAAAGATCGTAAAGTCTTATAGAGTTAAAGCGCAAATACTATGGAGATTGAATCGAATCGCTGATGCGATTGATGAACTCAAGGTAGCCCTCCCTATTTCACAAAGGAATCGATATACAAGTGAGAATAAAATCATTTTGAATTGGATAGCCGTATCTTATACTTTTCAAGCTAATTATGATCTTGCATTAAAATACCACTTTGAATCCTTGGTCTTGCGAGAAAAGGATGGCGACCATCAAGAGGCGCGTGAGACGCTAAACAACATAGGGCTAGTGTATTTCAAAATGAAGAATTACAAAGAGGCCCTGGCATACTATACTAAAGCGCTCGAGCATGACAAGGAACTAACGAGCAGTAATTTCAAGGATCAGCTTTTAATTAATATTGGACTTTGCTACAATCAATTAAGGGACTACGTAAAAGCAGAGAGTTCCATTAATGCAGGAATTGCCTCCTGTGCAGAGAACTGCAGCGATGTTACTCTTATTAGTGGCCAATTTGGCCTTGGCGTTTCAAGCTATGGTCAGAAGTTGTATGATAAAGCAAAAAATCATTTTCGGAAGTCTCTGGCGATTTCGTTGAAAGTGCGCGACCTTCGATTCCAAGCAGAAAACTCCATTTACCTAGCCAGGATCTACCTTTATAAGAACTCTTATGATTCGGCGTTAGTGGCCTTAGCAACAACAGAGGCAATTGCCAAAGACGAGGGCTATAACGAATTGCTAATAGAATCATATAAAGAACATTCTAAACTGTATTCTTTACGGAATGATTATGAAAGGGCATCCGACTATCAGCATAAGTACATTACGCTCAAGGATAGCATTTATAGCGGAGAGTTGATTGAGCGAATCGCCAAAATCACCACTGACTTCCAGGAGCGCGTTAACATCAAAACTATAGCTGACAAAGAAGAGACCATCGCCCGGCAACAGGCCCTCAACATCTCCGTCGCGCTCGTAGCTATTCTTGCTTGTGCGCTTATCTTCGTGCTCTATCACTCCATCAAGGTTAAACGCCGCGTCAACGCCGACCTGTCCGATGCCAAAGCAACCATCGAAGACCAGAACCGCCTGCTGCGCAGTTCGAACGTCCACCTGAACCAGGAGCTCAAGGAAAAGAACGTTGACCTCCAGAAAGCCAACGACTCGCTTCACCGCGTCAACGAAGAGCTCGATAACTTCATCTACAAGACATCACACGACATCCGCGGGCCGCTGGCCAGCCTCAAAGGCATGTGTAACGTCGCGCTCATGGACGTGAAGGATCCCCTGGCCCTCAACTACCTTAGCAAGCTTGACATTACTGCCGAGAAGCTGAACACCATCCTCACACGACTGCTCATCGTCAACCAGATCAATAACTCCTCCCTGGCCAGCGACCGCATCGACTTCGAAAGTATTGTCGACGACATCCTCACCCTCGAAAAGAAGAAAGGCCTGCCCAGCAGGCTGGCCATCAATACAACTATCTGCCCGAAGACGGTCTTTCATTCCGACCCCCAGTTTGTTCGTATTATCCTCGAGAACCTCATTGACAACGCTATCAAGTTCTATAACGATTCCGA
Source organism: Flammeovirgaceae bacterium (assembly GCA_044507775.1). Taxonomy (GTDB): domain Bacteria; phylum Bacteroidota; class Bacteroidia; order Cytophagales; family Cyclobacteriaceae; genus Chryseosolibacter. The sequence continues at coordinate 148,252 of JBIQIY010000001.1, read as the reverse complement.
ACGCATAGATCCTTTTGTCAACATCAATATCGGAGGGAACGGCGAATATGTCTCCATCAACGTCGTCGACAATGGCATTGGAATCAGTGAAGTCCATCCCGACAAGATCTTCCAGATGTTTTCCCGCGCGTCCGAGCGCTCGGAAACGGGCGGCATCGGACTTTACATCACCAAGACTGCCGCGGAAAAACTCGGCGGCTCTGTCCACCTTAAAACCACCCCGGAAGGCTACACGGAATTCTACGTAAGGCTTCCCTACAGCCAGACCAGCGTAATGGCGAACGGCGGAGAAGAAACCGTAGCAAGCTAGTACCTGATCCCGGCTTTCTCTCGCAAGCGCCACACGTCTGTCCTGCTGCCCGCCAGGGGTTCCTTATAGGCACCTACACACGCTTTTTGATACGTCCTGGTTGGCCCTGAAGCTTCACACGGGCGGCTGGCGGCAAACCGGGACAACGACCTTGGTTCCTTCGGCTGAAATTTTTATAGCTCCCGCTCATTCCCCATCTTTGCAGCCTCTAGTGAATTGATCTATGAAGAAGAAGTATAAGCGCTACACCATCACCTCCGCCCTCCCATATGCCAACGGCCCCCTGCACATCGGCCACATTGCAGGCGCCTACCTGCCGGCAGATACCTATGTCCGCTACCTGCGGCTGAAAGGCGAGGATGTCGTGTACGTTGGCGGCTCGGATGAGCACGGTGTCGCCATTACCATCGGCGCCAAGAAAGAGGGACTGTCGCCCAAGGCTTTTGTCGACAAGTACCACAACCTGATGAAGAAAGCCTTCCAGGATTTCGGTATATCCTTCGATATCTATTCCCGAACCAGCAATGAAACGCATTACAAGACTGCGCAGGACTTTTTTTCCACTGTGTACAAGAAAGGGATCCTGATTGAGGAAACATCGGACCAGTACTATGACGAGCAGGAGAAACTGTTCCTGGCAGACCGTTACATTGTGGGCACGTGCCCCAACTGCGGTAATCCAAACGCTTACGGCGATCAGTGCGAGAGATGTGGTACGAGCCTCAGTCCGAAACAACTTATCAACCCCCGGTCTACTGTGTCCGGCAATACCCCGGTGCTGAAGCCTACAAAACACTGGTACTTCCCCCTCGATAAATACGAGAGCTGGCTGCGGGAATGGGTTATCGAGGGGCATAAAGATGACTGGAAGACGAATGTGTACGGTCAGTGCAAGTCGTGGATCGACCAGGGCCTGCAGCCGCGATCGATTACGCGCGATCTCGACTGGGGAATACCGGTGCCCCTACCGGACGCCCAGGGAAAGGTGCTGTACGTCTGGTTCGACGCTCCCATCGGGTACATCTCCGCAACGAAAGAACTTCGGCCGGCGGACTGGGAAAAATACTGGAAGGATCCCGACACCCGATTGATTCATTTTATCGGCAAGGACAATATCGTATTTCACTGTATCATCTTCCCGGCGATGTTGAAAGCCCATGGCGAATTTGTGCTGCCGGACAATGTGCCCGCAAACGAGTTCCTCAACCTGGAAGGGGACAAGCTCTCCACGTCGCGAAACCACGCTGTGTGGCTTCACGAGTACCTCGAAGACTTTCCCGGGCGCCGCGACGAGCTGCGCTACGTCCTCACATCGATCTCGCCCGAAACGAAGGACTCGGATTTCACATGGAAGGACTACCAGCAGAAAGTCAACAGCGAGCTGGTGGCGATCCTAGGAAATTTTGTGAACCGCGTGATGGTGCTCACATGGAAGTATTTCGACGGGAAGGTTCCGTCCGAACACGAGATGCCAGGCACGAACGACAAACGCAAGCGCGTGCTGGATTTATACAACCAGGCGCACGCCGATCTCAATAATACGGTGAAGGAGATGATCGACTCATTGGAACACTTCCGTTTCCGGGAGGCGCAGTTTCACATGATGAACCTCGCGCGCACCGGAAACAAGTTTCTCGCCGATACCGAGCCATGGAAGCTCGCCAAAGACGACATGGAGGCTGTGGGCTGTATCCTGAACTACGCGCTCACTGTTGTCGGCAATATCGGTATTGCCATCGAGCCTTTTCTTCCGGATGCCTCAGCAAACATTCTGAAGCAACTCAACAACACCGCGTCTCATGACGAGTGGAAAAACTTATGGAGCAAAGGTGAGCTGGTGCACACGGTCAAAGAGGGTCATCAGCTAAATCAGCCGGAGCTGCTTTACAGAAACGTGGAGGACGCGGATATTGAAAAGCAAACCGCGCGACTTGCAAAATCCAAACCGACCACATCCGCTGACACATCCGCTGCAGGTAGTGCTACCGCGCCGCCGCTGAAGCCTGAAATAGTGTTCGATGATTTTTCAAAGCTCGATATCCGCATTGGGAAAGTAGTCGCCGCGGAAAAGATGGAGAAGTCGAACAAGCTGCTGAAACTCACCATTGATAGCGGCGCGGATACACGCACGATCCTCAGCGGTATCGCACAACATTACGCTCCAGAAGAGATGGTCGGGAAGAACGTGACCTTCATCGCCAACCTGGCGCCGCGCAAGATGATGGGCATTATGTCGCAGGGGATGATCCTGATGGCGGAGGATAAGGATGGCAAGCTAAGGCTTGTGCTGCCGGATCAGGATGTGGAACCGGGGTCGACGGTGAGTTAGTGAGTGGTGAGTTGTGAGTGGTGAGTGGTGAGTAGTGCGCCACTGTCCGAAATCAAGCAACGATCATCCGTATGTGAACATGCGATAGGGCAGGGGTGTCCTGAATAGCGCCATTGTGCCGATTTACGAGGTGGCAGATTTCTTGTATAGCAAGGTGAAATACAAAGCCTATGCTAAGAAATTACTTCAAGATCGCGGCGAGAAACCTGGAACGTCACAAGTCTTATGCGCTGATCAATATCACCTGCCTGGCATTGGGAATCACTTGCGCAATCCTGATCTTCACACTCGTTACTTACCATTTGAGTTTTGATACTTTCCACACGAAGGCTCACCGGATTTATCGCATTACTACAGAACTCCATCAGGACGGGGTCAACCGCGAGGCCAACGTTCCGCAGCCAATAGGAAAGGGGTTCGGTTCCGATTTTACCTTCGCCGAAAGGATAGCGATGGTATACAGTAATTCGGGCTGGCTTGTTTCGGTGCCATCATCGGAAGACGATAAGAAGTTTGAGGAAAATGTCGCTTTCGCTGAACACGATTTTTTCGACATCCTGGATTTTCCTTTGGTGCGGGGCGACCGGAATACCGTGTTAAGAGAACCCAACACCGCGATCGTCACCCAGCGGATCGCCCATAAGTTTTTCGGTGACGATAATCCGATCAATCAGATTATCCGTGTGCAGAACAAGTGGGATTTCAAGATCACGGGCGTTTTGCAGGATCTGCCCGTGAACACCGATCGACGCGATGAAATTTATCTGTCCTATAGCAACCTTAAAGATCACAATCCATGGCTGGCGGGCGATAGCTGGCAGGGCATTGCGGGAGGAATGAATTGTTTTGTTCTGCTTAAGCCCGCGGTGGAGCCGTCCGAGGTAAATCAGGCGTTTCAAAAGCTCTCAAAAAAATACTACAATGAACGCGACGCTGACGTTTATCGATTTAAACTGCAGCCTCTTTCCGACGTCCATTTCAATCCTGAACTCGGAGGCTACATGGCAAAGAAAAATCTGTGGGCATTAAGTCTGATCGGTCTCTTTCTCATCGTCACGGCTTGTGTAAATTTTGTTAACCTCGCGACTGCTCAGGGGCTGAGACGATCTAAAGAGATCGGTGTTCGCAAAGTGCTGGGAAGTCAGCGCACGCAATTATTTTGGCAGTTCATGATAGAGACAGCGCTGATCGCGATTCTTGCCATGGGGTTGGCAATAACTCTGGCGCAACTGGCGTTGCCCTATGTCAATGAACTTCTTCGCATCCATTTGAGCATCGACATCTTCGAAAACGCTTATCTCGCCACCTTTCTCATGGTCCTGATAATCGCAGTAACCATTCTCGCAGGTTCCTATCCTGGGTTGATCGTTGCAGGATTCAAGCCCGATCTGGCTTTGAAAGGCAAGTTGTCACAGCGACATGCGGGAGGTTACTCATTGAGGAAGGGCTTGGTGGTAGCACAATTTGCAATTGCACAGCTTCTTATTGTGGGCATGCTGGTGGTTGCCGAACAAATGCGATATGCGAGGATCGCGGATATGGGATTTCAAAAAGATGCGATCGTCATGTTGCCGATACCGGAGCGGGAAAAATCCAAGTTCAGCGCGCTTGATTCTGAAATCGGCCGAATAGCAGGGGTTGAAAACGTAACGTTCTGCAGCCGTGCCCCCGCATCCACGGATTGGGCAAGTGTGACCGTTCGCTTTGATTCGCGAACGGAAAATGAGGATTTTGATATTTCTGTTAAAGCGGGCAATGACCAGTATGTGCCGACATTCGGCTTACAAATAATTGCCGGACGCAACCTGGAGCCGTCTGATACCGTGCGTGAATTTCTGCTCAACGAGGCCGCTGCCAAGCGCTTTGGAGCAATCGATCCGCAGGACGTCATTGGCAAAAGACTGCAGATCGGCCTGAACAACAGTGAAGGATTGATTGTAGGGGTAGTGAAGAACTTCCACAACAAATCATTCCACGAGACCATCGATCCGATTTGTATTACCAGCTCGAACCAGTGGTATGTCAACTGCGCTGTGAAAATAAACCCCGCGAGCCTGTCGCAGGCACTGGGAACAATTGAAGAGATCTGGAAGCAAAATTTTCCTGAACATATCTACGAATATGATTTCCTCGACGAACAGATCGCCCGGTTTTACGAGTTTGACAACATGATCCTTCGCTTGATCCAGGTCTTTGCGGGTATAGCGATTCTTATTTGCTGTCTTGGATTGTATGGACTTGTATCGTTCATGGTGGTTCAGAAAACCAAGGAAGTGGGTGTGCGAAAAGTCTTGGGGGCAAGTGTGTTCAATATTGGGTGGCTGTTTGGAAAAGAATTTATTCGCCTCTTGCTTATCGGTTTTGTCATAGCGGCGCCGGTGGCGTGGTGGATCATGAGCCATTGGCTTGAGACGTTTGCCTATCGCATTGATATCGGGCCTGAAATTTTCATTTCCACGATCCTGATCACCTTTACAGTGGCGATGGTTGCGGTTGGCTACAAATCCACGCTTGCGGCGCTGATGAATCCGGTGAAGTCGTTGAGGAGCGAGTGAGGTGGTGAGTAGTGAGGTGGTGAGTAGTGAGTGGTGAATAGTGAGTGGGGGATTGCGTTAATACAGTTTAGAAAATATAACTGCATCCGGGTATGTACAAAAAGTATCTATTGATCGCTGTGCGCAATATGGTCAAACAAAAGGCGCACAATATTTTGAATATCCTGGGCCTGGCGATGGGCATCGCGGCGGCGCTGATGGTTGCCATCCACATCCGGGAGGAACTCAGCTATGAGAAATTTTTTGCTGGCTACGAAGACATTTACCGAATACACCGCGAAGGTTGGGCGGCCAGCAGCCCTGGTCTCGCATCGGAGTTCCGCGATTTCTTTCCGGAGACGGAACTGATCGGGCGTTTTTCGCCGTGTGGGGTGAGAGTTGTAAACACGGATGTCAATAATCCTGGTGAAGTCCTTGGCTACTACGCCGATCCCTCGATTTTTCAAGTGTTCGGGTTCAAGATCATTGAAGGTGATCACAGTCCACTCACAGCTGCGGGCACGTCCGTCATTACGCAGCATATGGCCGAGCGTTATTTCGGAAACAAATCAGCGGTCGGGAAGATCCTGAAGTTTGACAACGGAAGCCAGTTGGTGGTAAGCGCGGTGATGGAAGATCTGCCCCGGAACACACACCTGAAGTTTGACTACCTCGCCTCAATGGATGACTTTTACGAACGAGCAGGAGAGAATGTAGACGACCGCCGGGGATGGATGATCATGTACAGCTACGCCCGACTCAGGCCCGGATCGTTTTCAAAGGTTAGGGACCGAATGCCCGACTTCATCCGCAAGTATTATGAGGGTGATCCTTCCGTTGAAGAAAAAGTGCAGTCAGGCGCATGGCGATTAATTCCGCTCAAAGACATTCACTTGGGTCCTAATCTTGAGAAAGAGATGAATCCGAACAGCAGCATTACTTATGTGTACGTGTTCATAGCCGTGACCATTCTCATCCTGATCGTGGCCAGTGCAAACTTCACCAGCATGTTTACGACGCAGGCGCTAAGGAGAATGCGGGAGGTGGGAATGCGAAAGATTATGGGTGCCGGCAGCAGTCAGGTCATGTCGCAGTTCTTCACCGAGATTGCTTTGTTGATTCTTATAGCCATGGCGTTGGCGGTCGTCTTGTACCAGACTGCCCTTCCAGTATACAACGACATCAGCGGAAGATCATTAACCCCCATGAGTTTGTTCTCCAGGCAAAATGCTTTGATTGCAGGTGTCATTTTTGGAAGTATTGTTCTTATATCCGGGTTATATCCTGCGATTTTTATTGCCCGATTTCGAGCCGGTTCCTTTCTGCGCGAACATCAGCTTCCTCGCTCGATGCCGAACATCGTTAGGAGCGGACTGCTCATCTTTCAATTTGTGGTATCGACATCGCTCATTGCGGCAACTTTTGTCGTAAGCCAGCAAATGGATCTCATGAAAAACAAGAACCTCGGTTTCGAGAAAGAACAGGTTCTAACGGTCAATCTCTATGGTAATCTGTGGCTGAAGGCGCATCAGGACGCCAATGCCTTTAAGGCGGAGTTTTTGAGGAATCCGGATGTTATGTCCGTGGGACAAGTCGATAGGATCATCGGTGAGCGCATCAGTGTGGAGACGGTGGTACCCCCGCGCACAGAGTTAAACGACGACAATCTTCCGTCGGTACGCGTGCTGCGAGCTGATGAAGGATACCTCGAGGCAATGGGCATTCGTTTGGTCGATGGAAGAGACTTTTCGCTGGAGTTCAATGATTCCACCTCCTACATAGTAAATGAGAGTGCTGTGCGTGCGCTAGAGCTTACGTCGCCCGTAAATGAAATTTTGGAAAACCGGTCGGGCGGCCAGTTGAGGAGGGGCAAAATTGTGGGCGTGGTCAAGGACTACCATTTTGCGACGTTTCACGACGAAATTGAACCGCTTGTTATTGAATTTTCCCCCGGAATGACTGACAATCTTGTTTTCAGAATCCGGGCAGGTAAATCGAGTGAGGCCCTTGAGTACATTCAGGCGACGTCGGCCCGGCTTGCGCCGAACAGTTTGTTTGTCTACCAGTTTCTCGACGACAGAATTGACGCGCTTTACAAGTCGGAAGATACGATGTGGAAAGTTTTTCAATTCTTTTCCGCATTAGCTATTGTCATCGCCTGTCTGGGATTGTTTAGCTTGTTGTCTTATACCATTGAAAGCAGGATGAAGGAAATTGCGATCCGGAAGGTGTTGGGGGCGAGGGTTGCGGCAATTGTGGCTTTGGTATCATCGGGAGTGTTCAGACTTGTGGCGATTGGTTTCCTTATTTCGGTGCCGTTGACGTGGTACTGGATGCGGAAATGGCTACAGAACTTCGCCTACGCAATCGAGATCGAATGGTGGGTGTTTGCGATGACGGGGCTCGCTGTGGTGTTTCTCGCTGCCATGGCGATCGGGTATCGAACGGTCAGCGCCGCCACCGCCAATCCCGTGAAGTCCCTGCGAAATGAATGATGTTGCCATGTCGCCTACTTACGATCGTCTTGCATGAGACCTGGCTAGGACGATCAAGTAAGCTTGGCGATGAGAACAGACCGGTATTCTTAGTGCTTTCGTGCCTTTGTGGCGAAACTGCGCTGCGGCAAACGACCGCTGGAAAATTCGCGCGAATTTATTATCTTGTCCACAACCCCCGTGCGTTAATGGATGCGCGCGAGGTGGAAAAGCGCCAGACACGTGAAGACACTGCAGAACCATATCCGCCCATTAACTCAGAAAGAATTAAAAGCTCTCAAGAAAATTCGGAACAGCCGCGAGAAAGAAATACAACGCGGGTTCCGCGTGCGACAGGCGCTGACATCTGTGTTGCTGGGAGCGGCGGTCATGTACGGCGCAGTGTGGTCCCGGTTCGATTTAATAACCTTTATCCTCGGCGTGCTTGCGCTTTTTTGCCTTGCATACGCGGTTATCCAGCCGTATGAGCGATTTAAGGAAATTCGAAAGGCCAGACGTACCATCAACAAGGTGGAGGCGATTCTCAATGCCGGTAAGGTAGAGGTCACTCCAGTGAAGGCGAAACGCATCGCGGTAGCGAAGGAATACGAGGACGAAGGAGACCTGTACATCGTCGAAATGGAGAATAGCCAGGTGCTCTACTTGTGGGATACGGAATATAACCTGCACAAGAATTTCCCGTGCCTCGAATTTGAGATCTATGAAGACGAATTCTTTAACGTTATCGGGCGTCAAATCAATCCGCTGAGTGAGAAAATCAAGCCTGTCGTCATCCCGGAGGAATCAAAATGGAACTACCTCGGCAAGACAGATCCACAGCATATGGAAGTGGAAAGGAAAAACTTTGATAAGCTCGTGGATAAGATGAGCCAGATGGCTTAGAAGTTGTAAGTTGTAAGTTCTAAGTTGTAAGTTCTAAGTGGGTTCAGGGTTCCAACTATTCTGGTGTTTCGGGTGTCTGATGGGTATTAGCCAGATATCAAATGATGTTCAGGATTAAAAGCTTATCTCTTGTAGTGGTTAGCATCGCTGTATTGGCCGGGTGTCAGGACAACGATTCGTTGACCTTTACGAACGTGATCGACGCCAGAACTTTTGTCCTTAATACGCCACCTTCCTGGACTCTGGATGAGGCGGTCGGTTACGATTCTTATGTCGGCGAGATCAGGGGCCCGATGGGCGTCATTTATTTTGATCAGGGATTTTTCTCCTTCCCCGGCCTGGACAACATCGCGGAAAATGAACGAACGATCTACCTGAGGCATATTACGATTAATGGTTTGCCGGCAATCCTACGCAAAGAGACACTGGCGGGGACGGATAGGCGCATTCAATTGTCTCTTTTCATAGAAGGGGAGAACCCCGGGCAACTAAACCACTTGTACTTTTTCAACCCCGATGCTGTCAGCGAACAAGTGGTTATCGGGATCATGAAAACACACCGGTTTAAGTTGTAAGTTGTAAGTTTTACGTTATAAGTACTGAGTCGTAAGTTTGAAACGGACGCCTGGGAGTGCCGTGATCCGTGGGTGCGAAGTGAACAATAAGACGAACTAACTTATAACTTACAACTATTGTATTCCGTTGAACAAACTCATGGTCTTCTCGGGGCCGATGGTGCAGAAACTGAGAATCATATCATTTGCCTTTTTCATCAGTGGAGGTAGTGAGTCGAATTGCTCTTGTTCAAAATTGCTGAGCACATAGTCCACCTGCTGTCCTTTGCTGAATTCGCTGCCTACGCCGAAGCGCAGGCGTGAATATTCCTGGCTGCCCAGTGTCTCTTCAATATTTTTTAATCCGTTGTGGCCACCTGAGCTTCCTTTCGTGCGCATGCGCAGCGTACCGAATGGCAGGGCAATCTCGTCGACGATGACGAGCAGGTTTTCGCGCGGCACATTCAATGCCTGCAACCAGTACGCAATGGCCTTACCGCTGAGGTTCATGAAAGTTGTTGGCTTGATCAGGTGGATGCTACGGCCTTTGTATTTGAAATCCGTTTTGTCTGCCAGTCGGGCGGAGGCAAAGTCCACCTTCTGCTGATCCGCCAGTTGGTCCAGCACCAGGAACCCGACGTTGTGGCGGGTCAACTCATACTCGGCGCCGATGTTGCCGAGACCGGCGATCAGGTATTTCATCGTGTGTTGTTAAAAGCTAAAAGCCAAAAGCTAAAAGCTAAAAGCTAAAAGCAGAAAGCTAAAAGCCAAAAGTAGAAAGTAGAGAGCAGAAAATTAAAAGCCAGTGTGAGCTGCGAGATGCCAAAAAAAGATCCCATCGGATGGGGATGGGATCTCTTATATGCGGGTCGCTGCACCTTGCAACCAGAAACCAGAAACTATTTCTTGCCTCCTTCTTTCTTCGGAGCCTCTGCGCCCTTTGCAGCGGCACCTGCGGCGGGTGCAGCAGCACCGGCAGCGGGAGCAGCGGCGGCACCTTCAGCAGGAGCGGCAGCAGCGGTTTCTTCCAGAAGTTTCGCAGCGCGAGGAACTTCTACAACGGCGATGGACGCAGCTTTCGGGTCCAGGAAGTCGAGCCTTTCCATCTTCATGTCCCCGACCTTAATCGCGTGGTGAAAGTCAAGTGCGCTTACATCTACGTCGATATGGTCAGGCATATCCTTGGGAAAGCCGTGCACTTTCAACGCCGCGCGCTTGCGCACGAGCGCGCCACCTTTTGCCACACCCGGAGCTTCACCCACGAGGCGGATGGGGATGTTCATCTTTATTTTTCTATCCTCGGATATTTTCAGGAAATCGGCGTGCAGGATGATTTCACTTACGGGGTGAAATTGCACCTCCTGCAAAATGGCCTGGCTTTCTTCTCCCTCGATATTGAGGTGCACAAAGTGTGCTTCGTTGGTGTAGACAACGTCGCGGAACAAAATCATCGGAGCATAGAAATGAACTTGCTCATTTCCACCATACAGCACACAGGGCACGAGACCTTCGTCTCTCAGTTTTTGTGAACCTGCCTTGCCGAGATTTGCTCTTCGATACCCTATAATCTCAACAGTTTTCATAGTTATTATTTATTTAGTTTAAAATTCTCGTTAAGCACTAAGACACTAAGGCACTAAGCCACCAAGTTTGTTTTTTTTGAATTGCAATGTTGAAAGCTTATCACCCGAAAAAATCTTCGTGCCTTCGTGTCTCGGTGTCTTTGTGTTTACAACTTTATAAACAGCGAACTAATCGATTCGTTGTCGTGAATTTTTCGGATTGCTTTTGCGAACAGATCCGAAACTGATAGTACCTTGATCTTCGTCGCCGGCTGACGCAACGGAATGGTATCGGTGACCACCATTTCCGCCAGGGCCGATTTCTCGATGCGGTCGTACGCTTCACCCGATAGTACGGCATGCGTACACACTGCTCTCACGGACTTTGCTCCATTTTCCTGTATAAGGCCTGCCGCCTTGCAGATCGTGCCTGCGGTGTCAACCAGGTCGTCTACCAGGATTACATCTTTGCCCTCTACCTCACCGATGAGCCTCATCGACTCGATTTTGTTGGCTTCCCTTCGATGCTTGTCGCAGACCGCGAGGTCGGCGTTGAAGAACTTCGCAAAGTTTCGCGCGCGCTTGATGCCTCCGACGTCGGGCGTTGCGAACATGATATCCTTCAGTCCCAGCGATTTCAGGTACGGGACGAAAATATACGAGCCATCCAGGTGGTCCACAGGAATGTCAAAGAAACCCTGGATCTGGTCAGCGTGTAAGTCGCATGCCATGATCCGGTCCGCGCCTGCCGCCGACAAAAGGTTCGCAATCAATTTGGCGGCAATCGACACCCGCGGCTTGTCTTTTCGATCCTGGCGCGCATATCCGAAGTAGGGTATGACGACATTGACGTTGTGCGAACTCGCCCTCTTCGCCGCATCAACCATCAGCAACAGCTCCATCAGATTATCAGCGGGTGCAAACGTCGACTGTATAATAAATACATCGTGACCGCGCACCGATTCTGCGAGAAAAGGCGACATCTCGCCGTCGCTGAACTGCTGGTAGTTTACTTCTCCGAGTGGCTCACCGTAGGCATCGGCAATTTTTTCGGCCAAATACTGCGTGGCCCGGCCACTGAAGAGTTTTACAGCCATTGCTAAAAATGGTTATTATGGATGCTATCCCGCTGAACAACTTGCTCCGCGGGATATACGTTAGTTTCAACTAAAAATCCCGTCCAGGCATGTGAACGGGATTTTTTTGGTTGTCCGACCAGGGCTCGAACCTGGACTTTCCTGAATCAAAATCAGGCGTGTTGCCAGTTACACCATCGGACAATAACCTGTAAAGACCAAAATCCCTACAAAAACCCTTGCCAGTATCCCGACCCCGACTGAAAAACCGGGTCATTACCAGCAAAAACAGGCTTTATGGCCTGAATTTGGGTCTGCAAAGGTAGAATTATTTTCTTAAAATGGTAGGGACAGGGACGTAAATACCGCGAAAATTTGTGTCCATCCACAAACATTCAGATATCGGTATTCGGGTTGTCACAAATCCGGATCCTGGGCGAGATTACCGCCTCCTTCCAGAAATCCTTCAGCCCAGAAGCGATACTTGTCCAGAATGGAAATTACGGCATTGCGCAGGTGGCGCGAGTTGCTGAAGTCGATGCTTCCATACATGGTCGTCGCATAACCTTGCCAGATCGACCTGTTTTGGCGGCGATCGTAAAACTGGATGAGAAGCGTGCCGGTTTTGAGATTGAATTTTTGAGGATCGTAGTCAAGATCTTCTTTTTGATTGCGCACCCATTCTTCGATATCAGGTTGATTGTATCCATTAAATTTCAAGCTGTCGGAAAACATCTTGAACCCGATAATGAGGTGTGGTTTGTTGGAAGCCTGGCGATACCCCAGGAACTTCATACGCGCGATGATGGACTTTTCGATCAATTCATTCACCATCGTAGTGTCGTTCAGTCCGGCGGGTTTCATGATATCGAATGTGCGATATTTCTTGAAGTTCCCTTTATAACTATAGTCATATTCAACCGGGAGTTCTTTGTAGCCTAAACAGGATGCAAGTGCAAGCAAGGCCAAAAGCAAGAGCGGAGTAGACAATTTCTTCATAGGCCGACAGATCATTTAAATCACGATTTGAATATAGCCTAAAAATTCAATACCAACGAGATGATTCCGGGAAACCTTTTATGGCGGGCGCTTCTTTCGCGGGGCAGCAATTGATTTGCCCAAAAAAACCGGGCAGAGGCGCGTTCAGATGGCGAACGCATTCAGTTGCAAATGAAGGATCTCGCGTCAACTATGAAAGGGTGGAAAATATTTTCTGGATTTTTTTTCAAACCAGGCAACCATTCCGATGCTATCGCGGTAGCGTGCCAATACCTGACAGGGAACATATCGTTCCATATCAGGCCGCTGATCCCACTCAAAGGGAAAGCAGCAACCAACAACAGCAACTGACTAACTAACAACTGATTTGATCCATTCGCGGGCATTCACAAACGCCTCGATCCATGGCGACACTTCGTCACCCTTTCTCTCTGCGGGATAGTAAGGCCAGTTCCACGCGAACAGTGAACGTTCGATGTGCGGCATGATCACGAGGTGACGCCCGTCTTTGGAACAAAGCGCAGCCGTGGAATGCGAGGAGCCGGAAGGTGTTCCCGGGTAGCCTGCGTGTGAGTATGTGGCTGCAATCGTGTATTGACTGCGGTCTTCCGAAAGCGCGAACCGCCCTTCGCCGTGAGCCACCCATACGCCGAGTTTCGAACCTGCGATGGATTTCAGCATGATCGAATTGTTTTCCGGGATGGTGACATTCAGAAAGATAGACTCAAACTTGCCTGACGCGTTGTGATGCATCCTCGGATGATCTTTCCATTCGGGGTACACGAGTCCCAGCTCCATCATCAGCTGGCATCCATTGCAGACGCCAAGGCTCAATGTATCCGGGCGCTTGTAGAAATTATCCAAAGCCTGTTTCGCCTTCGGATTATAGAGAAACGCTCCGGCCCATCCTTTCGCTGAGCCGAGTACATCGGAGTTGGAGAAGCCTCCCACAAACACGATGAGGTTGATGTCTGAGAGGTCTTCGCGGCCCGAGACAAGATCAGTCATGTGAACGTCCTTGACATCAAAGCCCGCGAGATAAAGTGAGTACGCCATTTCGCGGTCGCCGTTTACTCCCTTTTCCCGGATAATGGCCGCGCGAATACCAGTCGGCTTTCTTCTTTGCGGATCGATCTTGTACGTTTCGAGTTTTCCGGTGAAGGACGGAGGGAAAACATATTCCAGTTTCTGATCCTTGTAATTCCTGAAGCGTTCTTCTGCGAGCTGTGGCGGGCGCTGCTTGCTGTCCAGGAGGTAAGATGTCCGGAACCATGTGTCGCGAAGGGAATCGATGTCGAGTGGATGGCTGCCGTTGTTTGACCGGATGTTGAGCGTTCGCTCCAGCGTAACTTCACCGAGGATTTGATATTTCAGGTTCGCTTCCTGCAGCACGCGTTGGGCAGCTTGTTCGTCGGTTACCTGCAGCACGACGCCGGGATTTTCACTGAACAAAACCTTTGCAATATCTTCTTTCAATGGCGTAAGGTCGATGTCAATACCGGTACCCGGAACCGGAAATGTCATTTCGAGCAGCGCCGTGATGAGTCCTCCTTCAGAGATGTCGTGACCTGCAAGGATCACGCCTTTCCGGATAAGTTGCTGGACGGCATCGAAGGCGCGGGCGAAGTATGAATCGTCAGAAACCGTTGGTGCTTCATCACCCAGCAGATTCAGTACTTGCGCGAAACTGCTTCCACCAAGTTTGAAAGAGTCGTTCGAGAAGTCTACGTATATTATTTTCGCGCCCTTCAGCGGGCTGAGGGCCGGCGTTACTGTTTGGCGAATGTCGTCAACTTCCGCAGCTGCGGAGATGATCACCGTTCCGGGCGAGATCACCAAATCACCGCCCGGATATTTTTGTACCATCGATAGGGAGTCCTTGCCAGTTGGAATGTTGATGCCCAATGCAATGGCGAACTCACTCACGGCCTGAACCGCTTGATACAGTCGCGCGTCTTCGCCTTTGTTTTTCGAAGGCCACATCCAGTTAGCGCTGAGCGAGACGCCCTTCAGTCCCTGTGTCAGCGGTGCCCAGACAATGTTGGTTAACGCTTCGGCTATCGACAACCTGCTTCCTGCAATGGGATCCACGAGCGCGGCGCCAGGAGCGTGACCGATGGATGTTGCCACGCCCTTGTGGCTGACGAAGTCCAGCGCCATCACGCCGACGTTGTTCAACGGTAACTGTATGGGGCCACATGTTTGCTGGGTGGCCACTCTACCCGAAACCGAGCGGTCTACTTTGTTTGTGAGCCAATCCTTGCAAGCAACGGCTTCGAGTTGAAGTACCTGTTCGAGGTATTGTTGAAACTTTGCAGGATCGTATTGAATGGGATGAAAAACTGTTTTCTGTGTTGAATCCTGAAGAACGGTCCGGGGCGACGATCCGAAGAGGTGATTGACATTAAATGATATCGGCTTCTTCGCCTGGCCTACACGCTGAAAGGTAAGTTTATGGTCACCTGTAGCTTCTCCGACGACATAAAAAGGTGCGCGTTCCCTTTCCGATACGCGCCGGAATGTATCGACATCTTCTTCTTTTATTCCGATACCCATGCGCTCCTGCGATTCATTACAGATGATCTCCTTATCGGAAAGGGTCGGATCGCCTACGGGAAGTTTATCGAGGTTGATGGTGCCTCCTGTTTCTTCCAGTAGTTCCGACAGGCAGTTGAGGTGCCCGCCGGCACCGTGATCGTGAATAGTGGTGATAGTATTTTTGTTTGACTCCACCATGGCGCGGATGGCGTTCATCACGCGTTTCTGCATCTCGGGGTTTGACCGCTGGATGGCATTCAGTTCGATCGCGTTTCCGTATTCGCCGGTGGCTACGGATGAAACGGCGCCACCTCCCATGCCGATCCGGTAATTGTCGCCGCCCAGGACGACGATCTTATCGCCGGGTTCAAGGTGTCCCTTGTGGCTGTCCTTGTGTTTCGCGAAGCCAATGCCGCCTGCCAGCATGATGACTTTGTCAAAGCCGTATTTCTTGCCGCCTTCAAAGTGCTCGAATGTAAGCAGGCTTCCGCTGATGAGTGGCTGGCCGAACTTGTTGCCGAAGTCCGACGCGCCATCCGAGGCCTTTACGAGAATTTCTTCCGGCGTTTGATAAAGCCATTTGCGCGCGGGAAATTTTTTCTCCCACTCTCTTCCTCCCTGCAGGCGGGGATAGGATGTGATGTATACGGCTGTGCCTGCGAGGGGCAGCGACCCCTTGCCGCCGGCGAGCCGGTCGCGGATCTCTCCACCAGAACCTGTAGCCGCGCCGTTAAATGGCTCGACGGTGGTGGGAAAGTTGTGCGTCTCGGCTTTCAGCGAGATCACCGAATCAAAGTCCTCGAGCACAAAAAAGTCGGGAATGTCCTGTCGCAGGGGTGCGAACTGCGCGAGTCGCGGACCTTTAATGAATGCAACGTTGTCCTTGTAAGCGCTGACCAGGAAGTTTGGATTCTTTTTCGAGGTCTCGCGGATGAGTTGAAACAGCGTCTGCGGTTTTTCCTGATCGTCGATGATAAAGGTACCGTTGAATATTTTGTGACGACAATGCTCGGAATTCACCTGCGAGAAGCCGAAGACCTCACTGTCGGTGAGCTTGCGCCCGAGCTCCTCGGAAACTTTCTCGAGATATTGAACCTCTTCGGGATTAAGCGCCAGCCCTTCCTTTTCGTTGTATGCAGCGATATTATCGACTTCCGTGATGGGCTCCGGATGACGGTTGATCGTATACAGGTCCTGACCCAGGCCTTGGTAAAGCATCTCCAGCATCCGGTCGTGGTGCGCTTCCGCGGACGGAACTTCCCGGAACTCTTCAATGCGCTGGATGCCGCGGATACCCATCGTCTGGGTTATCTCAACGGCGTTGGTGCTCCAGGGGCTGATCATTTCCTTTCGCGGCCCGATGAAGAGTCCAGGAAGGGTGGAGGCATCCAAAGGCTCCGCATTGCCGAATAGCCATCTGAGCTTTTGAATATCGACGGACTGTAAAGGCAGTTCAGCGCCGACGCTGTAGACGATGGCGGCATTTTTCCGAAAGAATAAGATCATCAGTGGTTTTTGAGTCGAATTTGCGCCGCAAAAATACGAGCATTTTGGACTATTCGGCGAAGAAAATGAGAAAATAGAAGAAGGTTTTCTTGTTGTTTCTCGTTGAAGTTTCGACTGTCTGCGAATGCCTGCGCGCGGGTTTCAGATTGTTTTGCCACCTTCCGCTTGCCGCCCTATTGCCGGAGCATCAGCATCACAATATCTTCTTTATTCATCCAGCAGAAAGCGAAGGCTGGTTTGTATCAGGCCTGTGTGGCCGCTCTCGACAATTTCATACCGATAATTTTTTACGTGCTTTAAAAGTCCCTTCATGTTCCCGGGTGGGATGACCTTGTCGTATTTTCCGACAATCATCGTTAACCGGATGTTGTTCTCATTGAAAAGGCGTCCGATTTTTTTCAGGTCGAATACAAGGTGTCTGAAAACTACCCACGAGTAATACACCCTTTCCCTTTTTTCGGGGCTGTTCATTTGGTAGTCAGCGAAGCGGATCAAGCCTTTGTCGACGAGGCTTGATTGATTTAATCGATTGGCGATCCACAGAAACCGGTTGTGCTGAAGGATCATCGATTTAAAGAACTGCCGGAATACTTTAGGATAGGTTGCCATGCTATACCAGAAGCTTGTCTTGATGCCGTCCGGCGCCAGCAGGTAAACATTTTTTACCAGTCGCGGATACCCTTCGATCGTGGCGAGCGCGAATTTTCCACCCAGGCTGTAGGCGAGGATCGAGAAGGAATTTATTTTTTGTTCATGCAGCAGAACTTCGAGGATGTTGTTCCAGGTGGACTTCTCAAGCGGATGCTCGCCTTCATTCCATTGGCTCCTGCCGTGAAAGAAAAGATCGATGATGTATAAGGTGTATTTGGGTGATAATGACTTCAACAAAGGCACATATAGCGTGTGGTCCTGGCCGAAGCCGTGGAAAACCAGCAACGGTTCTTTTCCGTTACCTGCCTTGACGTAATGCAGTTGATTTCGGCGATAGTGGATGAAGCTTTCCTGGATCATTCAAATGTTTTAAAGGAGATGGATCCGGCCAACTTTACGCAAAATTTAAGCTTTTGTAAAATATAAATAGTCCATCTGCGTCCATGTAAGCAAACAGCGCAGGTGATGGATCTCGTCATGCAAGCAAAAGAACAGACATTTCTGAAGGAGAAAGACCGGCTTCTGAGTTTTATCCGGAATCGCGTTTCGTCCCTTGAAGAGGCTGAAGACATCCTGCAGGACGTGTTCTTCCAGTTTGTTGCGGGCTACGACACCATCGAGTCGCTGGATCGGGTTACCTCCTGGCTGTTCTCGGTTGCCCGCAACAAGATCATTGACCGTTACCGCAAGGAGTCGTCCCGCCCGAAAAGGCGGGATCTGGAAGGGCAGGCGGGCTCGGAGGAAGATAGTCCGATAACGCTGCAGGAGATTTTGCCCGATCTGGGCAACACACCGGAGGACGCAATGTTACGCGACGTGATCTGGGCAGCGATCATGGAAGCTCTCGACGAGCTTCCGGCGGACCAGCGCCAGATTTTCATTCTTAATGAAATGGAGGACCGCAGCTTCCGGGAAATCTCGGAGGAAACCGGTGTGTCGATCAACACACTGCTTTCGCGTAAACGCTACGCTATCCTCGCGCTGCGAAAGAAGCTGCAGCAGTTGTACAACGAAATATGAGCGGCGTTGGCCGTGATAAAATATCAGGTTATGAACAAAGGAAAGAAAATTCTAAAAATTGTAGCGATTTCCATCGTATGTGTGGGACTTGTTGGTGCGATCATCATGTTTCTGTGGAACTGGTTGATACCGCCGATAATAAATGGACCGGAGATCAACTTCTGGCAGGCGCTCGGGCTCTTTATCCTGTCTAAAATCCTCTTTGGTTTTGGAGGAGGCGGTCGATGGAAAGACCGCGGTGGCCATGCATGGAAGCACCGGTATGCCGAAAAGTTGTCGTCCATGACTCCGGAAGAGCGCGATCGTTTCAAGCAGAAACTGAAAGAAAAGTGGTGCTCGTCCGCGCCGGCAAAACATGAACCTCCGACGAATTCAAACGTTTGAGGCGTTCTGTGAAAAATATTCACTCAAAATTTATTGGGATTCGGCAAACCATGAAACGGGACGTGCCGTTAAAGGAAACGTTGGAAACTTTGGATATACCAGGAGTTTCCATAGTTTTGCCGCCCATGGAAGAAACCAACATCAGGGAAAAAATACAGAAAGGTGCCGAGGAGCTGTTTATGCGCTACGGCGTTCGCAGCATTTCAATGGACGACATTGCCCGGCATTTGTCGGTATCGAAGAAAACGCTTTACCAGCACTTTGCTGACAAGGAAGACATTGTAACGGTGACGTGCCGTGCGCACCTCGAGCGGGATGCCGAGCAGTTCGCGGGAATCCGGAAAACCGCTCGCAACGCCATTGAGGAGTTGGTGCAGTTGTCGGTCCACATCAAGCGAAACATGCAGGACATGAACCCTTCGCTGCTGTTCGATCTTCAGAAGTACCACCCGAAGGCCTGGAAGGTATGGTTGAATCACAAGAACAAGTTCATTCGGGAAGCGGTTGTGAGGAATCTCAGGCAGGGAATGGAGGAAGGGTTTTTCAGAGCAGATCTTGATCCCGAGGTGATCGCATCGGTGCGGCTTGAACTGGTGCAGCTCGCATTCAATGAGGAGATCTTTCCGAGTGAGACGTTTAAGTTATCGGATGTACAAATGCAGATCTTCGACCATTTCGTGTTCGGGCTCCTTACGGAAAAGGGAAGGAAGCATTACCTGAAGTGCAAGCAAGGAAACAAAATAGAAACCCTCAAAACCCCTGTATAAATTATGAAACGTTTTTTTAGAATTTTCATCATCACCATTGCAGTGCCTGCACTCGTTGCGGCGCAGGAGTCCGCCCCGGTTACCGGCAAGCTGACGCTGGAGGAATGCATACAATACGCCTTGGAAAATTCCGTCAATATAAAGAACGCGGTTATCGACGAGGAGATCGCAGATGCACGGGTTAAGGAGACGCGCGGTATTGGTCTGCCTCAGATCGATGCGACTGTCGGTGTGCTGCACAACCAAAAGCTTCCGCGATTTTTTGCACAGTACTTTACTCCGGTGGAAGGCCAGGAAAGTTTCTTCGATCTCAGTGGAGTTCCGGGTATTGAGGACGGAGATGTGGTCGGACTGCCCAACTTCTTCCAGTTGAGAAGTTCCGGAAATGCGACTCTCAGCATCAGTCAGATATTGTTCAACGGGTCTTACCTGGTGGGACTAAAGGCTGCAAGCGCCTATCGCGAATTGTCCATCAGGAGTACACGGCAGTCCAAGGAACAGCTCGTTCAGCAGGTTACGAAAGCTTACTACGCGGTGCTGATCAATAAAGACAGGATGAACCTTTTCGACAACAACATCGCGCGGGTAGATTCGCTGTTGAAGACAACCCAGGCGCTAAACAGAAATGGATTTGCGGAAAGCATCGATGTTGACAGGATACAGGTGACATTGAACAACCTGATTGCCGAACGCGACAAGTTTTACAATCTTCAGGAGCTGGCTATTCACCTGCTGAAGTTTCAGATGAACTATCCGATGGCACAACCGATTGACGTGGAAGGCGATATCGCCGATCTGCAGGTGGATGAATCCCTCTTGAAGCAATACGAGCTCAATTGGGATTATACCAAACGCAGTGACTACGCCTTGCTGGAAGCCAATCGCAATCTGCAACAGCTTGACGTGCGCAATAAGTTTTCTTCAGCACTTCCCAGCCTCTCCGCATTTGCCAACCTCGGGTATAGCACTCAGTCGCCGAACATAGGTGGCATTTTCAGGACTGAAACAAAAGGTGTCAATGACACCCCCGACTACGGTCCTGACAAGTGGTATTCATCCACAAGCTTCGGACTGAGCCTGAATGTACCGATTTTCAGCGGGCTTCAACGGTCTTACAGACTTCAACAGGCGAAACTAAACCTCATGAAGGTTGAGAATAGTTTCACCTCTTTGAAATCGGCGATTGACCTCGAGGTCAAGCAGGCGGCGATCAGCTATCTGAATGCGATCAAATCGCTGGAATCACAGCGCGCAAATACATCACTTGCTGAAAACATTGCACGTGTCACCAAGATAAAATACGAAGAGGGCGTTGGTTCCAACCTGGAAGTTATCGATGCGGAAGCCGCCCTGAAGGAAGCTCAGACAAATTACTACAATGCACTCTACGACGCGCTGATCGCCAAAGTCGATCTCGACAAAGCGTACGGGAAATTGATGCCGCCCACTGAAACAGAATCGAAATAACAATATGACCCAAGCTGTAAACACCCCCTTTATGAAATTTAATGTATATACCCGAATTGCGTTCGCTGTCATAGTTGCCGTATTTATCGCTGCATGCAGCGCGACAACGGCGGATGATGATAAGCAAGTGCGCCTGGAAAAACTGAAAGAACAGCAGGCGTCGATCACCAAGGAGATTCAGAAGCTCGAAAGTGAAATCGCTGCCGAGAATCCGGATTCCGCTGTTGCCATAAGGGCCAAGGATGTTGCTGTTGAAGAACTCGAGCCTCAAAACTTCGATCATTATGTCCAGACACAAGGTCATATCGAATCTGAAAACAATACACTGGTGAGCGCTGAGTCTATGGGCGTCGTTACCCGCGTGCTAGTCAAGGAAGGTCAGCAGGTGTCGAAAGGTCAGACCCTTGCGCAGATTGATAATTCCGTGATCATGCGCAACATCGAATCCATGGAAGCGCAGCTTGAACTGGCGACGTCGGTCTACGAGCGTCAGAAAAATCTGTGGGATCAGAAGATCGGAACGGAAGTTCAGTTCCTCCAGGCGAAGACCAACAAGGAGTCGCTGGAAAAACAACTGGCTTCTCTTCGCGAGCAAGGTGAGAAGACTAAAATCAAATCGCCTATCAGCGGAACAGTTGATGCCGTTTCCGTAAAGGTTGGTGAGAATATAGCTCCGGGCATGCCTGCGGTACGAGTGGTGAACACAAACAACTTGAAGATCCAGGCACAGATATCCGAGGCTTACGTCACCGATATTAAGAAAGGCAACAGAGTTCTCGTGAGAGTTTCAGAGATCAACAAGGAGATCGAAGCAAAAGTTACGTTCGTCGGGAAGACGATCGACCGGTTGTCCAGAACGTTCACTGTTGAGATCGCGCTGCCCCAGTCGGCTGATCTTCGTCCGAACATGACCGCGACGGTCCGCGTGGTCTTCGAGTCAAACCCTGCGGCGATTGTAGTGCCCGTGAATATCATTCAGGAGATCAATGATGAGAAGGTTGTTTACACCGCCGAACAGAAGGGCAACCACATGGTGGCGACCCGTAAAGTGATCACTGTGGAGGGTGTTTACGGTAATCGCGCCGAGGTGAAAGGACTTGAGAAGGGCGATCAGATCGTTACCGTGGGTTACCAGGGATTGAATGATGGTGACTACATCAAGATCTAGGATCGATCGGAAGTAACAACAGAACTTATAAAACCGGGGGATGTCAGTGTAAGATCCTAACGACCGCTGACATCCGCCCCGCCCAAATCCCGACTTTATGCAAGACATAGAAAAAGAATTTAGGCCCACCAGTTGGGCTATTGATAACAAGGTCAGTATTTACGTGGCTACTGTGATCATCTGTATCGCGGGTATCGTCGCGTACATCACGCTGCCCAAGGAAAACTTTCCGGAAGTTGTATTCCCGCAGATCTATGTGGCGACTCCCTATCCCGGTGCTGCTCCCACGGATATTGAAAACCTGATCACCAAGCACATCGAAAAGCAGGTTAAGTCGATCTCCGGCGTTAAGAAGATTTCCAGCAACTCCATCCAGAATTTCTCGAACGTCATTATCGAGTTTGAGACGGACGTGGACGTCGATGAGGCGAAGCGGGAGGTGAGCGACGCGGTGGACCGCGCGAAACCTGACCTGCCGCAGAATCTTCCGGACGACCCGATCGTCCAGGAGATCGATATCTCCGAGGTGCCGATCATGTTCGTCAACCTTTCAGGCGACTATGACCTGAAGACCATCAAGCGCTACGCCGAGATGATGCAAGATCGTTTTGAAGGGTTGTCGGAGATCCGGAGGGTGGATATTGTCGGTGCACTGGATCGTGAAATTCAGATCAACGTCGATATCTACAAGGCTGCCCTCGCCGGTGTAGACCTGAACGATGTGGCGCAGGCGATCGGTGGCGAGAACGTGCTGATCCCCGGCGGACAACTTTCCGTCGACGGGATGAAGCGCTCATTGAGTGTCAATGGTGAGTATAAAGATGCCCGTGAGATTGCCAACACCGTCGTGGGTTCAATCCAGGGCGGAAAGGTGTATCTGAAAGACATCGCCGAAGTAGTGGACAGTCACAAGGAGCAGGAGAGCTTCGCTCGCCTGGATAAAAAGAATGTGATTACACTGAATATCATCAAGCGCAGCGGAGAGAACCTGATCGATGCAGCCGACGGAGTTCGGGCGATCATAGACGAATATGAAAACGGGGTGTTGCCGGAAGGTTTGAAGGTAACCGTCACAGCGGATCAGTCCGAGAATACCCGTGTGACGCTGCACGACCTGATCAACACAATCATTATCGGCTTTGCTCTGGTTACCATCATTCTCATGTTTTTCATGGGTGTCACCAACGCGATCTTTGTGGGGCTTTCCGTGCCGATCTCCAGCTTCATCGCGTTCCTCTGGTTCCCGATGCTGGGTTTTTCGCTGAACATGATGACGCTGTTCTCGTTCCTGCTTGCGCTCGGTATTGTCGTTGATGACGCCATTGTGGTGATCGAGAATACACACCGCGTCTTTGACAATGGAAAGGTGCCGATACGCAAGGCGGCTAAGATCGCAGCAGGCGAAGTTTTCCTTCCTGTCCTCTCGGGTACCCTGGTAGTGCTTGCGCCGTTTATTCCGCTGGCCTTCTGGCCCGGCGTTATCGGCAAGTTCATGATGTATCTGCCGATCACCCTGATCGTAGCATTGCTCGCCTCTTTGTTGGTGGCTTACATTATCAACCCTGTATTCGCGGCTGACTTTATGAAACCGCACGAAGAAGAGCACGAGGATGCATCGAAGATCTCGAAGGGTTTCAAGGTCACGACTGTGGTGTTCGCTGGAATTGCTCTTGTGTCCTACCTCATAGCATTTGGTCTTGGAAACTTCGTCGTATTCATTTACCTGTTGTACGCGCTGCATCACTTCATACTGAAGGATGTGATCAAAGCGTTCCAGGAATCGGCGTGGCCCCGTGTGCAGCACGGGTATAAGAATATTCTCACCTGGTGTTTAAAAGCGTATCGTCCGATCTGGATCGGGTTAGGTGTGATCGGGCTGTTCATTTTTGCAATTGTCTTTACCAGCATCCGCAAACCTCCGGTGGTGTTCTTCCCGAACGGAGACCCGAACTTCATCTATGCGTTTATTCGGATGCCTATCGGAACCGATCAGCGTGTGACGGATTCTATCACCCGCATTGTGGAAGGACGTGTGATCCAGGCTATCGGAGAAGACAACCCGGTTGTTGAGTCGGTTATTTCAAACGTCGCGATCGGCGCCAGTGACAACCCGTTTGACGCGGGTACACAGGCCACGCCGCACCTGGGAAAAGTTTCCGTAGCCTTTGTAAAGTTCTCGGAGCGCGAAGGCCAGTCTACCCGCGAGTTTATGGATAAAATCCGTGATGCGGTAAGGGGTATTAAAGGGGCAGAGGTCACCGTCAACTCCGAGGCTAATGGGCCGCCAACAGGCAAGCCGATCAACATTGAGGTAGCGGCGGATGATTTTGAACTCCTCGTAAAGACCGCGAACGAATTGCACCGGTTCCTTTTGGCCGAGCAGGTGCCCGGCGTGGAGGAATTGAAATCGGATTTCCAGAGCGACAAGCCGGAGATCGTGATCAATATCGACCGTGAAAAGGCTAACCGCGAAGGGATCTCCACCGGCCAGATCGGCCAGGCCCTCAACACCGCGGTGTATGGATACGAGATCTCTCGCTTCCGCGATGCCAATGATGATTACCCGATTCAGCTGCGCATTCGCGAGGATCAGCGCAATGATATAAACACGCTCATCAATATGCCGATCACGTATCGCGACATGGGGATGGGTGGAGTAGTCCGCCAGGTGCCGCTCTCAGCCGTGGCAACAGTCGAGTATTCAAATAGTTTTGCGGGTATCAAGCGGATCGACCTCAAGCGCGTGATCACGCTTTCTTCGAATGTGCTGGCAAGCCATAACGAGAACGCAGTCGTTGCGGACATAAAAGAACGCTTGAAGTCTTTTGACACTCCGGACGGCGTTACGATCGATATGACCGGCGCGCAGGAAGAGCAGGCGGAAACAGGCGCATTCCTGATGATGGCGTTCGGGCTTGCTTTCGCGCTCATGTTCATGATCCTTGTGACTCAGTTCAATTCGATCAGTAAGCCGGTTATCATCCTGTCGGAGATCCTTTTCAGTATCATCGGTGTCTTGATCGGATTCTCGCTGTTCAAGATGGAAATTTCGATCATTATGACGGGGGTTGGAGTCATGGCGCTGGCCGGTCTGGTGGTGAGAAATGGAATCTTGCTTGTTGAATTCACCGAGTTATTGCGCTCACAGGGCGTAGGTTTGTATGAAGCCATTATCGAGGCTGCCAAAACCCGTATGACCCCTGTATTGCTCACAACAATGGCTGCAACCATTGGCCTTATACCACTGGCCGTCGGATTTAACATCGATTTCGTGACGTTGTTCGCAGAATTTAACCCGCAAATTTATTTTGGAGGTGATAACGTCGCCTTCTGGGGACCGCTGTCCTGGACAATGATCTTCGGATTGATCTTCGGAACCTTCCTGACGCTTATACTTGTGCCCGTGTTGTATCTCCTGGTTGAAAAATTAAAGGAGCGCATCTATCGCCGGAGCCCGAAACCGGCCCCGGGAACAGAAGGTGCCGTGGCATTGAATTGATCGGCGCAGGATTTTGTTGATATCGAAATTGGTGTAGAGACAATGCATGCCTTGTCTCTACACCGTTTTTTCTATGCGACCACGATTTATGACATTCCTTTTTTTTGTTGTTTTCTTCCTGCTGGTTGACCTGTACGTTTTCCAGGCGGTGCTGACCGTCAGCAGCGACTTGTCTCCATTGTGGAGGAAAATCGCACGCTATTCGTTCTGGGTTCCAACGGTCCTATGTATTGCCGCCCTCTCATGGTGGATGTTCTCGGATCCTTATAAAATGACATCCGGCATGCGGAACTGGATTCTTACCGGCTTATTCGCCACTTATTTTTCCAAGATTTTTGGTGTGCTCTTCGTTTTTGTCGACGATCTCCAGCGTGGACTGAGGTGGGTTGCCGGACTTTTTTCTGACAATGCACCTGCAGCGCTGCCTGGAAAGGCGATCACGCGCTCGGATTTTCTCGCAAAAGCTGCTATGGTCGCCACAGCAATCCCTTTTGGAACGATGGCGTACGGAATCATTTCCGGAGCGCATGACTATCGCGTGAGGCGTGTCAAAATTAAGCTGCCCAATCTTCCTCCATCGTTTGACGGCATACGCATCGGTCAGATATCCGATATTCACGTGGGCAGTTTCTTTAATAAGAAGGCAGTAAAAGGCGGCGTGGAAATGCTGCTGGCGGAAAAGCCCGACATCATTTTTTTCACTGGAGATCTTGTCAACAACCAGGCGATTGAGATAAACGAATACGTCGATGTTTTTGGAAAACTGCAAGCGCCGTTCGGCGTCTATTCCGTCACGGGAAACCATGACTACGGCGACTACTACAACTGGCACTCACAAGAAGAGAAGCGTAAGAATTTTCGCGATCTGATCGCGGCGCACAAGCAACTCAACTACCGTTTGCTCATGAATGAGCATCACCTGCTGCAACAGGGAGGAGATAATATCGCAATCCTAGGCAATGAAAACTGGGGCGGCCGGGGCTTTACGAAATACGGGAAGCTGGATCAGGCGTGGAAAGGAACTCAGGAGGCGGCTGTAAAGCTGTTGCTTTCTCATGACCCCAGCCACTGGGATGCCCAGGTGCGACCGCAATATCCCGACATCGACGTGATGTTCTCAGGCCACACACACGGATTTCAGTTTGGCGTGGAATTAGGAGATTTCAAGTGGAGCCCGTCGCAGTATGCGTATAAGCAGTGGTCGGGATTGTATCAGGAGGGAAATCAGTACTTGTATGTCAATCGCGGTTTCGGATATTTGGGATATCCCGGAAGAATCGGCATGCCGCCCGAGCTCACGATCGTGGAACTTAATCGCGGGTAGCTGGTTATGAGGGGAAGTGATTATGAGAGAACTGTTTCAAGAAAATCTCGCGTTTCAACTTGTCCTGCTCCTTCTGGTTGATATTTACATCTACACATCCGTATTCAGGACGACCCGAAACTTTAGACCGTTTTTCCGACACGCCGTCAGGATCGGCATCTGGCTGATGTCTGCGCTGGCCATAGCGGCGGTTATCTGGTATAAAGTCTCTGATCCGTACTACCACGCACTCAGCATTCGTCAATGGGTCATCATTACCGTGATGATCATCTACGCCTCCAAGCTGCTAACGATTCTTATAATTTTTATCGACGACATTCAAATCAACACGCGCCGGCTGATCCGGTACCTGCGAACGCGTTCGCGGAAAAAGATCGCAGGCAAACCGATCACGCGGTCGGAATTTTTTGATAAGACTGCCATAGCCGCCGGTCTCGTTCCATTTGCATCGCTGGTTACAGGGATATTGTCGGGAGCGACCGACTACAGAGTGGTCCGGAGAACGATATATCTTCCCAACCTGCCCAAATCATTCGATGGCATCCGCATTGGGCAGTTTTCTGATACACATACCGGAACGTTCTTCAACAAGACGGCCGTCCGTGGAGGCTTTGAACTGCTCATGAATGAGAAGCCGGATGTAATATTTTTTACGGGTGACCTTGTCAATTATCAGACGGACGAGGTGGAGGATTATGTCGATCTTCTTGAGAAAGTCAGGGCGCCATTGGGTGTTTTCTCATCTACAGGAAATCACGACTATGGAAATTATCGCAAGTGGTCCAGCGAGGCGGCGAAGAGAAAAAATTTTGAGGATATGATGGCAGTGCACCGGCAGATGGGATACGATCTGCTGATGAATGAGCATCGGTTCCTCGAAGCGGGCGGCGAAAAGATTGCGATCATTGGCGTTGAGAACTGGGGTATGGGGCCGCCGCTGCGTTTCCCGAAGTACGGGAAGCTGGCAAAGGCGTATGAGGGAACGGAGGAAGCCTCTGTCCGTTTGCTATTATCACATGACCCCAGTCATTGGGATGCGCAGATACGTCCTGAATTTCCGAACATCGACGTTACATTTGCGGGTCACACGCACGGTGCGCAGTTTGGAGTGAAGTTCGGTGATTTCAGGTGGAGTCCCTCGCAGTACATGTACAAGCAATGGGCCGGGCTTTACCAGGAGGGAAGTCAATATCTTTATGTCAACCGCGGATATGGCTGTATCGGCTATCCCGGACGGATCGGCATGCCTCCTGAACTTACGATAATTCAGTTGAAAAGGGCATAGTAAGGTGGCAGGAAAAGCCCTCGAGGGGGAGAGTCGCGTGCTGGAAGTGCGCGGATGGTAGCGGCGGACCCGAATGCTGAGGATGACTATTGCACCATCAGGTCAGCCACGTGGTCATAGGTTTCTTTATATCTCGAAAACATTTTCCGATAGGCGGCCACCTTGCTTGCGTCCGGCGTGAATTCCCGGATCTCTTTCGGCTTAATTCCTTCAAAGGAGCCGAGATCTTTCATCGCCAGATACGCGGCGCCAATAGCGGAAGCGTCTTCGGTGTTGATGAGGCAAACTTTTTTCCCAAACAGGTCCGCCAGGAGTTGCATCCATTCTTCCGAATGCACGAACCCTCCGCTCACCTGGAGTTGGCGGATCTCCAGTCCGCTTTCGATCATGTTATGGGCAATGTCATAGAGTGATGCGGAGATTCCTTCGATGACAGCGCGGGTAAAATGCGCTTGCTGATGATGATCGCGTATTCCAAAAAACATTCCGCTTGCGTAGCTGTTCCAGATGGGAGCGCGTTCGCCGAGAATGTATGGCAGGAAGATCAATCCATCAGCGCCGGGATTCGTCTTGTTAAGCGCTTCGAGAAGAGCGCTGTAATCCGCTGAAGATTCCAGCTTTCTGCCGAGTAAACTTTCTGCATACCATTTTAGGGCGCCTCCTCCGTTATTGATTGGGCCGCCGCATACATAAGTTGCCTGGTCGAGGAGGTAGTTGAAAGTCATGGCCTTGAAGTTCAGCATGGGCTTTCGGCTTGTCACGCGTACGGCACCGCTGGTGCCGATGGTGAGCGCCATGACACCCTCCTTCGTAGCAAAGCTTCCGAGGTTGGCGAGGCAACCATCACTGGCTCCGATGTAGAACGGAGTTTCCCTGGTTACGCCGAGCTGGTCGCAAAGGGCTTCATCGGCACACTTTCTGTGGTAGTTGGTGTTTACTAACACAGACAATTGCTCCGGTTTGATGCCGGCGGTCTGCAGTGATTCCTCATTCCACCTCAGCGAATGAATATTCATCAGCCCGGTGGCTGATGCGATCGAATAGTCCACTTCGAATCTCTTAAAGAGTTGCAGCCATACATATTCCTTGATAGAAATGAATTTCGCGGTCTGCTCAAACATATTTGTTTCATTTTGCCGAAGCCACAGGATCTTGCAGAGCGGCGTCATCGCATGTATCGGTGTCCCGCTTTGTTCGTAGATCGACCGAGCAGTGGGTGACTGATGAACAGCAGTTGCCACCGAGGCACTCCGGTTATCGGCCCAGGTCATCATGTTCATGAGGGGATTCCCATTTTTATCAATCGGGATGAGGCTATGCATCGCGCTGCTGAGGCAAATCGCGTCAGGTGGGTTGGGCATCCTGTTCGTTAGTCGCGAGATACATTTGACGAATGCCTGCCAGATCAGTTCCGGGGCTTGTTCGGAGAATTCCGGCTGTGGTTGCAGGGTGGGGTAGGCGACATGCGCCGTTTTGATGATCTCACCGGAGTGATCCATCGCAATTGCCTTTGCGCTTCCAGTACCCAGATCAATTCCGATGACGTATGATTGCATAAGTCCCGACAATATACAATTTCAGAAGTGGGCTGCAAAAACGCGGTGGTACCTGCGGGCGCAGACGGATAGCAAGGTCGAGCTTCTGATGAGTAAAGCCGGAGCAGAAAAATAAAGGGCACCTATCCAGGGATAAGTGCCCAAGGGGTCAGGTTCAAATAGGAATCAGTGAGCGGTGCGCATTTCTCTTCTTCTCTTTGCGTCAAGTGAATATTTGCCTGCGCCAAAGATCATGAAAACGACGAGACCGGCCAGTACCACCAACGAGAGCCACAGTTCCATACCGCCTCCCAATGAAAATCGATCATTCGGAACGTTTACAAAGATCACGGCGCCAATCAGGATCGGCAGCTGGATAAGACAGACGATGCGTGTGAACAGCCCTGCGATGATCAGCGGGCCACCGAGCAAGTGCGCGAATATGATGTAGTGGGCGAGTACTGTGCCAGCAAACCACGTTGTGATACCTGCGGTTGTGCTCTGAAGCTCGTCGATGTTAGCGATGAACTGCAGACCTTTGTACGTGATGAAGATACCTAACGCTATGCGAAAGATATCCAGGAATCCGGGACGGTGATCATTGCCCCAGGACTCGACATTGGAGATTACACTCATAGCAGAAGCGGTTGATTGATATATACAAAGTTTACAAAAACGGCACGGGTAGAGCAACCCTTTTTTCCAATTTCTGAGCGGGCATAAAAAAAAACTGCCTTCATTGAAGACAGTTTCCAGTGTTGAGCAGAGCAGCAGGTGAGTACTAGTCGTTGTTGTTTCGGTTGAATCCACCTCCACCACCGCTTCTGTAGCCGCCACCGCCGCCGCGGGGAGCGTCGGTTTTTGGCCGCGCTTCGTTTACCACGAGGGTTTTTCCCAGGAAGTTGAAACCATTCAGACTGGATATAGCCTGGCGACCAGCGGACTCATCTGTCATTTCGATGAACCCGAAACCGCGGCTACGCTGAGTTACCTTGTCCATAATTATTTTGGCGGAGGAGACTTCGCCGTACTCTTCGAATAACCCCTTCAATTCCTGCTCGGATGCCTTAAAAGGGATGTTGGCAACGTAAATGTTCATTGTTTTAAGTAGTAAATGAGAAGATAAGTTAGTGCCAATCTGACCTTGCTTCCACTGGTTGCAACATGACGGTAATGATGTTGATCCCGTAAACAATTATCAGTTAACAAGATAAAGGTAATAAAAATTAATCAGATCCCTGACAAGCAGTTTTGCGGCTTTTTTGAGCCAAAACGCGAATTCTTATGTTTTTTCGCGCTTTGGGATCATTTATCGCTGCCGTCGCTCACTTCCATTGGGGTATTCCCGGCGTTACCCCAAACCATGACTAGTAGGCACGGTCGACACTTCCGCTTCCGTAGATCTTTTTCTGCGTCGTCTTTGTGTTTCCCTTGTGCTTGACCAGACCGGTGCCTGCAACAACCGCGTCGATCGTGTTGGTTACATTGACCTCGCAAATACCCGAGCCACTTACTTTTATTTTCGCAGTCTCCATGGGACAATTAAATCCGTTGATCGTACCAGCACCACTGATAAGCGCCTCCAGAGAAGTAGCGTAACCCCTCAGGGCGATACTGCCTGAACCGGTTACATCCGCCTTAACGATATCTCCTTTTAAATCAATGTCCATGCTGCCGTTGCCATTGACCGCCAGCTTGATGTTGCCTGTAGCGAGAGAGTTCTCGGCAATGATTTTTCCACCCCCGTTTACCTGAAGGTCCTCGATGTTCTTCATCGTGACGTATAATTTCATGGTGGGATTGAGCTTGATGTCGTCGATCTTCGCCCACAGACTCTTGTTCGGGCTTTCCGGCTTCCTTTCAATGTTAACCATCAGAATGCCATCGACAACTTTGATATCGCTTACCGAAAAAATTTCAGTCAATGCCTCTACCGTCACTTCCTGTTTGTTGGTTTGCTTCAGGTAAACGGTATAGTTGGAGTTGACATAAATACCTTTAAACTCAGGCAGGTCCAGCACTTTTTTCGTTACCTGTCCGAAGGCAGCCTGACCGAGAATACAAAGTACCAGAACAAAAAATTTCGTTTTCATAGTTTAGTCATTAGTGAGGTTTGCGGTTATTGAGTTGGTTCGCCTTTCCGTCGTCGGGCGTTATTTTCGCTTATTAAAAATAGCCCGAAAAATCAGAACAAAAGCGATTCCTCCGATACACATTACCAAAAGAACTTCAGGTGTAATATATTTAAATGCATGCATGATTTTCCCCTTAGAACTTCAAGCGGGCCTGAAATTTAACATCATTCTTGGTATTTCCCTCTATCGTGTCCTGTCCTGAGCCGATTTCGGCGACGGATGACATGCGCGTCCTGGCGTACCGCAACCAGATTGTCACCCGTTTGCTGAGGTTATATTCAATTAATGCATAATTTCTTACACCAACCCCCGAGTAGGCGGGAAGAGAATACGACGACCATGCGTCCCGCTCGTAAACGTATTGGCGATTGTCAGACTGATCGGTATCAAACAGACCGTGCCTTGCGGTTATCTGGAATTTTCCCAGTGTAATACTCACATCCTGAACAACAGCCCAGCCTTCGGTGACCCCGGCGCCAGAATTCTGCATGCTGTATTGAACGCGTGATTTCAGCCGGATGTTACCACTGATCCCGTAATCACAGTGCGCGGACACGACGTGGCGCATCAGTGGTTCGAGCGTATAGACCCGTTGCGCTCCGCTTATATTTCTCGGCTTGCTCTCGTGGCGAAATGAGAAGACGAGCGCAGCATTGCGGGAGGGCTCATAAACACCGCGCAGCATCCACTCGTATCCGTGCGAAGGGGCGTACCTTCGGAAGCTCAACCACGGGAACGTAAACAGGTCTGCGAAGCCGTTCACGCTGTATCTTCGGTTCCATCGGTATCGCCAGCCCCAATAGACTCCCCGCTCATTCCGGAGTTCAGTATTTTCGGAAAAAGCGTTTCCGTACAGGCTGTGAAAGTTCCGCCGATATGACCGGTACAAAATGGCGAGTTCCAGTTGGCTATGCACACTTATAAGCAGGCCGACGAGTGTACCTGACCCGCCTGAAGCAGAGCGCGCCGTCTCGCTGAAAAAGGAGATATTGTTCAGCCGGTAGTTCACAAAAATTCCGGTGTTGAAGTTTCGTGAACCGCGAAACGCAAACTGGTTATACAACGTGGGAGTTCTGAGAACAGGTATGTCGAAATAAATTGCATTGACAATCACGCCCGCGTCCAGGCGGTCGTTCTGAAATGCGAAGATAACGCCCGCGTTTTGTTCGGTTACTTTTTTTCTGTTACTCAGTTCAGTTGTTGTGCGGTGATAGCCTGTTGTCTGAAACGAGGTCGCCACATCGGATTCACTGTCTGTTTCTAACGATGCGTCACGCAACGTACGCGAATAATATGCGGACACCGTTATGCGATTAACAGGTGCATAGCTGACTGCAAGGCCTCTATGATACGCATTCTCCTGAACGGAAGTATAGGGTTGAAATCCAATATTACTTTTGCGGAGCGATGCAACGTTCGCACCACCTTTTCCCAGGCCGAAGGCACCTCCCAAAATGAGGCCCTGACCGAACTGACACTGAAAATCGCCCGCAATCAAATTCTTTAACTTCCCTTTGTTGCGAAGTTGGAGGTGCCAGGACATAAAATCAAAACCTGCCTGATGGCCTGAACCATCGAAGCGTATTTTTTCGCCTGGATCTTTTTCACCCGTAAGACCAAAACTGAAGTCGCCTGGAAGGGATGATCTGATGCGGAAGTACAACTTGTCGGGCGAGCCGGCGTACGATGCACCGTTTCCGGAAATTGCCTTAAAACCTTTTCTTGCTTCCAATGTGCGTTCATACCGCATTACCAGATAACTGTTTCCTGCGGAGAACATCCGGCGCAGCAATGATTTATTGATGCGTGTCGCCGGGTCCACCACAGTGACAAAGGGCAGCAGCCTGGAGATTGTGGTTGACGTGAAGCCGGGAACGGCCTGAAGTTCGTAGATATCGATAAGCGGACCGTATTCCCGGCGGTATGTGAGCAGGTCTTTTGCCTCCTGGTCCGTGAGAACATTTAACTGCAGAAGTTCTTCGGCTGTCACGGTATTCAAATCCAGCGGTGATGAAAGGACCTGCGCAAGAGTCTCGTAGGCACTTTCATAATTGATGTCATTGCCGGATCCCGAGAGCAGGTCGTCCGCCAGTCGGTCGAGATCGATCTCGGGGCTATTCTGCGCACAGGCAAAATAGGCGCATAGCAATAGCGTTGGAACGATCCCCGTGCGTTTCATGGCTTTTGAAGGGTGAATGTGACGGAAGCCTGGTGACTCAAGCCGAACGCATCGGCAAATTGCAGCGCATAGTCGAGTTGTAAGTTTCCCAGGCTGCCTCCAATTCCGAAGAAGCCCGCCTGCGGGTGCAGATTGAACCCCGTGCGGAAGACGAGTTTATCAAATACAGAGTATTCGATACCGGTCTTCATGACGGGTGGATTCTGTAGATCTTTCTCCAGTTCCAGCGCGGTGATGACGCGTGTGGAGAGCTTCAGGGAAACCCCGATGGCAAGCCGTGTAGGAAGCCGGTCACCGGTCCGCTCGTTTATCACCGGCTGGTTGATGTTGACGATGTGGGCGCCGACGGAAAGCTGAGGTGTGATCTTGGCAATACCTCCAAAAGAAAAAGAGAAAACCGTCCGCGTTTCGAGCCCCTCAGCCCGGTATTGGATCGCGTTTGCCTTCAGCCCTAATGATGCCAGTCCATACGTATTTGCGAAAGCCAGTGAAGCGACCTGTTCACTATAGAGGTCATCCCCAAAACGGAAGACGCTGGCGCCCAAAACGCCGGACTTCAGTGGCAATGCGACGACAGCTGCGGTGCGGTTGAAGGGGGTGAATGATGGAATAGCGTGATGGGTGGCAGCAACCTCAAATGATTTTACACGGGCCAGGCCAGCGACGTTGCTGGTAATAGACCATGCATCCGACAAACATGCGGAGGCGTTCCCCATGCCTTGTCCACGTGCACCCATCGGAAGGGATGCGCTTTGTGCCACAGCATCCGAAAAAGCCAGACACAATACGGCCAGGTATTGACAAAAAGTTTTGATGAGAGGGTACTTTCGAGTAATTTAAAATTGAAGACCTGAAAATCAAAACGTATCGACCTGGATTTTTATGGGCGCGTCGCGCAAATCTTGAATTCCAGATTCAAGAATATGAGAATCCAACGAGGGCTCCACCTACTCAATCCGAACTTTGGAATTTTGAATCCAAAATATTTTTAGAACTCTTTCTTGAAGTGGAAGAAGAACCCGTGCTCGGCTTCTGCATTGATGGAATATTCGAATCGAAGGACGATGTCGTAGAAGCCGACGACGTCCAGTCCGAGGCCCGTGCCAAAGAGTAACTTGTCCGAAAGCCGCGTGTTCAGGTCACGCGCTTCGTAGTAGGAATAGTTTTTCACATAGCCAAGATCTGCGTACGTTTTCAGGTAAATAGAAACCGGTATATGGCGGAACTGGCGCGCGGGCATCATCACCCAGTGATAATTGCGGTTGAAGATCAATTTCTTGAAGGTGGTCTTGTTCAGAAAGTACCACGGTCCCTCTATCACATAGAGTTCATATCCGCGCACAAATTGCTTGCGCTCACCCAATACGCCGTAGTTGGCGTAAGGCACGTCTTCCGGATCGCTGTAGTAGCCGATGAGGTTGTTCGACAAGTAGAATTGCTTTCCGACGCTAAAATATTTCGAGTACAGGACACTCGCCTCAAAGTAATTCAGGTCCCGGCTGATCCCAAGACCGTTGTGGGCGACGTACAAGAGGAACTGATTTCCATTTAGCGGATAAGCTCCGATGTCGCGGTGGTCGGAATTGAACTGGTAGTATACGGTCGGGTATTCCTGTTGCAACAGCTCACCGTTAATATAGTTTTCGTTCGAGTCGAGGAGAATACTGCTTACGTGCATATTCCGGTATCCCACGTTCAGCGAATGCGTTTTGTAGAACGAGTTACGGTAGGTGTATGTCAGGCCGCCTCGCCGTTCATTGAGGAGGATTTGGTCGGACTCCGCAAATACATATTTGTGACCACGCGTCTGGTAGGCGACGTTCTTCGTCTCGTGAAAACCAAAGTCGATTGACAATCCATGCTTTTGTTTCTTGTCGATGTATGGGAAGCGGTACATCAGATCGAATCTGCGCTGATAGCCGAACTGCGCCAGGAACCGCAGCGTTTCATTCCGTCCGCGCATGTTGAACTGATACAGGCGCAGGCCGTAGTTAACGCGCTTGAAGTCGTGGTTGTAGTTTTGCCACCACTCGTTGAAGTTTCGGTCGGACAATTCAAAAATAGGTGAGGGAAATGTGTACCATCGCTCGTTGAGATCGATGAGGAGGTCCACCTTGTTTTCTTGAAGTTCCATCATCCGGATCTCGACGGTGTTGAATAACCGCGTGTTGAAGAGCTTTTTCTTGTCGAGTTCCAGTATTTCCGGAAGGTCGCGGTTAAAGATCAGGTCACCCGGCTTCACGCTGAGCTCGCGCATGATGATCTGGTCTCGCGTAAGACGGTTCCCGATAATAAACACGCGGTTGATCAACACAAATCTGCCGGTGCTATCGCGCGGGGATTCGTGGCGCCGCTGTTCCCGTTTCGTCGTATCAGACAATAGAAAAGCGTCGACGCCCTCCTGGTGACTCTGTCCAAACGAAAAGAAAGAAACAAATATTAGAAGAATCGCCATCACCATACCACTATTACTCACAATCAGTCCTCGACCTCAGGCGGAAAGACCGGGAAACGACACTACTTCACTTTCTCCGGCGTTCCGTTATTTTTTTTCCGATAAGAATATACCAGTACGATTATACCCGCGACGACGAGAGGAATACTCAGGATCTGGCCCATATTGAGCGGGAGCTTGTCTTCAAATGAAACCTGGTTCTCCTTCAGAAACTCATAGGCGAACCGGAGTCCGAAACAAACAATAAGAAATATTCCGAAGAGCCTCCCGGTTGGAAGATCCCGTTCATAACGCTTCCAGATCATGAAGAGCAGGATAAAGAGAAAGACGCACGAAACTGATTCATATAACTGCGCCGGGTGTCGCGCTATTCCCAAAGTGTTGATACGTGCGGCCTGGGTGCCATCTTTCAGCGTTGTTAACTCGTAATCGAGTGGTTGCTGACCTTCTTCGAAGTGCTCGTAAAGCCTGTTTGACAGCAGGTCATTGACAGTGAACTCGATCATAGGGCGGGCCTCCTGTTCCTTCACGCCATTTTTGAAAAGGATATATACGGAAATGGGCACGCGTCCTGTTTCCATGCTGGCTGGGGCCTCGTCGTTCTTTCGGAAACTCACGCTCTCGATAATACCCCGGGGGTCAAAACGGCTATCCTCCAGTGCATGGGTAAGTTCGCCGGCGAATACCACGCCGACAGGCGAGTCGGTGGGTACCCCAATGATCTCTGAATTAAAAAAGTTGCCGAGCCGGATAAGGGCTCCTGTCAACGCTACCAGGATAACGATCCGGTCCACGACCTGAAAGTAGTTTTGCCCAGGCTTTTTCTTCCGGCTGTAGAGCCAGATAGCCGTTAGGATACCAATTGCCCCGCCGTGGCTGGCAAGTCCCTGCAGTCCCGTGAATTTGAAAGGGCTGAACTCGAAAGGTAAAAACACGCTAAGGGGGCTCTCCCAAATGATTTCAGGCTGATAAAAGATCACATGCCCGAGACGAGCGCCGATAATGGTGGCGACAACCATGTAGATCGTCAGTGTATCTACATCCGATTCAGGCTTTCCTTCCTTTCGGTAAATGTAGTAGAGTATTTGTTGGCTGATCAGAAAGCCCAGCGCGAAAAACAACCCGTACCAGCGAAGTTCGAACGATTCCAGGGTAAAGATCTCCGGGCGACCATTCCAAATAAAGTAACTCAGTAAAGCCATAAAGGCAAATATAATGTGTGTCAGGGATTAGGCATGATGCATGGCCCGTTATTTCTGTTGGTTGCGTTTGATGGTCGGATTAGCTGTCCAGACTGTTGAGCTCTTCCAGGAAGCCCGATGACAGTATGGGAAAGCGACACCAGCTGCGCGGATCTACGTTGAAGTCGTCGAGGTGGAAGGCAGGGGCGAAGCGTTCGCGCTTCCACTGGTTCTGCGACCACAGCCTGAAGAATTTACGTATGTAAGCCTTTAGTGTTTCCGGATCATGGCCTTCTGACATTACCTGAAAGACTTCCCGGGGAGATTTGCGCTCATAGATGGCGAGGCGCTCGATTTGCGTGAGCACGGAATAAGGCATCAGGTCATCTTCATCCGTCTGTTTCTTATCAGGAGGCCGTAGCTCCGCCGTGGGCTGGAGATTGTTGACAGCGCGTAACCCGTCGTGATGGAGATGCTTTTCCGCCCACCTGAGCCACTGCAGGATGAAGACTTTGCTCAGTCCGGCAATGGGTGCGAGGCTTCCGCTTGTGTCCCCATCCATCGTGGCATAGCCGACGTCGCCCTCGCTGCGGTTAGAGGTCGTCAGAAGGACTGCTCTGCGGATATTTGCCAGCATCCAGATGAGGGGAGATCGCGCGCGAGCCTGAATATTCTGCAAGGTTACATCATCCGATTGCCAGGATAGCTTTCGACCGATCGCCGCTTCTATGGTGGTTGTGTAAGTGCTCACCGCGTCATCGATAGTCCACTCGTGGAATTCGGCGCCGATGCTCGTTGCGAGTTCTCGGGCAGCGTCAAGCGTATTCGCCGATGAATTCCGCGTACCCTGATAAGCACAGGTAAGCAGTTTACCCACAGCGCGCTTCCACTCTCCGGCGATGTCCGATTCCGACAGCGACAAGATTTCACTGAAGCGTTTCCAGCCCAACTGTCTGCCTGCACGCCGGACCATCTCCGCCACCAGAACTGCGCAGATACCTGAATCCGCACCTCCGCTGAGGGAGACGACAAAACCATCCGCCCTGCTTTTTCGAAGGTAATCGAACAAGGCGAGTGAGACCGCGCGCGCAAGTTCTTCGTTGATCTCTTTGTTGTCGCGTGATTGGATCACCCGTGTGCGGGAAGGATCGGTGAAATCAATCTCACACGCCATGACGCGAAAGTCGTCAAATGTCAGTCTCTCGTTGACTGCGATCAGTTTTCCGTTCTGCCCGGCGATAATGTCGCCATCGTAGATCATCCTGCCCGCCTCGTTTCCGAGAAGGTTCACGAAGAGATACGCGCATCGGAATATTTGCGAGCCGTCGATCACCACTTCCTTTTCCCGCAGGATGCTCTTGCCCATGGCGTAGTGGCTCGCGCTGGGATTCAGGATCAGGTCGACACCCCGCTCGGCGAGGCGATATCCGGGTCGGTTGTTTTTGCGCCACGCGTCTTCGCAGATCTCGAAGCCCACTCGTACGCCGTCGATTGTATAGATTATATCTCCAACGGGAAAGGTTTCGCCATCCCGGTTGCATTCGAACGTCTTGTCCCGGGGACCGACATTAAACCATCGCGGCTCATAATGCACTCCATCGCGGGCGAGGTTCTGCTTCAGTGTCAGGCCCAGGATCTGACCGTCCTGGATAACACACACGGCATTATAGGTGACGTTATCGTGCCGGAAGGGGAGACCTACGGCGACGGTGATGTCTTTGCAATTTTCCCGGATCGTGCGTAGTTCCTGCCATGCGCGTTCCGCCACCCATTCGCTGAGGAAGAGGTCTTCGCAGCCATACCCCGTGATGGCGAGCTCGGGAAAACAGAGAATACTGACCTGTTGTCTCCGGGCTTCGGCGATCGCGTCAACGATATGACGCGTGTTGTTCTTCCAGTCGATGGGTGTTTGATTGACAGTTGCGCCGGCGATTTTCACAGTCTTCCGTTTAGCTGTTCTGCGAGACTTCAGGGATCTGAAGTACCTCAATGGCCTTAAAGGCCGCGTCCTGCTCTGCTTTTTTCTTGCTGTTGCCATAGCCCGTTCCCTTGGGTTCATGGTCGATCAGCACCTGAGCTGTAAACTCCTTGTGGTTCTTCGCCTTCTTGACGTTGACGATTTCAAAGCGCACGTCCTTGCCTTCGCGTTGGGCCCATTCGATGATCCGGCTCTTGAAATTGGAGTTTGAATTGACGAGTTCTTCCAGATCGTAGTTGGGCGCAATCATTTTGTCGATGACAAACTTGCGCGTTCGGAGAAATCCCTTGTCGAGGTATATTGCGCCGACGATGGCCTCGAGCGTGTTCCCGAGGATCACCTGCTGCAGGTGGGCATTCTTGCTATCAAACTGGACGATGTTTGCAACTCCGATCTTCCTGGCGAGCTGATTGAGCGCCTCACGGTTGACAATGCGCGATCGGATCTCTGTGAGAAATCCCTCCGGCTTGAAAGGAAATTTCTTGAACAGATAGTCAGCAACAGCTGCTCCGAGAATGGCGTCGCCCAGGTATTCGAGCCTCTCGTTAGATTCTTTTAGTCCGTGGCGATTTTCGGGAGCGATGGAGCTGTGGACCGTAGCGAGCCGGTACAACTCCAGGTTGGATGGAGTGAATCCGGCAATATTCTGGATAGCACTGATCAGCTTTTGATCGTTTGTTGATTTCCCTCCCGGGATTCTAAGGATTTTCCAAACCAAGCGAAATCGATTAGTATGAGCTGCTAATTTAACAATTATAGCAAATGTAGAGCCGCATTGCGATCAGACATTGATTTTCAACCGTGAAAGAAAGGGGCTGTATCAGACTTTTCTAAGCAGAATCGAGAAATTATGCCCGCCGAATCCAAAGGTATTGCTCA
Organism: Flammeovirgaceae bacterium; assembly: GCA_044507775.1. Lineage (GTDB taxonomy): Bacteria > Bacteroidota > Bacteroidia > Cytophagales > Cyclobacteriaceae > Chryseosolibacter. The sequence continues at coordinate 107,560 of JBIQIY010000001.1, read as the reverse complement.
GGGCAACGTCTACGTTCCGCTTCTGCGCCTTATTGAAGGTCATGTTGAGCCGGGGGTCGAGATCCGGATCATCCTCGAAGTGGTTGATGGTTGGCGGCACAATGGATTCATTGATTGCCAGCAGGCACGCAATAGTTTCGATCGCTCCGGCTGCACCAAGAAGGTGACCCGTCATGGATTTCGTGGAGCTGATATTCATTTTGTATGCGTGGTCGCCGAATACTTTCTGGATTGCCTTGATCTCGCCGATGTCGCCGAGTGGAGTTGACGTACCATGTGTATTGATATAGTCGACTTCGTCGGGTTTGATACCCGCTTCTTCCAGGGCATTGTACATCACCTGGATGATGCCCAGTCCTTCGGGATGGGGTGCGGTAATGTGATAGGCATCGGACGACATTCCGCCGCCGATTATTTCGCCGTAAATAGTCGCGCCTCGTTTTTTCGCATGTTCATATTCTTCGAGAATGAGGGCGCCGGCACCTTCTCCAAGTACAAATCCATCGCGGTCCTTGTCGTAAGGGCGGGAAGCGGTTTCCGGAGAATCGTTTCTTTCTGACAGAGCCCGGAGAGCGTTGAATCCGCCTACGCCTGCTTCACAAACCGCGGCTTCAGATCCTCCTGAAACAATAATGTCGGCCTTTCCGAGCCGGATGAAGGTAAAGGCATCGTACAACGCGTTGGTGGAGGAGGCGCAGGCAGAGACAGTAACGTAGTTCGGGCCACGAAACCCGTACTTGATAGAAATATGACCTGCGCTGAGGTCGGGAATCATCTTGGGAATGAAGAAAGGGTTAAAGCGTGGAGTTCCGTCTCCCTTTGCATACGTCTTGACTTCCTCCTGGAAAGTAAGAAGCCCGCCGATACCCGATCCCCAGATCACCCCAATGCGATTGAGGTTGAGATCCTGAAGCGGAAGTTTTGAATCTTTTACGGCCTCGTCGACCGCTACCATGGCGTACTGGGCGAAGGGATCCATTTTCCTCGCCTCCTTGCGGTCCATGAAATTGCCAACGTCAAAGTTCTTGACTTCGCAGGCAAATTTTGTTTTAAATTGAGTAGGATCGAAGCGCGTAATCGGTGCTGCACCGCTGTCCCCTCGTTTTAATCCCTCCCAGTATTGCTGAAGGGTACTTCCGATGGGGGTAAGTGCACCAAGTCCCGTAACGACTACTCGCTTCAAAGTCATGTTCTAAGGTGTGTGGATGTAGAAAGGCAGTTGTCAATTATTTCTTCACGTTTTGTTCCAGGTAAGAGATCGCCTGTCCAACAGTAGAGATATTTTCAGCCTGATCATCGGGAATTGAGATGTTGAATTCTTTTTCGAATTCCATGATAAGTTCTACAGTATCGAGAGAATCGGCGCCAAGGTCGTTGGTGAAGCTGGCCTCTGGTGTCACCTCAGATTCTTCAACACCCAATTTTTCGATGATAATCTGTTTTACTTTTTGTGCAATTTCAGACATGTTTTTTCTGTTTAGAGATTTAAAAATCTCTGCAAAGAAAGAGATTTACGGCAATATTGTCAAACTTTTTTGATCTTGCCGAATTGGACTCAAAACGCCTGTTTTAACTGTAAAAATGAAGAAAAGCAAGCTGGTAATCGACTACGAATTCGACTTTGGCCTCTGGGGTGTAGCGTCTGCCGCCCGGGGGTATAAACTCGCGTGGGAGATCAATCAGCAGCTCGGTATCCGACTGGTCAAACAGCCGGATCTTGTCGTTGGATTCAGGAATAACGAGGAAAAGTCCTTTTCTTTTTACGCATATCAAACGCCGCTCAATCGATTGAAATTATTTAAAAATAGACCGACAGACCAGGAATCCGGAAAGTATTTCCTAATACCTGAGTTTCCTCACTACGATTTTATAATTTTGGCGGCCATGGAAGAACAGCACTCAAAAGATCTGGTTGACCTTATCCGGTCGATACCTGCCGTCGAGCTGGTCGCTTCTATTCCCATGAATGGTCTGAAGTCAAAATCTAATTTTATCTTTTGATCCTTCATGCATTCTGCCGAGTTTCATACCCATCATTAAAATACCATCCTGAACCTTATGTTTGAAAAGTCTTCTTTCAACAAAACAAAGATTGTAGCCACTGTAGGGCCCGCTTCAAATTCAAAAGATGTCTTGCGCGCGCTCATTCATGAGGGCGTCGATGTTTTCCGTCTCAATTTCTCGCACGGCACACACGAAGATCATCTGAAAGTCATCAACTTTGTGCGGGAGCTAAATGCAGAGCTCGGTTCTACAGTCTCTTTGCTGCAGGACTTGCAAGGGCCGAAGATCCGGGTGCAGGAAGTCGAACCCGGTACGATCATCGAAAGAGGCCAGGAACTGGTTATTACGACCCGACAGTTACTCGGCAACAAGGACGTTGTCAGTACTTCCTACATTTCGTTGCCGCGCGATGTTAAATACGGCGACATGATCCTGATCGACGACGGGAAGATCGAACTGAAGGTCAAGGAAGTGCGGGAAGCGGAAGTGCTGACGGAAGTCATATATGGAGGGCCCCTGAAGTCGCGCAAAGGCATAAATCTTCCTTTCACAAAAGTGTCTGCGCCGTCGCTCACTGAAAAAGATCTGACTGACCTGGAGTTCGGCATTCAACAAAATGTCGACTGGATCGCGCTTTCTTTTGTGCGCAAAGCGTCTGACATCCGCGAACTGCGTGAAATACTGGACTCGCGCCAGTCCACATCCCGGATTGTTGCTAAAATCGAAAAGCCGGAAGCGTTGAATAATATAGATGAGATCATCGCCTCGACTGACGCTGTCATGGTGGCGCGGGGTGACTTAGGGGTGGAAATATGGCTTGAAGAAGTCCCGATGGTGCAGAAGATGCTCGTGGAAAAATGCAACAAGGCGGGCAAGCCTGTCATTGTTGCCACACAGATGATGGAAAGCATGATCGAAAACCCCCGGCCTACACGCGCGGAAACAAACGACGTGGCCAACGCGGTTATGGACGGCGCCGATGCGCTTATGCTTTCCGCGGAAACCGCAGCAGGAAAGTACCCCCTGGAAGTGATCCGCTCCATGGTTCGCACGGTGTCATCGGTCGAGAAAAATCCCGATATCTACTTCAAGTTTCGTGACGTCAACACTGAGACCGCGGCCTTTATGAATGACAGCCTCGTCCTCGCCGCGTGCAAACTTGCCAAGGACGTCGGCGCCAAGGCCATCGTAGGCATGACATCTTCGGGATATACCGCTTATAAATCTTCGTCGCACCGGCCCAACGCCAATATTTTTGTTTTCACCGGAGATCGCGGGCTTATCAACAAGATGAATCTCGTCTGGGGTACCCGCGCTTATCACTACGACAAAACAGATTCGACAGATGAAACCATCTCAGACGTTGAGGAGATCCTGAAGCGCGAAGGTCATGTAAAATCCGGTGACATTTTTATCTTCCTTTCCAGCATGCCGATCCAGGAGCGGGCGAGAACCAACACGCTGAAAATTAATGTTGTCAAGTAAGACGATTAATTGACAGGATCGATCACACAGATGCCGGACGTGTGCTGTTAGCCCGGTTGCCGTGGCTCGACCATGATCACGTCTTCTCTCTCTACCACCACCGACCCGGGGGGATCACCCTTGCGCTTGCGCACGAATTTCTTCGGCGTCACAATGACGGGGCATAGTGTCTCCGTTTTTCGTTTGGAATTATAGGCCGCGAGCGATGCGGCATATTCGATCACATCCTTCGGGAAGTTCCTGCCTGCCTGGTATTTGATCAGCACATGTGAACCGCTCACGTCTTTCGCATGAAGCCAGAGGTCATCCTTGTGACCGTATCGGAAAGTTAGAATGTCATTCCCCTGCGCGTGCCTGCCTACCAGGATTCTGAAGCCATTGTACTCAAACTCGTGGTAGGGAAGTGGACCGGCTTCCTTTTTTCCGGCCGATGGATTTAACACCGAGGCCAGCGCTCGTATGGACTTCAAATCCGTCAGTCCCTCTGCTTCCGCTATTCTATCAGTCACGATCCGCAGCTCTTCTTTTTTGCGAGCGAGGGAATCCTCGAGTCGACCGATCTCGATGTGTTGATTCCTCGCTTTCCTGTAGAACAACTCTGCGGTTTTCTGCGGTGTCAAATCCTTTTTCAGCGCAATCTCTTGCGGGCGATTATCATCATAAAAATTATCGAGCACTACCTTTTCCGCGCCCGGCGGAATAACATGAAGGTTGGCCATGATGAGGTCTGCCCACACTCGGTAGTGATTATCGTTGAGGACTTCATCGAGTTTTTGCGAAGTCTTGACCAAATAGTTTTTTCCTGCATCGAGGCGCGCTTTCAGGCCGTTAATCAGCGCAGCCTTTTCCTTCGCGAAGGCGTAGCGGTTAGTAAGCGAATAGAAGAATTCGTTGGCAGCTTCGACAGCATCTTCCAGCGTCTTTTGAACAGAGCCGATTTCCAGGAGACTGAGCGTCGGCTTACCGTCGAGTAAAGTCACATAGTAGACGGGATCGTTCAGCTGGCGCAAGACTTCCTGAATAGCCGCCCATTTTCGTTCTTCATCCAGGGAGCTAAACCCACGATCGTCAAGATATCGCCAGACCACTTTGCCGAACGTGAAGTAGATGGATTTGAGATTATCAATGTGGCTTTTGAAGTTGTCGATGTTCCAGTCAATCTCGCGGTCCAGCGATCCGAGGCTTAGATTCAAGTCGGCGGTCAGGTTGTTGCGAAACAGGTCGGTTGCGACTCCGCTTCTGAACAGGATGATGTTTGTTCGATTCGCATGCATCTTGAACAGCAGATCCAGTCCGTCTGACAAATGCAATGCGAAGCTGCGTTCATTGTTAAACTGCTTTACGCCCAGCACGCGTCTGCCAGTAATTTCTCCGAAGAGGTCTACGCTGTTCCTGCGCGCACGTTGAAACTCATCGGCGAATGAGAGGCAGCTGACTTCCGGCATCAGGTTGGCGCGGATGTAGAATGACGTGGGGCCCCTCTCGAACCGCAGGATCAATTCATCCTTGCTCTGGCTGAAGCACTCTGAAATGACAGTATTGTGCAATCTTGAGTGCAGTTGTCGGGTGAGCTGAAGCAGGAAATAATAGTTGTTGTGCACGCTGCTAGGTTAGAACGGTGGCATGCAGTTCGCGGATACCGCTGTCACAGGTTGATTTGCAGGCCGTCAAAGGCCAAAGATACATGATCGGGAAGTTCTTTTTCCACATCAGCGTGAAGACCCATTTTATGGCTGATGTGCGTAAAGTAAGTCAGACGCGGCCGGATGGTTTCCACCATTTGAAGCGCTTCGCTGAGGTTGAGATGCGAGATGTGTTGTTCACGCTGCAGAGCGTTTAGCACCAGGACCTCTGTGCCGGCGAGCTTCGCGATCGTCTCCTCAGGAATCGATTTTGCGTCGGTGATGTAGCTGAAGTTTCCCACGCGGAACCCGAGGACCGGCAAATGCAGGTGCATTACCGGAAGGGGAGTAAACGAGATTCCGTTTACGCTGAAGTCTTCGCCGTCGATTACGTTCAGGCTGAGCCGCGGAATACCGGGATAGTACTCGGAAGCAAAAGCGTATGCGTATTCAACTTTTAACTGCTCCAACACTTGCGCCGTGCCATAGATCGGCATGTCCATCTGCTGGAGAAAGTTGTAGGCCCGGACATCGTCAAGTCCTGCCGTGTGGTCGCGGTGAGCGTGAGTGAAGATAACCGCATCAATTCGCCTCACCTGTTCGCGAAGCATTTGTTGCCTGAAGTCGGGGCCAGTATCGATGACAAAGGTTTGTTCTGCAACTTCAATAAGAATGGAAGTGCGGAGGCGTTTGTCCCGGTAATCCAGGGACCTGCACACTTCACATGTGCAGCCAATCACTGGCACACCCTGTGAGGTCCCGGTGCCCAGAAACGTTACTTTCAAGCGGCGGCGGATTGTTGCGAGATCTCCTCGTAAAGTTTTAGGCTTTTCTCTGTGAACCGGGTGGTGTCCAGACTTACGGTGCGTAGGATATCATACAGGGCGTTAATCTTTCCTTCCGTGGGATAGAATTTGTTGACCATAATGATCTTTTGTTCTTTCAGGACACAAAACCCCGATTTGAAATTCCCCTTCTCGTATCGCAGTGTGTAGTCGGACTCTGCAATCAGGTCTTCCAGTTTAGTCAGGAAATGATTGGTGTACTTAATCATAGTCATACTGTCTTCCGTGCAAAGATAGCGGATATTTGCGATTTACCGCCTTTTTCACTGCCGGTAATAAGCGCTGGAAGTTTCTAAATTGCAGGCGCATGGGCAAGAAACAACTGGTCGTAATTGCTGGTCCCACGGCTGTGGGAAAAACTGCCGTCGCTATCCGGCTGGCCCGGGAGTTTCATGCTTCGGTGGTGTCGGCGGATTCGCGGCAGATCTTTCGTGAGATGACTATCGGTACGGCTAAACCTACGGCGGATGAGCTGGCGGCCGTACAACACTACTTTATTGATACCCATAGCGTTGGAGATGATTATGACGCGGCGGCATACGCAACGGAGGCCCTCGGGGTCATTACAGGGCTGTTCGCGGAAGCCGATACGGTTGTCCTGTGCGGGGGTTCCGGATTGTACATCAAAGCAGTGTGCGACGGCTTTGATGAAATGCCGATGATACCGGACAACATCCGGAAAGGCCTGATTGAAAATTATGTGGCCAACGGAATAGAATGGCTGCAGGAACAGATGCGCCAGCACGACCCCGAAGGACTCGCTGCCATGGATGAGCACAACCCGCATCGGCTCATCCGGGCGCTGGAAGTGAAACTTCACTCGGGCAAATCAATTCTGTCATTCAGAACGAAGAAAAAGCGCACGCATGATTTCGACATCGTCAAGATCGGGCTCGAACTACCGCGCGAAGAACTCTACGCGCGGATCGACGCGCGGATGGAGAAAATGATCGCCGATGGTTTGTTCGAAGAAGCGCACCAACTGTATCCTATGCGCCATCACAACGCGCTGCAAACGGTGGGCTACCAGGAGATCTTTGATTTCATAGATAAACGCTACGACCTTGATGAGTGTATCCGCCTGCTGAAGCGCAACACGAGACGTTACGCAAAACGCCAGCTAACCTGGTTCAGGAAAGATCCGGAATTCAACTGGTTCAGCCCTTATGAAATCCACACAATAATTAACCATATTCGCATGCGCCTGGAACCTTGAAGCCTTCCCAGGGCTCCTCGCTAACGCTCGTCACCCTGGGCTGACGTCTTGCGCCCTTTCAGGGCTTGTAGATTTTATTAAGTTTTGAATATTGAACTTTGAACAGGAAAGTACTTATCATTACCTACTATTGGCCGCCCAGTGGTGGAAGCGGTGTACAGCGATGGCTGAAGTTCGTGAAATACCTGCCGTCGTACCAGTGGGAACCACACGTCTTTACACCGGAGAATCCATCCTTCGCGATCACTGATCCATCGTTGGAGAAGGACGTTCCGGGGGAAGCCGAAGTGATGCGCTTTCCGATCTGGGAGCCTTACGATTTATTCTTTCGCATATCGGGATGGTTTGGACCCAAAAAACAACCGACTCCGACGGCGCTCGTGCCATCGAAAAACAGAACGGTGTTTCAAAGGATCAGCACCTGGGTCAGAGGAAATCTTTTTGTTCCCGACCCAAGAGTGTTCTGGGTAAAGCCTTCTGTAAAGTTTCTCGCGGACTACGTCGCAGACAACGGGATCAGCGTGATCATCACGACAGGACCGCCGCACAGCGTACACCTGATAGGCCTGAAACTCAAGAAGAAGATTCCGCAACTGAGATGGCTGGCGGATTTTCGCGATCCGTGGACGGAATGGGGGATGTGGGATAGCCTGAACGTTAGCAAAGCCGTTCGCCGGATTCACAAACGCATGGAGAGCAATGTGCTCGCCGCAGCGGATGAAATCTTAACCATCACCCCGTTTTATGTGCGGCGCTTCGAAAAGCTTGCGGGCAGGTCTGTGAGGTTGCTCACCAACGGTTTTGATGAGGACGACTTTCGACACATTACCTATAAGCGGTCTGAAGAGTTTATCATCCGGCACGTCGGGCTCATTAATGAGCGGTGTGATCCCCGCCCATTCATGCGGTCGCTCAAATCAGCCATGGCCGAGGATCCTTCATTTGCCAGCCGTGTAAGGGTTGAATTTATTGGTGAAGTCCATCCTGATTTCAAGACTTTTATCGCGGAGGAAGAAATTTTTCGGACCATCACTTCCTTTCCCGGTAATATTCCGCACGCTGAATTGATCCCGCTTTACGGATCGGCATCGCTGCTGTTGCTCATCCTCACAGGTTACAAGGATGCTGAGGGTTTTCTCCCTGGGAAGCTTTTCGAATACCTCGCCACCGGTTTACCGGTCCTCGGGGTGGGACCGCTGGAGGGTGACGCCGCAGATGTATTGAAAGCGTCCGGAGCGGGCGTCATGGTCGCCAGCCAAGATGCGAGCGGTATTCAAAAGGTCTTGCTGGAATTTTTTGAAAAATGGAACCGGAATGAAAGCACCAGCGGCGACAGGGAAAAGATCGACCGATTTTCGCGGCGAAACATAACGGGCCAGCTGGCGGAAATACTGGAGCAACAAGTGGGTGGGCCTTCGTCCTAGGGCAGAATTTCGTCGATCACCGTCGAGAAGATCGCTTCGTTCTTTTCGGCGTTCAGTTCTTTTGCCGCGATCGTGCTTTGTTTCTTGAAACGGAGGACGTCCTCCGCCTTGAGCTCGTTCAGGGCTGCGGCGAGCGCCTGCGGTTCAAAGTTTTCCGACACCACGCCATTTCCATATCGCTTGACGATTGCTGCCATTTCCGGTGTCGGGCCGATGGCAATACCCAGCCGGGCCTGGATAAAATCAAATAGTTTGTTAGGAAGTGTATTCGCGTAGTTGAAGTTGATGGGCGGAATGAGAAACACGCCAATATCGTAGCCGTTGATGATGGAAACCACGTGATCGCTTTTTACGGGAGGAAGGATGGTGATGCGCGGATTTTTTTCAGCGTTTTCCTTAAACGCGCGGATGTATGTCTTCGTTTTTTCAGAGGCATAGTCGGATGTCATCAGGATCATGTCGAGCGAGAACCGCGGATCGAGATAATTCATCATTTCGACCATGAGTTCCAGGCGCCGGGATGCGTTGGCGATCCCGTGGTGCACGAGCCGTATCCGGTCCGGCAACACTTCACCGGGCTGAATATCGACGTATCGCGTGGCATTCCGGATGATCACCGGTGTTACATGGAATGACTTTGCGTATTCATTTGCCAGCCCTTCGCCGACGGTAAGCATGGCCGAAGTGCGCGGTATATATTTCCGGCATAGATGAATGTAGAAAGGTTGAAAAAAGGTTCGCCATACTTTGTTGTTTTCAAAATGGCGGGGAGCGTATTCATGCGCGTCGAACACGATTTTAGCGCCGTGTTGAAGCTGGAAAGCAAGCGGAAGCGTATCAATGTCGTTGGCGACGATGAGGTCGAAGTTGTCGGTGAGTTGGTTCCGCAGGAAGCCGTAGTTATGAAAGAGGCGATAGGCGATTCCATAGGTTCTGAGGAGCAGGGCTGCAGCCAGCAGCGCCTTCCGCATTATCGACAACCTCGTTTGCCGGATACGGATAAAAGTGACCCCCGGAGTATCCTCGGCGTCGAAGCAGATGACCGTGACAGCGAAACGCTTTCGAAGCCAATCGACCTGGCGCTTGACGCGGGCATCATGCTTCAGGTTGCTGAAGACGAGGACAAGGGCGGTTTTCATGGATTGTCGCTAACTATGAATTGTGACCGGATATATCCGTGAAGTTCTGTTCATGAAAAGCTATCCTCTCAAGCAGAGTTTTGATTCAACATGGATGTGCTCACAAAATACAGGCCCAAAGATCATATTTTTGGTCTATTTTGCGTTTATTTTTTTCCTATTTCGATTTCCGATGATGTCCACACTCGCCTCAATCTTTCGGACGCTGAATGCCCAATTGCTATACACGCGTGGAGCTATTAATACGCTCCTCAAAAGTACGTATTGGCTCTCGGTTTTATTTTTTAAGCGGTGGCGAGACAAGCGCTTGGCAGTAACAATGACAACGATCAACAATTTTGATCGCGACCTCAGGATACAGATAGATATCTCCAAAAGGATGGGCGCCGCCATATATTGGACCGGGTTTCACGAGTTTAATGAGATGCGGTTTCTCAACAAATTTCTAAAAGAGAATATGACTTTTGTTGATGTCGGCGCCAATCAGGGAGAGTTCGCGTTGTTCGCGGCTAAACGCGTTTCCAAAGGCAGTGTACTTGCCTTCGAGCCGATGTCGCTTTATTTTGACAGGCTTGTGAGTAACGTGTCGCTCAATCGGCTCGATAACGTCAAGTGCTTGAGACTGGGACTTTCCGACCGATCCGGGGAGGTGCCGATTTACTTTAATGAAGATGATGAACTGAATAACGAGGGCAACGCCAGCCTGTTTCCGCAGGGTGAGAAAGAAGGCGAGAAGGAGGTTATTACGCTGGCAACCCTGGACGAGATGGTTAAAGAACATGGTATTGAAAAAGTTGACTTCATCAAGATCGATGTGGAGGGGAATGAATGGCCCGTACTTCGAGGAGCAGAGCAGGTCTTAAGAAAGTTCAAACCTGTGCTGATGGTTGAATTGAATGCTGAAACGGCGACGAACGCTGGCTACGAGATCGGCGACATGGTTTCATGGTTGCAATCGCTGGGGTATAATCCTTTTCAAATGTCCAGGAAAGGACTGGAGCCGCTGAAAATCCGCCCGTTCTGCAATGCGATATTCCTGGCCCCTTAACACAAGCAACGTGTCCCGCAGGATCCTTTTTCTCACGCCGTGGTATCCAGATAACGATCTGCCCCATCACGGTGTATTCATCCGGGATCAGGCAAGCGCCATCAGTGAGAAAGATGATGTCGTTGTGGTTTCTTCGAAGGTTGACTATAGATCGTTTAGTTTTTTTTCCTGGAAACTTACAGAGTCAACCTTTGGAAAGGTAAAGGAGTACAGGATCGTGGTGAACAAATCTATCCCCGTTATTAATCAGATCAACTACTTGCTGATCAGTGTGTGGATTGCTTTTAAAGTGGGGAAGGAGATGCGCGCAAACATTGTCCACGGGAACATTGCATACCCCGGCGGGATCTGGGCGTATTGTGTTGCGCGTTTGTTGAGATGTCCCTTTATTGTTTCCGATCACACGTCGCGCTTCACAGACAATTTCAGAAGCGTATTTCACCGAATGTCGACATTATTCGCCTTGCGACGGGCGGCGCATGTAATTGCGGTCAGCACGTGGGCGGCTGAGAGAATCAAATCGGTGATGGGTCAGGATGTAGACATTGTGCCCAACCTGATTCATGTGCGCGAATACTCTGTTACCACGGTTCCCGATTTTCCCGTGCAGATTGGATTTCTTGGTGGACTGAGCTCCGAACGAAAGGGGCTTGACATCCTGCTGAAAGCAATTGCAGACATCAAAAAGGGCTTCGTCCTGCACATCGGTGGCACGGGTAAGCGCGTTGACGCTTACAAGATGTTGGCAGAGCGTCTGAATGTTGCGGAAAAATGCCGGTTTCATGGATTTGTGCCCTATGTTCCCGATTTCATGAAACAGCTTCATTTCTTCGTGAGTTCGAGTCGTATGGAGGCTTTTGGAATGGTGATCGTTGAGGCAATGGCGTCTGGTCTTCCTGTTGTGGCGACAAACAGCGGCGGACCCGCGGATTTCATTGACGCAAGCTGCGGTCGCCTGGTTGCCATGGAAGACGTTGACGGATTGCGGAAGGTAATAGCCTGGATGATTGATAACCATCACTCCTTTGATCGCAACACCATTCGAAATAAGGCATTGGAGCAGTACTCGTCGGATTCCTTTCTTCAAAGGATCGATGAATTATATGGAGACACTCTTCATCGCTGATTCCTGAACAACGGAATTGTGATCAGTCGTATTTCATTTCGATAAAGCCAGAGCAGAATGAGCAAGGAAAGTACGACATACGTCGCATGGCGAATGTGCGGATCAAGGAAAGCTGTGCTTTCTGACACCACGATGATGCACACGAGTACAAGAGGCGCAACAATGATCTTGAACCGATTAAAATGGAAAGCGAATTTATCCCGGATCCGGTAGTAAAGAAACACGACCTCGAACGCTGAACTGATGAAGGATGCAGCAATAACAGCCATAACGCCGTATTGACGAATGAATAAAAGCACAAGACCAATTTTGATTACCGATATGATCAGGTAGATGAACGGTAGCGGCTTGGTGTACTTAAGTGCGCCGTAGGGCAGCCCGAAATAATAGCGTGTACCCCGAATCAGATAAAGAAGGCCCATGAACGGGATGTAGCGCAGCGAATCCTGATACTCGGGCTTCATGAAGCCAAAATACTGCAGCAGGGGCAGGACGAAAATCGCACTGCTTACAAGAATCATGATGGCCGCAGTGAGTCCGTGATAGTAACGATTGATCAGTGGGGTCGAGCCTTTTCTTTCCTGTTCGGCGAGCGCCGAGATTACCTTTGGATAAAAGGCATTGTACAATCCCCCGATGACGAGGTCGACTGCGAGCAGACATTTCCATACAAAGTCATATGCTCCTACATCCTGCATCGTCAGGTAGAGGGTGATGATAATCCGGTCAAAATAATTGATAAACCATTGCTGCAACTGGTAAATGAAAGATGAATTATTGATGCGGAAAATCGTCTTAAGAAATGCAAAATCGTAATGGAAGCCGAATTGCCTGAATATCCGGGCCAATGCCCATGACCCTGCAATGATTGCCGCCGCGGCGCGCCCTCCAACGGGACCTATAAGGGTCGAAGGAAAAAGAATCAGTCCGCCAACCGTGAATGCCGCAATAAGTGAAAATGATATCAGATTCGCCCAAAAGAACATCTGGGGCTTCTCTTGGGTCTGCAACAGGCTGCTGTGAACTTTAAAAAAAGCCTGGAAGATGGCGCTGATGAGGGCAAGAAATCCGTATGGAAAAAATGAAAGTCCCTTATTGCCCAGCAGATCGAAGAGAAATACGCCGGTCGGGGAAAGGATAATGAGCAACCCTGCGCCGATAAAGCCCATGAAAACGTAGGCGGAGCTGATCAGTACGGCGAGCTTTTGCGGTTCCTTCTTGTAATCGTGATAGTAGATGTACAAAGACAAATCAAAGCTGAACGTAACGATGATCTGCACGAACATGGCGAACGCTAGATAAAACGCCAGTTGGCCATATTGCTCCAGGGGAAGGTAGTTGAGGTAAAATGGTAACAGGATCACCGCGCTTGCCATCGGCAGCATCCCGGCAACGGTGTAAAGAATCGAATTTTTAATAAATCCTTTGCTAATCATTCAAGGAGATTCCACCGGTTACCTGTCCTGGTTTTTCCTGATCAATTATGCGGCGCAATATTTACGCTCATTCGCGCAAGATAGGCACCGTTTCGAAATTTGTGAAATGGAAATCGAGCAACTCCCCTTTCATTTCTTCGATTGTAGATAAATCTTTATCTTTAGCCATGTACAAGCTTGGACCCTTTCTTCTCTTTCTAATTTTTTCTTATTGCCACGCCTTTTCCCAGACTGATCATGTTGGTTCCGGTCGCGCGATACGGTTCGATGCTGTTGATGACTACGTGGATCTCGGGAACATCTATGATGATGCGAAGCTCCCAATTACTATTTCCGCCTGGGTTTTCGTTGAACCGTCAACGCAGTACATTCTGCCAATATTCATCAGTCAGGATAATGCTCCGCTTTACAATGGCTTTTGGCTTTGTCTGAGCCAGACGAATTTGTTTTTTGAGTATGGCGATGGAAGAGGCGAGAACAACAGTCAGTTTCGCAGGGGAAAGTCCGTCCCCATTGCAAATATGGAAAATCGCTGGATGCATGTCTGCGCTGTGGCAAAATCGTCGTCGGATATTCAATTGTATGTGAATGGGCAGAATGTGGGTGGCAGTTCTACAGGCGACTCGAACCTTCCTATGTCTTCAGATTTCCCGGGAGATGTGGCCAAGATTGGATATTACAAGACTAATGCAGTCACACACAGATTTAAGGGCATGATTGATGAGTTGCGAATCTGGAATAGAGGATTGTCCGAAAGCGAAGTGCGTGAAACCATGTGCCGAAGTCTGGCTGGCAATGAAGCAGGCCTGATAGGATATTGGAATTTTGATGAAACCGAAGGCGACGATTTGATAGACTCAAGTCCCAATGCATTTCATGGTAAAGTGAATGGCACGGCGGCCCGAGTGTTCTCCGGCGCACCCATCGGCGAAGTCAGCTCGTATCTCTACACTGGCTCATGGTCTGGCAAGAATTTGGCACTGGACGACTTTTCAGTTACCAAAGTGAATGGGAATCCATGGGGCGCTCATATCTACCGGGTTAACCATATCCCCTCTCAGACAGATGGGTTAGATGCATCGGGCGTTCAACTTCCCTACTACGGAGTTTTTTTAGCGGACAATAACACCGGTAATACCTTTGATTTTGTTTACGGTAGTAATATCTGCTCCACCTACCAACGCTATGACAACAGCGAACCGCTCTGGGTTCAGTCGCTCGATTTTACAGGGATCAACACCCGCGCCGAAATCATCCGGGACTTTGAACAGGCGAAATTCGACGTTGATCTTGGAGACGATGTCCAGCTCTGCGACGCGCACAACTATTTGCTGAGTCCAGGCGGCTCAGCGGCCGGCAAAACATTTTTGTGGAACACCGGCGCAACAACGCAGGAGCTAAGCGTTACTGCATCAGGAATGTATTCACTGTCTGTCTCGGAAGGATGTCAGGTCGACGCCGATACGGTTATGGTCTCCTTCGGACATCGTCCACCCCAGTTTTCACTCGGAGACGATGAAGTACTTTGCTCGCTGGAACCGCGCCTGCTGAAGCCGACTCTTGAAACCGGTGATTATGTTTTCAAATGGCAGGATGGATCCACTAACCCAACCTTCGAAGCAACAACCTTCGGAACATACTGGCTGCAGATCGAAAATGCGTGCGGCCTCGCGGGCGATACGATCTCGTTCACCAGAAAGCAGTTCGATACCGTTCTTGATGTAGATCTGGGAGATGATGTTCAACTTTGCGATCAGAATGACTATCTGCTGACTCCAGGCGGCACCGCCTCCGGTAAAACATTTCTGTGGAACACCGGCGCAACCACACAGGAGATAACCGTTACTGCTTCGGGAATTTACTCGGTGTCTGTCTCCGAAGAGTGCCAGCTGGATGCCGATACCGTTACGATCTCTTTTCAAAATCATCCACCCGTGTTTTCCCTCGGAGACGATGAAGCCCTTTGCTCGCTGGAACCGCGCGTGCTGAAACCGACTCTTGAAACCGGTGATTATGCTTTCAAATGGCAGGATGGATCCACCAACCCGACCTTCGAAGCAACAACGTTCGGAACATACTGGCTTCAGATCCAAAATGCCTGCGGTCTCGCGGCCGATACGATCACATTCACCCGAAAGCAGTTCGACAACATTCAAACCTACAACTTCATTTCACCGGATAACGAAGATGACTTCAATCAATATTTTATCATCGATGACCGTCTCGTCGGTTCGAAACTCTTTGTCTTCAATCGGTGGGGCAAGCAAGTTTTTGCCTCAATGAGCTACCACAATGAATGGACAGGAGGTGACCTTCCTTCCGGAGTATATTTCTATACCATTGAAAATGAGTGTACGGGGGCATTGAAGGGAACGGTAACCATAATGAAGTAAAGCAGAAAGCAAAAAGCAGAAAGCAAAAAGAACAAAGCAGAAGTAGACGGTAAGAAGAGTAAAGTGAGAAGCTGAAAGTAGAATTGCCGGCTTTGTGCTTTCGGCTTTGTGCTTTAAGCTTTAAGCTTATGTGGGTTGTCTTTGACGAACGCTTCCCAGGATTTTGCTTTGCTTTTTGGTGCTCGCTGCTGGAAATAGTGGCATACCGCCACGGCAAGTGCATCGGTAGCATCCAGAAGCTTTGGCAACTCGCGGATGGTAAGTACTGTCATCAGCATGCGCGCCACCTGTTCTTTGGAGGCATTTCCGTTTCCGGTAACCGACTGCTTTACCTTCCGGGGCGCGTATTCGACGATCGGGATCTCACGGGCAAGCGCCGCGGACATGGCCACGCCCTGCGCCCTCCCCAGTTTTAGCATTGACTGAACGTTCTTTCCAAAGAACGGGGCCTCAAGGGCGACCTCGTCCGGATGATATTCGTCAACAAGACCTAAAACCCTTTCAAAGATCTTTTTCAATTTAAGTTCATGTCCCGCATATTTGCTGAGATGAATGACACCGTACTGAATCAAGGTAATGGAGGACCCTTTGATGCAAATGATGCCGTATCCCATTATGTTTGTGCCTGGATCAAGCCCCAGTATGATCTTTTCCTTGATAACTTTTCCCACGGCCACAAGATAGGGAGCCTTTATTACTTTTGAAATTTCGTTCATGCTGGTATTGACAGTTATTTTTGTTCTTTATTTCCTGCTCCTGATCGCCTTCCTCATTGGCTGGAAGGATTCTGGCCACGTGGTATTTCCGCAGGCGGTGGGAAGAGAACCGCTGATCTCTGTTATTGTGCCCGTTCGCAACGAAGAAGGCAGGATCGGCAATCTCCTGTCCACCCTGTCCGCCCAGGAATACCCGAATTTCGAAGTAATCATCGTCAATGATGATTCGGAAGATGAAACACTGTGGGCTGTAAGTCAGCATCAGCTGAAGAACTTACTGGTGATTCACAGCCCGGGCAAAGGCAAGAAGTGGGCGATCGCTGCGGGTGTCCGTGCAGCGAGGGGATCGATCATTGTTACCACGGACGCCGACTGCAGGGTCTCTCCTCAATGGCTTCACGAAATGCGCAGGCCATTTCGCCACAACGACGTAATGCTTGCCTTCGGAGGTGTTCGCATGGAGGGTGCTTATTCTTTTTTCGATGCGCTTCAGTCAATTGAATTTTCCAGCCTGATCGGGGCCGGAGCTTCTTCCGCAGCTCTGGGGATGCCTACAATGTGCAACGGCGCCAACCTTGCTTTCCGGAAAAAGGCTTTTCAACAGGTAAAGGGTTATGACGGAAATCTCGAAGTTCCGACCGGCGACGATGAATTCCTCATGCGAAAGATCCACCAAAAGTACCCGTCCGGAATCCAATTTGTTCCTTCCCCGGACGCCGTCGTTTCCACGGTACCTCAACCTGACGTGAAGGCTTTCTTCAACCAACGGATCCGGTGGGCGTCTAAGTGGAGGGACAATACATCGGTCACGGCCCGTGTCCTGGCCGCCCTGGTGTTGCTGTTCCAGGTCACTTTCATCATTAACTGGTTCTTCGTTTTTTCCCCTTTCATCCTCCAGGCGTTGTTTCTGATAACGATCAAGATCATTCTGGAAGCCGCATTTTTATTGCAGGTCTGTCGCTTCCTGGACGTCCGCTGGAATTGGCTCGCCTTTTTCAGTCTGCAGGCGCTGTATCCGCTGTACGCGCTGGGTGTTGGAATAGCTTCTTTTTTCCGCCCGTTTGAGTGGAAACACCGCACATTTACCCCGAAAAAGCTTTTTCCCTGACTTTCAGGTTCCTGGAAAGGCCCGATTTCTTTTCCGATTAGGTTTTATTTAATTTCTACCTTTGCCCTGAGAAACTATGACCCAGGAAGATCTTAGAAAGCAGGTAGAAATCAAGGAACTGGAGCTCAACGCTCTGTTGGAAATCACGCAGGCTATCAATAGTAACCTGCCGGCGGCTTCTTTATACAAGATTTACAACTTTACGCTGCGGTCGAATCTCAAGATCCGGAAGCTGGCATTGTTTGTTCTGGACGACGAATGGAACTGCAAAGCGAGTTTTGGAACCGAGCACCAGTTTCAGTCGGTCAAGCTTCTGCCGGCATTTAAGACCATCCAGGATATCACGCACCTGAGAGAATTCGACCAATGCGAGTTTACGGAATTTGATATCGTTATCCCGGTTACACATAAGAGCAACACGCTCGCGCTTGTTTTTGTTGGAGGCCTGGATACAGATGAAGGCGGCCACCTCGATGAAGACGGTATTCGCTTTATACAGGCGCTGAGCAATATCATTATCGTTGCGATCGAGAATAAAAAGCTTGCGAGCCGCCAACTCGCGCAGGAGGCATTTCGCAAGGAACTCGAGATCGCCAGCGACGTCCAGCAGTTTCTTTTTCCGGAGTCACTTCCCAATACCGATATTCTGAAGGTCGAAGCAAGCTACCTCCCGCACGATATCGTTGGCGGGGACTACTACGATTACATTCCGATCAACAAGAATCAATTCCTTATCTGCATTGCCGATGTCAGTGGAAAGGGTATTGCCGCGGCGCTCATGATGTCCAACTTTCAGGCATCGCTGCGCACCCTGCTCAGACAGACGCCCAACCTTACCGATATAATCGAAGCGCTGAACTTTCAGGTGCTCGAGAACACCAAGGGTGAAAAATTTATTACCTGCTTTGCGGCGATTTACGACGTGAGGCTGAAGACGATGGTCTACGTCAACGCGGGACATAATCCGCCGATACTCTGGGATAAGCGCTCAGGGCTGAGGTTGCTCGAAGATGGATCGACAGTGCTTGGCGCGATGCATCCGCTTCCTTTCCTGAACGAAGGTTTTATCACGGGTCTCGACGACTTCCTCCTCTTCTGCTACACGGACGGACTTACCGAGACAGTGAACGAACAGGGTGAAGAGTACGGTGTGGAAAAGATCATTCAGTATTTTAACTCGGACCACACCTACACGAAGGACCTGAAGTCGATTCACCAGGATATTATTGTGTCCCTGGACACATTCAAGGGCAGGAAAGGATATCACGATGATATAACCATTCTTTCCTGCAGGGTCGGATGATTCCCCATCGCGTACCTTTCTTTCTTCCCTGGTTGTATCCGTCCCTTGTGTGGCGGATGCCTGCAACTGAAAAAATACTTTATCTCACGTTTGACGATGGTCCTGTTCCGGGCCCCACGGACTTCGCGTTGGAGATACTTGCGCGCAACAACATAAGCGTCACCTTTTTTTGTATCGGTGACAACATCCGTAAACATCCCGGACTTTTTGCACGTGTCGTGCGCGCGGGCCATGCCATTGGTAACCACACGGTGAATCATGTCAATGGATGGAAAACCAACGCCGACTCCTACCTATCAAATACAAGAGCATTCGATACGATCGCCGGAGAAGCGGGACTTCATCAACCTGCTAAACTGTTTCGGCCACCGTATGGGCGGATCACAAGAAGACAGATTAGCTTACTGAAGGATTATAGTATCGTGATGTGGGATGTGCTGTCGCAGGATTATAATCAGGCACTTTCGGCTGAAGATTGCTTAAGGCGAACGATCGACGCTTGCAGACCCGGATCGATCATTGTCTTCCACGACAGTTACAAGGCTCAGCGCAATATGGAATACACCCTGCCGCGGCTGATTGATCACTTCAGCTCACGGGGATTTGTCTTTTCGAAACTACCGGAAAACTTGCACCACCCAACCGGCCCGTCATGAAGAAAGTGTTGGTTGCACCACTGGACTGGGGCCTTGGCCATGCGGCGCGCTGCGTTCCTGTCATCCACGAACTGCAGCGGCAGGGGTGTGAGGTCGTGATCGCTGGAAGCGGAGACGCACTCGCGCTACTGCGGACCGAATTTCCGGGTATGCCATCGTATCCGCTGCCGGGATACGATCCGCACTATCCCAGAAAGGGTTCGATGACATTATCGATGGCGGCGCAGTTGCCGCATTTCGCGCGGGTGATTCCCGCCGAGCATGAGGCTGTCGGCAAGATCATCCGCGACGAGGCCATCGATATCATGATCTCCGACAACCGGTATGGATGCTGGTCAAACCGAATTCCCTCCGTCTTTATCACTCACCAGACGAATGTGATGATGCCGAAGCGCTTGGGATTCCTTCGGGGGATTTTCCGCAAGATGAATGAAGGTTTTATAAACCGCTTTCAATCTCTTTGGATACCGGATGTCCCCGGCGACGACTCGCTGGCAGGGGATCTCACCGCCATCAGAAATAAAGATGTGATCCGAAAAACACGATATATCGGATGGCTCTCCCGGTTCAATTGCATACCGGAAAGCGAAATGGTCCGCCATGACGTGATCGCGATCTTGTCCGGGCCTGAACCGCAGAGAACGTTGTTTGAGGATATATTGCTTCCGCAGTTGCGGGAATCCGGCCTCCGTTATCTGCTGGTACGCGGATTGCCATCATCATCGGACGTAGTACCGGACCAATCGGTTATCAACTTCCTGGCATTGTCACCTCTTCAGCAAGCGGTGCGGTCGGCGGCGATCGTTGTTGCGCGGAGCGGTTACAGCACAGTGATGGACATGAAGACGATGGGAATGAAAGTGATATTTGTTCCAACGCCGGGACAGACGGAACAGGAATATCTCGCGGGCAGGTTGATGGAAAAGCGCTTTGCGCTCACTAGGCCACAATCCTCGTTCAGGCTCTCAGCGGCACTTGCCGAGAGCCAAAAGTATTCAGGCTTCCCACCTTCTGCAGAAAATGATTTACTTGCACGAGCAGTGCGCGACCTGATTAGCGGCTGAGGGGCACGCTGGCATAGCCGGCATAGAATTCCCGAAGAGTATGAAGAAATTTCTCAATAGTTTTGTTTACGCAGCCCGTGGTATCTCCACGGCTATACGCGATCAGCAGAATCTGAAGATTCACCTCCTTGTTGGTAGCGCGGTCGTTGCGGCGGGTTTTTACTTCGATATCACAAACACGGAGTGGTGTGTTGTGTTGCTCACCATTGCACTGGTGATTGCACTGGAGATGATCAACAGCTCCCTCGAAAATATAACAGACCTTGCAAGTCCGGATTATCACCCACTGGCAGGAAAGGCTAAAGACATCGCCGCCGGCGCGGTTCTCTTCGCCGCCGTGATCGCTGTGATTGTAGGCGCGCTGGTATTTGCTAAATATATATCCGCTGGTTCCTGACCGTCCAAAACTAAACGGACGGGAACTTCCATGGCGACCGGTAGGCGGGCTTAAGTAGCTTGTTCGCCTGCTCGTCTTGAAATTTGCCTTTTGTTTCATCGTATGTCAGCCGCGTCCCGGTGCGATAGGCGATGTTTCCCATGTGCGCAAGGATTGCCACATTGTGGCCGTCTTCAATTTCGCAAATTGGCCGCTTACGCAACTTGACCGACTCAAGGAAGTTCTGTACATGTTTTTCATGTGATGCGTCGTCTGCAGGTTGAAGCGGTATCACCTGCGTTTTATCCACATTGTTTTCTGACTCGGCAATGACTTCCCAGCCTTCCCGGTTTACGATCAGTGTCCCGTTATTACCAATGAAGGCGACGCCGTAGTTCCTGCCGTAGATTCCTTTCGATAACCCGCCAGCGTGATCCCAATCCAGTGTGAATGATCCGAAGTCATACAGGACGTTGAGAGTATCCGGAGTTTCAATCGCGTTGTCGGAATAGGAATAGATGCCTCCCGATGCCATGACGGCTTTTGGAAATTTCACCTTCATCGCCCAAAGGGGGATGTCGAGGAGGTGAACGCCCCAGTCTGTGAGGAGGCCGCCACCATGGTCCCAAAAGTGACGCCATGTTCCGTGAAATCGGTTCTTGTTGAACGGATGTTTTGGCGCAGGTCCGAGCCATGTATTGTAATCGACACCGTCGGGTACCGGCGAGTCGGGAACGCGTGGATTGCCTTTTCCGTACTCGAAGTAACCCCACGTTTTCACTTTGCGTATATCACCCAGTTTTCCGGACTGCACGAGTGCAACGACGTCCTGCCAGTGCTGGCCGCTGCGCTGCTGCTGTCCCACTTGAACGATGCGGTTATGTTTACGCGCGGCCTTGAGCATCACCTGACACTCTCCAATCGAGTTGGCCAACGGTTTCTCCACGTACACATCCTTCCCTGCTTCACATGCCTCTACGGCGGGAAGACAATGCCAATGGTCGGGTGTTCCGATGATAACAATGTCGATATCGCGGTCGTCAATCACCTGTCGGTAGTCCTTGTACAGCTTCGGGGTCTTGCCCGTAAGCTCCAGAACAGTCTTTGCGCGCTCCTGCAAAACGTTGTTGTCGACGTCGCAGAGTGCGCCACACTCGATGCCTGGTTGTTTGAGGTGATCGGTGAGGTCGTACATCCCCATTCCTTTGCAGCCTATCAGTGCTACCGTGAGCTTGTCGTTCTGCGAAACACCCGCGTTCATTCGTGAATATACCATCGGTGTCAGCGCCGCGCCGGCGAGCAGCGATCCCGAGTTTTTGAGGAACGTCCGTCTTGATGCCATAAAGATATTATTTGGAGGAAATCGTTATCAATATACGCATTCGCGTTGAAAACGTGTTGATCGTTCCTATCAGCGAAGAATGAATTGTGTGTTGATGCTCAATTTTCTATTGTCGGCGCTGTCGTCGATATTTGTCGCGGAAACTGGTACCTTAACATCCCATGAGTCACTGGATCGATACGCACGCACATATTTACGCAGAGGAGTTTGATGCTGACCGCTATGACGTGATTGAACGAGCAACAAAGGCGGGGGTCCGCAGTATTTTTATGCCCAACGTGGATCACACGACGATCGACCGCATGTTGGAAGTCGAGAGCAGGTGGCCGGGATGTGTTGCCATGATGGGATTGCATCCCTGCTCGGTGAAGAAAGACTTTCAACGCGAGCTCTATACTGTCGAAGGCTGGCTGGCGAAGCGGACTTTCGCCGCGATCGGCGAGATCGGCACCGATCTATACTGGGATAAAACATTCTGGGATCAGCAATGTGAAGCCTTCACGATCCAGGTGAATTGGGCGAAAGAATACAAACTTCCGGTGGTTATCCACTGTCGCGAAAGTATGGACGAGACGATCGCCCTGGTGGAAAATCTTCAGGACGGCAATTTATCGGGCATCTTTCACTGTTTTACGGGCACAGCTGAGCAAGCGGAAAAAATCCTGAAGGTTGGTTTTTACCTCGGGATTGGCGGCGTCTCCACATTCAAGAAAGCGGGGCTGGATATCGTCTTGCCGGACGTTCCGCCGGATCGCATCGTGTTTGAGACGGACAGCCCATACCTTGCACCGGTACCGCACCGCGGCAAACGCAATGAACCATCTTACATTCCGCTGATCGCAAAGCGCGTTGCCGAGATAAAGGAACTTTCCGTCGACGAGTTGCGGGATTGCTCAACCGCAAACGCACACCGTATATTTGATCGACCTTCAGCGTCTTCTGACACACCTTCCGCATGAAACGAATAACCATCAACACCGCATCGCCGGAACCGGCGCGAGGGCAGATCCTGATCTTGTACACCGGGGGTACCTTCGGCATGACTTACGATGCGCAGGGTGTATTGATACCCTTCGACTTCAGCTTGATCCTGCACCACTTGCCCGCACTGAAGAATCTTGCGCTTGAACTGACCGTGATCTCATTTGATACGCCGATCGACTCATCGAATATTCAGCCTGAACACTGGCAGATCCTGGCTGGACTTGTGGCCGAGCACTACGAGACACACGATGGTTTCGTAGTGCTGCATGGGACTGATACGATGGCATACACTGCGTCTGCTTTGAGTTTTATGCTCGACGGCCTCGCGAAACCCGTGGTATTCACGGGTGCGCAGCTTCCCATCAGCGAGCCGCGTTCAGATGCGCGCGAGAATCTCATCACAGCACTGGAGGTCGCCTCAGCCAGGAAGAACGGCGTGGCGCTGGTACCGGAAGTATGCATTTACTTCAACTACGAGTTGCTCCGCGGAAACCGGTCGAAAAAAGTGGAAAGCATGCAGTTCGACGCTTTTGATTCCGGTAATTATCCGTTGCTGGCGAAGGCCGGCGTAAAAATAGATTACAATTTTTCTGCCATACGTCCACCGGGCCGGCGAAGTCTTCGATTATTATCCGGGCTCGATGTGAATATTTCCATACTGAAATTGTTTCCGGGCATTCCGGAATCGACCATCCGGGCGGTCCTTGCAACGCCCGGTCTACGCGCCGTCATTCTTGAAACCTACGGCTCGGGCAACGCGCCCACATCCCCGGTCTTGTTGTCACATCTCGAAGCGGTAATCAACGCGGGTGTTATCGTGTTGAATATTTCACAATGTCCAGGTGGAAGGGTTATGCAGGGGAGGTATGAGACGAGCAAGGAGCTGCAGCGGATCGGTGTGATTGGAGGCGCGGACATGACGACGGAAGCTGCCGTCACCAAGCTGATGGTGCTGTTGGGAAAGTACGACACAGATAAAGTTAAGACGCTTGTGTCAGAGCCGTTGGCGGGCGAGTTGACCGTTTGACGCAGGTACAAGTATTTCTATTTGCGTATATCCTATACGTTGTACGGTATTGTCTTACTTTATGTGGTTCATGACGTCAGGGGATCGGGTTGCCTGCGCTCGAATTTCTTGCCAATTTTTTCGTCCCTAAGTTGTGTAGAGAAATTCCCGTAAAGTTGATGATTATCATAAAAGATGATTGATTCCGCGCTGTCTGCGCGGGCATGGTTTTTGTCTTTTCAGGGTACTTTACCGAAACCGCCTACATACCATGGAGACAGCGACGTCAGCAACTACTCAAAATTCCCTTTCCACCATCCACGTTCTCGATGCCGCTCAGTTCCGAAACTTACTGCACGACCTGGCGTTAACGACCTCCGTTTCTATCCGGATCCGGATGGAAAATCATCCCTGGCCCACGCTCTTTTCACAGGTGCTGGTTGTTACCAGCAAGGCGATCCTGCTCGCACACATGCCCACGCGCACGGTTACGTACCATTGCGATCTTGCAGGAGCGGAGGAGTTTGAACTTAACAGTGATCACGATATTTTCTCTGCTTTTACACCATACACACTGAAGATTAAATCACCCCAGCTAAATCATCAGATTAATGGACGATTACATGCTTAACACCCCTTTTGACTTTATCAGAGAGCCGACAGAAGTCTTGAAAGCGTTGCTAGAAAGTAAAGACCGCGGCACGGCCATTGGCATTAAGTCCGACGTCCTGGGAAAAGGGATGTTCGTTACGGGCGTCGATGATATTTTGATCGGAGATGGTAACGAGAACACTACCATCATTCTGAAAGGATATGATTTCACAGGCCATGTACTGGAAGTTAACTACATCCGGCTCACCGACATCCTCGGAGTCTGCCAGTTCTCATCCAAATTCGGCAACCCGATTCTCAAAACACTGAGCAAAATATTGAAGATTTGACTCCTGTTTCCGAAGGCGAATTATCGGCCAGGCGCCGTTTTACGCGGGTATCGGACTTTTACCTGTTCCAGGGCCTCAAGCAGTTGATCGACTCTGGAGTCGAGGATGTCTTCTTTGCTTAAGGACGGGTCCAGTTTCTTCAACGCTTCGAGTTGTTTCACGGTACCGGAGCGCAGGAAAAGTTCCTGACCATACACATAACTTTTGACCGCTGCGTTGCGCACGAACGCGGGCAAACCCGACCGTTTCTTCTCCACAAGCCCGACGACAAAGTCATTGTAGGCGTACATCGACCGGATCAGGTTTGGCCTGTACTCAAGACCGATGGTGTTCAGCCAATCGTTCCACTTGAAGGCGTTTATTCCGTTATAAGCCTTCACCGGTATCCACGGTGTTCGCAATGCATCTGCCACGATGGCAGCGTGCATCGCCTCAGCAATAACAACTTCAGACTGGAGTATTTTGTCGATTACCTCGAGAACAGGGGTCATAGGACTCACGTACAGAATGCCGGCCTCTTCGCAAATCGTCTTCCACGGGTACTTCAACTCGCTCTCCCAATGGGGCATAAAAGAGAATTTGTATTTCTTGGGATGAGCGCCGAAGTCCATCCTTCGCAACAGCGCTGCGCCGTCGGTGATCGCCTTCTGCGGCGATAGCTTGAGCAATTCGGCGGTCAAGGGTCCGCGCACACACACGAAATCAAAGGAATCGTCGATGGTCGGCAGGGTTCCATAAGCAAAACCACTGCTGAAGATTACCTTTTTGTGAACGCCAGGATTAATCTCAAGACCGATAATCGAGCCGATTCCGCAAAATTCGATGGAGTGATCATCATCGAAAAAGTGTGGAAGAAAGTGCTCAAAGATCAACGGATTGAGGGCGTCACCAAAATTAGGCTCGCGGTAGTATCTAAGCAGCATTGACGGTTTTCTTGAGGATAAAATGGATTTAATGAATGCTTGTTTTCAAAAATATGCCAACCAGGAGCCGGATCGCGGCAGATTACGAGGTGCCCGAGTTCATCGCCCTCCCTGCGTTCGTTCCCGGAACCGGCTAAAGTGATTTTGAAATGGGGAGGGAGGTATGATAAATGAGAAGGAAAGTGAAATAATGTTTCACGATAACGACCGAAAATAAAGTGATCAATCTAGAGCGGACTCTACGCGACATACGCGATCGTTACCTTAGAAGGTATAAAGATGAGGAACTTCCGGCGGAAATATATTCTGACGAGCTGCCCCGAAAGAAAGTTTCATTCTGCACGACCTGTATGAACAGACTTTTTCATCTCAGACAGACGTACCTGAAAAATATTGAAGATAACCTGGACTATGGCAATGTTGAGTTTGTCCTGGTCAATTATAATTCCGGCGATGATCTCGACCACTGGGCCAGGAAGAATCTTGCTTCGTACATCCGGGAGGGGGTTGTCAACTACTATCGGACCGATGTACCCGAAGTGTTTCATGCATCCATAGCAAAGAACCTGGCGCACAAGGTGGCTACCGGCGATATTGTAGTCAACCTCGATGGCGATAATTATACGGGAAAGGACTTCGCTTTCTACGTGAACTATAAAATCCTGCAGGTTGGCGATAATGCCGTACTGCATTTCAAGAAAGCTCCCTATTGGGGAACGGAGGGAAGAATTGTCATGTCAAAGGAGTTGTTCATAAAGATTGGCGGCTACGATGAGGCGTTTGCTGCGATAGGTCATGAAGACGACGATTTAATAGATCGTGCCAGGGCTCTGGGAGGAGTGTATGAGAACATCCAGGTTGAGAATTTTCTGCATTACCTCAGCAACACGACGAAGGAAAAGGCGGTGAACTGCACGAAGGACAACGTAAATTACTACGTGCTGAATTCTATCAACAAGGAAACCTCTATCCGCAATCTTCAGGAGGGGAAGCTCGTCGCAAATCTGAATGGCTGGGGCATGCTCCCGCTGTACAAGAATTTTTCGGATGAAGCCCGCGTTTACGAGGCCGTTCGCCCGCAGGAAAGGAATTCCGAAGCCCTGCGGTAGCGTAATTTTATTTTTCCGATGTAAAGGAGATCTCTTTCCCGACGACGTCAATCAGGGTCATCGACTCCGTATTCATTTCGCGGATTTCGTAAACATTGTTAACGATTTGCAGCATAGGCTTTTCGTCCTTTTCAAAAACGTTGAAGCCCACCAGAAACGCCCGGTTGTCCGGCGTCTGAAGGATCGCTTCCTGCAGGTCCTGGAATTTTTTGTCCGGGTAGGGGCCCGGGCTGAACGAGTACACTTCACCCGTGTCCTCGCGCTTCCATTTACCCCAAAGGCTGACTTCTACTTCGAAGATGTCCATGGTTATGTTCGCTGAATCGATAAAGTTAGTAACGCTGTCAGAAAAAACAAATTACGCAGGCCGGGCGGGTAGTAATGGCGATAATATGCTCCGGGGAAGAAGGTGCGGTGTGAGGGCTTGTTTGAGTTGAGAACCTGTCCGCCAGTAACCCATCTCCGACAGATGACTTGGTTTGGTCGACTGATGGCACTAAGACCAGAGATGCAGATTTCCAAAACCTTCATTTCACTCGGAGGGATTGATACAGGCGGCAACAATCAAAGCGGAGAGACAACAGGGAGAGCACATAGTAGCGGTTACTCATCAGGGTATAACTAGACGAACGCTCACAAGGCTCGGGGCGGAAGTCTTTCGGCAAAGAGCTTAAGCGTGCGGGAATGCGAGAAGACATTGAGAAAGTCAGGACGAAGGCCAACGTAATACTGAAAGTTCCCGCTACAACATTTAAAGAAAGAGGTAGAAAGCACCTGTCCGGATGTCCCCATGGAAGAAACCCATGCTCAACTCCAAGTAATTTCTTACATTAGTAAACCTGTTTTGACATAATAGCGGGGTAAATATGCCACAAATTCCCCCTTAAGGGTGTTATGCCGTATTTTTAACTAACTGATTTGCAATATCTTAAATTAATTAGTCTTGTTGCGAACGATTTTTTTAACCTATAGGTTAACTTTGTGATCCGAGAATGCGTAAAATGGCCCTTGAAAGAGTTCATTCAGGACAATCAGTATGCTTTAATGGGCTTAAAGCTAATGGATGTTGATTTGTATGTGGACCAGAAAAATTTTGAGGAAATTTCAGAATTTCTCGGAAAGCAGGAAAGCAAGAAAAGGATGAGAAAGATTTTGATAGTCGTATTACAAAATCTTTATGTAGATGCGCTGTACAGAAAAGAAGGTTTCTCTAAAAAAACGAAAGATATTACTGCAATGAAATTCAAGGGTAGTTCAAACCCACGAATTTATTGCCAAGAATATTTCCCAGGGGGGAATAAGAAGATAGTGATGATTTATCTTTTGGCTAATAAAGACTTTCAAAGAAACAACAAGAAAATTATTCCAAAACTAGAATCAATAGCCGATTATGAGTACAACTTCAACTGAAAAACTCAAGAAAATCCTGCAGATTGAAGAAGGTGAAAGACTGGATTTTGAAAAAGAAATTTTGCATTTCGCGTTCATTGAGCAAGTGCAATATCACATGGGCGACATGCGTTATTCTAAACTTGCTGAGGAGCTGAACGTAAGTAAGAGCTTTGTCTCCCAGTTATTCTCCGGCGACAAATTGATCAATATTGACTTAATGGCAAAACTCCAACGCATTTTGCACTTTAAATTCAAGATTGACTCGAAGTGTAATTTCGTTAATAACGAAGCAGATAATAATATCGTTCCTCTCGCTAGCTATAGCATGGAGACGTACCTTAATCCATTAAAAACGACTTCTTTTAAAACTGCTTGCAATGGCTAAAGCGGTCAGAAAAGTTTCAAGTGAAAATAGCTATGAACTACAGCCAAAATTTAGGCTAAGTGTTTATTCGTTTGACTACTTTATTTTACATAACCATAAGACATTAGAAAGGGAGCACGGCTTAAAGTTGGTTAAATCAGAAAATGTCCCTATCAATTTTAGGGTGCATACATTGGTCGGATATAGTGACCAAGAAAAGCTAATTCAGATTCAAGTAAAAATCATTATACAAACTACTCAGCAGGAAAAGACTCATGAATTGGCAGAGATGCAAATAGCATTCGATTTCTCCATTGACAATTATGAATCATTTAACAACAACTTTCCTGAAAGGTTCCTAAGGCTTTTGGTTACGACGGCCATTGCAACTTCGAGAGGGTTGCTAGGTGCAAAATTGAGTAATACCTATTTACAGAATTTAATCATGCCAATGATTTACCCTCAGAAGGCGCAGGTATTGCAAAGTGCACCAACAATTGAAAAGAAAAGCTAAAAGCTTTTCCTTCAAGCGCTGCGATTGTATCGTAGTCTAGTGGATTACCATTTGCGCGTAACTCATTCAGCGTCTTTTCGGCCTTTTCCTTAGTCGTGTTCAGTCGGTCAATGACCATTTCTTTGGTGACCATTTTACTTGCTCAAATGTGTGGGAAGAAAGGACCTTTTCATACTTTCTCCTTCGCCGCTTGCTCCAGTAGCCTCACGATCTTGTCTAGGCTTGACTGAACGGATGCCTGTCTATGTTCGATGGCCCGATTTAGTTTTGTGATTGTGCCGATGTTGATGGCCATTATAAAGAAGGAGATAAGCACGAAGAGCCCAATAAGAAAAGACCCGATACTTACGAGCATTGCGAAGCTAGCTAAGGCCTCAGCGCCAGATGAGTTCATAATAGGAGGGGTTTAGTTACGATGTTGAATATAACACATTACTTGATTTTACGCCAAACCCCGTCCTTTAATGACCAAACCACTCAACCTTTAATAGAGGACTTGGATATTTTATAGGAAGTATTTCCATCGCACCCTTGTCTTTCTCTCATGCCATCAATAAAGCAATTAAATTCATATTCTGCGCCAGTTCGCCAGGTTCGGCATACTTGACGGAGCGCAAGTGCACAATAACAAACAAACGTTGCTAATCCTATTGCCTTCATGTGGGAGTATTGATAGATCACGATGTGCTCCAGCCAAAAGTACGTCGACGTTACAAGGAACGCGAGAATAATTGATGCTATTCCCTTATTCTGAAAAATTCTTTCGGCATTGGATAAACATAGCAGGTATACCGATTTGGTTAATTAACCAATGTGGTTAACTTTTGCAAGCAGGCTGCATCGCTTTCAACAGTCTGGCGAGCCGCCATGAAATCTATATTCACCATAAACCCATAGAAAATAAAAAACTAGAGTAACGTAACCAAAGACGAACAGGAGAAAGCTGCACTAAAGAACCTTTTTAGCTCACGTCGGAACCCTTGGCTTTGACCTGAGTATTCTGCAACAATTTTTCCATCACGTTTATGCACGTCTAACGAGTACAAGAAAATATTTGTAGACACAATAAGTGGCGGATACAGACACCGATATTATCATGACGACTGCCCACGAATAGAGACCACCCTTGTTGGAGAAATCGGGGAGTATAATATCGCTAGGACTGCCGATCTATTAAAACCAGTAAAGCCGAGTAGAACTTCGAGTGACTATCTGGGTCTTGATTATCGACTACGCTAACGGCCCTAATGGAAGTAGACCTCCGTCGAAATACTTGGATGATTTGCTGAAGCAAATCTTGGGCACTTCCTCAGTGCGATAAGTTGAGCTCGATTAAGAACAAGAAACTACGCACGGACATTCGCCGGCGCACGGCGCAAATCCTCTTGATTGGATCAGAAAGGAGTAACATCGCCAGGTTTAAAAAGCGTAGTCGCATCATATTGGAGAAAGACATTAGAAACATTACGCATCGAGTTACACCTGTCAGGGAAATCCACATACAATAACGAAATCCAGCAGGCGCATTCGTTTCAAAAGATACTTGAAGCATCAAAGTAAACTTCACAAAGGAAGTTGGAGGATTAGACCCTTAAAAGAACCCGGGCCAGATTGGCTCGGGTTTCTTTACTACACATTTTCTGCGACTAAGCCGTCTTTAAATCAAATCAGCCCAACCTTCTTGCAGCAGCTACAAGTAGTTCAAAGTCTTCCAGTACGCAGGATAGCGCGGATCGGATTTGTTGAAGGGAAGATAAATCTCAACGGCATCGCCGTTGCGCGTGACTTTCACATCATCGATGGTGAGTTTTTTAAGGCGTGCTGGCAGTGGTCCTTTTGACATAGAAGGTCAAAAGGCACTTAAATTATCTGAATAAAATGGGCTACCGACGGGGTCGCCATTGTGGCTGAGAAAGGGTAAAAAACGCATTAAAGCGGAGAGACAGGGATTACTGACGTGATCCCTCAAGGGGGAGGCTTAACTCAAACAATGCCACGTTCGCTTGCGCTCACCAGCCCTTTTGTTTTTGCGCTTACGCTCAAGCAAGCTTGGCAACGCTCCAAAACAAAAGCCCTGTCTGCGGCCTTGTTTGAGTTGCGGAGAGACAGGGATTCGAACCCTGGATACCCTTTAGGGGTATACACACTTTCCAGGCGTGCTCCTTAAACCACTCGGACATCTCTCCAGTAAAGAAGGGCACAAATAAATCAAGAAATCACAGGCTTTGCAAATTTAAAATGATCCTCAAACCCACTATTCACCGTAGTCGTATCGCTAAAACAGTCGCATAATATTTTATATTGCCGCCTCGTCAACCATGGCCGCAACTACCAGCACCCCAGCCTTAAATGATCGTAGAACCGTCCGCGCCTGGTATATGTACGACTGGGCCAACTCAGTCTATGCTCTGGTCATCATTTCAGCCATCTTTCCCATCTATTATAAGGAAGTGGCAAAAACCGGTGACAGCGACATGGTGCGCTTCCTCGGATTTAGCCTGCTGAACTCAAACCTGTATTCATACGCCCTCTCTCTGTCGTTCCTGATCGTGGCCGCAATCCTTCCGCTACTCTCCGGCATGGCCGATATCTCGGGAAAGAAAAAGAACTTCATGAAGTTTTTTGTGTGGATGGGAGCGCTGTCCTGCATGGGCCTGTTTTTCTTCACGGATGTGAACACCCTCTGGATGGCAATCCTTTTTTCCATCACAGCGAGCATCGGTTACTCGGGAAGCCTGGTGTTCTACGACGCTTTCCTCCCTGAAATCGTCACCCGCGACCGCTACAATGCCACGAGCGCACAAGGCTACTCAATGGGCTATTACGGCAGTGTCTTGATGATGATTCTCGCCATGATCCTCATCATGAATCCCGATGCATTTGGCTTCTCCAGTGCGGGTGAGGCAACCCGCGTCAGCTTTCTTCTTGTCGGCCTGTGGTGGATCGGATTCTCGCTGATCCCCTTTAAGTACCTTCCGGAAAACCCATACGGACTAAAACCCGCCGGCAACGTATGGACGAAGGGTTATCACGAGATTCGCAAAGTGTGGAAGAGTCTTTCAACCCAACCCGACCTCAAGCGCTTTCTCATCGCTTACTTTTTCTATAACATGGGCGTGCAGACCGTGATGTACCTCTCCGCCCTCTTTGGCACAGACGTCCTCCAACTGAAGGATAAGCAACTGATTCCGACTATCCTTCTTATCCAGCTCGTGGGATCGCTGGGAGCTTTTCTTTTTGCCAGGCTCTCGACGGCGAAAGGAAACAAGACCGCGCTGCTCACCATGATCTACATCTGGATTGGCATTTGCATCGCCGCCTATTTCGTCCAGAACGAATATCACTTCTACGCGTTGGCCGTCGTCGTCGGCATGGTGATGGGTGGGATTCAGTCGCTTTCACGCGCTACTTATTCGAAACTTATACCGCAGAACACCATCAACCACGCGTCGTATTTCAGTTTTTACGATGTCACCTATAACCTTTCGATTGTGTTCGGCACGTTCAGCTACGGACTGATCAATCAGCTCACCGGCTCTATGCGCTACAGCGCACTCGGACTGGCTGCTTATTTCATTATCGGACTGGCGTTTCTGATGCCCATGAAACCGAAGGTTCTTACCGCGCAGCACCTGTCCGCCGCGAAGCAAACAAGTTGACCGTTGAAGATCTGCGATTGACTGCGCATGGTGGCTTCTCTTGCGTTCATGAGATCCTTCGCCCTTGACCTCCCGCAAAACGCCATCGCGCGGCTCAGGACAGGCAGTGGAGAAAGCGGGACTCAGTATCTCAAATGCTTCACTGTAATGCCGTTGTTGATCAACTGCTTCAGCGATTCGATCCCGATCTTGAGGTGAACTTCAACAAAATTCTTCGTCACAGACAGGTCGCTGATCTCGGTCTTCACCCCTTCCGGTACCATCGGCTGATCTGAAACCAGGAGCAGGGCGCCCGTCGGGATCTTGTTGTAAAACGCGGTTGAAAAGATCGTTGCGGTTTCCATGTCGATCGCTTGCGCGCGAATCTTCCGGAGATAGGCCTTGAAGTCCTCATCCCACTCCCACACCCTTCTGTTCGTGGTGTATACCGTTCCGGTCCAGTAGTCCTGTCCAAAATCGCGGATGGTAGTCGAGATGGCTTTCTGAAGTGCGAATGCCGGTAATGCCGGAACTTCAGGCGGCAGGTAGTCGTTCGACGTACCCTCACCGCGGATTCCCGCGATCGGCAGGATGAGATCTCCAATGCTGTTTTTCTTTTTCAGCCCGCCACATTTTCCCAGGAACACCGCGGCCTTCGGGGTTACCGCACTGAGGCAATCCATAACTGTGGCTGCATTCGGGCTTCCCATTCCGAAATTGATGATCGTGATTCCTTCCGCGGTGGCGCTGCGCATAGGTCGGTCAAGGCCATTAACCGGTACGTTGTGCAACTCGGCAAACATCTTCACATAGTTCTCGAAATTGGTCAGCAGAATATATTGTCCAAATTCATGGAGTGCTTGTCCTGTATATCGCGGTAACCAGTTTTGCACAATCTCCTGTTTCGTCTTCATACCTTTTCTTGGGATTTTGATGGCCAACTGCGGGGTGGCTTCAGCGCTCGCATTTCAGTGCTTTCTTACAGATTCCTTACTTTGCAGTCTCTATGTATAAACTGAATCTGCCCGAATTTGATTTCAAGCTAAAGAAAGCGCAGGGAAAAATATGGATTTTTGACGGGATAAGGAAAAAGTACCTCGTTCTGACGCCCGAAGAGTGGGTGCGTCAGCATTTTGTCAATTACCTGATTACGCACAAAGAATATCCGCGCGCTTTGATCCGGGTAGAAGGGGGCCTGTTGTACAACGAGCTGCGAAAGAGAACTGATATCGTTATCTACAATCGCCGCGGAGAGCCCTGGATGATCGTCGAATGCAAGGCTCCGACGCAACCGATGTCGGAGTCTGTTCTCTCGCAGGCGGCGGTGTACAATTCTACACTTCGGGCGGAATATATCTGTGTCAGCAACGGACTAATTCACCTATGCGCTCGTATCGATTGGCAGGAGAGAAAGACAGCACAGGTGGAGGATCTGCCACTGTTTCCCGAAAGGTGAGCCCAACGGACCCCCATCTCGAGGTGACAACCCTTGTTCGTTGTGTGAAATAGGTCAAACGAGGCAGACGGAGTGTTCGCCGCGAGACTTCAGGTTCAGAACGCACAAACAGGTATGCGCCTGGAATTATCCGAGGAATTCCGAAACTTCTTTGTAGGGGAGATTAGCCGCATCTGCCACGGCTTTATACACAACCTGACCATTGATGATATTCAACCCATTCCTGAGATCAGCGTTGTCTGTGCAGGCTTTTTTCCATCCGTAGTTTGCGAGTCGCACCGCGTATGGAAGCGTAGCATTTGTGAGTGCAAGGGTAGAGGTATAGGGAACCGCGCCAGGCATATTGGCGACGCAGTAGTGGACGACATCGTCGATGATGAACGTAGGATTTTCATGCGTGGTGGGTGTGCAGGTTTCGATGCACCCTCCCTGATCGACAGCGACGTCAACCAAAACAGTGCCCGGCCTCATCAGCTTGAGCATGTCTCTTGTAATCAGTCGCGGAGCTTTCGCTCCGGGGATGAGCACGGCCCCAACGATAAGGTCTGTGTCTTTTACCATCTCCCGGATGCTGTATTCATTTGAAACCATTGTGTGCACATTCTTCGGCATCACGTCGTCGAGATAACGCAGTCGGTGGAGATTGACATCGACAACCGTAACGTCGGCGCCCATTCCGGCAGCGATCTTGGCGGCATGTGTACCGACAATACCCGCTCCCAGGATGAGAACGCGCGCAGGCTGCACACCGGGGACGCCACCGAGGAGAATACCTCTACCTTTCAAGGGCTTCTCCAGGTATTTGGCACCTTCCTGGATTGCCATGCGGCCCGCTACCTCTGACATCGGTACCAGCAGCGGCAGACTTCCGTCTTCGCGCTCAACGGTTTCATAAGCGAGACAGATCGCACCGCTTTTGACCATGGCTTTTGTGAGGGGCTCATAAGAAGCAAAATGAAAGTAAGTGAAGACGAGTTGCTCTTTGCGGATGAGTGCGTACTCCTGTTCGATCGGTTCTTTTACCTTGATGATCATGTCAGACATCCCAAAGATGTCGGTGGCATCGCGCAGCAATTTAGCGCCGGCTCCCGTGTATTCGGCATCGCTAAAACCGCTTCCTTCCCCTGCGCTGTTTTGAATGTATACGGTGTGGCCTCGCTTGACGAGCTCCTGCGTACCGGCCGGTGTCAGCGCTACGCGGTTCTCATTATTTTTTATTTCTTTGGGTACTCCGATTGTCATGTGATGAGTCTTTAGAGGACTCAAATATAAGAGAATCGCTGTCCGGTTTTCTTTTTTTTTGCCTTAAGTAAAGACACCCAATAATGTATTCGAAAAAAGGTTTTTATGGCATATATATTTTTGGGAAATTACTGTGCGCTCTTTACAAAATTTGGTGCGTGCGCGTATATGCGGTATATAGGGGCCAGGGCTGCGGATGGGGGAACCATGCCGGGTTTGAAAGGTAACCGGATATGGCTATTTTTGAACTGACTGAAGCTCCTGCAATTGAAGTGTCACCTTTAAAGAAAGCACATTGAGCATTACGAAAGAAGCAAAAACGAGATATCCACAGGCACGGGTAAAAGAGATCCTATCGGATTATCGCCTGGCTGTGGAGAGTCGCGAGGCTAGCCTCATCGGCCGTAAAGAGGTCTTCATGGGCAAAGCCAAGTTTGGCATCTTCGGCGATGGAAAAGAAGTAGCGCAGATCGCGATGTCAAAAGTTTTTCGCAATGGTGATCACCGCGCCGGCTATTACCGGGATCAGACGTTCATGTTTGCGATCGGCGAGTTGACTGTTCAGCAATACTTCGCGCAGTTATATGCGCATCCCGATGTGGAAGCAGACCCTGCCACCGCGGGGCGACAGATGAATGGACATTATGCGACACGGATGCTGGATGAAAATGGGAAATTCAAGAACCTCGCCGAAATAAAAAACAGCAGCTGCGATATTTCTCCCACCGCCGGACAGATGCCGCGATTGCTGGGACTCGCATACGCATCAAAGTTATTTCGCGAGAATCCGGGATTGCATTCGCTGACAAACTTGTCGCGAAGCGGAAACGAGATCGCCTTTGGTACGATCGGCAATGCATCGACATCGGAAGGCATGTTTCTCGAAGCGATCAATGCCGCGGGCGTCTTGCAGGTTCCGATGCTCACTTCGGTCTGGGACGACGGCTACGGCATCTCGGTTCCACAGGAATATCACACAACGAAATCAAGTATATCGAAAGCTCTCGCCGGGATGCAGCGAACTGAATCGGAGAAAGGGCTTGAGATCATGACGGTGAAAGGCTGGGACTATCCGGCCCTTATCGAAGCATACCACAAGGCCGAGAGGATCTGCCGTGAAGAGCACGTACCGGTGCTTCTGCATGTCGAGGATCTCACGCAACCTCAGGGGCATTCAACTTCGGGTTCGCATGAGCGCTACAAATCAAAAGAGCGCCTGGCCTGGGAAGCCGAGTACGATTGTAACAAGAAGATGCGCGAATGGATCATCCAGGAAGTGATGGTACTTCCGGAAGAAGTAGACAGCATCGAGCGGGAAGCGCGTCTTTCGGCGAAGGATGCACGCGACCGGGCCTGGAAAGCATTCATGCACGACATCAAGAAAGATCAAGTCTTTATCACGCAGACCATTATTCGCGCGGAAGGAGAGAGCTCGGAGAAAGCCGGCCTTGAAGAGATTCGCGATGAGCTGAAGAAGGCGATCAATCCTACGCGGCTCGACAACGTGCGCGCTGCGAAAAAGGCAGTGAGACTTTTGCGCGGTAACTCTAATCTGGCGTCGCGTGAAGCCCTCATTGAGTGGATCAGACAATGCGAGACCGACACCTTCGAGCGATACAGCTCACATCTTTACAGTGAATCCGATGAGTCAGCGTTAGTGGTTGACCGCATTGAGCCGGTGTACACAGATGATTCTTCCATCGTCGACGGTCGCGAGGTATTGCGCATGTGTTTTGACGCCGCACTCACCCGCGATCCGCGTGTGCTCGCATTTGGTGAAGACGTCGGCAAAATTGGCGATGTGAACCAGGGCTTTGCGGGATTGCAGCAAAAGCACGGCGAACTGCGCGTAACCGATACGGGCATCCGCGAATGCACCATCATCGGGCAGGGCATAGGCCTCGCCATGCGGGGATTAAGACCGATTGCCGAGATTCAATACCTGGATTATTTTATTTACGCGCTCGCTACGTTGTCGGATGATCTGGCAACCTTGCGCTACCGCACAAAGTCGGGCCAAAAAGCGCCCTTGATCATTCGCACGCGTGGCCACCGGCTGGAAGGCGTCTGGCATGCCGGCTCGCCTATCGGAATGATCCTGCACAGCCTGCGCGGAATTTATTTACTCGTGCCGCGCAACATGACACAGGCCGCCGGATTTTACAACACGATGTTGCAATCCGATGACCCCGCGATTATCATCGAACCGCTGAACGGATATCGGCTGAAAGAAAAACTACCTGACAATGTCGGCGAATTCACTGTTCCCCTCGGTGTGCCAGATGTGCTCAGGACAGGCGATGATTTTACCATCGTTACGTATGGCTCTATGTGCCGCGTCGTGATGGAAGCAGCACAAGCCCTCGAAGAGGCGGGCATCTCATGTGAAGTGATCGACGTTCAGTCATTACTTCCATTCGATCGGAATCACACAATTGTCGAATCGTTGAAGAAAACGAGTCGCGTGGCTTTTGCGGATGAAGATGTTCCCGGCGGAGCGACGTCGTATATGATGCAGCAGGTTCTCGAACTTCAGGACGGATACCGGTATCTGGATTCGAAGCCGATCACCATCACCGGTAAGGAGCACCGGCCCGCGTACGCATCAGATGGCGATTATTTTTCAAAGCCAAACGCGGAGGAGCTGTTCGAAAAAGTGTATGCTGTGATGCGCGAAGCAGATCCGCAAAAGTTTCCTGCGCTGTACTAGAATCGAAATTCGTTCGTATAGATGACATTACTTCGGTGTCGCTGCTGATCTTTAATGCTCACGCGAAGCTTCAGGGTCTTGATACTGAAGATCGTCTGGAAACCGAATGAAGTCATGCTGTAGCGCAGTGTTCCATCGATGGAGGAGCCGGGGTCATCTGACAGAACCGGGAATCTTCCGTCGAAGGTCGTGCAGTACTCTTCCCGCCAGTCGAACTCACGAAATCCGCCTTCTGCAGTGGGATCCTTCACGAGAAAGTCTACTTCGATGTTGTAGTGATCCGGATTAGGTGTAATGTACATTGTATCCCGGATCTGGTAGTATTGAGGATTTATCTTCGGGAAGCTGTCAACGAGTTCCACCAGTGGGTCGACTGCCGCCATGTCTTCCGTGCGCACCAGTAATCTTCGGCCACCCGGGTTGGGAGCCCCCAGTGCTCCCGCGAGGTACTCGTAGTGCTTGAGACTATTGGACCCTGTACACTTATCAGCAGGAGGAAGGAAGTTGAACTCTGCCTTCTTGCGTGTGCGGTACACCACCAGCTTTCCTTTTTGCGGATCAGGTATATGAAGCAGTTCATACTCATCTTCGCCGATTGTACCCGCCTCCGTACCCAGTGGGATTAATTTACCCCCGGCGTCTTCCTGGTAAAAATTTGCATTGTGATAGGGATCCGATAAATATTTGGGGCTTAATGTGAAGCCGAGGTCGCCATCGCCGTCCTTGAATTTGATGTATAAATTCAGTGTGTCGAAATCGCTGGGATCGGCTGAATGAATAATCTCGATGCGGTCGAACTCTATCTCGGGTATGACGGGAAACTCGGGAGCATCAAAGCACGAGCCGGAGAGAAGAGTGATAAAACATAATAAGCCTAATCCCTTAATAAACTTCATTTTACTTTCTTAATTACGTCAAATTACGCAAACGCTTGGATACTTTTAAAGGTTTTAACAGCGATTTATATTCGATAAACGAATCGGCCTTTGATGATATTGCGCTACAACTCTTTCATTTCCAGGCAGAAAACAATCCCGTCTACAAAGAGTACCTCTCGCATCTGAGACTGGACATCAACGCCGTTGACAGTGCCAATGCCATCCCTTTCCTGCCGATCTCGTTTTTCAAAAATCACATTGTCAGGACCGGCGCCTGGGAACCCGAGACCGTTTTCACCAGCAGCGGGACAACGGGCCATCGGACCAGCGCACATGGCGTGAAAAATTTGCGCTTTTACCTCGACCACTCCGTTCGCTGCTTTGAACATTTCTTCGGTGACATCAGCCAGTTTCATTTTCTCGCGCTCCTGCCATCGTACCTGGAACGCAGTGACTCCTCACTGGTAGCCATGATGGAATACTTCATCAAAAAAAGCCGTTCCCACTATTCCGGATTTTACCTGCATGACACAGAGAAACTGCTGAAAGACCTGGAAAAGCTGAAAAAGGGATCAAAAAAAACAGTCTTGTGGGGAGTGACCTTTGCACTATTGGATTTGGCCGAGCGTTATCATCCTGATCTGAGCCACTGCATGGTGTTTGAGACAGGTGGGATGAAAGGTACGCGGCCAGAAATTACCCGGTCAGAACTGCATGCCACCCTTAAGGCCGGGTTTGGGGTCGACGCCGTCTACTCGGAATACGGGATGACCGAATTGCTTTCTCAGGCCTATTCGCGGGGTAAAAACACCTTTTTTTGTCCTCCTTGGATGAAAATCGTAGGTCGGGACATGACGGACCCCTTTAGAACAGGGTTACTTAATGAAACTGCCGGGATTAATGTCATGGATTTCGCAAACTTCGACTCGGCGGTCTTCATTGAAACGGAGGATATGGGAAGGGTTTACGAAGACGGGTCGTTTGAGATCCTGGGCAGGTTGGACAACAGCGACGTGAGGGGGTGCAACCTGATGGTTGAGTAGGCCTTCAAAGGCGTTAAATGGGCCAAAATTGCCGGTAGGTTTGTTTTCTTATCAAAGAATTATATTTTTGTTAAAACCAAAAGCCCACGCTAAATGAAAAAGATTGTCGTTTTTGTTCTTTTGTCAGCTTTCGTATCGGCTTGCAGCCAATACACTTGCCCTACGTACAGCAAGAAGGAAGCTCCGAAATCGAACACAGCGTCTGAAACCCGGATTTAACCTCTCAGAGGTATTTTTCAACGTCCTGGGCCGTGATTTCCTCCCCGCTCATGATGACGAGACGTTCGATTACATTTCTCAACTCCCTGATATTCCCCGTCCAGTTGTGACTTTTCAGGCCGTCCAGTGCTTGGGGTGATATTTCCTTCTTTTTCGCCCCGTGCTCCTCGGCGATATCTTCCAGAAACCTGTCGGTCAGTAGCGGAATATCCTCCGCGCGTTCATTGAGCGACGGCACCTTGATAACAATAACGCTCAACCTGTGATAGAGATCCTCGCGGAATCGGTTTTCGGCGATCTCGTGTTTCAGGTCCTTGTTGGTTGCAGCGATCACTCTGACGTTTACAGTGATTTCTTTGTCACCGCCTACACGCGTGATCTTGTGCTCCTGAAGGGCGCGCAATACTTTTGCCTGAGCCGACAAGCTCATGTCGCCGATCTCATCCAGAAATATGGTGCCCCCTTCTGCCAGTTCGAATTTTCCGATGCGCTGCCGAATCGCTGACGTAAAGGAGCCTTTTTCATGACCGAATAATTCGCTTTCGATCAACTCCGACGGAATAGCCGCGCAGTTTACTTCGACCATCGGGCCATTGGCGCGCTTGCTTTTTTCGTGAATGGATTTCGCGACCAGTTCCTTTCCCGACCCGTTGGGGCCTGTGACCAGAACGCGCGCGTCAGTGGGCGCCACCTTGTCAATCATATCGATCATCTGACGGATGGCCTCGGATTCGCCGATCATTTCAAATTTCCGGGAGATCTTCTTGCGCAGGTTCTTTGTCTCGCGGATCAGCGTGGTCTTATCGAGCGCATTGCGGAGCGTTATCTCCAGACGACCGAGGTCGAAAGGCTTTTGCAGAAAATCGAACGCGCCTTTCTTTACAGCCTCAACAGCTATGTCAATGTTGCCATGGGCGGATATGACGACAAAGTTTGTAGCGATGCCGGCTTCTTTTGCGCGGTCGAGGACTTCCAGGCCATCCATCTTCGGCATCTTGATGTCGCAGATGCATAAATCGTAAATTCCCTGCTCGAGCTTTCGGAATCCCTCCTGACCATCGCCGGCCTCATCCACTTCGTGATTTTTTTCCAGCAGAATTTCTTTCAGTATAGTGCGGATCTTAACATCGTCTTCAATAAGCAGGATTTTTGACATGATTGGTGATTAGTTCACTGGAAAAATAAACAAACCCGCCGCCTTGTTAAAACGACAGGTTTGTTGTCATACAAATAATAATAAAAAGCAAGTCTGTAAGCCGGGTTCTGTATCCCGATCAACTCGGGACCCTTATCATTTATCTGGTCGTATCCTCGCGGATGCGATCAAGCAGTCTACCCATCCCGATGCCTGATTGCTCAGGACACAAACGGGCCGTTTGTATCGGGACTTATTTGACCTTTCAACGCGTAAGGTTTGCCATGCGCCCTGCCTCGCGGCAGAACCGGTGAGCTCTTACCTCGCCTTTTCACCTTTTCCCGCCCCGAACAAGTCGGGTCAGGTAGTTTGTTTTCTGTGGCACTTTCTGTCTTTATCCCCTTACAGGATAAATCCTTCCTGTTAGGAAGTACGCTGCCCTGCGTTGCCCGGACTTTCCTCCCCGCGATCCGGCAACCCGGAACGCGAAGCGATAAGGCGACTTGCATTTGTAAAAATAGGGGAATAATGGGATAACGGTGTTTCCTTGCCGGAAAGTTTCAGGAATAGGAAAGAGTTCCGTGGCGATCTAGTGAATGTCCTGGCCCGTCAGCTTATACTCGTAGTGATCGGCGAGTTGGGCGACTTCCTGGACCATTTCTTTCACCTGGGTTTCGGATGCCGAAGAGGCGAGGCACGATGCTTCGACCTTCAGATATCCATCCTCCAGAACAAACTTGCTATAGTCGAAGTTTGCATTCTGTTCCATCAGCATTTTCAGGTCGATGCCATTCGTGTACTCACAAACTTTGGACGTGAATACAGCTTGATCACGGCCTGAGACCTGGCTTTTCTGAGTTGTGGCCAGGACGGTCTGATAGCGGCTCTTGTCGAGCGGTACCACAATCACGGATTTTATATGGTCGTAGTCCGTGAACTGACCGCCGATCTGCTCGGCGTACTGCTTAAGGGTATAGGTTATATCCATAGGGTTGAGTTTTTCGCAAGTCTGGTTTAAACGCTTTAACCTATTAATATACCTGTATTTCAGCGATTTCAGAAATAAAACGCGTGGAATTTTGCGCCCTTGCGCGACAAGGCGAGCGTCGGGGCGGGCAACCTGACACTGCTGGCGATGTAAAGCAGCGTTTTTACCCACTTTGATCGTGTTTTGATGGAAGTAAGGTCGAGGTCGATGCCCAGGTAGTACTGCCTGTAAGGATCGAATCCGGCGGCGATGTTCTCATGGTCGCGCCCGTAAATCATATCCTCTGCACCAAATCCCAGCGCAAAGTTCAGCCACGTTGGGAAAGGCGTAAACTTGTCCATATCCACGGAAAGCCATTGGGTCTGGCCGTTGTAGTCCTTTACCACTTCGCTGAGAAGGTCATCACCGAGAAGGTCGGGCCGCAGAGGCGCATAGTCCGTCCGATGAAAAGAAAATTTAGGTCGGATGCGGACTTCGCGCCATAAAAGTTTCTGCCCGAGGAACAAGGCCGGTCCGGCGGCGTCAGCCACAAGGTCTCCGGCGGAAGCTCCATAGCCGTCCGAGAAGCCATCAAAAATTTCTATGGGCATCGTCAGCAGGAATCCCGAGAGCGCGCCAATCCAATCCGCTTTGCGATCGGGCACGTTGCAATTCCGCAAGGCGTGCGCGGGTATCTCGCTGAGATAAAACGAAGCAAAGAAATGTCCCGCCTTATCCATTTGCTTCCACTCGGTGTTGTCGTTGAAGAACCGAAAGGACTGGCGACCGGTGTTCTGGTACCAGACATGGTTCAGCATCACCAGCCCACCGGAGTAAGCAACCGAAGATGTGATGATCAGGGTGTTCAGCTTTTTGCGGTTGATCGCCGTTGTGTCGGTCTGAGCGCGCGAGACATTCGGCGCGAAGACGATGAGGCAGATCCAACATAGCACAACAGGAACGGGAATCGCCCGAACAGTAGAATTACTCTGTGCCATCTTGCTCTTCCAGTTTGGCCTCGTCGTTTCCATCGAAGGAGGTTCCGGAATTCTGCTCGCGGCGCGTGCGCGCGGACCGCCAAATATCCTTCAGGTTGTTGAAACTTTGAGTATGGGATATGCTCACGCCCGTTGTTACTGAATTCTGCGAGCCGAGGGTATTTAAAATGGGGTTGATGTTGGTGCGATTGTACATCTTCACTTTCAGTTTTCCGTCAGGTGTGAGCAGATAGTCTACCGTCCAATCGCCGGCAATGCTCGACAAACTTTGGTTGTTGTTCAGATTGTTGTTGTTCTGGTTCCCGTAAAATGTACCATCGCGCGTCACGCGCAGGCGGCCGTTCATGAACGTGTAGGACAGCCGCAGCTGAAATGTGTTGTATGCCTCTTCATCAAGGGTACTGAGGTCAAGGTCGATTTCCAGGTTTTCGTCTACCTGGCTTATCCAGTTGCTCAACTGATTGCTCAACAACTCGCTTACACTATTGACGATCGATCCGCTGGTGTTCAGTGCGGATTCCAGCGGAGAGAACTTCCGCAATACCACAAGGCTAAACACCTGTCGTTTGAGTTCCTGTTCATCCAGCTTGTTCTTGAAGGCCTGGAATTCGAAGTCAAGACGAACCGGGGGATGATTCTCCACGACGATGCTTTGTGGCAGATCCGTCGCGACGATGTCAAAGTCGATCTGCGGTGACAACATGGGACCATCGAGCTTGAGCAACACGGTCACGGGATACTTCCTCCGCAGCTGGGGAAGGTTAGCGATCTCCTGGTTGGTGATGATAGGCCCGAAAGAAGCCAGTTGATTGTAGCTTGCCGAAATGTCGAGCG
The DNA here is from genome assembly GCA_044507775.1 of Flammeovirgaceae bacterium. Taxonomy (GTDB): domain Bacteria; phylum Bacteroidota; class Bacteroidia; order Cytophagales; family Cyclobacteriaceae; genus Chryseosolibacter. The sequence goes on along the minus strand of JBIQIY010000001.1, from coordinate 62,904 downwards.
TTGCCGCGTAAGGATCTCCGAACCATGTAATGCGGCTTCCCTTCTGGATGGCGAAGTCCTTGTTGAGTATATCATACAAAGTAAAGTTATATCCGCCCTGCTCAAATTCGAACGGGCCGAACATATTGAATTCTCCTCGCGTATCGAGCTGCAGCTGAAGGTCACCGTTGCCGCGCCCCCGAATGATGTCTCCGGTTTCGTAATCCAGAATAATCTCGAACAAAGCGTCCGGGGTGACATCGAGATTGAAATCGAGTGTGATGCCAGTCAGGTCAAGTTTGTTTGAAACGTTGTCCTTGAGCGTATTCTGAAAAGTGGAATCCGAAAAATTTACGAAACGGATGAACTCCGCCTGCTCGATGTCTTCGCTTACACCGCCGATGGGAATGTAGACTTTCGTGTTCTTGTCCGTTCGTGCGTTGGAAGTAAATTTCAGATTGTTGATCGGCCCCGTTATGTTGAGATCACCAGTCGCATAGCCCTGGCCGTAAAATAAACGGTTGTCTTTTTCGGTGGTGTTAAGGACCTGAAAATTCCGGAACGACGCCTCCAGATTGATACGCATGCTATTGAAGTTCTGATGGCTCAGCGTCGCATTCAGTCTTCCCTGGTTGTTGAACAAGTCTGACATCTCCATGTTCTTGAAGTAGATCGAGTTAGGAGACAGGCCGACAACGCCCGTGAATTGATACGTCGTCTTCAGGTAATTGACCATAATCTGCCCGCCTGTTACTTTTCCCTCCCCGACGAACATGGGCGATTCGAGTCTCCCGGTGATGCGATAGTTACCGGTGATGGTTCCGCCGATATTGGAGAATGTATCGTCAAAAAATGGTTCGATGATCTTGAGGTTCGCGTTTTCGAGTCGGGCCGACACTTCGAGAGGAAGGGAGGTGCGTGACGGATTGTAGACTCCCGTGAGATTGACAATGCGGTTCTGATTTCGGTCGATGAAAAAGTTGATCGCGAACTGCTTTTCTACAGGATCCCAAATGTTCTTGCCTGTGATGTCGCCGACAAGAAAGTTGTCGACGGTTAGGTTGTCGATTTGCAGGTCGTTCTGGAGCTGAGGTTCTGTATAATAATTGTTAAGCCGGAATACCGCGTCTAGTGTTCCCCGGATATCACGGCCCGTGATCGGATTGAGAATGCTCAGGTCTACCTGACTGACGGTCATCGACAAAGTCTCATCCGGATCCTGAGCGATCTTCCCGTCGATCAGGACGTACTGATCATTGTTCCGGACCCGAAGGTCGTCAATGGTGATCTCATCCTTGTGGATTGTGATGATGTTGCTGGGATCGAAGTCCCAGTTCTTTTCAAGAATTTTGATGGTAGACGGCAACACCCGAAGTTGTGTGCTGTCCTTGAGAAAGTGAAGATCGCCCTTCAGCCGGACGTAGTTGGTTTCTTGCTGTTGGTCGGCATCCAGGCTGAATGCCACATGGTTCTTATTCCAGATAGCCTCCGCGATAAGATCCTGGGTCTGGAGGGCTTTGGTAAGATACTGCCGGCTGGAGTTTACAAACGCCATTGCCAGAACGCTGGTGCTATCGGCAATCTTGGAGGCGGTGAGTTCAACTTCCGTGTTAACGAACAGCGCCTTCTTGTAGGCCAACGAGTCAATGGAAGAGAATGCCTGAAGTATGGTCGTGTAACCGCTTGTAAACTTACCTTCCAGTACGGTATTTGACGACACCAATAAGTCGACGTTAAATAAGTTGACTACCGGCTCCATATTCTTCAGCCTGAAATGAAAGGCAGCCTCGTACGAGTTGGGTTTGTAATTCTTTTCCCTGTAATAAGTCTGAATTGCATTTTCATCATTGCGGATATTCAGCAGGATCTCCTTTACAACGGTCTGAAGATCGTGAGTAAGATCGGTAAGCAGGAAATCTCCCTGCACTTCGCCGTCAAGCAGAGAAGATTCTATGTGGATGGCTCTGTTTCGCTGGTCTTTTTCGGACGTCAGGTTGATGACATCGAGCGAGAGCGACTTGCCGCTGTTTATGATGTGGAAGTCTTTGATGTCCGCTGTTCCGACTATGCTGTCCAGGTGGAGCCCCTTGAGGTTGACGTCCAGTTTTGTGCGGAGAAAGAGTTCGCGATCTGTCAATTTGAGATTCTGGAAGATCGCAGTGTCAATGTTTGCCCGCACCTTGATCTCGTTCACGTCTTTGCGCAGATCGATTGAACCTTCGGTGGTGAATTTCAGATTGGGATCGTCAATGGCGAAATAGCCGTTGAAGAACTCCGACGCGAATCGCGCATTCGTAGTGATGTTCGAATAGTCATACCCGCGAATGCCGATCTTGTTGACTCTTCCATCGAGCTTGAACTCCGCTGTGCTGACGGTAAGGCCCGAGCCTTTAATATTACCGGCCAGGGTAACGTGCTGAAAGTTCGATGTGTCGTTCAGGTATGTTCCCATTGCAAAATCCTGAAGTCCGATCCGGCCGCTGTAAACAGACCGGTTGAAATCCTGTTCATTCACTTTAAAGTTGATGTCAGTGGAAATTTTACCGAGGCTCCCGGAGAAATTTCCATTTGCGACAAAGTCAGTGAAGTACCCGAGGAACTGCCCATCCATGTTGACCTGGCCCAGCGGCTTCAGGCGGGCGAGGGCGTTATCGCCAAGTATGCCTTTCAGGTCGTTGAAGTCCAGGGTGGAGTTTTTTAGCTCTGCGATGGTAAAGGTTTCACTGAGCAGTGGAAGCCCTTCCATATCGAGGGAGCCTTTCAGGAGACTGTTTCCCGTCCGAAGCTCCATGTCCGTTAATTTGAAGTCGCTGATGCGGCCGTTGAAGTCGCCGTTGACGGTTACCGGCTGATGCAGTCGCCGCGCTTCCGGGAAGAAGTGGGCGAGGTCTTCGGGGTAAAGAACGGTGCCTTGCAGGTTTGCATGGATGTCGACTTTCTCGTTGAAATCATTCAGCTCGCGGCGGCCGTTGAAGCTGAACAGCACCGTGTCGGTGATGGTGCTTTTGCCCGTCTTCAGATCCAGTCCGATAAATTCCAGACATTGTTGCGAGATGCGAAAGAACGTTGACATCTGGTTAATCCGGAACTGCGATTTCTTCTCGTTGGCGAGCAACGTCTGAAGCTTGAATTGAATCGTGTCTCCGAGCGCGAGGAAGTTCTGGAGTTGAGCTTCGTTGATGTCGAATGCGAACTGATTGTAGTTGAAACCTGTTTTGATCGAGTCGCGATCCTGGTCGACATAAGAAAATGCGCTTTCGTTGAGGATGGCTTCCCCGATGTTGATACGCGGTGTACGGCCGGTTCCCGACGAGCGTCCGGCGAAGTTTTCGTTGATCCGGTTGACAAAGACATTGATGTTCAGGTCGCGCGAGGTATCCGATTCATTAATGCGGGTAACGAAGACTTTCGCAGAATCCAGATAGACGCCGTCGACGTTCACGTCGCGGTTTTCTAGTATTTGGGAGAACTCGAAGTTGATGAGCACATTTTTCACCGCGATCATCGTATTATCCTCAGGATCGAGGACCTTCAGGTTCCTCAATTCCAGGCGATCGAACCACAGTAACTGGAAGTCGCTGACCGACGTCCGGAAGCCTGTGATTTCAGAAAAACCACTGAGGTACCGGTTGATGATCTTTTGCTGAACTGCGGGAATCTGAAGGAAGAGGAACGCGGCGATGATCAGGAAAACCAGTGTAGTGGCGGAATACGCCAATATTTTAAGAATTCGTTTTTTAATAACTTGCCGGTTCATTTGTCATCCATGCATCCCGTTATCCTTGCGATTGAGTCTTCCTGCGACGAGACTTCCGCCGCTGTTATCAGAAACGGCAAGGTACTCATTAATATTATCGCCTCACAGGCAGTTCATCAAAAATACGGCGGAGTAGTGCCGGAGCTCGCATCACGTGCGCATCAGCAAAACATTGTGATGGTGGTGAAGGAAGCGATGGAACAGTCGGCCGTTTTGAAGACGGATCTGGATGCCATTGGATTTACCCGTGGTCCCGGTCTTGTCGGCTCCCTGATGGTCGGCGTCTCCTTCGCGAAAGGAATGGCAATGGCTTTGGACATTCCCCTGATTGAGGTGAACCACATGCAGGCGCATGTTCTCGCTCACTTTATTGACGATCCCGTTCCCGCGTTCCCATTCCTCTGCCTCACGGTCAGCGGGGGCCATACGCAGATCGTCCTGGTACGCGATCATCTCGACATGGAGGTGATCGGTCAGACACAGGATGATGCGGTGGGAGAGGCCTTCGACAAGGCCGCGAAGATCATGGATCTTCCGTACCCCGGGGGGCCGCTGATAGACCGTTATGCCGAGTCGGGAAATCCTCGCGCCTTTAAATTCCCGGAAACCTCGATGCCGGGGCTTGACTTTTCGTTTAGCGGCATCAAGACCGCTTTTCTTTATTTTCTGCGCGACGAGACGAAAAAGAATTCACAGTTCGTTCAGGAACGAATGGCGGACATATGCGCCAGCTTGCAGCATACGCTCGTGTCGATGCTGCTATCGAGACTCGAACAGGCGAGCGAACAGACGGGGATCCGGCAAATAGCCATCGCGGGAGGCGTGTCGGCCAACAGCGGTTTACGGAGTGAACTCAAAGTCCGGGCGGCAAGAAAGAACTGGGATATTTTCGTCCCTGCGTTCGAGCACTGCACTGACAACGCGGCCATGATAGCCATGGCGGCGCATTATAAGTTTTTGAAAAAAGATTTTGCACCTCTGGATGTGACACCACTCGCCCGCATGCCGGTATGACGCCGGCACAAGTAGGCTGGCGGTGCATCGGGAACGGTTGTGAAGAAAAATGGATGAATTCACAATAGCATGAGACACATTTTCAAAAGCGGTGATACGCGGATATACCACTCGATCGTCAAGCCCGAGGATGTCGCCGCCTTTCACGGTGTTGTTGTTCACGGCGTTTGTTCTACATTTGCGCTCGCCCGCGATATTGAGTGGACGACGAGACAGTTCGTGCTCGACATGAAGGATGAGAATGAAGAGGGTGTCGGCACATTCCTGCACATCCGGCATGTGAGCCCGGCTTTTATGGGAGAGGAAATCATTTTCACCGGTGTTTTTGAAAGTCTTGCGGGAAATGAACTCATTTGTGCGTTCGAGGCTCGCGTGGAGGACCGGCTCATCGCCAGCGGCAGAACCGGGCAAAAAATTTTGACACTGGACAAAATAAAATCGATTTTCGCTCATGGCTAAAAAGCAGCGGTTTGCAAACGATGTCAACATTCAGAACCGGCAGGCGTCGTACGAATATGAACTGCTGGATAAGTATGTCGCGGGAATTGTGCTCACTGGAACGGAGATCAAATCCATTCGCGAAGGTAAGATCAACCTTCAGGACGGATACGCTTATTTTAACAACGGCGAGCTTTTTGTGAAGGGTGTCAATATTTCTCCCTATGCACAGGGGACGCATTACAATCATGAGGCTACACGTGAACGCAAGTTACTCCTGAAACGGGCGGAACTTCGGAAGCTTGAATCGAAGACAGCGGAGAAGGGCCTCACCCTCGTCCCTACACGCCTGTTTATCAATGACCGGGGCTTTGCCAAGATTGAGATTGCCCTGGGTCGCGGTAAGAAGATGCACGACAAGCGCGACAGCATCAAGGAACGCGACGTCAAAAGGGAGTTGGACCGAATCAAGTTTTAGATAATGGAAGAAATCGACTATGGCGTTTGCCGACTAAGCCTGGTGAGTGTGCGCCAGGAGCCTGCGGACCAGGCGGAGCAGGTTACTCAGCTCCTGTTCGGAGATCACTACACCGTCATCGGCCGATCGGCTAACGAAAAGTGGCTCCGGATCCGGACTTATTTCGATGAATATGAAGGATGGATCGATGCGCGTCAACACCACCTGATATCGCGCGAATACTTCGATCACATCAATCACGCGGACTTTAAGATCACGACCGACCTGACGTCGACGTTGCTCTACAACAAGGCGCCTCAGATGGTGCTGATTGGCAGCATCATTCCGATTTCCAGTTCTGAATTGTTCAAAATGGAAGAGCAGTTCGCATTCAATGGCGAGGCGAAGAACATCGGCCAGCGGAGGGAGTTCGAGTTTCTGCGTTCGATCGCGCAGAAGTATCTGAATAGTCCATACCAGTGGGGCGGCAAAAGTCCCTTCGGCATTGACTGCTCGGGCTTCGTGCAGATGACTTTCAAGATCTGCGGATACAAGCTGCCCCGGGATGCGTCACAGCAGGTGAACCACGGTAAAGCCGTTGAGTCGCTTGCCGATTCGAGGCAGGGCGACATCGCATTTTTCACCAATGACGAGGGCAAAGTAAGCCATACAGGGATCCTTGCAGGCGACAAGAAGATCATTCACGCATCGGGCAAGGTTCGCATTGATCCCGTGACGGAAGACGGTATCCAGCATGCTGAGAGTAAGTTAATTACGCATCGGCTATCCGCCATCCGCCGCGTCATGGCCGATTGATCAACGCCGGAAGTCATTAAAAAACACTTTGCAGTTAAGGTATTTGGACTTAACTTACCATCCATGAATACAAGGGTGCTGGTCTTAAATCAGGATTTTAGCCCATTGATGGTGTGCTCGGTTGAACGCGCCTTTATCCTTGTGTACCTGAAAAAGAGCGAGCTCGTTCGTCCTGCGAACGGGCACAAGCTAAGGTCTGTGACCCAGTCTTTCCCGATGCCCTCCGTAATCCGGTTAAACCGCTATGTCAACGCCCCTTACAAGGGCGTTAATCTTACCCGGCAAAATATTTTCAAGCGCGATAGCAACGAATGTCAATACTGCGGAACGCGCAAGGACCTCACCATCGATCACGTCATACCCCGCGCACGCGGCGGTGTGGACTCCTGGACGAACCTCGTCACTGCCTGCAAGAAGTGCAATACAAAAAAGGGAGACTACATGCCCGAAGAAGCAGGGATGATACTCCGAAAGAAACCTTTGAAACCTTCCTATTCGATTTTTCTCCGGGATCACCTCAACGACCAGGGAAGCGAATGGGATATATTTTTAAGTGGCCATCCGAGTCACTAATTTGCCGTCATGTTCGATCTCACAAGAAAAATCACTGTCATTACGGGTGCGGGAAGCGGAATCGGAAAAGCGATCGCCGAGCTGTTCGCCGCCCAGGGTGCTTCTCTTTATCTGCTCGATCTCAACGAGCAGGCACTCAACGAAACACATCAGGCCATAACATCCGCCGGAGGCCTTGCTACCGCCGTGAAGTGCAATGTTGCCGATCAGTCCGAGATGAATTCAACTTTTGAAAAGATCATCGCACAGCATCAGCGCCTCGACATTCTTGTGAACAGCGCGGGTATAGCACACATTGGAAAACTGGAGACCACCGCCGAGAAAGATTTTGAAAGAATATTCAGTGTCAATGTCAAAGGTGTGTACAATACGATGTATGCCGCCATCGGCCAGATGAAAAGGCAGGGCGGAGGCGTCATTCTGAACCTCGCGTCGGTAGCGGCTACGTTGGGCATCGCCGACCGATTTGCCTACTCAATGAGCAAAGGTGCGGTGCTGAGCATGACACTATCCGTGGCCAAGGACTACGTCGCCGATAACATCCGCTGCAACTGCATATCACCCGCTCGGGTGCACACGGCGTTCGTAGATGGATTTCTGAAAGCCAACTATGCTGGCCGCGAACAGGAGATGTTCGAGAAGCTCTCGAAGACGCAGCCGATCGGGCGAATGGGTAAACCCGCTGAAATTGCCGGGCTGGCCTTGTACCTCTGTTCCGACGAAGCGGGATTTGTCACCGGATGCGACTACCCCATCGATGGAGGTTTTGTCAAGCTCAACACATAGCCACCGGCTTTTCTTCAACAGGTTTGTGTGTTAATGTCTTTGTGGCGTTATTTGTCAGACTCAACAAATCCAGGTTTGAAATTTGAGATCAGATCTGTCCAGGACTTTCTATTTTTGATTCATATTTATTTTATCTAACGGACCATGAAACTTTTGCGTTTTGGCGATGCAGGCAAAGAAAAACCTGGAGTGCTTTTAAATGATGAGATCGTTGATGTATCGTCTTTCGGTGAGGATTTCGGAGAGACTTTTTTTGCCAATGACGGAATCCGCCGCCTTTCCACCTGGCTGGATTCGAATAAAGATGCATTGCCCCGCGCGCCGAAGAACATTCGGTTGGGTGCGCCGTTTACGCGGCCCTCGAAAATCATCTGCATCGGACTCAACTACAGCAAGCATGCGGCGGAATCCAAAATGCCACTTCCGACAGAACCCATACTCTTTTTCAAAGCGACAACTTCTTTTACGGGACCTAATGAGGATGTGATTATCCCGAAGAACAGCACAAAAACCGATTGGGAGGTCGAACTCGCGGTGGTTATAGGCAAGAAGGCGTCCTATGTCAATGAGGCGGAAGCCATGGACTACGTCGCCGGATTCTGTCTTCACAATGATTACAGCGAACGCGAATTCCAGCTCGAACGCAACGGTCAATGGGTCAAAGGAAAAAGCGCGGATACTTTCGCACCGCTGGGCCCCTACATGGTGACGAAGGATGAACTGCCAAACTATGACAACCTCCGCTTGTGGCTGAAGGTAAATGGAAAGATGCTGCAGGACAGCAACACCAACGATCTTATCTTCGGCGTTCCGCACCTGGTAAGTTACATCAGCCAGTTCATGACGTTGCTTCCCGGCGATGTCATTTCCACGGGAACTCCGGCCGGCGTAGGGATGGGACTCAACCCGCCCACGTATCTCAAACCCGGCGACATTGTGGAACTTGGAATTGACGGCCTTGGCACTCAAAAACAAGTAGCCCGCGCGTGGAAGTGAAGCAGAGAGCCTCCGTCATCGATTCGCATCAGCATTTTTGGAAATACGATCCGAAACAGCACGAATGGATTACGGATGACATGAAGGTTATACGCAAGGATTTTCAACCTGCGGACCTGAAAGTTTTGCTGGATGCGAACGGTGTCGACGGTTGTGTCACCGTGCAGGTCGACCAGACGGAAGATGAAACACTCCGCCTGCTGACGCTGGCCAATCAGAACGATTTCATCAAAGGCGTTGTAGGCTGGATCGATCTGCGCAATAAAAATCTTGCAACACGCCTCGAGTATTTCTCGACGCTGAAAACCCTGAAAGGTTTCCGGCACATTGTGCAGGGCGAAGGCCCGGGCTTCCTCGCACAACCTGCGTTCATTCAGGGCGTGAACATGCTGAGCCAATACAACTTCACCTATGATTTGCTGGTGTATCACCATCAGCTCGCGGAAGCCCTGACGTTTGTCCGGCAGATACCCGAAACCCGGATCGTGATTGATCATATCGCCAAGCCTTCAATCCGAACGGGTGATATCAACGCCTGGAAGGAAGCCATGACGGCTATGGCTGAATTGCCGAACGTGTATTGTAAAATATCGGGGATGGTGACAGAGGCGCAGTGGCCGGGATGGCGGTATGAGCATCTGCTTCCGTATCTGGATGTGGTTTTCAAAGTGTTCGGTCCGGACAGGTTGATGTATGGTTCCGACTGGCCTGTCTGCCTCGTTGCCGCTTCCTATGAACAACAGTTTTCAGTGGTGACCAGGTATCTCAGCGCTTTTTCCGAATCAGAAAAGAAACAGGTTCTTGGTGAGAATGCGAAAAGATTTTATAAACTTTAGACTTATGGACCTCAATCTGAAAGATAAAGTCATCATCGTTACAGGCGGAGCGAAAGGAATCGGCGAGGGAATCGTGGAAGTGCTTGCGCGGGAAGGCGCGATCCCGGCGATTGTCGGAAGAAACGAGGACGACAACCGGGCAGCTCTTGCAAAAATACAGAATAAAGGATTCCAGGTAGTCGCCGAGCTTACCCGTCCTGAGGAATGCAGGAACGCGGTGGAAAAAGTGGTCCGGCAGTTCGGCAGGATTGAAGGACTCGTCAACAACGCAGGGGTTAATGACGGAATCAATCTTGAGAACGGATCCTATGAAGGCTTTATGGCATCCCTTCACAAGAACCTCGTGCACTATTATCTGATGGCGCATTATGCGCTGCCGGAGTTAAAGAAAACGAAAGGAGCGATTGTGAACATCGGTTCCAAGGTGGCGGAGACAGGACAGGGCGGCACTTCTGCTTACGCGGCCGCCAACGGTGGACGCAACGCCCTCACGCGTGAATGGGCAGTCGAGTTGCTGAAATACGGAATCCGCGTAAATGCCATTATCGTGGCTGAGTCGTATACTCCGCTGTATGAAAAATGGATCCGGACGTTACCTGACCCGGAGCAGAAACTGCGGGAGATCAATGAAAAGATACCGTTGGGCAATCGCATGACTACTTCCGAAGAAATTGCGAACACCGCGGTGTTCCTGCTGTCGGAGAGATCAAGTCACACGACGGGCCAGTTGATCCATGTTGATGGTGGATACGTTCATCTCGACCGTTCGCTCAACGCATTGAAGCAATAAAAGCATCCGCGATGCGGATTAAATGGCCGGGAACCATAACGGTTTCCGGAAGTACTAAAGATTCATCCACAAAATATGTTACAAACCGATACCACCGTTTCAGCAAATTCCAATACCGGCAAGCGCTACCTCGTTCCGCTCATACTCGTAACGAGCCTCTTCTTCCTGTGGGGGATGGCCAACATTCTTAATTCCGCGCTGATTTCTCATTTTCAACCTGTCTTTTCCATCAGCAGGGCGCAGGCGCTACTAGTTGAAACGGCCTTCTATTTCGGATATTTTACTATTGCAATTCCCGCGGGCCTGTTCATGGAAAAATATTCCTACAAAAAAGGGATCCTGTTTGGTCTGTTGCTTTACGCTGCTGGCGCATTGCTCTTTATACCCGCCGCGTACATGCTTACGTTCGGCTTTTTCCTGATTGCATTGTATATCATCGCCAGTGGTCTTGCCTTCCTGGAAACGGCGGCGAACCCGTACGTCACCATTCTGGGTCCTGCTGAAAGCTCGGTCCAGCGGTTGAATTTTTCCCAGTCCTTTAACGGGGTTGCACTGGTTGTTGGCCCGTGGATCGCGGGTCAATTTATATTTGCGGGAAACGAGGGTGAAATGGCAACGCTTGCAGAGAAACAGGAGGCTGCGGAGGCAGTTATTTTTCCTTACAGTCTGATCGCGGGAAGTGTGCTTTTAGTCGCTCTTCTTTTTGCCCTCACAAAAATGCCCGAGCCGGCGAAAACCAGCACGCTGAAATTTGACAAGTCGATCTTCAGGAACAGACATCTTATGCTGGCGGTTTTCGCTCAGCTGTTGTACGTGGGTGCGCAAGCCGGAATTTGGGGGATATCAATTGACTATATTATTACACTGATTCCGGGCACTACAAAAGAGATCGCCTCCAAGAATTTTTTTGCAGTGGGAACATTTCTGTTTGTTGCCGGAAGATTTCTGGGAACCTGGCTGATGACATTTATCAAGGATAACAGGCTGCTTACCTTCTACGGACTCATGGCAACCCTCCTGTGTCTGACGGGGGTATTTGCCGAGGGGCGAGTCGCCGTTTACGCGGTGCTGGGGATCAATTTTTTCATGTCGATCATGTTCCCAACGATTTTCGCTTTAGGAGTGAAAGATCTCGGTCCAAATACGAAGCTCGGCTCGTCTTTCATAATTATGGCGATCGTGGGAGGTGCCATACTTCCTCCGTTTATGGGGATGTTTGAAAATATTCAACTTTCCTTTATCGTCCCGGCGGTATGCTTTCTCGCCGTCGTCTACTACGGATGGAGAGGTTACAAGATCAAGCCTGCACGTGTATGAGACAATACTGCCTGGCGCTGGATCTGAAGGACGATCCTGAGATGATCGCCGAATACGAGGAACACCACCGTCGTGTTTCACCCGTTATCCTGGCGAGTATCCGCGACTCTGGCATCGAGCGCATGCAATTGTTTCGCGCCGGCAACCGCATGTTCATGATCATGGAGGTCCGCGACAATTTTTCGTTTGAGGAGAAGGACCGGATGGACAAGGCAAATCCCGCTGTTCAGGAGTGGGAAACGCTTATGTGGAAATATCAGCAGGCGCTTCCGTTTGCCAGGCCGGGCGAGAAGTGGGTGCTCATGAAAGAAATCTTTGATACAAAAACCGATTGACCATGGTCCGACTCTTCCTTATTGTATCGCTGTTCCTGTTCGGCGTCCGTGCTTCTGGCCAGCAGAAGAATATTATTTTTATTATCTCGGATGACCACCGCTATGACGCCATGGGCTTCATGAAAAAAATCCCGTGGCTTCAGACGCCGGGTCTCGACCGGATGGCATCGGAAGGTATGCACATCAAAAATGCCTACGTTTCGACTGCGCTGTGTTCTCCGAGCCGCGCGTCCGTGCTTACGGGGATGTACGCACACAGCCATACCGTTGTTGACAACACGGCGCCGGAACCCGAGAATATCATTTATTTTCCCCAGTTGCTGCAGCAGGCGGGATACCAGACGGCCTTCTTTGGCAAGTGGCACATGGGCAATGAAGGTGATCAACCGCGCAAGGGGTTTGACCATTGGGAGGGTCTGCGAGGACAGGGAGAGTACTACAATCCCAGTCTGAATATCAACGGCAAGCGCCGCCAGTACAAGGACTCCACATACATCGCCGACCTGTTGACGGACCACGCCCTTGACTGGATGAAAAAGCAAAAGAAAGGGCAACCGTTCTTTGTTTACCTTTCGCACAAAGGTGTGCACGCGACCTTTCAACCTGCCAAAAGACATAAGGGGAAGTACGCGAATAAACCCGTGCCTTTGCCGCCGTCTTACGGCCTCACCGCGACCGACGAATACAAGCAACACGGAATTCCGGAATGGGTAAAAGAGCAGCGCTATAGTTGGCATGGTGTCGATTACATGTATCACGGACAGATCGACTTTGAGACTTTTTACCGGAGCTACCTGGAAACCCTTCTCAGCGTGGATGAAAGCGTGACACGCGTTCTGGACTACCTCAAAGCAAACGGCCTGGAAGAAAATACGCTCGTCATGTATATGGGCGACAATGGATTTTCGTTCGGTGAGCATGGTCTCATCGACAAGCGCCACGCTTACGAGGAATCCATGCGTGTACCGATGATGGTAAAGTGCCCCTCCGTGATCCAGGCCGGTACCGTCACGGAGGCACTGGTACAAAACATCGATGTGGGCCCGACGCTGCTGGAGTATGCAGGGGTCGGCACGCCGGAGCACATGCAGGGGAAATCATTTCTCAACGTGCTAACCGGAAAAGCGCAACAACACCGGGATAAAATATTCTACGAATATTACTGGGAGTATCACTTTCCTCAGACGCCCACGATGTTTGCCGTGCGCAGCGGCAAGTATAAGTACATTCACTATTACGGGCTGTGGACTCAGAACGAACTGTACGACCTCGAAAAAGATCCCTATGAAATGCAAAATCTCATCGGCGATCCCCAGTATCGGGAAATGACAAAAGATTTTTCAGCACAGATCTTCGACTGGCTTGAAAATACCGGGGGTATGCAAATCCCGCTGAAACGAAATGTCTATCCCAAGATTGACCATAGGTACAAAGGACAATACTAGAAGGGGTAGGGGTATAGGGGGTGTAAGGGAAATAGG
>JBIQIY010000001.1:0-49319 GCA_044507775.1 Flammeovirgaceae bacterium | reverse complement strand
ACCAAGAAAGTAACGAAAGGAAAAGAGGAAAAAAGAGGGGGGGGGGGGGGTGGGGGGGGAGAAGGGGAAGGGGGGGGGATAGGGGAAATAGTGGGTATAGGGGAAATAGGGGAAATAAGGAGATAGTGGGACGATGCCTTACTCTATCTGCTTATCCCTACCTTTGTATCCTTACATCCTAATTCCCCCACACCCTACACACTCACCCTATACCCTATACCCTACACCCTATCCCCTATCCCCTATATCCCTATATCCCTATATCCCTATATCCCTATATCCCTATATCCCTATATCCCTATATCCCCTATACCCTATATCCCCTATAACCCAAAATGTACCAATCGGTATATTTTCGTATATTTGCCTCATGAAGGCAGCGAGAACCCGTCAATACATACTGGAAAAAGCAGCGCCCTTGTTTAACGCCAAGGGGTTTGACGGCACCTCTCTGGCTGATCTGGAGAGTGCGACCGGTCTTACCAAAGGTGCGTTGTACGGAAACTTCCGCGACAAGGAGACCCTTGCAGCGGAAGCATTTGCCTTTGCTGCCATGAAAGTGAAAGCGCGCTTTCAGGAGCATCTTAAGTTTCTCCCCACGTACCGCGCGAAACTTCTGGGCCTGCTGGATTTCTATGCTGAATATGTGCTCGACCCTCCGGTTCCCGGCGGATGTCCGTTGCTCAATACGGCGGTGGAAGCAGATGACCACCGCGCGTCTATGCGGCCCCTCGTCAGCCGCGAGATTCTGCAGGCTGTCGAGGCGATCGCAACGCTGTTGAAAAAAGGCGTTCGGTCAGGAGAATTTCAGAAGGACATAAATGTTCGCGCGCTGGCATATACTTTTTTTTGTGCCGTTGAAGGCGCCATCATGGTGTCAAGGGTGGAAGGTTCGCGGGATGCCATGGACATCGTAGTAAAACACTGTAAAGATAAAATCCAAGAGATCACATGCACCAAAAACGCGTAGTTGTTACCGGGCTGGGCGCCCTTACGCCCCTGGGAAACGCAGTGGCCGAATTCTGGAAAAATCTCATCGATGGAAAAAGCGGGGCGGCTCCCATCACACGGTTTGATACCACGAAGTTCAAGACGAAGTTCGCCTGTGAGGTGAAGAATTACGATCCGCTCAATTATTTTGAGAAGCAAGAGGTGCGCAAAATGGATCCGTTCGCACAGTACGCACTGGTGACCAGCGACGAGGCCCTTCGCGACTCGGGGCTGGATCTGGATGCTGTTGACAAGACGCGGGTAGGTGTTATCTGGGGTTCCGGAAACGGAGGCTTTTACACCTTTCAGCAGGAAATCATCGAGTACGCCAAAGGAGATGGAACACCGCGGATCAATCCGTTTTTCATACCCAAGGTGATTGTAGACATCGCGTCGGGATGGATCTCGATCCGACACGGCTTCATGGGTTTGAACTTTACAACGGTGTCGGCATGCGCTACTTCCACTACGGCGATCATCGACGCCATGAATTACATCCGCTGGGGCAAGGCCGATGTCATCGTCACCGGTGGCTCGGAGGCTGCGGTCAACGAGGCGGGCATCGGAGGATTCGGTGCCATGAAAGCTCTTTCAACCCGGAACGACAACCCGGCATCGGCGTCCCGCCCGTTTGATATCGACCGCGATGGTTTTGTGATGGGCGAAGGCGCGTGCGCGCTGATTCTCGAAGAGTATGAGCATGCAAAACGCCGCGGCGCCAAGATATACGCTGAAGTTGCAGGCGGCGGAATGTCCGCGGACGCTCACCATCTTACCGCAACCCACCCGGAAGGAAAGGGTGCCATACTCGGCATGAAATGGGCCCTGGAAGATGCCGGTATCAGTCCCGGAGAAGTGGACTATCTCAACCCTCACGCAACGTCGACTCCCATGGGCGATGTGAGTGAGATGAAGGCTGTCACTTCGTTCTTTGGCAAGGATGCCTCGCACTTGAGCATCAGCGCGACCAAGTCGGCAACCGGACACATGCTTGGCGCGGCGGGTGCTGCTGAAGCGTTGATCTGTATCAAGACTATCGATGAAGGAATCATCCCGCCAACCATTAACTCGACCAATCTCGATCCGCAAATGCCTTCCGGACTGAACGTCGTGCTGGGAAATAAGGTCCGCAAAGATGTTCGCGTCGCGCTGAGCAATACCTTCGGTTTCGGAGGTCATAATGCAAGCGCCGTGTTTAGAAAATTCACGCCTTAGCTAGTGAAGTCTTCTACGTAAGGACGATGGATCCGGACTATGCGAACCGGCAGGGTGCTCGTATCCCTGAACTCCGGTATTGATCAAACGCCTGAAAAATAGTAAAATTGGTATACGGTGCCTCCGCATTGCCAATGCGTTCAAGGTGCCGAAAGCTAACCGCCGCCACAGGCTGATCATAAAATGGGCCCCGATCCGATCTTGCTCACACCGCGGGAAAAAGAGGTAATGCACCTGCTTGCCCAGGGATATTCATCCAGGATGATCGCCGTGGAGATGCGCATCAGCTTCCACACGGTTGAAAGTTTTCGAAAAAAGCTGCTGCACAAATTCAATGTCAAGACCACAGTCGAGATGGTACTGAAAGCTGGTCGTGTCCTGCCCGAAGACTTCTGGATCAAACAAACTGCTTTGGATTAGCCCTTCGCCTTTCTGGCGTCCGTCGATACGGAAATAGTAACGATTGTCATTTCATTCGTAGTAAGTGAACCTCATCCTCCAAACATCTCATCCTTCTTATGAAAAACAAATTGTCTTCCCGCCGAACATTTGTCGGAACCCTCGCAGCCGGAGCGTCCGGATTGCTCGCCGTTCCTGTGACTGGTCTTGCGCATTCAAACAATCACCCCATCGGCGCTGGTGATGCTGATGCATGGTTTAGCAAAGTAAAAGGTAGCCACCGGATCGTTTATGATGCGACGGAACCACACGATGGATTTCCCATTATCTGGGCCTGGGTATTTTACAAGACTAACAATGACACCGGTTCGCCGGACAATGACATGACGGCCATGGTTGTCCTGCGGCACAATGCCATCCCGTTTGCCTTTGAGGACAGGTTATGGTCAAAATACAAGCTGGGAGAATTTTTCAAGATCAAAGACAACAACAGCGGCGCTCCGTCTTTGCGCAATACGCTGTACGCACCACAGGGAAAAGACTTTCCCCTTCCCGGCATTGATGGCATCAAGGCCATGCAGAATCGCGGCGCGCTGTTTTGTGTCTGCAACATGGCTATTTCCGTTTACAGCGGTTTTGCGGCGCAAGCAATGGGCCTTGATGCGGAACAGGTTCGCCAGGATTGGCTGAGCGGTGTTCTTCCCGGTATCGAGGTAGTGCCTTCCGGTGTCTGGGCGGTCGGCCGCGCGCAGGAGAAAGGTTGCGCCTATTGTTATGCGGGAGGCTAATACACATCTTATGAAAAATCGCATCATTACAATTTTGTTCTTTCTGCCTTTGCTCGTTTGCGCTCAGAATAAACCCGTGAGGATTGTGTTCGACGTTACGAGCAGCGACACTTTAACGCATCAGGCGGTATTGCGACATGTGAAGGGGATGGCCAAGGCTTATCCCGACATAGCACTTGAAGTTGTCATTTATGGCGGCGCCTGGCCAATGGCGGTATCCGGCAAGAGTTCGACTGAAGAGATGGTTTCCCAACTGGCTGCGGAGAAGAATATTTCATTCAAGATCTGCAGCATGACCATGGGACGACATCATATTGAGAACTCACAGTTGGTGCAAGGCGTCGAGACGGTGCCCGACGGGATCATAGAGATTGTCACCCGGCAAAATGAAGGCTGGGGTTATATCAAAGAGTCGCACAATTGACCGGTCGGGATGAGTGGGCACCCTCATGATGAGGTCTTCTTTCGGCGTATCAGGGGCGCGGTCTTGCTGGTGCAGGTCTGCTTGCTGCTGGTGGCCGGCGCATTCACGATCTGTTTCTACGGCGAAAGCAAAGTTGAAGTTGCCTCAGGATCGGCACAACCCGTGACACTTGTTGCGCATGGCGACAGCGTTCGTGAGGCGTTGTGGCAACCTCCCGATTCTACCCTGATACCGTTGACTCCAAAGGGAGATCTCATCCGCTATGGATACGAGTTGATTGCTCACACCGCCCGCTATCTCGGACCGCGAGGAAAGGTGCGCGCGATCAGCAATGGAATGAATTGCCAGAACTGTCATCTGCGAGCAGGAACGAAACCGTTCGGCAATAACTATTCCGCGGTGACTTCAACTTATCCGAAGTTCCGCAGCCGATCCGGTAAACTCGAGACGATTGAGAAGAGGATCAATGACTGTCTGGAACGCAGCCTGAACGGCTCTCCGCTACAGGAAGACTCCCGCGAGATGCGCGCCATCATCGCGTGGTTCGAATGGCTGGGTCAGGGTATCCGGAAGGGCGAGGCGCCTCTGGGTGCCGGTATACGGTCACTCCCTCTGCTGAGTCGCGCGGCCGACCCGGTGGAGGGAATGGCGGTGTACGAAAAACATTGCAGGTCATGCCATGGAGAGCGGGGTGCAGGCACGCGCCATCCCGATAGCCTGGAGTGGAGATACCCACCGCTTGCAGGAAGTGGGAGCTTCAACACGGGCGCGGGCCTGCACAGGCTTTCCCGCTTCGCAGGTTATGTGAAACACAACATGCCTTACGGGGTGACGTTCGACAAGCCGGTCCTAACCGATCAAGAAGCATGGGATGTGGCCGCATATATTAATTCACTGCCGCGACCGCGGAAGTCATTTCCGGAAGATTGGCCAGACATCGCCGCCAAACCGTTTGATCATCCGTTTGGTCCGTATGCGGACTCGTTTCCCGAACATCAGCACAAGTACGGACCGTTCCTGGCGATGCAGGGGGCAAGAAAGAAACGGTAGTGGTCACGGGTTCAGAAACGCAACGTAAAAATTGTGCGCACATCAGGTTCGGACTCTACGGTAATGGAGCCGTTGTGCATCTGCATGATCTGGCGCGAGAGGCTGAGGCCAATGCCAGACCCTGTTCTTTTTGTTGTGTAAAAAGGTACGAAGATGTGGTCGAGCGCTTCCTTGATGATCCCCGGACCGTTGTCAATGATCTCGATCTTCACCGAGTTTTCGTCGTAGCGTCCAATCAACTCAAGGCGCGGATTGGGCGTCTCTGCCAACGCCTCAATGGCATTCTTCAGCAGGTTGATTAATACCTGTTCGATCATTTCTCCATCGGCCTGGATCGTCAGGTACTCCGACGTGCATTCGCACCTGAACGAAATCGTTGTCTTCTTCAACTCAGTCTTCATTAGCTGCGCTACCTTTTCGATCAGGTCCGCGAGGCGCACCATACTCATTTTCGGCTTCGGTAGCGAAGTATATTCCCGGTAGGCATCGATGAATTTGATCAGGCCCTTGCTTCGGTTTTCAATTGTGCTGAGCCCTTCGCGGAGATCCTCGGCACCCTCTTCCCTGAGTTCATAGTGGCTGTTCTTTCTTTCCATGTCGTGATCGAGGATCTCGCGCAGCGTGGAGGTCAGCGAAGAGATCGGCGTAATGGAATTCATGATCTCATGGCGCAGCACCCGCGTCAGGTTTTGCCAGGCTTCCAGCTCCTGCTTTTGCAATTCCGGCTGAATGTTTTGCAGGGTGACAAGCTTGACATCCGAGCCGCGGATACGCAGTTCGGTAGACTGGATTGTCAGGTACAACTCGTTGCTCGCTTTGTACAGTTCACTTTTTCCCGGGCCGACGTTGTTCAAGGCGTGATAGAGGCGTGGATTCAGCTGGATTAGTTCGCGGATATTCCGCATCGACGTAATACCGATGAATTTTTTCGCATTCGTGTTGATGAGCTGAATCTCTCCCTCGCCGTCAAAGGACAGAATGCCTGTGCGCACCTGCTGGACAACGGAGTTAAGGTATTGCCAGTGTTCTTCTTTTTCGGAACGGGCTCTGCGGAAAGCCTCCAGTACTTCGTTGAAGGCCAGGTTCAGGTCCTTGAAGCTTTTGCCGAGCTTGTTGTCTGAAGTGAATCCCGAAATAAAATCCGAGTACTTAACCGACTCGAGAAAGCGCGTCAGCTTGCGGTTGGTCTGACTCACAAACCGGAAAATATCGACGAGCTGAAAAATGATAATTACCAGCGTAAGTATGGCCGCGAACAACATATTCGGCCTCGTGATCATAAATAAGAACACGGCCATTGAAAGACCCAAAAAGATGACACGGAGGATTACGCGGGTGCGGAAGTCTTTGAAGTTCAAAGTCTATGATTTAAAGTTCAAAGCATAAAGCGCAAAGCATAAAGCGCAAAGCAAAAAGCAAAAAGCAAAAAGCAAAAAGCATAAAGGAGAGGGTTTAGGGTTCAAAGTTATCGAAATTAAGCGGGAACTTGATTTGTGGCTTTGAACTTTGAGGCTGGAACTTTAGAGTCCGTACTTCTCCAATCTCCGGTATAGCGATGACCGGGTCAGTCCTAGTTCGGAGGCGGCCTGGGTGATGTTGCCGTTGTATTTCTTGAGGACCTTTCGGATGAGGAGCTTTTCCACTTCCTCCAGGTTGAACTGTTCGAGGTTCACCTGGCCATCGTCTTTGGTTCCGGAAGGGGTGAAGTTAAAATCTTCGGGCTGGAGAACTGAGCCGTTGCTCAGGATGACCGCGCGCTCAATCGCATGCTGCAGCTCGCGGATATTTCCAGGCCAGGGGTGTTTATGCATTCGGGTTATGGCTGCTTCACTGATCCGGTTCACAGTCTTTTGATACTTTTCGGCATAATGCTTCAGGAAAAAATTCGCCAGCAGCGGGATGTCTTCAAAGCGATCACGCAGGGGTGGGATTTCAATTTCAATGGTGTTGATGCGGTACAACAAGTCCTGGCGGAAACGGTTTTCCTTTACCATCTCGTAGAGCGGCATGTTCGTGGCACAGATAAGTCGAATGTCGATAGCTGTATCCTTGTTTGCCCCGACGCGGCTGACCTTTCTGTTTTGCAAGACCGTGAGCAGTTTGGCTTGCAGTGGCATCGATAGGTTGCCGATCTCGTCGAGAAACAGAGTTCCGTTGTTGGCGAGCTCGAAACGGCCGGGGCGGTCTTCTTTTGCGTCCGTGAACGCGCCCTTTTTGTGACCAAAGAGTTCGCTTTCAAAGAGCGTTTCCGTTATGGAGCCGAGGTCGACGGCGGCAAAGGTTTCATTCTTTCGCGATGAGTTGCGGTGAATCGCCCGTGCAATCACTTCCTTGCCGGTACCGTTCTCTCCGAGGATCAGAACATTCGCGTCGGTTTTTGCAACGCGATCGATCGTCTGAAAGATTTTTTGCATGGCCGTGCTGTGGCCGATGATCTCGCTGTATCGAATGTTTTGCGCTTCGTTGATCTCCTGGTTTTTGATCTTGAGATTTTCGATTACGTCGCGCGATTCGCGCAGGCGCATGGCAGAATAGAGGGTGGCCAACAGTTTTTCATTTTCCCACGGCTTGAGAACGAAGTCGGTGGCGCCTGCTTTGATCGCTTTCACCGCCATCTGGATGTCACCGTAGGCGGTGATCAGCACCACTACGGCGGAAGGATCAATGCTCAGAATTTTTTCCAGCCAGTAGTACCCTTCGCTACCGCTGCTTACATCTTTGGTGAAGTTCATGTCCAGCAGAATGACATCATAGTCCTCCTGGTTCAGCAGCGCGGGGATAGCCTCGGGGTTCTTTTCGATGTCGACCTGGGCAAAGTGCCGCTTCAAGTGCATGCGCGCGGCTTTCAGAAGATCTTCGTTGTCGTCAACGATCAGTATTTTGCCGTGTTTGGTTTCTGTCATAAAAAAAGGGTTTCTGAGGTTTAAGCTCTTCGATTCTGAACAGTTTGTCCGGTTACGGGCAAACTGTATACCGAAACATCAAAAGGTGGAATGCGGCGTAAATTGATGATTTGAAGCTGTTTGCGGTATTTTTGATTGTTCGGTTACGGACATACCCGTTCACATGTGAACGAGCAATTTTAAGCCGTTTATCACAAATCAGCCTGAAAAACACATTCGGGCATCTGGCACGTTTGTTGGCAACTGGCTTAGCCGAACGGTTTTTGACAGTGATTGGGGTCCGCCTGTGCGGCCGCGCTGGTGAAGCCGGACAACCACACACCCACATAGTACACGGAATGGACAAGAAGATTAAAAAGAAAAGATGGACAGTGAAAAGAGTGGCAACCTATTTAGGAATTGCTCTTTTTACCGTTTTTGTAGGATACCAGTTCATTTTTGCAGATCGCCGTTCAAAGCTTAAGATCGACCGGGAAAAGATCACGATCTCCCAGGTCCAACGCGGCGTCTTCCAGGAATTTATCCCCCAAACCGGCACAATTGAGCCAAGCCGCACTGTTTATCTCGATGCGATCGAGGGTGGAACGATCAAGCGCGTAGTTGCGGAAAGTGGCGCTATCCTGAAAAAAGGCGACGTTATTCTTGAGCTAAGCAACCTTAACCGGGAATTGGATGTCTTATCGAGGGAAGCTTCGCTGAACGAAAGTATCACGAGGCAAAGGGATACCCGGCTGGCTATTACCCGAAACGATCTGGAACAAAGACAAACATTGGCACTTATCGATAATGCGCTGCAAATACTGGAGCCGCAGTATCACCGTCAAAAACAACTTTATGAGAAAAAGTTGATTTCCAAACAGGAGTTTGAGAAGACGGAAGCCGACTATCAATACAACTTGGAACGCCGCCGAATCACTTACGAGGTTTACAAGAACGATTCACTTGACCGTATCAGACAATTGCGCGAGTTGAATTTCTCTGAACACAAAATGACAGAGAGTCTTCGCGGCGTGGGTAAGATCCTCGATAACCTGGTCATCCGCGCGCCGATTGACGGCCAGCTTTCGCATCCGCCACTGGATCCTGGCCAAAGCGTTTCAGCCGGTCAGCGGTTGGGTTGGATCGATGTGTTGGGGAGCTACAAGGTACGCGTTCCAATCGACGAGCTTTATCTGCCCCGGATCTCGACGGGACTTCGGGCCGAGACTTCTTTCAACAACAAGGATTATGTTCTCGAGATCACCTATGTATATCCGGGTGTAACGGCCGGAAGATTCGAAGTCGATATGAACTTCGTCGGCGATGCCCCAAAGGGTATACGAAGGGGGCAGTCCCTTCGCCTGAGGATCCAGTTGGGCCAGTCGTCTGAGGAGTTACTACTGCCAGTCGGTGGATTTTACAAAGACACGGGAGGAAACTGGGTATACGTCGTGGAAGGGAACCAGGCCGTGCGGCGCGACATCAAGCTGGGCAGGAAGAATACGGAAAATTTCGAGGTGCTGGAAGGATTGGAGCCGGGCGATGAGGTCATTACTTCATCTTATGAAAACTTTGGAGATAACGAGGTATTACTTCTGGATTAACCTATAAAGGTTGCCATATCCGTAACCATTATGAAAATTCAAAGTAACCTTAAAACTATTGCTGAACTGCGTACATCTTAACTTTAATCAATAACAATCGCCATGATCAAACTAAAAAACCTTGAAAAAATCTACACTACAGAAGAAGTAGAGACCACGGCACTTAACAACATCAACCTTGAAATCAAGGAAGGTGAATTCGTGGCAATTATGGGTCCTTCCGGTTGTGGTAAATCAACATTGCTGAATATTGTTGGTTTGCTGGATAATCCCTCAGGGGGGGAATACTACTTTGGCGAACATGAAGTTGCCAAATACTCTGAAAGGCAACGGGCGCAGCTGCGCAAGGGATCGATCGGGTTTGTATTCCAGAGCTTCAACCTCATCGACGAACTTACGGTATTTGAAAACGTTGAACTTCCGCTACTTTATTTGAAGGTTCCGTCCGGAGAGCGTAAGCAGCGCGTGGAAGAAGTGCTGGAGCGTATGAATATCATGCACCGGCGCAACCACTTCCCTCAGCAACTGTCGGGTGGACAACAACAGCGCGTGGCCATTGCCCGCGCGATCGTTGCGAAGCCCCGCGTGATCCTTGCGGATGAGCCCACGGGTAACCTGGATTCCGCCAATGGCGAAGAGGTGATGAAACTCCTTTCTCAGCTGAATGAAGAGGGAACCACCATTATCATGGTAACGCACTCCCCTTATGACGCTAACTACGCACACAGGATTGTCAACCTGTTCGATGGAAAAGTTGTCACTGAAAATATCAAGGAACATTTCCATATCTAGGAGGCAGGGACGGATAGCGACGCCATTCGCCGTTTGATCATGGCTTGAATAAATTTCCCCTGGCGGCATCTTCTGCTGTCCAGGGGATTTTTGTTTCTGGACCCTCCGCAAAGTGCAAATCGTACAGGCGTGTGTACAGTTGTGAACAGCTTCCGCGAATACTTCCCGCAAAACAAGGCGCAATACGCAAATTCATGAATGGCACCGCGGTTGTAAGGCTGTCGACATCAGCGTATCGATCTGTCGCAACAACTGTTGAAGGCTGATGCAACCTTTGACCATGAGTTTGAGTCTTTTGACCGATGCCTGACCTGCTTCCACATAAAACACGACCCCATGATTAAAAACTACCTCCTTATTACCTGGCGCAGCATGATGAAGAACAAATTCTTCATTTTCATCAATGTGCTCGGCCTTTCAGTCGCCATCGGGTGTTGCATCGTCGCCTGGTTTAACTGGGAATTCAATGCGGAGTTTGATTTGCATCACACGCAGGCTAAAGACATCTACCGTGTGAGTTGCGTGCGGGAATTTCAAGGACAGTCCCGGCTCTATGGTTATGCTCCGGTTCCCCTTGGCAATGTGATGAGAGAAAATATTCCCGATGTTGATGAGGTGGTTCGCATGTCGTGGTCTTTTTCAAATTACAAAGTGGAGGACAACCTCTTCCCGGGCGAGCTGGCCTACGTCGATCCCGGTTTTTTCGAAGTCTTCAGTTTTCAAATGCTTCAGGGAGATGCATCCGGCTTGAAAGACAAATCGCGGATCTTCCTGAGTGATGAGATGGCCTTGAAACTTTTCGGCTCGCTGGATGTAGTGGGGAAACCGCTCACGCAGGTGACCGGGTCGGAATTGAAGGAGTATGTGGTGGGTGGCGTGTTTAAAAAGCAACCTTCCAACTCGAGTTTTACAGAGGGATCCTATGTGAATTACGAGAACTACTTCGACGAGGCAAAGGACGTCGACGAGCATGACTGGAAGAACCGCAACACATTATTCGTACTGATACGTGATGAGTCCCGGGTTGCGGCGGTGGAAAAGCAAATCCAGGTGTACCGGGAAAACAACAACAAGGTCCGCGAGGATTTTCTTATCAGCGAGTTCGAGGTGGAGCCCTTTATCGGGATGGCTGCGCGTGACAATGCGAACGACAATTGGTCGAGAACAAAACAGTCAAGTCCCCGTGAGGCAGTGATATCTCCGGCGATCATGGCGGTGCTCATATTGTTGATTGCCTGCTTTAACATGGCCAATACCGCCATTGCAATATCTTCACGGCGACTGAAAGAGATCGGCATCCGCAAGGTAATGGGCAGTATGCGCACGCAGCTGATTCTCCAGTTCATGGGAGAAACTGCATTTGTTTGTGCCATCGCTCTTGTAGGGGGGTTGTTCTTTGGCGAGGTTTTGCTTCGCGGATGGAATGCCCTTTGGATCTTTATGGAACTGACCTCGCACTACTTCGATGATCTTTCATTCCTGTTCTTCCTCATTATCATATTGGCTTTCACGGCGCTCATCGCAGGTGGATATCCGGCCTTTTATATCAGTCGCTTTGAACCAGTAAGCATCCTGAAAGGAAAGTTGAAATTCGGAGGCACCAACTACTTTACCCGGACACTGCTGGCACTTCAATACTCTATTTCCCTGCTCGCCGTGATCTTTGGAATCTCGTTTTACGCAAACTCTATATACCAGCGGGAATTCGATCTCGGCTTTGATCACGACGGAGTAATCATCGCCTATGTGAACGACCAGAGTGAGTTTGAAACCTATCGGAACTCGCTCGCGTCCAATACAGAGATCAATTCGATTGCCGGTTCCAAACACAGTATATTTTCGGCGCGATACAACGACCCCGTCCGACACGGAGCAAAACAGCTTGAGGTCGATATTATCGACGTCGGTGACGACTACGTCAAAACCATGGGCCTCACGATTGTTGAAGGGCGCGATTTCATCAAGGATTCCGAAACTGACCGCAAGGAATCGATTCTTGTCACCGAGAAGTTCGCCAAGAGTTTCGGTTGGGATAAGCCTATCGGCCAGGAAGTCGTCTGGATGGATACTGTACGGCTTTATGTGGTCGGCGTCGTGCGGGATGTGTATACGCAAGGCTTGTGGAGAGAAATGGAACCGATGATGATCCGTTATACGTCCCCGGATCAATACACACACGTTATCGTCAATGCTCCACTGGCAAAGATCAATGAAGTGAACCGCTACATGGAAGCCCGGTGGAATGAAATATTCCCCAACCGCCTGTACAACGGTTGGTACTTGAATGCTGGCATGGCCGAGGCCGTTAGTGTCAATAACAACATTGTGAAGATGTTTGGCTTCACGGGGATCATTGCACTGATCTTGTCGGTAACGGGATTGTTCACCCTCGTGTCATTGAACATCATCAAGAAAATGAAGGAGATAGGTGTCAGGAAGGTGTTGGGTGCCTCCATTGCCAATATTACCCGCATCATCAATACCGAGTTTGTGATCATCCTTCTCATTGCATCTCTCCTCGGGACGGTGGCGAGCTACTTCACCGTTGAATTGCTGATGAGTGGTATCTGGAAGTACTATCAGGGTCCCACAACTGGAATTTTCTTTTCTTCCGTCGTATTGCTGTTTGTCATTTCCGGGGTGGCCATTGGCTTTAAAGTATACGGCGCCGCGTCGATGAACCCGGTTAAGACTCTGAGAGACGAATGAGCGGTTTCATTATTTCTTCAACACGCTGTAACATTAACAGCTCCTTTCACGTCTAACGAGATCAACCACACTCCCATGCTCAAAAATTACATCAAGCTCGCGTTCCGGAACATCATGAAGCATAAGTTCTTCTCAGCGATCAATATCCTGGGGATGAGCATTGGCATTGCTTCTTGCCTGTTGATACTATTGTATGTGGTGGATGAATTGAGTTTTGACCGCTTTCATGCGAATGCCGATCGCATCTATCAGGTTGGTCTTCACGCGAAGATCGGTGACCAGGACCTGACTGTTGCGAATACTCCTCCTCCGATGGCCGAAACATTTGTGGATGAAATCCCGGGCGTGGTTGCGGCCACACGTATCGGGAATTTTTGGGGTACGCCATCGCTCAAGTATGAAGATAAGGCATTTACCGAGGAAAAAGTATTCCACGCGGATTCCAACTTCTTCGAGTTTTTCAGCTACAAACTTATTGAGGGGGATCCGAAAACTGCATTGAAGGAACCTAATACAGCTGTGTTGACAGAAAGCATAGCAAAAAAATATTTCGGTGAAGAACCCGCCCTCGGCAAGCTGATCACGGTAGGAGGGTATCAGACATATACGGTCACCGGGGTGACCGAAGATTCACCGCTGAATTCGCATTTCATTTACAAAGTGCTGCTTTCCACGTCGTCCGCGGAGCAGTTTCAGCGCCCGGCGTGGCTCAATAATTTTCTTTATACGTACGTCATGCTCAACGCGAACACGGCGATGGCCGACGTGGAATCGAAGTTCCCGGATCTGATCCTGAAGTATGTCGGGCCAGAGGTCGAGCGTTTCATGGGGGTATCGATGAAAGACATGGGAAAGAGTGGCGGAGAGTATGGTTACTTCCTCACCGCTCTGCCAGACATCCACCTTCGATCCAAGACGCGTGACGGCCTGGAGCCTTCGGGCAACATCATGTATGTATACTTTTTTGCGGGCATTGGATTTTTCATAATCCTGATCGCGTGCATCAATTTCATGAACCTTTCCACGGCGCGTTCTGCCGGACGGGCAAAGGAGGTCGGGCTTCGTAAAACCCTTGGATCGCTGCGGTCGCAAATGGTGAGGCAGTTCCTTGCCGAATCAATCCTGTACAGTTCCATTGCCGTGGTGGTCGCGCTCGGTATGTGCTATTTCATCTTGCCCCAGTTTAATCTGCTGGCCGGGAAGTATCTCGGTATGGGTGTCTTCGCGCAACCGGTGTTTGTCGTATCCATTCTGGCGCTGGTAATATTTGTCGGGCTGGTGGCGGGAAGCTATCCTGCATTCTACCTGACATCATTCAGTGTTGTTGAAGTGCTGAAGGGAAAGGTGAGGGCAGGAATGAAGAGCCGGGGTGTGCGCAGCGGCCTGGTCGTTTTCCAGTTCTTTCTGTCAATTGCGCTAATGATCTTTACAGGTATTGTCTATCAACAGATCGGCTTCATGCAGCAACGCAATCTGGGAATAGACAAGCACAATGTGTTGATCCTTTCCAATGCCGGGCACCTCGGTGATAACAAGCAGGCGTTTAAGAATGCATTGAAACAACAGACGGGCATTGTCAACTCCAGTTTCAGCAACAACAGTTTTCCCGGAGTGAACAATACAACGGTGTTCAAGGCAGCGGCCTCGGAACAGGACCACATCATGGGTGTGTACTACGCCGACTATGATCAGCAGGATGTACTGAAATTTGAGTTGAGTGAAGGTCGCTATTTCTCCAGGGATTTTCCTTCCGACTCGTCCGCTATTTTGCTCAATGAAACCGCTGTGCAGGAATTCGGTTTTGATAAACCGCTTGATGAAATAATTATCCATAACGATGAAGGAAAGAACGAGCGCCTGCGGGTGATCGGTGTATTCAAGGACTTTAACTTCGAATCGCTGAAAACAAAGATTCGTCCGCTGGCAATCCGGCTGACGAACGATTCCTATACGTTGATGATACGCTACCAGGGAAGTCCGACCAAGGCGGTTTCCACGGTCGAGAGCTTGTGGAAGCAGCACGTGCCGGGGCAGCCCTTCGACTATAGTTTCCTGGATGAGAATTTCGACCAGACGTTTCGCGCTGAACAAAGGATGGGACAATTGTTCACGGTCTTCTCAGGCCTCGCCATCTTTATCGCATGCCTGGGCTTGTTTGCACTGGCTGCATTCATGGCGGAGCAGCGCACGAAGGAGATAGGTATCAGAAAGGTGATGGGCGCCTCGACCACGGGCCTGACCATGATGTTGTCGAAGGAATTCACACGACTTGTTGTCATCGCGTTCATACCTGCCGCGCTTGTCGCATGGTATGGTGTTTACCTCTGGCTGAGCGGTTTCGCTTATCGCGTGGATATTAACCCGCTGATCTTTGTGGGTAGTGGACTTATTGCCACGACCATCGCCTGGCTGACAGTCGGCTTCCAGTCGATGAAAGCCGCGGCATCCAACCCCGTGAATTCATTGCGATACGAGTAGTTACTCCTCGAATTTTTCCCAGAGAGTGATGGGGATCAACAGCAGAAGGAAGGCGTGCACGGTATCCTCAATAGGAATGGTTCCCAGTCGAATGCCGCTGTTGTGCGCATCGTTGTAGAGCACTACGGGCTCATCCAGGAATGCTCCTGTCAGTACACCGCTGATGATCAGAAGGGGGATGAGTAGCACAGCGTACGCGAAGTAGAATCTCCCCATAAAACGCAACCTTAGCTTGAGCCAAATGAAGGCGAGGAGCATGCCCGTTACCAGGAAAGTGGTCCCGGTGTAAAGGTTGTGAATGAAGTAAGTCCCGAATATCAGCAGAAGCACGATGACGATGCTCGAAATCAGCTCCTGGTGCGGAAACAGGTGGTCTTTTTCAATCAAATGGTTGAGGGCAAAGTAGGTAAACAAACTCGCATAGGGAATGCATATGAAAAAGAGCATTTCCTCAACTGGTAATCCCCAAAGATCTATTCCGATCGTGTATCGCGGATTAAAGCTCCATATGCCGGCGTGAGTGAACGCGACGTCCCAGGCAATAAAAACGGCAGCGGTTAGAGCGATGGCAGGCAACACGTATTTCCATTTGCGCCAGAAGGGTGCCTTCTGATAAAAGCTCAGGGCAAAGGGAATGGCAAGGGCAAGCAGGTTGATCGAGAGATAGATGTACTTCTGTTTCAATGACCTAAAAATTAATGTGTGCGGATTGCTTCCAATCTAAAGATAAACTTTTTGATCCAATTTCCACTCATTGTTTGGGCATGAACTCAGGTTGATTCACAATGAGTTTAAACCACACGGTGTATGAGTCGGGGTGAGCTGCCATATCGCGCTTCAGCCACTCCATGTCGACGTACTTCCAATCTTCCACTTCGGCCTTGTTGACAGAGGGGCTTCCTGAATACGTTCCGATAAAAACATGGTCGAGTTCATGCTCGATCAGGTGGTCTTCCAGTGCGGCCTTGTAGATGAACGTATGCGAGAAAGTGGGCTGAACATCGATACCCATTTCCTCCTGAAGTCTCCGCCTTGTGGCGGATTCAATATTTTCGCCGGGCAGGGGATGGCTACAGCATGTATTGGTCCACAATCCGCCGCTGTGATATTTGTTTTTCGATCGCTTTTGGAGGAGCATGTTACCCGACACGTCGAACAGCAACACCGAAAATGCCCGGTGAAGGATACCCTTTTTGTGGGCTTCCATTTTCTCCATAGTTCCTATTTCCTTATCCCACTTATCGACCAATACGACCTCTTCCATTATATCATGTTTAGTAGATGTTTAACAATCGAACAGGCCCGTAAGTTGCCTTAAAGCGATTGGATGAAATACCGTTCCGGAAAGTGTTTTTATGATTTTGCCAAAAGCGCAAGATAGCACATGTAGTTCAATGGAAACACCGTTTTTTTGCCCAGGCTGCCGTTGGAATTTTGACCCGTGCTTCTTTAGGTGCGCCGGAAAAGAAAATACATATTGGGTAGAATTTTTGCCGATAGTGTGGTAATAGAATATATGGCCGGAGATCCTTTAAAACCGGGAAAAGATTGGTTTCGCAACGCCGGGTGGAAGCCTTTTCCATTCCAGCTTGAAACCTGGGAAGCGTATCTCGCCGGTTATAGCGGTCTGGTGAATGCTCCAACCGGCAGTGGCAAGACGTACTCGCTGATGGTGCCGCTTGCCCTGGAATTCATGCGCCTTCACCCGACAGCAAAGGCTCGGAAGAGCGCAGGACTACAGGCGATCTGGATCACACCCATTCGCGCTCTTTCAAAGGAAATTGAAATATCGGCGAAAAGGCTCATCGATGGCCTGGATCTTGGGATGACGGTAGGCGTCAGGTCGGGCGATACGTCTTTGAAGGAGCGGATGAAACAGAAAACGAAACCGCCCCACCTGCTGATCACGACGCCGGAAAGTTTACATCTGCTGCTCGCACAAAAATCCTACAATGAATTTTTTAAGGATGTCAAGGTATTGATCGCCGACGAATGGCATGAGCTCATGGGCTCAAAACGCGGAGTGCAAGTAGAGCTGGCGTTGTCGAGGCTGAAGACGGTGGCACCGGCCCTGAAGGTATGGGGAATATCAGCGACTATCGGAAACATGGACCAGGCGCTGGAAGCCTTACTGGGCAGCTACTACGCGCGGGGAAATTTCAGGGTTATTCGCGCGGATATCCGAAAGCAGGTTGAGATAGTTTCAGTACTGCCCGATTCACTGGAAAGAATGCCATGGGCGGGCCACCTGGGAATTGCCCTGCTGGACAAGGTGATTGAAATTGTCCGGAAAAGTAATAGCACTTTGATTTTCACCAACACGCGGTCATTTGCCGAGATCTGGTATCAGCGCATGCTGGATCTGGCGCCCGAATTTTCAGGGGTAATGGCCATGCATCACGGATCGATTAGCCAGGAGCTGCGCAATTGGGTGGAGGAACAGCTTCACGAAGGTAAGCTCAAAGCGGTCGTGTGCACCTCCAGTCTGGACCTCGGCGTGGACTTTCGACCTGTCGAGACGGTGGTTCAGATTGGAGGACCCAAAGGCGTGGCGAGGTTTCTTCAACGTGCAGGACGAAGTGGCCACCAGCCCGGCGCGGTGAGCAGGATCTATTTTGTCCCTACGCATTCGCTGGAACTGATGGAGGCGGCCGCGTTGCGCGAAGCGGTGAAAAGAGGCATCGTTGAAGACCGTGTCCCTTATGTCCGATCCTTTGATGTCCTGATTCAGTATCTGTTGACGCTTGCCGTCTCCGATGGTTTTCGACCAGAGGAGATTTACGAGGAAATCAAAGGAACGTTCAGTTTCGCAAGCGTCTCTGAGGATGAGTGGATCTGGATCCTGAATTTTCTCACCACCGGTGGCGATTCACTGCAAGCATACGATGAATATCGAAAGGTGGTTATCCGCGGCGGGCTGTACAAAGTCGAGAGCCGTACGCTCGCGATGAAGCATCGGCTTTCCGTCGGGACGATCGTCGGAGATACCTCCCTGAATGTGAAGTATGTGACGGGCAAATATCTCGGCAGCATTGAAGAAGGTTTTATATCACGCCTGAACCCGGGAGATGTTTTCTGGTTTGCCGGGAAGAGCCTGGAGCTTGTCCGCATCAAGGAAATGGAAGTACACGTGCGCAAGTCAAAGCGCGCCAAGGGTTTGGTTCCCTCCTGGATGGGCGGGCGCATGCCCTTGTCTTCTCAGTTGAGCGCCATGATCCGGCTAAAGATAGATGAAGTGGTGCGGGGTGTAGAGTACGACGAGGAGATGAAGTTCCTCGCACCCTTGTTCAGCCTGCAAAAATACCGGTCGCATCTTCCGGCGGCAAATGAGTTCTTAATTGAATACTTCGAGAGCGCAGAAGGGTACCACGTTCTTTTTTATCCGTTCGAGGGTAGATTTGTGCACGAAGGTGTCGCCGCCCTGGTGGCCCACCGCATCGCGCAGATCAGGCCACTCACTTTTTCAATTGCCATGAACGACTATGGCTTTGAATTGTTATGCGATCAGCCGATCCCGATTGAAGAGGCGGTTGAGACAGATGTCCTGGGTGTCGACAATCTTATGGCGGACATTCAAGCGAGTATCAACTCCACGGAGATGGCGCGCCGGAAGTTCCGGGACATCGCCGCGATCAGTGGACTCGTCTTTAAAGGATATCCGGGGAAACCCGTCAAAGACCGGCACCTTCAATCATCGTCACAACTTTTTTTTAATGTCTTCCACGACTACGAGGCTCACAATCTTTTATTGCGACAGGCGTATGAGGAGGTCATGGATTTTCAGCTTGAGGAAGCGAGGTTGCGCAACGCCCTGCAACGGATCAATCAGCAAAAGATAGTGATTACCTATCCCGACAAACCAACGCCGTTTGCATTTCCAATCATTGTCGACAGACTGCGTGAAAAGCTTACGACGGAAAAGCTCGAGGACAGGATTCGGAAAATGGCGTTGCAATACGCCGATGAAACCTGAGGGAAAATCGGATAGTCTATGGATTTCGTTCAAACAACTACGACAGGGATCGGAACAACAGGAACAATGTTCCGGCCATGATCATGACAACGGGGAGTGTCAGTAACCACGCCATGAGAATATTCCGGATGGTTTCGGCCTGAAGGTTTTTTACGCCTTTGCTCGCGACCATGCTGCCCGCGATACCGGAGGAAAGCACATGGGTGGTGCTTACCGGCAGGTTGAAATAACTCGATAGCCCGATGGTGCTCGCGGCTACCAGTTCGGCGCTTGCCCCCTGCGCATAGGTCAGGTGTTGCTTTCCGATCTTTTCTCCCACAGTCTTTACGATTCGCTTCCACCCGATCATGGTACCCAGGCCCAGCGAGATGGAGATCATCAGGATCACCCAGCCCGGCGAGTAGTCCGTTACTCGTCGAACGTTTGCCAGTTCTGCCTGAAGTGAACTTTTCTCCGCTTCGCTGAGTCTCACTTCAGGTTTCTTTCCGATATCGGAGAGGTGGCGGTCCATGAGCATAATATCCTTTCTGACGAGGAAGCGCTGTTCTTTGGGGATGTCGCCGATGGCGGAGATGGTATCAAACCGCTGCTGTAGGCGGATGTTCATCTCTTTTGCTTCGGCCAGCATGGTGCGGTCGGGTGCCGACAGGTCCATCGGATCTACAGACGCGGCAACCAGTTCGATTTTTCGCAAGGACTCCGGAACGGTAGTCGGAGTAAAATTCAAGTTGATCGCAAAGTATACGGGCACAATACCGATGAGAATCAGCATAACCAATCCGACACCTTTCTGCCCATCGTTTTGCCCGTGAAAAAAACTGACGAGTGTGCAGGTTACAATCAGCACGCTTCGTATCCATGTGGGAGGTGGTTGATTTTTTTTCGGTTCCTTGAAGAGCGCATCGCCGCCAGCGGTTTTTTTCGTGAAAGTGCGAACCATGTACATCAACACTATCGTCATCGAGAACCCGATGAAAGGCGAAATGAGAAGTGAAATGCCGATCTCCTCAGCTTTTGCCCAATTAACGGCATTCCCCTCCGCAACGGGAAGGAGGGAGTAGGCCAGCCCGACCCCGAGGATAGATCCGATCAATGTATGCGAGCTCGAGCAAGGTATGCCGAAATACCAGGTCAGAAGATTCCAAAAGATGGCTGTGATCAGCAATGCCATTACCATGGCAAGGCTATGGGCGATATTCTGGTCGACAAGTGTTTCAACCGGCAGCAGATTAATAATACTGACGGCGACGCCAATCCCGCCCAGCAGGACACCCAGGAAATTCCAGATACCCGACCAGATGACGGCAAACCAGGGCTTGAGAGAGTTGGTATATATCACCGTAGCCACGGCATTGGCTGTATCGTGGAATCCATTGACGAATTCAAAACCACAGGCTGCAATCAGACAAAGGATCAAAAGAAGGGAATACGCCAGGTCTAATTCGAACATACAGATTATTTCGGTTGGCAATCTAACCTGAATTCCGTTTTTGAGCGTAACGTCGGTTGTAAGTTTTTTGGTCATGGATGTTTTCACCTTCTTTAAGAGCCATATAACCAAACAGTTAGGAATTATTTTTTCGAGGCCGGCCCGATCCCTCCCAGGCGCGCCACAGCGAATAAACTGTTATCTTTGCAGTTTGATCGGGCGGCGCATACCGGTGCAAGGGCCGGAGCCGGTCATTTTTTGAACTGAACGCACCCCTGAAGCATGCAGTCAAGGGGTCTCAACGATATGGACGTACCAATCCTGGATGAGCAGTTTTCGTTGTATCCGCAAAAGGCGATTTTCTGGCGATCGCAGGATGCCCTTTTATTATCGGATCTTCATCTCGGTAAAATCAACCACTTCAGACGGGCCGGCATACCGGTTCCTTCGAAAGCGAACGACCACAACCTGGAGTTATTGATCGATCTGATCGAGGCCTGCAAGCCAAAGCGGATCATTTGCCTCGGCGACTTATTCCACAGTCACTACAATACCGAATGGGAGGCCTTTGGAGAGGTGGTGAAACATTTTTCACTCATTGCGTTTGAACTCGTGCAGGGCAACCATGATATCATGAGTAAGTATCAATACAGCCGAAAGGGGATACGCGTTCATGATTCGCTGCGAATCGGAAAATTTCTGCTCACTCATCATCCGCTGGAGGAAATTCCCGAAGGACTTTACAACATCGCCGGACACATTCATCCGGGCGTTTCCCTTCGCGGAAGAGGCCGGCAGGCGATTACGCTGCCATGCTTTTACTTCGGTCAAAGGCAGGCGCTGTTACCCGCCTTCGGGAAGTTTACGGGCCTGGCAAGGATAGCGCCTTCAAAGGATGACAAGGTATACATCGTCGCTGAGGATAAAGTGATGGCAGTCGGATAGCCTCGGCAATCAGGAACAAACATCAGTAATATGACCTACATGAAAATCCCTGTTGCACTTTTCTTTTATCTGGCTGGTATCTTCGGTCTTCACGCGCAAGATACGACCCGGCTGTCGCTGTTGTTTCTAGGTGATGTCATGCAGCACGATTCGCAGATTGCTGATGCCCTGGACAAGAAGACCGGCGTATATGACTACACACCATGCTTTCAATACGTCAAACCCTACATTGAAGCCGTTGACCTTGCAATTGGTAACCTGGAAGTGACGCTGGCGGGCAAGCCGTACAAGGGGTATCCGCAGTTCAGTGCGCCGGATGAGCTTCTGGTAGCGCTGAAGGATCTCGGCCTGGACGTATTGGTTACAGCCAATAACCATAGCGTTGATCGGGGCCGCGCAGGCGTGGAAAGGACCATCCTGATGCTCGACAGTCTGGGTATAGCCCATACCGGTACATTCCGGACACAGGCGGAAAAAGATAAGTCGCATCCCCTCATCATCGAACGCCAGGGGTTCCGACTTGCGATCTTCAACTACACCTATGGAACCAATGGCTTGCCTGTTACGAAGCCGAACATCGTCAACCATCTTGACACGGCGTCGATCCGCAAGGACCTGGCAAAGGCGGCAGCTCTTTCTCCGGATGCCATTGTCGTTTTCCCGCATTGGGGTTTGGAATACCAGTCGCTTCCTTCAAAAGAACAGCGCGTCATTGCTGATTTATGTTTCCGGTACGGCGCGCGTATGGTGATCGGGTCTCACCCTCACGTTATTCAGCCGATGGAGTGGAGAAAACCTGCCGATCAGCTGGTAGCGTGGTCGCTAGGTAATTTTGTTTCCGGACAACGCAAGCGATATACAGACGGCGGGGCAATGATGCGTGTCGAACTGGAAAAGGTGACCTTCAATGACGGATCTTCCCTTACTTCCATTGACACAGCAGGCTATATTCTGGAGTGGGTGTACCGCACAAATGATGCAAACAAGGATTATTACGTGCTGCCCGTGCCGGAAATGGAAGCGCAGCCGGATGCGTTTGTCGCTGACATTGCGTCGAAGGAAGCGTTCAAGACTTTTGTCACCGATTCGCGCTCGCTCCTTAAGAAGTATAATATCGGAATAGGTGAATTCTCCGGCGCCGTCGGGTTTCACGTAGAATTCCATGCAACGGACACCCTGGGTGTACGCAAGTACCTCGAAGACAACAGCGGTCTTCGCAATGTGAACACTGTCAACTACCCGAAAATCCAGGTGGGTCCACTGACGCTCCAGGATGCAATGCACCTGAAACGTCGCATCGAGCTCAATCTTCCCGTGGAGAATGTGGGAATCCGGAACGAATAATCGTATCCGGGTCGTACCGACATCGGGTTATCGGCGCCTCCTGCGCGCAGGCGCTTTAGCATTCCCGGAGGAGAAAATGAGACCGATCGAGAATTCCAGTCCCGTGAAATCAATCTTCGCGTCCGGATAGTCCGCCTGTTCGGATTGCAGGCTGGTGGTTCCTCCCGTATAAGAGCCTTCCATGGGAAATCCGGCTTCTCCAATGTAATAGGTTGTTTCCAACGATACTCCTACCTGGCTTGTAACGTAAACGGTCAGCTCTGCGCCGGCGTGGTATCCGAAACCCGGTTTGCTCTTGAATGAAAACTGGCTGTTGGCGACTTCCCATTCATGGAAGTCGCGGATGACGCGATCGAGATTTCCGTAGTTGATTTTGTTGCCGAATCCGTAAAAAAAGAAACCCCCGCCCTTGATGTCGAATTCGACCTGTGCTGCCTTCAGCTGTAGGACGAGCTCGAGCGGAACGAGGATAGTAAAGTTCGGACCGAGCAATGCCTCCTTGCTTTCAAACGGGAGCCCTTTGAGATTCAAGCCGCTCATGCGATACAGCGAGCCGCCCGTTTCGAGGGCAAGGTAGCGATTGAGATCAACACCCAGCCCGCGGATCGAAAAAGGACTGATCGGCGTCGAGAAGTATCCGTTCTTCGGGATGAAATACGAAAAAGAAAGCCCGAAGTCCTGAGCCATCGACGACAGCGACACAAACAAAGCGATCGTCATTAGATAGAAGTATTTTATCATTCCGGCGTTGGTTATTGGTTCAACCGCAGATGCGGTCACTTGTTATTGTAGTCGACGAACAAGATCTGCTCATAAGCGCGCGAGCGGTCGAGATCGTCATCGTCGGCGCCATCGCGGCGCAGAAATTGTTTTCCAATATTATCAAAAATGATGTATTCCTCGTCTGTCACAAAACCATAACCGTCGTTAAAAAAATAGGTTGCGAATGATTTCGAAGACGGGGCGACGATATCCTTGCTGAACGTGAATGCGGCGCTGGGCCGTTCGAGTTGGCCGAGCAATGTGTTGGCCAGGTCGGTCTGACCGGCGTATTTGGTGATGACCGTATCGCCTTTGATCGCACCCCCGATCATAAGCAGGGGAATATGATACCGTTCCTTGTCTTTGATCTCTTTCTTTCCCGGAGACCGGTGGCCATGGTCTGCGACGAAGATGATTACGGTGTTGTCCCACCAGGGTGACGTCTTTGCCTTCACGATGAACTCGCCGATGGAGTGATCGGTGTAATAGCATGAGTTGAGAAACAAGCTTTCCTCGTCGTCGCCCGGGATCTTTGGAACCATCGGCACATCAAAAGGTTCATGGCTGCTGAGCGACAGAATCACTTTAAAGAAAGGATTGCGGGTGGTGTCGCATTCCTGCAGTGCTCGCTGGAAGACGATATGGTCGTGCACACCCCACTTGCTTTCGTTCAGTTCATCGGGAAAAGCTTCTTCCGAGGTGATATTGTCAAAGCGGCTGTTGGTCAGGTAGGAGCGGAAGTTGGCGAAGTCAACATCTCCGCCATATACAAAGGACGTGGTATAACCCAGGTGCAGCATGTAGTGGTTAAGATAGGGCAACCGTTGTGTCTTTGCCGGATTCTTGATGATGGATGTAAGGGGCTGGGCAGGATATCCGCTGAGCAGGCTGACGAGACCTTTATCAGTCCGGTCGCCGCTGGCGTAGAAGTTGGTAAACAGTATTCCTTCGCCGCAGAGTTTGTTCAGGTTGGGAGCAATATCCGGCAGGCCGCCGAGTGGCTCGATCACATCTGCGGTGAAACTTTCGAGGATGAAGAGGATGATGTTCGGCTTGTCTGTTTTCCAAAGTCGCGGCGACGCCTTATCATCGGTCGGATACAGTTGGCGAAAGTGTTCTTCTGCAACCGGGGCCGGCAATAAGTTTTCAGGATATTTCAGCCGCGTGTTACGGCTGAGTGTATAAAGAAAATTCCACGTTACATTGATGGCAGCGTGATTGGCATAGGCCTTGGTTTTGTGAAAGTAAACGAAGCCCGTATTCATCGGCGCCACCGTAAAGCTTCCGCGGATGGGCAGAAACATCGCCAGTGACACCACCAGCAGAACAGCGAATCCCGCGCGCTTACCCGGCTGTAATCCGCGGATACGCGGCAGCATAAAACGGTCATAGAGAAAAAGGAATATCGTAATAACCGCAGTAGCGATGAGCAGGAGTTCGAAGACGACCGAGAGCGCAACACTTCCCATCGCGGCGCTACCCGTGTGCTGGAGATAAAACAGCGGCGCGGTGTTCAATCGAAATCCCCAATGCCGGTACAGTTCAATATCGATGGTTGCCAGCAACGAACTGGCGATGATGAGAAAGATATTGAGCGTATTCAAAGCAAAGTACGGCCAGCGATTTTTTACGAACATGGATACCGTGAGGATGAGCCCGGATGCCATTATAAAATAGCCGATCATGCTGATGTCCATCTTGAGGCCGTGGAGGAAAACCTGGAAGATCTCACCCGCAGTCAGCTGCGCGGTCAGGTCGTTGTTGTAGGCAAGAAACAACGCGCGTATTGCGATTTCAAAAATCAACCAGAATATTGCGAGATACCCGAGGACCAATAGCCTTTGACGCATGAAGTAAGAATTGCTCGTTGTTTCGTCGGCAAAATTACCTTTCCCACAGGTATTTTCGGTATAATGCAACGATTAATTCGGCGGTGCAGTCGGGATTGTAGTCGGATCGAAGAGACGGCGAATGCACCAAAGTCATAACGATTCACGATATGAAGTACTGCAAACTGCTTGCTGGCGTTTCGCTCCTGCTGTTGACGGCTTGCGCGTCGCGCCAGAAACCGGCTGACCTCATCGTTGTCGGCGGCCGCATTTATACAGTCAACGATCAGCAACCCGTTGTCGAAGGAGTCGCCGTTCGCGATGGGAAGATTGTCTTTGCAGGAACAGAAGAGGAGGCGCGGTCTTTTAAAGGATCTTCGACAAAGGTTGTTGACCTTCAGGGAAAGATCATGACGCCGGGATTTATCGAAGGCCATGGCCATATCATGGGGGTAGGCTACAATGAGTTGGAGCTCGATCTCATGGTGGTAAAGAGTTATGATGAGCTTGTGCTCGAGGTGCAGAAAGCAGTGGAGAAGGCGAGACCGGGTGAATGGATTGTGGGTCGCGGATGGCACCAGGACAAATGGGATAAGCGCCCCGACAAAGTTGTGAAGGGATTTCAGACGCATCATCTGTTAAGCGCCGTCTCACCCGACAACCCGGTCTTTCTAAGGCATGCCAGCGGACATGCGGCGTTGGCCAATGCAAAGGCGATGGAAATCGCAGGCGTTAACCAGTTATCTGCTGAAAATTTACAGTCTGCACTAACAGAGGAAGGGGGAGAGATCATACGAGATGAGCTCGGCAACCCTACGGGAATTTTCAACGAGCACGCCATGGGCCTGATCAGTCGATATATCCCGCAGAGTGATTCGTCGCGGAATGCCGAAGCTCTGAAACTCGCACTGGATGCGTGCCTGCGCAACGGCCTCACCGGGTTTCACGATGCAGGGGCGAATCAGAGTGCCATCGATCTCTTCAAGGAGTTCAGGAAGAACAACCAATTGAGTGTGCGGATGTATGTGATGCTGGGCGGTCCGCACCTGGCGCGTCAATGGTTTGCATCAGGTCCGGAGATCGACCCCGATCACTTTCTCACTATCCGGTCAATAAAGCTGAGTTGTGACGGCGCACTCGGCTCGCGCGGTGCCTGGTTGCTGGAGCCCTACAGTGACCGACCTGATTTTTCCGGGATGGCAACACTCCCCATGGACACGGTGCTGGCGATCAGCCGCGAGGCATTAAAACACGGTTTTCAGGTTTGCTCACACGCGATCGGCGACCGTGCAAACCGCGAGATACTCAACCAGTACGAGACCGTGCTGAAGGAAAATCCGCAAGTAAGAGATCACCGCTTCCGCATCGAGCATGCGCAGCACTTGAATCCAACGGATATCCCGAGGTTTGCAGCCTTGGGGGTCATACCTTCCATGCAGGCGATACACATGTCATCCGACAGACCCTGGGCAATTGAGAGGCTGGGCGAAAAGCGCATCAAGGAAGGCGCCTATGTCTGGCAGTCGTTGCTGAAATCCGGCGCCCGTGTCATGAACGGCACCGACGCTCCCGTTGAGCCGTTGAATCCGGTCGCCTGCTTTTATGCGGCGGTCTCCCGCAAGACCCTGAAGGGCACACCCCCGGGCGGATATGAGCCTGAACAGAAAATGACACGCGATCAAGCCTTGCGATCCTACACGCGGGATGCCGCCTATGGTGCTTTCCAGGAAGATGTGCTGGGTTCGATCCGAGCAGGAAACTATGCCGACTTTACGGTTTTTTCGAAAGATATCATGACCGTGGAGGAGGATGAGATCCTGAACGCCAAAGTGGAAATGACGATCGTGAATGGCCAGGTGGTTTATACCCGATGACGGGATGGGCATAAAAAAATCGGGGACCCATGGAATGAGTCCCCGATGATACGGGGTTTTGGATCACAATCGTTCTTAACTTTTCAGGTATTTTTCAGCCTTTTTCTTGACCATATCGCGGTCAGACGTGATGGACGGATCGCTGTAGACGTGCTGCGAGATCTCTCCCACAACAGCGCGCTTGTACCCGAGCTTTTCGGCGATCTGCTCGCAGAAAACAACTTCGCTCCGGAATACCTGGCCATCCATTTTCATCAGCTGGATAAGATTGTATAGGTGTTCGAATTTCTCATCCGGAGTAAGGGAACCTGAATTGTGAATGGGCTGAGGATTCTTCAGCATATGGTTGATCTCCTCCTTTGAAATGCCATTCGCCTGCCCGATGAGATGAATGAGCTTGGACTCGCGGTCCGCGACATTCTTGTCACTGGCGGCAAGATTGATCAACACATTAAGTTCCGCTTTCTTATCGAAAATCATAGTAGGACTTTTAGGTTTGGCTTGCAATCTTTATAATTCTGCCCTGAAAATTAAGTAAAAATATGATGTTTTAGTACATGGGCGAAAAAAAGTAGGTTTTAGGTGGCCATGCAACCCTTCCTGTTTTGTCCGGTCTTTAAGTCAAATACAAACGATATGAAGAAATTAGGGGCTCTGATTGTAATAGTTTTTTCCTGTTTTATCGCGGTGGCGCAGGAAACAGAATCGCGGGAGGTCACCGGTTTTTCGGGTGTGAAGGCCATGGAGGGCGTGGATGTTTTTCTGAAGAAAGGTGACAAGGAGGGAGTCAGGGTTGA
The DNA here is from genome assembly GCA_044507775.1 of Flammeovirgaceae bacterium. Taxonomy (GTDB): domain Bacteria; phylum Bacteroidota; class Bacteroidia; order Cytophagales; family Cyclobacteriaceae; genus Chryseosolibacter. The sequence continues at coordinate 21,035 of JBIQIY010000001.1, read as the reverse complement.
AGTCACCGGTACAAGCGCCTCCAATGTTATAACGGAAGTTTCGGGATCGTACCTCAGGATTCATATGCGCGACGTGCGAGCCCGCAATGTCAATGCGAAAGTATACGTTACTTACGTCAGCCTGGATAAGCTGTCTGTCAGTTCCGCAGGGAGTATTTTCTCCGATGGCACGTTGAAGGCAAGCAGTATGGAGATCAGCGCGTCGAGTGCAGGGTCCATCGAGGTGACTATTGATGCGGAGTCTGCCCGGGTCTCCTCGTCGACCGCCGGAGATGTTGAATTGAAAGGGCAGGCGCGGTCCATCGACGTTGATGCGTCCAGCGCCGGACAAATCGATGCGTATGACCTCGAAGCGTACGACGTAAATGCGCAGGCGTCCTCGGGTGGGTCGGTCAAAATCAATGTGCGTAAATCGCTCGAAGCACACGCCAGCAGTGGGGGTAGCATCCGATACCGCGGCAATCCCGATCGCTCCAACACCAAGTCCTCCAGCGGCGGGTCGGTGCGAAAATCAAATTAGCCGGTTTGTGTGTCCGAAGCACAGCCTTCAAAATGACCCAGTGCAATCGTATTCTTAATATTTTTTAAAAAAGCGAGGTTGTTTTTTAACCTGTCAGCCAAAAAAGTTGCATACATTTGGCGGCAAATACCACTAAACACAACCTCACTTTATGGCGCAACTACGATTCGAAGCATTAAAAAAACTCAACGAACGCGCCCCCGTAGAAGTCGAAATCCCCACACCTTATGTCTCCAAATTTTTTGGAGAAAATGTCTATGGGATGGAGGAAATGCGGGGCACGCTTTCACCGGCTCTCTTCAAGAAAGTCAGCAACTCCATCCGTAACCATGAGAAGATCGACGAGGTAACAGCTGATGCGGTAGCATCCGCTGCCAAGTCGTGGGCGATGGCAAAAGGGGCCACGCACTTTACACACTGGTTTCAACCAATGACGGGGGGAACGGCGGAGAAGCACGATTCTTTCTTCGATGCCCTGGCCGGAATCGAAAAATTTAAAGGCAGCGAGCTGGTTCAGCAGGAACCCGACGCATCCTCCTTTCCCAGCGGAGGTATCCGCACCACGTTTGAAGCCCGCGGATATACGGCGTGGGATCCGACATCACCGATGTTCCTTTACGGAAAGACGCTTTGTATTCCCACCATCTTCGTCTCTTACACCGGTGAGACGCTGGACACGAAAGCCCCCTTGCTGAAAGCATTGCGCGCGGTTGACGTTTCCGCTACAAAAGTTTGCCAGCTGTTCGACAAAGAGATCCAAAAGGTTGTTGCCTCCCTGGGTCCCGAGCAGGAATACTTCGTAGTTGACAAGGGCCTGTACCAGTCAAGGCCTGACCTGGTGATGGCCGGCCGCACGGTGTTTGGTCATTCTCCTGCGCGTGGACAACAGATGGAAGATCACTATTTCGGTGCCATCCCCAGCCGCATTTATGACTTCATGAAAGACTTCGAAATAGAGTGCTGGAAACTCGGTATTCCGGTCCGTACCCGTCACAATGAAGTAGCGCCAAGCCAGTTCGAGGTCGCCCCGCTATTCGAAGAAGTAAACGTCGCTAACGACCACAATCAGTTGATGATGGACCTGATGGTTCGCGTCGCCGAACGCCATAGCCTGCGCATTATCTTCCACGAGAAGCCTTTCGCCGGTCTGAATGGAAACGGGAAGCATAACAACTGGTCGCTGATCACGGACACGGGTGTCAACCTGTATGCTCCCACCAGCAGCGCCCGCGATAACCTGATGTTCCTGACATTCTTTATCACGACCATCAAGGCAGTGCATGAGTATTCCGATCTGCTGCGCGCGAGCATCGCCACACCCGGCAATGACTTCCGACTCGGCGCCAACGAAGCACCACCTGCAATCATGTCGGTGTTCATCGGCTCGCAGATGACGGCTGTCCTCGACGAACTTGAAAGCAAAGGCAATGTCAAGATCGAAAAGGGCGATAATATGTACATGAAGCTCGGTATCTCACAAATCCCCGAAATCATTCTTGATGCGACGGACCGCAACCGCACTTCGCCATTTGCATTTACCGGGAACAAGTTCGAGTTCCGCGCCGTGGGCGGAAGCGACAACTGCGCTACCCCGATGACCGTGTTGAACTTGATCGTTGCTGAGCAGCTCGATCATTTCTACGGAGCAGTGACCAGCCAGATCGAGAAAGGGGAGGAGAAGCGCCTCGCGATCGTGAACGTCCTTCGCCAGTATATCAAAGAATCAAAGGACATCCGCTTTGAAGGTGATGGCTACTCAGAAGAATGGGTAAAGGAAGCCGCCAGACGGAAACTCGGCAACTTCAAGAATGCTCCTCGCGCGCTCGAGGCATACACATCCAAGAAGGCGCTGCAGGTTTTTGAAAAGCATGAAGTAATGTCGCACAAAGAGGTGGAGGCTCGCACAGAAATTCGCCTGGAGGCATACATCAAGCGTGTACAGATCGAAGCACGCGTAATGGGAGACCTGGCCATGAACCACATTGTTCCCACCGCGATCGCTTACCAGAACAAACTGATCGCCAATGCCAACGGGCTGGCCGGACTGGGTGTCGATAACAAAGCGGTTGTCGAAACAATCCGCGACATCTCGGGTCATATCGATATAATCAAGAACGGTGTACACGATATGATTGAAGCCCGCAAGCGAGCCAACAAGGTTGCCGATGTGAAGGAACGGGCGTTCTTGTATTGCGATGAAATCAAGGAGAAGTATTTTGAAACCATCCGCGATTCTGTGGACAAACTCGAACTGCTCGTCGACAATGAAGATTGGCCGCTGGCGAAATACCGCGAGCTGCTGTTCCTTCGATAGTCACAACTACAACAACAAAAAAAAAGGGCTTCATTGCCCTTTTTTTATTTTTTCTTGCTGAAGAAAATCATTCTCAAAGATTCAAAACCTTCTTGTACTGCCCGGAGTCGTGCAGCACTTCAATGGCTTTCTTTACTTCAGCGTCGTGCTGGAACGCCGATTCAATGCGCCCGCGTTCAAAATGATGGCGCGCGACAATCTCCTCCTCGATCATTCGCCGGATCTCGTCCTTGTAAAGCGTGAGTTCGTTTTTCTTGCTTTCATTGAGTTTGGCTGTGATTTGATCAAGCTGACCTTTCAGTCCATCGTAATATTTTTCTTTTTGAGCCTCCGCGATCAGCTGTTCGATTCCGTATTCGACGTACGACTTGTAGGTGTAATCCTTGTCCTTCATCCATGACTGAAATTGCTGATACTCCTGGTCCGTAAAGGTAAAGGTACGCGGGTCTACCGGTTGCGGATGCTTGTTGACATATTGTGTAACAAAGTCGAAGATGAATCCCTTTTCGAAGAGAACCTGCGCCAGCGCATGAGCTTCAGGGTTTTTGACAGCGATATCCGGATCGATTCCTCCTCCGTCATATACAGTCCTGCCATGAGTTGTCTTGAACTCCTGCTTGATGGAATCCGGGATCGACAGCACGCTGCCATCTTCGCGGCGGTGCGCGTAATCCAGAACCTGTATACATCGGCCTGTAGGGGTGTAATATTTTGCGGTGGTTACTTTTAACTGCGAATTATATGACAGAGGGCGACTCACCTGCACCAGGCCCTTACCGTACGATTTTTCCCCGATGATCACGCCGCGGTCGTAGTCCTGAAGCGTACCTGCGACAATTTCAGAGGCAGACGCGCTACCGCGATTGATCAATACTGCCACCGGCATTTCGGTGTCGAGCGGATTGTTCAATGTTTCATACTTCAGATTGTTCTCGGGAATTTTTCCCCTTGTGCTCACTACGAGCTTACCTTTCGGTACAAATAGGTTGGTGATGTTTACTGCTTCGATCAGCAGGCCGCCGGGATTATCGCGCAAGTCCAGGATCACTCCCTTCGCACCCTTCGCCATCAGGTCGCTCAGAGCACTCTTGACTTCTCTGCCTGCATCGGGTGTAAAGTCGGACAGGTGAATGTAGGCGATATCGTTGCCCACCATCCCGAAGAATGGAACGTTGTTGACCTTCACCTTCTCGCGCCTGAACTGGAGATCGAGAAGTTTGTCGCTCCCGAACCTTTTCACCGTGAGACTCACGGGGGTGCCGACCTGTCCTTTCATCAGCTGGCTGGCCTCCTCACGACTCAGCTTCGCCAGTTCGACACCGTCTATCTTGATGATCTCGTCACCGATCCGTAGGCCGCCACGCTGGGCCTCGAATCCTTCGATGATCATGGTCACCACTGTGCGGTCTCCGATTTCACGGGTAACAGCGCCGATGCCACCGTATTGCCCTGTATTTACGGTCCGGTAATCTTCAACCTCATCTTCCGGTATGTAGTTCGTATAGGGATCCAGGGATGCCAGCATCGCGTCGATTCCGGTTCGAACGAGTTTGTTCGGGTTGACCTCATCGACATACAGGGCGTTCACCTCCTTGAAAAGCGTGGCAAAAATGTCGAGATTTTTTGCGATCTCGAAATAGCGGTCCGCGGGTTTCGTGAACGAAAAGGCGGTGAAAACCGCCACCGCGCAGAGAAGAATGATAAATCTCTTTTTCATCAGGATGAATTTACAACTATTTACAACGCCGGGAGTGAAAAAAAGTGTCCCTTCGATGAAAGAAAGAAAAACGCGGTTTACCAGAAGCGGTTTTCAGCGGTTGGGTATGATTCTTCCCAAACTGCCGGTCCGGGATGAGTATTGGGCCGCCAGCCATGAACGGTCATGACCATGCCTTCCTGATGAACCGCAACCAGTTGCCATGGGCGATGTTCGTGATGTCTTCTTTCGAATAACCTCTCTTTGCCAGTAGTTCCGGGATAGCCTGCAGGTCGGCGATCGTTTCCAGGTCGTAGGGACTTTGTTCTTTACCATAGCCTCCGTCGAGGTCCGAACCGATGCCGATGTGAAGCGCGTTTCCCGCCAGCTGACAGATGTGATCCATGTGGTCAATAACGACCTCCAGGTTGCAGTTCATTTTTCGCGGATCCGAAACCCGGCGCTCCCAGTTCGGTACCATCATCCACGCGTCGAGCACGCCCCCGATAACAGCACCCCGGCGGATGAGCTCTCGTATCTGATCGTCGCTGAACTGGCGGTTGTGATTGACCAGTGCGCGGCAGTTGTTGTGACTTGCCCAGACCGGTCCGCGAAAGTTATCCATTGCTTCCCAGAAGCTGTCGTCGCAAAGGTGGGTAGCGTCCAGGATGATATTCAGATTTTCCATTTCCCGGAGGAGCGCTTTTCCTTTGGGTCCTATGGAGCCGGTGGCATCCGTTCCCTGCGCATATCGGCCGGGGCCGTAATGGGCGGGGCCGACTGCGCGCAAGCCGTATTCATATGCTCTTTCGAGGTGATTCAGGGTCACAAGCGAATCGGCGCCCTCCAGGCTTAGAATGTATCCGATGGGTTTTTTATCGCCGCTGCTGGATTGCCAGCGCTCCAGGTGGCGGTCGATGTCTTCCCGGCTAGTCATTTGTACCAGTTCGCCGTCCTCTTCCATGGCGCGGTACCAGGCGAGCTGCGCCTGCGTCTGAGCCCAGGCTTGTTCGGGCGAGTGCCATCCGGGAAGCGGATTATCACGACTGACGTAGCGGGCGATCTGCGTGGCAACAACCAACGGGATGTTGCCGCGGCGCAGCTCCGGAAAACAGACGACCGAATTTCCGCGATCGGGTTTGTCCGTCATATTTTTTTCACGGTCGCGGATTTCAGAAATGGATTTACGCAGGTCGCGGTTCCATTCCATGGCGTTCATGCTGAGATCGAGGTGTGCATCCACTAGAAACATGCGGAAGGGGTTGAGTCGGAAAGCTAAATTGTGATCTTTCTTTTGCGCGACAATATCGGCCAGGTGTCACTCACATTGTGATTGGAGCAGACACGCGCCTCATCGTACAGCGCCACCGTTGGACAAACGTGATGAGGTACTCCGTAAAAAACATGACCGGTCTGATACCCGTGTGGATCCTTTGACCGGAATACCATGTGTTCTTCGCTGTGACCTACCGGTTCTTCGCCCGACGCGTTGAGCAGGTAGACGCGGTCTGCGATCGGGCTTTCGGATGCGATGGATTTATGGCCGAGATCAAGGCAAAAGGTTCGGTCATCGGGCACGCTAATGACGCGGGTGACGACCAGCGCAGCAAATTCGAAGGGCTGTTCAGGAAGGATCCGGTCGTAGCCATGGTCCCAGAAGATAAAAGTGCCGGGACTCGCTTCGACTCCCTCGCGGCTGGCGTGTATGGGAAAAGTTGGCGTTCCTCCCGCGACGACGGTAATGTCTTTGCCGCTGTCGCGAATGAGCTGCGCGCGCATTTCTTCGACGTGTCTGAATGCATCGTCGCATTTTGCCCTGCGCACATTGAGATCCGGATCCCGCAGATGGCCATCGTAGGCGTGCAACCCCAGGAAAACGATTCCATCTGTTTTACGTGCCTGCTGGCAAAGTTGCAGGGCCTCTCGTCCCGGAGTAATACCAGTACGGTTCATGCCAACGTTCAGATCAACAAATACATGGATGTCCTGGTCGAATTCTGCCGCCACCGCCGATAGTTCAGAGAGGTTTTTGAGGTTGTCGACGAGGCAAGAGAACGATGCCTTCTGATATTTTTGCTGCAGCTGGCAAAACCGGCGTGCTTTCGGCCCTGTTAGCGGGTAGGCAAGCAGGATGTCTTTTGCGCCCTCCATTGCCAGCATCTCCGCTTCCGCGATGGTTGCACACTTGAACTTTACAATCCCTGCGTCGAGCATCATGCGAGCGACCTGCGGGCACTTGTTCGTCTTGATGTGCGGCCGAACCTGGCTCATGCTACGGACGAAAGATTTCAGGATCTCCAGGTTGGCCTTTACTCTTTCGGGATAGATGACCAGCGCGGGAGTATCCAGGGAGTCGACGTTATCGATCTTATACCATTCGCTCATTCAGACTCAATTTCAAAGACCGCTTCTATTTCCACGGGAATATTGTCCGGTAGCGATCCCATGCCCACGGAGCTGCGTACACCCACACCGTTATCCTCGCCCCAGATCTTTGCGAATAATTCACTGCAGCCGTTGATGACGAAAGGATGGCGGTCGAATTCCGGCGTGCTGTTGACCATACCGAGCACCTTGATGACGCGTTTCACCCGGCTTAGACTTCCCAGGTTCTGCTTAAGAGTAGCCAGTATGGCAAGTCCGACCTGTTGCGCTGCTGCCTTGCCTTCGTCCATCGTAAGATCTTTACCAACGCGGCCGATTATCAGCGTGCCATCGTCCTTCACCGTTCCATGCCCGGAAACATAGGCGAAATTTCCAACGCGGAGGAATGGCTTGTATACACCCAGCGGTTTTGGCGCCGGCGGCAATGTGAGTCCGAGGTCTTGCAGGCGTTGATCAGCAGTAGGTTTGTTCATAGTGTAATCATATAAGTGCATTCAGGATCATGACACCGATCATGCCCACAACGGCGACGATAGTTTCCATGAGCGACCATGAGCGCAGTGTGTCCTTGATGCTAAGGTTGAAGTATTCTTTGAATAGCCAGAAACCGCCGTCGTTTACGTGTGAGAACATCAGGCTGCCCGCTCCAATGGCGAGCACCATGAGGTTGGGGTTTACATCCGGTCGGCTCATCAGCGGCATGATGATCCCTGCGGCGGTCAGGCCGGCAACGGTCGCGGAGCCTACGCATACGCGGATTACGCAAGCGATAAACCACCCAAGAATGAGCGGATGAACGTCCATGCCCGAAAGCAATACGCCGATCTCATCGCTGACACCGCTGTCGATGAGGATTTGCTTCAATGCCCCTGCACCGCTCATGATCAGCAGGATCATGGCGATGTCCTTTACCGCGTCACCAAAAATATCCATGATCCTTTTTATCGGAATACCCATCCGCAATCCAAGTGTGTATGTGGCGATGCCCAGCGAAATAAGCAACACCATATCCGGACTGCTCAGGAAAGCAAACAGACTTCCCGCGATACCAGTTTCGGGTACGTATGGCGCAAGCAGGGTTGTCGTCGCCAGCAGGATCACGGGCAGCAAAGAGGATATCACGCTGTTGAACATACCGGGAAGCTTGTCCTCAGTTACCTGGCTAGGCTTGAACGTATCGGGAAGACGCGTTTCAATGCGTCGCAAGGTGCGCGAGAACAAGGGGCCGGCAATGATGACCGTCGGAATACCCACCATCATTCCATAGAGCAGCGTCTGACCCATATCAGCGCCGAACTGCGCTACAAGATAAGTGGGTGAAGGGTGCGGCGGAAGAAAGCCGTGTGTGACTGAAAGAGATGCCAGCATGGGCAAACCGATATAAACGGCGGGAAACTTGTAGCGGTATACCACGGAAAAGATCAGTGGCACGACGAGGACAAAACCCACGTTGTAAAACAACGGTATGCCTATGATGAATCCGGTTATCATCAGGGCCCACTGGATGTAACGCTCTCCGAACAGATACATCATGCCGGACGCAATGCGCTGCGCGCCTCCGCTCTCCGCGACAAGTTTCCCCAGCATCGCTCCGCCCACGATGACAATAACGAGCGATCCGAGCATGTCCCCGATGCCCTTCTGAATGGAGCCCGTTAATTTTATGGGCTCAATTCCCAACAGCAACCCCGCAAGAATCGAAATAATGAGAAAAGCCAGAAAAGCATTCACCTTGAATCGGGTGATGAGAACAACGAGAATACTGATGCAGAAGAATACGATCAGAATGGACATACAGCGAAGGAAGATTAGAACTTGTCAGGTATCTGGATGATGCGCACAACGATTTCATGGGTATCCCCATCGTTGTCCACGAGGTTGAATCTGATCATCGGGTTGTCTTTCCCCAGGTGGTTTTCCACCTTGGTGATCTTATTGTCGAGCAAGTGCTTCTCGATGTTCTCGCGCAGGATGACCAGGGCGTTGGCAAAATCTACTTCGAGTGAACTGGGGTTATAGGTGGAGGTCTTCATGCTGCAACTTTTTTACCATCGGATCATTGCAGAGGCCCATGTAAAACCACTGCCGAACGCGGCCAAACAAATTAAGTCATTTTCCTTGATTTTACCTTCTTCCCATGCTTCGCTCATCGCGATGGGTATGGATGCGGCGGTGGTGTTTCCATAGCGCATGATGTTGTTGTAGACTTGCTCATCCTTCAGGCCGAGTTTTTCCTGGATGTATTGACTGATGCGCAGATTTGCCTGGTGTGGGACTAAAAGTGAGATATCTTCCTTCGTGAGGTTGTTGGCGGTCAGCGCCTCGCCGATGACCTCCATGAACCGCACAACGGCGTGTTTGAAGACCTGGTTACCGTTCATCACCACTTTGAAGGTAGAAGTGTCGGTTATTTGCTCGGGCTGGCGCTGCTCATTCGGTCTGCTGCTGCCGGGATCACGGATATAGAGTTCTTCGGCGTAACGACCATCGGAATGAAGATGCGTGGACAGCACGCCGGGTTTGTCAGAAGGACGGAGGATCGCCGCTCCTGCGCCGTCGCCAAAAATGACCGCCGTGTTCCGTCCGCGCGTGGATATGTCCAGTGCGGTGGACTGAATTTCAGCGCCGATCACCAGAACCGTTTTGTACATCCCGGTTTTGATAAACTGGTCCGCGACTGAAAGTGCATAAATAAAACCGGAACATGCGTTTCGTATGTCAAGAGCCGGAATGCCCTCGATACCCAGCTCGCGGCCGAGCAAAACCCCGGAACCCGGAAAAAAATAATCCGGTGTAATGGTGGCCAGAACAATGAAGTCGATATCCTTTTCTGAAAGTTTCGCCCGTTCGAGCGCCATGCGGGTGGCTTTCGCCGCCATGTTTGCTACTGTGTCCTTTGCAGGATCGATCCACCGGCGCTGTTCAATACCCGTGCGCTCGACGATCCACTCATTGTTCGTATCCATCCGGGTCGACAGAAACTGGTTCGTGATGATCTGCTCGGGAACATAATGGCCGAGACCCACAATTTTGGAATAGCCCATGGTGGAAGGTTTAGGGTGCTAAGGTAAGAAAAGTATACAGTAACCAGTCCATGTCGTTTACTTAAGCCCTTTTTCTCTACCTCACCCTGCCTGCCGGCGCGCTCGCCTGTGCCTCGACAGGCAGGCTCAATCCTCTCCTAAAGGAGAAGAAGTCAGCGGAGCTTAAGTAAACGACATGGAGTAACCAGAAACCAGTAACCAGTCCCCCGAACACTGATTTACAAAACTACATTCACAATACGTCCCTGAACTACAATCACCTTCTTCGGAGGTTTGCCTTCCGACCATTTCTGAACGATATCGGAAGCGAGTACCAGTTTTTCAATATCTTCTTTTGGCATATCGAGTGCGAATTCCATTTTTGCCCGCACTCTTCCGTTGATCGAGATCGGATATTCGAATGAATCCTCTTTCAGGAATTCCTCGCGGTATTGCGGGAAAGATGCATCGAACACCGTATCGGGGTGACCCAGTTTTTCCCACAACTCTTCGGCGAGGTGCGGTGCGAACGGCGACAGACCGATGACGAGCGGCTCGAGGATCGCGCGTTTGTTCGTCTTCAGCGAGGTCAATTCGTTCACGCAGATCATGAACTCGCTGACCGTGGTATTGAAAGAGAAGTGGTCCACATCCTGCTCGATCTTTCGAAGGGTTTTGTGCAGGATCTTCAGTTCCTGTCGCGTAGGTTCGGCCTGGCTCACGCTGAAGTTTGACTGGTCATCGTGAAAGAGATTCCAGAACTTCCGCAGGAACTTGAAGACGCCGTCGATTCCATTCGTATTCCAGGGCTTTGACGCCTCGAGCGGACCGAGGAACATTTCGTACATCCGCAAAGTATCGGCGCCATAACCTTCGATGATTTCATCCGGGTTGACCACATTGAAGTACGACTTGCTCATCTTTTCGATAGCAGCTCCACAAATATACTTTCCGTCTTCGAGGATAAATTCCGCGTTGGCAAAGTCCGGTTTCCATTTTGTAAATGCGTCGCGATTCAATTCCAATCCGTTCACGATTGAAATGTCGACGTGGAGCGGATCGGTTTCATAGTTGTCCTTGAGGCCTGCTGACACGAACTTGTGCGTGCCGCGAATGCGGTATACAAAACGCGAGTCGCCTGTGATCTTTCCCTGGTTGATCAGCTTTTTGAAGGGTTCGTCAAATCCGAGGTAGCCAAGATCATGGAGGATCTTTACCCACAATCGCGCGTACAACAGGTGGGCTACCGCATGTTCGGCCCCGCCCACGTATACATCTACCTGTCCCCAATAATCGAGTGCTTTTCGGCTGGCGAATTCGCGCTCATTGTGCGGGTCGGTAAATCGCAGAAAGTACCAGGCAGCTCCCGCGTGCGTCGGCATCGTGTTGCTGTCCCTTCGTTCGTTATTACCGATGTGGATCCATTCCGGCAAGTTGGCCAGCGGTCCTTCGCCGGTGCCGGAGGGACGAAAGTCATTCGAGTCGGGTAATTCCAGGGGCAGATCTTTTTCGTCCATCGCGTAGGGCATATCCTCACGGTAAATGACCGGGAACGGTTCACCCCAGTATCGCTGACGGCTCCAGCCGGCGTCGCGCATTTTGTAGTTGACCTGTCGCTGTCCGATTCCCAGTTCCTCGAGTTTTCCCACTACCGCCTGGATTGCGTCGCGCATAATCATACCGTTGAGAAAGCCGGAATTTTCCAGGACAGCATCGTAGGTGGGATTCGCCTCTTCGCCATTATAATGATGCCCGATAATATTAGTGATGGGCAAGTTGAAATGTCTTGCAAACTTGTGATCGCGCTCGTCGCCGCACGGTACGCCCATGATCGCTCCCGTTCCATATCCGGCCAGCACGTACTCGCTGATCCAGATAGGGATCTCGTGTCCGCTCAGGGGATTGATCGCGTATGCGCCGGTAAAAGCCCCGGTGACTTTTTTCACCTCGGCCATTCTCTCCACCTCCGACCGGCTTTCGACGTACTTCAAATATTTTTCCACTTCGTCGCGCTGGCCTTCGCTGACAATTTCTTTTACCATTTCGTGCTCCGGGGCCACGACCATGAAGTCAACACCAAAAATCGTGTCGGGGCGCGTGGTGAATACGACCATGTCTTTCACGCTTTGCCGTTCGCTCTTCACTTCAAAGCGGATCCTGGCACCCGTACTTTTCCCGATCCAGTTCCGCTGAATTTCCTTCATCGATTCGCTGAAATCAATTTCATCAAGTCCCGCGAGCAACCGGTCCGCATATTCTGTTATGCGGAGGCTCCACTGGCGCATCTGTCGTTTTACAACCGGAAAACCTCCGCGGTAGCTAACGCCGTTGATCACCTCATCGTTTGCCAGGACCGTTCCCAGAGCCTCGCACCAGTTCACCTCTGTGTAAGCGAGGTAAGCAAGCCGGTACTGCATGAGAATTTCCTGTCGCGTTTTTTCATCGAATGCTTTCCATTCCGAAGCGGAAAACACGGTTGCGTCTGATGAAGGAAGACGGTACTTGATGTTGGGGAATGGATGATTTTTGTTTCCTTCCTTTTCGAATATCTGCACAAGGGCAGCAATGCGCTCCGCTTTGCCGGCCGTGCGGTTGAACCAGCTGTCGAAGATCTGGAGAAAGATCCATTGCGTCCATTTGTAGTACGAAGGATCACACGTCCTGATCTCGCGACTCCAGTCATAACAGAAACCAATCTTGTCCATCTGGCGGACGAAGTTCCGGATATTTTGATCCGTTGATTTCGCCGGATGTATGCCGTGCTCGATCGCGTACTGCTCCGCCGGTAGTCCGAAGGCGTCAAAGCCCATGGGATGGAGTACATTGTAGCCCTTCAGCCTCTTATAACGGGCTACAATATCTGAAGCGATATAACCGAGTGGATGACCGACGTGAAGCCCGGCGCCGGAAGGGTAGGGGAACATGTCCAGTACATAATATTTGGGCTTTTCCGATGGAGTTACCTTGTAGACGCCGCGTTTTACCCATTCGCCTCGCCATTTCTCTTCGATACGCCTGATCTCTTCCTTGTTGTAATCGCTCATTATTCGTTAAAATGATGCCAAAATTAAGTATTCCTGCGAATAGCGAAACAGCTTTATCCTTACTATTTTGCTCTTTATCACCAACACACATGAAAATCTTATTATTCGCAGTTCTCGCAGTAATCGCCATTAGCTGTGCAACGCGTGAGGTGTCAACGGTGTCACCACAGGATTTGTTCAATAAGTTCACGGACCGGTACTATGAAGAATTTCTCCGACTGAACCCGCTCGAGGCGACTCAGATCGCAGACAATCGCTACAATGACCAGTTGCCGAATGACATCTCCGAGGCTTTTCGAAAAGAAGCCGGCGAGTTTTATCAGCGGTACCGGGATTCCCTGAAATATTTCGACCGCTCGGCACTTACGGTTCAACAGCAAGTCAGTTACGACATCCTCGAGCATGAATCCGCTCTTCGGCTTGCCATGCTGAAGTACCCGGAGCACCTGATGCCCGTACAACAATTCTGGGGACTTGCGCTGACCATGCCACAACTGGGAAGCGGGCAAAGTTTTCAACCGTTCAATACCGTCAAGGATTACGACGACTTCCTCAAGCGAATTGACGGATTTACTGTCTGGATGGAAACGGCCGTCGCCAACATGCGCAAGGGGCTTGAACAGGGCTATACGTATCCGCGAATATTGATGGAACGGGTGCTGCCCCAGGCGAAGGATATGATCGTCGCGGATGTGACGAAAAGTATTTTTTATCAGCCCATCGCTCATTTCCCCGACTCCATCGATCAGCAAGAGAGGGAGCGCCTCACGCAGGCGTACACCGCTGCCATCCGTGAAAAGATTGTTCCCGCGTATACGAGACTGCATGATTTCCTGCGCGATGAGTATATTCCGAAGACCCGGACCTCTGCAGGCATCAGTGATATTCCCAACGGCCTCGACTATTATCAGCAGATGATCCGGTTTTATACAACGACAGACCTTTCACCGGACTCGATCTTCAGGCTGGGAAAATCGGAGGTTGCACGGATACGGGGCGAGATGGAACACGTGAAAGATCAGATGAACTACCGCGGTGATTTGCAGTCTTTCTTCGACTTCGTGAATAACGACAAGCAGTTCAAGCCGTTCAAGACCGACGCTGAAGTCATTGATGCTTTCCGCGCCATCGATGAAAAGATTCAGCCGAAAGTGGAAACGCTCTTTAACACGAAACCAAAAACTTCCTTTGAAATCAGACAGACGGAAGAGTTCCGCGAGATGTCGGCATCTGCGGAATACAGCGTTGGAGCGCCGGACGGCTCCCGGCCCGGCATCTTCTATGTCCCGATTATCGATGCGCAGGACTTTAATGTTTCAGGGATGGAGACCCTGTTCCTGCACGAGGCCATACCCGGGCATCACTACCAGATATCCCTTCAATCCGAAAATCAGGAGCTTCCGCGATTCAGGAGAACTTTGTACTACAGCGCGTTCGGCGAGGGCTGGGCCCTTTACACCGAGTCGCTGGGACGCGAGCTGGGATTGTATACCGAGCCCATTCAGTATTTTGGGCATCTCGGAGATGAGATGCACAGGGCCATCCGCCTGGTAGTAGACGTAGGGTTGCATACGAAAGGGTGGAGTCGCGAAGAAGCGATCGAGTACATGCGTGCCAACGAGCCGATTTCCGAGCAAGGCGCGGTTGCGGAGATCGAGCGCTATATGGCTATTCCCGGACAGGCCCTATCTTATAAAATCGGACAACTGAAAATCCGCGAGCTGCGCGAAAAGGCGGAGGAACGGCTGGGAGAAAAATTCCGGATCGGCTTATTTCACGACGAGATATTGCGCTATGGCAACGTTCCCCTGAGCCTGCTTGAAGCGCGAGTGGACCAGTGGATAAAAGATCGCGAAAGCGGAAGTTGACGTCAAACGAGGATCCGAAGGGCTTCGATGTCAGATTGCTTCATCGGCTTCGTGATCATATGAATGACATTCTTGTACAGAAAAACCTGTTCCCGGTCGGTTACGCTGTTTGAGCTGGTGAGTACCACAATCTGCGACCGGTCTCTCACCTTTTGCGGCAGGGTTGCGAACGAATTGAGAAAAGAGAAGCCATCGACGACCGGCATGTTCAGGTCCAGCAAGATCAAATCCGGAGGAGTTTCACCGTTGAGGTTTTTTAGCCACTCGATGGCGGTTTCAGCCGAGCGGTAACTGATGAGTTCCTTCGAAAAATTGCACAGCTCGAGGAACCGCCGGTGGATGAACAAATCGATTTCACTGTCATCGATAAGCATCGTTTTTTCCACCAATTTTGACATGGGAACAGAGGATCAGGTCTACTCAAACTTAGGCAAAAAAAACCGCTCTAAAACCACCGACAGGCAGAAAAATATAATCAGGTTGGTTTTATAGCATTAAAAAATGTATTAAAATTGGATCTTGTATTTCGATTACCAGAGACTTTAACAACCCGGTAGTTCATTTCAATAATTTGTTCAACAGACAACCTCTGGCCACGGCGCCAGGTTGCAACCTAAATCAAACTTAATCCTTATGAAATTACAGCGACCCCTTATTGTGTTCTTGATGGCCAGCGTAATGCTGATCGGCGTTTCCTGCTCGAAGTCGGGCGGTGATCAGGATCAGAATTCACGCGAATTCGATGAAGCCAGCGAATCAACCCGTCAGCAGATCGAGGAAGTAGCGGGTAATATCCCGCCTCCATCAGAAATTCCATATTTGCTGCAGGCCACGGGCGCTGAGTTCAACCAAAGCCTGGTGAACGGCCGGGACAAAGTCGACCAATATACGAGTCACAACGACCAGGCCGCACTGAACCTGGGCGTCTATGCTGCCGATATCGGTTACCTGACCTCCTATGACAAAACCCAGGAAGCCATTGATTACCTTTCGTCATGCAAGACTTTATCTGACGACCTCGGTCTCATCGGAACGTTCGATGCGGAACTTCTCGAGAAATTTGAAAAACATATTTCCAACAAGGACTCCCTCACCCGCCTGCTGGATCGCACCATGAAGAAGAGCCAGGAGTATATGAAGGACGCCAACCGCAACAAGCTATCATCGCTTGTCGTTGCCGGCAGCTTCATCGAGGGCTTGTACATCGCCACCGGCCTCATCAAATCCTATCCGAAGAATATTCTTCCGGAGGATAACCGCAATCTGATCCTCACACCGCTCATGCGGGTCGTACTCGACCAGAAAGGCTCTGTATCTGAAATGGTTAAGATCCTCGAAAACGCGGAGCAGACTGAAATGGTAACAGCAATCCGGGAAGATTTTAAGACCCTTGAGGAGACTTATCAGAAGCTGAACATCGAAGAGCAGATCAAGAACAATCGCGCTGATCTCGTGCTCAGTGACAAGAATCTCGAAGGAATCACAAATGTCGTGGAAAAGATCCGGAAGAGGGTTACCGGCTAAGGCATTGTGCTATTAAAAAACATTCAGGGACTGGTGGAATACCAGTCCTTTTTTTTAGTACGAAAAGTTTCTCGCTATCTTTAAGAGCCTAACCCTGCTATTTCCATGAGTGAACCACTACTGAGGGCCATATTGCGATTGTTTGCTGTAGTTGCCAAGGAAGGAGATGTTACCCGCCAGGAACGCGAGCTGATCAGGACGTTTCTACAGGAACACCTCAGCCATTCGTCCGTTGACCCCTATCTTAATTTCTTCGATGAGATCACGCGGAATTCGCAGGGTGGCGTTGGGGACGAAGAGAAGATCAGGCAAATGTGCAGTGAGATCAATCATGAACTCACGCAAAAGCAAAAAATCATCATCATCCTCGATCTGGTGAGCATCATTCAGGCTGACGGACATATCTCGGAAACGGAAGAATTGCTCGTCAATACCATTGGTGAAAGCCTGATGATCAGCCGACAGGGTATTGAGGCCATCAAGACATTTGTTCTCGGTCTGCAAGCTTCGGAGCTGGATCACGAAAACATACTCATCGTCGATTCGTCACCCGGATCGCGGATGTCGAAAGCCAAACACTTCAAGCGAGAAGATCTCGACGGTTTCATTGCGGTACTATATGCCGAGGAGCAGGGTATTTATTTTGTGAAGTATGTGGGCTCGTCTGAGGTATATCTGAATGGTGTTCCGCTGAAATCCGGAAAGATCAGTGTGCTGGCGGTGGGAAGCCTGCTGCGATGGGAGAAGGATGACCCGGTCTACTACGGGGAGGTACAGAATGAATTCAAAAAAGCAACGGACATCACGCCCACAACGTTCGAGGCGATTGATATCACATACAAGTTCAGAAACGGCAATCTCGGCTTAAGGAATATCAACCTCGCGGAGGAATCGGGAAACCTGATCGCGCTGATGGGAGCGAGCGGCGCTGGAAAATCCACGCTACTGCATGTTCTGAACGGCTCCGAGGAGCCATCGAGCGGTCAGGTACTCATCAACGGTATCGACATCCATCGCCACCCCTACAGGATCAAAGGGATTATCGGGTTCGTTCCACAAGACGACTTGCTGATCGAGGACCTGACAGTTTACCAGAACCTCTATTTTGCGGCGAAGCTTTGCTTCAGCGATCAAACCGAAGAAGAGATCGACAATCTTGTTTCGCGCGTGCTCGAAGACCTGGGGCTTACGGAGATCCGCCATTTGCGAGTAGGCTCCCCGTTGCGAAAGACCATCAGCGGTGGCCAGCGGAAGCGCCTGAACATCGGGCTGGAGCTGCTGCGGGAGCCAGCGGTGTTGTTCTGCGACGAACCCACGAGCGGGCTCTCATCGCGCGACTCGGAAAACATCATCGACCTGCTCAAGGAACTCGCGTTCAAGGGTAAGCTGGTTTTTGCCGTCATCCACCAGCCATCGTCCGACATCTTCAAGATGTTCGATAAGCTGCTCATCCTCGACACGGGTGGATACCAGATCTACTACGGCAATCCTGTGGATGCCATTTCCTATTTCAAGAGAAGTATCAACCTCGTGAACAGCGAGCAGGGCGAGTGCCATGAGTGCGGAAACGTCAACCCCGAACAAATATTCAATATCATCGAGACGAAGGTCATCAATGAATATGGATATTTTACAAATGAGCGAAAGATCCCGGCAGAGCAGTGGAATGGTATTTTCACCCGTTTTCATCGTCCGGTAAGTATCAAAACGGCGACGGCAATTCCGTATTCGACCCTGAGCATTCCCGGGCGCCTGAAGCAGACGTACCTTTTTGCGATGCGCGATGTTCGCGCCAAGCTTCACAACACGCAGTACCTGGTGATCAATTTGCTGGAGGCGCCATTGCTCGCATTCATTCTCGCTTTCATCGTGAAGTACTACAACCCTGACAGCATTTCAGGCGGGGAGTACATCTTTAGCAAGAACCTGAACATTCCGGCGTACCTGTTTATGAGTGTGATCGTCGCTTTGTTTATGGGACTCACCGTCAGCGCCGAAGAAATCATCCGCGATCGCAAGATCCTCAAGCGCGAGAAGTTTCTCAACCTGAGCCGTAGCAGCTACCTCCTCTCGAAGGTCTCTATTCTGTTTACGATGTCGGCCATCCAGACTTTCCTCTTTGTTTTGGTGGGCAATTCAATTCTTGAGATCCAGGGTTTGTTTTTTCAGCACTGGTTTATACTTTTTACCACATCGTGTTTTGCCAACATGCTGGGCTTGAATATTTCGTCGGCGTTTAATTCGGCTGTGACGATCTATATTCTTATTCCGCTCTTACTGATACCGCAGCTTATTCTCAGCGGCGTGGTCGTGAAATTCGATAAGCTTAACCCCACCATCGGAAATACGGAAACCGTGCCGTTCGTCGGTGATATGATGGCATCGCGATGGGCATTTGAGGCCGCCATGGTGACACAGTTCAAAGATAACCGGTTCGAACGCGAGTTCTTTATCTACGACCAGGTGATGGCCGACGCGGACTTCAAGAAGATCTACTTCATCCCCGAACTGCGTACCCGACTTCAGTACGCGCTGAATCATTATGCCAGCGAAGACTCTGTCGCACGCGCGAAGGTCGACGCCAGCCTGAAAATAATACGCAATGGAATCGAAGGAGAATTGAAAGGCCTTGGCGCGGACAAGTTTCCGCAGGTCAAGGACCTTGTCCCGGCAAAGTTTGATTCCGCGCTCTACTCGGTTACATCCGACTTCCTGAATAAGCTGAACAACTACTACATCAACCGCTTTAACCAGGCCGATGAAAAGAAGGAAGAAAAGGTGGCTGCAATGACCGCCTCCCCGGAGAAGCGGAAAGAGTTTGAGAGATTTCGCAATGAGTACCACAATGAAACCGTTGCCGAACTTGTGAAGAATGTCAGCGAGACCAACCGGATTATCGAAAGGGATGGCAAGCTCATTCAGAAAATTTTCCCGGTTTACAAGACGCCGGATCCCGACCATCTGGTCGATTTCGATGCCCAGTTTTACATGCCGGCGAAACATTTCCTAAACAGGAATGTGGACACCTATTACTTCAACATGGGCGTGATCTGGGCGATGACATTCGGATTTGCTGTCGCGCTTTATTTCAATGTTTTAAGAAAGGTAATCAACGGACTCGGACGGCTACCTGATCGGTTTGAAAAGAGGTAGTATGCGCTGATTTTGCCGGACGTTATCGGAAGTATTTCTATGTTTTTCCTGCTTTCTAAAACTGTTATTTACCTGATCATGCCGCTGACCATCGCGGCGGGTTTGCTGCTTGTGTCACGCCTGTTGCGCGCAGAGCGATGGCGTAAGCGTTTGCTGTGGGCGGGGATCGTGCTATTGCTGCTGTTCACAAATGAGTTTGTCGCAAACGAGCTGATGCGGGCGTGGGAGACAGATGCGCGCGCTTATAATACTATGCACAAGTATAAGGTCGGCATTGTCCTTACAGGTACCGTGATCCCGCAGCTTCAGCCTGATGACCGCGTATATTTTTCGAGAGGGGCCGACCGCGTTGTGCATACGGTTCAGTTGTACAAACTCGGCCTTATTGACAAGATACTCGTGAGTGGAGGCAGTGGTCGCATCGTCGACATCAAGGAGCGGGAGGCCGACCGGTTCAAAGAGGTGATGATCCTGATGGGTGTACCTGACAGTGTGATCCTCCTGGAAAATCAAACGCGGAATACACATGAGTCCGCGGTGGTAGTCAAGACGATTGTCGACAGCCTGGGATACACGCCTGAGGATTGCCTGCTCATTACATCGGCATTCCACATGAGGCGCTCCATTGCATGTTATCGCAAGGCCGGCCTTCCCGTCGATACTTTTTCCACTGATTTTTACGCACACTCGGGAACTTATTATCCCGATGCATTCTTGATACCAAAGGTAGAGGCGTTGGTGATGTGGCACAAGCTCGTGAGGGAGTGGATTGGAATGACGGCTTACTGGGTTGCAGGTTACATTTAAAATTCTTTCAACATGAAAACGATAATTGCAATAACATTTTTTTTCGCCGGTATGGCGAGTGCGTTTGCCCAGGATACTTCCGCCATCATCCGCAACGTGGACGTGGATGGGTTCAAACAGGCAATGGATTCGCTAGAGGATGAAGTGCTCGTGGATCTGCGAACACCCGATGAACTAAAGCAGGGAAAAATTCCGGGAGCCATCGTCATCGATTACTTCGGCGCTGACTTCGAATCGGCTATCCAACGCCTGGATAAGAACAAGACCTACCTGCTCTACTGCGCCAGTGGCGGAAGAAGTGGCGAGACATCTGAGCTAATGGAAAAAATGGGCTTCCGAAAGGTGTATAATCTTGAAAGTGGATTTAGGGGATGGGTGAAGGCGAGGATGCCCGTGGAGAAGAAGCCGTAGGTTTGAGTTGTAAGTTTTAAGTTGTGAGTGGTGAGTGGTGAGTTGTGAGTGGTGAGTTGTGAGTGGTGAGCTTGCCTGCCGGAGGGGTAGGTTGTGTGTCGGAAGGCAGGTAGTGAGCTTGCCTGCCGGAGGGTTGCTTGTGTGTCGGAAGGCAGGATGTGAGTTCAGGGTTTGCGTTGACTAGCGGGTGCGTCTCGGAGTAAAACGCGGCCCGCATCGAAGCCGTGGAAGTCGTAAGACAATATCCCAGGTGACGAACGCCAGCCAAGAACTTTGAGGAATATGCGGAC
>JBIQIY010000011.1:0-173256 GCA_044507775.1 Flammeovirgaceae bacterium | reverse complement strand
CGATGATTATCTTCTTTAGATGTAGATATTGATTCAAACCTAAAGGAAGGATCTCGTGACTAGGCTGGAATTTCGTTGAAGGTTAATCGTGAGACGTGAGACGGTTTGCAGGCCTTGTCGGGTTGCAGCCTTTTCTCGGTAGTGCACAGCGCATAACGAAGCTCTCGCGTAGACATCTCATAATGAAGCAACGCACAGAGGTAGAAGAGCAAAACGATGAGTCGCACACACCCCTCACGTCTCACGTCTGACGTCTCACGAAGTTCCCCCACTCACCACTCACCACTCACCACTCACGAAAAAAGCCGTTCCGGTATCAGCGGAACGGCTTCGTTATTTTAGTGGGGTGTCCTGTTATTCGGAGGTAACAACCACCTTGATCTCGTGCTTTACTTCTTTGTGAAGATCGAGTACCGCGGGATACGTGCCCAGCTGCTTCGGGTTTTCCTTCAGGATTACCTTTTTGCGATCGATATCAAATCCCTTAGCCTTGAGAGCGTCAGAGATCTGGAGCGCCGTAACGGCACCAAAGATCTTACCGCTTTCACCAGCTTTCGTCTTGATCTCGGCAACAAAATCACCTACTCGTGCTGCGAGGTCCTGAGCATCCTGCTTCAGCTTTTCGGCCTTGTGCGCCATCTGGCGAACGTTCTCCGTTACCAGCCTGCGGTTTGAATCGCTGGCGATCAACGCGTAACCATTCGGAATCAGATAATTCCTGCCATAACCCGCTTTGACCTTGACAATGTCATTCTTATAGCCAAGACCGGAAATATCCTGTTTCAGTATAACTTCCATGTTTGTGTTCGTTTGTTGGTTAAAAACTACTTCAATGAATCACCTACATAGGGAAGGATCGCCAGGTGACGTGCACGCTTGACGGCCTGTGCAACTTTCTTCTGAAATTTCAGGCTCGTGCCGGTAAGCCGGCGCGGCAGGATCTTACCCTGTTCATTGATAAACTTTAACAAGAAGTCAGGATCCTTGTAGTCAATATACTTGATACCATTTTTCTTGAAGCGGCAGTATTTAGGTCTGATCTCTGCCCGCTTGATGGGTTCGTTCATTAATGTCATCGCTTAGCTTCCTCCTCAGCTTTTTTTGCAGGTTTCCTGTTTTCCTTGTTCTTGAATTCTCCCTTGCGCCGGCGCTCATTGTATACAATGGCGTGCTTGTCAAGGGCGGTGGTCAAAAATCGCATGACCGACTCGTCTCGTCTGTACTCGGTTTCCAGGGTGTTGATCACCTGAGGTTCTGCCGTAAATTCGATAAGGTTATAGAAACCTGTGGACTTCTTGTTGATCGGATACGCCAACTTTTTCAAGCCCCAGTTTTCATTGTTGATGATCTCGGCATTCGCCTTGGTCAACACCTTTACGAACTTTTCGACAGTATCCTTTGCCTGGTCCTCAGACAAAACGGGATTTAGAATGAATACCGTCTCGTAATTGTTCATAATTAACTTTTGGTTTTTTTGAGCCTGCAAAGGTATGAAAACGGCGCTTAAATCAAAAATGAGAATGGGTATTTTCCCATGTCAGCAAAAGGCCTTTTGGACCGGACCGTTGCCTGAAAGCGGGTAGAGGTCCCGGCCCCTTTCCAAAATCTTTTATTCCCGCGCAATTTCCGCTATTTTTAGTGGACTTATGCTGCGGTTTCTGTCCAAAACGTCTGGTATTTTCGTGCTGGCTGCCATCTTCCTTGCCTGTAGCAACGATAAAATCGACTATAGCACCCAGGTAAAGCCTATTCTGAACAAGCGATGCATCAGCTGCCACGGCGGGGTCAAGCAGAATGGCGGATTCAGCGTCCTATTCCGGGAGGAGGCGCTTGATACAACCGAATCCGGTAAGTATGCCATCGTCCCCGGCGATCCGAAGCACAGCGAAATGATCCGCCGTATTAACGAAACGGATCCGGACCTGCGGATGCCTTACAAAGAAGAGCCCCTCACGAAAGAGGAGATCAACGTCCTCACACGGTGGATTGAACAAGGCGCAGAATGGGGCGAACATTGGGCTTACAGTCCTCCCGAGGCAGTCGTGGTGCCACGGTCGGACCGGGTGTTGTCGGGCATCGGCGCCGGCCAGGCTCAGTGGGCGCGCAATGACATCGACTACTTCAATGTCGATCGCCTTTTATCCCATGATCTCAGTCCCTCGCCCGAAGCGGATCGGGCCACCCTGATCCGGCGGGTCTATCTCGACCTGATCGGGATACCACCGACGCTTGCACAGGCAGAAAAGTTCTTTCAGGATACAAGCGAGGATGCGTATGAAAGGGTGGTAGACGAACTTCTCGCGTCTCCGCACTTCGGCGAGAAATGGGCATCGTGGTGGCTGGACCTGGCGCGATACGCCGACACGAAAGGCTATGAAGCTGACCCCTCGCGTGTCATCTGGCGCTATCGCGATTATGTGATCAAGAGTTTCAACGAAGATAAACCGTTCGACCAGTTCACGATTGAGCAGCTGGCGGGAGATATGCTCCCGGATCCTACCGACGAGCAACTCATCGCCACCGCCTTCCACCGAAACACGATGAACAACACCGAAGGAGGAACTGATGACGAGGAGTTTCGCACCGCTGCAGTCATTGATCGGGTGGCTACGACCTGGGAGGTCTTTCAGGGTACGACCATGAGCTGCGTGCAATGCCATAGTCATCCGTACGATCCGATTCGCCACGAGGAATACTATCAATCCTTTGCCTACTTCAACAACACGAGAGACGAAGATGTAAGTGGCGAACATCCGTTGTTGCGAACTTACGAAGAAGAGGACGAGGAAAGACTCCATGCGATTAAGTCGTGGGTAAATCAGCAGGCCGGTGCTGAAAAAGCATTTAAAGTCGGACGCTTTCTGAAGACACTTGAGCCGAAAATTCACTCGCACGTGTTTGACAAATTTGAAAATGGTGAGTTGAATGGTCACAAGTGGCTCAGCATACGTTCCGGTGGCAGCGCGCGTCTGAAGCAGGTCAACCTTGACGGCAAGACGCGATTGTACATCAACTACTCAGCCGGGACACCGGGCGGCTCTTTTGAGATTCGCACGGACGGCCTTCAGGGAGAAATCATTTCGCAGACTGCTCTGCCAAAAACCGATGGGAGCAGGATCATTGAGATTCCGTTGAAGTCCGTTGCCGGAATTCACGATCTGTATTTTATTTTCAAGAATCCTGCGCTGACGCCCGACCGAAGTGTTTGCGCAGTTGAATGGTTCTCCTTCCAGGATGAGTTTCCCGGAAAAAATACCTATGAGTACGCGTCCGTAAAGAAAGACTTCCTCAGGTTATTGAATGCGTCCGTTGAAAATACACCCGTCTTTATTGAAGCCGTTCCCGAACTGCGGAGAGAGACACGCGTGTTCGAGCGCGGCAACTGGCTTGTAAAGGGGGATCGTGTTAGTCCAGGCGTACCGCACGTTCTCAATCGAAATGAACTGATAGTGCCTGATCGCCTGGCTTTCGCGCGGTGGCTCGTCAGCGTGGACAACCCCCTGACTGCACGCGTCATCGTGAACCGCGTCTGGGAACAATTGTTCGGATACGGCATCATCGAAACACTGGAAGACTTCGGATCACAAGGAGCTCCGGCCACGCATCCCCGGTTGCTGGACTGGCTCGCATTGCGCTTCATGAACGACTATGAGTGGAGCATGAAGAAGATCATTCGCGACATTGTTCTTTCCGCAACCTATCGCCAGCAATCGCATGTTTCGGAAGAAGCGCTCGCAAAAGACCTGCGCAACGAATGGCTCGGACGCGGACCGCGTGTTCGCCTGTCGGCGGAACAGATCCGCGATCAGGCATTGGCTGTAAGCGGTCTGCTGAGCGCAAAAATGTACGGCAAGAGTGTAATGCCCTATCAACCAGAAGGCATCTGGATGTCGGTGTATAGCGGCGAAAAATGGATTCAAAGCGAAGGGGAGGATCAACACAGGCGAGGTCTGTATACTTTTATCAAGCGCACAAGCCCCTATCCGTCGATGATCACGTTTGATGGCTCGAGCCGCGAAGTTTGCATTGGCAGACGAATCCGCACGAATACGCCTCTTCAGGCCCTGGTTACACTCAACGACCCGGTTTTCGTTGAAGCGTCGCGCGCGCTCGCCCGAATCATGATCGACCACGACCGGGAATCGCCCGACGAAGCGATCGCCCATGGATATCGGTTGCTCACATTCAAGGATATTTCATCCAACAAGCTCGGGATATTAAACGGGTTGTACGATGAAGCATTGAATACTTATAAAGTTGACACGGCCGCGGTGCGCGCCATTACCCTGACCGGGAATGGAACCCGCGAGCTGGCCGCGATGACGGTAGTGGCAAACGCCCTGTTAAACCTTGATGAAGTAATCATGAAAGAGTAAAAAAGTTCAGGCGTCGCACGCAGCGGTTGCCCGTCATGAAAAAGTACTGAAATGAAAAAAGACGAATCATCTATAGCCCATCTGCAGCATCTCACCCGCCGGCATTTCCTTCTGGAGAGTGCCGCAGGTCTTGGCGCCGCCGCCTTTGCAGGTATGCTGGGTGGATGCACCACGCGTCGGAGTGCCGGTACGCCACTGGCCGCAGACGCCATGGCGCCGAAACCGCCGCACTTCCCTGCAAAAGCTAAGCGCGTTATCTATCTGCACATGGCAGGCGCACCGTCGCAGCTCGAACTGTTCGACTATAAACCCGAGTTGCAGAAACTCAACAACAAGTTGTGTCCGCAGTCGCTGCTGGAAGGAAAACGTTTTGCGTTCATACGAGGGGTGCCGAAGATGCTGGGTCCGCAAGCCGAGTTCAAGCAACGCGGGCAATCCGGCGCTTACGTCTCGAATCACCTTCCTCACTTTGCGACAGTTGCCGATGAAGTTTCATTTCTCAAAGCCGTTTACACCGACCAATTCAATCACGCTCCCGCGCAACTCTTTGTGCACACCGGAGGGCCGCGGTTGGGAAGACCAAGTATGGGTTCGTGGATAACGTATGGGCTAGGCACAGAGAACGCCAACCTGCCGGGCTTTGTCGTACTTACGTCGGGCGGTAAAACCCCCGATGCAGGGAAAAGCGTATGGGGAAGCGGATTCCTTCCATCCGTATACCAGGGTGTGCAGTGTCGGTCGGATGGAGAACCCGTGCTTTACCTGACGGACCCGGAGGGCATCAGCCGCGAACTAAAAAAGAAAACGATCGACGCAATCAACGCGGTAAATCAGGAGCATTACAATGACATCCGCGATCCGGAGACTCTTACCCGTATGGCCCAGTATGAAATGGCGTACCGGATGCAGATGTCCGTCCCCGAGGTCATGAATATCAACAATGAGCCCGAGTACATCCATCAACTGTACGGCACCACGCCGGGAAAAGCTTCGTTCGCGAACAATTGCCTCCTCGCGCGCAAACTTGTGGAGCAGGGTGTTAGGTTTGTGCAATTGTTTGACTGGGGGTGGGACAGCCACGGGATCGTCGAGAGTGATGCGCTGGAAATAGGATTTCGAAACAAGTGCCGTGAAGTCGACCGCCCGATGACAGCTCTGTTGCTCGACCTTAAACAGCGGGGACTGCTGGAAGAAACGCTCGTCGTGTGGGGCGGAGAATTCGGACGCACGCCGATGCAGGAAAACCGTGAAGGCAAGACGAATCCGTATCTCGGGCGCGACCACCACGTCGAAGCATTTACATTGTGGATGGCAGGGGGAGGTATCCGCAAAGGTACATCCTGGGGAGAAACGGACGAGATCGGATACTATCCCGTCAGCGGCAAGGTTTCGCTGCACGACGTACAGGCGACGATCCTCCACCAGATGGGACTCGATCACGAAAAACAAACCTACCAGTTTCAGGGCAGACCCTTCCGGCTTACCGACGTGTCGGGAAAGGTTATTCAGGAAATCGTCGCGTGATGCCGTCGCAGATCATGGAAAAAATTTCAATTTTACGAGTGCGACACAGTTGACCTGACATGGATCTTATTACTTCATTTTTTGGAAGGTTTCACCCCTTACTGGTTCATCTTCCCATCGGCATCCTCTTTCTCGCTTTTCTTTTTGAGTGCCTCACGTTTAAGCCGGAATACCGGAAACTGAAAAAAGCGATACAGCCCGCGCTGTTTTGGGGATCAGTGTTTGCCATCGCGGCCGCCATCACGGGATTCTTTCTCCGACAGGAGGGAGGGTATGAAGAAGTCCTGGCCAACCGCCATCAGAACTCGGGAATTATTACCGCCGTGCTGTCACTTGTCGTATACGTTCTTCGACCGAAAGTAAAGCACTGGGTCGATCGGCCGCTGGCGAGAAAACGTGTCAAACTCATCTTGTCATCCTTGTTGATGGTGTCACTGCTGGTCACGGGCCATCTGGGTGGTTCTCTCACTCACGGGGAGGATTATTTGTTCGCACTGGCGATGGGCCAGCCGGGCAGCAAAGACCCGGCGGAAAAAATCCGGCAAATCCAGGATATAGGACAGGCTGTGATGTACACCGACGTCATTCAGCCGATCTTCGAAGCGCGTTGTTACGATTGCCACAGTTCCCGGAAACAGAAGGGCGACCTTCGGCTGGACGGCCAGGAGTTTATAATGCGCGGTGGCAAGGACGGATTGATACTTGCAGACGTTGCCGACTCCAGCGCCCTTTACAAACGGCTGGTCCTGCCACTTGAACACGATGACCACATGCCTCCCGGTGAAAAGCCGCAGCTGGCTTCTTCTGAAATCGCATTGATCAAGTACTGGCTTGAAGACGAGGCGCAGTTTGACAAACCGGTAGCCGCGTTTCAAAGTGTGGAAAAAATAGCGGCGATCATTAAATCACTACAGCAACCGCCACAAGAATCGTGGATACCAACGGAGCCCGTTGGCGAGGCAAAAGAAAACGCCCTGCGGCGATTGAAAGACATGGGAGTAAATCCTATGCCGCTCGGGGAAGAAAGCAATTACCTGATGGTAACTTTCGCGGGCCATCGCTCTGTAACGCCGGAGCAGATCGGCCTGTTGCAAGAGATCGAAGAACAACTTGTGTGGCTGAATCTCAGTTTTACGGATATTACGGATGGTCAGCTCGAGGAAGTTTCCCGCCTGGACAACCTGCGCGCGCTCTACCTGAATAATACCTCCGTCACCGATGAAGGATTGGAAAAACTTTCTCCTCTCGCAAAACTGCGCTTGTTGAGCATCGTCGGGACGAGGGCTACTGACAAGTCAGTCGCAACGTTCGCGCGATTGAAAAACCTCAACAGCTTGTTTCTCTACAAAACCAATGTTACCGGCGAAGGAATAAGCAGGCTGCTGGAGGAAAACAAAGATATCCGGATCGATAGTGGCAATTACCACCTTGAAAAAATTCCGACTGATACGATTGTCTACAGGAAGGTAGCTCAGCGGTAGCGTCATTTTACAACAAACTCACCGCGTCCCATCATGTAGTCGTCGGTATAGATCTCCAGCGTATAATTTCCGGGCGCATACTCAGAACCTTTGTCGTAAAGGTAAGTCAACTTCTGTCGCGTGTTGTCGAAAAGCACTTCCTGCGCAGCCGTATAAAACTCCTCCTTGCCGTTGAAGATGAATGTGCCAGATCCACGCGCAACATCGAAAATGACCTGGTTGTTCTCGTCGATGACGCGAATCACGATCTTTTTCCCTTCAATAGGAGCAACGCTGTTTTCTGCGAGGTTGAATTCAATTTTAAGATGATCGATCTGCTTTTGCCGGAATGGCGAGCTGCGTTCCCGGCCGCGGTCATTCACAGAAACGATCCGGATATTTTCCGCCTTCAGCTGCGAGGCAATAGCAACTTTCGTGGCGAGTTCTTCCTTCGACTGTGTGAGGCGGTTGAGGGAATCCCCCAGCCGGTTCTGTTGTGTTTTCAACGAGCGGTTCTCGGTCAGGAGTTCCTTGTTGACGGACTGAAGCTTGGTTATTTCCTCGTCCTTGTTCTTGAGAAGCAGCTCGTACCCCTCGACCCGGTCCTTGAGCGCTTTGATCTCTTTGCCCGTTGCCCTCTTGTTTCTCCTCAATTCTTCCTCGATTTCCGCCTTGGCTTGTTCCAGATCGGAAACATCTCCGCCGAGCTTCGTCACCTGTGCAATTTTTTCATCAAGCTCCGTGCTGATCTCGGTCAGTCGCTGCATGGTCGTGGCCAGCTCCTCTTCTGTGGTGATGAGCCTTGTCCGAACATCCTGTTTCTCTTTCGTGTCGAGGTAGATCTTGATGGCCTGGATGATGATGACAATAGCCATGAAAGCTATGATCACCGCTATTTTATTGCTCTTTTTCGGAGAGGGCTCCGGGGCGGTGTTTTCTGTGTTATCCGTCATATATGATTTCGGTATGGATCAGGTTAAGTGCGAGAGGGAGTTCGAGTGCTTGACATGACAATGCCCGCAAAAATAGGTGTTTAATCACTCTATTTCAACCTTTATACCTGTAAGATAACGTGTTGTTTGTTCAGTGATGGATCGAAAAAAAGGATTCCGCACCTGAAAAGGTCGGCGGAAGCATATACCAGGCGATGACCTTTGAGGGTGCGCCAGGCCTTGTCCATTTCGGCAGAATAGTGGATATCGTCAATGATGATCACGCTTTTTTCATGCACTTTTTTCATCAGCCATTCGCAGTATTGCAACGTGGGTTCATAGCGATGGTTCGCGTCGACAAAGGCGAAATCGACTCTCCGGATATTTTGAAGGAAGGAGGGAAGCGTCCGGTCAATATTACCGACGACAATTTTGATGTTGTTCGCCGATGCAAATTCGAAAGTGAGGGCGGCTATATCGGCTATGGCCGGTGCGCCTTCGAATGTGGTCACTACTGCGCCCGGCTTCGCGGCGAGGTACAGCGTATTAATGCCAAGAGAGGTGCCTAACTCGATGATGACCGATGAATCGAAATAAGTCGTTAGCCCGCTGAATATTGCTGAATACTTCGCAGAACTGAGGCTGGTTCGTGCAATGTCGGATATGCGCTTTTCCGAATGTGGCTGTCTTCCTGACCCGAGGTCTCGAACAGGGATCCTGCGACGATCGCGCAGCAATTTATTTCTCAGCGATTCGATCTCGGCAAAGCGCTTCTGTGCAGGAGGCGATTTGATGTGGGTAGTGTAAAGATCGAAAAAGAAGGGTGAATGAAGCGAGTGTTCATCAACAGCTTCGAGCCAATAAGACAGGTAGGATTTGAGACGAAACAGAACGTGGGCCACCGCGCTAATTGAGACGAAGCGGAGCGATCATCGTGAACTCGGGAATATTAACATGCATTTTCGTTCCATCCACGACGCGTTCCATCAGGTACGTTCCTGACATCTTCCCGATACCGGATTTGAGGTTGCACCCCGAAACATACTGATGCGTTTGTCCGGGTTCAATAACGGGTTGCTGACCGACAACGCCTTCGCCTTCGACTTCGCGCACCGTGAATCCGGCATCGTAGATGTGCCAGTGCCGCCGCATAAGCTGGATGGTGTTCTCACTTTTGTTTTCGATAGTGATACGGTAAGTGAAGACATAATGGTATTGCGTAGGGCTGGAATACGCTGGCTGGTATTCCGTCTCCACTGTTACTTTGATGCCTTGGGTAATCTCCGTCACCATACCTTCAAAAATATTAATTTTTTGGAATTTCAACCTTCATTCCGAAAACTTCTTTCAAAAAGGGGAAAATCAATTTGTTTTCATCCTTTTGCCCGGAAAAACTTTCTGACGTTCGTTCACGATTACTAGTTTCAAGGGTAAATTCGCGACATGGATGTAAGAATCGCCTCTACCTGGAAATCGCTGCTCGCGGACGAATTCGAAAAACCATACTTCCGGAAACTCATTGATTTCGTCAAATCACAATACAAAAGCCAGACCATCTATCCGAAAGGGACTGACATTTTCAAGGCTTTTGACCGCTGCGACTTTGGCGACGTGAAGGTTGTAGTCATCGGGCAGGATCCCTATCATGGACCGGGACAGGCAAACGGTCTTTGTTTCTCGGTTGCTGACGGTGTGCGTATCCCTCCTTCTCTGATAAACATCTTCAAAGAAATCCGCGACGACCTCGGCAAGCCTATTCCCGCTTCAGGCGACCTGGAGCGTTGGGCGAAACAGGGAGTACTCTTGCTGAATGCCACACTCACGGTAAAAGCGAACAGTCCCGGCTCGCATCAGAACCAGGGATGGGAGATGTTTACGGACGCTGTGATCCGCAAGATCTCCGAGGAGAAGGATGGCATCGTATTTCTGCTTTGGGGCGCTTACGCACAGAAGAAAGGCGAAATGATCGACCGCAACAAACACCTCGTGCTTATGTCCGCACACCCGTCACCCTTCTCGGCCGACAGAGGATTCTTCGGATGCCGACACTTTAGTAAGGCCAACGCTTACTTGAATTCGAAGGGAAAGGAAGCCATTGATTGGTAATTCAAAATTTAGAATTCAGAAATCAGGATGGCAGTGGACCACAGGTCATGAACAGTCACAACCTTGAATCTTGAGATTCTGGAATTCGTAATAATTCTATTCAATCAGTTTGAAGAACCGGTTCCATCTGATCTTATGGAGGAAATCTGCATTCCGATCGATTGACAGCCAGATAAAGAACGCCTTGCCCACGATGTGATCTTCGGGCACAAATCCCCAGTAACGGGAATCGAGTGAGTTGTGACGGTTGTCACCCATCATGAAGTAGTAGTTCTGCTTGAACGTATACTCGCTCATTTCTTTTCCATCGATGAACAGCTTTCCGTTTTCGATCACAACGTTGTCATTGTGCTCGTAATCGGCAATTGTGCTTCCGTAGGCTGCAACCATTTTCTCATCCAGCGGAATAGTCCAGCCCTCGCGGGGAATGACCAGAGGCCCGTAATAATCACCATTCCAGGGAAAGACTTTAGAGTCGGGAAAAATATTGGATTCGACCATTTTCTCGGTTCGGGGTCCCACGCCGTCGGCGCCGTTGTAGGTCCCGATCCTGACGTCGGAAATGAAATTCATCGCCCTCAGATCATCGGCAATTTCTTTCGTGATGTGCATCTGGTAGACGACAGAATTACCAGTCCTGCCGATTAACTCGGCATCATAAATCTTGTATCGCTTGAGGATTCTTTCGTTAATCTCATCGTTGGCCGTCACGATGTAACTGAACTGCATCAGCGGAGGATTTTCGATCGCCTTTCCGTTGACATAAACCTGCCTGTCGATGATCCGGAGCGTATCGCCGGAAATAGCAACACACCGCTTGATGTAATTCGTTTTCAGGTCGACGGGGTAGTCAATGCCGTCGTTCAGCTCGATCGGCGGCACATTGAAGACTACAACGTCATTGCGTTTTACATGACTGATACCGGGTAACCGATATTGAGGTAGCTGGATCAGGGTCGAGTAGGATGGAATGTTAGTGAACCATATCTTCTGGTGTGTTAGAGGAATCTGCAGGGGTGTTGTCGTGGTGCGGCTGCCGTAGTGAAACTTGCTCACAAAAAGGAAATCCCCCACCAGCAACGAGTGCTCCATGGACGGAGTCGGAATGGTGTAGGCTTCCATGATAAGCCAGCGGATGAGCGTTGCCGCGATGACGGCGAATAGGATCGCATCGCCCCATTCCCTCATTTTTGATTTAGGCTTAACCTCTTCCTCTTCTTCTTTTTCCGATTTTTTCTTCCAAAACAGCCAGTTCATATTAATTGTGTAGATATTAAAGCGTGTAAATAAAGGGAAAAATACCGGGAATCCGTAGAAACGCGTGACTGCAAGGGGATAGCCCCGGGCCTGCAGTTTCATATTGCCCACCGGGCAATATGGCGCAAAAACTCGTCTCAAACGGTAATTTCATGGATATGTCGCGTGATCAAGCCTGGAATTTCAAAAAGTCGTCCATATTTAAGACTCCTTTTTTGTCGCGCAGCCATTCTGCGACCATGACGGCCCCGAGGGCAAATCCTTCGCGGGTATGCGCAGTGTGCTTGATCTCGATATCGTCAATAACGGACGAGTACTTCACAACGTGTGTTCCCGGAACCTCATCGATCCGGAACGACTGGATCTCAATCTCGTCACCTTTTCCACCGGGTTCTCCCGTCCATTTTGTTTTGCGATCCAGATTTTTGATCACTCCCTCGGCCAGTGATATAGCAGTACCGCTTGGTGCATCTTTCTTCTGCGCGTGATGTACTTCGTCAATGGCGACGTTGTAACCGTCAAACTGATTCATCATGCGCGCGAGCTGCTCATTCAATTTGAAAAAAAGATTAACGCCCAAACTGTAATTAGAAGCGTAAAAGAACGTGGTGTCCTTTTCTTTTGTGAGCCGCTCAATCTCCGGTTTCCGCACGAGCCATCCGGTGGTGCCGCAAACAACGGGGATCTTCTGCTGAATACATTTTTTTACGTTTTCGAAGGCGGCATCGGGATGCGAAAATTCGATTGCCACGTCGGCCCGGGCGTGCTCAAGATCGCCGGCATTGTCGATGTCGATTCTCCCCGCGATCTTGTGCCCCCGATCAAGTGCAATCCGCTCGATGGTCTTACCCATCTTCCCATAACCTACCAGGAGAATATTCATGCTGCAAATTTTTGCCGGTAATGTACGATCTTATTCAGGTTCGTGAAAATTTCGAAAGTATTCACGGGCTAAAACCTGACCACGAGGGCAAGACCCACCGATCGTCCGGCCAGCGCGTTCTGCTCCATGGCAGGCTCTATGCTGACCTGCAGCTGCGGATTGAGATCGAATTCCTTGAGATGTGAATCAACATGCGCATCGATCATCTGCAGGATGTACATTCCACCCATGAGAATGATCATGAAGTCGCGTTCCCTCCGCGCTTTGTCGACGATCGTCCTTAATTGGTTTGTTGTAAGATTGATTTCCGGATTCTCCTCATTTTCGCCGATTCCATTCTCCAGATTTTGAAAGAGATATCCTCTGTATTCCCTATGAAGATTGTTGTAGTAGTTCATGCCATAGCCAATCGCATAGAAGCCTCCATAGACCAGAGGCAGCTTCCAATATTTCTTGTTGTATACCTGTCCGAGACCCGGAAGTATCGCGGCGTATAAAATCGCCTTGCGCGGACTGTATCGCTTTGCATAGGATTCAATGGCAACGGTATCCGGGCCGCCCTCAAAGATTGTATCGCGACTCTCGACGATCACGGTATCAGCCTTTGTGCCGAGCGTGTCCTGCGCTGCCGCGGAATAGCCGATACAAAGCAGGAGCACGCCTGCCATC
Organism: Flammeovirgaceae bacterium; assembly: GCA_044507775.1. Taxonomy (GTDB): domain Bacteria; phylum Bacteroidota; class Bacteroidia; order Cytophagales; family Cyclobacteriaceae; genus Chryseosolibacter. The sequence goes on along the minus strand of JBIQIY010000011.1, from coordinate 160,049 downwards.
AAGAATTGTAGAAAGCTCCTTTTCAGCCCTGTGTAGTAAGCGATTATGTGTCTCATCAACTTGGGACGGCTGCCTTGTGCCGTTGTCAGGACAATTTAAGGATATCAATGATCCTGTTCAGGTCCTCAACGGATAAGAAGGGAATTTTTATCTCGCCCTTCGAGCCGTCGCTCTTCACTACAACACGGGTGCCAAAGTGCGAGGAAAGCCGGGATTGCAGTTGCGAAATTTCCCGGTTAGCGGGTCCCGACGAAGTTGCGCCTCCCGGGGATTCCGTTTTTTCCGGCTTGCGATGGGAAACCTCCCGGACCAGTTCTTCCACTTTCCGGACTGAAAGATCCTCCTCGAGTGTTTTCTTGAAAATGTAAAGCTGCTTCTCCGGATTTTCGACATTGATGATGGCGCGCGCATGTCCCATGGACAATCTGTTGTCGCGGACAGCGATCTGAATATCCGGCGGAAGCCGCAGCAGCCTCAGATAGTTCGTGACCGTCGCGCGGTTTTTTCCCACTCGTTCACCCAATTCGTCCTGCTTCAGGTTGCATTCCGAGATCAGGCGCTGATAGCTCAGCGCAATTTCGATCGCGTTAAGATTTTCGCGCTGGATGTTTTCGATGAGGGCCATCTCCAGCATCTGCTGATCGTTGGCGCTGCGGATATATGCGGGGATCGTCTTCAATCCCGCCAGTTTGGACGCCTGGAAGCGCCGTTCGCCCGAGATCAGCTGGTATTGATTGGAAGTGAGCTTCCGAACGGTAATAGGCTGAATGATGCCATGTACCTTGATGGACTCGGCCAGCTCCTCAAGAGCGGCCTGGTCGAAGTGAGTCCGCGGCTGAAACGGATTCGTTTCAATCTCCTCTACGGGAATTTCGGCAATGCCATTAGAAACCGGTGGGGTTGCCGGCGGCGCTGCCGGTGATTGTATGTCAACGTCGAGTTTATCCTCAGGGGAATTATCACTGAGCAGCGCGCTAAGACCCCGGCCTAATGCTTTTTTCTTACTCATTTGGATACGCCGTTTTTATCTAATATTTCGTGGGCCAGATTCAGATAGCTTATCGCCCCCTTGCTTTCGGCATCGTGCACAATCACCGGTAGCCCAAAACTCGGCGCTTCGCTCAGCTTCACGTTTCGCGGAATGATCGTTTTGAAGGTCATTTTCTGAAAGTGGGTCCGTACCTCTTCCACAACCTGGTTTCCGAGGCTTGTCCTCGAATCATATAACGTAAGCAGAATGCCTTCTATTTCCAACCGCGGGTTCAACCGGGTTTGAATGATCTTGATGGTGTTCAGAAGCTTTCCGAGGCCCTCCAGGGCAAAGTACTCGCATTGCACCGGAATAATGACCGAGTCGGCCGCTGTGAGCGCGTTGATTGTGATCAGGCCCAGTGAGGGGGAACAATCGATGATGATAAAATCATATTCATCCTTGATCTTCGCCAAAGCGTCGCGCATTTTTTCCTCCCTACGCTCGATGCTGACCATTTCAACCTCCGCGCCAACGAGGTCGATGTGGGAGGGAAGTATCTCCAGGAACTTCAGCTCGTTTTTGACAACGGCGTCCTTTGGCGATACACCATCCACCATGCACTCGTATATGCCCTGCTGGATATCCTTGGGATTTAAGCCAAGGCCGGAAGTGGAGTTTGCCTGCGGGTCCGCATCAACCAGCAAGGTCTTTCGTTCCAGCACGGCCAGACTCGCTGCCAGGTTGATGGCAGACGTGGTCTTGCCCACACCGCCCTTTTGATTTGCAATCGCAATGATCTTTCCCATTATAAAAAAGTTAAAAAAAATGCCCTTGTGGGTTAACAAGGGCTACAAATATATCGGAAAATATGGTGGAGCGTGGAACATCGTGGAACGTGTTATCCACAATCGTTACACAAATAATGCACGAATTGGGTTTAAAAGCCTGTCCGCGCGCCTGCTCGCGCGCAACTTCCTGAAAGTTGGACCGGACTGCTTCGGGATCAAAAATGAGCTTTATGAACCATAATTCGTTGGAAGTAGAGGCTCCACAAACTTTCAGGAAGTTGCTCCTCTCCATCCAGCAGCAGCTCCTAACTTATAACTTACAACTTATAACTTCCAACTTATTTCTTTTTCCGCTTCTTCTTCTCCTCCTCGACCTTCTTCCGTGTTTCCTCACTCGCCTTCATCGCTTCCTCCAGGCGGGCCATGAAGCGCGACTTTTTGCCTCCTCCGGCGAGGTTTTTCTTGCGGTTCTCTTCCAGGATCTTCTTGATCTTTTCCTCATCGACAAACCGGCGGATGAGCGCCTGCTGTGCAAAGGTGACGAGGTTTGATACAAAGTAATAGAATGTTAGTCCCGCGGAATACGAGTTCAGCACAAACATGAAAATGACCGGCATCACATAAGACATGGACTTCATCGGTCCCGTAACGGAAGTGAGCTGGTTGTTCTGCCAGGTATAGATCAATGTGGAAGCGGTCATCAGCAAGGTGAACAAGCTGATGTGGTCGCCTACCCCGAACGGAATAATGAACGGAAGATTGATTACCGAGTCATAGGTGGAAAGATCTTCCGCCCACAGAAATGGCTGCTGCCGCAGTTCGATACTCGCGGGAAAGAGATAGAACATCGCAAAGAGGATGGGCATCTGAAGCAGTACGGGTATGCATCCGCTGATCGGATTGACGCCTACCTGCTGATACAGCTTCATCTGTTCCTGCTGTATTTTCTGCATGTCGCCCTCGTTCTTTTCCTTGATCTCATCCAGTTCCGGCTTCAACACTCGCATCTTCGCCATGCTGAGATAGGAACGGTAAGACAAAGGAGCGAGGACAAGTTTCAACAGCAGCACCAGCAGGATGATGATCACGCCGTAATTGGATATGAACCCCGTGAGAAAATGGAACACCGGGAAAATCACAAACTTGTTTACCCAGAAAATGGGGGGCCATCCCAGGTACACATTGCGCTCGAAGTCTTCACTTACAACGTCAATTTCCTGATAGTCGTTGGGGCCGACATAGAATTTAAAATCCGCTTCGCCGCCGACAAGCGATGTCTTCGGAATGAACAGCTTCATGCTCGCATGCTCGACAACGGAAGTGTCAGCGACGTTGGTGACGGTCGCTAACTCGCCACCTGAAAAGTGATTTCCGGCAATGATTGAAGCGAGGAAGAATTTTTGCTTGATCGTGGCCCACTTCAACGGCGTGGCCAAAGTTTCCAGTTCAGTGCCCGACGACCGTTCATTCAGGTGATCAAAGCCCTCATTGATTTCGAAATAGGTGATGCCCGTATTGTTCCGCGTATCAACAAGATCTTTTTCAAGTGGTTGAACTTCGTCATTCCACAAGAAGGTCAGATTGTCGCCGGCGAGTTGTTCGCCGAGCCCCTTTTGCTCGATCCTGTATTTGATCTGGTAACCCTTCTGAGGCACAGAATAGATGTGCCTAAGCGCAGATCCATCCGACAATTGAACGTCAAAGGTCACGACAGTGGTGTCGCCGTTTTTGCGCTGACTGCTGTTGTAGTACAGGGAATACAAGTCGACATCCTTGCCCTCGAAATTTGTGAGCAACCTGAATGCGCTCCGTTTCGGCGTGATCAGTTTAAGCGGTTGACGGGAGTACGTCTTGTACTTCAAAAGCTCGAGCTCCTTGATAATGCCACCCTTGCTGCTGAAAGTAACTTTGATATCCTCGGTTTGAACAGCGATTGTTTTCTCTTCTCCGCGCGCGAAGGAAGAGAAATCGCCGTAGTTGGACAGGAGCAAACTATCAGCCGCGGGTGCTTGCTGCTCGGCGGTGTCAGGGTCCGTTACGGCCGGGGCCTGCGTTTCAGTTGCAACCGGCTGCACTGACTGAGGCTGTGGTTTCGAGAACCAGTAGAAGTAGACCAACAACAGCACTGCGATCAATGAAAGGCCTATCGCTGAATTTCTGTCCATTTTGTCAGGGTAACGATGAAATTAGTTTAATGGGCTGCAATATTAAGAAATAGATCGCTTATGGTTCAGCGCTGCGCCCACAAACTTCACGAACAGGGGATGTGGATTGAGTACGGTACTCCGCAATTCAGGATGATATTGTACCCCGACGAACCAGGGGTGGTCCCGTAATTCAACGATCTCGACAAGTGATGAATCAGGATTGATACCGACCGCCTTCATGCCCGCTGCCTCCATTTGTTCAAGGTACTTGTTATTAAATTCGTACCGGTGCCGGTGCCTTTCATGTATCAGCGCCTCTCCGTAAGCGTGATGGGCCTTTGTACCCTTCTTGATCCGGCAGGCGTATGAACCCAGGCGCATGGTTCCTCCTTTCATGGTAATCTTTTTTTGCTCCTCCATCATATCGATGACGGGGTGCTTGGTCTTCGCATTCAGCTCGGTTGAGCTTGCGTCCAGCCCCAGCATGTGACGGGCGAACTCGACAACAGCACATTGCATGCCCAGGCAGATCCCGAAGAAGGGAATCTTGTTCTCACGCACATAGCGGATGGCTTCGATCTTGCCCTCCATTCCTCGTTCGCCGAAACCCGGTGCTACGAGAACTCCGTTCAACCCTTTCAGAATGGGGTCGACTGTTTCATTGCTGATGTCTTCCGATGAAATCCACTTGACATTTACTTTGGTGTCGTTCTCCGCGCCGGCGTGAACGAACGCTTCAGCGATAGACTTATAGGCATCCGGCAGCGAGACGTATTTTCCTACCAGCCCGATGGTAATTTCGTCCATGGGATTTTTCAGTTTGCCCAGGAACGTTTTCCATTGGTCAAGGTCCGGCTCATTTTTCGTATGAACTTTCAGCTTGGCGAGCACGCGCTCGTCGAGCTTCTCTTTTTTCATCAGCATAGGCACATCGTAGATCGTATCAGCGTCGATGGCTTCAATGACCGAGTTGAGATGTACGTTGCAAAACAGGGCGAGTTTTTTCCGCAGTTCCATCGGAAGGGGCAACTCCGTTCGGCAGACGAGAATGTCCGGCTGAATACCTTCCGCGAGCAGTTCCTTTACGGAGTGCTGCGTAGGTTTTGTCTTCAGCTCTTTCGCCGCTTTCAGGTAGGGGATGAGCGTAAGGTGAATGACCAGCGCATTGTTTGCACCGAGATCCCATCGCACCTGCCTCACCGCTTCTATGAAAGGCAGTGATTCGATATCGCCCACGGAGCCTCCGATTTCGGTGATGACAAAGTCGAATTCACCACTTTCGCCCAGCAGAAAAATGTTTCTTTTGATTTCGTCCGTTATGTGTGGGACCACCTGAACCGTCTTCCCGAGGTATTCGCCGTGACGCTCCTTGGTGATGACATTGTGGTATATCCGGCCTGTAGTGACGTTGTTGGCCTGGCTGGTTTCACTATTGAGGAATCGCTCGTAATGGCCCAGGTCGAGGTCGGTTTCAGCTCCATCTGACGTGACGTAACACTCTCCGTGTTCGTACGGATTAAGTGTACCCGGGTCAATGTTGATATAAGGGTCAAATTTCTGGATAGTAACCTTAAAACCCCTGGCTTGCAACAACTTACCTAACGATGCGGCAATGATCCCTTTACCCAGTGATGAAGTAACACCCCCGGTTACGAAAATATATTTAGCAGTAGACATGTTCAGGATTGACCCTTTTTCGATTAACCGGGCACAAAGGTAAATTTTTCAGAGTAATAAATTAAGCGATACCGCCGATGGTGGGAAAAAACTTGGCTGTTTACGCGATGGTGCGCTCATGTGCGTTTGCGCAAGCACCGGCCGTTCAGTATCTTCAACTAACTCTAACTACCTGCTATGGAGCAAAATGTCGCGGTTCTGCCGAAACCGAAGAAAATAAAGTCAACGAGAAAAGCCGACTGGTTCTTCTTGACGATGAGTGTCGCGGCACTTGCGATTGTGCTGGCAGGGTTTGTGCCCACCTATCTCGTGCCCCGGATCAACGGAACATTTGTCGCCAAACCTGGTGTGCACCTGCACGGCTTACTGTTTATGTGCTGGATTCTGGCGGGGATTCTTCAGCCTCTTCTGGTGAGGACGGGCAATACCAGGATTCACCGGAGGGTGGGTGTCTTTCTCGGTGGGTTAGCTGCTATTGTATGGATCAGCGGAATTGCGATGGCCATTATTTCCGCCCGAATTGATGTTGCTAATGGGGAAGGTGCCAGACCTGTTGCGTTTCTTCTTATTCCCCTTTCCGATATGGTGTTGTTTGCGACATTCGTCGGGGCAGCGCTCTTCTGCTACAAGCGTCCTGAATATCACAAAAGGCTGATGTTGCTCGCCACAGTCGCAATACTTCCGGCTCCATTTGCTCGCCTTTTCGGGACCCTGGGCCTTCACAATACCGTGGGTGCCATTCTCATCATAAACTCTTTCATATTTGCAGGGATCGCATGGGATCTGTACCGCAAAAAGCCTCCACACAGGGTGTATTTATTGGGTGGAGCGCTGATTCTGGCCGTTCACTTCTACCGGACGTTCTTTTTTGGGTCCGAATGGTGGATGACGGTCGGAACATGGATTACGGAGTAGTCCGAATCAAGCCCTTTTCGACGGGCTTTGAACACCGATCGTGACAATCTTTTCAGCAGCTTAAACGGTCGGTCATTCGCATAAATTGCCGCTTGCCGAAACGCCCCGTTATTTGTCCGAAAGCGGGGTTTCCTTGCGGCTTGTTTCGTTATTAAAAGGGTCATTTTGGCTTAAATCTACAGTGTCTAAAAGTGCTGCTTCAAGGATGGTGGTGAACCGGTGGTTATTGTTCGCGTTGTTCAGTGTATTTTCCGCTGCGGAACTGTGGGCTCAGTGTAATCAATTGCGCCCGCAGCGGGACGTGAGCTTTAACACGGACCAGGACTGCGCGCCGGTGACGGTAACGCAGTTCAGTATTACGTATTACTTCAACGTACCACAGAACCCTTCGAGCATTCAGATCATGTACGAATGGAATGATCCGAATGGGACAATCACGCTCGTGGATCAGTTTAGTGGAATGACTGTCGGCGGCGGAGGCACTAGTTTCTCAGCAAATGCGAGCCTCACTTATTTCGATAACGACAACCAGTGTAACATCTTGCCAACCGCCTACATCGTCATAGATGGAAGTGTCTGTTTTTCGTCAGCGCAACAACAGACAGCCTTCTTCTGGGGAACGGACGAGCAGGCAAACGGACAGGTGGCAATGACGCCGTTAACATGGGATGTTTGTTACGACAATCCGGTAGTCAATGCGCGCTTTCGCGATAATTCGGAATTCAACTGTAACATTGCGGTGGAACCGGATAACCCTAACCGTGCCGCGCGACACGTTCAGTTCGTTTACGGCACGAATTACAATCCTGCTGCTGGTATACGCAACCTTTCCCTGAATGATGGCGCTGTGCAGGCACTGACGACCGCCACTGGAACCCTGGCTACCAGTGCAACGCGCGGCAGCGGAGGTCTGCAGGTTACCGGAGCGTATTTTGGCCCGGTTGACGCGATCCCTGTTCCCGCGGATGGACCAACATCGGTCACCTTTCCTATGAGTGCTCCGGCCAGCGCGGCCAATGCTGTCGGCAGTCGTTTTGAAGTCACTCTCTTTAACTGGAACGTTTGCAATCCCTGGAACGGCGACGCGATCAACCCTAACTATGAAGATGCTGTTATTACAACGGGTTATATTCAGATCGTCCAAGGTCCTAACCCAAGTTTTTTCACGCGCGATGCGAATGGAAACGCAAAGACGAACTTCTGTATCGACGAAGTCATCTCGTTTCGGAACGGTACGCCTAACCTGAACGCCTACAACTACACCTGGGAATTTTACGAAGACGCCACGGGGACATCCCTGATCTCCACTTCGGCATCCCGAAATCCCTCTTTCGCATTCACGTCAGGCGGAACAAAACTCATCCGCCTGATCGCGCGCAACCCCACGGCACAGGGATCTTGTATTGAACAGTTCGAGGGCTTCGTCAATATCACACCCTCGCTCACCGCAGGGATCGGTGTCTCCGACCTCTCAGGTAATCCCATCACACCCGACTTTTGCCAGGCGAACGCGGCGCCGCTCTCAAACTTCGACGTGCGCTTCCGCGACATTTCCACGGGAATAACGACACCTACAACGCGATGGCGATGGGAGTTTTTCGGGCCTTCCAACAATCTCATTTTTGAAGCTCCGGCCAACGGACAATTCTCAACCACGGCGCTTGGACCCTTTGACCGCGTCTTTACCGCACCGGGAATCTATCGCGCGCGATTGCGCATACGCGATGAACTGACAAATTGTGAGAGTGTCGATGAAGTCCAGGTCCGGGTTTTCGAGAAACCACAGCCGCAGTTCTCGTTTAACCGCGTTTGTGAATCGTCGCCTACCGTCATCGCCGACCTGTCAACACTGAACCCGATCGCCGGCGAACAGATCGTATCCTGGGAGTGGGACATGGATTATGACGGAGTCACGTTCAGCAAAGAAGCAGCACTGGATAACAGGCAAAACTTTCAGTACACCTATCCGCTGCCCGGAAGTTATGTCGTCGCCCTTCGCGTGACAACGAACACGGGCGCCTGTTCGTCATTAACACAACAAACAGTTCAGGTAGACCCGCTCCCGAGCGCGAGCTTCACGCCGAACGTCACCTCGGGTTGCAGCCAGCTGCCCGTGGCGTTTACGAACCATGCGGTGAGCGGACAACCGGATGTGATAAAAGAATTTATTTGGGAAGTGGACGAAGGTTCGGGCTTTGCCGTTGACTCCGTCCAGAAGCCGACCGACCCGGGATTTTCCGACGTGTTTGTGAGAAATTTTGTCAATACTGGTTCTGCGAACCGCGACTTCCGGATCCGCTTGCGGGTCGTTACCATCAACGACTGCGAAATTACCTCGCCACCGGCGACCATCACGGTGTTTCCGCAACCTCGCTCGGGGTTCGTATCGCTGAACTATTCACCGTTCAATGACAATTGCAGCCCGGTGTCGGTTGATTTCAAAGTTGATAATCAAACACAATTGCTGAACCCTACGGATTACACGTGGAGGATCAGCGATGCGAACGGACCGGTCGATGAGATCAGCACGGGCACGACCCCAAGCTTTGCTTATAATTTTGTAAACGGTTCACAGGCGGTCAAGGATTACTTCGTGACGCTGCGCGCGACGTTGCCCAGCGCTTGTTACGGTGACTCTACACGCACGATCCGTATAGCGCCCGTTCCCTCTTCCAACTTTTCAGTCGATACTGTCTCGTATGCCTGCGACCGTGTGTTGCTCCGCCTTAACGCGTGGCAAAAAGGACTTTCTGAATACTCGTGGATGATCTCGATCAACAATGTTGTCGTCTTCAGTTCTACCGTGGATGGTGAGGAGATCGAGTACGAGATCCTGCGGTCGAACACAGTAGACCAGACCGTCGATTTGTCCCTCCGCACGACAAACCTGACCCACTGCGAGAGCAACCCAACCACGAAGACTATTTTTATTGAACGCGCCGAGGACCTCAACGCCGGATTCACCGCCTCGCCGGTCGAGCAGACGTTGCCGTCATCAACCGTCACCATCGTCAACACAACGAATGCGGGACCCTGGCAATATCTATGGGATTTCGGCGATGGGGAAACATCCGCCGATCCATTTGTCTCCTCGCACACGTATGACACCTATGGCACTTACAAGATCACGCTCCAGGTTTCCAACAACGACTGCGTAGAGATCATCTCGAAGGATGTAAAGATCAACCCGATACCACCGGTTCTGGAGTTCGATTACTTTCCACCCGTCGGGTGTGCGCCGCATACGGTTAATTTCATCAACGAATCGAAGTTCGCCGACCCCACCACATACTTCTGGGATTTTGGTGTAGGCGAGGGCACTTCGCGCGCCATTGACCCCACGTACACATATGGACGCCCTGGACTTTACTCGGTTACGCTGTCGGCGACCAATTTACTGGGTGACACTGTGAAGCTCACCAAAGAGCTGATCATCGAAGTAAAGGAAAATCCGGTTGCACAGTTTGCCATTTATCCAACGACTCCACTGAATGTGCCGGGCGAAATATTGTATACCGACAACCGCAGCAGAAACGCGTCGAGCTATGTCTGGGATTTTGGCGACGGAATTACGTCGACCGATTTCGAGCCGCAGCATCAATACAGCAAGGAAGGAACGTTTACGATTTCCCTGATCGCTCAGAACGGCAATGGCTGCGCGGATACGACCGTGCTGGCCTCGGGTGTCAAGACCGTGAACAACGGCCAACTATTGATTCCGAATGCGTTTATCCCCAACCAAACTGGGCCGGGTAGTCAAAATGCCCAAAGCAATGAAGTTTTTCTGCCGCTTGTTCAAAAGGTGACCAAATTTCAGATGATGATCTTCAACCGCTGGGGCGAGTTGATGTTTGAAAGCACCAGCCCGGAGGTTGGATGGGATGGGTATCACAAAGGCAAACTTTGTGCGCAGGATGTTTACATCTATCGCATTACTGTGGAATATGAAAGTGGACGGACATTTACACGAACGGGGGACATAAATCTGCTGCGATGAAGGGAAGCAAACTGGCTGTCATATTTTTTATTTTCTGTTCGGCGGTGCACGCGCAGGATCCGGAGTTTTCCCAGTACTACGCCGCTCCTCTTTATTTGAATCCAGCATTTGCCGGCACGTCGGTAGACCATCGCTTCATTGCCAACTACCGCAATCAATGGCCAAACATTTCGCAGGCGTTTGAGACTTATGCGTTTTCGTATGACTATAATCTGGATCACTACAACAGCGGGCTTGGTTTTCTGCTCATGTCTGACAAGGCAGGGTCGGCGAACCTCAAGTCCACTCAGTTCAACTTCCAGTATTCTTACAAGGTGAAACTCTCCGATAAATTGATACTCTCGTCGGGTCTGAATTTTGGTGTGGGATCGCGAAGTATCGACTTTAACAAGCTTGTCTTTTATCAGCAGCTCGACTTTGCTCAAAACAGCGATAATCTTCCGCCTCCACCCTCAAACCTGAATCTCGAAGCGAAGACATATTTTGATTTCGGCGGAGGATTGCTCATGTACAGTCGCAAGGTGTGGCTGGGTTTCTCGATGTCGCACCTGAACCGGCCAAACCGTTCGCTGATGGATGATGAGAGCGAGATACCGGTCAAGACATCTGTGCATGGAGGCGTTCGCATTCCCCTTTACAACGGAGTGTTTAAGCGCGACCGGACCGCCTCTATCGCGCCCTCGTTTGTATACAAGCAGCAGGGTAACTTTGACCAGCTCGATCTCGGGACGTACTTCTACTACGAGCCGGTGGTCGTGGGGTTATGGTACCGCGGTATCCCCATTCAGCAGAATGCAAAAGACAACATCAGCCAGGATGCGGTTGTGGTCGTGCTGGGATTCATTCTTCATGACGTGGAACTCAGCTATAGTTACGACGTGACCGTGTCGGAGCTGGGCCCGATATCCGGCGGCGCGCACGAGGTGGGGCTAAAATTCAAGATCGAGCTTGCCACGCAGGTGAAGAAGCGCAAGCGCGAGCGATTCATTCCTTGCCCGACATTCACAAAGGACTGAAGCCCATCACTTCATCGCTTCCTTAATTTTCTCCTGTTTTTCCGGAAAATCTCCGTTAATTCGCGCAGAGCCTCCCGTATGTTTAAGGGAGCTTTTTCATGAATTTGGCGCCATCACTTGATCATCCTGTTTTTCGAACCGTCAGCAGCGTCGCTGACCGGCACTCGCTCGAAACGTATGTCGTGGGAGGATATGTCCGCGATCTGCTGCTGAAGAGGCCGTCCAAAGATGTTGACTTCGTTTGTGTGGGCAGTGGTATCGATCTGGCGGAAGCGGTGGCGCGGGAGTTGGGGCCTCGGGTCCAGGTCAATGTTTTCCGGAATTTCGGAACTGCGCAGATTGCATTTGAAGGGCACGACCTCGAATTTGTAGGCGCGAGGAGGGAGTCGTATCGGGCCGATTCAAGAAAGCCTATTGTCGAGGATGGTACGCTGGAAGAGGACCAGAAGCGCCGTGACTTCACCATCAACGCCATGGCGATCGGACTAAACGAACGGAACTTCGGGAAGCTCATTGATCCTTTCGACGGCACGGGCGACCTGAAGAGAAAGATGATCCGAACACCGCTGGATCCCAACATCACGTTTTCCGACGACCCCTTGCGGATGATGCGAGCGGTCCGATTCGCAGCACAATTGAATTTCGATATCGAACCGGATACGTTCGCTGCGCTTACGTCGCAGGCGGAGAGACTCAAAATCGTTTCCGCCGAGCGGATCATCGATGAACTGAACAAGATCATCCTGACGCCCGCGCCGTCTTATGGATTCAAGCTCCTGTTTCACAGTGGTCTGCTCGCTCAATTTTTCCCGGAGATGGTAGCGCTTCACGGGGTTGAGTACGTCGGCAATCAGGCGCATAAAGACAATTTTTTCCACACGCTGCAGGTACTGGATAACGTCGCCAAAGTTTCCGATAACCTCTGGTTGCGATGGGCCGCCATCATGCACGACATCGCCAAGCCCGTCACCAAGAAGTTTGACAAGACGCATGGATGGACATTTCACGGACATGAGGAGAAGGGCGCCCGGATGACACCGGCGATATTTCGCAGGCTCAAGCTTCCCATGGACGAGAGAATGCTATTCGTGCAGAAGCTTGTCCGCTTACATCTGCGACCCATCCCGCTTGTGCGAAATGTAACGGATTCGGCTATACGCCGGCTGCTGTTCGAAGCAGGGGACGACATCGACTCACTGATGAAGCTTTGCCGCGCGGATATCACTTCGAAGAATAATGAAAAGGTCACGCGCTTCCTGAAGAACTTCGACCTGGTTGAGAAGAAGATGGTAGAGGTGGAGCAGAAAGATCACCTCCGGAACTTCCAGCCTCCCGTGACCGGCGATGAGATCATCCGGATGTACAATATCCCTCCCGGCCGGATCATCGGCGAACTCAAGGAACGGATCAAAGAGGCAATCCTGGAAGGAGAGATACGGAACGACCGCGAGGAGGCCCTTGCGTTGCTGCGGCGAATCGCGGCGGAAAAAGGGCTTGCGGAACCGAAGCATTCATAGGTGCTGTCTGGTCTTATCGCGCCGGCGGTGCAACCTTTTAATTCCTATCTTGTCCTTAGAGAAACAATATAGCCGGAAATTGTTTGGAGCAGCAGGTCCTGAACATGCATGACGAGTTGATCGCGCGCTGCCGCGCGGGCGATCGCGATGCGCATTACAAAATTTATAAGCTGTACGCCAGGTCTATGTTCAACGTGAGTTTCCGCATCACAGGTCGCGAGGAAGACGCAGAAGACGCGGTGCAGGAAGCCTTCATCAGCGCGTTCAGGAACCTGGAGCGCTACCGCGCCGACGCCACTTTTGGCGCATGGCTGAAAAGGATCGTGGTCAATAAGTCGATCAACGTTCTGAAGAAGCGAAAGTACGAGTGGATGCCGGATGACGAGACGTGGGATGTCGCCGAAGAAGAGACTCCGGTTGAATACAGGGAAGAACTGACTGTTGACCGCGTAAAAAAGGCAATCGAGGGATTGCCGGATGGGTACAGGACAGTACTTTCGCTATATTTACTCGAAGGGTATGACCACCAGGAAATTGCCGACATTCTGGCTATCTCGGAATCAACGTCCAAGTCTCAATTGAATAGGGCGAAAGCCAAATTAAGGGAAAAGCTAACTTCGAAAACATGAAAGATCAGTTGGAGGATTTCATTCGCAATAATCGCCCCGGGTTTGACGATCGCGAACCTTCGCCGAAGGTCTGGAACAAGATTGAAAATGCACTGGGTCTCAACCGCAGGTCGTGGAGCGAACCTGTCGTATGGTGGAGGGCTGCTGCGATTTTTTTTATGGCGCTCTCCCTATACCTGCTGATACCCGGTCCCGCATCCCGTCTGGTGAACGCCCAGGCGATGAAAGAATTTACGGATGTGGAGGCGTTTTATACGCAGCAGATATCGCACAAAGTTGAATTGATCGGCGAATTTAATGACAGCGATGGACTGAATGGCTTCACGCATGACTTTCAGCAACTCGAAGCGATGTATGCCGTGCTGAAAGAAGAAATGAAAACTCGTCCCAGTCAGAAAGTGAAAGACGCACTTGTATTGAATCTCCTTGTGCGTATTGATCTGCTCAATCAGCAATTGCACCAACTTGAAGAAAAGCAGGATGGGGAAGGAACTGTGAAGTCAGAGGACACCCGTCGAACCTGAATCGCACTAATAGTCGCTGTGACTGATCAGTTCGAAATTCTCGACAGCGGAATCGCGGATCTTACAATCCTCACATTTTAATATTCTCGCAGGAAATTTTTTGATCAGGCCGTAGCTGTGAGTGGCCATCAATACCGCTGTTCCGCTCTTGTTGATCTGCTGAAAGATCTTGAGAATACCGTTCGCGACCTCCGGATCCAGGTTCCCGGTTGGCTCGTCTGCCAACAGGATCTGAGGTTCGTTAATCAACGCGCGCGCGATTACCACACGCTGCTGCTCCCCGCCGGATAGTTGAAAGGGCATTTTCTTTTCTACAGACCCAAGTCCGACGTTCATCAAAACTTCGGTGAGTCTGCCACGCATTTTGGCATGGTCGTTCCAGCCGGTAGCCTTCATGACAAACATGAGATTTTCGCCCACGGTGCGATCGTTGAAAAGCTGGAAGTCTTGAAAGATGATTCCGAGTTTTCGTCTCAGCGCAGGTACTACGGAAGATTTAATACCCCTTATATTATATCCGCAGACATGGATATCGCCCATCCGCAGCGGCAGGTCCGCATACAGCGTCTTGAGCAGCGAGGATTTTCCTGAACCCGTCCGCCCAACCAGGTACACAAACTCGCCTTTCTCGATCTCAAAATTGATATCAGACAGAACGGTACTGTGGTCCTGGAAAATATGCGCGTCGCTGATGCGAATGACGGGATCCGACGAGAACATAAATCTGTTTAAGCGTTAGCTTTTTTGTGATCAGCCAAGAATTTCTCCAGCCCGCTATCCGTGAGGGGATGCTTCAACAAACCAGTGATCACATTCAGCGGACACGTTGCGATATCGGCGCCGATCTCCGCGCATTTGATCAGGTGCATGGTGTGGCGAACGGAAGCCGCCAGGATCTCTGTTTCGAAGGTGTAGTTGTCGTAGATCAATCGCATTTGGGCAATCAATTCCAGGCCGTCCTGGGAAATATCGTCGAGTCTTCCGATAAAAGGGGAGACGTAGCTGGCGCCGGCCTTGGCGGCGAGGATTGCCTGGCCCGCGGAGAACACCAGCGTGCAATTGGTTCGGATGCCTTCGCTTGAGAATTTCTTGATCGCCTTCACGCCATCTCGGATCATTGGTACTTTCACGACAATCTTATCATCTATTTTTGCCAACTCTTTCCCTTCTTTGATGATCGTTTCGAAATCGGTTGAGATGACTTCAGCGCTGACATTGTTGTCGACTATGTCGCAGATCGCCTTATAATGCCCTTTGATATTTTCTTCTCCGCGGATGCCTTCTTTGGCCATCAGCGAGGGATTGGTGGTTACTCCGTCCAGCACACCGAGGTCGTATGCTTCCTTGATTTCGTTAAGGTTTGCAGTATCAATAAAAAACTTCATTTTTTGTGATTTAAGATTAGCCGGCTAAAGATAATGATAACGCGACAGGGAAATATATATATCGTCGGTGAATAAACCGAATTTGCCGGTTTTTGTGATTCTGGAGAAAAAAGGCAAAAAAAAAGGCAAACCGAACATCGCACCGCTACAACCGCCTACCCTTGCTACCTTCCGGTCCTGGGGGATTCAGCAGGAGCTGGTCGTGCCGGCTTGCTGAAGCAAAGATACGAAAAAAGTCAGTGGTACGTTCCGGCGGGAAGTAAATTTCGGGAATCAAGCGGCCGGTACAAATGTTATCGCTTCATCAGCCCGGAGAGATACAGATTGAACTCCAACGGGCTGGCTTCTGTGAAACCATCCGCTTTCAGGTCATCAAAAATTTGGTCGTCGACCTCCAGTTCTCTCAGCTCGGGATCCTGGTCAGGACAGATGCTGATCTCGGTTGCCTTGAATTGCAACGGATTTACTTTAACGAGAAGTGTACAGCCCTCGACTTCCTTCTTAAAATATTGATGTACGATGTTGCGGTCCTTGCCCATACGTATTTAATTTGGCCATGATTCGCCTGCCCATCCCCTCCAGGATTGAAACGGACAGACTACTGCTTCAGCGCCTAAGGTACGAAGATGCTGAAGAAATTTTTTACGCCTATGCAAGCAAGCCGGAAGCGACGAAATTCCTTTCCTGGATAACGCACCGGTCGGTTGACGACACCCGGGCATTCCTGGGTTATGCCGTGGAAAGCTGGAACCTGGGAACAGACTATTCGTATTCCATCCGTCTGAAGAATGGCATGCTCATCGGCAGCATCGGATTGGTGCACGACGATGGAAAGGTCCAGGTCGGGTATGTGCTGAGTCCGGCACACTGGCACAACGGATACATGACCGAGGCCTGCCGAAAGGTTCTGGCAGCCCTCAGGCGGATTCACGGCATCTACCGCATCGGCACCTTTGTAGACGCCGACAACATTGCATCTATAAAAGTTTTGGAGAAATGTGGAATGACCGAGGAGGCGCGTCTTCCGAAGTGGTTCCGGTTTATAAACCAGAATAATCAGCCTAAAGACTGTCTTCTGTACAGATTGCTGCCCTGAGCGACCTCCCGGCGGTTTAAACTCTTCCTCTCCGTTCGCGTTCTATCTTTTTGGCCGGACTTGCGAATAATTATTCCCTTGCTTATAATTGCACGGAAAGTTCCAGAGAAATGGGAAAAGGAGATAAGAAGACCAGAAAAGGCAAAATCGCCATCGGCTCTTACGGCAACACCCGCAAAAGAGGAGCGATCAAGGCGAAACGGAAACGCGCTGCGGCTGCCCGGAAATCAGCCGAGCCTGCCGGCGCTGAAACTCCTGCGAAAACACGGAGAACTGTAAAAAAGAAAGCTGAAGGTTAAAATATGTTCAAGGTAACAAACATTGCATGGTGGTGGCACAAATCGAATTTCGATCGGTGCGAATCCGTGCTTTAGTTTTTCTATGAGAGAAATTTGCTGAGGCCCGCTCCGATCAATCGGAGCGGGCCTCTGTCTTTAAAGCCCACAAATTTCAAATCCTCAAAACCTTAAAATGAATCAACTTATGTATACACTCCGGACCACCTCGAAAAAACTGCTCGCCGACACGCTGACTCCTGTCAATATCTATCTGAAGTTGAGAGATGTATTTGCCTGCAGCCTCTTGCTGGAAAGCTCGGACTACCACGGTCATGAAAACAGTCTTTCTTTTATTTGCTGCGAGCCGATCGCCTCTTTTGAAGTACAGGATAAACGGGTGACGCTCCAATATCCTGACAGCAAGTCGGAAATCGCAACGCTCACCAATAAACGCGATGCACTGGAATACCTCGACCGGTTTCGAGCCGCCTTCCAGGTGAAAGATCCCCATCCGAAGTATATTAACTGTGGCCTGTTCGGATACGTAGCGTACGATGCAGTGCGTTATTTCGAAGACATTGACATACCGGCCTCGGAAACGGGCATCCCGGATATCCTCTATAAATTATACCGATACGTAATCGTTGTCGATCACTTCTCGAATGAGCTTACGCTTTTTGAAAATTCGCACGGCGATGCCCGTTCTGAAAAGAACGGCCTGGATAAGCTCGAGCAGATAATTTTCAGCAACCGCTTCGCGACCTATAAATTTTCCGCTACGGAGGCCGAAGAGTCCAATTTTACGGACGAAGAATTTGTGAAGATCGTCGACAAGGGCAAGGAGCACTGCTTCCGTGGCGACGTATTCCAGATTGTGCTCTCGCGGCGATTTACCAGTGGTTTCAAGGGGGATGAATTCAACGTCTACCGCGCCTTGCGTTCGATCAATCCATCGCCTTACCTGTTTTACTACGATTATGGAAACTTCAGGATCTTCGGATCGTCACCGGAGGCGCAGCTGCAGGTGCGCAACGGCAAGGCACATATCTTTCCCATCGCCGGCACCTTTCGCCGCTCGGGAAATGATCAGGAGGACGCGGAGATCGCCGGGCGGCTGGCAGCGGACGAAAAAGAGAATGCGGAGCACGTGATGCTGGTTGACCTCGCCAGAAATGATATGAGTCGCAATGCAGAAGACGTGAATGTCGAAGTGTTCAAGGAGATACAATATTATTCTCACGTGATCCACCTGGTGTCAAAAGTCACGGGAAAGGTGAAGAAGGATTCTTCGGTCGTTCGTATCGCTGCGGATACTTTCCCGGCGGGTACGTTGTCAGGCGCACCCAAGCACATGGCCATGACGTTGATCAACAAATACGAGAAAATCAACCGCAGTTTCTACGGTGGCGCTATTGGATATCTCGGATTTGATGGATCCTTCAATCATGCAATTATGATCCGCACATTTCTCAGCCGCGACAACAAGCTGATCTATCAGGCTGGCGCCGGAATCGTGTCGAAGTCGGATTCGCGGAGTGAACTTCAGGAGGTGAACAATAAACTGACAGCCCTGCGCCAGGCGGTGTTAATGGCGGAGAAAATGTAAAAAGCACTGGCGATCAAGCCAACTGAAAATAAACAAGTCAATAAATGAAAATTCTGGTCCTCGATAATTACGATTCGTTTACGTACAATCTTGTGCACATTATTCGTGCATTGGGATACCCGGTGGATATTTACCGCAATGACAAGATCCCGATCGGGGAAGTGAAGAAGTATGACAAAATCTTGTTGTCGCCCGGCCCCGGCATTCCGGATGAAGCGGGAATCATGAAGGAAGTTATCAGAACTTACGGCCCGGAAAAAAGTATTCTTGGCGTTTGCCTGGGCCTTCAGGGAATTGGTGAGGTGTATGGCGCGAAACTCTTTAACATCCCCAGGGTGCTGCACGGAGTCACTTCATTTACCGAAGTCCGGGATCCGGAAGAGTACTTATTCAATGGCGTCTCCCCGAGATTCCAGGCTACACACTATCACTCCTGGGCCGTGCTTCCGGAAACCGTCAACGGCGAACTTCAGATCACGGCCGTGAATGAAGATGGCCTGGTGATGGGATTGCGACATAAGAGTTACGACGTGCACGGCGTGCAGTTTCATCCCGAGTCGATTATGACACCGGAAGGACCGAGGATGATCGACAATTGGCTGAAAAATTAGTTGTGAGTTGTAAGTTGTAAGTTGTAAGTTATGAGTTGTAAGTTATGAGGGTTGTTGAATAAAGGAAAAGGAAGAGATATCAATAGCGTCCAGCTTTAGCTGGATGAACTAAGAATGAAAGGAAGAGATATCAATAGCGTCCAGCTTTAGCTGGATGGACTATAAATATTAATAAGAAATTATGAAAGAA
Source organism: Flammeovirgaceae bacterium (assembly GCA_044507775.1). GTDB lineage: Bacteria > Bacteroidota > Bacteroidia > Cytophagales > Cyclobacteriaceae > Chryseosolibacter. The sequence goes on along the minus strand of JBIQIY010000011.1, from coordinate 140,700 downwards.
ATATTAAACGCGTTGATCGATCATAGGTCGTTGTCCAAAGAAACGGCGAAGCAGGTACTTGTTGATTTGACATCGGGAAAATTTAATCACAGCCAGACGGCGGCGTTCATGACGGTGTATATGATGCGCAGTATTACCGTGGATGAGCTGCAGGGTTTTCGCGATGCCATGCTGGAGCAATGTTTGCGCGTAGAGTTCGACCGACCCGTGATCGATGTGTGTGGCACGGGCGGCGATGGGAAAAACACATTTAACCTCTCTACGCTGTCCGCCTTCGTTATCGCCGCGGCCGGTCAGCCCGTTGCCAAGCACGGGAACTACGGCGTCTCGTCAGCTTGCGGATCTTCAAATGTAATGGAGCACTTCGGCTACCGTTTTACCAATGACATGGACGCGCTGAAGAGAAGCATCGACCGCGCGAACATCTGTTTCATGCACGCACCACTTTTTCACCCTGCCATGAAAAATGTAGCGCCCATTCGAAAAGAACTCGGCGTAAAAACCTTTTTTAACATGTTGGGCCCGATGGTCAACCCCGCCTTTCCGGAGCGACAACTCGTCGGCGTGTTTAGTCTGGAGCTTGCCCGGCAATATGGCTACCTGTATCAAAATACCAGCAAGGATTTTGTCATCCTTCACAGCGTCGACGGCTTTGATGAAGTTTCTCTTACGGGTCCGATGAAGATCTTTGATAAGGCAGGAGAAAAAATGGTTTCGCCTTCGGATCTCGGTCTCCCTGTATTGAGATATGAAGATATTTTGGGCGGACAGACTGTTGAACAGTCTGCAAAAATATTCATGTCCGTACTCGAAGGAAAGGCGACGGTCCCTCAGAAAGATGCAGTCATCGCCAATGCCGCCCTCGGACTCTATGCCGCCAACCAGGACGCCGGCTTTGCCCCAGCCGTAGCGAGCGCCTGCGAAGCGCTCGAGTCGGGCAAAGCGCTCATGACTTTCAGGAAATTGATCGAGAGCCAAAATTAACCGAACTGCTTATGAACATTCTCGACCAGATCATTGAACACAAGCGACGCGAGGTAGCGGAACGAAAAAGATCCGTGCCATTCAAGGCGCTCGAGCAGGCAGAGTATTTTCAACGCCCGACGATTTCCCTAAAGGAGTTCGTTCGCCGGGAGGACCGGACGGGCATTATTGCCGAGTTCAAAAGACGATCGCCGTCGAAGGGAACGATCAATGCCCTTGCCGGGGTCGACGTCACCACGCGGGGATACGCGGATGCCGGCGCCTCGGGCCTCTCGGTACTCACGGACGAAAAATTTTTCGGGGGCAGCAATGATGACTTGTCGATCGCGCGGAAAAGCAACGTGATCCCTATCCTTCGCAAGGACTTCACCGTCGACGAATACCAGATCGCGGAGGCCAGGGCGATCGGCGCAGATGCTATCCTGCTGATTGCGGCCGTGCTCGATCCGCAGGAGTCCCGGAACCTCGCGGCGTTTGCGCATTCGCTGGGGCTGGAAGTCCTGCTGGAAGTCCACAATGAAGATGAACTTCTTGCAAGCCTCGACGCAGGCGCCGACCTCATCGGTGTAAACAACCGCGACTTGAAAACGTTCTCCGTCAGCATCGAAGTGTCGAAGAAGCTGGCGCCGCTTATTCCGCCTTCAGTTGTGAAGGTATCGGAAAGCGGCATATCCAACGTGATGGCCATCGCAGAACTAAAGAAATCCGGATTCGAAGGATTTCTGATCGGAGAGAATTTTATGAAGGAAGGGAACCCGGCCGTGGCGGCGAAGGAGTTTATGCAAAATCTCAAGCAGTCCGGCGTTGGACGAAAGGTGTAAAGAGCATGCAGCGGATAAAGCTCAAGGTTTGCGGAATGAGGGACCCGGAGAATATCCGGGAGGTGGCGAAACTCGCGCCGGATTTTATGGGCTTTATTTTCTATGAGCCCTCGCCCCGGTTTGTGGGAAAGGACTTCCGCGTGCCATCTGATATTCCAGCGACAACCCGGCGCGTAGGTGTTTTTGTGAATGAATCTACCGATGTCATCCTGAGAAGAGTGGAGGAACACGATCTCCACTTTGTTCAATTGCACGGGGAGGAGACTGTCGCACAGTGTGGTGAACTCAAGAGGACTGGCGTGGGAGTAATTAAGGTTTTTTCGGTCGATGAAGACATGGATTTTTCCGCGACGACCGAATATGCTTCCGCAGTAGACTATTTCCTCTTCGATACAAAGGGAAAACTCTACGGTGGAAATGCCAGGCGCTTTGATTGGAACGTCCTTTCGCGATACGACCAGAAGGTGCCCTTCTTCCTCAGTGGCGGCATAGCACCCGAGCACATAGACGAGATCAATCAGTTGGAGGGATACAACCTCGTTGCCATTGATGTAAACAGTGGCGTGGAACTGACGCCGGCGCATAAGGACATAGCCAGGATAAAAATTATCCAGACAAAATTGAACACTTAAAATATTAACACCATGAGTTATCATGTAGATGCACGGGGGTACTACGGCAAATTTGGCGGGTCCTATATTCCCGAAATGCTTTATCCCAACGTGGAAGAACTGAGGACGCATTATCTGGATATCATTCAGAGCGAGGAGTTCCTGCGGGAATTTCATCACCTGCTGAAGGATTATGTGGGCCGCCCGACACCGCTTTACCGCGCGAACAGACTTTCAGAGGCATACGGCGCTTCGATATTCCTCAAGCGCGAGGACCTGTGCCACACAGGCGCACACAAGGTTAACAACACGATCGGGCAAATACTCCTGGCACGCAAGCTGGGAAAGCAAAAGATCATCGCCGAAACAGGAGCCGGTCAGCATGGTGTCGCCACGGCTACAGTATGCGCCTTGATGGGTATGGAGTGCATCGTTTATATGGGAAAGGTGGACATGGAACGCCAGCGCCCTAACGTGGAGCGTATGCGAATCCTCGGCGCGAAGGTCGTGCCTGCCACCAGCGGAAGCATGACTCTCAAAGACGCCACCAATGAAGCCATGCGGCACTGGATCAACAATCCTACAGACACCCATTACATTATTGGCTCAGTGGTGGGACCGCACCCGTATCCCGATATGGTCGCGCGCTTCCAGTCGGTCATCAGCGAAGAAATGCGGCGTCAGCTGGAGGAAGAGATCGGAAATCCTTATCCCGACTATGTCTTTGCATGCGTCGGTGGCGGAAGCAATGCGGCGGGTGCCTTCTATCATTATCTGGATGATGCGCACGTTGAACTCGTCGGAGTGGAGGCTGCAGGCAAAGGCGTCGACTCCGGCCAGTCGGCCGCTACGACCGTGCTGGGAAAACCCGGCGTCCTACACGGTAGCAAGACACTGCTTATGCAAACTGAGGACGGTCAGGTTGTCGAACCTCATTCCATTTCAGCAGGCCTCGACTATCCGGGTATCGGGCCGATGCACGCACACCTGTTCGATGTTGGACGTGTAAATTTCGTGAGCGCTACGGATGACGAAGCCATGCAAGCGGGAATCAAACTCAGTCGCCTGGAAGGAATTATACCCGCGATTGAATCGGCTCACGCGCTCGCGGCGCTGGATCAATTCAAGTTTGAAAAAGACGATGTTGTAGTCGTTAATTTATCGGGAAGAGGGGATAAGGATCTGGAGACTTATATCCGTTGGGGAAAATATTGAAAAAGCATAAAGCAAAAAGCATAAAGCAAAAAGCATTAAGCAAAAAGTAGAATGCATAAAGCCCGACGAAGCCAGGGCGGGGTGTGTGGTGAGGCGTAGTTGGGCAAAAAGCATAAAGCAAAAAGTAGAAAGCATAAAGCCCGACGAGGCCAGGGGTGGGATGAGTGGTGAGGCGTGGTCGGGCGTAAAGTATAAAGTTGAAAGTTTATGAAAAACAGGATTACTGATCTTTTTGGCCGAAAGAAAAAGAATATACTTTCGGTTTACTATACAGCTGGATTTCCTGCGATTGACAGTACAGTGCCCATTGCGAGGTACCTGGAGGCTGCCGGCGCCGACATAATTGAGATCGGCATTCCATTTTCCGACCCGGTGGCGGATGGACCTACGATACAGGAAAGCAACAAGATTGCACTGGACAATGGGATGACGCTTCACAAGATCGTAGAGGAAGTGAAAAAGATTCGCAAAGAAAAGATTGACATCCCCATCATCCTCATGGGTTATTTGAATCCGGTGATGCAGTACGGCGTCGAAAAATTTCTCGGCGACGCATCTAAGGCGGGTGTCGACGGCTTGATCCTCCCGGACATGCCGTTGCACGTTTACGAAGAAGAATATCAGGCGATGTTCGAACGCGCAAATCTCTGTAATACATTTCTTATTTCACCGACCACGTCTGAAGAGCGGATACGTAGAATAGACGCAGCAACGCGGGGATTCGTGTATGCGGTCTCCGCTTCGAGTATCACGGGCGCAAAAGGATCGTTCAGCGACGACCAGCTTGCTTATTTCAAACGGTTGACGGACATGAAATTAGAGAACCCTTGCCTTATTGGATTCGGGATATCCAACCACGACACGTTTTCAAAGGCCGCGAAGTACGGAGCGGGTGCCATCGTCGGCAGTGCGTTCATCAGCCTTTTAAAAAATTCTGACGATCCGGAAAAAGATATCCGCGCTTTTGTGAAAGACCTAGTTTCTCAAAATTGAGTTCTCATCCATCGTAAGATTAAAGCTTCGACGTTTGAGATCGAGTGAGTATCCGACTGCGGTTCTGCCACTCATTTGTTGCCGTGAACTGGTAGCGGTTCCGGTGATCTGACCGATTGCCTGTCCGAGCAGCGCTTCCCGAGGATCGCCGAGCGGATAGATAAACTCGTTATTATCTTCCTGCAGGACGTCTGGCACAAATCCGGTGCTGTAATCGGATTCATCCTGACTGTTATAAACTTTCACCACGATAGGCTGTAGGCCCCAGGTGTTTTTTGGATCATTCTCCTCATAAAGAGATATCGATCCGACGTTCTTGCCGTAGGTGGTATTTCCTATGAGGAATACGTCCATAAAGGGCTTGAGCGCGTTGATCACGAGTTCGCTGGCCGATGCTGTACGCGAGCTGGTGAGGATGTATACCCTGCCGCCCTCAAGTTGGTTCCCAATGTTCGCGGGGTCGGAATTAAAATGGCTGATGAGAAAGTCCGGGCCGAGGTTCGGGTCATGGATGATAGCGTCAGTTACCTTTTCGTTGTATTGGCGCTTGAGGAAAACTTTGCTTTCATCCACACCGCGACCGATCAGGCTCGCGAGATTTTTAGCCGCGACTTCCGATCCGCCGCTGTTGTAACGAAGGTCCAGGACAAGATCCGTTATCCCCTGAGCCTTGAAATCGGCAAACACAGCTTCTGTCTCTGCGTCGTATTTCCCGGGCTCTGTGTCCGTGCCGGAGGCGAAGAAGTTATAGACGAAGTAACCAATCTTCCTGCCGTCGACCTCGATCACTTTGTGCAAATAGTTTGGATCCTCCGCGTATTGGACGGCCTGAAGGGAGATTGTTTTCGTTTCTCCGAATTGCCCCTGGTCAATCAGAACGGGCTTGTACCGGAGCGTGTGATCCTTTTTAATAGCAGACAACAATGTCTGATAATTTCCCGTGGTTATTTGCTGGCCGTTGATATGGCTGGCAATATCACCGCGCTTTAGCCCGGCCGTTGCAGCCGGCGAGCCGGGTTTCACATAAGCGATCTGAAGGATCACATTGTTACTTCCTTCTTTTTCGCGGTAAAGGACAAACTCATATCCCGCTTCCATGGAGATGCCCTGAAGGGAGTTCAGTAACTCAGCGTAGTTCGGCTGAATCCATGAAAAGCGGTCATCGTCGCTCAACAGGGACTGAAAGTATGCATCCGGATCGAGATTCTTGTTCGAATTGGCGGGCAATTCGTTACTCCAGAAGTACCAGTATTGCATCTCCTCGAGTATCCAGGAGTTGACATACTGATTGGCCTCATTTTGGGCGACTTTCGGCAGGCTGTCAAAGGGGTTTTTGCGGGGAACGATCTCCTCGTCGTGGCACGACACCAGTACCAGGAGTGAAAAGGTCAATCCGAATATCCAGCGCAGAAATCCTCGAAGTGTGTTTCTAAGCATATACGCTCTCGTTAGGAATGAACGGCTGCTTCTGCGGGAGGCTCCGCTCATCGGAAAATAAAAATGCTGTAATCCGTTCAAAAGTTCCGGAAATTAATACCGACACAAGCAATAATGAAACCAGGCAGGGTCTTTTATTGTTTTCCGTCAAAACCATAAATATGGCGCATGAAAACTTTTCGAACCTGGTAAAAAGCGAAACGCCCACTTTGGTCGACTTTTATGCCGACTGGTGCGGACCTTGCAAGATGATGAAGCCCATTCTGGAGGAGCTCAAAAATCAGGTGGGGTCAAGAGCCAGGATCATTAAAATTGATGTTGACAAGAATCCGGTCATCGCCAATCTGTTCCAGGTTAAGGGGGTCCCGACACTCGCGCTTTTCAAAAGCGGCGAGCTTAAATGGAAACAAGCCGGGGTGGTCCAGGTAGAGTACCTGAAACAGGTCATCGAAAGGTATAGCGCCTGACAGCAGGCCTAGCTGAACATATATCGCTTGAAGATCACCTCGAGCTCACGGTAAAACAGGGGTTCATTGGTTTCGGAAATACCAGCCGTGTCCGTTTCGCGGATCTGGTCGATCAACGATTGGTAGTGATTGGTGTTAACCGGAGAGATCAGCAATTCTTTAAGGTCTTTTTTGATGAATTCGATCTTGATATTGGACAGTTCGTTTACGCGGAACTGGTTGGCGATGTACGCCTTCAAATGTCGTTCGTCAAGGAAATCTTTGATGAGGTCGTTTCTGAGTTTGCGGACCAGGTCCAGGATCCTGTCTTCGGTCCATTGGGTATTCACTTCGTGTAGGCTCATAGGTGCAAGGTTGAATAAACACATTGACAACTCATGTCAAAGTATCGCCCGACCCTGATTAATTATTGTGCCCGGCTTGGGTGATTTTTCCGTGCCGAAAACATTTTGGGCGGGCCTACGTGTTAACAAAGAGCTGATAATCGCGTATTTAATAGCGCAAAAATCCGCGAAAATTCCTGTTAAAAAAGTGTTAAAAACTTTGTAGCGACCAGGAAAACCCCTATTTAGTGAGCATGGATCAATCATTTCTGGAAAAGCTTTACAATTCACACCGGGCTTGTCCGACCTGTCCCTCGCCGGCGGAAGTCGCCGCATTTTTTAATAATCTCCTCGGGACGCTTTTTGCCGAATATACGCAGCTTGGCTTTGATTCACTGGATGACTTCCGGAAACATATGGATGGCCTACGCACCGAACTAGACCGGATTGTACGATTTAATCCGCATAAGGGCCAGGTCGATGCCGAGGCGATTGCAGGACAATTTTTTGATTCCCTCCCTCGCATTTTCGACGGCCTGAACGCGGACGTCGCAGCGATGTACGAAGGAGACCCCGCGGCAAAGAGTAAATCCGAAGTCATCCAAACCTATCCGGGCTTTTATGCCATCGCCGCGTACAGGGTGGCGCATCAGCTGCATGTGCTCGGTGTTAAAGGCATACCACGCGTCATAACCGAGCATGCCCACAGCAGGACCGGTATCGATATTCACCCGTCGGCTTCGATCGGCGATAATTTTTGCATCGACCACGGTACAGGTGTCGTAATTGGTGAAACGGCTGTCATTGGAAACCATGTTAAAATCTACCAGGGCGTAACCCTGGGCGCCCTCAGTGTTAGTAAGGACGACGCCATCCGGAAACGTCATCCTACGCTGGAAGATCATGTTGTTGTCTATGCAGGAGCTACGATTCTGGGAGGCGATACTGTGATCGGACATCACAGCGTCGTCGGTGGAAATGTGTGGCTGACGCGCAGTGTCCCTCCTCATTCGAAAATTTATTATCAGGCCAAAATGTACAATGGCGAAAAAGAAGAAACAGATATTGTTATTTTTAAAGCCGAGCATGATAAATAAGAGTCCCAACCCCCTGTCTATATGAAGCTTCAGGAACTCATCGGAAACACGCCGCTGGTTGAGCTTGAGCATATGTCGCCCAACAAGAACGTAAAGATATTCGGCAAGCTTGAAGGGGATAATCCCGGGGGAAGCGTGAAAGACAGGACAGCGTTCGGAATGATCCGGGGTGCGCTGAACCGCGGAGAAATAAAACCCGGTGACAACCTGGTGGAGGCTACCAGCGGTAATACCGGTATCGCACTGGCGATGATAGCGCCGCTCATGGGCTTGAAAATGACGCTGATCATGCCGGACAATTCCACCCGGGAGCGCGTGCTGGCCATGGAAGCTTACGGAGCAAAGGTGATCCTGACTCCGGCGGCAAAAACTATCGAATACTCGCGCGAGCTCGCCGAGGAGATGGCGGCGAAACAAGGCTACCACATTCTCAATCAGTTTGCGAATAATGATAACCTCCTCATCCACTATCAGACAACCGGCCCGGAGATATGGAGAGATACACAGGGAGGCATCACGCACTTTGTATCCGCTATGGGCACAACGGGGACTATCATGGGCGTCTCGCGATTTCTGAAGGAACAAAACACGTCGGTCCGGATCGTGGGTACTCAGCCTACGGAGGGTTCGTGTATCCCGGGCATACGGCGTTGGTCCCCTGAATTCCTCCCCAAAATTTTCGACCGCAAACAGGTCGACCGGATTTTCGACGTGGCCGAAGCGGACGCCAGGACGTTCACGAAGCGCCTGGCAAAAGAAGAAGGAGTGCTTGCAGGCATGAGCAGCGGGGGCGCATTAAGCGCCGCGGTGCGCCTTGCCCAAGAGCTTGAAAAGGGCGTGATTGTCTTTGTCGTTTGCGATCGCGGCGACCGTTACCTCAGCACCGATCTTTTCAGCTGAGCATCAACTCGCACGGATTTCTCATTTGAGTACATTCTTCCTCAGAGGATCAAAAGATGCCGCTATTTATCAGCGGCTGATTAGGGCTTTTCAGGGATTGCTTTTTGTTGGTACGAACTGGCCACAGGCGCGCGGACAGGGGTTGTGACGCGCGACGGGTCATGAATCAACCAGGCCGGTGCGGGCCAACGAACCGATGAAAGAGATCTTTTCCAGAATCAACCAGTACTTTTTCTTTATTGTGTTGCTGATCGTGGTGATGACCTTTGGCCGCGCGTTTCTTATCCCCATTTTTTTTGCTTCACTACTCGCCATGCTCATGGCACCGGTGTGCAGGAAGCTGGATGGCTGGGGATTCAATCGCGCCTTATCGTCTCTTGCATGCATCCTGATCCTCGTCGTCGTCATCGCTGGAATCGCGCTGATCATCAGTACGCAGTTTGCAACATTCGCCGATAACATGTCGCAAATTGAATCGAGGGCGAAGGAATTGCTGCACCAGGCCCAAGACTACATCGAGGATCAGATCGGCATGAGCCCTCAGGAACAGGAGAAGATTGTGAAGGATCAGACCCGCCAACCGAGTCCGGGCCCGGGCATGGCCGCGAAGGTCCTCGGTGCCATCACCTCTACGATTTCCGGCATCGTGCTTAGCCTTGTGATTGCCTTTCTTATGCTCTACAACAAGGAACAGTTCGAAACTTTTTTCGTCCGGTTGTACGACGACCATGACTCTGAGAAAGTCAAGACGGTTGTGGGACAGATAAGTCAGGTATCGCAGAAATACCTTACGGGTCGTGCAATGTCCGTGATTATTATTACCGTGATGTATTCCATTGGGCTGCTCATCGTCGGAATCAAGAACGCCGTATTGCTTGCGGGCATCGCCGCGTTGTTAACCGTCATACCTTATCTTGGCACTGTGCTGGGTGGTTTGTTTCCGGTAGTGATGGCGCTCCTGACTGAGGATGTTCAGACGGCGCTGCTGGCCGGTGCCGTGATGCTCATAATCCAGACGATCGACAATTATTTTATCGAGCCCAATGTCGTCGGAGGTGAAGTCAATCTGAACGCGCTTTGGTCCATCCTCAGTATTATCGCCGGCGGATTAATCTGGGGGATTGCGGGAATGATCCTGTTTCTTCCATTGTTCGGCATCATAAAAATCATCTGCGACCACGTCGCCCCGCTAAAGCCCATCGGGTATCTCCTCGGCGAGCCGGGAGGTCGAAAGCCCTCGAGAATCAAAGAGTGGATCAAACAAAAATTCAGCAAGGCCGGGGATGCAGAGGACGAACGCGCCAACGCATAAATCACACCGATATAAAAATTTCTTCCGTTGTCTCTCAGGAAAATCGACAGATGTTACATTCCTGCCGCTACGACATCAGCAGAGCGATAAAGACTATAGCGGCAGTAACATTTGACCGGCAGGCCGGTTTTCGAAATTTGAGTTTTCAGAAATGCGCTCACCTGGTACTTTCTGGGATGGGCGGAGTGAAGATTTCTCCACACTACCAGCCGGATTATCTCAAGTTTTCTTTTTTCTTACAAGCGAGCGGGATGACACTGATGTCTTGCAAAAAGTTCTGATCGACTTTACACCTTTGCAATGCATTAACAATTTTTTTCTCCCCGGCTCCGAAACTGTTCAGCTTGCTGAATTTTTTGCAGTGCGGATCCGGCCTGGATCAGATTAAGTGTGGTTGTGCGAGAGAGCCTCTCTGAATTTTTTGAATCGGAACCCGAGCTCGCCGCCATTCCCGTCCCGGGCAACCACGGAAGACTATAGTTTTAGGTTTGCAGAATACCACCCTGTCCTCAGACGGAGGACAGGTGGTTTTCGTTTTGTATTTCGACTTCTGCTGCGCTATGCCTTCCGTTTGAAGGTTTCCTTGGCGCGATCCAGCAGCGGAATCTGCTCGGGGATGATCTTGATTACTGCCTGCTGATATGGATACCACTGAGCCTGATCCATTTCAGGGAATTCCACCTTCCTGCCCGAGTGCGGGGGCCATTCCAGCGTAAAAGTGTTGCAAGAGATTTTCATAGACGGATCCCATTCTCCTTCGAACGCCCAGGCATGCACCACCTTGCCACCCTTTTGTCGGATATTACCGAGTTCAAAATACGGCGGACGCGGGGGCATTCCTGTTTCTTCAAAAAATTCCCGCTGCGCCGTATCCAATAATGTCTCTCCTGCTTCGGGTAAACCTTTTGGGATGCTCCACACGCCGCTGTCTTTCCTCGCAAAAAAAGGTCCTCCCGGATGAAGTAAAAAAAATTCAGGGCCGCTATGCTTCATACGACACATCAATAATCCGGCAGCGACGTTTGTCATGAGTCCAAATTACAACAACCGCCGCTCATATCCCACGATGGAACAATGCAACATTTCGTTAAAGCAGCCGCGTGGAATTGGCAATGCTAAAATTTTTGCCACGGTATGGCTACCAGCATTATGACTTTGCCAATGGGATGGAAAATATTTAGCCGGTTTAACCAGCTTATCGATCGAGGAAATCATTCCCTTCTGATCGCCTAAACTGTGGGAAGAGATCCCCTTGGAAAAAATTATGGCGTGCGAATTCAATGACTCCCCGACGCGGAAGGGATTTTACCTTTTCGAAAATCTCAATGACAGGAATTTGATTTTTCTTGCGGCCCGATTTGAATCCGGATGAAACTATTCGTCAAAGCCGGTGCCTTCCAATCGACAAGTCAAACCTAAAAAAATTAAATGAGACTGAAACACCTTATTAGCCTCGCGGTTCTCGGAACCCTGTTATCGTCTATGGCCGTCGCGCAGCAAACGGCAAAAATCACTTCATCGAATATTGCATATCTGGAGTATTTACCGCAGGGTTACAGCAGTAACTCGAACCTCTATCCGCTGGTTATATCACTACATGGCATCAAAGAAAGGGGAACCACCTCAACGGACCCAGCAACTCTGAAATCGTCTGCACAGACGGTTGCCAACGTGGGCTTGCCGAAGTACATCAAGTACGGAGCGCAGTATAAGTTTATTGTTATTTCACCGCAGTTAAAAAGCTCGTATGGATCGTGGCCTGCGTCCTACGTCATGGATGTCATTAACTATGTAAAGAAGACCCTTCGCGTCGATCCGAAAAGGATTTACATTACCGGCCTTAGCCTTGGAGGATTTGGTGCATGGACAACTCTTGGTGCTTATCCCGATGTTTTTGCTGCTGCTTTACCGATCTGCTCGGGTGGCAACGCATTGTCGAAGGCATGTGGAATCGCCGCCCAGAACGTTCCTGTCTGGGCATTTCATGGCGACGCGGACAAGACCGTTTCCTATACTGTTTCGACCAAGATGGTTAATGCGATTAATGCTTGTACACCAAGGCCGAGTCCCCTTGCAAAGACCACTCTTTTTCCCGGGATGGATCACATCATCTGGGATAAAGTGTATAAGGAAACCAATGCCCTGGACTGGATGCTTTCCTTTACAAACGGTGCGCCGGCGACTACACCAAGCAACTCCGCGCCTACGGTCAGCGCAGGTGGTGACCAATCGATCACATTGCCGACTAATTCTGTCTATATACAAGGTACTGCCTCTGACAGCGACGGTATTTCAACGTATCAGTGGACAAAGGTTTCTGGCGGCGCAGTAAGCCTGAGTGGGCAGACCACTTCCAAGGTGAGAGCCTACAACCTCGTAACTGGAACTTACGTGTTCCGGTTGACCGTGAAAGACTCGAAGGGAGCTAGTAAATACGATGATGTTGCTGTGACTGTCAAAAATGCGACCTCCGGCAACGTGGCACCTGTAGCGAATGCGGGGCCTGACAAGAACCTCCTCCTTCCGGCCACTTCCATCAAGCTTGTCGGTTCGGCGAAGGATTCAGACGGCTCGATCGCGTCGTACAAATGGACGCAATATGGTGGTCCGACCACGGCTTCAATCGCATCCTCAACTTCGGCCACCGCGACATTCAGCGGACTGAAAGCCGGCAACTACTATTTCCGACTCACGGTGACAGACAACGGCGGAGCGAGCGATTATGACAACGTGCTCGTGAGAGTCATCAATGGAACCGCCTCCGTCATAAATATAGAGAGTTCCCCTCGCGAAGCGCTCGCTCTGGCGGATTAGCCAGCTCGCAACGCTGCGACATGTTTAGTTAGTTTAGTTTGGTTACGAAGAGCCCGCCTGTCTGCGGGCTTTTTGTTTGACGTGAGACAGTCTACAGTACGTCGGTGTTCTGCTCCCGTTCACTCGCCCAGCTCTTGATCAGGGGACCGTCAATACCGTACAGCGGATCATTTTCCGGAAGCTGAACATTCCTGATCGCTTCGTCCGCCGCCGGGCGTTCCCCGGGCTTTCCGTATTTCATGTCGTAATCTTGCCCGTCCGGGTAGGCGCCCAGGCAAGTGAACCCATCGCCCACATCGACGCGCTTGTGAGCCACCCCCGCGGGAATGATTACCACGTCTCCTTTTTCAAAGGTGAGGATGATCCCGTCCGGTCCGCCGAACTGCACGCGGGCAGAACCCGTTAGTGCTACGAGGACTTCGTGCGCAGTGCTGTGATAATGATGCTCACTGTAGATCCCGTTTATCCAGGTGTTTGTCCAGCGATTGGTTTCAAGTAGTTCCTTGATCGTGTCGGCGTCATTTTCGTCCTGCAACTGGAGAACCTGGGGATAGTATAGAAGAGGAAGAAGGCCGTTATTTGGAAACGGGCTGTGTTCCGTGACGATCTCCCGGGTGATATTGAGATTTTGTATCGGTCGGATTGCTTCAACGAGTGATTTCATAAGTTGTAGTTTGGCTTTGATCGAAGGTCGTGATTTTCAAATGCGCGACAAAAAAAGCATTCCGTCCGGTCCGGGGCATCATTTGCAGACAGAGTGACTTGTTTTTTCGGCACGCCTTTATATGAGTATGGTATCTTGAAACCATGGAAAACGCCAACCGCACAATATGGACAATCGGACATTCAACACATCCGATTGAGGCTTTCCTGGAGCTGCTTCGCGGACCAGGAATCGAGCAGCTCATTGACATCCGCGCTTTCCCGGGAAGCAGGAGGTATCCGCAGTTCAACAAGGAGAACCTTTCGGATACCCTGGAGAAAAATGGCATTGTCTATCACCACATGCGCGGTCTTGGGGGCAGGCGAAGACCTTCGAAGGATTCGGTGAACGTGGCCTGGCGGCATCCGTCTTTTCGGGGATACGCCGATTACATGCAGACCGAAGAGTTCAAAGTGCAAATCCGTTTACTGGAAGATCTTGCCTTAACAAAGCGAACCGTGTACATGTGTTCAGAAGCTCCCTGGTGGAAATGCCACCGTTCCCTTGTATCGGACTACCTGAAAGTGCACGGGTGGAAGGTCCTGCACATTATGGATAAATCAAAGGTAACGGAACACCCTTTCACCAGTCCCGCCCGTACTTCGCAAGGTGAATTGTTTTATGATGAGGTCAGCTCCGGGAAATAGACGTTTGAAAATTCCGGCTCAACGAATAGGTTGCATGGGCTGATGACCAGGCAACGCCGCTGCAAGAGCAGCTGACTGACCCTCGAAACGTGGGAATAGCCCGCGTCTTGCAATGTTGGATTTTTTCAGCTTCGCGAAATTGCGAGGCATTTCTCCACGATGCCCAAACATATTTCATGTTTCTTTAATCAAAAAAATCGTTCCGTTGTTTATTGCAGACCGACCGTCAGACTTTTACTATTTTGATGTGAGGCTTGTCATAGGTACCGGCGGCTGTATGGTCGATATCGGTAATCATTCCTTCGACGCCGATATAGTGCGATTGCTTGTCACGTGGTACCGTGAAACCAGTGTTGATAGCGATTGAATTATGAAAACCCATCACATGCATACCTTTTTCGATCGTGTCGCGTTCCGATATGATTGTCGCATCCACCTCTTTTCCTTTCAGGAAATCAGCGTAATTGTCGTTGATAATGACTTTCGGCAAATTCATGGCTGACGATTTCCGGAAGGCGCGAAAAAATCGTACCCGGAAAAAAAAGAGGACCCGACATTGCTGCCAGGTCCGTTTGTTGGGAGAAACAGCTGTCAGTACTCGCTGGCACCCGCATCGTATGCGACTCCGCGCAATCTTGTTCCGCTGTAGAAGTCGTGTTCGATTTTGTATTTCGAAATGTCCCTTCCGAAGTTGATGGCAGGCGAGTTCGGCTTCAGCCGATAGTTGTCCTTTGAGGGATCGACAAATTGCAACTCTTTCACCGAAGCGGCGTACATATTGTTGTCAAGCCGGACTTTCACATTTGTGCTTAGCAGATAGACGAATGAATCCTTTATGGTGCGCCCTTCTCCGTACGATGCATAGCTTCCGGGATTAGCAATGATATTATTGAGAATGGTATTCATGGGAACCAATTCAGCGTACAACCTGATGCCGTCATTCTTTGGATTGAGAATGGTATTGTTGATGAACTTGAATCCTTCGCCCGGCGTATAACGCTCGTCGCAAAAAATCCCGTTTTCGCCCGCATCGACGATAATGTTATTGTAGATCATATTGTCACCTGTTCCCATGACGATCAGTCCGTTTCCAGTCCCTTTCTTGATAAGGTTGTCGCGGAACACTCCACCCGTTCCCGAGCCTATCTGCACGCCGTTGTTCTGGTGAGGTATGTTCGCGGTGCCATAGTTCTTCACTGTATTGTTATAGATCTCGGTGCCGGAGATGGCGCATCCCACTTGTATACCTTCCCAGCCCGTGTTCGAAACAATATTGTTGTAGACCTTGAGTCCCTTGATCTCATGGGGAAGTCTTTTTCCGCATCCGAGGTTCATCCCGTCCCAGAACGAATTGCCGATGTAAAATCCTTCGCCTCCAGTGTGATGAACATAGTTATCATGAATCAGTACGTCATACATGGTAAAGTTTCCCCGCAGTGTTGCATTATCACAGGTTGGATCGGTTTTGGCCATCAGGCCTGCGAACGTGGCGTTCGAAACTTCTACGTGATCGATCTCAAAGTTGGTGCTGAAGCCATCGAGTTTGAGTCCCATTTCTCCCCCCTGAACCTTGATGCCGTACACGCTTTCGACTGAACCACCGGTGATTCGGAAGTATTTGCTGTCTTGTGTCTTGATAGCATGCCATGGATCATCCGCTGTAATATTCGCCGTGCCTCCACAGTTTTTGATGATGATGGGCTGTTCTTTTGTTCCCACGATATTATGAAACTCGAGTGACCGGTACTTGATGGCGCTGCTCAGTCCGATGATACTCCCCGGTTTCAGGCGAAGGGCTTTGCCATCGATCACCTTTACGCCAGCCGGCACAACATAGGTGCACTCTTTGCATTCCGCCGGGAGCAGGGCAGCAGAGTCAATTTTTTCGGTGGCGACTGAATCCTTTAAAGGGGGATGTGGATTGGGACGAATCGGAAGGATCTCCTGATCGGCGCACTGGAAAAAAATGGAGCAAATCGCCAGTGCAAGGCTCATTGTCTGAAGCCCTTTGAAAAAAGTGTGGGTTTTCGTCATCCTTGGTAGTTTGCGAAGCACAGGGGTCTGCCAGGAACAGTTGGCCCTGCATTTTCAGGTTAGATAAATTTTTGGCAGAGTTCGGGATTAAAGCGTCCAAGACCCGTTGATTCTGCTTTTACTTCATTTCCTCGTGGTTTACTTTTTACAGAATACAAATGAAGTTCATAAATAGCGTCGTCGCTGCTCGCTTGATTCTGATTGGCCAGTCGTGTAAGAAAGGGCAGGAGAAAAAACGAAAAGGGTGGGATTTGGCTTTTCGTTAATACGGGTTAAGGGTAAGGCGACGAGACAGACTTTTAGCTTTTTTATTGGCTGCTGCTTCAAAATGCTTTTTTCGGCCAGCGGCAATTTTTTTTAAAACACGTCCCAAAAGTTACACGACGTCTAACCGGCAGTAAGGAAGGAACCCATGACTACATGGATTCCTTCAAACCGCTAGAGGTTTTCGACAACACGTACGAGCACATTGTCATAGGCTGTCGCACCGTCATCGTCCGTTACAGTCAAGCGGAAGTAGTATTCTCCTGCTTTCAATCCGGTCAAGGATGCCGTCGGCGTATTCTCGCCGGCTATATAAGTTCTTTCTCCGCCATACTGAGTCCACTTGTACGAAGTTATCTTGCCGTCAGAGTCATATCCGCTACCCAGAAGTTTTACGGAATTGGTTGGAAGGGTGAGCGTGTAATCACGCCCCGCATTGGCGGTGGGCGGCTTGTTCACGGGCATCACGCCCGTTACACGGAGGAGCATGTTATCATAGTGTGTATCGCCTCGATTGTCTTTCACTGTCAGGCGAAAATAGTAATTGCCGCTCTCACGCACCGTAACGAAGGGCGTCGGGGTATTCGCCCCTGCGATCTCTGCGCTCGGGCCTCCATATTGAGTCCACTGATAAGACACGATGGTACCATCGGTATCAGTAGCTGATCCGCGAAGGCGGATGGTGTTCAGCGGAAGTGTAAGACTTTCATCGCTTCCGGCGTTCGCAATAGGAGGGACGTTAGGCGCAGCAATCACATTCACCAGGATGTTATCGCCATCGGTTGCTCCTTCGTCGTCTGTGACCGTGAGCTTAAAATAGTACTGGCCTTCTGTCAGTCCACTGAGTGTTGCAGTCGCGCTGTTCGAATTTCCGATCGTCACCGGCGGTCCTCCGTATTGACTCCAGTGGTAGGCGACGATGGAGCCGTCCGCGTCACGTGCCGTTCCGACGAGTGTTGCTGAATTGCTCGGCAGCGTTAACGTAATATCAGGCCCCGCATTCGCGACAGGAATACTATTCGGTGCCGCAAGGGTGGCGTTTTCAACAGCACCGATGTCTACTCCGGCGCCCCGGCGCCTTGGCTTGTTGTAGAAGTCGGTGGTGACCTGGCAATAGGCGGAAGGATCGCGGCCCTGGTCGATAACGGGTGAAGTAAGCTCGAGGCGATAGTTCGGCGCCGCCAAATCAACCACTCGCAGGGAATCCGTCGTCGTCGTGAAGAAGTTGTTAGCCATCTCGATCTTCACGTCTTTGCTTAGCTTGTAAACGAACGCGTCGGACGGGGTCCGCGGATAGACGTATGTCGAATAGCTTCCCGGGTTTGAAATGATGTTGTTGATAATGGCGTTCATCGGTACAAGCTCTGCATAGATGCGGATACCATCCCCCTTTGGATTGATGATGGTATTGTTCACGAACTTGAAGCCCGAACCGGGAGTGTAGCGTTCGTCACAAAAGATACCGTGTCCGCCGGCCTGATCAATTATATTGTTGTAGATGATATTATCGCCAAGTCCCAGGACGATCATTCCGTTGCCCGTTCCCTTGCGGATCAGGTTGTTGTAACAACTTCCTCCGGTGCCGGATCCGATCTGGATGCCGTTGTTTTGCGCGGCCTCGTTCATCGTGCCAAAATTCTCGATAGTGTTTCCGTGTATGCTGGCACCCTTGGTAGCGCATCCAAGCTGAATAGCGTCCCAACCTGTATTCTTGATGATATTGCTGTAGATAGAGATATTGTGGATCTCATGTGGAAGCTTCGTTCCGCACGGGGTGCTCATGCCCGTAAAGAATGAGTTGCCGGCGTAAATGCCTTCGCCACCGGTGGCGGAGATCGCGTTATGATGCAGCGCAACGTCCTTCATCACGAAGTTACCACGCCATGTAGCCGCGTCGCAGCTCGGATCGGTTTTGGCCATGATGCCTGCAAACCCGGAGTTGGTGATTTCAATATGATCAACTTCAAAGTTGGTGCTCAGTTTAGTAAGGTTGAGGCTCATGTGGCCGCCGATTATCTTGATGCCGTATACCTGATCCGCGTTGCCACCGGTGATCCGGAAATACTTGCTGTTTTCAGTTTTCAATCCATCCGGTTTACCGGTTGCGTCGATACGTGCGACTCCGCCGCAATTCCGGATGACGATCGGGTTCTCTGCTGTTCCGATGATATTGCGGAAGATCAGATTTCCGTATTTGATGTTTGCACTGAGGCCGATGACGTCACCCGGTTTGAGACCGAGCCGGGCGCCATCGATGATGTTGTTATCGGCAGGTACAACGTATGCGCAGGAGAGACAATCGGTCAACATTGTGATACCTGTCGTTGTCGTGTTGATGGTGGCTGACATTGTGATTGAGTCAGTGCTCGTCAGAAATTCTTCGTCGGCGCACCGGATGAGCATTAGTGAGAGAATGGTATAGGCAGCAACTTTCTTTAATGTGCCGAGTACAGAATACATTTTCATGTTGATGATATTTTCAGGGATGCTTTCGCGTCCCCTAAATCGTGGAGTTTATGATTCGTGCAGATTAAAGAATAGACGGGCGGGCGGATGAAGAATCGCTACATCATATAAGTGGGGTTAAACACTAACCCCAAAATTGACGCTTCGAGCGGCAGTTAAGCAAGAACCTTTATAGCCGCTGCTGAGACGTGTAAGGAATTACTACATTTCGCAAAGCGGGATGCGTCCGGCAGATATACCGGAGTTAAAAAGGTGAGAAAGTTAATAGAGTATAAGGTGGGGAATTTTCCCCTCGGCTGTTTCCGAATGTATGAATTTTACCGGCGGTATGATGATCGGGTAGAAAACAAAAAAGCCCGTGTTGAAACGGGCCTTTTTGGGAAACAGAACTAAACACATTATTTAATATTCATAGGCGCCAATATCATAGGCAGCGCCGTGGAGCCTCGGCTTCTTCGCGTAGTCGAGGGGTATGTTGTAAGAGCCGATATTGAATCCCTTGTTAACGGCCGGTGATTTGGATGTGAGAGCAAAATTGCCGGCAGACGCGCTCACAAACTTCGGTGCATTAATATCGCGGGTGATATAATTGTTCAGCGATTGAAGCTTAACAGATTTGCCCAGGACATAAATATAAGCGTCGTTCCCCGTCCGCGGATATGAATAGGTCGAATAGCTCTTCGGATTTACGATGAGGTTATTGTAAATGTAGTTCATCGGCACATTGTCAGCATAGATCCTGATGCCATCCTGCCCGGAGTTGACGATGGTATTGTTGATGAACTTGAAGCCTGCGCCAGTGGCAGTCCGGTCATCGCAAAAAATTCCATGCGCTCCGGGATTAATGATCAGGTTGTTGTAGAGGAAGTTCTCAGCATTGCCGATGATCATGACTCCGTTGCCTTTTCCGCCTTTGATCAGGTTGCCATGGAACCTAGCAACTCCTCCTTCGCCGAACTGAACGCCGTGATTTTGATAGGTCACGTTCTTCACGCCATAGTTCTCAATCCGGTTGTTGTAGATCTCTGCTCCCTTGGGCGTAGACGCGAGCTGGATAGCCTCGTAGCCGGAGTTCTTGATGATATTGTCATAGATCTTGAGTCCCTCCAGCGTGCCCGGCAAGCGCGTTCCACACGGTGTACTGATGCCGGTGAGGTAGTTATTGTGTCCGACATAGAATCCTTCCGCCGCGGTGTCGTGCACATAATTGTGATGAAGCCGCACATCCCGCATGACGAAATTACCGCGGATGGTTGCATTGTCACATGTCGGGTCGGTCTTTGCCATCACACCCGCGAAACCGGAGTTGTAGATTTCGACATGGTCGACCTCAACATTCGTAGTAAGCAGGTCGAGGTGAAGAGATTGCGTTCCGCCATTGATGCGGATTCCATAGCTTCCGTCCGTGTTACCACCCGTGATACGGAAATAGGAGCTGTATTCAGTCCGTATGCCGAACCACTGATTGGTTCCCGTAATAGTGGCCGTCCCGCCGCAATTCTTGATCGTGATCGGAGCAGCCGCTGTTCCCCGGATATTTTTAAAGACCAGGTTCTTGTAGGCCACTCCTGCTTTCAGACAGATCACCGCGCCGGGCTTGAGCCCGAGTGCCTGCCCATCGATCCTGTACGCGGTTGCCGGAACAGTATAAGTACAGCCGCAGCTACCGGCAGCGGTGGTCGCGGTTTCGCCGGTAGCCGTAGCGGTATTGATGTCGGTCGCTGAAGTCAACAACAAGTCTTCCTCCGTACATTGGAAGGAAATGGCGATCAACCCAAAGGCGAGCGCCTTGGCCATCGCGGAGATGGCCCGGTTCTTCAACATCATTCTTTATAGTTTTAAGAGGTTTGCAGGACCTACTACACCTACTTGAATGTAGTAGTTCCGATACGGATAGGGCTTTCTTTTGATCCCTCGAGATTCACGAAATCAACATCGCCGTATTGCCTGGCTTTGTCAAGACAAATAACAGATCCTGGCGCAAGGTTAAGTTCTTTCCCATCCACGATCGCAACATCTACCGGTACAACATACGTGCAGGTCTTGCAATCGGCGATTTCCTCATACGAAGTGTACACGCCACTGATCGTCATACTGCCGGTTGCGGGCGCGACTTCAACTGCTTCCTCCGCAAGCGCCGGTGCTTGCGCGGGGACTACTTCTTCTTCTGTACATTGGGAAAGTGCAAAAACGGTGAATGCTGCAATTAAGATGTTCTTCATGGACATTAAGCGGTTGTTTCTCATATTCGTGGTGGTTTTGCGCTGAAACTCACAATCCTGAAAGCGCTGTGATTTGAATGGGTAATTAGATCTACAGACATCGTTTGGGTTTGCTCTATCTCTTCGGCACTAATCGTTTGGTTTTTTTAAACTTGCCACAAATAAAATGTCCCGCGCCTTCACGGGATATTTTTGTTTGCCCATTCCCGGTATAGGACGTTTTTCTGCACATTTCTTCGATAAGCATTTTACAATCGTTTCTACCGGCTGGAAGACCAACAAAAAGAGCTGCCATAATTCTTAGCAGCTCTTTTGCCCGGATCGCGATGCGATCCTATGAGAAGTTCCTTCGAAGAAAATCGAAACCGATAAACCGTTATTTTCGATAATTCCGGATCACCGATTTAAAGTCTCCGTGTGGCCTCGCTTGAAATTTCTGCGCCGGAGGCTGGACGGCTTGAGGGCGCAGCCTGCTGTTGGCCGTGGGCCTTTGAATTTTTCCGTATGCGAAAGTTCCGTCGGTAATGACGAGCCGGTGCGAGATCAGGGGCGGGTAGACGCCATTGTCCTCGGTCCACGGGTTAAGATTAGCCTTCGTGTAGGATCCATTAAAGACGTCCCAATCCACCTCCGGTTCATCCTGATTGTCCACGAAGTCCACGAAGCGAACCTGGAAGTTCATGGGTTCGGCCGTTCCACCCCAGTACACGTAACTCAATCCAAATGCACCCTCGGCAAATATCTTCGGAATGTGAAGGAATTCGGCTTTGAATGTCACGCTCGGGTTGGTAGATAGTCCAATGATCAGGTCGAGATTGGTCGTGTCCGCTCCGGTCCACAGAAACATATCCAGGTCAACATCTGTGTAAGCGGCATCCCAAACCAGCACCACGAGTTTGCCATCCTGCTCGTTTATCGTTGCGACCATCGTCTTGTTGGTTCCGACCTGCACCGAGCTTGACGGTTCAAGGGTGATTTCAATCTCTTCGTCCGGGTCAAAAGCAAAATCTGATCGGAGATAGATCTGGATATTTCCTGATGTCGCTCCGCTGGGGATTCGGACCTCACCCTTTGTTCCTCTGATCGAATAGTCGGCATAAAAGACGGGTACGTCATTCTGGACAGCCCATGTGCTGTCTATGGCGTCGTTTCGGTTTTGATCCTGAAGGTCGATCTTGATTGAATACTTCACAACAACGTCGGTCGGTGCCGGCTTATCAAGCTGAACGGGAATATTCAGGGGAATGATGAACAACTGGTCGTTGTCGACCTCAATCCCATCGGCCTCATTTATAGTCATGGTGGCATTGGCAAATGAAGCAGTCAATTTGTCGTCGTCGTTCTTGATCGTAACAACCACCTCATCGTCTCCCGTCCGTTCGATTTCATCCGTGTTGAGATCAGTGATCGAGATCTTGATTGTCTCATCCTCTTCGAAAGTGGCATCCGCATAGATTTTGAGTTTGATGATGCCGGTGGTCTCGCCCGACTCAATTTCGACGACACCGTGGTCACCCACCACTTCATAGTCAGCGTTTGCTGTTCCGACCTTGTCCTGGTCCGCCGCGGTACCGCTCAAATCGTACTCGATCCGCAGATCCTTGGAATGCGCCTTATCGAGCCTCAGCTCGACTTCGACAACACCGTCGTCTTCATTCACCTCGATGGCAGATTCTGCAAATGACAGTTTCGGCTTGGCCGGAGGATCGTCATCTTTGCAGGATGTTAGTCCCAGGCCCATGGCACCCGGCAGGGCAACGGACAGTATAAGCGCAGCGATTTTTTTCATGACCGTATTGTTTATTTCAAGTTAAAGCGATTTTTGTTTCTGTGCAACCCTATTGATTCGCGTTGATAAAGACAAAACTCCAGCCTGTGCAGGGGTTGTGGAACTCGTATACATCCTGGTTTAGTTGAAAAACGTATGTCTTGTCGCCCGAAGTCAGAGCGTTCAGGTAAATGTTGATATTGTCGATGTTGGCGCTCGTTTGCGTATTCCCAAACAGGGTGATGGTGGGTGCAAAATTGAAGACCAGATTATTGTCCGTCAAAACGGGCGTGAACTGCCGTAGGGCAAACGTTACACTTCCATCGATATTCTGGATCACAAATCCGATCCCGTTCAGGGTAGTCCCGTTGCCGAGGTCATAGCCATAGTAAAGGTGCATCTCCAGGGCGCCTGCGACATCCTCAATAACCTGCTCACTCACAGATGTACCGTTATCAAAGATGTATATGAGGGGACAAAAGTAGAAATCCGATCGCTGCGCAAAGGTCTTGCCGCTGACATCGACCAGGCTCGTCTCCAGGATGATGGCATCACCAGCGGATGTTACACCGGAAAAGTTGTGCACTGTAATGGGATCCGCGCAGACGCTGACGGTTGACTCGCCGAGAGTATTCAGCTCAAGACTGGCAATCGAAATGGCGTTTCCCAGGATGGTGCCTTCCAGCGGTTTGTCCAGAATCATCTTATCGCCTTCGATGAGGTAGCCTGTGGAAAAATTAACGGTCTGTGTAATCGCGGAATTACTCTTCCGCGAAGCAGATGTGACCGTTATGGTCCTGCGGAATTCATCCAGCGAAACGTACAGAGCAAGATCTTTTGCGTTGTAGGTAAGCCTCAATGATGATGTAAACTTGTCGAAGTCGCCGGAGAGTATATTGAGATCGGTGGCGAGGCCGACGCCCAGCAAACTCGCATCGGACGATGACGCCTCCTGAAACAGGATGATATCCGGAACGCCCACGTCCGTTTTGCTTTGAAAGACGAGCGCGTTGTCGGGCGTCTTGTTGACAAAGTTAAACTCGTATTCGGCGCCGAATGTGGCGGCATCCTGTTCGAACAGGAAACTGAAAAACGAATAATTTTCCAGGATCAGTTCAAGCCCCAGTGAATTGTCAACGCGGTAAGAGATTGTGTCCTGGAAATATTCGCCGTCCTCGGCGCCGAGGTCGGTATTTATGACAACCTTGTCGTTTTCCTGGAAATCCATCAACACGTAGTACGCCCCGGCACCTTCCTGCGGGCGGTATTTCAGCAGCCAGCCGTGTTCAGGTGCGACGAGATCCTGTTTCAGGCTTGCGATTGCCTGGGCTGCACGCTCATCGGCCGTCTGATCAAAAAGCCTCACGTCGTCGTCCTGACAGGATATCAGAACGATCGAAATCATCAGCGCCGCATTGAATAGTTTTTTCATCACTGTAGTTTTGACTGGATGATTTCCCGGACCTCGAGAAGATCTACACCGGTATTGCGTTCATAATGTTGCAGCACGGCGTTGTATTTTCTCCGCAGGCGAGCGCGGCCTTCGTTGCGAGCAGCGCACTCGACCGTTTGACAATCCGGCTCATCCTCCAGAAACCGGGTAAAGAAATCGGGACGGAAAAGGAGAAATGCTACAAACTCAGCAAAGTCCTCGTTGAAAGTGCTCGTGCCATAAGGAGATACAAATCCGCGTTCCAGCGCTTCGTCGTCTGTCAGATTGTACCACGATCCCAGCGACGTATAGCCTTGCGGTGATATTTCCTGCCAGTTAGGGGGGAGGTTGTAACGTTGATGGACAATATGCGCGAACTCGTGGTAGATCGTCCCCAACTGGCGGAACACCCATTCCTGGTTTTCAATATCCACGAAATTTACCTCTGTCAGTGTGATTCTGGCACCGGCATCCGCCGTCCCCAGGGTGACGGTGCCATCGGCATTATACATGGTGGACCCGATCAACACGATCTCCGCAGGAACATGCGACCGGAAGAACCGGTTGCCGTTGGCGACGTCCGTAAAAGGCTCGATCCAGAGCTCGGTGAGAAAATCGAGCATGGGCTTCACAACGGTTAGCTTCGGCGGCGTGACCCTTTTGTTCTGATCGACATAACGGTCTACAAACCGGTACCGCACCGCGACTCCGTATTCGTCGATGAAGTTTGCCTGAATGTACTGATCCAGTTCATCCTCGGAAAAAGGTTGCTCCCGGACCGGCACCTTTATCTCCTCATCGGGATAGCAGGCCGTCACGAGGACGAATCCGGCGATAAATAAGAATGATAAGATCTTGTTCCTCATAATAGTATCTTTTGCCTATCGCGGATTCGGTTCCAATCCGCCCACGTCGATGGCTGACTGCGGTATTTGTAAGACTTTCCGGTTATCATCCGGCGTGAGCGTATCGACGCCGCCATCCTGCATCACGTGAACGACGGGTATCTGTAGTCGTTTGATATCGAACCATCGCATCCCCTCGTGCATGAATTCTTTCTGCCGTTCCTCGATCACATAGACGAAAGCGTTGAGCTGATCATTGGTTGAGTTATAATGATTTCTGAGAAGAATTCTCAGCTGGTCCGGCGTCACGTTGTCGACGTTAAAGCCCTGTTCGGGTCGATAGCGCTTTTTTGCGAGGAGTAGCAGGTCGGCCAGCGCTGCGCTGACGTTGTTTTGCCGGACGAGACATTCCGCGCGGTTCAACAGTACTTCTTCGCCGCGAAATGCGAGAAAGATCGTGTAGTTAAACCCGACATTCGAAGTGATACTGGTCCTTTCAAACAGGAATTCAAACTTCGTCGCTGCGAGGCCATTTTCGCCAGCAACCCATGCCGGATCCTTTCGCTCGTCGGTGAGTTCATAGGGATTCACGTCAAATATCTGGGAATACAGTGCCCGGGTAGGCCAGTGCCCAAGGTTTGGCAGATGAAAATTCGAGATCTGCCGGATCAGCAAGAGATTGCTGTCATCGGTTGGCGAGTGATACAGACGAACGTAGTCCTCGGTATTGATCTTTTCGAAGAGCAGGGCCGGAATATTCTTGACAAAAATACCCGGATCGCTTCCCAACATTTCATTACTGTACTTGATGCAATTGCTGAGATCGCCTTTGAACAGGTAATAGCGGGAGGCGAATGCGAGGGCGGCATTGCGGGTGAAGTGATACTTCCCGGAATTCGCGTAGAAGCTTTCGTCGACCAGCTCGAGGCCGTCGAGCAAGTCGTTCTCGATCTTGTCATAAACTTCCTCTACGGAATGACGCGTGTATTTCTTGATGAAGACTGTTTCCGGCTCCTCAACATAGGGGATTCCCGGATCATCATCGGCGGTTTCGGCGTCGTAGTGCTTTGCAAAAAGATTTACCAGCATGAAGTGTCCATACGCGCGCGTGAGCAGCGCCTCGCCTTTGACGGCATTTTTCCTCGCACGGTCTCCGGGCATGTCATCGATAACCGCCAGGACCTCGTTGGAGTGAGCGATCGCGTCATAGGTCGACGTCCAGAACTGGCTCGGCGTATCCTGGTCAATGCCGGTAAACTCCGACCACGAATAAGCCTGTTCGTGTTCGGGAAGCTTTGTTGTTCCAAAGGTATAACCGACGTCGTCGCTCATCCACTCGGTGAAGGTATAGGCCGCGCTCGAATACGCATTGGTCAGCAATTGCGCCGCCTTGTCCGGAGTGTTGAGGTCGACCCGGTTGTCAGGGGTTTCTTCCAGGAACTTGTCACAACCGCTTAGGGCCGTGAGCAACACCACAACGAAACAGATATGTGTCAGACGTTTTTTCATCGGTGTTTTCTAGAATCCAATATTTATCGAAGTCGTAATCAGGCGCGGCTGAGGCAGCGCCACCCCTCCCGCAGAGAAGAATTCCGGATCCTGTCCGTTTAATTTCTTGTCCGAATACAGCAGCTTGATGTTCTGCGCTTCCACCGATATTGACGTGGTGTTCGCGCCGAACTTTCTCGCGAAACTGGCGGGCAATGTGTAACCAATGCGCACGGACTTCAATCTCACGTAGGTTCCGTCGGCAACCCGGGCGGTACTTTTGTTATAGAGATCGTAGGCGGCGAGGTAGTCCGTAAAGCCGCCCTCCACGGTTTGCTTGTCCAGGATTACCGGGATGTCGGTGACGTCTTCATCTCCCGGAACAACCCAGCGATTCACGAAGCTCCTGGGCAGCGAACTGAAGTCGGTATACCGGGGACTGAAGGCGTCGTCAAGTCGGATCTTGTAATCGAACTTGAAGGAGAGGAAAACGTTCAGCGAAAAGTTGCCGTAGTTGAAAGTGTTACTTAACCCACCGGCGCCCCGCGGTTCGGCCGATCCTTCGAACTTCAATACGTCGTGGAGGTTGTCGCGGTCCTGCAGGTCGTAGTTATAGACGGCTTCACCGCTGCCATCGTTGTAGGTGGGTATCCCGCGTTGGTCGAGTCCGGCGAACTTCGTCGAAAACAAGCCCCTCCTCGGGCCACCCGCCACCGCTGCGCCGCCCTGCACGATCGCATCGGCAAGACGCGGGTTGAAATCAAGACGCGTAATGCGGTCATGTGTATAGCCGATGTTGAAATTAGTCACCCATGAAACGTCTTCGACAGCGAAATTCACCGTGCTGAGCGAAACTTCAAATCCCTGCGACGCCATGTCGGCATAGTTTCCCCACTTGAAGGCATTGCCGCCCACGCCGCTTGTTTGCATCAAGCCGATGAGGTCGAACGAATTTCTTCTGTAGTAGTCAAAGGTGCCGGTAATGGTGTTGTTGAATAGTCCGAAGTCGACGCCCGCGTTGAATTCGTTCAGCTTCTCCCATGTCAGGTCGGAATTTTCAAGATCCTGGATATATAAGTACGTCTCTACGTCGGTAGGTCGCAATGTTACCGCTGAGCGTAGATTGAGCAAGGCGCTGGTGTTCGGCCCCAGGTTTGCAGACAGTCCATACGTTGCGCGGAGCTTGAGGTAGTCCAGCCACGGGAAATCCATGAACGACTCGCGGTCGACATTCCACGCGCCGCTCACATTCCAGGTGGGCAGATACCGCGCGTTCTTGCTTTTGCCCAGGCGATTCGATCCGTCGTAACGAACCGTTCCGTTAAAAATGTAGCGTTCGTTGTACGAATACGCCGCCGTCAGCAGGAACCCTGCAAATCGCTCGCGATCCACGGCAAGCTCATACGTTTGAATTCCCTGGCGATTGAGGAAGTCGATCATCAACGGATCCGTGTTCACAATACCGCCGTTCTCGTAGACGACACCAATTCCGTCAACTCTTCGCGACGACCGGTCCGTGTATTTAAGTTCCTGACCTGCCAGCACGCTGACACTGTGCACACTGTTGAAGACCGTTGACCAGTCGACAGTGTTCCGGATATAGAAGTTTTTGAGCTCGTCACCGTTCACGTTGTTGAAGCCTCCTTCCGGCAGAACAACTTTGGGCTGTGCACCCGGGTCATCCGGATCGCGATAAAGCAACTGATTTGCATCCTGGATGTACTGTGTATCATCCGCGCGATATGCCTCTGCCTGGTTTGATCGCTCATGGATCACGTGCTCGCGTTGAGTGGTAGCATATCTTCCCTGGAGGGTGCTGCGGAATGTCAGGTTGCTGGTGAGGTCGTAATGCAGGTCCGCCTGGGTTGCGATGTCCGCTACGTTGATGTTGATGTAGTTCAGCCGCAACTCCTGAAGAATATTGAACGGCGCATAGTTGCGGCGAAAGTATTCCAGATTTCCGTCGTTGTCATACGGTCTGATCGACCGACTTGTGTTCAGGGCATAGCTCAGCGGGTTGATGTCGAAGTCGCGTCTGAATCTTCCGGTGATCGGGTCGAAATCGCGGTTTTGAGTTCCCGGAACCTTCTGCAGGCGATAGTTCGCCGTCAGCTTGAGGTCCGCTGAAAACTTGGGAGTAAAGATAAAGCTGTTCTTGGCGGTGCCGGAATACCGCTTCACGTTGTCGGCAATAGTCTGGCCATTGTCGTGCAGATAACTGAGGGAATAGTAACTGTTATGCTTTTCATTTCCCGATGTGAGGCTGACGGAGTGCTGTTGCTGAAGGGAATAGTCGCGGAAGAGAACATCGAACCAGTCGGTGTTCGCCGTTTCGTACTGGTTCAGAAATTTTTCGTTGAGACTGCCGTTGGGGCCCCACGGTATCTGGTGATCGGAAATGAGACTGAACATCTTTCCCATGGAGCCGAAGTTCTGAGCTTTCACCGATGTTGTGATATCGATCAATCCTTTCTCGTACATTTCACGATACACCGACATCTCATCGGCGGAGTTCATAATGTCGAACTGCTTGTATGTGGGTCGCAGGTGAAATGAAAAATTTCCCGAGTAGTTGACGCGTGTCTGTCCGCTGCGACCGCGCTTTGTGGTGATGACGATGACGCCGCTCTTCGCACGCGTACCATAGAGTGCCGTTGCAGACGCGTCTTTTAGTACGTTGTAGGATTCGATATCATCCGGGTTCAATCCCGCGATCGAAGATGCCGTCAGCGTGTTGGCATTCCCGGTCATGATATCGTCGGCGCTGACATTGTTGAGATCTTCCAGGATCACTCCGTCGACAACAAACAGCGGTTGGTTGTCGCCATTGATGGATGTATTCCCGCGGATGCGGATCTTCGGACTCGTTCCAAAGGTGCCTGAAACGTTGTCGACTGTCACGCCGGCCACACGTCCTTCCAACATCTGGGTGGCGTCGGTCATCCCGGTGATCTTGACGTCAGCCATCTTGACGTTAGCGGCCGAACCTGTAAATAGCTTGCGCTGCACTTCCTGGAATCCCGTGATGACGACCTCCCCCAATTGGGTGGATTCATCCCTCATTTGCACGTCAATCACGGTGCGCGGACCTACCGCCGTGCGCTCGGTGTCGAACCCGATAAATGTAAAAACCAAAGTATCCGCCGGAGTCGCGGTCACCGTGTAGTTTCCTTCGATATCGGTCACGGCGCCCTGTCCCGTACCGTTGATCCGGACGCTAACACCCGGCAACCCGCCTCCATTCGCGGCATCCGTTACTTTTCCGGAGACGGTAACCTCCTGAGCCTCGGCATGAATGAAGATTCCGAAGACCAAGACAAGGGAGCTCAAAAATTTCTTCATGCAGTTCAGCTTAATACGTTGGCGTTGCATCCTTCGGGCGGGCAAAGGGCAAGGACCGAAAAAATAATCAATATTGGGCAAGAATCCGACTGGTGGGGAGGAATAAATAAAGGTCGAAAAAATTTTGATGCCATCCAATTGCGGAGGGAATACGGGTTGAAGGGAGGGTGGAAGGCGAGTTTAGAGACAGGTTTAAATGCAGGTTTAAAGACAGGTTGAAAGGCAGGTTTAATGCAAGTTTAAAGACAGGTCTAATGCAAGTTTAAAGACAGGTGTAATACAGGGCTGGAAACAGGTTCGGAGATGCGGGTTGAAAGATACGTTTAATATGGGTGAGTACTGGTACAGTGTAAGTAGACGAACGACATTTTTCAACCTGCATTTAACCTGCATTCAAACCTGCCTTTCAACCGGTATTAAACCTGTATTCAAACCTGTCTTTCAACCTGTATTCAACCGGTATTAGACCTGTCTTTCAACCTGTATTGAACCTGCATTCAAACCTGTCTTTCAACCGGTATTCAACCTGCATTTAGACCTGTCTTTCAACCTGCATTCAACCAACTTGCCTTTCAACCGGTATTAGACTCCTCACGCGAGTTCCCTAAGATCCACGGGTACGACCCGTGAAATTCCCTTCTCGACCATGGTGATACCGTAGATCACGTCCGTCGATGACATGGTGCGCTTGTTGTGAGTGACGATCACGAACTGGCTATCCTTGCTGAAGTTGCGGATGATGTTGTTGAATTTGTCAATGTTGGCGTCGTCCAGGGGCGCATCAACCTCATCGAAAATACAGAACGGCGCGGGTTTCAGCAGGTACATGCTGAATAAAAGCGCGGTCGCGGTCAAAGTTTTCTCTCCCCCGGACAGCTGGTTGATGGTCAGCGGTCGTTTTCCTTTCGGCTTCGCAATGATTTCGATCTCGGAATCCAGCGGTTTCGACGGGTCGACCAGGCGGATGTCGCACTCGTCGCCCTCGGTAAACAACGACCGGAATACACGTATAAAGTGTTCCTTGATCTTGCTGAAAGAATCCATGAAAGTTTCGCTCGCGACGGCCTCGATCTCATTGATCGTATTGAAGAGAGACTCCTTTGCTTTCAGAAGATCTTCTTTCTGCGCATTGATGAAGTCATTGCGTTCCTTGATCTCCGTGTAGGCTTCCATAGCCATGGGGTTGATGGGCCCCATATTGTCCAGCTTCTCGCGGATCTTGTTGACTTCCTGGCGTATCTTCTCCTCGTCGGCTTTTGTCAGTGCTTCACTTTCTTCCGGTGTAGACTGTCCGGTTACCTCATCAAGGTCCACATTAAACTCTACTGAAAGGCGTTCCTTCACGGAGTTCAGCTGAAGCTTGCTTTCGTTGAGCGTATTCTGCAGCTCCATCAGGTGTGTGTCCAGGTTCTGGCGGCGATGCTGGACTTCGCGCAGATCTTTTTCAATGACGTCAATGTTGCCGCGTGATTCGTAGTACTCTTTTTCGGCCTCGCTCAGGCCCTTTTCCATCTCTTCCTTCTCGGCATACATGGAGATGAGTTCGTCATCATTGGTCTGCGTCGACTCAACTATGTTCTGGATCTCCTGCTCGTTCTTGAGGAGTTCCTCGGAGTTGGTCTGAATGCGCTGGCCGCTCTGGTCCATTGACTCCTGCTTGAAGCGCACTTCCTGATCAATACTCTTGACGCGATTTTCCTGTTGGTGAAAGAAGATGTTCTGTTCATTGAAGGCAGCTGACTTCTGGCTGAGCAACTCGGTGTGCGATGCCAGGTCTTCCGCCAGCAGGGAAAGCCTTGCTTCGTGCTCTGCCAGGTCGTGTTGTGCCTGTTGCGCTTTCGGCCGCAATGCGTCGAGCTCGCGCAGAAGGGTATCGATCTTCTCCAGCATGTCTTCGCGGCGCAGATCCGCGCTGGATAGCATGTTGGCAAACTGCTCGCGCTTCGTCCGCACGGAAACGTGTTCCTCATTGATCTGGCGGATGACGTTCTGCAGGTTTTCGATCTCCTGACGCAACTTGTTGTTGCGCAGTTTTTCAAAGTCGCTTTGCTTCTCGACCAGGCTGGTTCTGACTTCGTCAAGCTTGGCGGTCAGCTCGCGGATCTCTTTCTCCAGTTTCTCCAGATTCTTGGCGCGCCCGATCTTCTTGCCTTCGAAAAGGCCAACGGAACCACCGGAAATGCTGAATCTCTTCCGGGTGAGCTTGCCACTTTTTGTAATAAATGTATTCTCGTCGGTCGCGGGTATGTTCTTGATATCACCCTCATAGATATAGACCCGATCGAGGATGTACGACATGAGTTTCTTGTACTTTGGATCGAACTCGATGATCTGTGTCGCCGGGAAAGCATTCGAGTAAATGCGGGTGTTGGCCGACTCGAATTTTTCAAAGGCATCGAGGATAAAGAAATGCGCCTTGCCTTTGGATGCATCGCTGAGGATATTGATGGCCTCGTAGGCTTCCGATTCGTGGTCAACAATATAATAGTTCAGGTACGGCTCCAGGTAATTCTCGATGGCAACGCGGTACTCTTCCGACGTGGTGAGGATGTCGGACAGGAGTGGGGCGTTCTTCGCGATTTTCTTTTTCAGGAACTTGATTGCCTCGGGGAACCCTTCCAGGTTTTCAACCAATGATTTCGTGAGATTGTATTCGTTCTGACGGGCATCGAGTTTCCGGTTCGTGACGTTCATCTCTTCCCGAATCATCTCGATCGTCTTCTCGAGCGACGAAGTACGTTCCTGGACGTCCTCTTCATCCTTCTTCAGCGTTTCCAGCTCGGCTGTTCGCTCGGTAATCTGTTCCTGGAGAACCACAAGCTTCTTTTCAAACTCCTGCAGGCTCGCGTTCTGCTGCGAAGTGTCCGTAGCCGTGCGCTCGAGTTCCTGCTTCAGCGATGAAACCTGGATCTCGCGGATCTCTACGTCTTTATTGACTTCAAATGTTTCTTCCTGGCGTTCGCGTTGTACCTGGCGGATGGCGTCGGACTGCGCCTGCAAAGAGGCGGTCTTTTGCTTTTGCTCTTCGTACTCAGCCTTCAGGTGTTCCAGTTTCTGGTTGATCTCCCGGAGTATCTGCTCGGCTCCCTCTTTCTCGTTCTCGAGGCTCTGGATGCTGAAACGGGCGCGTTCGTTGCTCTTGCGGTCCTGCTCGATCTGCTCCCGAAGGCTGTTAGCGCGATCGTTGAGATACTTGAGCCGCTCATTCTTGATCTGCTTCTCGCTCTCGTATTGACGGATCCTCGAAACAAATTCATTGATTGCCTTCTGCCGTGACGAAAGAGTTTTTTCTTTTGTGATCAGTTCCGCCTTTGCTTGTTCAATAGCCGCTTCCTTTTCGGCGATATCGGAAGTGAGCGCAACCTTGCGGTCGTTCTCTTCTGCGATCCCTGCCGTGATGGTATTGAATTTTTCCTTTTGCTTGTTTACAACCACTTTCGCCAGGTGAATGCTCTTCTGTTTGTACTCTTCCTTTATCCGGTAGTAGTTTTCAGTCTGGCGGGCCTGCTTCTCCAGGCTCTTCATGTTTTTTTCTATCTCGAAAAGGAGATCTTCCACCCGTTCGAGATCGGCATCCGTATCTTCAAGTTTTTTAAGGGTCTCTTTCTTGCGCTTTTTGAACTTCGAGATCCCCGCGGCCTCTTCAAAGAGCGTGCGGCGGCTGTTATCCTTATCGTTAAGCAGATCGTCGACCATGCCCAGTTCAATGATCGCATAGCTGTTCGATGCTACGCCCGTGTCCATGAACAGGTTGGTGATATCCTTTAACCTGCATGTAACGCCGTTCAGGAGATATTCACTTTCACCGGAACGGTACAACCTGCGCGTGATGGTGATCTGAGAATATTCGGTGGGCAGTATGTTCTTGGTGTTGTTGATGGTGAGGGACACCTCTGCCATCTGCTGCGGCGAGCGCTGACTGGTACCGTTGAAGATGACGTTCTCCATTTTTTCGGAACGCAGCGCGCTGGTTTTCTGCTCTCCCAGAACCCAGCGGATGGAGTCAACGACATTTGACTTCCCACATCCGTTCGGACCAACAATTCCTGTAATACCTTCGTCAAAATTAATTACGATCTTGTCGGCAAAACTCTTGAAGCCTTTAATCTCCAGTTTCGCTAATTGCATGCTGTAGTGGTTGTAGTGGTTGAAAAAGCCCTTTCAGTATTGAGGTCTCCGGCAGGCCGAAACGGCGTACTGAAAGGTAGGAGGCAAAGATAAGCCACTGCCTTCTGCAATTCAAAATAAAAAAAACCGGAGGTGAAAATGATGTCAGAAACCGATAGAAATCAATGCTATAGGCTTTTTGAATATTTTTATTAATTTTGTTTGATGGATGTTCAGTTCTGGATCTATGTTGTCATCGGGGTGATCTATTTCTTGAGCAGAGTGCTGAAGAAACCCGAACAAGGCCCGGCGGAAACAACGGCACCAGAAAAGCAGGAAAGAGCGAATCCACGCCCGGGCCAGCGTCAGGCGCGTCAACCGGAGGCCGAAATGCCGAAGCCGTTGACTTTTGAAGAACTGCTTCGCGAAATAACTGAAGGCAAGCAATCGCCGAAACCCGCCCCTAAACCGGTGGTCGTTCCCCGGTACGAAGAGTACGAGAAGGACAGGGGAGATGAAGCGCGCAGCCTGGAAGAAATCAGTTACGACGAGAGTGAGAGCGTAAGCCGATGGAAACCCTACGAAGAGGTTCCCCTTCAGACTGAACGCAGGTCACTCGAGGAGACGTTGAGACTTGAAGACACCGTTGTCGACTACGGTAAATTCGCCGCGTTCGAGCAACGGACGAAGAAGAAAATATTGGAGGACTATATTAAGATAATCCGGAATCCCGAGACGCTGAAACAGGCTGTTGTCATGAGCGAGATTCTGAAGCGGAAGTTTTGATACGCCAAAACTGTGATTTTTTAGACTAAACATTACCCGCATAGGGTAATAGATTTTTTAGATAAATGATGCCAAAGCGTAATCCAGACCTTTATTAATGGATATTTGGGTTACTATACCTTTTTGGAGGTTATTTATCGGTTGCTGAATTTTTGTTTGCTTGATATAGCTTTACCTGTACCTGTATGAAATTAAGGCGTAGTCCCCGCACCTCACTGCTTTTTGCTGGAATGCTGGGGATGTTATTCTTTTTCACCCTGCCCGCCAGTGCGCAATGCAACGCCGATTTCACGTTCAAAACTATTTCACCCGATAATGGTTCCGATACCGGGAAGATAGAGGTCTCTGTTGAGGACCCCGCTCCCGGCACCTATACATTTACGGTGTACGAAATGACCGGTGTCATCACGCTCGTACAAACACGTCAAGCTTCCAATCCCGATAAGATCACTTTCGAGAACCTGAAACCCGCAACCTATTTCGTGAAGGTGGAGTGGGGGCAATCGTGCCATCGGACACTCGGGGGCATCGACGGTATCATCATCACTGAGAAAGACCAGGGCCGATGAATCGATTACTGAACAAGATCCTGTTTTTTTCAATCTTGCTGGTTTCGCCGGCAATCACGGCACAGGCGGTCTGTCCTTCGTCAGGATCAACAGTCATCGAAGTATGCAATAACGCCGGCGGAAGCAGCACGCTTCGCGCCTATTTTTACGATGGTGATCCCGGCAGTTCTTATTTTCTCTATAGCTTAACCCTTGGCGAGTACGTGTCTGATCCCTTGGGGCCCGTGACGGTTAATTCCGGAATACCTTTGCCGCCCGGGGCCGTAGGAGGGGTGGAGTTCGGAAACGTCTCCAATGGAGATTATATCATCCGTGTTAACTGCTTCGGAGGTGGATTCGTCAATATTGGAGGCACGGGCATCACGGTGAGCTCCGGCAGCGCGCTCAACGCTGCGGTAACGATCGACCCGGATTGCAATCCGGTTAGCGGAGGACCAAACGCTGACGGTTCTATTACCTTGAATATTACGGGAGGAGTCGCTCCCTATGATATCAGCTGGCCGACAGCGGTGACCCCCATTGCCAATACCAACGGAGCGCCTGCTGGTAATCATGTTTTCCCGAACCTGGATGGAGGCTCGTATTCCGTCGAAATCGCGGACGCCAATCACTGCGTCTTTGCAACCACCATTGACGTTCCGATTGCAACGATGCCCCTGGCGGGCGCCGACCAGACCGTATGCGGACCAACGGCTAACCTGAGCGCAAACTCGCCCGGAGCCGGAGAGTCAGGCTTGTGGACCGGCCCCCCGGGTGTTGCGTTTTTTCCCAACGCCAGCGCTCCTAACGCCGTCGTGAGCAATCTTGCAGTGGGCGTGAATACCCTTACGTGGACCATAACCGATACCAACGGTGTCTGTCCGGGCATCGGGGATCAAGTCGATATCACCAGTGACGCGCCCGCAACCGTCGACGCGGGCCCCGCACAAACTGTATGTTCCGGATCCACCGTGCTTCTCGCAGGTGTGATCGGCGGCTCGGCGTCCAGCGCGACCTGGACTACCTCTGGCGATGGGAGCTTTAACAACAACACTTTGTTGAACGCTGTATACACGCCGGGAGCGGGGGATATCAGCGCGGGAACTGTAACGCTGACACTGACAACAAACGACCCCGCGGGACCGTGTGTCGCCGTAAACGATAATGTCATCATCACGGTAAGCGCAGCGGTCGTCGTGGAGGCGGGCCCCGCCCAGACGATCTGTTCCAACGGTACGGCTACACTTGCGGGATCTTTCGGCAGCGCCGCCACCAGCGCCACCTGGTCTACTTCTGGCGACGGAACGTTCGATGACAACACCTCTGCGACAGCTGTCTATACCCCCGGCCCCAACGACGTCGCCAATACAACTGTCACGCTTACGTATACGACGAACGACCCTCCGGGACCTTGTCTCCCCGCCAGTGACAATGTCATTATTACCATCGACCCGAGTCCGGTCGTCGACGCAGGAGCCCCACAAGCGGTTTGTTCGGGATCAACGGTTACGCTTGCAGGAATAATCGGCGGCTCTGCTGCGAGCGCAACATGGACGACATCGGGCGACGGAACCTTTAACAACGCAAGTGCGCTAAACGCTATCTACACGCCCGGCGCAAGTGACGTCGCGGCCGGAAATGTGACCCTTACCCTCACGAGTAATGATCCTGCAGGACCCTGTGTGGCCGCGAATGACAACGTCCTGATCACGATCAACGCCATGGCTATTGTCGAGGCCGGCCCGGCCCAGGCGATTTGCGAGGGGTCGACTGTGATAATGGCAGGATCTTTTGCCGGCGGGGCCACCAGCGTACTTTGGTCAACATCAGGTGACGGAATCTTCGACGATGACACGTCGCCAACGGCTATCTATACTCCCGGCCCGGCGGACATCGCCGCAGGTACTGCGACGCTCACGCTTACCACGAATGACCCGGCCGGACCTTGCTTGCCCGCGACCGACAATGTGGTCATAACCATTGACCCCATGCCAACGGTGGATGCAGGTGCTCCGCAAACCATTTGCACGGGCAGTACCGTTCCCCTAGCCGGAGTCATCGGCGGCTCTGCCGCGAGTGCTACCTGGACGTCGTCCGGCGACGGAACGTTTGACAACGCCAGTTCTCTGAATGCCATCTATACGCCAGGAGCGGCCGACGTCGCCGCCGGCACGGTGACCCTAACGCTAACAACTAATGATCCCGCCGGGCCTTGTGTCGGCGCCGCGGATGATGTTGTCATTACCATCAACGCACTGGCTACTGTCGACGCGGGGCCGCCCCAGACAACGTGCCAGGGAAGTACAGTCACGCTCGCCGGAATTTTTGGAGGAAGCGCTTCGAGCGCCACGTGGTCGACTTCCGGTGACGGTTCGTTCGACAACAACACCCTGCCCGGAGCAGTATACACTCCTGGTCCAACGGACCTGGCAAACGGTACGGTAACACTGACGTTTACTACTAATGACCCGGCGGGTCCGTGTTTGCCGGCGACCGACGACGTCATCATCACCCTTGAGGAATTACCTACAGCAGATGCAGGAGCTGCTCAGACGATCTGCGCAGGGAGCACAGTGATTCTCGCCGGTACGATCGGAGGTGCAGCCTCGTCTGCCTCGTGGACATCATCCGGCGACGGAACCTTTGACAATGCAACAGCATTGAACGCCGTTTATACGCCCGGCGCTGCGGATATCGCGGCAGGTCTGGTTACACTCACCCTGACTACGAATGACCCTGCCGGACCGTGCGTCCCGGTCGCGGATAATATTGACATCACCATTGACGCCGCCGCCACGGTAGATGCCGGCGCAGCACAGACTATTTGTGCAGGAGGCGCGGCTCTGCTCGCCGGAACATTTGGCGGCGCCGCCACCACCGCCACCTGGTCAACCAAAGGTGATGGAACCTTTGATGACGATACGTCTCCCGCTGCGGTCTACACCCCCGGGCCTAACGATCTGGCCAACGGATCGGCTAGACTGATCTATACGACCGATGATCCTGCCGGCCCTTGTCTTGCAGTGAGAGATAGCGTTTTGATCACCATCAATCCGGCACCCACTGCGGATGCCGGAGCTCCACAAACAATTTGTTCGGGCAGCCCCGTAACCCTTGCGGGAGTCATCGGCGGCGCGGCCTCCAGCGCTGGATGGACGACTTCCGGAGACGGAACTTTTGATGATGCGAGTGCGCTCGCGGCAATCTATACTCCGGGTCCCGCCGACATTGCCGCGGGGACGGTGACGCTTACACTCACAACGGACGACCCGAGCGGACCGTGTACATCTGCGACCGACGCTGTGATCATTACACTTGACCCGGGCCCGGTTGCGGAAGCCGGTGGCGCCCAGTCGATCTGTGTCGCGGGAACTGCAACGCTCGCGGGCTCATCCGTAAGTGGTACAGCAACCACTGGCGCCTGGAGCATCGTTAACCAACCCGCTGGCGGCGACGGCCTTTTAAGCGATATCACTCAGACGGCAACGCCTTCTTCTGTTACCTTCTCGGCCACTGTTGCCGGAGTCTATACGTTGCGACTGACAACGGATGATCCCGCCGGCGCCTGCGTAGCTGTATCCGATGATGTCCTCATCACGGTCACGCCAGGGGCAACCGCGGATGCAGGATCGCCACAAACTATCTGCGAAGGCGGAACCGCGACGCTTGCAGGAAGTTTCACTGGTACAACCGGAATCACCTGGACTACCCCGGGCGACGGATCCTTCGATGATGCGTCGCTGCCAAATGCAGTTTACACCCCGGGCGTCGCGGACATTGCGAATGGCACCGTTACACTGACGATGACCACCACGGGACCCTGCGCTCCCGTCAGTGACGTAGTTGTCATAACCATTGCTCCGCCGTCGACTGTCGATGCGGGCGTGCCTCAAACAATTTGCTCCAATGCCTCGATCGTTCTCAATGCCACATTCGGCGGATCGGCCACGGGATTATTATGGAGTACCTCCGGAAATGGTACCTTCGACGACAACACCGACACCAACGCCACCTACACACCAGGGTCAACCGATATCGCGAACGGGTCTGTGACGCTGACGGCATCGACGACCGGCGTCTGCGCGGGAACCACCGATAATGTAGTAATCACGATTAACCCTGCGGCTACTGTTACCGCGGGTAGTGATCAAAGCGTCTGCCTCGGCGCCAACGCAATCCTGGGAGCGGTGATTGGAGGGTCTGCAACGTCAATGACATGGACCACTTCTGGCGATGGCATCTTTAGCAATCCAACAAGCGCTACAGCGACGTATACTCCAGGCGCAAACGACCTGGTGAACGGGACGGTAACCCTCACCGCAACGACCAACAATCCTGCCGGGCCTTGCCCCGCAGCGAGTGACAACCTCGTGATCACCTTCATGGCGATCTCCGGAGACCAGACGACAGCGGGAAATGAATCGTGGATCGGTTATGCCTACGACGACTCGGGCGACCCCGCTGCGATTCCCGGCAAGATCGATTTCAACACATCCAAGTATCGTGGTTACATCGAAGCTGCGGACATTGATAACATGAGCGGTGTCTCGACCTACAATACGACCACTGACGAATTTAACCTTGACCTTGGAATGGCGGCCCCGTTGCAGGGGCCCAA
The DNA here is from genome assembly GCA_044507775.1 of Flammeovirgaceae bacterium. Classification (GTDB taxonomy): domain Bacteria; phylum Bacteroidota; class Bacteroidia; order Cytophagales; family Cyclobacteriaceae; genus Chryseosolibacter. Next base: position 100,456 of record JBIQIY010000011.1, on the reverse strand, counting down.
CGTATGCGGAAGCTATCTTGACAACTTCAGCTTGCGCTACAAGATGAACAAGACGTTCACGGAAGGAGTTTACCGGTTCACAGTGGGATCGGATGACGGCGTGAGGTTACTGATTGACGGTGTAGACGTACTGCCCGCGGCAGCATTTGCACTGCATTCCTACACGCCGTATACCAGCCAGCCCATCTGTCTGACGGCAGGCGTTCACTCATTGGAGATTCAGTACTTTGAGAGTGGAGGATATTCGAGGTTGAGTTTTGATTACGAAGAAGTGTCCCGCCCGGATGTCGTTTCACCCGTTCAGCTCTGCGTTAATTCGCCCGCGCCTGTGCTGGCGGCCTCAAGCCCCGACGCGGCAGTGACCGGTTTCAACTGGTACAAGAATGGGACGCTTGTATTTTCAGGAGCGAATTACACACCGGCGGCCGCCGAACTTGATATGTCAGTCGCGGGAGCCACAGCTTTCCAGGTGACCGCCGTCTACGCGTGCGGTGAAACGCAACCCGCGGATGTAACGGTGCAGGTATTGGACGCGGCAACTCTCGTCATTCACGATCAGCTGATCTGTGAATCGGGTGGCGTTGTAGATCTCCGCGATTTCGTCGACGAGGTTCCCGCGGGAGGTACATTCACTTTCGTGGGACATCCGGCCATTTCCGGAAATAATTTTGATCCAACCGGTCTTGCGGGCAGCATTCCCATTACCGTTGACTACTCGAATGGTTCCTGCAATGCACCGCAGGGTACGCTCAACATAACGGTTACGAACACAGCCACTACAACAGTGCCGGCAACGCCGTTGGTCGTCTGTGAAGGGGCTGCAGACATCGACCTGACAACGCTGGTATCAGCGATCCCGGCAGGCGGAACGTTCACCTTCACAGGAAACCAGGTGACGGGAAGTAGTTTCGACCCGTCCGGACTCTCCGGCACAGAGACCATTACGGTTAATTATACCGTTGGCGGATGTGCGGCTGCACCGGCTACATTTGACATTGATGTTGCGACCACTGCGTCCATCGCGGTGACCAACAAAACCGCCTGCCAAAACGGAGGATTGGTCAACCTTCTTACCCTCGTCACTCCAACGCCGTCGGGAGGCCTATTTACATTTTCGGGTGCCGGAGTTGCCGGAAATATGTTTGACCCCTCTGGCCAATCAGGTGTGGTAAATGTGAATGTCACATACGACTTCAATGGCTGCACAGACAGTGATGTCATCCAGGTGACTGTGCTTGCGCCGACCGATCCAATGTGTATCGGTGGCAATTGCGCAACGGTGGTTATCATCCCCAAACCGGAACCCGCCACTTGCACGAACTCGGATGGGCGAATGGTGATGAGCATCAAACCCTTTACTCCCGCGGTAAATAACACAGGAGTCAAGATCACCATTGACGGGATCTCTTCTACCGGCCTCGCCATTACGCGAACAAATTTCAACGACAGCGTTTTCAACCTGCTCCCGGTCGGCAACTATAACTACACAATCGAATATGGAGATCCTTCGTGCGTTAAAACCGGAATCTTCTCCATCGATCAGTCCGGCACCGTAGGCACGCCTGTTGTCTCGAACATCGTCAGTCCCAAGTGTTTTGGTACCGCTACGGGGATGTTGACGCTCGACGTTCCTGGCGAGACAGGAAACATTCTTGAGTGGTCGCTTGATGCCGGACTGACAGACCCGTTCAAACCATTTACTGCAGGAGGACAGATTACAGGGCTTCGCGCGGGGCCCGCGCCAACTTTCCAGCAAGTGATCAGCGTAAGAAGGAATGCCGGAGACGTTTGTTACTCGTCGGTGACGGTTGTCGTTCCGGAATCAGTCCTGCCCATTAGCGCTTCGTTCGACATTACTCCCGCAACGTGCAACGGAAATGATGGTGCCATCACCAACATTGTTGCGGCCGGCGGAAATGATGGCCCTTTCACTTACTCGATTGACGGAGGCCAGTCGTTCCAGTCATCTGTAAACTTCAACGGCCTTCCCGGAGGGGCGTACACCGTGCGCGTGCGCGACGCATTGGGCTGTGAAGCTGACTTCCCTGCCAACGTGACTTTCCCGGGCTTTATCAATACCGTCATCAGCAAGTCCGATGCAAACTGCACGAACGGAGGTCGCAGTGGAGCGATTACGTTGACGATCACCGACCTCGGCGCGTTTCAGGTTGCCCTGAGCACCGATCAATTCAATCCTCCACAGGATGAAGATTATCTGCCTTACAATAACCCGTCCGTGATCTTTGACAACCTCGAGAGAGGGCAGTATTATGTGTATGTCCGATCCAACACCGCGGCTTGTCCCACGCGCAGCGCACCGATTAATATTTTCGGAGTTTACGACATCACGTTTGACCTCCAGCCGGACTGCCAGAACAACGAGCTTTCGCTTGTGTTGGCAAATGTCACCGGCGAGACGGGAGGCGCTCCACTTGAAATCCAGGTGTCGAAGAAAGCCAGTTCAGATCCGCCGGAGATCATTTATCAGCAATTCCCGGCTGACGGAGAGATCTATCTCAGCCACAACGACTACGCATTCCTGCGCACGCCAGGGGAATATCGCATCAAGGTCATCCAATTCCAGTTTGAGGTAGTGTGCAACTTTTCATCTCAAACATTTGACTTCACAGTGCCGGAGACACTGTCAGCCCGGATCGGCGGAGTAGACAAGTCTTATCCGGATATTCCCACCGGCAAACTGAACGTCGTCGGATTTTCCGGTGGAGTATTTCCCTATGACGTCAAGATCGAGCTGGATTCGCTGCCGTACCATTCAACCGATTTCCAGGAGGCTGGCATCAACAGCAATCAGCAGATTGAAATGTCGTATGACCATATTCCCCCTGGAAAATACCTGGTCGTGGTGAGGGATTCCCAGGGATGCGAGATCGACCTGGAGGCGCGCGTTCCGCTGGATGTCGATCTGTTTATTCCCAACCTGTTCACGCCAAACAACGATGGGGCCAACGACGTGTTCTTTATCCGGAACCTTCCGCAGGAGTCGGCGCAAAATCGACTGGTGATTACAAACCGATGGGGCAAGGAAGTGTTTGCGTCCGACAACTACCAGAACAACTGGGATGGAACCGGCGCGGCGGACGGCGTTTATTTCTACCGCCTCCAAATCTCGGCGAATGACTCGCTGACAGGATGGGTGGAAATTATCCGCGGGCCAAAACCCTAGTGAAGCATTTCGAGAAATCTCATCGTATCCACACGGTCTGCGTAGTCCCAGAGCTCCGGTGTTTGCGCTTGTCCGAAGGGGACAGTGGCGGGACCCGTGTTTCCGACAATGCACTGAATCTTATCGGCAGACAATTCTACCTTCCTTGACAGATCATCGGCGTTGGTATAGCGCTCGAGGTATACGACGGAAATCGGCGATACGAGTTTCTCGTTTTCCTGGAGGATTACAAACCCTGAATCATAAAATGGAAGTTTGTTGACGAGCAGAATCGATTTCTGATAGTCGTAGTTGTTGTGGTATTTGTGGTGGTGAATGATATCGACGTAAATGTCCCATGCGTGAATCAGCCGCGTGGGATCAAAATCGGAGGGGACAAAGATCTTTGAGACGTTGCGGCATCCCAATCCGAAATAACTGAATACATCTCGGCCCAAAAGCATGAGTTCATCGCTGGCTTCAGATCCGGACAAGATTGCACAGGATGATCGGTTCTTTCGGATTATGTGGGGATACTTGTCGAAGTAATAGTGAAAGTACCGTGCGGAGTTGTCACTGCCGGTGGCGATCACGGCGTCGAAATTTTTCAGCCGCGGAGGAAGCACAATGAATGGCTCAAAACGCGGTTCGATGGTCACCAGCTTCTTCAACAGGAATGTCGGAAGGATGGAGTCCTTTGATGATAATTTAGCCATTGCCACATGACCGCTGATCAGCACGCAAAGGAGATCGTGAAACCCGGCCAGCGGAATGTTCCCGGCCATGACCAGGCCAATTGTTTTGGATTTTCTCTCGCTGAGATTGTATGACGCTATCCATTTTTTGAGTTGCGAAGCTTCCAGGTAGCGGCGAATTCCTTCCAGCGCCAGGTCTACACTGCCGGGTGTAAACCACGGATTTTCATTCTTCACTTTGAGGAGCAGTTCTTCGAACTCGACTTCATCGATTGCATGAAGATATTTCCCTAGTTTGACCAACCCTGCCAATCGTTCGTCTGTCGTCATAAACTTTTGAATACGCAATATCGTTTGTAGAGTAACAATTTGGACGTATTTTTGTCGTATTAAGGATTCAAAAGTAGGAAAAGCATGGCAATAATGATCACCGACGAATGCATCAACTGCGGTGCATGCGAGCCGGAGTGCCCCAACACAGCCATTTATGAAGGTGGAAGGGAATGGGATTGGGCTGGAGGCACGAAGCTGGAAAAAGTTGAACTGGAGGATGGGACGGCCATTGATGGTAAGACTCCTCAAGCTCCCGTTTCCAACGAATTTTATTATATCGTTTCCGGCAAGTGTACCGAGTGTACCGGCTTTCATGAAGAACCTCAGTGTGCCGCGGTCTGTCCTGTCGATTGCTGTGTACCCGATCCCGATTACGTCGAAACCAAGGAAGAACTTCTTGCCAAGAAGGCGTGGCTGCACCAGGAGGTGGAGCAGAACAGCTAACGCATTTTCGCTCGCTTGAGCAAATAAGTTTGCAGCACGGTATTGAAATCCGTCTGGACATCTGCCTCAACGAAATCGATCTTGTACTGATTACATCGCATTTTCAGACTCTTGTAGAACTTTTCGGCTTCGATCCTGTACTGTTGTTTGACATCCGCAGGATTTAACCTGACCTTTTCACGTGTCTCCAGATCGATGAATTCCATCGGCCTGTCATCGAAGTCGAAATTCAATTCCGTCTGGTGGTCCGTCACATGGAAGACGATAACCTCGTGCTTATTGTGCTTAAGGTGCTGCAGCGCTTTAAAGAGATCATCCGCACTTTCGTTCCCGTCGAACATGTCACTGAAAATTACTACCAGCGACCGCTTGTGAATCTTCTCAGCGATCTCATGGAGAACCTGCGCTACGTGCGTCTGACCCTCCGGTGTTTTCTGATCGGACAGGTTTTCCAGTAGCGTAAACAGTTTGTCGAGGTGGGTAGGGGCCGACTTTACAGGCGTGAGGGTCTTGATACTATCGGAGAAGAAGCACAAACCAACGGCATCCCGCTGCCGATGCAGGAGGTAGCTCAGCGCGGAGGCGGCGTAGATGCTGAATCTCAGCTTCGAGCGCGTCTCGACCGGGTAAAACATGGATGGGGAAACGTCAATCGCAATGAGACATCTCAGGTTGGTTTCCTCTTCATATCGCTTGGAAAATAACCGGTCTGTGCGGGCGTAAACCTTCCAGTCTATGTGGCGCGTACTCTCCCCGTCATTATACAAGCGGTGTTCCGCAAATTCCACGGAAAAGCCGTGATAGGGTGATTTATGCATGCCCGTAATGAATCCCTCCACCATCTGCCGGGCGAGGATTTCCAGACTGGTATGCTGGGCGATTTCATGAAGTTTAATACTCACGTTATTGCAAATTCAGAATATTGAATGCTATTTTTAAGCCGTTTTTGGAAAAAGTACTTTACTTTCATGCCAAACTATTCTTTGCCGGTGCTTTGCAATGATTTTGCAAAGTATTATCTTCAAAGGACCAAAACGTTAAACCTAACACTAAATTGAAGGATTGTGGAAGAAAACAAGACAAACGGTAGGGAAGAAATTTTCTCCGAAAAGGTAAAAGCAGGTAAACGCACCTACTTTTTTGATGTGAAAGCTACCCGGTCGAACGATTATTACCTGACCATCACCGAAAGCAAGAAGCGTTTTAAGGATGATGGATTCACCTACGAGAAGCACAAAATATTCCTTTACAAGGAGGATTTTAATAAGTTTCTGGAGGCGCTGAACAGCACGGTAAATCACGTCAAGACCGAACTGATGCCGGAAGTCGATTTTTCACAATTTGACCAGCCCCAGGAAAGGGAAGAGGCCGCCGCAGCGACCGAAACCCCGACCAACGGAAAAGGAACGGAGCTGGATTCTGAACTTAAATGGGACTAACCTTCGAAAAACCTATACCTAATCTCATAAGCCCCTGTTTGTCAGGGGTTTTTTTATGACAACTTTTTAAATACAGGTTTAAATGCAGGTTTAATGCAGGTCTAAATGCAGGTCTAAAGACAGGTCTAAATGCAGGTTTAATGCAGGTCTAAAGACAGGTCTAAATGCAGGTTTAATGCAGGTCTAAATGCAGGTCTAAATGCAGGTTTAATGCAGGTCTAAATGCAAGTCTAAAGACAGGTCTAAATGCAGGTTTAATCCAGGTCTAAAGACAGGTCTAAATACAGGTTTAATACAGGTCGAAATACAGGTTGTCTTTCAACTTGCTTTTAACCTGCCTTTGAACTTGCCTTTAGACCTGCCTTTGAACTTGTCTTTGAACTTGCCTTTTAACCTGCATTCAAACCTGTCTTTTCCCCGTATTTCAACTACCTTTGCGCCCTTAATCTCTAATTCTGTACAGTAATGGGACTTCAGTGCGGCATTGTAGGCTTGCCAAATGTGGGTAAATCGACTCTTTTTAACGCGATATCGAATAACAAGGCGGAAGCGGCAAACTTTCCCTTTTGCACCATTGAACCGAACGTGGGCGTAATCTCGGTGCCAGATGAACGCTTGAAGATACTGGAAGGGCTCGTCAACCCCCAGCGCGTGCTGCCCACAACCATCGAATTTGTGGACATCGCCGGATTGGTGAAGGGCGCCAGTAAAGGCGAGGGCCTGGGAAATCAGTTCCTTGCTAATATCCGGGAGGTAGATGCCATCGTACACGTAGTGCGGTGTTTTGACAACGACAATATTGTCCACGTAGACGGGAAGGTGGACCCGGTTAACGACAAGGAAATCATTGATACCGAATTACAACTTCGGGACCTGGACTCCGTCGAAAAAAAGATTGGCAGGGTCGAGCGAACAGCCAAGAGCGGTGACGGAAAGGCGAAGAAAGAGCTCGCGGCGCTACAGCTTTACAGAGAGACTCTGTTGGCGGGGAAGAATGCGCGTGCGGTCCAGGCGGATGAAGAAGACCGCCGTGCGGTTGCGGATTTGCAACTGTTAACTGCAAAACCGGTGGTCTACGTCGCGAATGTTGATGAGGCATCGATTCATACCGGAAACAAACACGTTGATGCGTTGCGTAAACTTGTCGAACAAGAAGGTGCCGAGGTCGTGGTGATCAGCGCTGCCATCGAAGCGCAGATCGCCGAGCTCGACAATGAGGCGGATCGCCAGGTCTTTTTGGAGGAATACGGGCTGAAGGAATCGGGCTTGAATAAGCTCATCCGGGCCTGTTATAAACTGCTGGATCTCATCACCTATTTTACTGCCGGAGAAAAGGAAGTGCGGGCCTGGACGATCAAAAAGGGCTGGAAAGGTCCCCAGGCGGCAGGCGTTATTCACACGGATTTTGAAAAAGGATTTATCCGGGCGGAAGTCATTAAACTATCTGATTATCAAAAGTATAAGACGGAACAAGCCTGCCGGGAAGCTGGAAAACTTGCGGTTGAAGGGAAGGACTATGTCGTCGAGGATGGCGATATCATGCATTTCAGGTTTAATGTATAAAGTTTCCCGCGGGCGCGTTACAAACCTTTCTGAATTTTTGCTAGCTTTATAAACCGCTCAGATTCAATCTAAAGCGGGCCTTTAGGTTAATGATTTTTTAGCCCCGCCCGTGCCGAGTGGTGCGTTCGGGCGGGCCCGGACTTAATTTTTTGAGGTTTGAGAATCAGGATTATTTTTTCGCTGAAGAACCGGGGCGCTTACGTCCCATTCCATCATCAGTACTTACTGGCTCAGGTTATTAAAGGCCTTCTGGTATTCGGGCCGGACAAGTCCTTCCTCGAATTTAACCAGTTCAATTTTTCAGGTTTGAAAGGGCAAACGAAAGTTAGCAGGAAAGGACTCCATTATTATTCATCGAAAGTTACCCTGGTATTTGCTTGTCCGGATAAGAACTTCATGGACTACTTCATCAAGCAGTTGTTTGCGCAGAAGGATCTGATCGTCGGCAACCTGCACCTTGAGCCGGAAAGTGTGGAACAGGAGGAGCGGGTTAACATCGGCGACGAGGCCAGGTTTCTCTGTATTTCACCTATTGTCCTCCTGCCTCCGGCGTTCAATGATGATCGCGGAAAGAAGTTCATCAGTCCGGACAGCGATGAATTTTCGGACCTCCTGTACGACTCCACCATCACACGAATGGAGGCGACCGGCCGGTATTCCGCCGAGCAACTAAGCTCCTTTTACAAGTTTCAGATCGTTCCCGATAAGGAATACATCCACCGGATCCAGAGTTCGCACAAGAAGTTCGCGCGCATTTATCCGTTGTATGACAACGACATCAAGTTTGAAGTCAGGGGTTATACTTTCCCCTTCGTCTTGTACGCGGCCCGTGAGGTACACCAGTTCATTTATGAGAATGGACTCGGACAATTTACACACAAGGGTTTCGGAATGCTCGACATCGCCAACAACGATTCGATTCATCGCGCTACAGAGCAGGAAATGAACTACGCCTGAGACGCGCAGCGCGCTACCGGCGGTTTCGTTCCAGCCTCACATACCCGATGAGCAGATCTGCCTGTGGCTGAAAGGGCCTGTAATAGACAAGGATCTCGTAGAAGTTCTCCGTTTCATAATGACTTCCCTCAAGCATGTACGGAGGTACATCGGGCGATTGCACGAGATATTGATAGTCATACCAACCTTGCTTCAGTAGTATGCGGCTCGTGTATGAACGGCTTGCCGAATCATACTTCATCCTGTTCTCGTCGTTCAGGTTCCAATAGTTGAAAGCACCGGCCACATAAACATTCCCAGGATAAGGCTGCGGTGCGGCGAGAGTGAAATTGACAAAGGCGTAATTCGTAAAGGCAGGATCAGGGTAATCGAGATTATCGGGAATAAATCCGCCGTTGAAGTCGGGCAGTTGCGAGTAAACCTCATCCGCGCGCGACTTATCCCGTTCAATAAAAACTTCGTATGGGTTCACCGATGTGTTGACGCGCGCGACGTTCCTGCCCGGATGATTGAGTGATCGCAGATCAAAAAACCGGAACTCGTTTCCGCCCTTGAACATTTTTCCCGATTCAAAGAAGCGGTACTCGAGTTGTTTTTCAATCTCGCGTACGAAACTCGGTTTAAGGTCAGTGGCCATGTTATCCCATCGGCGATTCTGTCGGATTGCTACCTTGATGCTCTCCAGCGGATTGATGATGTCGAGATGCTGGTAGTTGAGCGTGAAGTTGATCTGTTGATTGAGTGCGGCGATGTTGCCCGCGCCGATGAGGTTGCGTTCGTTCTCAAACGTGATCCGCGAATCATATACCATAAACCTCTTGCTTAGAATAATATCACTCTTGTCTGTGCCCCGATGGACGACAACGAGGTAATTACCGGGTAGTTTTACAGCGGGGAGCGTTAGCCAGTAGTGAACGTAGGGGATATGCGTGTCGACAGAAAATTCGAAGTTGTTAATGGGGAACTCGTTAAAGTCGGGGAGGAAATCCAGGTCCATAAGGTTGGAACGCGTCCAGTCGTAATTGCAGTGAATGATCCGCGCGTAGTAGGTATCGCGCTGATCGCGGAGGTCGTCAAATTCGAGCAGGAGGTTCGCGTCTCCCAGCCGGGTAACAGCCGGCTCAAGGTAGGTCTGCGGATCGTTAAAGCCGGGCCTCACTACAATGGTGCGAATCTGCGGCTCGTAGGCAAAGTCCGTGAACCGCATGGTCTTAGGATTGCTTCCTGAATTCTGCGTACTTTGCGTCAACGGTGTGCAGCCCGCGAGGAAGCACAAGAGTATCAAGAGGTTGGTTTTCATACGTGCCACAAAACTATAAAACCATTCCAACCTTTCAGGGCTATACGGGGTCTAATTATGGAAAACGGCCGTATTAATGGGTACATGCTCAACGAACAAGAGCTAATAGATGGATGCCGAAAGGGTTCGAGGGGTTTCCAGGAAGCGCTATATGAACGCTATTCCCGGAAAATGATGGTTGTCTGTCTGCGCTATTCCAAATCGACTGCCGAAGCTGAAGATATTCTACAGGAAGGATTCGTAAAGGTTTTTAATGCGCTGAAGGATTTCCGCCAGGAAAGTAAACTCGAGACCTGGATTACCCGAATCATGGTCAATACCGCACTCAATAGTCAGCGCAAAAAGCTATATCTCTATCCAATGGTGGATGTCGAAAAGATCGATGTGCCGGAAGACGAGGCAAGTGTGTCGGGTATTCATTTCACGCAATTGCTTGAGATGATCCAATCTCTGCCCCACGGATGCCAGGTAGTGTTTAACCTCTTCGCCATCGAAGGCTACAACCACAAGGAAATTGCGGAACTGCTGGGAATATCGGAAGGTACTTCCAAATCGCAGTACGCGCGCGCGCGCAGCCTGCTGCAAGCCCGCATATTAAAGGAGTCAACATATTATGAAAAATATGGAGAGGGAAAAGTTTGAAGAGTCCTGGAAGAAGGCTTTCGATGAGGCTGAGGTCAGCCCCTCAAGAAAGGTATGGACTAACGTAGAACTCGACCTTGAAAGAGCGAGAGGTGGAGAACTAAAAAGGCGACTGATGTTTTATCAGATGCTCGCCGCGGCATCTGTTGTCTTTGCGCTGGCTGTCAGTGGCATTGGATATTACTCTTATAACGCAGAACGGACTTCCGAAAATCTCCTCTCTTTGGAGGCCGGGCAGACAGCGGAGCCTACTCCTGATCAGTCAGCATCCCAACATTCCAGGGGACAGACAGCAACAGCCGATCAGCAAGAATCCGCGAACCGCGATGTATCCAAAGACAGCGAGACTCCGATGCAAGCAGTGACCGGTGCGGAAAATGCCGGCCAGGCGGACAACATCGCCGCGGTTGAAACAAATCCACGCGATGAAAGAGCTTCGCGGACGGATCCATCTCAAATATCGGGAACAATCAATTCAGAATTAGTTTCGCTTATGCAGCCCGACCAGCGCGATCAAATCGTTGCTGTCCCCGAGGGCAAAACCAACCGGGTTGCTTATGCGGATGCGCTTCCATCACAAATCGATGATCGCCAACTTCCTCCTCTCTATAAACCCGAGGACGTCAGGCTGAATTTTGCGGAGAAACAAGAGGCCGAAGTAGACCCCGTGGTGGCCATGATGGCGAAGCTCGAACAGCGCGAACGCGAAGTGCAGTCGGAAGAGGAAAAGAAGAAGGAACGAGATTCTGATTCGGAAAAGCTATGGACGTCCATCGGCTTTGCTGCAGGTGCTTTTAATACCGTCCAGGCCTCAGCACCGGGGCCATCAATGTCGAACGGTTCGGCATTTGCCATGGCGGCCAACGCTGCACCGATCCTGGACCAGGAAACGAAAGCAACCGGTTATTCCTATACGATGGGTATCAATGTCGGTACACGAATCTCCGAGCGCTGGGTTCTTCAGGGAGGTGTGAACTACCTCACCAATTCCTCGGAATACATGGCGAACAATGCCATCATGGAACCCGCCGGAAAGTTCGCGGAGCACCGTTATCGCGCTGTGTCGACCAACGATCTCATCAACACAGACGAACATGACCTGAACAACAAGCTTGTGTATACTGCGCCTTACAGCGTGAATAACAGCATGCGATACCTCAGCATCCCTTTGCAGGCGGGATACCTTCTCGTTGACAAGACTTTTGGTCTGCAACTGAACGCAGGCGTCGCCACGGACCTTTTCCTTCAAAACACAGTGCAGGGCGAGGGCGATCAGCTGGCAAAAACGTCACAGCCTCTCGGTTCGGATTCCCCTTATCGAACGGTTAACCTTAGCGGTTTGCTGGGAACAGAGTTCAGCTATCGCTTCGGACCTCACTATCGCGTTTCACTAAATCCCGGCATCCGCTATCCATTCAACACGATTTACAAGTCCGAGCTCGGCGTGGATTCCACCCCCCTTACTTTTGACGTCGGCTTAAGATTCCGTTACATATTCCACTAGGATTACAACCGTTTGCAGCGGCCGGGTGTCTATATTCAAAACCACCTGAATGCCTATGGAAACGCTCGAAAACTGGTTGCAAAAACGACTTCACACTTCGCTTTATGCCTTGTTGTTCCTTACAGCGCTGCTGGGTTTAAGTGTTCTTCTCGAAGGATGCTCCGACAAATGTGAGGTCATCAACGAATATACCTACTTCGAACCCGTCTATACGACGGTGGCGGAAATCCGATCGAGTGTCGAACTGGTCGAGCCGCAGCCCATGGGTTCGACAGGTACCCTCTACTATAAAGATGGATATCTGTATGTCAATGAGCCCGGCAAAGGAATTCACATCATTGATAATAAGAATCCTTCCAGTCCGGTTCCGGTCAGTTTCTTAAAGATCCCCGGCAACTACGATCTTGCCATCAAAGGCAATACGCTTTACGCAGACAGCTATGTCGACCTGGTGGCCTTCGACATCTCAAACATTGCCGGTATTCACGAAGTAAACCGCCTCGAAGGGATCTTCAAGAACTACCGTGTCCTTGGCTACTCCATTGATGAGAACTGTTGCGTTATTACAAACTTCGAGGAAAAGAAAACTGTGTACATCAATGAGGCCGACTGTTCCTACAACTCCCTTCAACCATGGGGAGGAATGATGTATGAGGATGGTGTGGCATTTCGCGCTTCAGAGGCAGCAAGTTTTCTTTCCACAGCTGCTATCGCCCCGGGGTCCGGCTCTGGCTCCGGGGTGGGCGGCTCTATGGCTCGCTTTACAATCTCTGACAATCATCTATATCTCCTGGACGGCCCGGACCTGCAGACTGTGAACGTAGCCAATGAAAAAAGTCCCGTGGAAAAAACCCGCCTCGGCCTTACCTGGGATATCGAAACCATCTTTCCCTACAAATCAAATCTGTTTATCGGCTCCCAAAGCGGCATGTATATCCTCGACATCACTTCTCCCGAGGCGCCGGAAAAGATCAGCACCTATCAGCACATCAGGAGCTGTGACCCGGTTGTCGTCGATGATAACTACGCCTATGTCACCCTCCGCTCAGGCACGCTGTGCCAGGGATTCACAAACCAGCTCGAGGTTATCGACATCAGCAATCTGCAATCGCCGAAACTCGTGAAAGCTTACAGCATGACCAATCCCCACGGTTTGGGAATCGACGACAAGACGCTGTTTATCTGCGATGGCGATGACGGGTTGAAAGCTTATGATGCCGCCGATGTCAACGCCATTGATGAGCATCAGCTCGCGCACTACAAGGATATCAACGCAGTCGATGTGATTCCCTTCAACGATGTGCTGATGATGATCGGTGAGGATGGCATTTTTCAATACGATTACAGCGATCCAAAGAATATTCACCTGCTGAGCAAGATCAACTTGTCAAATGCGCAGTAGAGCGGTCCTGTTTCTCTTGATGGGGTGCGCCTGCTTTTCCACGGCGGCTCAGTCAGATACCACGGGTTCGAAAGCTGACTGGTTCATCTCCCTTCATTCCGGGATCCTCACAGGCACGACAGGAAGGGGATCATCCGTCACAACTGCGCTCGTGCAGGGGGTGCGATACCATACCTTTTCGATCGGCGTAGGGGTCGGTTATGATGGTTATTTGAATTGGCAGGTACTTCCTGTTTTCGCGAGCCTGGGTTGGGATTTCGCCGAGCGCAAAGATCACGCGTGGTTTGTGCAGGTCAGCACAGGATATTCGAAGGCCTGGAACGCTTTCGAAGAACAGCAGCAGCTGTACTTCCGGGATGAAGGTGGTTTTTTTTATCATCCCGCAATTGGCTACCGGCTGCACCAGGGGAAACTCACCATTTACCTCACCGCCGGCTACAAGCTTCAGCGACTACACTACAAAGTAGCGCCGCGATGGTCAGGATGGGGTGGGGCCGGTCTTAGGTCATCGGTTGAGCAAGACATGGAACGGCTGAGCATTCAGATGGGAATCGGTCTGTGGTAAGACCAGGAGGCCAACGGGGTCGCTAACTGCTTATTGCGTCGATAGCGGATGCCAGCTCCTCCCATTTTGAATTCGCCTCGTTCAACTCCTTGTTAACCGTGTTGAATTTCTCCTGAACAACATTCAGTTTCCCGAAGTCTGAGTAAACGTCCTCACGTGTCATCTCCGTTTCGATGCGTGCCTTGTCGGCAGTCAACTTCTCGATCCTCTCTTCAACTTTCTTCAAGTCTTTCTCCAGGCTCTTCAGCCGCGCCTCCTGCGACGGAGTTTTTTCCTGCACAGGTTTTTTCTCCGCCTTGGGCTTTTTCACTTCGGGCGGAGGCTGGGTGGCGGCCTGATTTTTCTTCCGCCAGTACTCGTACTCTTCGTATGTTCCCGGATATTCTTTGATCTGCTGATCTTCAATGTACCAGATCTTGTTCGCGATCTGGTTCACAAAGTGGCGGTTGTGCGAAACCACGACAAAACTGCCCTGATACTGCTGCAACGCCTGGATAAGAATATTTTCAGAAATGAAATCGAGGTGGTTCGTCGGTTCATCCAACAAGAGGAAGTTAGCTTCCGATATCAGGGTCTTCGCCAACGCGACTCTGGATTTCTCACCTCCTGATAAAACCTTTATCTTCTTGAACTGGTCTTCATCCGTAAAGAGGAAACACCCCAGTACATTGCGCAATTCCTGTTCTGACTTTCCCGAGCCCGCTTGCTTTAATTCATCCAGTATTTCGTTGTCGACATGGAGCGACTCGAGCTGATGCTGCGCATAGAACGCGGGTATCACGTTGTAGCCCATCGTCCGCTCGCCATCAACCGGTTCGTCGCCGGCGATGATCCTGAGCAACGTGGATTTTCCTTTGCCATTCGCGCCGATGAGCGCAATCTTATCCGTCCGCTCGATCGCGATGGAGGTGTCTTTCAGGATCTGCAATGACCCGTACGACTTGGAGATACTATTCAGGTTGATAATAAAGCGGCCGGGTTGTTGGCTGAACCGGAACCTGAAGTTTACCGCAGCCGTGTCGTCGATGACTTCCTCGATCTTATCCATCCGCTCGAGAGCTTTTACCCGCGACTGCACCTGCCGCGCTTTGGTCGCCTTTGCTTTGAAACGCTCAATGAATCGCTCCGTCTGGCGGATCTTCTGTTGCTGATTCTCGTAGGCGTTCTGCTGAATTTCCTCGCGAAGTTCTTTTTCCTGGAGATAAAAGGAGTAATTCCCCTCATATGTAACCAGTTGCTGTTGGGTGACATCCACCGTCTTCGTGCTGACATTGTCCAGGAAAGTACGGTCGTGGGATACCACGATGACGGCGCCCTCATAGTTGCGCAGGTAGTTCTCCACCCATTCGATAGAAGGAAGATCCAGGTGGTTGGTGGGTTCGTCGAGCATCAGCAGCGAAGGCTTCTCCAGAAGCAGCTTGGCAAGCATAACCCGCATGCGCCAGCCACCGGAAAATTCCTTCAGGGGTCTGTGCAGGTCTTGAGTAGCGAAGCCGATACCCTCCAGGACTTCTTCCGCTTTCGCCTGCATGGAATAACCATCAAGACGTTCAAAGTTTTCCTGCAAACGGGTCAGCTTGTCGACGAGCGCCTCCGAATACTCGGTCTCAAGCTTGTGAAGAATGCGCTCGATCTCGCGTTGAGTGTCGACTGCGTCCTTAAAGGCCTCCATCGCTACCGTGACGATGGCGTCGTCTGTCTGATAGGAGAGGAGGTCCTGGTTGAGAAATCCGATGGTGCAGTCGTTGCTTTTGCTGATACTGCCGGCATCCGGCGTGTAATCTCCGTTGATGAGTTTCAAAAGGGTCGACTTTCCGCGGCCGTTCAGACCGATCAGTCCGATTTTATCCTTGGGTTTGATGAACATACTCGCATTTTCATATAGCGCGCGTCCACCAATATAGTAGGACAGGTTAGTGATTGAGATCATATTGTCTTGAGGTCCGGTCGGATCGACCGCCGGGGAGTTAATTTCAGAAATTCAACAATGAAACAGCAAAAATAATTACTTGCAACCGCACTTCACAGCTTTGTGGCAGATAAGGAAGCGGCGTGGAGCGGGCTTTGGGGGCCCTGACTTCCGATATTTCTGAAACAGATAGGAGATCCGTGATGGGATGCGCCGTTGGCGGCGATCCGGAATACAGTTGTGTGCAGAGATCTACGATTGAGCTGAGAACGAGATCAGAAGTCGTCTGCTATGTCCTCCACCTTCTTGCCTTTGTCATCTTTCATCATTTTGAGGATGACATAGGAGCTGAAGATCATTTCCAGCTGATTCCGGGAATAGGATCGGAACTTCAGGATAAGCGTGTTGCCCTTCCAGAAGTAAGTCTCTTTTTTCATGTCATAGTCGGCCGGACCATAGATGGATTCCAGAGCTTTCATGAGCCTAGGGTCCTTATTGGCGACAATATGGATCTGGTAGACGAGATCTTTGTAGGTTTTGATCTCTACCTTGTTAACTGCGATCTCACCGATCTTTTCGTAGTCGGGATGGTCGATGCTGTACAACCTGGCCGGGAATTCGTCCTGTTCGCGAAACTCCTTCCTGAGTTTTTTTTCGCCCTTCACGGAGTCTATCGGGACGCCAAGTTTGAGGTCTTTGAAGCCGTTTCTTCGCTCAAGCTCTGCGATGTCCTGTCCTTTCAGTGCAAGACCGGTCAGAAGGAAGATGGAAAGCAGGGTATATTTCACCATGGTGGAATTAATTAAGGAATTTTACAGGGATCGATACTTTTACATTATCCCACAGAATCAAAATGTTTGCCACTTCGTTGCGCTGATCGAGGAAGATAGTAAACACATCATATGTTTTGCCGGCGGGTTGTACAGGGACATCGAACCGGAATACGTCCTTCTTTGGATTGTAGTTGTAAGCTCCCCAGAGTCCCTGGTCAGCGTTGATGATGATCGTCCACTTTTCTTTTCTCGGGATGGTGAAGAGGGAATACGTACCGGCTTTCAGCAGTAGCTGGCCTATCGTAATATCCTTTGTTGTTGTGATCTCGGTGGCTTCGTTTGCTCCTGTTCGCCATACTTGTCCGTAAGGCACAAGACCACCGAATATCTCGCGGTTCTTCCGCTGGGGCTGGCTGTAGGTAATCTTGACATAGTGATCCTGATAGCGCGCGGTGGTGACGGCCAGCGGGCTCGGCCGGGGCTTCAGCACCTCCTGCGCCCGGGCGAGCGTGGTCAGAAAGAGCAAACACACAAAAGGTATAACCTGGAGCATCATACAGGGTTAAAGATAATGTTTTCAGCACGACCGGGTGGAATTATTTGTTGTGAGAGGAACGTGAGAGATTTTAGAGGATCACTGTTTGCGGCCGATCGTTTGGTTGTCGACGCAATATTCTATTTTTACGCGCATGAGACGTCCCGAATTTGATGATATCTACATGGAGCTGGCAGTTAATCTTGCCACCCGTTCGCATTGTATAAAGAGGCACGTGGGTGCTGTGCTGACCCGCGATACGAGGATTATTTCGATTGGATACAACGGTCCTCCATCCGGGACGCATAATTGTGACGAGGAATGGCCGGAGACCGGATGTCCACGCGATTCGAAGGGAGGATGCTCACTCGCCATCCACGCGGAGCAGAACGCGATTCTTTACGCAGTCAAGAACAAAACGTCGGTTGAAGGCGCGACCTTGTATGTGACGCTGTCTCCTTGCCTGGCGTGCGCCCGGATTATTTTTTCGATGGGCATCCGCAAGGTCATGTATCTGCGATCGTACGCGGAGCATAAGGGGCTCGCCTCCGACGAAGGAGTGGACTTTCTCGAAAAGTTTGGTGTAGAGGTCGCGCGGTACCAGGGCAAGCTGGGGAATGTGACCAAGATGATTTAGGAACGTTCTTCGACAACCTTTTCAAGGTCGCTGATCAGTTTGGCGGTCACGCCTTTCGTTTTCTTTTGCCTTTCATTCTTGAAGATAGCCAGCGCGCGCCTGGCGCCGTCGTACAAGCCGACGGGATTGCGGTCAGCCCGGTAACTTCCCAGGCACCACTCCAGATCGCGCTGAAGCTGTTCATCGATACCGAGCGTCTGGAGTTTCTGCAGCGCTTCTTCACTTACCTTTTCGATGTCGTTGCCAGATACTTTGGCCCGAGGTGCACGGGGTTTTCTGGCTCCTGTTTTCGTCGATGTCTTTGCCGCTGCTTTTGCCATACTCAGTTGATTTAATTCGAAAGAAAGTTACGGTTGGCCAGGGGTTAAGACAAGAACAATCCCTACAATTTTGGCGCAACCGTATGAAATTCGATGATGGGACGCGTCGCGGGGCGCCTGTGGAGCCGGATAGGCACGGCAATATCAGATGAGGGAAGGAGGATGACTGCAGTGATGACGCGGACTTAAAAAGCGAAAGGGAAGCAAATCTGATTTACTTCCCTTCGCAAAAGTCTTTAGGTTAAACCTAATTACTTCTTCTTTTTGGCAGCTTTCTTAGCAGTCTTCTTAGAAGACTTCTTAGCTGCTTTCTTCGCTGATTTTGCCATAGCGTTTTTAATTTTAGTTTAAATGTTATTAAACGATACGAAAAGTTATAACATTTTTTTTATTCGCAAAAATTTTCAGCAAAAAATTTTTTTGATCGGGAATTTTTTTGGAGGGGTACTCGAAGGTTAGCGACCATCGTCGAAGTCATAACACGTTCACTTCAGGTTGGAGAACGATGTCGAATTTTTCTCTTACGCTCGACTGAATGTCCCGGGCGAGCTGCCAGATTTTTTGTCCTTCTCCGTCTCCGTAGTTCACCAGCACGAGTGCCTGGTGCTTGTGAACGCCGATGCTACCGAGGGTTTTTCCCTTCCATCCGCATTGTTCAATCAACCATGCGGCGGGAAGCTTTACGAGGGACTTCTCCCCGGGAAAGGAGGGAATCGCCGGGTATTCTTTCTTAAGCCGCTCGAAAAAATCTGCATCGACGGAAGGGTTCTTGAAGAAGCTTCCCGCGTTTCCGATGACGGAAGGGTTCGGTAACTTGCTCGACCTGATATCGATCACGGCATCGCTGATGGCCCGGATAGAGAGGTCGTGAATATTCTTTTTTCTCAAGACGTCCTGGATCGCACCATAGCTAACGTTGAACCGGTGGTTTCTTTTCGTCAGAGTTAAAGTAACACTTGAGATGAAATACTGGTCCCGAAGTTCCTGCTTGAAAATACTTTCGCGATAGCCGAACGCGCACTCGTCCCGGTCGAAGACCCTCGATGCCCCGGTCTTCAGTTCGATCGCTTCCACGCTGCGAATAACCTCGCGGATCTCAACGCCATAGGCGCCGATGTTCTGCATGGGAGCGGCGCCCACGGTTCCGGGAATGAGGGAGAGATTCTCAATGCCGCCGAGGTCGCGCTCGACACAGTGCAGCACCAGGCGGTGCCAGTTCTCTCCGGAGCCCACGCGAAGGCTAATGGTATCGTCATCCTCCTGTTGCACGGAAATTCCGGAGAGCTCGTTCTTCACGACGACACCGTCGAAGTCTCCCGTCAGCAGGATGTTGCTGCCGCCCCCGAGGACCAGATGGCGATGGCTGCGGAACAGGCCACCTTCGAAAACCTCGCGCGCTTCTTCTTCAGTGCGGATGGTTACCAGATAGCGGCATACGGCATGTATGTGGAATGTGTTGAATGGAAACAGGTCGACGTTCTCCTTTACTTCGATCATAACAAGAATTAGTGCCGCGTAAAGGTCCAAAAAAATCCTGAGAGTAGAAGAGGTTAGTCCGCCTGCTTTGCCAGGTCTTCCTTTGATATCTTGAACAGGCAGATGCGGGGGAAACGGCCCGCGAGCCACGTCGTTCCGCAGATTGCAATGCCTTCATCCTCGGTGGTGGTGAGCGCTGCGATCTCGAACGGATTCGAGAATCCCAGGTATCGACTGCTGACAAAATCTCCGCTAGCTTCGTCATAGAAGAACAGCCCGATCTGCTTGCTGCGGGTGTCACTCGCATACAACAGCATCTTTTTTCCACCGGCATTCACGCGCATGATCCGTACGGGAGCGTCCGGTATCAGTTCCGGAAGGACGTAACCACCCAGGTATGCGCCAATGGAGGTGCTATGGGTTGTGAGCTCCACCCCTGGCAAAAAATAGTTCTCACCGAAATCAAAACGCGAGACGGCGAAGGTGCCGTTTTCCAAAGGCACGATCGCGCTGAGGCCTCCGTCGTCCTGTTGTCCGTTTACAACACCGGCGGGACCGTCATCGCCCATGCTGGTGAAGACGAGCGAGAATGAATAGTTGTGAAATCCGTTGAAGAAGTACAGGTCGTTGGAAACCTTACCAACCTGAAACGGGAATCGCTTGCCGGTCCGGAGGATGTGATTCATGATCGGCTCCTCAACATCGTCACCCGCGCCGATGCTAAAACGCGCCGGATCCTTTACTAGGTCGCCATTGACTGTGTGGATCGAGAGCATGGATAACTTATCTGCGTGCTGATAGCTCAACAGGAGCAGTTCATCGCCCGCGAGGCTTGCCGCAGTTGGATACGTCACACCTCCGGCGCTGTTCACCTCTGCCGCCTGCGCTTCTGCGTCAACTTTCAGGAGCTGGCCCTGCAACGTGAGCGTGTCCATCGCGAAGAAATAGTAGTAGCCGCCGACTTCCATGAGATCTCCGACCGGGTTGGCGTTGACGTCAAGAACCAGTTCTCTCTCGAAATCGCCTACCTCATCGACTTTCAAAAGGTAGGAACCCCTGAACATGGACCCCGGGATCTTGCGCTCTGCCAGGATCAGGTATCCGCCGTCAGGCGTTTGTTTCAGCGAGATGGGATAGAACCCCGCCGAAAAATCGCTGTGGTCAAAGACGGAAGTGAATGTTTGCTTTTCAAGTTCCGGGTTGGAATCCTCCGTGCAGGAGGTGAATGCCAGGAGGGAAGACAATGTACACAGCAGTACCCATCCGCGTATGGCTTTCCGGCTCTGAAAATTTCCGACAAGAAAAGAGTATTGAGATTTCATTTTTGCTAGTTGTCAACCATCGATTTAAATCCACTTCCCAGGAACCGCAGGGGAAACAAACACCCTACCGACAACACGAGGTTGTCCAGCGTCATATCGTCCATGCTGTCGCCAACGCCGGACAAGCGATCGCTGGCGTAACGGTTTTCGGTCGAAGCGATGTTGCTCATCCCGCGCTTATAGGTCACGTCCACGTTGACCCGAACATTTCCCAACGAATAATAGATACCCCCGCCGCCGACAATGCCCCAGTGGTATTTTGCAAAGAGGTCAGTGGCGCCGACGATCACGGGTTCGTTCTTGAAATTATTAGCGCCGCCCGATGCGTGATCGATTCCCGACACGGTTACCGACTTGGTAGCGTCGATCAACCACGACGAATAGACTCCCGCCTGCACGTAGGGCCTGAGCTTCCCACCGTTGAACTCATAACGCCCCAGCAGCGGCCAGTCCAGGTACGCAATCTTTTGCTCCTGCTCATAATCGAGGACAAGTCGGTTTTCAGCCTGTTCCGCATCCGTCCATTCGTATTGATTCGAATAGCGGAAGCGGTTTGTCCGGTACGAAGGCTGAAAACTCACCGATATGCCGCGGAAGTAAAATGTCAGCTCAAATGAAAACTGGCTTCCGATGGATCGGAAATTCTCATATGTCTTGGAGATCTGCTCTACGTTGTAGTTGACGGGTGAGACAATATGATAGGTCTTTTCCACGAGTGCCTTTGAAAGGTTGGGTCCTGCCTTGAACCCCAGCCACCATTGCTTCTGCAGAAACTGATCGGCTTGCTTGTTTGACTTGTTGAAGAAGCTGCCCTTTCGCGGGTTTCTTTGCCCGAAGGCCTGGACGGCGATGAGTGCGAAAATTACAAGCGGAATGGCTCTATTCATGTTCTTATTTTACGATGGCCAGAGATTTTGAATCTTTGAAAAAACCGCTCTTCATTTCGCACTGGTAGACACCGGCGCGGAGGTCGCCGAGATACCGTTCGATCTGATGGGCGCCGGGTTCCATCACCTTGTCGAGCAATACCAGAACGGGCCGGCCACTCAAATCGTAAAGGGTGAGTGTCACCCGTTGCGCCACGTTGATGCGGAATCCGATGGTGGTCTTGTCTCTAACGGGATTCGGAAAGCAGTTTTCCAGCGCAAACCGGCCATCGATAAAATCGCTTGTGCCGGTGATGATGTCGCCTGCAAGTGGCAAAGGTTGAAAGGTAACCCCGTCCGACGTGCCCTGCGCCGTCATCAGCCCGGGGAAGATCTCATTCAGCCGATCATCCGGAACCTGTAGCCAGTCTTTCATGATGTTCGCATAGACGACACGGTAGTCGAACTGCATCTCGACATTGGCTTTTGCCAGATCCGGCACTTGCCCGACCATGCCCGCACGAACGCCCTGGCCAAAAATGAACATGGGTCCTCCGGTGCCATGGTCTGTGCCGTAGCTTCCGTTTGAATATATTCTTCTTCCAAACTCCGACGTCGTTAGCGTTAGAACGCGATCCTCCAGTCCCCTCTTGCGCAGGTCCTGCTGGAAGGCGCTCATTGCCGTTGAAATGTGATACATGAGGGCGGCGTGTACACCCATCGTGGGATCATAACTCTCAACCTGCGACGCATGGGTATCGAACCCTCCGGTCTTGATGAGAAACACTTTCGTCTGGCAACCACCGGAGAGCAGGCGGGCGATTATCTTGAGTTGTGGAGTGAGCGAGTTTGTGAGGCTATTCTTCGGCGCATTGAAAGGATAGATCTCCGGATAGTTCGAGTATCCCGGCACCTGGTCGCCTGCCCTGTAAACTTCAGCAAGGCGCGCAGCATAGTCCTTGGATTTGTCTTCAAGACTGAGGATCCAGTCGAGCTCATTGTAATACGGAGAGTTTTGCAAGTATGCCGGCGGAATTCCCCGCGGATCTACCTGCTCATCGAGAAAGCCTTCGAGGTTGCCCACAAGATTTGCAAAGCCGACCGGGTCGTTGATGGAGATAGAGGTCGGTATGTTTCCCTGCTGATGGAAAATAAGCGAGACGTCATTCCCCATCTCGATGGCGAGCGGGTCGGGCATACCGCTGTTAGGAAAATCCTCCGGGTATTGCGCAGGAGCGATCTCCTGCTGGAGGTAGCGCCCTACCCAGCCCGACTGCAGGTATTCATCATGCGCGCCTCCCATGAAGAGGATGTCGCGTCCGCGGAAATGCGATCCGTTGTTATTCTTGTAGGACACACCCTGGACCATCGCCACCCTTCCCTGGTCGTACATGTGTTTCATGGCGGCCATGTCGGGGTGAAGGCCTACCTGTTTTTCCTGTGCGAGCGTACTGTCGAGCGGTATGTATTTTCTCAGACTGTTGCGGGCGGGGATGGCGATATTGGCACGCCTGCTGTAATACTGTTCGTAATCCGCGACGGGAATGAGACAGTTCAGACCGTCGTTGCCGCCGTGCATTTGCAGAATGATGAGGATACGGTCATTGCCTAAGCTCGCGCGCGCCATTTTAGTCAACGCGTTTTCAGCCATCAGGTTCAGTGGTACTCCGGCGAGCGCGAAAGGCAAGCTTACTGCGGCGGGCAACGTCTTTAGAAATTTTCTCCTGGAAGGATTCATGGTTTCAGTTTTAGCTGAGTTGGTGTTCAGGCGACTGCAGCATGGCATTGAAAAGGAACTCCAGCTGCTCGCGGAGATCGGGTGCGCTTTGTTGCCAGCGTGTTGTCCAGTACGCTTCATCAAACTGCTGCAGAAAGCGCTCCTTGAAATAGTTCAGCCTTTGCGCCGTCAGTGAAGACGTGTCGTCAGCGTTCTCGTCAAATGTCAGATTATCCGACAGGGGCAACAGGTATTTCGCGAGCTCAATTACAAGGCTCGGCGCGTCTGATGCGACAGCATCGCTAAAGTTTTTCTTTACAAACTCGTACACGTCCACATTGAACATTCCGTCCTCGGACGCCGTGATGACTTGCCGGATAAACTCGTATCGCCGGGCCAGGTAATTCGGTGTGATCCAGCTGCGATGATAAATGGGATACTGGTGATAGGCTTCATACCCGGCTACGTCATACGGTTCGAAAAAATTAAGACCGAGGTCGCCCAGGCTTCCGATGATGTTGCCGGTAACCATGTAGAATTCGTCCGTCTGCGTCAGCATATCCGGAAGACGGACGTCGAAGAACCGCAACGTTCCCGCTACTAGATCCAGTGGCGACTTTATGATTCCGCCGAAGTTGTCGTCGGCGACGCCGGAGCCCGCTTCGTAAAAATGTTCGCTGCGCAAGAGGTTTTCTATCACAGGCTGGATCTTGTAGTTGCTTGTGATAAAAGTATTGGCCATTTCCGCGATCACGGTTTGATCGATTGCCTGGGCGACCTCAGGCGTGTGCGGGGCATAGACAAAAAACCGGTATATCTTCCAGCAAATATTCTTCGTCGTCTCCGGCTTGGCAAAGATCTGGTCGACCAGTTGGCGGATCTCATCGATCGCGCTCTCCTCAGTTGCTCTTCCGCCATCGAGCAATAACGGGTCGGGCTGAATGACAGCGTTGCCGAACCTCGCGCTGAATTGTTTGGGTTCATTGTCATGCGCAGATGCGTTCAGGGCGCTTCCTTTTACTTTTCCACGCTTCAAGTTCGTGTCCGCATCGACAGTGGCGAATTCATCATCAAACGCCCAGCCTGAGAAAACCCTGGCAGCCGCCTGCACATCCGCTTCCGTAAAAAGAATATAGTCGCCGGGCTCGGTAGACGTGGGAAGTGTTCCCTCCAGACCGCGGCCGATCGTGTATAGTTCATGGAACTCACGGGCGTAATTCTCGTTCGGACTTCCCTTCACGTTCATGTTGCCGTCGAGTAGTTGGAGCATGGCGTTGTCTATGCTGATCTTGACGCTTAACTCTTTGAAGTTGATTACCGGATCCGTATTTAACGCATCAAGCGCGAAGAGGCGAAATAACTGATTCTGGAAGTACAGCGATCGGCTGTTATTTACCTTCGACTGAATGGTCGTAAAATGCGTGTGCAGAAAAAAAACGAGCTTCTCGCGGGTGGAATAGGCAAGGGAGAGCGAAGGATCGATGCCACAGCTCAGCATTTGGGCGACAAACCATCCTTTGAAGTAGCCCTGCAGTTTGTCGTCGGGACTGTTTGCATCGGTTGTTCCTGTAATAACCCATTCCTGGCCCGTAGCGGGATCGGGAGGAAGTACGGGCTCCGGAAGTTGTTGTCTGAAGAGTTGCTCAATAGCCTGTGCCGGCGTCAGCGCTGCAAATGCATCGATCTGTTGTTTGGTGGCTCCGAAAGTTGCCCGCCTCAACAGATGCGCTGCCCGTTTGAGACCTAGGATACCGGTGAATTCGGTTAACGGCATAAATGGGGCATTCAATTTTTGTCTTATATATCGCCGAAAAATAAGACTTTATCAAGAACATCGGTTAAGTGGCATTGTAGACCGCTGACTGTTGATATTATTCTGTTACTTTTAGTTACCTGATCGGGGGATGTAGGGGTATAGGGTATAGGGTATAGAGGTTATAGGCTGTAAGGGGATTGGGTAGGGTAGTTAGAGTAGTGTATGATTTCTGAGATCAAAATAATTGAATGTCCGAGGGATGCTATGCAAGGCATTATTCCCTTTATTCCAACAGCCCGGAAGATCGGGTATATCAACAAACTTCTTCGGGTGGGATTTGATACCATCGACTTTGGAAGTTTCGTATCTCCGAAGGCGATTCCTCAGATGGCGGACACGGCTGAAGTGCTGGACGGTCTTGACACAGTGGGAGGAGCTTCGAAACTTCTCGCGATTGTAGCGAATGAGCGCGGCGCGGTTGAGGCCTCGCAACACGGAGCCATCCAGTATCTCGGCTTTCCGCTTTCCATATCAGAGACGTTTCAGAAACGCAACACCAACAAGTCAATACCGGAAGCGCTAAATACACTCGGAGAAATCCGGAACATCTGCGACAAGTCCGGCAAGAAACTCGTGACCTACATCAGTATGGGATTCGGCAATCCCTATGGCGACCCGTACGAAGTGGAGGTGGTGTCCAGGTTCGTTGATATTCTCATCACACTGGGATCGGATGTTATTTCCTTGGCCGACACGATCGGTGCGGCGGAGGTCGATGCCATTGAAACGCTCTTCGCATCGGTTTCGCAACAATTTCCGGATGCGCCACTGGGTGTTCATCTTCACTCGCGGCCCGAGTCGGCTTCAGCCAAGATCGAGGCTGCTTACCGCGGGGGTTGCAGGCGATTTGACGGCGCCATACGGGGCTTTGGCGGTTGTCCGATGGCCAACGATGACCTCGTGGGAAATATCGCAACGGAGACGATTGTGTCCGTGCTGGAAAGCAACGGGGCGGTGCTGAATCTGGATCGCGCGGCCCTGGCTGAAGCGATGGCCGAAGCGGACAGTGTCTTTCAGGTGACGTAAGCAATGATCACCACTTCGTGAGTTTATAAATTTTGCCCGGCAAGGATGCGAGTACGCTCTTGAACTCCAGGCTGAGCAGGAGCGAGGCAAGTTGGCTGATGGGAAGGTTTGTTTTCCAGCTGATCTCATCAATCATCAATTGTTTGTTATTCTCAAGCAAAGTCTTGATGACGATTTGTTCTTCGGGGGAGTATCCATCGAGGACAATAGCTTCTTTTTTTGCGGGCCGGGTTCCCGCGCTCCAGTTCATGATATATTCCAGGTCACGGACGGAGGCGAGGAGGTGAGCGCGGTTTGACTTAATAAGGTTGTTGCATCCGGCGGAATGACTTTGTCTTATGTTGCCTGGCATAGCGAAGACGTCTTTGTTGTAGCTGTTCGCGATATCCGCCGTGATAAGCGCCCCGCCTTTTTCGGCGGCCTCCACGATGATGACAGCGTCTGAGAGGGCTGCGACGATGCGGTTGCGCGCGGGAAAATTGTGCGCGTCTGGCTGGGCGCCAAAGGGATGTTCGGTGAGCAGTCCTCCGTGCTCCATCATTTTCATCGCCACCTCTCGATGGGACGACGGATAGATCACGTCAGGCCCGCTGCCCATTACTCCCACAGTGGGAAGCGAATGCTTCAGGGCAAGTTTATGCGCGTGGATGTCGATACCGTAAGCCAGGCCACTAACGATCAAGGGTTGATGTGGTACGAGATCCCGCACGAGATTTTCGACGCATTCTTTTCCGTATGCGGTGCACTGTCGCGTTCCGACGATGGCCACGGTTTTGGGATTCTCCAGGTCCATGTTTCCGCGGGCGTACAACATTGTCGGGGCATCATTGACCTGCCGCAGCCGCGAGGGATAATTATCATCGGTGAAGAAAAGCAGATTCACCTTTTCTTTTTCCGCGCGTCTTAGTTCCTGTTCCGCGCGCTCGAAGGGTTTCCCGCGGGTGATGGCCTCGGCCGTGACCGAGCCTACTCCTGGAATCTTCTGCAATTTTCCCTTCGGAATCCGGAAAACTTTTTCTGCCGATCCGCAATAGCTGATTAGTTGCCTGATCAAATAGTCGCCGACACCCGGGACAAAGTGCAGGGCAAGGAGGGAGAGACGGTTCTGATCCATCGTGAGGGCCTTTTAGACAGTTGACAATTTAGCAATTGGACAGTTGACAATTGCTGAGTCTTCACGATTTTCTGCTACTGAATGGCCTGCGAATGCGAACCGCCGGTTATTAGAGCTTTTCGCGCAGTTCGACAAGGAACTTCCTCACATTGCGCAAGGAATCAATCATTTCCATTTTGTCTTTGACGGCCTGTGAATCATTGCGCAACATTTCCTTGGCGCCTTGGAGGGTAAATCCTTTTTCTTTTACCAGGTGATAAATCGTGCGGACGTTATCGATGTCTTCCTTAGTGAACTGTCTGTTGCCCTTGCGATTTTTTTTTGGCTTGATGATGTCGAATTCGGACTCCCAGAAACGGATAAGGGAGGGAGCAACTGTAAAAATTTCGGCAACTTCTCCTATGGAGTAGTAAAGCTTTTCGATCTCTTTTTCCTTATACGCCATGTTACTGTCCAAGATAAGTAATTAAACCATTATCGTCAATCCGAATTTCTGATTCCGGAAAATCTTTTTTGGAAAGTTCCTGAATGATTTTGATAACGGATTTTTGAGCGTCAATGCGGACGCCCGTCTCATGCGACTGGATGGTCGGGATGATTTCTCCTTTGATAAATTCACCTGAGGTAGTGGTAAAAACTTTTACGATCGGTGCCAGGCCATTGATGCCGGCGATATTGATGCCCTTGTACGTACAAAAGTTTCCGAGGCTGTAGGCAATGAATCTTTTTTTATACACTTCCATACCGCGGGTGACGTGCGGACCATGGCCGAGAATGATATCGGCCCCCGCATCGATCAAAGTGTGCGCGAACTTATACACATCGCCGCGGTCTTCGCCGTAGTACATCTCGTGTGCGCGAGGCACATTTTGATATTTCGCGCCCTCTGCGCCGCCGTGAAAGGAAATGATGATGATGTCGACCAGGGAATCCAGTTCACGAACAATTGCCCTGGCCCCTTCGAGGTCATTGATGGGCACGCAGTTGGCGTTGGGTGCAAATGCTGCGAGGCCATACCGCACGCTGTCTTTAATAAAGATGGCGGTTTTCATCGACATCTGTCCGGCATGCAGGATTCCCGCCTCCAGCAGCGTGTTCATGGTTGTGTCGCGGCCCTCGTCGCCCATATCGCCGGCGTGGTTGTTCGCGAGGCTCATCATGTCGAAACCCGCGTCGACGAGGTTATTCACGTAACGCGTGGGAGAGCGAAAGGCATAGCATACTTTAGGATCCTTGCAGGTTTTTGGGGTGCCACCTTCGTCGAGCAGGGTTCCTTCCAGGTTTCCGAAGGTCACATCCGCATCCCGCAATACCGGCGCGATGCCGCTCAACAGGAATTTCCCATCGTTCGGCGGAAGGCGGTCTTCGGGATAGCTCGTACCCATCATGATGTCACCCACGCCGATGACAGTAACAGTATCGGGAATTGTATTGAGGGAGGAAGCTGAATCCACAGCGGTAACCGCATCTGGCTTCTCTTGCGCGAAGACAGCTAGGGATAGCAAACAGCATCCAGCAATGAATAAGAACCGCATGAACATGGATCAAAAAACAGGACTGCAAAGAAAGGCAGAATTCAGAATAATGAAAATAATTAATCGAGCGGCTCGCGATATTTGCTGCCTTCCTCTACCAGTTTTTCATACTCCTTGTTGCTGAGGTCGCGCTGGAAAAAATTTATGGGGTTGATTTGCAGACCGTTGTAAAGAACTTCATAGTGCAAGTGCGGTCCTCCGGAAAGACCGGTGCTTCCGACAAAGCCAATAATATCGCCTCGTTTGATTTTCTGGCCCCGTTTTACGTTGAATTTCGACAGGTGCGCATATCGTGTCTCGTATCCGAAGCTGTGGTCCAGGAATATCACATTTCCGAACGTGACGGAGAGATAGGCGCTTTTAACAACGCCATCGCCGGTGGCATAGACCGGCGTGCCAACGTCGGCGGTGAAGTCCAATCCCTTATGATCGCGAACGTATCCAAGCAGCGGGTGCATTCGCTCGCCAAACGTGGAATGCAGGTGAGTAAGGGTCTTGTTGCTGATGGGCTGGATGGCGGGTCGCGCCGCCCACATCAGGCTTTTTTGCTCGTACATTTTCGCGATCTCATCATAGGATTGCAATTCAACGTCGAGCTGGTGCTTGAGCTTTTCCACTTTGCGGTATTCGCTCAGCACAAGCGGGTAATCCTCGATTTGAGAGGTATTTATTTTTTCACTACCCCCGATACCGGCTTCGCGGATGCTGGCGTCAAGCGGTTCGGAGTCGAGAATCACCCGGTAATTATGATCGCCCTTTTCAATGAGGGTCAGTAGTTTGCCGTTAGACTCTTCGATCTGATCATGGAGGATCTCCCATTCGATCCGCAGTCTCTGGTTTTCTTGCGCGAGAAAAATTTCGTCAAGCGATGGAATGTATTTCAGCAGGTAGGCATACGCGCATACTGCCAGCATCAGAGAAAGTGAGATGAACCACATTACCCGCTTCCGCAATATTTTTCCTTTTACGAAAAATGGCTCGTATTTGCAGGTCGTTTCGTTGTAGCGGAATCGGGTCGCCATTAATCGAGGGATTGGTTTTGTTTGTGGCTCATGGTTGTCAGTAAGTGATGCTCGGTAGCGGAAAGGCCCTGTACCATATAATGGACGGGGTCTACGTTCTCCCCCTCGCGGAGGACCTCATAATGCATGTGGGGGGCGACGGAGCCGCCACTTGTTCCCACGGTTCCGATGGTATCTCCTTTCATCACGCGGGCGCCGAACTTGACTGTAATATCTTCCAGGTGTGCGTAGCGGGTAACGATACCGTTGCCGTGATCCACTTCAAGATAGTTTCCGTAGCCAGCCTGCAGGTCGCTTCGCTTGAGTTGCACGACTTTGCCGGCTGCCGTTGCCAGGACCGGAGTACCGCGAGGCATGGCGATATCGACACCAAGATGCTTGTACAATCCTTTATGAAACGGATTCACACGCATCCCAAAACCGGAGAACATGCGCTCTGAATCCCACGACTGAACCGGTTGAAGTGTAGGCAGGGCGTTGCTCTTTTCGATTGTGGGTTTGACGAGTTCGAATTTTAATGCGAAATGCAGGTTGGTGGCGGATGACCGCTCGATAAGCTTTTCTGAAGTGGCGGACAGCAGGGCTACCTGTTTGCGAAAGGAATCGGGATCAGCGAGCAGAAGTTTTTGCTTCGAAGCCCGATCGATCTCTTCGGGTTGTGCAACCGGAGGAGATCCGAAAAATTTCTGGTGAAGAACTTCGTCTTTATGTTGAAGGGAAGCCAGGACGGGCTGAAGTTCGTTGAGTTGTACTGTGAGCAACTCATGATGGCGTTGAAGAGCGCGGTTCTCCTTGCGCAGCCGGGTCTCCCGACTGGTGTTGACAAGCAGGTCGTGAAGAAGGAGTATGCCTACCAACATACACGATGCCACTACCCCCAGTCCGAGGCAATACCAAAAAACACTTTTGGCGGATAGGCGGACACGCTCATACTGGCATGTCTGGGCATTGTAGCGAAAGGTCGTGTATCGCATTTACGGTTCGTACTTCAGGTATACGCCACCATAAAAAAAACCGCGTTTTCTGCTATTTCTCCCTCAACGCGGATTATTTTTGTGGCTTGCTAATCCTTAACTGTCATGACAGGCAATGGATTAGCCGGCTAATATAACAAAATAAACTAATTGTCGCTTAAACTGCCGGTTGAATGGACTCGGGATCTGTAAGACGTACTTTTTTGAGGTTTTTTGAACGAAAAGGGCATTTGATCGTCCCCTCTGCCCCGCTCGTTTTGAAGAATGATCCCACCTTGTTGTTTACGAATTCAGGTATGGTCCAGTTCAAGGACAGCTTCCTTGGGAATACCACACCCAAAAGCAACCGGATTGCGGACACGCAAAAGTGCCTCCGGGTTAGCGGCAAACACAACGACCTGGAGGAAGTCGGCATCGATACCTATCATCACACGATGTTCGAGATGCTGGGGAACTGGTCGTTCGGAGACTATTTTAAGAAAGAAGCGATAGCGTGGGCGTGGGAGTTGTTGACGGAAGAATACAAACTTCCCAAAGAGCGATTGTACGCGACGGTCTTCGAAGGCGATGCCCGCGAACAACTCGGCTTTGATGAAGAAGCATTCCAGCACTGGAGAAATATTCTTCCGGAAGAAAGAATCCTCCGCGGAAATAAGAAAGACAACTTCTGGGAAATGGGCGATACCGGTCCATGCGGTCCGTGTTCGGAGATTCACATCGACCTTCGCTCCGAGGAAGAAGCTGCTCAAATTCCCGGTCGTGAGTTGGTGAACACGGGACATCCCCAGGTCGTGGAGATCTGGAACCTGGTCTTTATGGAATTCAATCGCAAAGCCGATGGTTCCCTCGAGAAATTGCCTGCCCGCCACGTCGACACGGGAATGGGATTCGAACGCCTTTGCATGGCGATACAAAAAAAGACATCCAACTACGACACGGATGTCTTCACGCCTTTGCTGCAGTATATTAGTCGGGAGGCGGGCGTTACCTACGGGGCGGCCAGCGAAACAGACATCGCCATGCGCGTAATGGCTGATCACGTTCGCGCGGTGTCGTTTGCCATCGCCGACGGGCAGCTGCCATCTAACACGGGCGCGGGCTACGTTATCCGGAGAATCCTTCGCCGCGCTGTGCGGTACGCATTCACGTTCCTCGGGTTCAAGGAGCCATTCCTTCATAGACTGGTTGCCGTTCTGTCGGAACAAATGCGCGAAGCGTTTCCGGATTTGGCCACGCAGCAGGATTATGTGACGAAGGTGATCTTTGAAGAAGAGACTTCTTTTTTGAGAACCCTCGAAAAAGGCCTGAAGCGCATGGACCTCATCCAGGCGGAGCTAAAAAACAACACGATATCGGGTGAACAGGCCTTCGAATTGTACGACACCTTCGGATTTCCGTTCGATCTTACATCCTTGATCGCCCGTGAGCGCGGAATATCAATCGATGAGGCCGGGTTCCGAAGCGAAATGGAGAAACAGAAATCGCGATCGAAAGCAGATGCTGTCAAGGAGACGGGCGACTGGGTGCAGATCGGAGACGATGAGCAAACGGAATTTATCGGATACGATCACCTCGCAGCCGATGTGCGGATCATCCGGTACCGGAAAATAAAACAAAAGAACAAAGAGTTGTTTCAGCTCGTGTTTGACAAGACTCCTTTTTATGCTGAAAGCGGTGGACAGGTGGGAGACACGGGATACATCACGGGTAACGGTGAGACTACGGCGATCCTGGACACTCGGAAAGAAAACGAACTTATTATTCACCTTGCTGAAAAACTACCAGCGGAGATGAATGGAACTTTCAGCGCCGTTGTAGACCGCGCAAAGCGAGAGTCGACGATGAACAATCACTCGGCTACGCACCTCCTGCATGCGGCACTGCGCCAGGTGCTGGGTAAGCATGTTGAACAGAAAGGATCACTCGTGAACGCTGACCTGCTGCGATTTGATTTTTCGCACTTCGCCGCGATGACTCCCGACGAGATCCGGCAGGTTGAAGAGATCGTAAATAAAAAGATCCGCGAAAATATTGCGCTCGATGAAAAGCGAAATGTACCCATCGAAAAAGCGAAGTCTTACGGGGCCATGGCGCTCTTCGGTGAAAAATATGGTGACTTCGTGCGCGTTATCACCTTTGATCCGAAATTCTCTGTCGAACTCTGTGGCGGAACACATGTGCCCGCCACCGGAAACATCGGAATTTTCAAGATCATCTCTGAAAGCTCCGTTGCCGCCGGTGTGCGACGTATCGAAGCGGTGACCGGTGAAGCCGCGGAGAACTATGTGCGCACAGAACTCGGCGTGCTCGGCGAGGTGAAGCAGTTGCTGAGAAATCCGAAGGATGTGGTCGCATCACTGAAAAGCCTTTCGGATGAAAAACACATGCTCGAAAAGAAACTCGAGATATTGCACGGCGAGCGCGCTAACCAGATCAGGAGTGAGCTGGCGTTGAAAGCCGTGAAGAATAACGGACACACCCTGATCATCGAAAAGGTATCGGTTCCCAACGGCGATGTTCTTAAAAATATCGCGTATGCACTGCGCAACCAGTTCGACGATCTCCTCCTTGTGCTCGCGGCAGATGTTGATCACAAGCCGCAGGTTACGGTCATGATCGGCGAAAAGCTTATGCAGACGAAAAAGTTTCACGCCGGCAACATGGTCAAAGAGCTCGCCCGTGAAATTGACGGTGGGGGAGGCGGCCAGCCGTTCTTTGCTACAGCCGGGGGAAAGAATCTTGACGGCCTCAACGGCGTTCTGGAGAAAGCACGCAAAATGGTTAACCCTTGACGGGATTTGTCAGGCCCAGGGAATGGGCAGCTGTTCCTGCCCCGCCCGAATCACATATTCGATTTTCTAATTCTTAATCAAATCATGGATAAATCCTCTCGCGAAAAATACACGGCTGTGATCGGCCTGGAAGTACACGCTCAACTGTCGACAAAGAGCAAGGTATTTTCAGCGGATGCATCGGTATATGGTGGCGATCCGAATACGACCATTAGCGTGATTTCCCTGGCACACCCCGGCACGCTTCCGAAGCTCAACAAGAAGGCTGTCGAGTATGCTGTTAAAATGGGACTTGCTTGTCATTGCGAGATCAACCGCTTCGTGATCTTTGATCGCAAGAATTATTTTTATCCCGATCTTCCGAAGGGCTATCAGATTACTCAGGATCGCACGCCTGTGTGTGTAGGTGGTTTTATCACCGTGCAGACGAAGGCCGGTCAGACTGATCTCACGCTAAACCGGATTCACATGGAAGAGGACGCGGGCAAGTCTATACATTTGGCCAACGAACCCGACACGCTCGTTGACCTGAACAGGGCGGGGGTTCCGCTGATCGAGATCGTAACAGAGCCGTGCCTTCGTTCATCCGACGAGGCGTATGCCCTGCTCACGGAGATCAGAAAGCTCGTGCGCTATCTCGGGATCTGCGATGGCAACATGGAGGAAGGGTCGCTGCGGTGCGACGCGAACGTATCCGTTATGCCCGTGGGTGCCCGGGAGTTCGGCCGAAAAGTCGAGGTCAAGAATATGAACTCTATTCGCAACGTCCAGCGCGCGATCGATCATGAAATTGAGCGCCAGATCGCGGAGGTCGAGAACGGAAATGTGATTTTATCAGAAACGCGCACCTTCGATGCGGCCTCGGGGAAAACGTTCGGCATGCGCACGAAAGAAGAGCTGAATGATTACCGGTACTTTCCCGATCCCGATCTCAGTCCGCTGGTTATATCGGACGAGTGGCTTGGATCGATCCGCGCCTCGATGCCGGCATTGCCGCGAGAAATGTTTAATACGTTTGTTGAACAATACGCGTTGCCTGAATACGACGCACAGGTGCTGACTGATTCCCGCGATATTGCCGAGTATTTTCAGGAGGTGTGTCAGATATCGCGGAATTATAAGGCGGTGTCAAACTGGGTGATGGGTCCGATCAAGTCCTACCTGAATGAGTTCAACCTTTCAGCAACCGAATTTCTACTACCCCCGAAAAAACTGGCCGAAATTATCAGCCTGGTCGACAGCGGCAAGGTCAGCTATACGGTGGCTTCACAGAAACTTTTTCCGGCGCTTTTGAAGAACCCGGGTTCTTCGGCACTCGAGGTTGCCCAGCGGCTGAATTTGATTCAGGACAGTAGTCATTCCTCCATCCAGCCGATCATCGACGAGGTTGTTAAAGAGTTCCCCCTCAAGGTCGAAGAGTATAAAAGCGGTAAGAAAGGAATTGTCGCCATGTTTATGGGCGAAGTAATGAAACGCAGCAAGGGTAAGGCCGACCCCAAGGTGGCGAATGCACTCCTGAGCCAAAAGCTAAAAGTTCTTACCGGTAAGTAATAACTTCGTAATTTTGTGGTCTGGTATTCGTTGCAAATAAACGCGGATCGAAGAGCAAAGTGGCTTCGATGCTTCAAAACAAGGATTATGAGAAACAGACAGATGAGATCAAGTCTATATAATAAGGAAAGTCGCCGTAGGCTTGCGCTGAACCTTCAGCAAATCGTAAAAGCCTGCTGCCTGCTATTACTGGCCCTGTCACTGTCGTGCTCCACCAACGGCAAAGAGGACGGACAAAGTCAGGATGGGAGCTGGTATGTAACGATTCGAGGCAAGGTCGGCCACCCGCAGCCCTCCGGTCAAATCACCATTCAGGAACTCAAAGACGGAGGCAACGGATGGCAGGACACGGTAGGCCTGAAGAGCGACTACACATTTGTGAAAAAAATCAAACTGGATGAACCGGGCTATTACCGGTTGAATTTCTACAACAAGCAGATGCTGACGCTCATTCTGGATCGGAGCGACATAGAGGTGAATGTAGACGGCAACAGTCAACAGGGTTTTGCAGAGATCACAGGGTCTCCGGACATCGATCTTATTCAGCACGTTCAGGAAATGCAGGCAAAGATCAACAGCGATCCGGTTGTCGTGCAGTTAAATCAGGAGTATACAGCTGCGGTGCAACGCCGGGATGAAAAGACGATACTGAGTCTCCAAGGTAAGTACATGGACCATGTAAAAAAATATAACGACGAAATCGCTTCTCTGTTGGTCGAGAAGTCACCGAGCCTGGGTGTTATCAACCTGTTGCAACAAAACGTATTGGATAAGGATCAATATTACGATACGTATGTGAAGGTGGCCGAGAAGTTGAAAGCGGATTGGTCATCTTATCAGCAAGCTGAGAATTTTATCAGCTTTGTTGACCAGATGAGTTTGCTCGCAGTGGGTCAGCCCGCGCCGGAGATCTCGCTTCCCAATCCCGAAGGAAAGATTGTGCCACTGTCTTCGATGAAAGGACAGTACGTACTCGTTGACTTCTGGGCCAAGTGGTGTGGACCTTGCCGGAAGGAAAATCCCAATGTGGTCGCTGCCTATCAAAAGTACAAGGACAAGGGATTCACCGTCTATGGCGTTTCACTGGACCGAAGCCGCGAGGACTGGCTGCAGGCGATTGAGGAAGACAACCTTACCTGGACGCACGTGTCCGATCTGAAATACTGGCAGTCAGAAGCTGCGAAGACCTACAACATCACCGGCATTCCTTTTTCTTTACTGCTCGATCCTAACGGCATCATCGTGGCCAAGAATCTTCGCGGTGCAGCCTTGCACCAGAAGCTGGCAGAGATATTTTCAGGAAAGTAACTTCCTGAAAGCCGAGCCACTTTCAGGAAGTTAACGTTGGTTAGCCCAGATCGAATTTGACTGGCAGAACAAACCGGACCCTTACAACTTGACCGCTTTGTTTTCCCGGAGCCCAGTTAGGGCTAAGTTTCATCATACGAACGACTTCCTGGTCGCAGTCTGGACTAATCCCGCGGATCACCTTCACTTCTGAAATTGCTCCATCTTTTTCCACGATAAACGAAACAAAGACGGTGCCTTCGATGCCTTGCTGACGCGCTACTTTAGGATACCTGAGATTTTCCTGGATGAAAGCCATCATCTCATCAAACCCTCCAGGAAATTCCGGCTGCTCTTCAACTACCGTGAACACCTGGTCCTGTGCAGCCGCTTCTGACATGCGACTGGCGTTTTCATTGAATTCAATGATGGCAAAAGTTTGCTCCCCGGGCTTTGATGTGATCGCTCCCTGTGAGCCTCCGGCGTCAATGTGGATGTTTGAGGCGCGCCCTGTGACGCTTTCCGCTACCCGTTTCCCGTTGACCGCCTTCATGACCTCCATCGATGCTGGCAGCCCGTACTGTTCTTTCAAAGTTTCCAGCTTCTTCGATGCGGTTTCGTTCAGTTCGAGTAGAACATATTTTCGCTCAGGATTCTCCTTTTGGACCTCGTCAAATCTTGTCTGCACAAACTCCGGTACAATCAAGGCATGACTCGAATTACGCGTTATCTCCTTGATGTCTTCGCCGATCTGATCCTGGCAGGCAACAAGGAAAAACACCAGCGGAAAGGTCGCGCTGAGTGCCACAACCTTCCATTGCTTAATATTTCGTTTTATGGTTCTCATCATTTCGATTCGTTTAACAGTTAATGAATGATTGAAGTGATTGGCCATGGTAAAGTCGGCCGACTGTAAAGCAACCCTGGCCAGGAGGCTGCAGTATTTATTCACATCCCTGCTCTCTACGGCGCGCGCATCCGCATCGAACTCGTGAAGTTGAATAAAGATCTTTTGGTATGTGTGCATGAGGGGATTAAACCAGAATAATATTTTCAGGGTGTTGATAAGAAGAATGTCAAACGAATGTCGCTGGCGTGCGTGAACACTTTCATGGCGTATGATCTGCTCTTTTTCCTGCTGCGTCAGCTCGTTCGCTTTTCCAATGAAAATAAAGTTGAAGAATGAGAAGGTCGGTTTGTCTTCCGCCGACTCGGCAATGTGAAGCTCTTTGATACGGTAAGTCGTCGCTTTCCTGAACGTCCGCCAAAGTTTGATGAGTTGCATGGCCAGAAGGGAAAAAAAGACGGCCAATCCCGAAAGATAGACAACGGTTACAAACTCCCATGCACCAAAAGAATTCCTGCCGGCATTTGCAACTCCGTCACTGTAAATTGTGACTTCCGGCAACCAATAGGAAGGAAGGATGTTGCTGATCGATAAAGGCGATGCGCCTTCGCCTAAGTGCAAATCGATGAGTGGAAATAACAGACACGCAAAAACGGAGGCCAGGAGATAAAAACGCATCATCCCGAATCTCGTTTCCCTTGATAACAAGACCTTGTATAATAAAAGAACAACCAGCAGCCCGATGTTCGCTTCGATTATATAGTTGAGATAAGCGTTCATAGCTTTTCGTTTTTGATTTCTTTTAACAGTTTTTCGATGTCGGCTGCGTTCATCTTATGCTCCCTGGCGAAGAATGAGACCAGGTTTCGGAAAGAGCCGTTGAAGTAACCGCTGAGCATGTTGTTGAGGTAGAACTTCGTGTAGCGCTCCTTGCTCACCAACGGAAAATATTCGTGGGTCTTGCCATAGGCCTTGTGATCGACGAAAGCTTTGGTTTCGAGGATTCGCACTATCGTTGACACTGTATTGTAAGCGGGCTTGGGCTCTGGCATGTGCTCGATGATATCCTTGACAAAGGCCTTTTCGAGTTGCCACAATATCTGCATGACCTCTTCCTCCGC
Source organism: Flammeovirgaceae bacterium (assembly GCA_044507775.1). Lineage (GTDB taxonomy): Bacteria > Bacteroidota > Bacteroidia > Cytophagales > Cyclobacteriaceae > Chryseosolibacter. The sequence goes on along the minus strand of JBIQIY010000011.1, from coordinate 61,809 downwards.
CCGGGTGAGTTCCTTGAGTTGTTTCATGATTACTATGTATTTAGGTATGAAACTAAAGAATTAGTTATTAAAAAGCAAGCAGCTGCTCATTTTTTTGACCAGGTGGCTCAACACGAAGACACAAAGACGCTAAGGCACAAAGCTTTAACTTGAAAAAAACATTTTCGTGGCTTTGTGGCTTGGTGCCTTTGTGTCAGGAATTTTACATCGAAGTTGTAAAGCAATACGCGATGATATTCGCGCCCATTTTCAGCGCTTGCTGGCGTTTTTCCTCCGGATCGTGGTGGACGCGCTGGTCTTCCCAGCCGTTACCGAGGTCGCACTCGTACGTGTAAAAGAGCACAAGCCTTCCCTGGTAGATGAGACCGAATCCCTGCGGCGGCTTGCCATCGTGTTCGTGGATCTTGGGAAGTCCGTTGGGAAAACTGAACTTCTGGTGATAGATGGGATGATCAAACGGAATCTGTATGAGTTCAAGTTCCGGAAACACTTTTTTCAGCTCAAGCCGGATAAACTTGTCAAGCCCGTAGTTGTCGTCGATGTGGAGGAACCCTCCGGCCACCAGGTACTTCCTGAGATTGGCGGCTTCGGCATCCGAGAATACGACATTGCCATGGCCCGTCATGTAGACATAAGGGTACAGGAAGATGTCAGAACTTCCGGCTTCGACCACATCCTCTTCGGGATAGATGTTCATCCCCAGTTCCTGATTGCAGAACTTGATGAGGTTTGGCAATGCCGTTTTATTTGCGTACCAGTCTCCTCCGCCATTGTATTTGAGTTTCGCGATTTTTATGTGCGGTTGTGCGAAACTTCCAAAAGCACTGAAAAAACAGAGCAGGAAGGCGATATAACTTACGTTTCGGGTTACCATGCTTGAGCTAAACGTCTTAAATGTGTGAAAAATTTCGGATTGTTCATTTAAACCCTTCTTTAAAAGGTTGATCTAAACCAACGAAAACCAAACAATTTTGACATATGATGCCCAAATCAAATGTTGTTAAACTGTCCACCGTTGCGCTGATAGCCTCTGTTCTCCTCACCACTTCCTGCAAAGACGAGGTCCCCGACCGCATTACCCTTCAGGATTCGGCTGACCTGACGGACGAGGCGATTGCCGAGGCATTCTTCGCGGACCTGGATGACATAGCAGGACTCGCCATTCACGCACCTTCTGAAGCCGAATTCAGCGGTGGCCGTATCGCCTCAACCGTTTCCATTGACGACCATCGCTTCAAGTGCGATGGAATCGCCGTTACCATCGTTCCCGACGATAATTCCACACCGCAGCTGCCAAAAGGCGTGTTGACGATCGACTTCGGAACTTCGGGGTGTATGGACCAGAAGGGAAATGTTCGCAAGGGGAAGCTCATCTTCACGTATAACGGTAAAAGATTTATGCCGGGGTCCACGATCATTACCACGACGGAGAACTATTTTATCAATGGTGTAAAGTTGGAAGGAATTCGCACGCTGACGAACCTGCAGAACAGCACCGAAGAAGCGCCGCGGTTCAACGCCATGCTGGTAAATGGCAAGGCGACATTTGACAATGGACTGTTCGCGACGCGTGGGTCGAATATCACCTGGGAGTGGATTCGCGAAGCAAACCCGGTTAACGATCTTCTGAAGGTCGAAAGTGGAAGCCGCGCAGAAGGTGTCACCCGCGGAGGGCGCGTTTATGAAGTCAGCGTGCTCGAGCCGCTGATTTACAAGCGCAGCTGCGGAATCGCCGTTTCAGGAGTGAAGAAGTATATTGTCGACGGTGAAAAGGAAATTACCATTGATTACGGCGACGGTACTTGCGACCGGTCGTTTACTATCACGGTCAACGGGATTTCCCGCGAAATCAACCTTTGACAATAGGAAAAGGCATCGATCTGAATATCCCGGGCAACCGGGATTTTTTTTTGTCCGCGCGGCAACGAGTGCAAAACCGCGCCGGTGATACCCGCCAAATCTTTTATCTTTGGGGATTCATAATGAAGCATGAAGCAGTATCTCGATTTAATGAATGATATCCTCGAACACGGTGCCCGCAAGACTGATCGCACGGGCACAGGAACACTGTCCGTGTTCGGCAGGCAATTGCGCTTTGACCTGGCCGCGGGATTTCCGCTGGTAACAACCAAGAAACTTCACTTGCGATCCATCATTTATGAATTGCTGTGGTTCCTTAAAGGCGACACTAACATCAAATATCTCCAGGATAACAAGGTGTCTATCTGGGATGAATGGGCAGATGAGAATGGAGAGTTGGGACCTGTCTACGGACACCAGTGGAGAAGCTGGCCCGCGCCCGATGGCCGCTCGATCGATCAGATCTCCCAGGTTATCGAGCAGATCCGGAAGAACCCCGATTCGCGGCGTCATATTGTAACTGCGTGGAATCCGGCGGAGGTTGATAAGATGGCGCTTCCCCCGTGTCACGCCTTGTTCCAGTTTTACGTTGCTGACAACCGGCTGTCCTGCCAATTATACCAGCGCAGCGCCGACTATTTTTTGGGTGTCCCATTTAATATAGCCTCGTACGCTTTGCTGACGTATATGTTTGCCCAGCAATGCGATTTTCTGCCAGGCGAGTTTGTGTGGACAGGTGGCGATGTCCACCTCTACTCCAATCACGTCGAACAAGCGAAGCTCCAGTTGTCGCGAAGTCCCTATCCGCTGCCCCAGTTGAGCATCAAAAGAAAACCAGCGTCCATTTTTGATTATGATTTCGAAGATTTTGAAATCATAAACTACCAGGCTCACCCGTCTATCAAGGCGCCAATTGCAGTGTGAAAAACAATTTTGGCAATTGGGCAGTTGACAATTATTGGCTCATCGTATCGCTGGTATTTGTAATAGTGTTTCCTTCTCTTGGTTCGTAATTATCTAAAAATCAGATAATTGTGAAAGAATTCATTCAGGGCGGTAAAGTGAAACCGGTGTTAGAGGCATGGCCGTTCGGACGGTCATTGTCAACTGTTTAATTGCCCAATTGTCAACTGTTTTAGTGTAACTTTCACATCTTTTTGTCGACAGATTGCGTATTGATTGAAATGGCAGAGAAAAGCAGTGTTTTTGATATGATTGGACCGGTGATGATCGGTCCTTCAAGTTCGCACACTGCCGGGGTGGTGCGGATCGGGCGTGTTGCCCGACGGCTACTGGGAGAGAAGCCGCAACAGGCCGACATCGTGTTTTACAACTCATTTGCAAGGACGTACGAAGGGCACGGAAGTGACCGTGCGATCATTGCGGGCCTTCTCGACTATAAGACCGATGATAAGCGGATCAAGGAGGCGCTGGAAATCGCGCCGACGGAGGGACTGCAGTTTACGTTCAGATCCATTGCGAATGCTTCTGCGTTGCATCCCAACACCATCCGACTTCAACTGCGAAGCGGTGACAGGAATGTCGAGGTGCTTGGTGAAAGCAAGGGTGGGGGGCTGATCAATATTGCAGAAGTCGACGGCTTCAAAGCTGACTTCAGTGCAAGCCTTCACACACTGGTAATCACCGCGCGTGACGTGAAGGGAAGTATCGCGTTCATCTCCGATGTGCTGGCGCACGACGATTGCAATATCGCCACCATGTCCGTATCGCGAAAAGGAAGGAATGACCTCGCGTGCCTGGTGATCGAAATGGATTCGGGGTTAAAGCCTGTAACATTGCAGTACCTGAGAAGTCTTGGGTGGATACAACAAATAATTTACATACCTGATATAGATCGCTAAGATGAAATCAAAAGCCCTGCTCATTGTTTTTCTGTGTTGTTCCTTTGCCGCCGTTGCACAGCAGTCGGATTCGGTTTCAACCAGGACAGTCTGGACCTTGAAGGAATGTGTGGATTACGCACTCGGTAACAACCTGACGGTTAAGCGCAGCGAGCTTTCATTGGAATTAAGCGATATCGACAGGCGTCAGGCGAAGCTCGCGATGCTTCCCTCGGCTAATGCATTCACGGGATATGGCTTCAACTGGGGCCGGGGCATTGACCCGGTAACCAACCAGTTTGTGTCTTCTCAACGAAATGGATATACGCAGCTTGGTGCGAGTGGCGATCTGGCGCTCTTTAATGGCTTTCGCTTGCAGAATAACATCAAGCAATCCAACCTGGAGTTCGACGCCTCGGGAGAAGACCTGGCCAAGACACGGAATGATGTCACCCTGAATGTCATTTCGCTTTTTGTCAATGTGGTCTTCAACAAGGAACTGCTCGAAAATGCGCGTCTTCAATTGTCATCCAGTGGGCAGCAGCTCGAGCGAACAAAAAAGCTCGTCGCGGCCGGATCGCTGCCAAAGTCGGATGAGTTGAACCTGACTGCCCAGGTAGCGACGAACGAGTTGAACGTGATTAACCAGGAAAATGCACTGGCCCTTTCACTGTTGCAACTCCAGCAGGCCCTGCAGATTCCGGCGAACAATGCCTTTGACGTGGAGGTTCCTGAAATCACGGCAGAAGATCTGGTACTGGAGCAGACGCGCGACGAGATCTTCCAGATCGCGAAAGGGACCATGCCCGAGATCAAGAGTTCGAAGCTGAGAATCGAAAGTACCTACTATAGCGTAAAGGCGTCGCGCGGAAACCTTTATCCGCGGCTAAGTCTCAGCGGATCCATCAACAGCAACTACTCCAGTGCATCGGAGTCGCGTCTTGTTCCAACCGGCGAAATCGATACAGAGCCGACCGGTGCATTCGTAGAACAGGGCGGCATCCGGCAACCTGTCTTGATGGATGTTCCGGTAAGAGTTGCACAGGACATATATGGATTTAAGGATCAGGTAAAAGACAACCTTTACAAATCGGTAAGTCTCACGCTTTCGATACCCATCTTTAATAATTTTACGGCGCGGGCCGCTGTACAGCGCGCCATCATCAGCAACGAGCAGGCGAAGATCAATGCGCGGGAAGTGGAGAACCAGCTCAGGCAGACCGTAGAGACATCGTACAACAACGCTATTGCGGCCTCAAAGGCGTACAACTCTTCGCTCCGCCAGGTTGAAGCGCGGGAGGAGGCGTATCGCATGGTGGAACAGCGCCACAACATCGGTGCGGCGAATTATGTCGAGTACCAGGTGGCTGAGAACGATTTGTTTCAGGCGCGCAGTGACCTGAGCCGCGCAAAGTACGAGTTCATTTTCCGGAAAAAGGTTCTGGACTTCTATATCGGTAATCCTATCGAATTTTAATACTCCACTCAATGGCTAAACAAAAACAAAAATCAAACAAGGTTATTTATTGGCTCATTGGAGCGCTCGTTTTTCTCATCATTTTTCTCGTCATCGCAAAAAGCGCCGGATGGATCGGCAAGCCTAAGGAAGTTGAAGTGGAGTTGGCGAAGGTAAAACGCGTAACTATTGTAGAGAAGGTCAGTGCGTCGGGCACCGTTCAACCGGTGACAGAGGTGAAGATCGCGCCGGAAGTTTCGGGAGAGATAATCGATTTGCGTGTCGAGGAAGGCGATTCTGTAAAGCGGGGTGATCTACTTGTAGGCATTCGTCCGGACACTTGGGAGAGTGCGCTCCAGCGAGCACAGGCGTCGCTTAATCAGCAGCGCGCGAATCTCGCGCAGGCGGAGGCCAATCTGAATGCGGCTCGCGCCGGCTTGATCCGGGCAGAGCAGGAATTCAAACGTCAGCAAACGCTGTGGGATCAAAAAGTAATTTCAGAGGCAGACTGGCAACTGGCGAATCAGAACTATACAATTGCTAAAACGGATGTCACGGCTGCGGAGAAGGGCGTGGAGGCCGCTCGTTTTGTCATACGCAGCACAGAAGCTTCGCTGCGCGAGGCGCAGGAAAATCTTCGAAAGACATCGGTAGTTGCTCCCATGGCCGGGGTAGTATCCAAGTTGTTGGTGAAAAAGGGAGAGCGCGTCGTGGGAACAGCAACCATGACCGGAACGGAGATGCTTCGCATTGCCGACCTCAATATCATGGAAGTTCGCGTCGATGTGAATGAGAACGACATTGTGCGCGTCTCGCTGGGTGATACGGCTATCATCGATGTGGATGCATACGCAAGTGCCAACAAGGAGTTCAAGGGAGTGGTGACACTCATCGCGAACACCGCGAAGGATAAGACCTCCGCGGATGCAATTACTGAATTCGAAGTGCGGATACTCATACTGGAATCTTCCTATCGCGACCTGGTGGAAGCCGGCAATCGTTTTCCTTTCCGTCCGGGTATGACCGCGAGCGCTGACATAATCACAACGCGAAAAGAAAATGTCCGTTCGGTGCCCTTGGCAGCCGTTACGACGCGCAATCCCAACCAGGGAGGAAATCAGGGTCAAAACGGACCTCCGAATCGCAATGCGAGTCAAAATCAAAATGAGGCAAATCAACCTCCCAAAGACAAAGCACCGAAGACCGTAATTTTTATCAACGACAATGGGGTCGCAAAAATGACGGAAGTCAAGACGGGGATCAGCGACTACGATAATATTGAAATATTGTCTGAGATCAGTGACAGCACCGAAGTGGTAACAGGTCCTTTCCTGGTTGTGTCTAACCGGCTTAAGGAAGGAGATAAGATCCGCGCCACGCAGCAAAAGAAGGAAGATGAACCGAAGAAGTAAGAATGATCCGGCACCCCTGGCATGAAGTTTCCGTTGGGAGAAATCCTCCATCGTTCATCAACGGAATAATTGAGATTCCCAGAGGATCACGGGCAAAGTATGAGATCGACAAGGAAAGTGGCCTGATCAAGCTTGACCGGGTCATCTATGCATCCATGTACTATCCCTTGAATTACGGATTCATTCCGCAAACCCTTGGTGAAGATGGCGACCCGCTGGACATTGTCGTGTTGACCCAGGTATCCGTTGTGCCGCTCTGCCTGATCCCTTCCAAGGTGATCGGCGTTATGCAAATGATCGACAGGGGAGAGGCGGATGAAAAAATTATTGCCGTTGCCGAGCAGGATCCCAGCGTCAGCCATATCGATGACGTGAAGGACCTTCCGGTACACCTGATTTCAGAACTCCGGCATTTCTTCGAGAACTACAAAACACTGGAGAACAAGAAAGTGGTGATCAACGAATTTCTTCCGAAGGAGCAGGCATACGAGGTGATTGAGAAAAGCGTTGACCTTTATCGCAAAAATCATCCGCAGTAATAGTTTTCTTACAGAGCATAGAGGCGCCGGAAAGGCGCTTTTTTTTGTTTTCAGGGAAATTGATATTTTTGGGTTTGCCTGAAATGCTAAACCGAATAAAAATCATTCAGCGGTTAATTCGCGCTAGTGGCGCGGAGAATTACCTTGAAATAGGAGTTAATACGGGCGCATGCTTCCTGCGGGTGCGCGCCGGTAACAAGATCGCTGTGGATCCGTCGTTCAAGATCGCTCCCGGGCGAAAGCTGAAGTACTTCTTCAAAAATCCCACGAACTTCAATAATCACTATTTTAGCCAGACCAGCGATGATTTTTTTTCATCGCAGGCGGCCATGCTGAAGAGCGAGCCTCCGAAGATCGTCTTTATCGATGGCCTTCATACATATGAACAGTCGCTGCAGGATGTGATCAACAGCCTGAAGTTCCTCGCGGAAGGCGGTGTCATTCTGATGCACGATTGTAGTCCCTTGACGGAGGCTGCAGCCTATCCGGCAAAGTCGTTCGACGCCGTGGCCGGACTCAGCGTGGAGGGATATCAGGGCTTCTGGAACGGTGACGTCTGGAAGACCATCGTACATCTTCGCTCCCTTCATCCCGAACTTGAAGTGTGTGTCATCGACTGCGACCACGGAGTTGGCGTGGTTCGAAAAGGAGGTACCGGGCAGTCGCTCGGATTTTCCGCACAGCAAATCGACAACATGACCTTTAAAGACCTGGATGCCGACCGGCAGCGACTCCTCAATCTAAAACCAACGTCATTCCTGGATGAGCTTGCCAGGCAAGTCAAAGAAGCCAGCCGCCCTGCGCCCGCGGTCGTCAACGAAAAGCGTTCATGAAAGTCTCCCTGATCATATCAGTTTACAAAGATGTGTCCAGCCTTCGTACCATCCTGGATGGCCTGAAGTTTCAGCGATACAAGGACTTTCAGATCGTGGTGTCCGAGGATGGTGAAAGCGAGGAAATGCGGACGTTCCTGCAAAGCTATTCACACGAAAACCCGATTGTCCATTCGACGCAACCTGATGTAGGATGGCGGAAGAATCATGCTTTGAACCGTGCCATCCGAAACAGCGACGGCGACTACCTAATTATCATTGATGGCGATTGCGTCTTGCACCACCTCTTCATCGAGAGTCATGTGCGATTTGCAGCACGCAAGCAGGTTATGGCCGGAAAACGCGTGAAGCTGGGACATACCTTCACGGCAATGTTTAAAGAACGGATCAACGAGCTGCCCGCCCTTGAGAAGAAAGTGGAAAAGGCGCTGTGGTCATTGCGCAAGGATGGTGGTGAATTCTACGAAGAGGCATTTTATTTCGATCCCGATGGACCCCTCTCCTTCGTCACCAAACTTCGGGGAATCGAAAGGCTAAAGGGCTGTAATATGTCGTTTTTCCGCGAGGATATCGAGGCGATCAATGGATTCGACGAAGATTACATCATGCCTGCCATCGGTGAGGACATCGATCTGACCTGGCGCTTTAAAGGGCTCGGTTACAAAGTCGTTTCACTCCGGAACCTGGCCATTCAATATCACCTCTATCACCCGGAGAATTATTCTCAGGATGATAAATTTGTGAATATTGCAATGTTGAACCGAAAGATCAGGGCAAGGGAGTATGTTTGTAGAAACGGCTTAAGAAAGATCATGAATGGCTGAGCCAGTCAAAATATCCGCTACGGTTATCACTTTTAACGAGGAGAAGAAGATTGAGCGATGCTTAAAGTCGCTTTTGGCTGTTGCCGATGAAATTATAGTGGTCGATTCGTTTTCAACTGATGGGACGTATGCCATTTGCCAGCGATATCCTGTTGTTTTCAAGCAAAGGGCATTTGACGGGTATATCACCCAAAAGAACTTCGCCGTGGATAGTGCGTCCTTTGACCATATCCTTGCGCTGGATGCCGACGAAGTGCTCTCCGAAGAATTAAAGAGATCCATACTTCGTGTAAAGGCAGATTGGGGGTCCGGCAGTGGTTACTCATTTAATCGCTTTAACAACTACTGCGGAAAGTGGATCCGGTTCTGCGGCTGGTATCCCGATCGCAAGATCCGACTGTGGGACAGACGTGCCGGCCGGTGGGGCGGGGAAGACCCGCACGATAAGGTGGAACTTCCGGCCAGGAGCGTAAGGCTGCTGAAGGGTGATCTGCTCCACTACGCTTACTTTACGGTTGACGAGCATCTCAACCAGATGCACCGGTTCGCAGAGGTGGCAGCCAGGGCAAAGTACCGAAACGGAACCAAACCTGTGTTTATATTCCACGTGCTATTGAGCCCCCTTTTCAAATTCTTTCGAAAATATTTTCTGCAACTGGGATTTTTGGACGGCTACTATGGTTTTGTATTCTGTGCAACGGCTTCAGCCTTGAATTTTTACAAATATTTGCGCCTGCATGAGTATCACCGGAAGGGATTGCCGGAAGATGCTGTAAAAGAAACCGAAACAATAGAATCGTGATGAGGGTTTCCGTGATCATAAGTACCTACAATTCTCCCGACTGGCTGGAAAAAGTCCTTCACGGTTACAGCTGCCAGGAGTGCAAGAACTTCGAGGTGATTATTGCCGATGATGGGTCGGGCGCGGAAACTCGCGATCTCATTGCACGATTCAAAAAGCAGACTTCCCTGGAAATTCACCACGTGTGGCACGAAGACAAAGGCTATCGCAGACAGACCATTCTCAACAAGGCCATTCTGGCGACACACACCGGCTACATCATATTTACGGATGGCGACTGCATTCCCAGAAAAGATTTTGTGGGTACACATGTTACCCATGCACGGAAGGGTTTCTTCTTGTCAGGGGGATACTGCAAACTTTCAATGGATGCGAGCCGTGCAATCTCGAAGGAAACCATCCTCAACCAAAAAGCATTTGACGTTGCCTGGTTGAGATCAATTGGCCCCCTCGGGGCATCGCAGGCGCGCAAGCTAAAGGCGAGTGGAAGGTGGGCGCAGTTCCTGGACTTCGTCACTCCCGCGAATGCCAGCTTCAATAACTGCAATTCTTCCGCGTGGAAGAGTGACCTTGTCGCAATCAACGGTTACGATGAACGCATGCAGTATGGAGGTTCTGACCGCGAAATAGGAGAGCGGCTGGTAAACTATGGCGTTGGAGGCAAGCAGATCCGTCACCGTGCCATTGTTGTCCACCTGGACCACCCAAGGGGATACAAGACGAACGATTCATTAAAAAAGAATCTGGACATCCGAAAGACCACACGGCGCGAAAAAGTCAAGTGGACGGAACACGGCATAGTCCAGCATGCCAGACAACGGAAAGGTCAGACGCGCTGAAATTGTTTGAGCTGATGGTAAACCTTGTCTACCGGCAATCCCATCACGTTGAAGTATGAGCCCTCGATCTTTCTGATCGCGACCATCCCGATCCAATCCTGCGCTCCGTATGCGCCCGCTTTATCGTAGGGCTTGTAGTGATCCACGTAGTATTCGACTTCATCGCTCGTCAGGTGCTGAAAAGAAACGCGTGTCGTGTCGTCAAAGATGACTTCCTTCTCTTTCGAAAGAATACAAACTCCCGTCATGACAACATGTGTTGCGCCGGATAACAGGGAGAGCATTTCTACGGCTTCGTTTCGGTCGGCGGGTTTGTTGAGTATGCGGCCTTGCAGGATAACAACTGTGTCGGCAGTGACGACAATCTGGTCGCGCAGATTGGGCCGGAAGAACTCTCCCTTGAGAGCGGCGAGGTATCGCGCTACCTGCTCCGCAGGCAAATCGTCCGGGAAAATTTCATCCACGTCGGGCTTCTCGATGGTAAATTCGAATCCGGCTTCTCTCAAAAGGTATTGCCTGCGGGGTGAACTCGATGCCAGGACAAGCGGTCGGTTAAGCTTCATGATAAAAGGGGGAGTAAGCAGGTTCCTGAAATTCGTCATCGCTGATCGACGTGAACAAAAATCCGCCGATAGCCTTTGGATAGAAGTACGTCGATTTTTGCGGCAGGGTATAGCCACTTCGGCAAACCACTTTTACATCTTCAATTGATACTTCGTTGGTAATGATGGCCATCTGCGCTTCTCCGCTGATTACTTTCTTAAGGCAGTCGGAGTAACTACGGTCATAGTCGACATACTCCGATTGGCGCTGGATTTTGCCGGGAATACCCAGGACTTTTTCAATGATGAAGTAATGAAGGACCGTGAGGTCCAGCTTTCTTACTACCTCGGGAAATGGCCATGCCAGCGTATGAAATGCTTCCGGCTTCAGCCGCACCTTGAACGAGTGTCCCTTCATCATGATTCCGAAGGCCCACTGCTTTCCCGCGATGACCTCGTTCAGCGTATCGATATCTTCCACGGGCTTGATTATAAAGTCTTCGGCGAGTTTCTCCATTATCGTTTTTTCATTGAATGAAGGAAGATCTTTAATGAGGCGATGGGTAGGAAGGATCTTAAGGTCATCTGACTCGGTGTTGGTCAGGTACATCAAATGATAATTAAATCCCCTGTGCGTCTGGCCCGGAAATTTCGCAAGCATGTTTTGTTTGTGAATCAGCGACGCTTCGTACCGATGATGACCGTCGGCGAGAATGATGTTTTGTTCGCGGATAACTTCCATGAATTTCCGGATAACGGCTATATCATGGATCACGCCCAGCACATCGCGCACGCCCTGGTAGTCTTCCGTTTCCAGTAGCGGATTTGACATGGCTTCATCCATGTATTTCTCCAGGGTAAAGGACTTGTCTGTATAGAGACCGTGCGTTGGACTCGCGTGGAGCTGTGTTTTTTCGAGGATTCCGACCCGGTCGTTAACGGCTTTGGGTATTGTGTTTTCGTGTCGCAGGATAACCCTCTCTTTCCAGTCGTAAGTCCGGATGTGACAGATGAAGCCCTTCCTGCAATACGCATGCGCGTCTCCTGTTAACTTGAAGTGCTGGTAATACACATAGATGGCCGGGAGGACGTCCTGCGAGATGACACCTGTTTTCTTCCACTCAGACAGTGTTTTCGCGGCGCGTTCCGCCGGCTTGGTGCCCTTGGGCACGGATAAGTGGATACTGTTGTAAGGGTTCTGGTATAAAGCCTTTCGCTGTTTATCAGACACTACATCAAAAAGAGGCGCCGTGAGATCTTCGATCCGATGGAGGAGTCTCGGATGATATCGCCACGGTCTGATCGGAAGGATGTCTGCCATCGATTGACTTTAAGTTAAGATCTGAAATTCCGGATTAATCATTCCGCAGCCGGTTCTTTTTCCACTGGCTTTGTTGTTGACTTTGCGATTGTGAAACCGTCGTCGATTTGCTTTGATCCTTCGCAAGGACAGATAGCATTGCTGCTATGAGCGCTTCATTTTCATCAGATGCTCTCTCAAGCAGGGCGGGCTTGAAGTGCGTCTCGACAAAATTGGTATCGAAGTTCGCCGACCGGAATGCCTCATGCTTCATCACGAAGTCGCAGAATCCCAGTGTTGTTTGCAGTCCGGTAATCTCGTACTCTTCAATGGCGCGAATCATCTTGTGAATTGCTTCTTCCCGGTTTTCAGCGTAACAGATCAATTTGGCAATCATCGGGTCGTAGTAGAACGGGATGTCCATTCCTTGTTCGAATCCGTCGTCAACACGGACTCCGTGACCTTGAGGACGCTTGTAAGTTCTTAATTTTCCAATGTCCGGCAGGAAATTATTCGTGGGATCCTCGGCGTAGACGCGCGCTTCTATTGCGTGACCTTTGATAGAAAGGTCGCTTTGGATGAAAGGCAATTTTTCGCCTGCGGCTACTTTGATCTGCAACTTGACCAGATCAAGGCCGGTGATTGCCTCCGTCACAGGGTGTTCGACCTGCAAGCGGGTGTTCATCTCCAGGAAATAGAAATCGAGATTCGCATCGAGGATAAATTCGACTGTACCCGCGCCGATGTAATTGCAGGCTTTCGCCACATTGATGGCGGCCTCGCCCATGACCCTTCTTTTTTCAGGAGTCAGAATTGCTGATGGTGCTTCCTCAATGACTTTTTGATGCCGGCGCTGAATGGAGCATTCACGTTCGAAGAGGTGAACCATGTTTCCGTATTGATCGCCAAAGATCTGAAACTCGATATGCCGTGGACGTGTAACGTATTTTTCAATGAAAACGGATCCATCTCCAAACGCCGACGTGGCTTCGCTGATAGCGCGTTCCATTTGCTGTGCGAACTCTGACTCTCGTTCCACGATGCGCATACCCTTGCCGCCGCCGCCTGCACTCGCCTTTATCAGCACCGGATAACCGATTTTTGCGGCTATTGCCGTTGCTTTCGCGATGTCGGCGATAGGCTCCGCCGTACCCGGAACGAGCGGTACTCCGAATTTTGCAACGGCGGCTTTTGCCGCCAGCTTACTGCCCATCAGTTCGATCGCGGCCTGTGAAGGGCCGATGAAAGTCAGGCCTGCCTCCGCACATTTTGCAGCGAAAGCGGCATTTTCAGACAAAAATCCGTAACCAGGATGAATCGCATCCGCCCCCAGTTCAAGTGCGGCGTTCAGGATATTTTCGGCCTTCAGATACGATTCCGAGGAGGGCGCAGGGCCAATGCAGAGAGATTCATCGGCATATCTTACATGTAGGGCGTTGCGGTCCGCTTCGCTGAATACCGCAACCGTCAGGATGCCCATTTCGCGGGCGCTTCGCATGATGCGCAGGGCGATTTCCCCGCGGTTGGCTATCAGGATTTTTTTTATTGCTGGCATCCGGGAATTACGATGAAGAAAAAATTAAGCTTGATGCCAGGACGCAATCGATTTCCAGATCTTCCTTGAACACCGTTTCGGACAAATTTATTCTTTTTTGCCAGAAACCTGTCTTCACAGGGGGCGACTTTCCGGCGTATTCCGAAGCATATCGCTTTTTTCTGTATTTTTGCCGCATTATTAAAACCGCAGAAGAGCATGGTAGATTTATTTGATAAACTGAAAATGGAGGCTGGCCCATTAGCCAAGTACTCGCACCTTCCTGATGATTATTTTTTCTTTCCAAAACTGGAAGGAGATATAGGGCCTCGCATGAAGTTTAACGGTAAAACCGTGTTGAACTGGAGTCTTAACAATTACCTGGGACTCGCAAACCACCCGGAAGTTCGCAAGGCTGACGCCGAAGCTGCACAAGCGTACGGGCTCGCTTCTCCCATGGGCGCGCGTATGATGTCGGGGAACTCTGTCAATCACCTGGAGCTCGAGCGACAGCTGGCTGAGTTTGTCAAAAAGGAAGACGTCATGCTTCTTAACTATGGTTATCAGGGCGTGGTGTCAACCATTGACTCATTGGTAGACCGAAAAGATGTAATTGTATACGATGCAGAGTCGCATGCCTGTATCATCGACGGTTTGCGGTTGCACATGGGAAAACGCTTTGTCTATCTGCACAACGACATGGAGAGCCTGGAGAAACAGCTTCAGCGTGCAACCAAACTTGCAGACGAAACCGGCGGCGGAATTCTCGTGATTACCGAGGGAGTTTTTGGAATGTCAGGCATGCAAGGCAATCTCAAGGGTGTCGTTGCCCTGAAGAGCAAATACAAGTTCAGATTATTTGTTGACGACGCGCACGGCTTCGGAACCATGGGTAAGACGGGTGCCGGAACCGGCGAAGAACAGGGTGTGCAGGATCAGATCGATCTCTACTTTTCTACTTTCGCCAAATCAATGGCTAGCATTGGCGCCTTTGTCGCCGGCGACAAGCACATCATCAAATACCTGCGATACTCCGTTCGCTCACAGATATACGCGAAATCTTTGCCGATGACGCTGGTGCTGGGGGCTCTCAAGAGGCTTGAATTGCTGAAGAGCAAACCCGAGCTGCGGGAAAATCTTTGGAAGATTGTGAAGGCAATTCAGCAAGGTCTCAAAGATCGAGGGTTTTACCTCGGAAACACGAGTTCGCCCGTTACACCGGTCCTTTTCAAGGGCGGTGTAGGAGAGGCGGCCAATATGGCAATGGACCTGCGAGAAAACTACAATATTTTCTGTTCAGTTGTTATCTATCCTGTTGTGCCTAAGGATGTTATCATGTTCCGGATTATACCTACGGCCAGTCATACCCTGGCGGATGTAGAGGAAACACTTCACGCTTTCTCGAAGTTGAAGGAGAAGCTCGACAGCGGCTTTTATCGCGAAGAGGTGTTGGTGTCCGTGACAAAGGGGGCGTAAAAAAAACGCCATTTTTAGTGGGTTTTTAAGCTTTTTAGTTAATTTGGCATTAGAGAAACTAATTTCTTAAATCTTAACTATTAATAAAATGCAAAAATTTGAAGAGCTCAAAAGCCTCATTGCTTCACTGGAAGGTGATGCTGACAAGTTTTATAACAAGGGCAATAGCGCAGCAGGAACCCGAGTTAGAAAAGGAATGCAGGATCTTAAGAACCTGGCTCAGGCTATTCGTGCAGAGGTTCAGGAAATTAAGAACAAGGCGGCCTAAAAGCCCCTTTATTTTGAGTTTGACAGATAAGGGATGGTTTAAGATTATCCCTTATTTTTTTACTATAAAAGGGTTTCGATCCTTTTTCGAAGGGATTCTGATGCCGGCGCCAGCGGCGATCTTACGATTCGGGTGCAAATTCCCATTTTTTCAAGGATGACCTTCAATCCCACCGGGTTGCTTTCCTCGTACATCAGCGGATTCAGTTCAAGCAGCTTGAACAGCTGCGCACTCGCCTTTAAGTGATCGCCCGATGTGGCAAAATCCCGGATCTTTTGAAAGGTTGTGGGGAAAGCGTTTGCCAGTACCGAAATCACGCCCCGTCCGCCGATCGCATAAAATGCAACTGTGAACATATCATCACCGGAGATCAGCATGAAGTCTTTCGGCTTGTCACGCGCAATTCGCATACACTGCTCCAGATTGCCCGAGGCCTCCTTCGTTCCGACAATATTCGGGTGCTGGGCCAATCTCAACGTTGTATCGGCCGTCATGTTGGAGGAGGTTCGCCCGGGGATATTATATAAGATAACGGGCACAGGAGACGCATCCGCGATAGAAGTGAAGTGGCGGACAATTCCTTCCTGGGATGGTTTGTTGTAGTACGGACTAACTGACAACAGTGCTGCGACGCCGCTCAGGTCTGTTTGATGGATGGTTTCCAGGACCTCGCGTGTGTTATTGCCGCCGATCCCGTAGACAATCGGCAATTTTTTCGTGTTGTTGTCTTTGACGAATTGGAGGATGGCCTTTTTTTCATCACTACTCAGGGTGGCCGATTCGCCGGTCGTACCCATGACAACATAATAATCGACACCCTTGGCTGTGTGATTAAGAAGCTTTCTCAAACTTTTGTAGTCTACTTCTTCTTTGTCCGTAAAAGGCGTGACCAGCGCCACCCCTGTGCCATAGAGTTTTTTCATGTCCCGAAATTAATAAGTTCAATATTAGATCAAAATCGCCAATTGAAGTACATGTGAGCGGTGAGAATGTTATCGCAAGGCAGTTGTGTACTTGTAGAGCTCGTCGATGAGCGACTTTGCGTCGCCGTTGCTCTCGATCATCATCTCGAAGAACGGCTCTCCTTCAGCCCAGAACTTGCCGATCCTGCACTTTGCCTTGCTTTTGGCAACCACGTTCAGGATAAGTTCATTGGGCGTCGCATCGAGATAGAGGAGGAAATCGAATGGTGTATCGGCGAAAGCGACGGCGCTCGCAGCGGTAATATTCCCCCAGACGGATATTTCGCGGTAAGTAAAGAAATCAAAAAGGAACTCGTAGTTCTCCTGGTCCGGGGGCAGGTAGGCGAGGGCCTTAACCTGCTTTCCATCGTGCTCAAGCTTGCGGATGAGATTCTTGATATGATCGTGTTTTGGCCGACCCTCAACGGTGAAGATTACGCCGATCGACGCCGCTTTTTTATACGGCTCACTCGAACGCAAGGTCTTGTTGTTCTTGAGATATGACTGCGTCTTACGTTTGAGAAATCTGAATTTCATATCACTTCACGGCCGGCGTCTTCAGCATTTTTTCCAGTTGATCTTCCGAGATGATCGTCACCCCAAGTTTCTCGGCTTTTTCTTTCTTTGCCGGCCCCATATTTTCTCCAGCTACAAGATAATCCAGTTTTCCCGAAACCCCTGACAAAACTTTGCCTCCGTGTTTCAAAATCAAATCTTTCAGGTCGTCGCGTTCGTAATTTTGGAAAACGCCTGATATCACGAAGGACTTTCCTCCCAGCGCATCGCTAACTTTTTCCGGCTCTTTTTCGTCGCTTTCAAAGATGAGACCGGCTTTTCTCAGCCGCGCAATCTCCCTCTGGTTTTCGGGGCTCCTGAAAAACTCATACACGCTTTTGGCGATCTTTTCTCCCACCTCCGGCGCGCTCATCAGCTCATCGAAGGAAGCCTTCGACAGGTTGTCAATGTTCCTGAAGTAACGGGCCAGCTTTTCAGCTACGGTTTTGCCCACATACCGGATGCCCACGGCGAACAGTACATTTTCGAAGGGTCGGCCCTTCGACTTCTCGATTCCTTCCAGGAGATTCGTCACGGATTTGTCCTTGTATCCCCCGAGCTTCAGGATGTCATCGCGCGTGAGGTCGTACAGATCCGCGGGACTCTTTACCATCCCGAGCTGATACAGTTGATCGATGGTGCGCTCGCCCAGGGAGTCAAGATCCATCGCCTTGCGCTGAATAAAATGTTCTATCCTCCCCTTGATCTGCGGAGGGCAGCCGCTGACATTCGGACAGTAATGTGCGGCTTCCCCTTCGACGCGATAGAGCTTGCTGTTACACTCCGGGCACCGGTCGATATACCGTACGGGCTCGGCGCGCGGTTCGCGCTTGGTCGTATCGACTCCCGTCACCTTGGGAATGATCTCGCCGCCTTTTTCGACGAAGACGTAATCTCCGATCCTCAGGTCGAGTCGAGCAATCTCGTTGGCATTGTGAAGGGATGCGCGCTTGACGGTTGTTCCCGCGAGGAAGACCGGCTCAAGCATGGCGACGGGCGTGACTGCCCCCGTTCTCCCTACCTGATAAGTGATTCCGTTGAGCCTTGTGCTGGTGCTCTGCGCTTTGTATTTGTAGGCTATCGCCCATCTCGGACTCTTGGCTGTGAAGCCCAGGCGTTCCTGCTGCTCGAGGTTGTTTACCTTGATAACAACGCCGTCGGTTTCAAGAGGAAGCTCCAGTCGTTCCAGTTCCCAGTGCCGGATGTAGTCAAGCACTTCCTCGATGGATTTACACTTCCTGTACGTGGGTGAAACGTTAAACCCCCAGGCTTGAAGTTTTTGAATTGCCTCCTCATGCGTCTTAATTCCGGAGACGCCCAACATGCTATAGACATAGCAATCCAGTTTGCGACGGGCAACCTCGGAAGAGTCCTGCATCTTCACGGTGCCCGCCGCCGTATTCCGGGCATTGGCATACCGTTCTTCTCCAATGTCTTCGCGCTCTTTGTTCAACTTCCGAAATACTTCCTTCGTCATAAACACTTCTCCGCGTGCTTCGAACGAAGGAGGAATGCCCTTTCCCCGGATGACCAGCGGAACGCTTCGGATCGTTTTGATATTGTTGCTCACGTCATCGCCGCGCACGCCGTCGCCGCGGGTAACGCCTTTCGAAAATTTGCCGTTCTCGTAAAGCAGGCTGATGGACACGCCGTCAAACTTCAGCTCGCAGAAATACTCATATGCTTCCCCCTCGAGTCCGCGGCTTACTCGTTTGTCGAATTCTTCAAGCTCGGCGGGACTGTACGTATTACCGAGCGAGAGCATAGGATAACGGTGATAGACCGTCGGGAATTCTTTCGTGATCGTGCCGCCTACCCGTTGCGACGGCGAATGAGGATCGCGGAGTTCCGGATACTGTTTCTCAAGCGCAACCAAACGCTCAAGTAGTGCATCGAACTCGAAGTCGGAAATCTCAGTCTTGCTCTTCTGATAATAAAGATGATTGTGGTAGTTTATTTTTTCAGTCAGCTCCGCAATCTCTTTTTTTGCCTGTTCAGAAGTCATAAGTAAAATTAAAATACTATCGGGTTTAACAGCTTGCCCAGCACCTACCTCGTAGGATTTTGGTAAGCCTTAAACGATTCCGGAAAGTCTATTTTGTTATCCTTTCGATTGGTATCCGCCATGCGCATGGAAGGATCGATCTCGATCGACAGGATGTCTTCCGCCTGCCTGTTGATTCTCAGCGAATAAACGGGATTCACCCAGGGCCATGCAACCAGGTCGTTTCGCATGACCTGGTCGTTTTCAATAGGCTTGTTGCCCAGCGTCTCGCTGGACGGGATATAGTAAATTTCCTGTGTGCCATCCCGGAAGGTGACCATCAGATCGACGGGCATGGGGAATTCGCCCACGCGAGCCAGTGTCACGAACGTGTTACCGTCGTTTTCCACTACCGACTTGATCCCGTAGTCGATTGTCTTCGTCGTATTGATGAAATAACGGAGGTACCAATGCAGTTGCATACCGGATACTTTCTCCATAACCCGGACAAAATCGTTCGGTTCCGGGTGTTTCATTTTCCAGGTATTGAAGTAGCGACGCATACCGCGATAGAAGTTCTCTTCGCCGATTATGTATTTCAACTGGTGCAGGAAGACAGCACCCATTCCATAGGCCACTACTGAATAAGCACGGTTGGTGGAGTAGTGATCCGCGTGCTGGCTGGCAGGTTCCTGGTATCCGCTCTTCACAAGGGCGAAGTAGCCCGCATAGCTGTCGTGATGCGGATTTTTCTCGTTGAAGATCTCGGCCATTGATTCGTTCGCGGCAAAATCAGTAAAACCTTCGTCGAACCACGGGTACAAGGCTTCGTTATTTGCCAGCACTCCCTGGAACCAGGCATGACTCGCCTCGTGTGCCGTCACGCCAACCAGGCTCCCGAAAGATCGCTCGCCGGTGATGAGTGTACACATGGGGTATTCCATTCCGCCGTCGCCACCCTGGATGATGGAATAAACCTCATAGGGATACTTGCCGAACGTCTTGTTCATAAATTGAAAATGACGCACGGCGAAATCCTTCAGACGAGTCCAGTTCTCGGTGGTCTTTTCTCCCGGCTGATAAAAGAAATGAAGCTCCGGGCCGTCGGGGACTTTCGCAATCTCGTGCTTATAGTCGGGATCGGCTGCCCACGCAAAGTCGTGTACATTCCTGGCAGTGAAGTGCCATGTCAAATCCCCATCGGGTCTTTTGACGGTAGCGGATCTTTCGTAGCCATGACCAACTTTATCGGGATTCTGAAGGATACCCGTTCCCGCGACCACGAACTTCGGGTCAAGCGTGATCTTCACATCAAAATCTCCCCACACGGCGTGAAACTCTCTTGCGACGTAAGGATAGGGATGCCAGCCGAGGTAATCGTACTCCGCCATTTTCGGGTACCATTGTGTCATCGAATAGGCGATGCCCTCCCGGCTGTTGCGACCGGACCTTCTGACCTGTATGGGTACCTGTGCTTCAAATTGCATTTGGAACACCGTCTTCGAAGATGGCAAGAGCGGTTTTTTCAATGTCACTTCGAGAATGGTGCCCATTGTATGGAAGGACACTTCCTTGCCATCCTGCTTCAAGGTGCTGATATGCTGGTACCCGATCTCGTCATCTTTGAGCTTCGAAATCCGGTCGCCAACCCTCGGATCGGGATCCGGAAGGTTTCTCGAGCGTACGTCCATCATGCTGCCCGGCTGGAATGCATTGAAATACAAGTGGTAGTAAACTTTGGTCAGCGTGTCGGGGGAGTTGTTGTAGTAGGTTAGTGTTTGCGTACCTTGCAACTTGTGCGTGTTGACATCGAGTTTCACGTCCATTGAATATTCCACCCTTTGCTGCCAGCGGTAATCCTGCGCTTCCGAAAAACTTACCGATAGGATGATAATCGCGGCAGCGATGGCTGATCTTTGCATAGAACTCTGATTTATTCTCTGCAAAATATTGATTTATCCCATAAAATCCATGCGACGAAGGCGGCGGTGCTGTGTTGGGCGGGTAACTAACGCCGTCGCCGCTGCTGTATCTGGCGAAGTAGTAGCCGGCGAAAATCCATCTCTGCTTCGCGCAGCTTAATAAGCTTTTCCGCTGGGATGATCCTGCCCATTTCGCCGGTGTAATGTTTTTCCAGATCGAGTTCCTCTTGCTTGAAGCGGAGGTCGAGCTCCAGCAGTTTGGATTCGTCGGTTTCGGAATTCCTTCCCTGGCGCGCCTGCTGCCGGAGGTCCCGGCGCTTCTCCAGGTACTCCCGGTATACAGGCCAGAATTTTTCCGCTTCGTCAGCGGTGAGCCCGATCCGTTCTGTGATATACGCCGCGTGTGCAGCCTTTATTCTTTCCCGGGCGCGGGGATCGCGAATGTTTTCCACATCATCCTGTTGACCAAAAGCGGTCAGGGAAATTAACGTGATGAAGAAAATAAGATTGATTCTCATGGGGTCGTATTCAATTGATTGAGTCGATGCCTTCACCTTCGATATCCAGGAAGTGCATATCGTAAACTTCGTCTTCAAGCGCGTCGAGTTCCTGCGAAGTGAATTCTACGCTTTCCAGTACTTCCTCCGTTGTCATACCGGACTCCTGAAGATATAAAATGATGTCCTCTGTTTCGACGGACGCCAGGATAGATTCCGGATTTGCTTCGCCGGTGAGATTATAATACACAACGGAAGCGGCGATCACGACCAGGGGCAGTGCGTAGCGCAGCGCATAACGAACAAGCGGTCTCTGTGTCCGGACGGACTGCTTTTGTGAAATACGGGCCTGAATCTTTCCGGGCAGATCATCGAAATAATCTTCCGGAGTCGTGAAGAATTGTTTTTTGGGTATATCCTCTAATCGCGCCATTGTTACTTAGACATTTTCTGCCTTGCTAAGTTTAATCGTCTTTCAGGAGTTCTTCAATCTTTTTTACAGCAATATGAAAGCTGGCTTTCAGGGCGCCCACGCTCGTGTTGGTTATTTCGGCGATCTCCTCATAGGTAAGGTCGTCAAAGTACCGCATATTGAATACCAGCCGCTGTTTATGGGGCAGCTCCAGGAGCGCCTTCTGTAGCCGCAACTGCACTTCATCCCCGGAGATGTAGGGCGAACTCGTCAGTTTTTGAGCCAGTTCCCCGGCTATATCGTCGGCTGAAACAAAGGACCATCTCTTCTTCCGTTGGAGAAAATTCAGGCATTCATTGGTTGCTATCCGGTATATCCATGTATACAATTGTGAGTCTTGCCGGAAGGTGTGAATGTTCTTATGGACCTTGATAAACACCTCTTGTGTAAGATCGTCGGCGTCATCGTGACTGATGACCATCTTGCGGATAAGCCAATAGACCTTCTGCTGGTATTTTCTTACCAGCATGTTGAATCCGTAGTTTTTTGATTCCGGATTGAGCAGTTTCTTCAGCAGGTCCTTGTCTTCCAAAAAGCAGTTTTTGGCTAATGCAATTTAGACAAACGGGCAGTGGCAGGGTTTAATCAGCTGAAAAAGAATTATAAGTCGTAAGTTATAAGTTGTAAGTCAGTGGCGTCGATGTGCAGGGTACTTTAGCTTACCACTCATAACTTAAAACTTACAACTTAAAAAAAAAGCCCACTGGATTTGGTGAGGTGTTTCTGAACCCCATAAAAGACAAGTTTTGAGCTGCCGTCCATCGCAATCTTCTTCTGTTATCCTGCTTTTTGGGCGAGGTCCGCAAGTTTGCGGATGAGGCCTGATTTTGATAGAAAGCTTCACTCGGTATTGTTTAAATTGTTAGGTTCAGCAAACGTGTCCCAAACCCAAGTGGGATTTTCTTATCACGAAACTAGGAAAAACACCTGATTCATCAATCTTGTTAAAATTCTATTTTTTCAGTAAGCAAATTTTAGTTTTGCATTTGCATTATGAAACACCACGTCAACTTCACTCCGGGCCCGTCCCAGCTGTACTTTACCGTTTCCGATCACGCCCGTCGGGCTTTTAAGGCAGGCGTCCCTTCCCTTTCCCACCGAAGCAGGAAATTCGAGGAGATATCCAAAGAAGCGACAGACGGTTTGCGGCAGCTCCTGAAAGTTCCCGAAAGCTTCCATATTTTCTTCACCTCTTCAGCCACCGAGATCTGGGAACGAGTATTTCAAAATCTCGTGGAAGAAAAGTCCTTTCATCTTGTAAACGGATCTTTCTCGAAAAGATTTCACGAAATAGGAATACAACTGCACAAAAAACCCGAAAAAATTGAAGTGGCTGCCGGCCAGGGTTTTGCAAGCGACCTGGTAGTGCCGGATGGCGTTGAACTTGTGGCCGTCACGCAAAACGAGACCAGCACCGGCGTATCCGTTCCGCTCGAAGATATCTATCGGATTAAAGAAAAGGCGCCCAACGCTCTCATCGCAGTAGACGCCGTATCATCTCTTCCATATCCTGATTTTGACTTCAACGCGATCGATACACTCTTTTTCTCCGTTCAAAAAGGATTCGGGCTCCCCGCCGGTCTCGGCGTCTGGATCGTGAATGAAAAATGTATTGCAAAAGCAGAAGCCCTCGCGTCGAAAGGAATCTCGACAGGATCTTATCACAACATCTCAACGCTACTGGCTCACGCAAAAAAGAATCAGACGCCCGAGACACCAAACGTGCTTGGAATATATCTGCTGGGCAAGGTTGTTAATGATTTTCTCCGCCGGGGAATCGACAACATCCGCAAGGAAACGGATTATAAAGCGGCCGTTTTGTATCAATCCCTGGAAGACAATGCGCATGCAAAGGCCTTCGTCGCCGAAAAGGCATTCAGATCAAGAACCGTCATCGTAGCCGACTGTGGTGATAACACCGAGCGGCTCGCCGCGTTCCTGGCGACGAAGGGTCTTTACGCAGGATCGGGATACGGATCTGCAAAAAAGACTCAGCTTAGATTTGCGAATTTCCCCGCGCACTCCAAAGAGCAATACGAACTCCTGGCTGACGCACTACGAGAATTTGAGTTGTAAGTTGTAAGTTGTAAGTTATAAGTTAGAGTGCGCTGCATTGAACTTACAACTACTTTTTGAAAGTTAGTTTTAAGCCAAATCGAGGGGCCATTACTTACAACTTATTACTTACCACTTACAACTCTTCTAAGTGGTAAGTTAAAGTCTAAGTTGTACGTTTTAAGTTTTAGGTTGTAAGTTAAAGTACCCTGCACTTGAAACTTACAACTACTTTTTAAAAGTTAGTTCTAAGCCAAATCGAGGGACCACTGACTTACAACTTATAACTTACAACTTACAACTCAATAAAGCATGCGGAACTTAATGGTGTTGTCTATCTCCCGCAATTTCGTGATCACTTCCTTATCATGATCCTTGTTGATATCCGTGATAACATATCCGATTGATTCGTTTGTCTTCAGGTATTGTCCCGCGATGTTGATTCCGTGATCGGCGAGCACGTGGTTGATACGCGCGAGGATACCGGGTACGTTGTTGTGGATATGAATAAGCCTGTGCGCATTTTCCAGAACTGGTAATTGCAGATTCGGGAAGGTCACACTGTTGGAAGTGCTGCCGGTGTTGATGTAATCCATGATCTTGCCGGGTACGAAGTTGCCAATATTCTCCTGTGCTTCGAGTGTGCTTCCGCCGATGTGCGGAGTCAGGATCGTGTTCGGGAGCGTGCGAAGTTCAGATACGAATTCTTCGTTGTTGCTGGCGGGTTCGAGCGGAAAAACATCTATGGCGCATCCGGCTACTTTTCCACTTAGAATATTTTCTTTCAGCGCCTGGATGTCAACGAGATGTCCCCGGCTGAGGTTGATAAATACCACTCCCTTTTTCATCACGGCGAATTCTTCTGCGCCGATGAGATTCTTGTTTGAAGGGCGACCGTCCACGTGCAGTGAAATGACATCCGCGGATTCAAGGACCTCTTTCATTGTCTTGCACTTGACGGCATTGCCCAATGAAAGCTTTTCCACGACGTCGTAATACATCACTTTCATGCCCATCGATTCAGCGAGCACAGAGAGCTGTGTGCCGATGTTTCCATATCCGATGATGCCGAGTGTCTTGCCTCTCACTTCAAAACTTCCCTTTGCGGATTTGTCCCATTTGCCCTGGTGCATCTTCGCCGACTTGTCCACAATATTTCTCATGAGCAAAATCATTTCGCCGATCGCCAGTTCTACGACCGAGCGCGTGTTGCTGAAGGGAGCGTTGAAAACGGCGATGCCTTTGCGTGTCGCTTCCTTCAGATCAATCTGATTAGTGCCAATACAGAAGGCGCCTATCGCCATGAGACGGTTCGCGTGCTCCAGCACTTTTGCAGTGACCTGGGTCTTGGAACGGATTCCTAACACGGAGACATTGCGAATCCTCTCACATAACTCCTCCTCGGACAGGGCTGCGTGATACGTTTCAACGTTGAACCCCTCGGTCTTTAACAATTCAACGGCTACAGGGTGGACGTTCTCCAGCAACAGGACATTGATCCTGTTCTTCGGGTAAGAAATCGCAGTGTTCAATTTGTTGAGGTATAAAAATTCGTCAAGGCTGGGTGTGATATGGTCTGCTTTGCTTTTTACATTTTCGCGCTCGACATTTTCAGTGAACGCGTAGAATTTGTTTGCAAGGCCCGCGTGCTTGATTTCGTAATCGGTGTAGCCGTCGCCAATTACGTATACGTCGCCAGGAAGGTTGAGCTTTTTCAGTTGCTCGACTTTGCCTCCGTTCGCAGACAGCGGATTGTCAACGTCAAAACCGATCACTTTTCCTCGCTCGTCAAATCGGAATTCATTGGCGAGGATGTTTTCGGGCTTGATGCCAAACTCCGTAACGATGGGCTCGATGAATTCCCGAAACCCGTTGGAGATGATGTAAATATTGTCGGCGTAATTCTGAAAGAACTCCTTGTTGCGCTTGAAAGACTCCGACACCATCCCCTTCAATTGCTGGATCAGGGGATTAAGATGGTGACGCGAAGGCGCCAGCAGCTCCAGCCGTTTCTCCAGGGATTCGCGGAAGGAAATCGTTCCGTCCATGCCCTGATTTGTGATCAGGTGTATCTGTTGTTTGCGATGTTCGCGCTCCGGATGGTCTGCAAGTGAGATGTCAGCAAGAACGTCAAATGCCTCAGCCTTTGTAAAAGTGCTGTCGAAATCGATTACGAAATACTTATTCAGCTTCATGGGTGTTTAATGAAGCGCAAATGTAACAAAACCCGCTTGATGAGAGTTTAGACGGCACTAAATAAATATGGCGGGTTTCTTTTTCCCGACAGATCTTGCGCGAAGGTTTGGGAGTCGGATACGATCCTCCGGGGTTGCTACTACTGAAGAGGAAGTGTCATAGCGGCTGCCTTTTCCGAGCAAAGACTGGAATATTCACGAGATTGCTTCAGTTCCGACGGTACCGCCTCGCGTGAAACATCTTCAAAGCCTTTCTTGAGAAAAAATCCATGCGCTGTTTCGGTGAGGAGATAAATGGCTTTGAGTTTTCTGGCCTTGGCCTCGGCGAGGAGAAACTCCGTGATGGTCGAGCCTACTGCTTTCCCTCTGATACCCATTTTTACCGACAGGGAACGCAACAGCGCATAGGGACCGTAGATCTCCAGTCCACCTGTGCCGACCAGTTCGTCACCTTCGTAATAGCCGACGAGAAGATCCCTTCTGAAATCAAGATCATCGGCGGGCAGTCCCGAAGCTTTTAACAGAGAGCGAAAAGCTTCAAAGCTTTCCTCGTTCTCGATGAGTCGGTAGGTCAGTTCCATGAGCAGGTTTTACTGGGTTCGAGATCGCATTTCACATTCGAATACGAAGTAATTTTACGATAATGTTTCAGTTACAGCGATTTTTTCGTCGAGTTTTTTCCGGAGAGGCGCAGAAGTTCCGCGTTTACTTCCCCGTCATTTTGATGGCATCCTCGATCCGCGACGCAAAACTTCCGAGGGCTTCTGACACAACTCGTATCTGTTCCCGGGCTTCCTCCCAGTTTCGTTGCTCGATTGCCTCTCGCACGCCCGGCAGTGTCTTTACTCCGTATCCGGTGTAATATCCGGGTGAATAGATCGTGTGGCGGTACCAGGGTCGGCGGGGCAATCCGTCGGCCGTTAGAAGTTGCTGTTCGCTTTTATAGAGGATGGCGTTGAGGGCTTCGAGCTGGTCCGGCTGGATGTTCTGCAGGGTTGAAGCATCAGCATAGGTCTTCGACACTTTTTCCAGTCTCGCGATCGCGTTTTGCAGAGGCGAAAAATCGAGGTAGGGGACAGGTCCTTTCGGCTCTGGTGCACGAAAGGCCTTCGTCGGATCGGCAGCGTGGACAAATCTTTTTTCTGCTATCAACCGGTTCTCAGCTTCGGTGGCCTGCCGCATATTTTCAATCAGTGCTGTTACTTCTTCCAGGTACTTGCTCGTCGTGCGATGAAAACTTTGAAAATCAAAAGGTAGTTTGTCGGCATTGGCGAGTCTCAGCGTTGCCCGCCCGGCGGTCTGCGCGAGCGCGATGCCATACTCGAACGAGGGATCCTTGAAGCGTATAAAGTGATCGTACGAATCGTAGATCGAATGATACTCGCCCCCGGGGCTTTCGCCACCATACGCGAGGTTGAGCGAAGGTATTCCGAGGTGTTGAATGAAGGGCGAGTAGTCCGATCCGGAGCCCAGCGCACCTAGAGCCAGGTTCTTGCTGTTGAGAATTTCCATTCGCGCTTTGGCGTTGCCGGCGTTTACGGCAGACCTTGACTTACTTCGCTCAAGCACGCTGATTTTCGTCTGCGGATCGACCACGTCGCGGGCAACTTCCGTCATCAGAGTTTCCAACGTCGGAGATCCTCCTGCAAAAAGAAATCCGCGGGAATTTCCGTCGGAGTTGATGTAGGCAACGGTATTGCGTCGCAGTTCCTCGGCGTGGGCCTCCGCCCATTCCGTGGAACCGAGGAGGCCGGGTTCTTCGCCGTCCCACGCGCAAAAAATAATGGTGCGCCGGGGCCTCCAGCCGGTTTTCACCAGCTCGCTGATGGCGCGCGCTTCTTCCATCATCGCAACGACTCCGCTAACGGGATCGCTGGCGCCGTTGACCCAGGCATCGTGATGATTGCCACGGATCACCCACTGGTTGGGATAGTCCGAGCCGGCCAGTCGTGCGATGACATTGTAGCAGGGAACGATATTCCAGTCGAATTCAAGCTTGAGACGCACTCGCGACGGGCCCGGGCCGATGTGGTAGGTGAACGGGAGAGCGCCCCGCCATTCCGGAGGTGCAACGGGGCCTGTGAGCGCCTCCAGGATTGGCCTGGCATCGCTGTAGGATATGGGAAGCACGGGGATCTTCAGCAGATTAATCGCATCGGAACGCTCGATTCTCGTGGCGTCTGCCGTTGACGCATAGCCTGGCGTTGTAGGATCGCCCGGCGCCACCGGCAGATCGATCACGGCGCCGCGTTGCGCGCCGTACTCGTTCTTGAACGGACCTTCGGGATACGGATCGCCCTGGAAGTAGCCGTCTTCCGACGGGTCGGAATAGATGATGCAACCCACGGCGCCATGTTCCTGTGCTACCTTGGGCTTTATTCCACGCCAGGACCTTCCATAGCGCGCCAGCACGATCTTCCCCTTCACATCGATGCCGAGTCGCTCAAGATGTTCGTAGTCGTCCGGTAGACCAAAATTGACATATACAATTTCGCCGCTTACATCTCCGTCGGGGGACCAACAGTTGTAAATCGGCAACTGACCTTTTTGTCCGGAGGTAGCATCCTCGCGCAGTGCTGCTTCGGCAAGCCTGGCCTTGAATTTTTTCGGTGCCGTCATCTCCAATATCCGGATGCGGGGCGTGGGAAAGAGCACCTGAAATGTCTCGATCTCAGCGTCGTATCCCCATGCCTTGAACTGATCGCGAATAAACTCCGCGCTTTCCTTGCCGAATGGAGATCCCAGGTGATGAGGTTGCGCGGATAGTTTCCGGGTCCAGGCCTGAAGATTCGCCGCTTTCAGGAGTCCGTCAAATGTTTTCTCGGTTTGCTGTTGAAGTTTTGCATGGGTCTCGCTGAAACCGGAGATAGGCTGGCTTTGTCCGTTGAAATGAAACAGGGTTGCCAGGGCGATGGTGATCAGGAAATTTCGCATGGTCGGATTTTTCCGATCAAGATAAAGATTCCCCGCCATAATCGGGTCAATCTCTGCTGGCTGAATCAGGGTCTTAAAATCCCCGGCGATCCGATTGTTCCTTCAGCCTTTCTTTCTCTTGAGGACCTTTTCGACGGCGTCGATGATGTTGTTTTTTCCAAGGCCGTATTTCGGCAGGAGCTGAATAGGAGTACCGCTTTCTCCGAAGCTGTCATTGACAGCTACCATCTCCTGGGGTGTCGGAGAAAACCGCGAAAGCACGTTTGCAACGGCGTCGCCGAGGCCACCGTTGATCTGGTGTTCCTCGCAGGTGACAACGCATTTCGTCTTCTGTACCGATGTCAGAATAGCCTCAACATCGAGGGGCTTAATGGTGTGGAGGTTGATCAACTCGACGCTGATTCCCTTTGCGGCAAGCTCGGCCTCGGCCTCAATCGCGGTCCAGACCAAGTGGCCGCAGGCGAAGATCGTGACATCTTTGCCGTCGATCATCTTGTCGGCCTTGCCGATGGTGAAAGGTCGGTCAGGCGCGGTGAAGATTGGCCAGCTGGGCCGGCCAAAGCGCAGGTACGCAGGGCCTACATGCTCGCCCAGCGCAACCGTTGCAAGGCGTGTTTGATTATAGTCGCAGGGCACGACAACAGTCATCCCCGGCAGCATTCTCATCATGCCGATGTCTTCCAATATCTGATGGGTGGCACCGTCTTCACCCAGTGTCACGCCTGCGTGGGATGCGCATATCTTTACATTCTTACCCGAGTAGGCGATCGATTGCCGGATCTGGTCGTACACTCGTCCCGTTGAGAAATTGGCAAAGGTGCCTGTGAAAGGTATTTTTCCTCCGATCGTCATCCCGGCGGCGATGCCCATCATGTTGGCTTCGGCTATGCCCACCTGGTAGAAGCGCTCGGGAAATTCTTTCTTGAAGGCGTCCATCTTGAGCGAGCCAGTCAGATCCGCGCATAGGGCGACGACGGCCGGGTTTTTCTTGCCCAGTTCATGCAGACCCACGCCGAATCCGGACCGGGTATCTTTCTTTTCGGTGAATGTGTATTTCATGTTCAGATCTTTCCGCGACCTCCGGTAACCGCTGCTCTATTGCGCGACCGAGCCGAATGGCCGTCGCGAAAGTACAAAGATTACGGAGATTTTGCAGGACAAAATAATGTTCGTCCTAGTCAAAAATATTCAGATACAGCGTCTGACCCGGCTTCACTTCAAATGTCTTGATCGCTGTGTACTTGCTGCCTTTGGTCCGACGCGCCCGAAAGGCAATTTTGTAATTGCCAGGCAGGAGATTGAGGAAGTGTCGCGACTTCGTTTCATCCAGGGTGCACACCCATTGAGATTCTCCGCTCGCCAGGATCTCAAAGACACTTCCATACCCGGGAGCGAGGGTGTTGATGTTGACGGCTCCAGCGGATGGCAGGGTGAGGGTCACAGTCTTGCCAGCTTTCAGCGAAATGGGGAACATGCGTCTTGGAAGGGTGAGGGTTTCCAGTTCATACTCACCTTCCAGGTAACGGTATGGCTGTGAGCTGGTCTGCTGATGGAGGATCTCGCCCTTTCCCTTTTGGCGTATGACTGCAGAGAATGGATTGCCGCGACCCTCCGGTTTGATGATCACGGTACCTTGCGGCGCCGGTATACGGACGACGTTGTGCTTCCCGTTGATGATCCCGACATTTCTTCTCACAACCGGAGGTACGGTGTTGACGACCACATCGTAGGATAGCACCGGATCGATTTGGACTGAATCGGGTTTTCCCGCTGCGTCGAGGTAGTGAACGAACTCATAGGCAGCGGTGCCGGTCATACTGTTCCGGAAAGTGATATTGATATTCGTCTCCAACGGTTGATTATCTCCGTTGAGCAGCTCTACACTGACTGTCGTCAGCGCGAACGAGGTCTCGATGGATTCATTGAGGATCTTGTTGAATGACTGCGCGTTTTCCGCGTCGATGAATTTACCTACACAATCGAGGGCTTTACCCCCGGGCACGCCGAGACCAATGACAAAAGGCCGGAGGAAAACACCCTTTTTTTGTAAGGCGATGGAAGCTTCGCAGGGATCGCCACCGCAGGATTCGACGCCATCGGTAATGAGAATAACGATGTTGCGGTAACCCTTCGCGACGGGAAAATCGTTTGCTGCCTGTAGCAGGGAATACGTGATAGGTGTGACACCGCGAGGGGTAATGTCCTTGATCTCGTTGATGATTTTGTTGTGGTTGTTGAGTCCAAACGGGACTTCGAGCTGGCTATCGGTGCAGTTGTTGGACTGCCTCGAGTACCGGTGCCCATAGACGCGAAGGGCGAGTTCGAGTTTTGGATTGACTCGCAACGAATCCACGAGCCGTGTGAGAATGGCTTTGGCCACATCCATCCGCGACTGGTTTTCGGCCCATGTTGCGTTCATGCTTCCGGATCCGTCGAGCACAAATAATATTCGTGTCCGGTCGGGGAGGGCTTGCTGATTTATCTCCTGCGCCGAAAGGGACGAGCTGACGGAAGCGAACATAAACACCAGAACGGGCAGAAGCTGTATCTGAAATCTCATTGGCGATGTTGATGTGACGGGCATTGTGAGTAAAGGACGCAAAGCCTGGTTGCGACGCCGTGCCTGTCATGTTAACGCGTAATGCGTGAAAAAATTTTCGGGCAACTCATTCGACGCCCGAAAACGGGGATCAGTAATCTCCGAGTGTTTCTTCCAATTGAGCGAGGGCTTTACTCAGTTCTTCGTCGTTAGGGGCGACGCCATGCCATTTGTGTGAACCCATCATGAAGTCCACTCCAAAACCCATATCGGTTTTCATCAGGTTCATTACGGGCTTGCCTTTCCCGGCAAGAGATTTCGCTTTCTCAAGTCCTTCAATGACGGATTCGATGTCGTTGCCCTCAAAAGACTGAACGACCCAGCCGAACGCTTCCCACTTTGCACCCAGGTCGCGCAGGGACATGATCTTCTCAACGGGGCCGTCGATCTGCTGGCCATTGCAGTCGATGGTAGCGATGAGGTTGTCAACCTTGTGATGAGGAGCATACATGGCAGCTTCCCATACCTGTCCTTCCTGTTGTTCACCATCGCCCATCAGAACAAAGACCAACCGGTCGTCGCCGTTGAGCTTCTTCGCTTGTGCGGCGCCGATCGCAACAGAAAGGCCCTGGCCCAGTGATCCGGATGCGATTCGAATGCCAGGCAGATGTTCATGCGTGGCCGGATGCCCCTGAAGCCTTGAATCGATCTTGCGAAACGTTGCGAGCTCCTTCACTGGAAAATAGCCGGAACGCGCCAGTGTGGAATACCACACCGGTGAGATATGACCATTGGAAAGAAAGAACAGGTCTTCGCCTTTTCCCTCCATATTAAATTTCGGATCATGCTTCAGCAAATGAAAATACAGGGCCACGAAATAATCCGCGCAACCAAGCGAACCTCCGGGGTGACCCGACTGACAGCCATGAACCATCCGGACGATATCCCTTCTGATCTGGGATGCGATTTTCTTCAACTGGTCGATGTCAGGTTTCTGGCTCATGCTGTGTGTATTTTGTCGCGAAGATGATAAATTTTTTTCATTTATGTGCCCGCAAAGTGCCATACAGATAAAAAACATACAGCTGCCGATGCTTATCTTGCATAAAGCCGACTCATTAACAACTAAATGATCCCTAAAGTCATGAAATACGCTGTGCAGTTATTTGTGTACGCGCTACTTGCCGCCGGCAGCGCATTCGCCCAGGTCGATCTGAAGAAGCTGGATGCCTATTACGCGAAAGCGCTGAAAGATTGGGGCGTTCCGGGGATGAGCATCGCGATCGTAAAGGACGGAAAAGTGGTTTTCAGTAAGGGGTATGGAGTGAAGGAAATGGGAAAACCGGAAAAGCCCGATGGCAAGACTCTCTATGCGATCGCATCCAACACGAAGGCATTCACTTCTGCGGCCATCGCACAGCTTGTGGATGGCGGGAAGATATCATGGGATGATAAAGTGCAAGAGTATGTTCCCTATTTTGCTCTGTATGATCCGTGGGTTTCAACACAGACCACTGTGCGCGACCTTCTCTGCCATCGCGTAGGCCTCCGAACCTTTAGTGGTGATATCATCTGGTACCGCTCGGACTTGAGTGCGGAAGAGATCATCCGGCGCGTGCGCTATCTTCCGAAAGCTTACGATTTCCGCTCCGGATATGGCTATTCCAACGTTATGTATCTCACTGCAGGAGAGGTTTTGAAAAGTGTTACAGGCCAGACGTGGCACGAATATATCCGCCAGCATTTTTTTCAACCGCTCGACATGAACCGATCGATCACCACCATTCGGGATCTCGACAAGATGGGCAACTATGCAACGCCGCATTTGATTGCCGGGGAAAGCAATCAACCGATGCCATGGGAGGAATGGGCGACCATCGCTGCGATGGGTGGTATTATCTCCAGCGTTGACGATATGGCGCAATGGATGATCTTCAATCTCAACAACGGGGTCTGGAAGGGTGATACACTGCTGAGCAGGGAGGCGCGAAACACGCTGTGGATGCCTCACAACATGTTTCCGGTTGATCACACCGGCAAGGAAAAGAGCACACACCTGCGCGGCTATGCGCTGGGCTGGGGCGTCTCTGATTACCAGGGTCGCTACCGGGTAGGGCATACGGGAGGCTACGCTGGCATGGTATCGTCCGTAACACTGATTCCGGATGAGAACCTCGGAATAGTCGTACTCACGAACGGGATGA
This sequence comes from Flammeovirgaceae bacterium, assembly GCA_044507775.1. Lineage (GTDB taxonomy): Bacteria > Bacteroidota > Bacteroidia > Cytophagales > Cyclobacteriaceae > Chryseosolibacter. The sequence goes on along the minus strand of JBIQIY010000011.1, from coordinate 27,964 downwards.
AAAGCATCTTCGCCCCGCTTACCAATTATACAATTGACGCATTTTTGAAAGTACCGGAAAAGGATTGGTCGGCCGAAGCATTGGAGCGCCGCAAGAATTATCACGACACGCGCGTTGAAGAACGCAGGAAGTCGCGGATCGCAGGCACCAAGCCAACGCTGAGCCTTGATAAGTATGCAGGTGACTACTTTACCCCTGCCTACGGCAATATCACTGTAAAATTAAGCGAGGGAAAGCTCGCGTTGAGTTTTGAGCACACCCCCGACCTTTCGGCTGAGCTGGAGCACTGGCACCAGGATGTGTGGGAGATCAAATGGAATAACCCGGAGGTGCTTGCATTTTTCGCATTTGGTACCCTTCAGTTTGATCTCGACAACAACGCGACTGTCAAGGGTATTCGCTTCGATGTTCCAAATGACGATTTCTGGTTTGAGGAACTGAACGCCGAAAAAGTCACGCACTAACCCATACGGGCGGGGGCTGAAGTATTCAACGTCGTATTGTCATCACGCCTTTTTTCCAGGAGATTTCCGGGTTGTCTTTGCCGCTTTTTTTGCGGGAGTTTTTTTTACGGCGACTTTGGCTGCGTCTTCCACTTTTGAATTCAGGATCTGATCCACATGGTTCCGGGTATCGACTTTGTCGATGATATCCTCGATAATTCCTTTTTCGTCTATGACGAACGTTACCCGCGCAGTGCCCATGTATTTTCTTCCGTACATGGATTTTTCAACCCAGGTGCCATATGCGTTGTGAATATCCTTCTCCGTGTCAGCCAGCAACCGGAAAGGCAATCTTTCTTTTTCGATGAATTTTCTGTGCGACTTCTCGCTGTCGGTGCTCACACCCAGAATCTCATACCCCTTCTTCTGCATGCTCTTGTAGTTGTCGCGCAGGTTACACGCTTCCGCAGTGCAACCGGGAGTCATATCCCGGGGGTAAAAGTAGAGAACGACTTTGCTGCCGCGCAGGTCTGAAAGTTTTACTGGATTTCCGTCCTGATCATTGACGGTGAAATTGGGCGCCTTATCGCCGACTTTGAGCATAGTTATTTGAGATTGTTGGTGTACACCGCGCGATTCCCGGCTTCATCCACAACAACAAGTTTCAACTCACCCTTCAGCAGCACATTCTTGTCGAGCCTTTCTGACCAGATCGTGGCGGTTTTGCTATCGTAGTACATCAACAGCCACTGGCCGTCAATGGTTGCACGGTAGCTGGAAATTCCTGAGAGGTCGTCCTGGATCTTGAAACGGGCAACATAGTTATTGACTACCACGGGTCGGATCGTCGGAGGTGTCAAATCCTGCAGGATGGTGAAGTCTCCGAATTCGCGCGTCGAAAAGTGAATGGCGCCGTTCTCCCATCGCCCGCCGAGATGGGAATAGCCCTTTCCCTCAATGCGGTAAATGCCCATCGATTCATTCCACGTAACTTTCTTCGACGGCCGAACCGTCACCTTGATCGTCTTGTTGAGTGGCACATAGCGGGATCCCAGCGTAAATACTTCGGAGCTGTCCGGGAAAATCTGGTGATCCGCGGTGAGATAGACTGTATCGTACACGGCGTTGACAGGAAACTGTGCATCCATCACGTCGCTGTAATATTGGTATTGCCCGGTCGAGGGTATTGATGCCACGATTTTAGGAACCACGGAGCGGTTGCAGATGACGACTGAATCCGGGAGTTCTTCGCGGAGGTCAATCAGGTAGACCGCCCGGTTCACGTTGAAGTAACTTGGTTCGATCAGATGTTCGCGGTCATGACCGTAGACGACTGCCCGGTTGCTATCAGCGAAGCAGGGCTGAGCCGAGATCATGAGAATGTTTTCATGGATATCGTATTCGACCTCTTGCTTCATGGGTTCCAGTAAACGGGCATCCTTTGTGAGCGGAGAGGGACGTAGCTTGAACGAAAGTTTGCTCGCGTTTCCAAAGCTGTCTTTCATTGTCACCTCGACATTCTGATCCCGGCCGGGTTTCATCCGTATTTTTCCGTCGCCGGGCGACTCGTCGTAGAAGTTGAGGCCATTGCCGTCGTCGAGGAACAGCTTGTAGAAGCGTGTCCCATGGTCGCGGAGTGTCCTGAAATCCATGAGCGTAAGGATTTCTCTGCTCTTGGCGGTGTTGAGCTTGTCGATGGACTGGTTGAAAACCAGTTGGCTATCAACGTGCATCTGTATGTAGTTTACGCCGCCATAAAACCTGCTGTTGGGCGCCAGTTTATCCTTTGCCAGGATCTCCACGCCGATCGTTCCCGTCGCGAGTATAGGCACATCGAATTGAAAGTCGTTGCCGACACGTTTCGCATAAAATTCAAATCTGCCAAAACGGTCGTTGATACGCGAGTTGATGTCGAGTGTGCGCAACGCGATTTTTTCAACGGCAGGGGGAAGTTCATCCTGGATCTCCGGGAAACTTTCGACCAGGAGCGGGTTGAGCGCAAAGTTGTTTTTGTCGCGGATGTCGAAGTGAAGGTGCGGTCCGCCTGATGAGCCGGAGTTCCCGGAAAGGGCGATCGTATCTCCGCGGACCACCGGAAACTGGCCCGGCTTGAAATAAAGGTTGATGGTGGAGGATCTTTTCCGGTAGTGCTCCTTCAGCACGTATTCGGCCAGGTCCCCTTTGAATTTATCGAGGTGAGCGTAAATCGTCGTGTAGCCGTCGGGATGCGTGATGTAAATCACGTTTCCGTACCCCGTGGGTCCCACGGAAACACGCGATATGTAGCCACTCTTCGAGGCTCGCACGGGCAGGCCGATTACATTGTTCGTACGGATGTCGAGACCCGAGTGAAAATGCGTGTTGCGCAGTTCGCCCATGGTGCCCGCAAGAGAACCAGGCAACCCCGGGTTTATTGGATACAGGAATGTTTCTCCCGCCGAGACTTTCTTATCCGGGGGACTGAATTGAGCTGAGGAAAAAAATGGACAAACTGTCGCTACAACAGCAACAATTGCCCTACTTAACATCAAATTCCAGTAGTTTTTCATTTTCAATAAAAGCAGACAATGTATCACCGGTCTGAACGGGACCTACCCCTTTTGGAGTCCCCGTAAAAATCAAATCTCCGGTGCGCAGCGTAAAAAATTTTGAGATATACGAAATTACGTATTCAAAACTGAAAATCATAAGGCTGGTGTTCCCTTGCTGTCGGATACCGCCATTGATCGTTAAGCTGAAGTTTATGTCTTTCAAATTTTTAAACTCCGCAACGGGGATAAACTTTTCTGCAATCGGCGCCGAGCTGTTAAAGCCTTTCGCGATGTCCCAGGGAAGGCCCTTTTCCTTTGCTTTCTGTTGCAAGTCTCGTGCCGTGAAGTCAATTCCAACTGTTATTGCGTCGAAATATTTAGCGGCGAACTTTTCCTGAATGTTTTTGCCTTCCTTGCAGATGCGCAGGACCAGTTCCACTTCGTGATGAACATCTTTCGAGAATTCCGGATAGTAGAACGGCGACCCGTTTCGCAGCAGGGCCGTATCGGGTTTCGTAAAAATCACCGGCTCATCCGGTCGTTCGTTATTGAGTTCCTTGATATGTTCGGCATAATTTCGCCCGACAGCAAAAATTCTCATCAAATAAGATAATTTTAATAACCTTTATGGCATAAATCTAGTAAAACCCCAGGGTGGTACATTTGAATAATCAACTAAATAATACATCCATGATTAAGCGGTTTATAGTATTTTCTTTGCTGGGGCTGTTGGTTTATGCCTGCGCCAAGGTGGCGGTTACAGGACGTCAACAGCTTAGCCTGGTGTCCAATGCGGAGATCATTCCGATGGCCAACCAGCAGTATGATTCGGTCGTCAAAACCGCTAATTTGTCGAAGAACCAGCAGCAAGCGGCGATGGTAAAAAGCGTCGGGTCTCGCATCCAGCGCGCGGTAGAGCAGTACATGGCTGAACACAATGCCTCCTCGGAATTGCAGGGATTCCAGTGGGAATACAACCTGATCGAGGACCCCAAAACCGTCAACGCCTGGTGCATGCCAGGGGGGAAGGTAGCGTTTTACACCGGCATCATGCCTATTTGTAAGGATGAAGCGGGCGTAGCCGTGGTTATGGGTCATGAAGTGGCGCATGCGGTAGCGAACCATGCGCGGGAACGGATGAGTCAGGGATTGGTAGCCAACGGGTTACTGGGCACGTTAGGCGCTGCTTTAGGGCAAAACCCTACATTAACCAAAGAGCTCTTCTTCCAGGCTGTGGGCGTGGGAGCGCAGGTGGGTATGCTGAAGTTTTCCCGGCAGCATGAGTCCGAAGCGGACAAAATAGGGCTCATCTTCATGGCTATGGCGGGCTATGATCCGCATGAAGCACCCCGGTTCTGGGAAAGGATGCAGTCGCAGGGCGGCGGCGCTGAGCCTCCGGAGTGGCTGTCGACACACCCTTCGCACGGCTCGCGCATCAAAGACCTGAACGAGGCCATTCCGGAAGCAATGAAATATTACAAGAAATAAACGCTGGGAAGAAGCAACTGGTCTGGGTTATTTTTTGAAGCCCCGAAGCTTGATCTCGGTGAGTTTTCTCTTGGTGTCCTGGGGAAAATCTCCATTCATCATCCAGTCGTAGTAAGCGGGCTCCTGCTTCAGCACGGCGGTGACCTTTTTTCCCTTGTGTTTTCCAAAGTTGAAGATCTCTTCACCTTCTTCGTTGCGAATCATCCTCCCGGCCAGGTCTACCATGTCGGCGGCGACCAGTTTGCCCAATACGTCCATATCGTTTTTGATCTCGCCGAGCTTTCTGCCAGCGATGTCGGTAACAGGTTGTCCTTCGTACTTTTCAATCTGCGCAATCAACACCTCCATGGCGGCTTCTGTATCCGCTTCAGCGGTATGAGAATCGGCGAGATCTTTCTGCATGTAAAATCGGTAGGCCGCGGCCAGCGTTCGCTTCTCCATCAGGTGGAAGATTTTCTGCGAGTCGATGATCCTTTTCTTCTGATAGTCGAAATCGACATTGGCGCGGATAAACTCTTCGACCAGCATGGGGACATCCATCTTGAAGATGCTGAACCCGGCCAGGTCCGCCCCTTCGAAAAACCGTGCGTAATCTTTGGCGACTTCCTTGAAGGTCGGTTTGTCTTTTACATCTTCGTCGTAGATACCGTGGAATCCCGAACTCTCGGGCGGAATGGGTATCGTCGGGTTCAGGAGATTTTTTTTGCGAAGGATTTCTCCGTTGGGCATCACCTTGATCACCGCGATTTCGATGATCCTGTCATGCGTTACGTTGGTTCCGGTCGATTCGATATCAAAAAAACAAACAGGGTTGCGAAGTTGAAGTTTCATGTTTAGAAAAAGATTTGTGAGGTGCTGCGATAGACTGGATTCTATGCGGCGGCCACCTGATCTGAAAGGTTCCGGAGGTCAATACCTCCGAAATTTCCTGAACTCATCATCAGTAAATTCTTATCGTGCCAGTTTTGGGCCAGTAAGAATTCCTGAAGTTTCCCGGCATCATCAAACACCTCGATCCGCGGATTGGCAAATGCCGACCGGATATCAGATGCTGTAATGGGCTCGAGTTTTTTTCGCTGCACCTTTTCGGGATTGAAATATACTACCGGTACCTGCGCATTCTTGAGGCTGTCCTTATACTGTGGTAGAAATTTTTTGTTCAGGCTGCTGTAGGTGTGGAGTTCTACGCACGCCACCAGCTCGCGGGAGGGATAGATTTCTTTCACCGCCTTCACAGTCGCTGTTACCTTCGATGGAGCGTGCGCAAAATCCTTAAAGACCGTAACCGAGCCGTTCTCGCCCAGCTTCTCAAGGCGGCCAGCCGCGCCCTCAAACGTGACGATCGCGCTGTAGAACTGCTCGTTGGTGACACCGATTTTTTTCAGCACCTCCTTTGCACCATTGATATTCTGGAAGTTATGACTGCCAAAAATTTTCACCGGATATTTTTCCTTGTTGAATACCAGCGAAAAACTGCCGGGAGCATCCGAGGTATGGGGATGGCTCTTGTAGGAGATCGCCTGCACATCCGTTCTGTCTTTCTTGCCGATCATGAGCGTCATGGAATCCTGCTCGCAGTAAATGAGCGTTCCGCCCTTCGGAGTCTGATCGGCAAAGACATCGAACTGCTTAACATATTCTTCCTCAGTGTGAAACACATTGGCGTGGTCCCAGGCAATTCCGCTGATCAATCCAATGTGGTGGTGATAGCGGAGGAATTTTGGTGTTGGATCCAGCGCCGAGGAGAGGTACTCATCGCCTTCAATGACGATGACCGGAGCGTCGGAAAGTTTTACGGTTTGCTCGATGCCGCGCACACGGGCCCCGATAACGTAGTCGAACTTGCGGTTGCAGGCAGCCAGTACATGGATGATCATCGCGGTAATGGTAGTTTTTCCATGACTACCCGCCACGACGATGCGCTGTTTGTCCTTTGCCTGCTCATATATATAATCCGGAAAGGAATAAATCTTAAGTCCGAGCTCCTGTGCCCGGAGCAATTCGGGATTGGATTTTGAGGCATGCATCCCGAGCATCACAACATCGATCTCCGATGAGAGTTTATCGGGGAACCATCCTTCCTTTTCGGGCAGGATGCCGTGCGTTTCCAAGGCAGTCCTCGCCGGCTCGTAGATCTCGTCATCCGAGCCTGTCACCTCGTAGCCAGCGCGTTTGAGCGATATCGCGAGGTTGTGCATAACACTTCCCGCAATCGCAATAAAATGTACGCGCTGTTTTTCTTGCTGCATGGCAATAAAATTCCGCGCTAAAGTAAAAGAAAATGTTCGGGCTTTAAAAATCCCGGCAAAAGCTCTGTCAGTTATAAGAAAAAAAATTGACACAACTTGTCACGGCTCCGGTGTTTAATTCACAACTTATACACAAGTAGTTAACACTTACTATTGTGGAAAAGTGAAGATGACATGGTTGTACGTTTGTCACCTGACAATTAAAACACGTACAACAACCACTGTATGGAGCAAGGAAGATCTACGTCCCTGAGGTTAAGCAGTAAGTCTAACAAGTTAATTCCGAGAGACCTTTCGGAAAGTTTGGGCAAGCTGCCACCTCAGGCGCGTGATCTCGAGGAAGCGGTTCTCGGGGCGCTGATGCTGGAAAAAAATGCGCTCAACGCCGTTGTCGAGTTTCTGAAGCCGGAGCATTTTTATGTAGACGCTCATCGCGAGATCTACCAGGCAATTATTGACCTGTTCAAAGCATCCGAACCTGTTGATATGCGCACGGTGGTCAACCAGCTGCGCAAAAATGCGAAGCTGGAACTCGTGGGCGGGGCGTACGTGATTGCCGAACTGACGGCCAAGGTGAGTTCAGCGGCTAATATCGAGTATCATGCACGTGTTATAATAGAGATGGCGATCAAACGCGACTTGATCCAGATCGCCTCCCAGATCCATCACGCCGCATACGAGGACACGACCGACGTATTCGAGCTCCTCGACCGGACGGAGCAATCCGTTTTCGAGATATCCGATTCAAACCTCCGCAAGAACTACGACAACATGCGCAACCTCATGGCCCGGGCCATCCAGGAGTTGCAGGTTCTGAAAGATCATAAAGACGGACTAACCGGCGTTCCGAGCGGATTTACTGCCTTGGATCGCATTACGTCCGGATGGCAGAAGTCTGACCTGGTCATCATCGCCGCACGGCCCGGTATGGGTAAGACAGCTTTTGTGGTCTCGGCGTTGAGGAATGCTGCCGTTGACTTCAAAATGCCGGTGGCGATTTTCTCACTGGAGATGGCGAGCGTGCAGCTGGTTAACCGTATGATTTCCGCAGAAGCGGAGCTCGAAGGCGAAAAAATCAAGAAAGGAAATCTTGCGGACCACGAGTGGGCGCAACTGGTACATAAAACCAGCAGGCTCTCATCCGCGCCCATTTTTATCGACGACACTCCGGCGCTATCCATCCTGGAACTACGCGCCAAATGCCGCCGGCTAAAAGCGGAGCACAACGTACAGCTTGTCGTCATCGACTATCTCCAACTTATGCGCGGCGAACAGGGAGGAAATCGTGAACAGGAGATCGCCTCGATATCGCGCGCGCTAAAAGGCATCGCAAAAGAACTCAACGTGCCGGTGCTCGCACTTTCACAGTTGAGCCGCGGTGTGGAAACACGGGGAGGAGATAAGCGCCCTCAGCTGTCCGACCTTCGTGAATCGGGTTCAATCGAGCAGGACGCGGATATCGTTATGTTCCTGTATCGACCGGAATACTACAAGATTACCGTCGATGAGGAAGGCTTGCCAACGCAGGGGATGGGCGAAGTGATTGTTGCCAAGCACAGAAACGGATCGACCGGAACGGCAAAGCTCAAGTTTATCGGCAAGTTCACGAAGTTCGCCGACTTTGACGCGCCCACTTCCTTTGACAACCCGTTCTCGGGAATGATCACCCGCGAAAGCCGGCTGAATACTTTTAACCAGGACGAAGAGCCGCCGATGCCACCGCGGTCCGACGACGAGACGCCGTTCTAGCACTACTTAGCGCTCATTCGAACATCATCTCGTCATAAGCCGATTTAAGCTCACGATGGGCTTTGTGATCCTGCACTTTTTTCGCCAGCGCTATTCCGCGCTCGTAAAGCGAGGCCGCCTTGTCGATGTTCCCCGTATCCTGAAAAAATTTGGCCGCGTGGTAATAAGTAGGCAAATAATCCGGATGTTCCTTCAGCAGCAGGTCAAACAGCTCGCTTGTTTTCTCCGGGTCGATCATCCGGTACTCCAGCGCCAGGGCGTAAAGGTTGAAAGGGTCCGAAGGATCTTCATCACAATATTGCTGGAGTTGTTTTATCCGGTCAGTGGGCATATTTCCTCGTTTGGTTTGTCGTAAACACGGGCAAAAATAGTGAGACTTGAAATTTTTCTCCGATTAGGGAGAGGACTTTTAGATTTTTGTATCTTGAGCCCTGTTTGAAAATTATTGGCTTTTAAAGCATTGATTTAGAACGAGATGAAGATACTGGTTTGCATCACCCACGTTCCGGACACCACATCCAAGATTAATTTTAAAGATAACAATACCAAGTTTGACACAACCGGCGTCCAGTTTATCATCGGACCATACGACGACTATGCATTAGCGAGAGCTGTTGAGTTAAAGGATTCGACGGGATCAACCCTCACTGTACTGAACGTCGGACTTGCAGACACTGAACCGACGATCCGGAAGGCTCTTGCGATCGGGGCTGATGACGCTATTCGCGTGAATGCCGATCCGACGGATTCCTTTTTTATTGCAACCCAGATCGCCGAACAAGCAAAAGCGGGTGGATATGATTTGATTTTGATGGGACGCGAGTCAATTGATTACAACAGCGGAGTTGTTCACGGGCTCGTAGGAGAAATGTTGGGCATTCCTTCGGTATCTCCCGTCATGAAACTCGACATCGAAGGAACGAAGGCAAAAGTGACGCGCGAGATTGAAGGTGGCAAGGAATTGTTGGAGCTTGACATTCCATTTGTTGCGGGATGCCAGGAGCCGATTGCGGAATGGAAGATCCCCAACATGCGGGGAATCATGTCCGCGCGAACAAAACCATTGAAGGTTGTAGAGGCGCAGGCGGTCGACAGCGGTGTCAAGTTGCAAAAGTTTGAGTTGCCTCCGCCGAAAGGCGCTGTGAAAATGATTCCCGCTGACAATGTTGCAGAATTAGTGAAGTTGTTGAAAACGGAAGCAAAAGTATTATAAGCTGAAAGCATGGCCATTTTAGTTTTTGTAGAAAGTGCAGAAGGAAAGATCAAGAAGACTTCTATCGAGGCAGTCTCCTATGCGCACGCAATGGGGGGACCTGTTACCGCTATCGCATTGGGTTCGGTCGATCGCCCCGAGTTGGAGAATCTGGGAAAATATGGAGCGGGCAAGGTCTTGCATGCAGACGATGAAAAATTAAATCAAGGATCGATACAGGCATATACGAGCGTGCTCGCCCAGGCGATGGAAGAAGAGCAAGCGGATATCCTGGTCCTGGCGAATTCTTCGCTTGGCACGCCGGTAGCGGCGCGGCTTGCCGCGCGCTTGAAAGCAAGCCTCGCTACGAATGTGGTGAGCGTTCCGGATACGGCTGCGGGCTTTGTCGTGCGAAAAAGCATTTACACGGGAAAGGCATTCTCATACCTGGAACTGACACAGCCGAAAAAAATTATTGCGATTCGCAAGAATGCCGTTGATGTGCAGGAAGTGGGATCGCCGGCGCAGGTCACCGCGTACCAGGCAAAGTATTCCGATGCAGACCTGGCGGTGAAAACGCTTTCGTCCGAAAAAGCTACAGGGGAGATCCTGCTGCCCGAGGCGAATATTGTCGTATCAGGAGGAAGAGGAATGAAAGGGCCCGAGCACTGGCACATCCTTGAGGATCTTGCCAAAGTACTAAACGCCGCTACGGGATGCAGCAAGCCCGTATCGGATATGGGATGGAGGCCCCATCACGAACACGTTGGTCAAACCGGTGTTAAAGTTGCTCCACAACTATATATCGCCGTTGGAATTTCAGGCGCTATCCAGCATTTGGCAGGTGTAAACTCTTCCAAATGTATTGTTGTGATCAATAAAGACCCGGAGGCACCATTTTTTAAGGCAGCCGACTATGGTATAGTGGGTGATGCATTTGAAATTATTCCTAAATTGACCGACGCCATCAAAGCCGCGAAGTAAGTGAAGAAAATCAAATTAGAAATATTGGGGCTGTCATCCAGTCAATCGCAAACAGGTTCATTCGCGCTTGTCCTGGGTGAAACAGACGGAAATCGCAGACTACCTATCATCATCGGGATGTTTGAAGCGCAGGCGATAGCCATCGAGATCGAAAAAATTATTCCAAACCGGCCCATGACACACGATCTCTTCAAGTCGTTCGCCAACAATTTTCATTTTACGGTTGAAGAAATCGTCATTTCCGACCTCAAAGAGGGCGTGTTCTTCGCCAAGATTGTTTGCTCCGATGGTTTGAAGAAAACTGAAGTCGATGCCCGTCCCTCCGACGCAATCGCCATCGGCCTCCGTTTTGATTCTCCCATCTTCACGTACGAAAATATTCTGGCGGAAGCCGGCATTGTGCTTACCGATGAAGCTGAAGAAGAAAAGGCCGAACCCAAGGCCGAAGCCAAAGTCAAAACGAAAAAGGAAGCCCGCAAGGACGACTTCAAGAACTACTCGGTAGAAAAGCTCAACGACCTGCTCAAGGACGCTATCGACAAGGAAGACTACGAACGTGCCGCCAAAATCCGCGACGAGCTGAGCAAGCGAAATTAATCCTGAATTCATGATTCGAAACGCTCGATTCAGAACGGTGTGGATTTCCGTCTGAATACCGGTCGGCATTTGTGTGCGCAGACCGGTATGAGAGAGTGCAAAGGGTTTTGTAACTTCGTAGCATAACATCCGGAATCTTCTATGAGAGCAATCGCAATAACTTTGGTGTTTGCGGGCATGTGCTTCAGCGCGTTTTCGCAGCAGGAATTCCATAAGAAATTTCAAAGGCAGTTTATTGAGACCCCGGATGACTCGGTGATAACGCTGCCTGCGGGGAATTTTCAGCTTGACGGAAGCCTGTGGCTCGATGGTAAACGAAATGTGGTGATCCGGGGCGCAGGTGAATCAAAGACAATCCTTGATTTTTCCGGACAGATATCCGGAGCAGAAGGACTCAAGATCACACATTCCTCAAATATTACCATTGAACAGCTCACCGTTAGAAATACCAAAGGAGACGCGATCAAAGCACAACTTGTCGACGGGCTTGTCTTGCGCCACCTCACCGCGGAATGGACGGGCCGCCCGGACGAGAAAAACGGCGCTTACGGCCTTTATCCGGTTCAATGCACTAACGTTCTGATCGACAACTGCACAGCGAGGGGTGCAAGCGATGCAGGGATCTACGTCGGCCAGTCAAAGTACATTATCGTGAGAAATTGTCACGCGTTTGAAAATGTCGCGGGCATTGAGATTGAAAATTCACTCTATGCGGATGTCTTTGACAACGAAGTGTACAACAACACGGGTGGAGTTCTCATTTTTGACCTTCCTGATCTCATACAGAAACAGGGCGGCTATGTTCGCGTGTTCAGGAACCTGATCCGCGAAAATAACCACGTGAACTTTGCGCCGAAGGGAAACATTGTAGGCAAGGTACCTCAGGGCACCGGCCTGATGATTCTCGCGACCCGCAACGTGGAAGCGTTTGAGAACCGTATCACGAACAACATAACGGCGGGCACGGCCATTATCAGCTACTACATGACCGAGAATCCGATCAACGATTCGACCTACCATCCGTATCCTTCAGACATCTTCATCCATAACAATTATTACGAAAGACCACACGTCCGGGCGACGGGAAAAGGAAGGATGGGCAAGATGTACCGGTTTAAACTGCGTTTCGGCAAAGACGTTCCGCATATTATCTATGATGGCATAGAAGACAAGAAGAACCCGACGCGAGGTATCTGCATTCGCAATAACACAAATGTGACATTTGCCGACCTCGACGCCGAAAATGGCTTCAAGAATATTTCATGGGATCTTTCGCCGTATGATTGCGCGCAACAACCCCTCGAGCCGGTCGTTTTATCCAATAAATTCGAATGATGGCGCCGTTGTTCCTCTTCGCGTTGCTGTTCACGATCGTGTTTCCCCCACCGGAAAAGTTCGATCGGAAGGAGAAACTCTCGGAGTATGAGTTTTTCTCCGAACCACTTTCTGCGCTTAAGCCCCGGGAAGGCGTTTTCCCTTATACGGTAAATACCCCGTTGTTTAGCAACTACTCTGAAAAACTGCGCTTTTTCAAGTTGCCCGTGGGCGCCAAAGTTGTTTATCGCGACTCGGGAGTTTTTGATTTTCCCCTCGGAACGATCCTGATCAAGAATTTTTACTTCAGCCATGATTTTCGGAAGCCGGAAAAGGGTAGGCAGCTTCTTGAAACGCGGCTGCTGGTGTATGAAGCTGATGGATGGCAGGCTTATCCTTATATCTGGAACAGCGAGCAGTCCGAGGCGTATTACGATCCCGCCGGCGAAACGCGGGAAGTCCGTTACATAAATGAAGCCGGAAAGAGAGTGATTACGCCGTATGTAATACCCAACAGGAATCAATGCAAGGGGTGTCACCTGAACGGTGATGGCCTGTTACCGCTCGGTCCTTCTGCGCGTCAGTTGAACGCCGTGGTGAAAGGTCAAAATGCCAGTTACAACCAACTCACGCACTGGTTTCAGTCGGGCATCCTCGAAAATTACTCCGCCGATAGGCCGGTTCCCGCCGGAGTTGTGTGGAATGATGACGCCACGGGTGGGCTGGACGCCCGTGCACGCGCTTACCTGGACGCGAACTGCGGTCATTGTCATTCGGCGAACGGGTCCGCCAACACCTCGGGACTATTTCTCGATATTTATGAGGAAGATCCCGCGCGCCTCGGAGTCTTTAAAAGCCCGGTCGCGGCCGGCCGGGGCGCAGGCAATTTGCAATTCGATATTGTGCCGGGCGAACCGGACAAATCCATCCTTGTCTTTCGAATGCGCGCCAACGATCCCGGCGTTGCCATGCCGGAGATCGGGCGCGAGCAAGTGCACAAGGAAGGTGTCGCGCTCATTGAAGAATGGATCCGAAAAAATACTTTTTCACAATTGCCACATGACCCCAAATGAAAGTAAAGTGTTTGATCACCTGTCCCGGTTCGTTTCTGAGCACAAGAAAGCATTGACTGAGAGAATATTGGCTCAGCGCACGCGCTATGTGACGGTTGTCCTTGAAAATATTTACCAGTCGCAGAACGCGAGCGCCTGCATCCGGACGTGCGAGTGTATGGGCCTTCAGGATATTCACATCGTGGAAGACACCTCCAAATATCAGCTGAACATCCGCGTGTTGAAAGGTTCTCATAAATGGATGAGCCTGCAGCGCTATCGCGACAGGAACGTAAACAATATTGAAGCCTGCTTTCAGCACCTTCGAAAGGACGGCTACAGGATTCTCGTCGCTGACCCGGCCGAAGACGGCGTCTCGATCGACGACCTGGATGTGCGCGACGGCAAGATGGCGCTCGTTTTTGGAAATGAACTCCATGGCGCTTCCCCCTACAGTCTGGAACACGGAGATCAGAAAATCAGGATCCCGATGTTTGGATTCACGGAAAGCCTGAATGTTTCTGTGAGTGTGGCCATCTCCCTGAGCACGATACTGGCGAGACTGCGGAACGAGGATTTTCCCATCGGCCTGACCGAAGCCGAAAAGGATGCTATCCGGCTCGCATGGTATCGCAAAATTGTCCGCCGATCGGAACTGGTCGAACGAGAGTTTCTGCGCACTATTGAGTAACTTGCAATGGATTATGCGTGCTAGTCCTATACGTTGGTTGAAGCGAATTGTGGTGGGAGCGATCCTCTTGTTACTGCTGGTTGTCGTTGCCTGCAACATCTGGATTATCAAAAGCACGGAGGAAAAGGTCTATTCAGATCTTGCGCTCCTTCCCGAACATCGTATGGCCCTGGTATTGGGAACGAGTCATCGCTCTGCCGATGGGGGACCGAATCCATTTTTCCAAAAACGTATTGAAATGGCGGCAACCCTCTACCGCATTGGAAAAATTGATCACTTTATCCTCAGCGGCGACAACAGCTCGCGCTACTATAACGAGCCGGTTGAAATGAAGAAGGCGCTGATCAAGAAAGGCGTTCCGGCTTCTGCGATCACCCTGGATTTCGCCGGACTCCGCACACTGGATTCGGTCGTACGCAGCAAGAAAATATTCGGTCAAAACCAGATCACCATCATCACACAACCCTTTCACAGTTACCGCGCTTTGTTCATCAGCCGTTATTACGACATGGATGCGGTGGCAATGGTAGCGGACGATCCTGAACTCGACCAGACATTCAAGATCCGCTTGCGCGAATATTTCGCTCGCACCAAGGCCGTGCTCGACCTGTATATTTTTAAGACAGATCCAAGATTTCTGGGGGAAAAAGAAGAAATTATTATTACTTCCTGATGCAACCCGAAGGCCCGATCTGTGGTTAAATCATTATTTGGAATCAATAAAACCCTTGTGCAAATCGCTTTTGGTCGGTTTTTACGTCTGATCCAATTTCCCACCCTATTTTTTCTTTTCATTCTACCGGTTGCCGGTGTGGCTCAAACGGTGGTGAAAGGCAAGGTGACGGACGCGCTTTCCGGGGATCCGATACCCTTCGCAAATATTATTTTCAAGGGAACCACCCACGGAGGCACGACGGATTTTGACGGCAACTTCACCGTGCGGACCGATTCGGATGCCGACTCGCTGGTGGTATCCTACATAGGATACACCACGCGTGTAAAAAAAGTACAGCAGGGCATCGCACAGGTAATTAATTTTCAGCTGCAGGAAGAAGTTACCGCGTTACAGGAAATCGTTTTTCTCGCAGGTGAAAACCCCGCCTTTGAAGTTCTCCGAAATGTGGTCGACAACAAGGCTGCGAATGATAAGCGAAAACTGTCGGCTTATGAGTACGACACCTATACCAAGATCGAAGTTGACGTGGACAACATGTCGGACAAGTTCCGCCAGCGTAAAGTCATACGGAAGATCACCCGTGTCATCGATAGCGTAGAGCAGATCGCGGGTGAAGATGGCAAGCCCATTCTTCCGATTTTTATATCGGAAAGCGTTTCAAAGTTCTATTACCGCACCAATCCGCAACTGCGCTTCGAGAACATATTAAAATCAAAGATCAATGGAATCGGTATCCAGGATGGGACGCTCGTAACACAGTTCGTGGGTGGATCTTTTCAGGAATATAACTTCTATCAGAACTGGCTGACCATTGTCACCAAGGAGTTTGTGTCGCCAATCGCCGACGGGTGGAGACTTTATTACAACTACGACCTGACGGACAGCCTCTACATCGGGGACGACTTTTGCTATCGCCTTGATTTTCGTCCAAAGAGTCCTCAGGATCTTGCTTTTACAGGGACGATCTGGATCACGAAGAATGAATGGGCATTGAAGCAAATCGATGCATCGGTCGGTAAGCAGGCAAATTTGAACTTCATCGAAAAGATCCGCATTCAGCAAGAATTGGAGGCTACCGATGAGGGAGCGTGGATACCGGTGAAGAACCGGGTTCTGATCGACATCAGTGAATTGTCCCAGACTTCAGCCGGCATGCTCGCGAAGTTTTACACGTCGAACAAGAACATCGTCGTCAACAAACCGAAGCCGCCTTCTTTCTATGAGCGAGAAATCAGGATGGAAGAGGACGCGCGCCAGTACGAACAGGAGGAGTACTGGGATACGCTTCGGCATGAACCGCTCTCGGAGACGGAGAAGAACGTCTACCGGATGATCGACACCCTTCAGAATATCCCGGTGGTAAAAACCTACACGGACATCATCAAGATCGCAGTGAACGGATATTACAGCGCCGGCAAGATCAATCTTGGACCGTATATTTCACTTCTGGCTATCAACAACATAGAAGGGGTTCGGCTTCAGCCCGGATTTAAGACGAATTATGACTTCAGCAAGAAGTGGGTCATGGGGGGAAGTATCGGATATGGCTTTAATGACGAGCGGATAAAGTACTCGGCCTTTGTGGAAAACATATTGTCGCGCGACCGATGGACGACGATGACTATCAGTGCGCGCAGCGATCTCGGTCGCGTTGGCATCGACGATGAAAACCTCGCCGACAATTATTTATTTCTCGCTGCCCAGCGGTTCGGGACGTTTCGCAGAGCCTATTACTTCGACGAAAGTCGCTTTAATTTTCAACGGGAGTTACTGCGGGGATTGTCACAGCGCGTAGCATTCCGCTACTCCACCTTCCGGCCGGTGTTCGACTTTGGGTATCTGCGTCCCGGCAATGAAACGGATACCCTTTCCCGCTACGAAAATGCCGAGCTGATCGTCGAAACCCGTTTTGCGCGCGATGAACTCTTTATCATCAACGATAATGAACGGCTGAGCCTGGGAACTTCGAAATGGCCTGAGATAACCCTTCGCTATACGCATGGGTTCAAGGGACTGATGGGAAGTGACTTTAATTATGACAAGCTCCGGCTGTCCATTCATAAACGAGTGCGCTACGGGCCAATAGGAGTGGGGTATGTCACTCTTACCGGCGAATATGTATTCAGCAAATTACCCTATCCGTTGCTCTCGCTGCACCTGGGAAATCAAACGCCTTTTTTTGCGCACGTCACTTACAACCTGATGGACTATGGTGAGTTTGTCAGCGACCGGTATGCCTCCTTTCACTATAGCCATCACTTTGAGGGCTTGCTGCTAAACCGCATTCCGTTGATGCGGAAACTGAAGTGGCGGCTGGTAGGCACGAGCAACATCATCCTGGGGGGAATGAGTGCAATGAACAAGGCTTTGGTTGCGGAGAAACCGGATGAGGACGGCATAACGGTGGGCTTTCTCTCACGAGGGCTCCCATACATCGAGCTTGGATACGGGGTCGAGAATATCTTCAAATTCTTCCGGGTGGACTTTATTCATCGGGTCACGTATCTGGATCGGGAAAAAAATCCGGATGTGCGGAAGTTTGGGGTCCTTTTCAGCTTCCAATTCAATCTGTAAAAGCTGAAAGCTGAAAGCTGAAAGCAGAAAGAGGAAGACGGATGCCAGGGTTAGGGGCCTCTCAGCTTTATGCTTTTTGCTTTGTGCTTTCTGCTTCTTTAGGCATCTTTGTGCCCCGAATTCGACGATAATCATGAGTGTTAAAATTTCTTTTCCAGATGGACACGCCAAGGAATTTCCGGCGGGCGTAACAGGTGCGGAGATTGCCCGCAGCATCAGTGAGGGGCTTGCCCGCAATGCTCTGGCGGTGGAGTTTAATGGTGATGTCATTGAGCTATCGCGGCCGATTGAGCAGGATGGAACCGTCCGGATACTCACTTGGAGCGACGCGAAGGGAAAGAATACGTTTTGGCATTCGTCCGCGCACTTGCTTGCCGAGGCGCTCGAGGCGTTGTATCCCGGCGTGAAATTCGGCATCGGCCCTGCCATTGACAACGGCTTCTACTATGATGTCGATCTCGGTGACCGGACATTTGGTGAAGCAGATCTCGCTGCCATCGAAGCGAAAATGAAAGAGCTGGCGAAGAAAGACAGCGTATTCATGCGCAAGGAAGTCTCCAAAGCAGACGCGCTCGATTACTTCCGGAAGAAGGATGATCCCTACAAGCTCGAGCTTATCAATGACTTGCAGGATGGATCGATTACGTTTTACCAGCAGGGGAACTTCGTCGATCTATGCCGTGGCCCACATTTGCCAAACACAGGTTTCATTAAAGCCGTGAAGCTGCTGAACGTTGCGGGCGCTTACTGGCGTGGCAATGAAAAGAACAAAATGCTGACGCGGATCTATGGCATTACGTTTCCCAAGCAGAAGGAATTGGATGAATACCTTCACGTGCTGGAGGAGGCGAAGAAGCGCGATCACCGGAAACTTGGGAAGGAACTCGAGTTATTTGCGTTTTCTGACAAAGTGGGGCAGGGTCTGCCGCTGTGGTTGCCGAAGGGAACCATCCTGCGCGAAAGGCTGGAGCAGTTTATGAGAAGAGCGCAGGTGAAAGCCGGGTATGATGCCGTGGTAACACCGCATATTGGCAGCAAGGCGCTCTATGTGACGTCGGGCCACTATGAGAAGTACGGCAAAGACTCCTTCCAGCCCATTCACACCCCGGACGAGAGTGAGGAATTTTTGCTCAAGCCCATGAACTGCCCGCACCATTGCGAAATCTACAAGACAAAGCCCCGTTCTTACCGCGATTTGCCGGTCAGGCTGGCGGAGTTTGGAACCGTTTATCGCTATGAGCAAAGCGGTGAGTTGCACGGTCTGACGCGCGTACGCGGCTTTACGCAGGACGATGCACATATTTTCTGCCGTCCCGATCAGGTGAAGACGGAGTTTATCAAAGTAATCGACCTGGTGTTGCACACGTTCAAATCACTGGGCTTTAATGACTACACGGCGCAGGTATCCTTGCGGGATCCGGCCAACCGGGAAAAATATATCGGAGAAGACCAGTTGTGGGAACGCGCGGAACGCGAGATCCAGGAAGCGGCGGATGAGCGGGGCCTCAAAACGGTGGCTGTAAAAGGTGAGGCGGCCTTCTATGGTCCTAAACTGGACTTTATGGTTCGGGATGCACTGGGCAGAAGCTGGCAGCTGGGCACCATCCAGGTGGACTACAACCTTCCGGAGCGGTTTGAACTGGAATATGTCGGCTCTGATAATCAAAAACACCGGCCCGTCATGATACACCGGGCGCCTTTTGGATCGTTGGAACGGTTTGTCGCCGTTCTCATCGAGCACTGCGCCGGCAACTTCCCGCTTTGGCTTGCGCCGGACCAGATTGCCGTTTTGCCGATTTCCGAACGCTTCAACGACTATGCAGCTTCGGTCTATACCCGGTTGAAGGGGGAAGATATCAGGGGAGTGCTCGACGACCGCGATGAAAAGATCGGGCGGAAGATCCGGGACGCGGAAATGCGGAAGATCCCCTTCATGGTGATTGTGGGCGAAAAGGAGGTGGCGGAGAACCGTGTGTCGGTCAGAAAACATGGCCAGGGAGACCAGGGAAGCGTTTCGCTCGAGGAATTTGTTGAAAATTTCAAGCGCGAATCGGCTGCCCCCGAGTAACGGCAAAACATTTGATAATCATGGAAGTACCGACCTCCGGGCAGATCCTAAAAATCGCCTCCGGGGATTGTGAAAGACCAAAAATAAAGCGATATTTGCACCCTGTTTTTTTGTTAGATTTAAACTATAGCGTATCAATACCGGAAGCAGCAGACCAAGTTTTAACAGGCCCTTCAGAAGGGGACCTCAGAGACCAGAAGAGCCTTATAAAGTGAATGAGCGGATCACCGCTCCACGGGTAAGGGTTGTGGGTGAGAACATTAAGGTAGATGTCTATCCGATCCAGCAGGCGATTAAACTCGCCCGCGACCAGGGATTGGACCTCGTAGAGATATCGCCAAATGCTGATCCCCCTGTGTGCAAAGTGGTGGACTATTCGAAGTTTAAATACGAACAGAAGAAGAAGCAGAAGGAAATCAAGGCGAAGACTCAGAAAGTCATTATCAAAGAGATCCGCTTTGGTCCCAATACCGAGGAGCATGATTTCAACTTCAAAGTGAAGCATGCGGAGACCTTCCTGAAAGAAGGCTTCAAGGTAAAAGCGACGGTTACTTTCTTCGGAAGATCGATCGTATATAAGGAGCGGGGCGAGATCCTGCTGTTGAAGTTTGCCCAGGCACTGGAAGAATTTGGCAAAGTGGAAGCCTTGCCAAGACTGGAAGGAAAACGCATGAGCATGCTCATGATGCCGAAGGTTGGAAAAAAGTAATTGATTTAATCTCTATACAATGCCTAAGTTAAAGACGAAGTCCGGTGCCAAGAAGCGATTCAAAATTACTGGCACTGGAAAAGTGAAGCATAAGCGCGCTTTTAAAAACCACATCCTGACTAAGAAGGAGACCAAACAAAAGAGGAGACTCGGCCACATGGCATTGGTTAAGAAGTCGGATCTGGATAACGTAAAAGCAATGCTTGTCCTTTAATTGGTTTAATGTTTAACCCGGTTTTTGGCTCCTAAGAATCCCGCTGCGACGGGGTCGCCAACGATCAAAAAATGTAAGAAATGCCAAGATCAGTAAACAATGTAGCCTCAAGGGCTAAGCGCAAGCGCATCATGAAGTTGGCCAAAGGTTTCTTTGGTCGCAAGAAAAATGTATGGACCGTAGCGAAGAACGCCATCGAAAAAGGTTTGGTGTACGCCTATCGGGACAGGAAACAAAAGAAAAGAGAATTCAGAGCTGTATGGATCCAGCGGATCAATGCAGGCGTGAGAGAGCATGGTCTTTCCTATTCTGAATTCATGGGGAAACTCAAAAAGTCCGGTATCGACTTGAACCGCAAAGTGCTGGCCGACCTGGCCATGAATCACCCCGCAGCGTTTAAAGCGGTCGTTGAAAAGATAAAGTAGTCGCATTGCGGCAGCGCATTGAAAGGGCCTTCGGGCCCTTTTTGTTTTGGGCTATATTTCAATTATCTTCGATGGAGAAAAGTGATTTTTTAACCTAACTACAGTTAGCAGGAATTTTTTGAAAACTAATTGAGCAGTGAATTCGAGAATTTGCGTCTCAATTGGTTAACTTTCAAGTTCGTAATAGCCCACTATGTTGAAGCAACCCGTTGAAATCGGGGAATTGGAGGCAACTATACCTGACCGACCTGTTGAGATTGAACTACGGGGTGGAAATCCATTTCCCGGACTTCGTCCCTTCACCATAGATGAGTGTCATCTGTTCTTCGGCAGGGAAGGGCAGGCGGACGAAATCCTTGTAAAGCTTTCTGAAAACCGCTTCGTAACCGTCATGGGTTACTCCGGAAGCGGTAAATCATCCCTGATGTATTGTGGATTGGTCCCCGTGCTGTACGGCGGTTTCATGACGCAGACAGGACCCAACTGGAATGCGGTCACATCACGCCCCGGTTCATCACCGATCGGCAATCTTGCCGAATCTATCGTTGATAACCTGGTAGGCCATGGCAGGATTGAGGAAGAAGACCGCCCCATCCAGAAGGCGATCATAGACTCGGTGTTGAGAAGCGGCCCCGGCGGCCTGGTGGAAGTATCAAAATACCTGCAGAATCAGGCGGGTGAAAACATATTTTTCCTCGTTGACCAGTTCGAGGAATTGCTGCGGTTCAGGGAGAAGTCGACACGCGCCGATGCACTCGATGAGGCCCAGCTTTATGTCAACCTCGTGCTGCACGCGGTGACGCAAACAACGGTGCCGGTATACATTGCACTGACCATGCGCTCGGACTTCATCGGGCACTGCTCGGTATTTCCCCGCCTTACAGACCTGATTAACCGGAGCAATTACCTCGTGCCGCAGATGACGCGCGAGCAAAAGAAAATGGTCATCGAAGGGCCCGTGGCAGTCGCGGGCGGAAGGATCTCCCAGCGATTGGTTAAACGGCTGCTTTCCGATGTGGGAAATGATCAGGATCAGCTTCCCATTCTTCAACACGCGTTGATGCGGACCTGGGATTTCTGGGTCGACAATCGCGAGCCGGGTGAACCGCTCGATCTGCGACATTATCATGCCGTCGGAAAAATTTATGAGGCCCTCTCGCAACACGCGAACGAAGCGTACGACGAGCTGACTACGCGGGAAAAGGAGATCGCGCAGATTCTTTTCAAGACTATCACGGAAAAAAGCCAGGAAAACAAAGGCATGCGGCGCCCGGGCAGGTTGGGCCTTATTGCCCAGCTCGCCGAGGCAGAGGAAGATGATGTCGTCTACGTAGTCGATCACTTCCGAAAAGTGGGACGGTCTTTCCTGATGCCCGGAGCAAATGTTCCCCTTACGGCGGATTCGATGATCGAACTTTCGCACGAAAGTTTGATGCGTATCTGGAAGAGGCTCAATAACTGGGTTGAAGAAGAGTTTGAGTCGGCGCAGATGTACAAAAGGCTCTCGGAAGCCGCTGCGATGTACCAGATCGGAAAGACGGGCCTCTGGCGGCCACCGGATCTTCAGCTGGCACTCAACTGGCAGAAAAAACAGAAACCGACGCGCGAATGGGCGCAGCGATACGATGACACGTTCGAGCGGGCGATTGTGTTTCTCGATACGAGTCGCATCACGTACGAAGCGGAATTAAAGAACCAGGAAATGATGCAGCGCCGGGTGCTGCGAAGGACGCGCACAACCGCCGTGTTCCTTGGCGCCGGTTTCATTGTTGCAGTCGTTTTTTTCCTCTTCTCCTACATGCAAAAACTGCGGGCAGATTCGGAAGCCGACTTTGCCCAGCAGCAAATGAATATCGCCAAGGAGCAAACCGCATTGGCGGAACGCAAAACACAGGAGGCGCAGCGAAGCACAGAGCTGGCCGAACAGCGACGCGACAGCCTCGCGGTAAGGGAAGCTGCGCTGACAAAGGCGCTGGAGCGGGAAGCCGCGGCGCGAATCGCACTGCAAGACGCGCTGGAAGATGCAAATTTCCAACGGCAAATCGCGGAGGAGCAAACAGCAAAAGTCAATGAGGCGCTGGAAGATGTTCGCTATCAGCGAAACCTCGCGGAAAAGAACTTTCAGGATGCGCGCCGCCAGTACCTGTTAGCAATAGCCCAGTCGTTGGCTGCGAAATCTGTCCAGGAAAGTGACGATAGCGATCTGGCAGGTCTGCTCGCTATGCAGGGATATCACTTTCACAGACGATATGACGGAAGAACATACGATCCCTACATCTATGAAGGATTGTACAGCTCGCTGACCAAGGTAAACGGGTCGACGTACAATGCGATCAAAGCGCAGGGCCCGCCGCATGTTCACATCAAGTCTCTCGTGCTGAGTCAGTCGGGTAACGAATTCTATACCGCTGGCGCGGATGGTCGTATCATGAAGGGAAGCATCGATCAACGCACGAGCACGCCCACACCGTTCTCAAACCCGTATCCCAGCAAGGTTATTGCCCTGAGCCCCGACGAAAACTTTATCGTCAACGGAAGCGATTCGGCATTCGTGCAGATCTACAACCTGAAGGGAAATTCGTCGCGACCCGCCTTTGTGGTGCGCAACTTGAAAGGATCAACCAACGATATCGCATTCATTCCGCGAAGTCAATCTTTTGTTGTTTCAAGCTCTGGCAGAACACTGACGCGCGTGGATGCTTCCACAGGATCCGCCAGTGCAATGCTCACCTTCCCATTTGAGTTGAAGGCCATCGACATAAGTCCCGACGGAAAAGTGCTGGCAGGCGCTTCCTGGACAGGAACGGTCGTGTTGGTTAATCTGCAGGATAATTCCTATACGACGCTCGTCGACGATAATAAAACCCGCATGCTCACCGTGCGCTTCACGCCAACTGGAAATGGCCTCGCCTATGGCGGTGAGGACAAGGAAAACAGAAGGGGCTTCGTAAGACTTTACAATTTCGCATCCCGGGAAACGAGATACTTCTCCGGTCATCGCGCCGGGGTTAATGACATCGAATTCAGCCCCGATGGAGCATTGATGGCGAGCGCAGGCGCCGATAAACGATTGCTGATGTGGGTATTGGAAAATCCTGGCGACCTGCCTATCACGATGCAAAACAACGCCGGCTTCGTGTGGAACATCTCCTTCACCGCGAATTCGGATTACCTCATCGCAACATGCAGCGAATCGGAGATCCGCGTGTGGCCGACCAACCCGTCGCTCCTCGCCGAAAAGATCTGTCCTCAATTGAAACGAAATATGACACAGGATGAATGGGCAAAGTATGTGGGGAAACCGGAGGATATTCCGTATGAATCCACCTGTGTCGGTTTGTTGATCAATGATTTTTAGTATGAGGAAATATTACAGGGTCATTTTTTTGCTTTCTGTTCTCCTGCCCTCTTTCGCAAAAGCCCAAACGATGGACTGCGAGCAGACCATTGCGTATGCCACTGAGGAATTCAACGCAGGCCATTTCCATTCAGTCCCTTCTATTCTCAATGACTGCCTGAACAATCTTAACCGCGATCAGCGTCAACGCGCGCATCTTCTGTTGACGCAAACGTATCTCTTGCTCGACGATCCCATCGGCGCACAGCGAAGTTACCTTGAGGTTCTTTCCGCCAATCCGGAGTTTGTTCCAAGCGAACAATTGCACGCGATCGATATCGTGTATCTGAGCAAACGCTTTACAGCAACGCCGAAGTTTTCGTGGTTCGTACACGCCGGGACCAACGTTTCGCCTGTCAAGGTGATATTAAACAACAGCATGTTTGAAGCAGGACTGAATCAGGCGCAGGAAGAACATCGATACACGCTACGGCCGGGGTACAACTTCGGCGGGGGAGGCGAATTCAGCTACAATGATAACCTTAAAGTGAGGATGGAATTGAATTTTCTGCAGGCCGCATATCGGCTGGAAGCGAGCAACCAGTCGGAGCGCGACCGGCGCAGCCTCATCGAGCGCCAGACCTCGATCAATGTGCCGCTGTATCTGTGCTATAGCGACAACGTCGGAAAATACAGGCCCTATGGCTACGCCGGTATCTCAGTATCGCGTCTTGTCGTCGCAAAAGCCTCCATTGTAAACGAAAAAGTCGAGCGTATCGGAAGTTCGGGTGAAGACTCCAATGATGAGACAGAGAGCCGGGAAGTCCCGAGCCCTGACCTGGATTATCTTAAGCGTCGGAACAGTTGGAATCAGTCGCTTATTTTTGGAGGAGGCATCAAATACAAACTAGGATTGGATTTTCTGTTTGTTGATGTTAGATACAGCGCGGGATTGAAAAATGTTGTTGAGCCTGATCATATCTACGCTGACTACTCCCGCGATAAGACATCCGCGCAGTTCGTCGACTCCGGGCTTCCCATGGCATTTGGACACGTGGATGACTATTTCAGACTGGATAATCTCTCCATAACCTTCGGCTTCCTGCGACCCTTGTATAAACCGCGGGAATTGAAACGCGTGCGTACAGGGAGTGTTCTTCGAAAAATAAATCGCGGAAAATGAAGAAGTACACACTATATCTGCTGACACTGTTGGCCTGCTGGGTGTCGGCCTGTGATACGGAGCGGAACACCGAAGATCCCGATCTGAATTATTTTGTCAAATTGTATGGTGGTGATGGAAACCAGTATGGCGTCGATATCGAGATACTCAGTGATGGAACGTTTTTGCTATTGGGCAACTGGGCCGTTAACACGTTTGAATCGCAGATATTTATCATGCGAGTGAGTTCCGAAGGAGAGGTGATCTGGGATACGCGTTATGGGGCCGAAGCTGAGCGCTGGATTGCGAAGGATATGGAGATGACAATCGACGGCAATGTAATCGTCGTAGCCGACTACAAGAAAGACTTGTCGGCCAATACCGATATCAAGATTCTCAAGTTCTCTCCGGATGGTGCTGTCCTGGCCGAGGGGACTTTTGGGACTATGGGAAACGAAGATAGCCGTACCGTTACCGTGCTCGACGACGGTGGATACATCATTTCCGGAACAACGGATTCGACGAAGACTTTCCAGCTAGCCGGCGTAACCGATCCCGACCCGTTTGATGCGTTCAACCTGCGCATCGACCAGAACCTGACCAGGCTCTCGAAATCTGACTGGTCGCCCGTGTTCGTGGGCTTCGACAACATTGATGTGTCGGTCAAAATATTTCAGAAAGCGAGCAACGAGTTCTATGCGTTCGGATATACAAACAGTACGCTGCTTGGAGAATCGACAAACCCAAACGAGCGAAAGGGATTGTTTTATTACCGGCGTGATGGTTTGGGATTCCAGACCAATCCGTACTATCCGGGGAATGTTGTCAACGTGAATGATACGGAGATAAGTTATGTACAGAACGTCAGTCAGACGTTCGGAGGTGGATACATGGTAATCGGAACATCGGTGAACAGCCTGGGTGTATCAGACATTTTCTTTGCGCGGCTCAGGCCGACACTCACGTTCAGCAATCCCTTGCAAAGCGATGCCACTTTTTACAATACGATCGCCGTGGGTCGGAACATCCGCGGTGTGTCCGCATCCACGTCGGTTTCCGGAGAAACCGGTTTTCTGATCCTCGGAAACGAAGTGCGCAGTACGGGCGCAACCAACCTCTGGCTGTCGAAAATCGATCAAAGCGGGCAGGTATTATGGTCTACAACATTGGGTGCGGAAACAGAAGATGATGCGGGAGCCGCTGTCCGCGAATTGCCGGACGGGAAGATTGTAATAGTAGGAACAATGGGTCTTGCTGACAACCAGTTTAAAATGGCGCTCATCAAGATGAATAGGCGTGGGCAGTTTCTGCGGTAATTGTCCCGAAACAACTATATTGCAAGGTTACCTAAGCGAAAATAGCACTATATATCCTGAAGGTTGGCTGCTTACTGTCACATGAGAAGATTGTACCGGATAATCATTTACCTGGGTTCGTTTTTATGCTCCTTCTTATTGGCAGCCACTTTCTCTTTTGGCCAGTGCCCGGACCGTGTGGTGACTCCAACCTCTGCAACGATTTGCTCAGGCGGTACGGTCTCTGTTACCATCCAAAACTCCGATGCCTCAAACTTTTATCGCCTTGAGGACACTGCCGATAATCCGCTGAGTGGATTTTTTCAAGGTACGGGGGGCAATCTTACCATCGTAAGTAATCCGATTACCACCGGGATCACGATCGAAGTGACGGCCGCGAGTCTTAGCGGTTGTCTCATCGAATTGTCGCAGGACATTCCCATCACCGTCCGGCAACCACCGGCGCCGGTGGCGAACGCCGGTCCCGACCAACTCCGATGTGTAAACAATACGTTCACACTGGCCGGAAATGCGCCGACAGTAGGAACTGGCGCGTGGAGCATTGTCGGCCCTGCGAATGGGGCGGTCGTTACAACTCCCAGCCTGCCAAATTCCACCGTGACAGGTCTTGCGCTTGGAGCCAGCGTCACCCTGCGGTGGACTATCAGCAATTCCCCGTGTGCCGCAAGCTCCGACGATGTTGTCTTAACCTATACTGGAACACCTCCGGTTGCAGCCGCAGGCGGCGATCAAACCTTGTGTAATACGTCGATCTTTACAATGGCAGCGAATGCTGCCGGATCGGGCACGGGTACATGGACCATCCAGGGTCCAGCCAACGGTGCTGTGATTACCAATATCAATTCTCCGACGACGACAGTCACCGGACTGAGCGCAGGCTCTAGCGTAACCCTGCGGTGGACGATCGCAAGCGGATCATGCTCAACCTTTGATGATGTAGTACTGACCAACAATGCCTTGGCTACGACGGCCACGGCGGGAGCAGATCAGGAGTTGTGCAATGCTGCAAGCTTCACCCTTGGCGCAAACGTTCCGGGGACAGGAACAGGAGCCTGGAGCATAGTAGGCGCAGCGAATGGCGCGGTTGTAACAACACCTTCTTCGGCAGGAAGTACAGTGACGGGACTCAACGCCGGCTCAAGCGTAACGCTGAGATGGACGATCACGAACGGAACGTGTTCAAACTTTGATGA
>JBIQIY010000032.1:18496-51481 GCA_044507775.1 Flammeovirgaceae bacterium | reverse complement strand
CCACCTGCCTTCCGACGCACAAGCTAACCCTCCGGCAGGCAGGCTCACCACTCACGCACGTGCCTCCGCTCAAACTTCCTGAAGGTATTAAGAGTCTACTTCGCATCAATTATGGACTTGCCCGAAGAGCGAACTAGAACGACGATATGGCAAAAACCTTCAGGAAGTTTTCCCCCTCGCCACCTGCCTGCAAGCGAAGGCCATGCAGGTCAGGCGCACGACTCACGTCTCACGTCTGACGTCTCACGAAAGAAGCCGCACGCACAAGGATAAATGAGCCACCCCCTAAGCCGCACCCCTCACCCCTCACCCCTCACCAATACGAGGGGCACGGAATTCCCTGATGTATTTTCGGAAGCTTGATCCGGTAGTTGATCATGATCTCATGCGAGCCGTTTGAGTACAGCCTGATATCCGACATCGTAATGTCATATGCATATCCCACGTGGAAGTTCTCATTGATCTGAAGCTCGAACAGTCCGATAACAGCGTCATCAATCCTGTATGAAAAGCCCAGCCCCACGACATCATAGAAAATGAACATGCTATTGATGTCGAAACTCAGCGGCGCGTTATTCTGAATCCGGATGAGCGTAGAGGGCATCCACTTGACGTCTTTAGACAGGGATTTGGTAAAGCCACCCATCAGGTAGTAGTATCGCTGCTGTTTCCCGGAGGTATTGAACGTAGTGTCTATTTCGACATCGATAATATCGATGATCTTGTTGTTGAGGATGTAAGGCACCGAAATTCCCGCATAGAGATCCTTACCGCGGTAGAAAGCCCCCGCGCCGAAGTTAGGATTGAACTTTGAGATCACGCCGACCTCGGCACCGTCACGCGGAGTCGTCTTGAAGTAATCCGATTTCAGTACATTGAATCCCGCCTGGATACCCATCGACAAAACGCCTCCGTTCTTTCGTGGCGACACCGGAATTTTGTAAGAGTACACGCCGTAGAGACTGTTATCGCTGTGCACCCCGATCTGGTCATTTGTAAAAATCACGCCGAGACCCACCCGTGCTTTGTGGAAGCCGGAGTGAACAGTACCCGTAAAAGTTTTCGGCGCACCGTCGAAGTTCACCCACTGGTTGCGGTATATTCCGGTGCCGCTCAACTGAACATGCGTGCCTGCGTATGCGGGATTGACCAGGAGCGGATCAAACATATACAGCGATTGGATCGGGCGCTGCTGAGCGCTCGCCGCACCGGACAGGATGGTCAGGACAAAGGCAAGGCCCCAGGCGACCTTCCTGCCTGCATGCAACCAACATTTAACCTGTCTCTTAACCTGCATTCTACCTGCCTTTTAAACTGTATTCAACCTGCCTTTTTTCAATCGTATTTTAACCTGTATTTTACTTGCCTTTTCACTTGTCTTTCAACCTGCATTCAACCTGCCTTTTAACTTGTCTTTTAACCTGCATTAAACCTGCATTAAACTACCTCACCAACTCCAAATATCCCGTCTTCGGCTTCGAGCCGTCGCGCTTGTCAATGATGTAGAAGTAAGTTCCTACGGGAAGCTCGTTGCCGATCGTGTAGATACCTCTTTTCCCGATTCCCTGGAAGACCACATCGTTGTTGTCGTATCCGTCCGCTTCATACACCAGCACACCGGACCGGTTGAAGATCTTCACATTGTTGTTCGGGAACTGAGTGATACAATCGATCCGGAAGTCGTCGTTCTTCCGGTCACCGTTGGTCGAGACGAGGTTGTAAGAAAACACTTCGGTCTTCACTTCGCCGACGCCCGAAGCAGGGCAGCCCTGTGATGTTATCACATTTGCCTGATAAAATCCGGGAAGGACATTGTTCAGGTAGCTTCCGATTCCGATGACGGTGGCATCGCCTTCGGGACTCCAGGATACTTCATCCGACACAACATCTGCGGGATTCAGCTGGATCTGGGCCGTGCCGTTTCCACCGACAGCACCCGGAAGTTCTTCGCAGTAAGAGGGTGTCGTATTGACAATCACTTCCGGAATGACGCGCAGGTCTTTTACTTCAACCGATGTTGGGGCGGACAGGCAACCCGTTACCTGGTCCATGGCGGTGACCGTGTACACTCCGATGTCGCGATGCTGGTAGTTTACACCGGCAAAATCCGGGGCGGTTTTTACGGCTGTGCCATCGTACCAATCGAAGGTATAGTTGAATGTGATGCCACCAACATTGGCAGTAACCCAGCCATCGGGATAGTCGCAGCGCGTGCGGTCGAACACCAGCACGGCCGTTGGTGTTGGCGGTGCAAGCCGTCCGTCGGTTACACCGGATGTTGCGTCCGCAAAGCAATGCGTTGTTTCATTCGTGACGCGCACCGTGAAATCACCCAGGCTGATGCCGATGAGCTTGTTATTGTTCGAGACAACCGCTCCTGTGGCGGACACTCCGCTAAACCAGTTAAATTGATAGCCGCCGACGCGCCCGCCATCGGCTGTCGCCGACAACTGGCCATTCGCGATGGCGGGGTCGCAGTTGATCAAAGGATTGTCTTCCATGATCGCAATGACAGGAGGGGTTCTCAGGTCATCGACTGCGTCGACTTTAAATACGGAACAGCCCGTGTTGTTATCCGTGATCTTGACCGTGTACGATCCCACATCGAGGTTGCGCTCGAGCCAGTTTCGGTTGAAGCCCGGCACATTCGTCATGACGATTCCCGGTTGTGATACATCAGCGTTCTCGCCGATATAGTACTCTGTCGTGTAGTTGATGGGGAATGGATAACCATTGCTTTGATTCTGGCCTACCTCGCGCGCGAGCAGCGTTCCATCCGGATTGAGGCAGTCAACTCTTCCCTCTGTGTTTAGTGAAAGCTGTGGCATGAACGTTTCCGAGTCGTCTTTGATAATGTAAATATCCTGCGAGGAGCACCCTGTCGCGCTGTTCGTAACCATAACGGAATAGTCACCATCCACCAGACCTGTTATCGCGCTAGTGGAAGCAAAAGAGGGGGCAGTCGCATCCAGGTTATTAAACCAAGTAAAACTGTAATTCGGATTTGCGTCGGTCTGTCCCAGGTCAGCCGTCGCCTCCAGTCCCGCCGTGCCACTGGTGGTGATACAACTGATCTGCAGCGCTGTCTGGCGGATCGTGATCAGCGGATAGACGATATCATCATCGTCGATAACGACCTCGGTAGGCGCTGACTTGCAATCCGTCAATAGATCCTGCACGAGCACATAGTATTTTCCGGCCGTCAGCGCGGGGAGGAGAGGAGCTGTGTTGGCGAGGAGATTGCCCGGAACGAAGTCGTCGTTGTACCACTCGTACTGGAAGCCGGTACCGAGCACCGCTCCCGTTACCGGCGGACCTCCACCGACCGAGATCGATGTGACCTCCGCGGATCCGTTGCCAAGGCAGTTTGTGGGATCTGTGGTGTCAACATTGATGATGTTGGGAAGGCTGACATTCAGGTCAAGGTTGACGGTCAGGCCGGAAGTGAACGTGCATCCCGTGGTAGTGTTCGTCACTTCCAGCACATAGTCTCCTTCATAGGCGTTGTCCAGCTGACTAATTGGACTCACTCCGGTTTGTGTTGTGACGCCGGGGAGGGGATCCGTGTTCAGTGTCCATGCGAAGGTGTAGGCGTCGGTGCTGCCATCGCGTTCCTGCGCTGTGGCAATGAGTTGCCCGTTGGGATCCATAGGGTCGCAGCTGGAGTTGGGAGTGAACGCGAAGCTCGCGGTGGGATCTGAGTGGAGGTCCTCTATGTTAACCCTTACCGGTTCGGTTAAGCATCCTGCTCCCGGAGTCAATCCCGGTTTTCGCTTGGCAACGACGTAATACGATCCTGCGCCCATGGCGGCGTAGGGTTGGATCGTTTCTGCAATATCTTCCGATAGCACAACGTCGGCGAGGGGATTGATTCCGTCCGTTAGCGGCAGCGTTACGTCATAGGTCGCTGCATTGTTATCGCCATCGTTGTTGCTGTCAAACCATGCGAAGTCAAAATTTGTCCGAAGGTCAGCCGTTGTAGTGAAGTTGTAGACGGGCAGGTTGCTGGTTCTTCCGTCGATCGTAACTCCGGTGACAGTAATCCTTCCATCGGGATCGCAGATCAGCTGATCCTGTTTCGTGAAGCTGATGAGCGTAATGGGATATCGCTGCGGTGTGATAACAGCCTGACCTGTTGTAATACAGTTGCTGTAGTCGTTCTTTACGGTGATGGTATAGGTATCATCCTTCAATGCCGGCCCGATGGCGGGCGGTGCAGCATATCCTTGCGGAATAGTCAGAAGCGATGTTGCCGTGGCGTTCGCGACGTTGTCGATATTGCCTGCACCTCCCGGATTGTCGGCCGGATTTGATTGCACCCACGTATAACTGTAGGTCGACCCTGCTTCTGCGGGAACGCCGGAGTCCGTGTCCACGGTAAGCTCAATGCGTCCTTCGACGATCGAGGCATCACAGGAAGTATTTGCGAATGGCTGGATGGCGGTTATAACGGGATTGATATGCTTGTCTTCGATGTTCACGCGCACAGGCAGAGTGGAACATCCCGCCCCGGGAGTCATGCCGGGTTTGCGGGTAGCCAGCACGTAATAGGAGCCAAGGCCCATATTCGCAAAAGGTTGCGTCGTTTCAGCCGGGTCTTCAGAGAGAACCACGTCGGTGATCGGCGCGCCTCCGCTTTGAAGCGTGGCACCGGAAGTGCTGAACGTATTAGGGTCGTTGTCGCCGTCGTTGTTCGAATCAAACCATGCGAAGTCAAAGTTGGTGGCGAGGTCCGCAGGTGTGGAATAATTGAACAAAGGAAGATTGCTGGTGCTTCCATCGATCGTCACCTGCGTAACGGTGATCCTTCCGTCGGGACCGCAGATCAGCTGATCCTGCTTTGTGAAGCTGATGAGAGTAATCGGGTAGCGCTGCGGGGTGATGACTACCTGGCCGGTAGTGGTACAACTGCTGTAATCATTCCGCACCGTGATCGTGTACGTGTCATCCTTCAACGCGGGTCCTACGGCGGGAGGTGCTGCATATCCCTGTGGGATGGTTACAAGGGATGTCGCAGTCGCGTTGGCGACGTTGTTCATGTTGCCCGATCCTCCGGGATTTCCGACGGGGTCGGCCTGCACCCAGCTATAAGTGTAGGTGGATCCCGCCTCCGCAGGAACGCCAGAGTTGGTGTCCACGGTGAGCTCGATGCGCCCTTCTACGACGGCCGCGTCGCAGGAGGTATTCGCGAATGGCTCAATGGCAGTTATGACGGGGTTGATGTGCTTGTCTTCAATATTGACACGCACGGGCAGTGTCGAACATCCCGCCCCGGGAGACATGCCGGGTTTGCGTGTGGCCAGGACGTAATAGGAGCCGACGCCCATGTTCACAAAAGGCTGCGTCGTTTCAGCGGCGTCTTCGGACAGGACCACATCCGTGATGGGCGCGCCGCCACTTTGGAGCGTGGCGCCCGAAGTGCTGAACGTATTGGGGTCGTTATCGCCGTCGTTGTTCGAATCAAACCATGCAAAATCAAAGTTTGCGGCGAGATCCGCAGGTGTAGAGTAATTGAAGACAGGGAGGTTGCTGGTGCTTCCGTCGATGGTCACCTGCGAAACCGTAATCCTTCCGTCGGGACCGCAGATCAGCTGATCCTGCTTTGTGAAGCTGATCAGCGTCACCGGGAACTTCTGCCGTGTAATAACGGCCTGTCCTGTCACGGAACAACCGCTGTAATCATTGCGGACCGTAATGGTGTAGGTGTCGTCTTTGAAGGCCGGGCCGATGGCGGGCGGTGTAACGTATCCCTGCGGTAGGGTCACAAGCGATGTTGCTGTCGCATTTGCGACGTTATTGATGTTGCCTGCCCCTCCGGGGTTCCCGATCGGATCGCCCTGCGTCCAGTTGTAGCTGTACGTGGACCCGGCCTCTGCAGGAACGCCCGATGCTGTCTGCACCGTCAGTTCTATCCGACCTTCCACCGTTCCGGCATCGCAGGATGTATTGGCGAAAGGATGAAGAGCGGTTATAACCGGATCGTTGACAGTCCGTCCGACATCAACGCGTACGGGGACCGTTGTACATCCCGCGCCGGGGCTCATTCCCGGTTTGCGCGTAGCCACCACGTAGTAGGTGCCCTGTCCCATGTTTGCGAACGGCTGGGCGGTGAGCGCTCCGTCGTCCGTCAGGACATCGTCGTTTATGTCGACGCCACCGCTTTGAATCGCAGTGTTGGCATAAGTGGCCGGGTTTCCGTCGCCGTCGTTGTTGGAATCAAACCATTTGAAGTCAAAGTTCGCGACCAGGTTTGCCGGAGTATTGAAACTGTAAACCGTGTTAGCCGTGGTCTTCGTCGCATCGATTTGTATGGCAGTCACATTCACACTACCATCCGGATTGCAGATGAGCTGATCGGTCTTGCTATAGCTGAGCAGCGTGACGGGAAGGGGATTCGTCTTAATTGTGGCGGTACCGGTGGTCGAACATCCATTCACAGAATTAGTGGTGGTCACAGAATAGGTGCCGTCTGTTAACGCGGTTATGTCAAAGTCAACCATGCGGCCAACCAGATTTGCCGGGCTGGTGTTTCCGCCTGCAGGATCGGGAGTCCACGAATATGCGTATGTGCCGTTGATCACATTTGCGTCGAGCGGATCGGATCCAATATTTGTGACGGCCCTCAGCACACCTTCACCGGTGCCGGGCAGACAGGACGTATTGTCAAAGGTCGTTAGTGTCAAATCCGGTGTCTTGTGTAGATCAATCACATCCTTTTGCTCGAGTTGTGTGAAACATCCGACGCCACTGCCCGTGATTCTGCGGCCGCGGACGTAATAGGTTCTGTTTCCATGTCCCGCCCCCGCGCTGGGACCGAACGACCATCCCGCTTTCGATCCGTTAAAAATTTCGCCCGTGGTGGCGCCGCCGCCAACAGCTGCGTATACGCGGTTTGCAGGGATTGAAACATCGGAGGATGAATACCACTCAAATTCATAGTTGAGTGGCGGCTCCGGAGCGCCGACACCAACGGAGGTTACTTCGATCCTTCCGTTTGATAATGGCGCACAATAGCTTTCATTCAAAGAGGCAACTGTGAAGATGGTTGGCAATACCGGTTGATCCGGTATGTTCACTACCGCATCCGTTACACATCCGCTGTTCGCGTCTGTTACAGTGATGGTGTATGACTGTGGACCAAACCCGCTCAGTAATCCCGACGAAGTGCCGTCGTCGGGAATGTTTATGGGAATCGCCAGTCCGACCGGAGCGGGGCTGATGGCGGTTATCATGAAATCGGTAGGATTCGCAACCGTATTTTGCTGGCTGTCGGCAGTGGCTGTCAGCTCTATTTTTCCGTCCGGGCTGGCTGTCACATCACATGCGGTATTTTCGACAATCTGGTCCAGCGTTATCTGCGGCCCAAACGCGCGTTGCTCCAGTCGATGGACACTGGCCAAAGGGCATGGGAGGTTGGCGGGATCCTGGTCGATTACTTCAACATAGTAGTCGCCCTTTTCCAATGTAGGCGCTGAAGTCAGGTTGAGAGGTGTGGGAGAGGCGAGACCTGTGGAGGAAAGCAAAGTACCGGAAGCATTATTCCCGGTGTACAGATTGACGATGTATCCAAATGTACTGCCGCCGCCATTGACATCGACCTCGATCTGGCCGTCGAACGGGGCCACGCATTTCGTGACGTCAGTTTCAGTGACCGTGATCGCCGGAGGATTGTTAAAGGGAATTGCCTCGACAAAATAATTTCCACAACCCTGGTGCAGCGGGTCGGTATCGATAACGACCAGGGTATACGTTCCGGCGCCAACGCCCGGCAGCGCGCCTGTTACGCCATCGTCCAGTAGCCCCAGGTTCTTGTCACCAAGCGGGCCGCCGGGACCGCCCCAAACCAAAGTCTGAACCGGAGCCGGACCCATATCGGGAGGGTTGTTGAAGAAGTTGATATCCGAATTTGAAGGGAGGCCTTTGTACCAGGTATAACTACAGGTAGTGCAGTCGGCACCGGGATTATCTTCGCGCTCTACCGTTACGCTTACACCGCCGCCGACGCCATTACAAAATCCCGCCGCGCTGGTCCCGTTGATAGAGATGGAATAATCAAATGTATTGTTTATTATCTGGACCGTTTGCGGGTTGGATTCGCATTTGGTGTTGCGGTCAATGATCATCGCGGTGAGGTACCCGGGGGCCATGTCGTCGTAAACAGGCGGGTTTACGCCGGGATTAATGGGACCTGTTCCGTTGATGATGTTTTTCGGATCAGCGGACGCCTTGATCACCGCCGGGTTGGTCGGGTACGTGCCGCCGTCGAATGTGTACACATAATAAATGTCAAAATTCACAGTCGGCAATGCGCTCAAGCCCGTGACGGAAGGCTCGGCCGAACCATTCGGAGTAGGACTGCAAATAGTGACCGGGTTAACATTCTGGAAAGTGATGGCGGGATACGTAATGGCGTTCGGGATGAATGCCGACCGGATCGACTCGCAGCCGGTCAATTCATTTCGCACGCGTATGGTGTAGTCCTCGCTCGCGCGGTTCGTGATACTTGTAACCGTCCCGGACGCTTGTGCCAGGACGGGCGCTCCAATAGGGTCACCGTTGATTCCAACTTCTTCATACCATTGGTACTCGAGGGTGCCCGTTGTCACTGTAAGTGTTGCCTGCAACGCGCCATTGGGAGTTGTGTTATCGCAGGATGTCTGGCTCGTAGGTACGAGCGCAACCTGGGGATATTCAAATGCGTCGAGCACGATGTCGGCGTCGGGATCGGAAGTGCAGCCCAGGGTCTCGTCTACGACGGTTCCGGTGTAGGTTCCGGCAGGCTGCGCGGACAGAATATCACCCGAGCCCGCCACTGACCAGGTCAAGGCGTAATGGGCAGGCAGCGCCGGCACTCCGCCGGGGTTATTCTGAATGATTCCGCGGTAACTTATGACGGCTTCAAGCTCGCCTGTGGGGGTGCCGGTGCAATTAACGTTATCGAGCGTCTTCGTAACCGTGATGACGGGCCTGACGGGATCCGCGGGAAGGTTTACGATCCGGGTATTCGCGCATCCGGTCGCCTTGCTGGTGACGAGCACGCTGTATTGGAATCCGCCTTCCACGTTAGCAACGGAAGGGGTATTCGCAGTCGTCGGGGTTGGCGTAGACCCGTCGTCACTCCACAGGAAGGTGTAATTTGCAAACGGCGCACCCGCATCCACGGCGCTCACCGAAACTTGTCCGTTTGAAACAGGCGTTCCATTATAATTAATCACACAGTTCGTACTGGGAATCGAATCTGTCTTTATCACGGGCAATTCAAAATCATTGGGAAGACGTACTTGAGCGATACCGGAGGTACAGCCGAGCACGGTGTTCTCCGCGACGACGGTGTAATCCTTGTCACCGTTCAGTCCGCCGAACTCATAGAATTGCGTCACGCCCTGTCCGTTGTTCAACGGAGGAGTATCACCAAGGGCTACGCCATCGGTAGCGTTTCGCCAGGTGTATTTGTAGTCGGCGATGTTTCCGGAAGGAGTCAGGAAGCTGGCCTCGATGCGCCCGTTGAATTCCGCAGAGGGAATGGTGAGCGCGGGGTTGCAGATACTATTCGGCTGCGCTACGGTCAGTGATACAACCGGAACAACGCTCGCATCCGCCAGAGGTACGGGGTCAGTGTTCCTGCAACCGGTCAGCCTGTTGGTAACTTCGACCGTGTAAATAAATCCGCCCTGTATCTGTGTGATGGTTTGTGTTGTTCTGCCGTCGGCATCGGTAGTCGATCCGTTGTCGCTCCAGCGGAATGTGTAGTCGGCCGTCGGGGCGGCGCCGTCAATCGTGGCGACGAAGGCCTGGCCATTTGCGATCATGTTACCACCGTAGTTGAGCACGCAGTTTGTGCTGGCAATGGAGTCAGTTTTAATAAGCGGTAGGGCAACCGCGTTTGGCAGATATACCTGCGCGACACCGGAGGTACAACCGAGCACGGTGTTCTCGGCGACGACTGTGTAGTCTTTGTCACCGTTCAGTCCGCCGAATTCAAAGAGTTGTGTCACGCCCTGTCCGTTGTTCAGCGGAGGAGTATCCCCGAGCGCCACGCCATCGGTAGCGTTTCGCCAGGTGTATTTGTAATCCGAGATATTTCCGGAAGGAGTGAGGAAGCTGGCCTCAATACGCCCGTTGAATTCTACCGACGGAATGGTTAGCGCGGGGTCGCAAATGCTATTCGGCTGCGCCACGGTCAGCGATACAACCGGAACAACGCTGGCATCCGCCAGGGGTACGGGGTCAGTGTTCCTGCAACCGGTCAGCCTGTTGGTAACTTCGACCGTGTAAATAAATCCGCCCTGTATCTGTGTGATGGTTTGTGTTGTTCTGCCGTCGGCATCGGTAGTCGATCCGTTGTCGCTCCAGCGGAATGTGTAGTCGGCCGTCGGGGCGGCGCCGTCAATCGTGGCGACGAAGGCCTGGCCATTTGCGATCATGTTACCACCGTAGTTGAGCACGCAGTTTGTGCTGGCAATGGAGTCAGTTTTAATAAGCGGTAGGGCAACCGCGTTTGGCAGATATACCTGCGCGACACCGGAGGTACAACCGAGCACAGTGTTCTCGGCGACGACGGTGTAATCTTTGTCACCGTTCAGTCCGCCAAATTCAAAGAGTTGTGTCACGCCCTGCCCGTTGTTCAACGGAGGGGTGTCCCCCAGCGCTATGCCATCGGTAGCGTTTCGCCAGGTGTATTTGTAGTCGGCGGTATTTCCGGAAGGAGTGAGGAAGCTGGCCTCGATACGCCCGTTGAATTCTACCGAGGGAATGGTTAGCGCGGGGTCGCAAATGCTATTCGGCTGGGCTACGGTCAGTGATACTACCGGCACAACACTGTTGTCGGGTACGGTGATGGCCTTCGAATTCCGGCATCCTGTTATCTTGTTCGTGACGTCTACGGTGTAAACGAACCCGCCCTGGATATTCTGGAGCGTTGCTGTGGTTCGCCCGTCCACGTCAGTAGGAGATCCGTTGTCACTCCAAAAGAAGGAATGGTTTGCGTTGGGCGGAGCATTGTCCACCGTTGCGACAAACGCCTCTCCGTTGCTGATAGGACTTCCATTATAAACCGCTACGCAGTTCGTTGAGGGGACGCTATCCAGCGCGATTACCGGTAGGGCGAGGGCATTCACAACTTCGGCCGTGACGGGAGGGGAAGCGCAGCCCAGGTCGGTTCTTTCAACCACTGCGGTATAGAATCCGCCGTCGCGTTCGTCAAGCAGTGTGGTTGTTTCGCCCGGGATCGCGGGGTCGGATTCGAGGGCGCCATCGTGCCAGGTGATCTGGTAGTTCGTGAAATCGGTCACCGCGATGCCGTCGAAGGTTATGGAGGCAGTAACCGTACCGTTGTACGCCGTCGCCGCCAGGGCCGGGTCACAGATGCCGTTGGCTGTGGGCATGAGCGTTACGACGGGAAGGTTGATGTCTTCGGTGATGATCCGTTTTTCGGTGTCGGAACAGTTGTTTGCAGTCGTAACCTTGACGGTGTAGAACACCCCTCCGCCTGCCACCGCCTCTGCAATGCTGTTGTTCACGCCGGACACGCTGCCATGGGCGTTCACAGGAAGTGTATTATCGCCTTTGAACCATTCAAATGTGTAACCGGAAGGGTCCTGGATGACGCCGCCGATATCGACAAACGCCTGCAGTCTTCCGTTCGGATTAGCGGGATCGCACGACGTGAGGGGCGAAAGCTCCGTGATGGTGGCGGTAGGGATCACCGTCTGACTGGTGATTTCCGTGATTGGCGTCTGGACTGCAACGCATTGGGTGACGACGTCAGTTACCACGACCTGATAGAAGCCGACGGGCAGGCCCGTTCGCGTCTCGCCGCTGCCGTGTATGGCGGGGAGGACGCTTCCGCGTGTAGCTGTAGCGTTGTTATAAAAGTACCAGTCGAAGGAATAATTAGCAGGGTCCTGCGCGGCACCGTTGAAGAGCGCGGTCGCTGTTACCGAACCGCTTTGCGGGTTCAGGCAATCCACCACATTTTGAAGTGTGCTTGCAGTCGCATCGGGGACCACGGGTCCGTCTACAGTCTGTGGCAGGGAATTCTTGGTACACCCGTCCTTGGAAACCCTCACCAGGTAGTTTCCTGCCACGAGATTGTTCGCCGTCGGTCCACTGATACCGAGCGGATTCAGAGCGATGTCAAACCATTCGAAAGTGAAACCCGCGTTGCCCCCGGTTATCTGCGCCTGGAGTTCGCCGTTGGGGGGGTTACAGACCGTCTGATGCGAAATGACATTGATGACAACTTCCGGATCATTTCCCTCGCGAAGAACAACCGTATCAACCGGTACCCCCACGCAACCTTTCGCCGTATTCGTGACGATTGCCGTGTAATCTCCTTCGGCCAACCCTGTGATGTTATAATTTGTGGCGCCCGCAATAGGGGTATGGTTAGCGGCGGTGCCGGTATACCACTGGAAGCCGTATTGACTGTAGTCAGTGACCTCAACGCCGGCCTTGTAGATCCGTACACGAAGTTCGCCATTGTCAGGTGCCGTGTTGAGGCACTTGAAGTTGTCTTTGATCTTTTCAATCTTCGTTGTGAACGGATCAGGCTGTATGAAGGCGCTATAGATATTATTGTCAATCCTGCATTCGTTCGTAACCGACCCGTTTGGATTAATGGGAAGAATAGTTCCGTCGTTATTAAGTACGATGTAGAGCCTGAACGGCTTACCAGTTCCATTGAAAGTGATCAACGGCGATTGGTACGTGTTGTCTACCTCGAGGTTGTTGATGGGAAGAGATGTCGAGTGGATCAGCGAGTCTGAAGTTATTGACGGGTTCGTAGGATCGCCGATGAAAAACGATACCGGTATATTCGCCGTAATCGGAAGATCACCGTCGTTCACGATATTAAAGCGCACACTTATCCCCAGATCTCCGCAGACAGGGGGAAATACTTCAACGGCCGGGGTATAGACCCCGTCGCCATTTGTGTCCACCCCCGGTTGATCAGGGTTGTCACCGATAAACGAAAGATCGGGAGCGGGATATACGGGGCATCCGTTTGCCGATAGAAATGGAACCTGGTTGAGAAACACGTTCATCGGCATTTGCGGACCTGGAAGTCCGTTCAGGCAATCACCTTCACCGAACACGAGATTTTGCGCGAGCTGTGGAAAAGGTAAAGTAAGATCGTCGTTGATGTTCACGACGAAATATCCTGGCTGGTTCCACACCTTCCGCGTAGGGAGCCATTCGTTTCCACTTGAGTAATAGAGTCTGAACTGGCCCAATGCCTGTTGCTGGATCGGGTCGCCGATGTCGAAGGACTTGCTGGTGTTACAAGCCACGCATATATCAGTCGCCCCATCGCCATTGACGTCTGCAATGACAGGGCCTTCTGTGTAAGTGTGTGATTGGCAAATTGCCGACCAGATCTTCGTTTGACCCGTCGCGCCATCGACGACAGCGAGTTCCTGAGAATCGCGGTAGACGACTTCGGGATCGCCGTCATTATTGAAGTCATAAATGCTCACGGTCAACACACCCGATCTCGTGTCATTGATCGTTCTGGGCATTGGCCACAGGGGGACCAGGTTTCCGGATGCGTCCGTCGTAAGGCAATGCAGATAGGCTCCTGCAATGAACGTAAGATCCATCTTGCCGTCTCCATTTGCATCGCCGAGGTTCACACGTCCTGTGCCCCATGGCCATCCGTTCGGATATGCAGGGTCTGTTACAACATAGTGAGAAACTGTCCCTTTTGCGACATTCCAATAGAAGACTGCAGTCGGGCCGTTTACCGAATTCAGGGCACCGGAAATTACGACATCCATATTGCCGTCGCGGTCAATATCGGCAACGGAACACATGCTGTGCGTATCAGTTCCATACTCGATGGGATCAACCGCCAGTTTCACGTAAGCCTTGTTGGTGGTGATGGTATTCATATCCGCGACAAGCGTGAGATTTGCGGGCGTCGCGGGATTGCGATTCGACAGATCCGGGATACCGTATATCTTCGTGCCGCACACCAATTCCATTTTATTGTCACCCGTCACATCCACGGCCACAGGTCCTGAGGTGATATCAAGGTCCCAGTTGCCGTTCCCGGTTGCGAGAAGTTTCCCGGTCTCCGCTGCGTAGATTCGGTCGCGCAAGTAGATTTCGGCTTTTCCATCGCCATCCATGTCAGCGATCCCGAATGTACCCGGGCGGTCGGTCCCTATTTGTATGGCATTATAGAGTGGTTGAAGCGTACCCGGAGCGTAAGTGAATCCAACCAGAAAAAAACAGGTAGGTGGCGTGCTTGGATTTCCACCCCGGTTGCTAACGACGCCAAACATTTCGGATTTGCCATCGCCGTCAATGTCGGCTATCAGGTTCTCGTGCTCGAACAGAAGGCTTTTTGGCGAGCAACCCCCTGTGCCGGAGAATATTTTCGCTCCCTGTCCCGTCGTTTTATAATCAGATTTCACCTGGCCGGGCTTTGTGCCATCAGCCTGTCCGCTCGCCGTAGCGACCACGCGTATTTCCTGATTCCACTTTGATGTAATGATGGCATCGGGGATCCCGTCGCCGTCAACATCTCCTACGGAAATTTTTGATTGTGTGTCAGCTGTATTTTGATCCGAGGTGATGGGAGCGTTTACCAGATCAAAGGGGGTATTGGCTCCCGGGGGCACGATGCTACAGTCCGAGTCTTCACCGACGAAAACCAATCCGTAGTAGGTGGCACAGTTGGAGTCAGCCTTGTCTACCTTTCCATCGCCGTCGTTGTCGACGCCGTCAAAGCAGTTGCAGCCTTTCTCGATATTAGCCGCAAACTGACAGTAGGGATCACTGCAATTCGCGCTGTTGCTGCAGTCAACAGTTTGCGCGAAGCTCAAATGTCCCGCCAAGACAAAGAGGATGCTCGCAAGAAGTCGCAAAAACGGCGCGCATCTGTTTGCCGAAAGACCATGTATCATAGAGTCACACTTCAGGTGATATCGACATACATCCGCCTGCGGGCCCGGAGGTAACAGGCGAAAAGGTAAGCGTCATTTCAACGAAAATACGGTCACTTGAACACCAAAACGCTACCGGTTACCGGCTCCTCGTCCGGGCACCCATAAACGTAGTAATACGTTCCGTCAGGTACCGGATTTCCCTGGTAAGTTCCGTCCCAGTTCTGCCCCTTGCCTTCAAAGATTCTTCGTCCACGTCCATCGAAGACCGTCAGCGTGCACTCCGGACTGCTTTCCGCGCGGATGTTCCAGGTGTCATAGCGCCCATCGCCGTTGGGAGAGAACGCCGGCGGGAAATTCCCGGCGTTCGAGACCGTCACCTTTACGTCGAGTGAATCGCGACATCCGGCCGCCGAAGTGCCGATGACGCGGTAAATCGTGCCTACTAACGGTGAGGCTATTGGATTCTCGATATTCGGGTCGCTGAGACTTTCCGCCGGCGACCAGACGTAGGCGACGGCGCCACTTGCAGTCAGTTGCGAGGTTGCGCCCGGCGCGATCGTTGGTGGATCGGCCGATGCTGCAAGCGCAGGTTTTTCCAACGCTGCAATTACAATTTGATCTTGTCCCGGGCATCCATTTGGATCTACGGTGTTTACCGTATAGGTGCCCGGAGCCACTTCAACTGAGGGGCCACTTGCGGCGTTGCTCCATAGAACTGACGCAAACGCCCCGGCAACAGAAAGGTTTACGTTTCCTTCCGGACATGCACTCGTCGCCGAAGCCGTTATGGAAGGCTGGGTTGCACTGACAATACTGATCCCTTTGGTTTCATTATCCGAACATCCTGTCACTCCCTGGTAGCTTACCGTAAGCGAGGCGTTGAATGTTTGCGCCGAGGTATAAGAATGGGTGGGGCTTGCCGTCGTAGCATTGAACCCATCGCCGAAATTCCAGTTGTTTAGCACTGTGGCGCGCGCATCCGCCTGCGACTCGTTAGTGAAAACGATCTCCTGACCGGTACAGCCGGAAGCATTTGAGGAGTACGCAGCGACCGGCGCGGCCAATACTGTAACCGTTACGCCACTAGTAACGATCGCGCAATTCAACGCAGTATTTTCCACACGCACTGTATAAATTCCCTCCTGGCTTGCGGCGAAAGTCGGATTTGTCGCCGTTCCGATATCCGTTCCGTCCTTGATCCATTGATACGTGTGACCGCCGGGGTTGCTTACCGACAGGGAGACACTGTTGCCGGAGCAAACGGTATTTGTTGCGTTGTTGGAAGTGATGTTGAAATCAGCAAGCCGCGCGACGTCGATCCTTTTTGTTACAACATCGCTCTTGCATTGTCCTACCTGTACCTGTACAGAATAGATTCCGGCGTGGTCGTCTGTTACTGAGGGGATCGACGGGTCTTCTGACGCCGAGCTGAAATTGTTTGGGCCTGTCCATGCGTATATCGCGCCCGGGACTGTTTCGGTCTGAAGGTTCAGCGTGCTTCCAATGCAGAGCGGTGCGTTGGCTGTGATGGTGGGATTTGCAGGAGCGCTGGCCGCGTCGGCTGTCACCACCACGGAAGGGGACGCCTCCGTGCACGCTCCTCCTTCACCCGTAGCGACCACCTGGTAAGTTCCGGGAGCGGTAATCGTGACATAGTGATTATTTCCACCGATCGGAGCGCCGTCTTTTGTCCAGGCGAATGTTACGTTGTTCGCCGGAGCCGTCTTGAGAACAATACTTTGTCCGTTGCAAATGACAAGGGGGCCTTCGTTTTCGATCACCGGTTTGTGGCAGCTTGCATTCCGGATAATTCCCACCTGAGTTGTTTGCGTTGCATTGTTAAAGGCTGTGTACGTGATCTCTGGTTTACCATCGCCGTCGATGTCACCGAGTTTGATGTTGCGTGCGGGCAGCGGCGTAGGCACATCCACTTTTGTGAAGCCGGGGTTTGCAAAGTTTCCGTTGTGCACAAATAAACTGAGCGCCGTCTGGTTGCGGTTTGCAATTGCAACATCCGGATCGCCATCTCCATCGATGTCGGTGACATCCAATCCCCACGGACCCGTGGAGGTGATCATCGAGATGGAGGGCGCAAATG
This sequence comes from Flammeovirgaceae bacterium, assembly GCA_044507775.1. Taxonomy (GTDB): domain Bacteria; phylum Bacteroidota; class Bacteroidia; order Cytophagales; family Cyclobacteriaceae; genus Chryseosolibacter. The sequence goes on along the minus strand of JBIQIY010000032.1, from coordinate 34,489 downwards.
CAAAGGATGTCGCGCCGGTGGCGGTTTGATTGATCAGAATATCCAGTTGGTTGTTCAGTGTGCTGGTGGTTGCGAGATCGGGCTTCCCGTCTTTATTAAAATCGGCTGAAGTTATCCGGTTGAGTCCGGCCGGCAAACTGATCTTCTGAGGTGGCGCGAAACTCACCGTTCCCGTACTCTGATTTCTCAGGATGTAGAGATCGTTGGTCTGAAACTGGTTGATGACGATATCGGGCAGATCATCGCCGTTAAGGTCAACGATGTCCGACTCGTAGGTTGTTAACGCGTCTCCCGCAGCAATCTTGATAGAGAGTTTAATGGGGGTCGTATTAAATACGAGTGTCCCCGCTGAGCTCTGGTTCACAAAGATGTACAGGAGATCGTTGAAGGAGTTGGTTGCGATAATTTCGGGTTTGCCGTCTCGGTTGAGGTCGCGCAACACGAGGCGCGTGGCGAAGTGACCTACGTCGAGTAATAGAGGGGCTACGGTAGCAAAGTTAAGCGTCGTGCCCACCGATGTATTTCGGAAAATGTGTATGCTATTTCGCGTTGGCCCTGCGCGCGTCACCACCAGTTCCGGATATCCGTCTCCCTGCAAGTCTCCGCAAACCACGTGATCCGTACCAAAGGTCAGATTGAGGACGGGCATGTTAGTTTTGTCGAACTTCTGAAAAGATGCTGCCGTCAGTGTGCCCGGCGCGCTGTTGTTTTGCAACAGCATGATATCCGTGGATGCGGCGAAGGGGGACGACGGAGTGGTAAATTTGGTGGCCGCGATGTCGGGTTTACCGTCGGCGTTCAGGTCACAGGTGCAGAGGTCCCACAATTCCTCCGGTGCGGTGAAGGTTACGGGTGTGGATGAAAAGTCGGCTGCGTTGAATGCCTCTGTTCGAAGCGATGGCGTGAATTTCAATGGTGAATCCGCGGAAAGTCGGGTCACGCGATTTACGACTCGCACAGAGCGCACCGTCGCTTGTGGTGGAACCCGTACTTCAATGGCATATTCAGATGAAGAGATTACGGTGCCCTTTACGGGTCCGAACCATACATCGAGATTCGAGGGTGTATTGTTGAAACCGCTGCCTGTAATGACGATCGTGTCGTTTGGCGCCGCATAGATCGGTTCGACATTTTGAATGACAGGCGCCTGCCCGAGCGCAAGCAGGGGTACACCTATTATAATTGCAAAAATGAAAAGAGGTTTCATGTGTTCTTTTCTTCTATATCTCCACAACGCCGAACGAGGCGTTGTGACTGTTGGCATTTAACCAGTAGCGACAACATGCTAGTCGACGATGGTTAGCAACCAGGCGTCTTTGAACATTCGCAGCTTGCGATACTTGTCGCGTTGGATGCGCGCTTCATTTATGTCTTGTGAATGGTGTATGTAAACATACCAGAGTTGTTTTTGTGTCAGGTAGCCGTAGTTTGCCAGGTACCCCAGTTGTTTCAGTCCGTTCGTGTACCGCTTTGCGTTTGCTTCGGAGCTGAATACTCCCGCGATGATGTATTCGCCCGTTCCCAATTCGCGCGGGTGCGTTCCGCGGTTGAATGTCTCGTGACGACCGTCGACCGCGGCAGGAGGGGTAACTTTTTCCTGCGGAGCCACCGGTTGCGCCGCCGCCTGTTTTGCGAGCTGCTCTTCGCGTGCACGCGCTAACTCGGCTTCGCGAGCACGGGCTTCTTCCTCCGCGCGCGCGCGCCGGGCTTCTTCTTCCCGCGTCTTGCGGGCAAGTTCCTCTTCTTCTTTTTTGATCCGCGCTTGTTCCGCGAGCTGCTTCTTGCGGGCCTCTTCTTCCGCTTTGCGCTTTTCAGCTATGAGTTCGCTGGCCGACTTGCGCACCGGTTTTTTTTCCTTTTCCTTCATCGTGTTGACGAACGAATACAGCGGCGCGTCCTTCTTTCTTTTTCCCAGCAGCAGATTGAGACTGACTTCGAACGAGGGACTGTTCAATTCATTCATGCCGCTGTTTTGCAGGCTGTACGAAGCCCCGATAGCGAACGTATTTTTTAATTTCAGGCCTGCGAGGGCCGAGATACCAAAATCTTCCTTGTACGATCCCCCCAGCCAGACTATGTGATTCAAATGGAGAACACCGGCCACCTCGAACTGCGGAGGCAGATCCGCATTGATCCGGTACAGGGCGTACGGCTCGAAGACGTGCTTGTCATCTGCGAAATAAAAGCGGTTGCTCGCGTTGACGACAATGGATTGAAAAGGTTTGATCTCCGTAATGGAAAATTCGTCCTTGCTCAGGTAGGACGGAGCAAACATTGTCGGCATGGAAGCGCCGAGTTGAAACGTTTTGATGTGAAAGGATATTCCCGCGTTGCCCGTCAAGGCAGCGTTGTTGTCCAGGATGTTACCCAGGGCGACATCGTCGTTCATCGATTCGAGTTTACTCATGTCAACCATGTTCCAGGTGCCACCACCGGAAACGCCAAACCTAATGTAGACATCCTCTGCCAGCGGAACGTTGTACCCGAACGTAAGAAGAATCGAAGAGTTGTTGAGAATGCCTCTGATATCGTTGGTTACGCTCAGACCGAATCCTACCCGCGGACTCAACGGAGACTGAAAGCTGAAGTTTGCAACGGATGGAGCCCCCTCGATCGTCATCCATTGCTTCCTGTATGTCAAAGAGAGAGACGGCTGGCCGTCAATGCCAACATAGGACGGATTGTAGAGGTAAGGATTGAGAAAAAATTGCGTAAAACCAGTTTGGTCCTGGCCCTTTGCAAAGGCGGGAATCAGAATAAGCACGAGAATGGACCACCGTTTAACCCTCATCAAAGAATAAATTCCCGCTATCAAAGAGTATTTTTCCGGTCTCATCCGTAATTTCAGGTACAAGTCAAATTTAACCCTTAATTTACCATAAATATTGATCAAACCCCTTCCGGACCGTGAGAGGCCACGCATTTTTGAAGAAGTCGGAATCCATGTGGCGTAACTTTTTGCTTACTATTTGCATGTTTCTGTTTGCGCACGCCATCAATGCTCAGAAATTCAGCTTCGGCGTAAAGGGTGGCGGCCTGATTAACTGGGCATCCTTCCAGGATAAAGAGCAAAAGGATACCTTCTCAGTTAAGTCCTCCACCGGTTTTACCATCGGTGGGCTTATCGGATTTCCCCTCAAGAATAATTATAGTGTAATAATTGAAGGCGGATTCACTCAAAAAGGCAGGGTCTTGAAAGAGAACACGCAGATCGAGAACCACGCTACCTACCGGTTCGTAGACGGGGCGCTTTTACTGCGGAAGGCTTATAAGTTTCAACTTGCAGATAATATCCCCGCCGAGTGGTTTGTTAACATCGGCCCCGAGGTAGGATATTGGTTATCGGGTAAAGGGTATTTTACGGCGGGCGGTCCGAAGTATCCGTACGAGATAGAGTTTGACCGGACCCCTGACGGCGACATGGGTTATTTGTATTACAACAGCGCCAACCGGATGTTCTTTGGATTGGTGCTGGGAGTCGGTATGAAGGCACCCTTGCAGAATAACACGGCGATCAGCCTGGACCTGCGTTTTATTTCGGGACACACGAATCTCGGTAGCAATAAATATGAGTATCCCGTACGGGAATGGTATTCATCACTGCTGAACTACAATGACACCCTTCACATGAACCTGAAGGTCATCAGCCTGACCGTTGCATACACCTATGACTTCGACAAAGTCGAAAGCCGCAAAGGCAAGAGCACGCTGAAGAAAAAGCTCAAGCGCGGCAAGTAGGTTCACGCACGTGCCTTCGCTCAAACTTCCTGAAGGTCTTAAGAGTCTACTTCATATCACTATTGGACTTGCCCGAAGCGCGAACTAGAACGACGATATCACAAAAACCTTCAGGAAGTTTCCCCTTTACGTCTCACGTCTGACGTCTCACGTCTCACGAAAGAAGCCGCACGCACAAGGATAAATGAGCCACCCCCTAAGCCGCACCACTCACTACTCACCACTCACCACTCACGTCTCACGTCTCACGCCGTCCATCATCGTCATCATCATCCCATCCTTCAGCCCTACATCCGGAACAAGAATGCTCGAAGCGTGCGCCCATTCCATGACACGAGTATAGATATCCGCGGCGGGGATGATCACATCCGCGCGGTCGGGGTTCATCTGCAGTTTGTAGATCCGTTCATCAATCGTGAGGTCTGCGACCATCGTGCGCAGTTCACGGACGCGGTTGATTGACATTGTTTTACCGGGACGCAGTCGGGCGAGTTCAAAGATCTTGCTGATGTTGCCGCCGGTGCCGACAGCCGTGACCTTTCCGTATTCCTTTCGCACTTCGCTGCGGATCCAGCGCTCCATCTCCTGCCACACCTCGGGCGAGTCGTTGCGCTCCAGCACGCGCACCGAACCGATCTTGAACGACCGCGTCTTGATCTTTTTTCCACCCGTGTAGAGGTTGAGTTCCGTGCTTCCGCCGCCGACGTCAATATGGAGATACGTTTTATCCGTGAGGTAAGAGTGGATGGCGCGGTTGATCAGTTCCGCTTCGCGGTCGCCGTCGATAATATGGATTGTGATTTGAAATTCACGGAAGATCTCGTCCGCGATATCCTGACCGTTGTCGGCCTCGCGCATGGCGGAAGTGGCGCAGAACATGGAGTCGTCAACTTCGTAGAGTTCAAGGAGCAGTTTGTAAGCTTTCATCAGCTTCTTGAACTTGGCCTGACTCTGTGGGCTGATCCTTCCGGAAGTGAAGACGTCGTGTCCTAACCTCAGCGGAAAGCGGATGTATTCCAGTTTTTTGAAGAGTATACCCTCGTTGCTTTCCAGAACCGTGGACACCTGGAAGCGGATTGCGTTCGATCCGATATCAATAGCCGCTAATTTCAAACGATTGTGTCTGCGTTAGAGTGATAATTTACCTGTATAACTGGTGTAAAGGTATCAAAGTTCTATTACTGTAAGGCCGTCCCTGGTGGGCGGAGCACAAACTCGTCCTAAGCGCGTACCATAGTTCGTTGTGAGAGGACCGGGTGCGAATTTTTATTATGGTGTGTTGGCGGAACGTCATTGCCGCGGGCGTGTGTGAGTAAAGAGTCAGGAAGTGCCGGCTTATTTTGCTGTTTCATTTCTATTCGTTTTCTTTGCACTGCTTATCCAGAAAGACTGAGGGAATGGGCCCGTCGAAGTCTTAGCATCCTATTCTCCCGAGGCGGGAGCGTGTTGTGCTAAATCCCATCACAGCCGTTTTTTTATAGGTTTGTGAGAAGATAAGTAACCCCTTCCTTTTCCCGGGGCCTTCTGGATAATGCTTATCAGAGAAGGACTATGAAAATCCAGGACATATTAAAAGAGCGCATCCTCATCATCGATGGGGCTATGGGCACTATGATTCAGCGTCATACGCTGGAGGAAGCCGACTTTCGCGGTGAAAAATTCAAAGATCATTCGTATCCACTAAAGGGGAACAACGATGTGTTGTCGTTGACGCGTCCGGATATCATCCAGGATATCCACAGGCAGTACCTCGAGGCCGGGGCGGACATTATTGAAACGAACACCTTCAGCGCCACTACCGTTGCGCAGGCAGACTACCACCTTGAGGAGTTCGTCTACGATCTGAACTTTGAGTCAGCCCGGATCGCGCGAGAGGTTGCGGACGAGATTACGAAGAAAGATCCTGCCAAGCCGCGGTTTGTAGCCGGCGCCATGGGGCCAACGAATAAAACCGCGTCGTTGTCACCCGAGGTTAACAATCCCGGGTTCCGGGCGATCACCTTTGATCAACTTGCCGTTGCGTTCAAGCAGCAGGCCCGCGCGCTTATCGAAGGCGGAGCAGATCTGCTGCTGCTTGAAACGATCATCGACACCCTGAACGTGAAGGCGGCATTGTTCGCGATACAGGAACTGTTCGAAGAGATCGGACGTGAAGTCCCTGTGATGGTGTCTGGAACGATCACCGATGCAAGTGGCCGCACACTGTCGGGACAGACCACGGAGGCTTTCCTGATTTCCGTCTCGCACGTTCCGCTGTTGAGCATCGGTTTGAATTGCGCGCTCGGGGCCAGCGCCCTGCGCCCGTACTTACGGGTGTTGAATGAGCGATCACCTTTCTTCGTGAGCGCGTACCCGAACGCGGGATTGCCGAACGAGTTTGGCCAGTACGATCAAACGCCTGAGGAAATGGCCTCCCAGGTGGAAGAATACCTCCGCGAAGGACTTGTGAATCTCCTCGGCGGATGCTGTGGCACGACACCGGAGCATATTCGGAAAATAGCGGAAGTTGCAAAACGATATGAGCCGCGGGGAGTCACTGTCGCGTAGATTCAAGGTTAAAAAATTTAAAAATCAAAATTTTAGAATAGAGCGGAGTATATAATGGAGAACACACTTAAGCTGAGCGGCCTTGAAGCGGTCGAGATCACACCCCAGTCGAATTTTGTAAACATCGGAGAACGCACGAACGTCACGGGCTCGAAAAAGTTTCTGACCCTGATCAAGGAGGACAAGTTTGAGGAAGCACTCGCTGTGGCCCTCGATCAGGTTCGTGGAGGAGCGCAGGTGATCGATGTCAACATGGATGAGGGTATGCTCGATTCGAAGGCTGCGATGGTGAAGTTTCTCAACCTGATGGCCTCGGAGCCCGAGATCTCGCGGGTTCCGGTGATGATCGACTCGTCGAAGTGGGAGGTTATCGAGGCTGGACTAAAATGTTTGCAGGGAAAGGGAATCGTCAACTCGATCAGCATGAAGGGCGGGGAGGAGGAATTCATCCGCCAGGCCCGACTGGTCAAGCGTTATGGCGCGGCTGTCGTCGTCATGGCATTTGACGAAACAGGGCAGGCGGATACTTACGAGCGCCGGATTTCGATCTGCAAGCGCGCGTACGACATCCTCGTCAACCAGGTAAAATTCAATCCACACGACATTATTTTCGATCCGAATATTTTTCCGATCGCGACTGGCATCGAGGAACACCGGAACTATGCGCTGGATTTCTTCCGCGCGGCGAAGTGGATACGCGAGAATTTGCCGCATGCGCACGTCAGCGGAGGTGTCAGCAACGTTTCGTTCAGTTTCCGCGGAAATCAGCGGGTGCGCGAGGCGATGCACGCGGCGTTCCTGTACCACGCGATTCGTCACGGAATGGATATGGGCATCGTGAATCCGACGATGCTGGAAGTTTATGACCAGATCGATAAGGATCTGCTGGAGCGTGTCGAAGATGTGTTGCTAAACCGCCGCGATGATGCAACGGAACGCCTGCTGGATTTTGCCGAGACTGTCAAAGGCAGCGCGAAGAAGAAAGAACAAGATTTGGAATGGCGAAACGGCACGCTGGAAGAGCGCATCACACATTCACTGGTGAAAGGAATTATCGATTTCATCGATGCCGATACGGAGGAAGCGCGACAAAAGTACGGAAGGCCGTTGCTTGTGATCGAGGGACCGCTGATGGCGGGAATGAGCGTAGTCGGCGACTTGTTCGGCGCGGGAAAAATGTTCCTGCCACAAGTGGTGAAGAGCGCGCGTGTCATGAAAAAGTCCGTCGCTTACCTGACACCGTTCCTGGAGGAAGAGAAAAGACTGAACGGCGACGTCGAAAGGCCGACTGCCAAGATCCTGCTGGCAACCGTGAAAGGCGATGTGCACGACATCGGAAAAAACATCGTGGGCATTGTGCTCGCCTGCAACAATTATAATGTAGTAGACCTGGGAGTAATGGTGCCGCCGGAAAAAATTCTGGAAACCGCCCTGAAAGAGAAGGTGGATATTATCGGATTGAGCGGACTCATTACTCCGTCGCTGGACGAGATGGTACACGTAGCCAGGGAGTTGCAGCGCGCGAAATTATCGTTCCCGCTGCTGATCGGAGGAGCTACAACTTCGCGAATTCATACCGCGGTAAAAATCGACCCGGTGTATGACGGCCCGGTCATCCACGTACTGGACGCATCGCGATCGGTGCCCGTGGCGAGTGAATTGATCAATCCGGAAACGACGAAGGTCATCAAGGAAAGATTCAAGGAAGAGTACAAGAAACTGAGGGCTGATCACGAAAGCCGGAAAACGACGAAGCATTACATCACACTCGCCGACGCGCGGAAAAATAAAGTAAAAATCGACTGGGAGGCTACCCGGTACACCCGGCCACAGTTTATCGGCAGGAAAGAGTTTGTGAACTACCCGCTGGAGGAAATCAAGAAGTATCTGGACTGGACTCCTTTCTTCCAGACGTGGATGATGGCCGGCCGCTATCCGGGTATCTTTAAGGATCCGGTGGTGGGCACTGAGGCGAAGAAGTTATTTGATGATGCGAACCGCATGCTGGACGATATCATCCGCGACAAGAGCCTGCAGGCAAGTGGTGTTGTAGCGTTCTATGAAGCGGTCAACGACGGCGACGACATAAAGTTGACGGACAACGGAAAGCAGGTTGGAACCTTTCACTTCCTCCGTCAGCAAAACAAGAAAGCGCCCGGGTTGCCGAATTTCTGTCTGGCCGATTTCGTATCGCCGGAAGCGGGCAAGGATTACTTTGGAATGTTTGCCGTTACCGCGGGTCTCGGCCTGGAAAAGATCATCGCGAAATGCAAGGCAAACCAGGACGATTATTCGGAGATCATGGCCAAGGCCATTGCCGACAGGCTGGCGGAAGCATTCGCCGAATGCCTGCACGAAAGAGTGAGGAAGGAATTGTGGGGATACGATCCTGGAGAGACGCTCTCGAATGAGGCGTTGATCGACGAACAATATGCAGGCATCCGCCCGGCTCCAGGATACCCCGCGTGCCCGGATCATACCGAGAAGAAACTTTTGTTTGAGCTGCTGGAAGCTGAAAAGGCGGGGATCATTCTCACGGATTCATATGCGATGTATCCCGCCGCCGCCGTAAGCGGATTTTACTTCTCGCATCCCGACTCAAAATATTTCGGACTTGGAAAAATAGAGAAAGACCAGGTTGAAGACTATGCCCGCCGGAAGGGGATGAGCATTCCTGAAGTTGAAAAATGGCTGGCGCCAAACTTGTCTTACGACCTTTAACACGAAGAGCACAACGCATGAAGATCTGCGATCATATCAGCAACGCGAAAGGAAGGACGCTATTTACGATTGAAATCCTTCCGCCGCTGAAGGGCGAGAATATCAAGAACCTGTTCAGCAACCTGGACCCATTGATGGAGTTCAAGCCTCCGTTCATCGATGTTACCTATCACCGCGAGGAATATGTGTACAAGAAGAAGGAGAACGGTTTACTGGAGAAGCGATCGATCCGCAAGCGACCCGGTACGGTCGGGATATGCGCCGCTATTCAGAACCATTACAAGGTAGACACCGTGCCACACATAATCTGCGGCGGATTCAGCCGGGAGGAAACGGAAAACGCTCTGATCGATCTTCACTTCCTGGGAATCGATAACGTCCTGGTGCTCCAGGGCGATGCCATCAAGAATGAGGGGAGGTTTTCGCCCGAACCCGATGGGCACAAATACGCTTGCGAGTTGCTGCAGCAGGTAGTGAACATGAACCACGGACGGTACCTCGATGAAGAGCTGCAGGACTCCGCGCCCACGAACTTTTGCGTAGGAGTGGCCGGCTACCCGGAAAAACATTTTGCCGCGCCCAATCTAAAAACTGACCTCAAATACCTGAAGCTGAAAGTGGAACTCGGCGCCGAATATATCGTCACACAAATGTTCTTCGACAACAAGAAGTATTTTGAATTTGTCGACCATTGTCGTGAAGCGGGAATTAACGTTCCCATCATTCCGGGGTTGAAGCCCATCACAACCAAGTCGCAGTGCAGCATCCTTCCCACAACGTTTCATATTGACATTCCCGAAGACCTTGCCGACGAGGTGGACAAGTGCCGGGACAACGCCGCTGTCAAAGAGGTTGGAATAAAGTGGGCGATCCAGCAATCCAAAGAGCTGATCAAAAAAGGCGTTCCGACCCTTCACTTTTATTCGATGGGAAAATCCGATCCAATTTATCGGATCGCCAAAGAGCTGTTTTAAGGTTGATTTTGTGAAGGGTCCGATCCCTTCAACGATCGTACCTGACCCTTCGTTAATAAGCCGCCCGTCAAAAACAGGGCGGCTTTCTTTCGTCCGCTACCGAACATATCCGTTCGATGTAGAACATAGGCAGCCGTGGAAAATCATCGTGGGCGCCTGATTTGGGCTTTTGCATGGGTGGCAGGGTGATTGCTCCCAGGGCTGATACTTAAAGATCCGACATGCTTTCAAACTACCTGATCATCGCGCTGCGCAGCGTGCTCAAGAGCAAGGCACACACTGTCATCAATGTTCTCGGTCTTGCCTTTGGAATCTCCTGCGTTTTCTTCATCATACTCTATCTCGAGAGAGAGCTGAGCTACGACCGCTTTCATTACAAAGCGGAGAATCTCTATCGCCTTACCTGGGAAGACAACAACCCGCAAACGCGGACGCCGCATCCGATGGCCCAGGCGTTGAAGAATGACTTCCCTGAGATTGAGAGCGCAGTGTCCCTGTCGCCGCTCTATAAGGCCGGTTTGACGCGCGAGACTCATTCATTTCATAATCCGAAAGACAATGTGCGCTATGATGAGAAGAATATCCTCGCCGTAGACACGACATTTTTTGATGTTTTTTCTTTTGAGCTCGTGAAGGGAAATCCGAAGACGGCGCTGAAGCAGGTGAATGGCGTGTTGCTTTCGGAGTCAATGGCACTGAAATACTTTCACGGCGAAGATCCGATTGGCAAACACCTGGCAGTGGACGAGGCCAACTACCTCGTCGAGGTTGTCGGAGTGTTCAAGGATGTTCCGCAAAATTCGCATTTCAGCTTCGACATGCTGGCTTCCTACGTGCGGGAGAAAGCGTTGGACCCGGGAAATCCGTTTTACTCGTGGGCGGACTTCGGTCACTATAATTATTTGCGTTTGCGCGATGGCGCCGATGCAAAAGCCCTCGAGCGCAAAATCATGCCATGGGTGCGGAAGCACATCGACGTTTCAGATGCGCAGTTCGATTACCTGCTCAAGCAGGGGTATGGGTTCAGGCTTCAACCCGTTACTGACATCCACCTGCATTCTCACCTGCGATGGGAGCTGGCACCGAACGGGAATATTGAATACGTTTATATTCTGTCCGCTGCGGCCCTACTTACCCTGATCATCGCCTGTGTTAATTTCACGAACCTGACAACGGCTAAGTCCGCTGAGCGCGCCCGGGAGATTGGCGTTCGGAAGACGTTGGGAGCGGAGCAGCGACAGCTCTCCTTCCAGTTCCTCGCCGAGTCGATCCTCATGGCATTTGTCGCTATCGGTATTTCCATTCTCGTTGTCGAAGTGACCCTTCCGTTGTTCAATCGCTCGACCGGGCTTTCGTTCGCCCTGGATTACCACAGGCACGGTTTGATTTTCGTCGGGCTGGGTTTGGTCATCGGTATCCTTTCAGGTTTATATCCCTCGGCCTACTTGTCGTCGATCAAACCACATCTGGCGTTAAAAGGAAAGATGACGCAGACTCCGCGAGGCTCGGGACTTCGAAGAGGTTTGATCGTCTTTCAATTTTTTATGGCCATGATCCTCATCTCTTCGGCCATTGTGATTTACAGTCAGCTGCGGTATCTGAGCAGCAAGAATCTGGGCTTCCGCAAGGAGGAGGTATTGTTGATCCCGGTAAAGAATGAGTCCGGAATGCCGCGCTTTGAGGCATTGAAGAATGAGTTGAATAAGATCGACGGTATTGTCTCAGTATCAGCTAGTTCAAATGTCCCAGGTGAACAATTTAATCAACACAGTATTGCCTCGATTGATTTTCCGGATGATGAGATTGCCTCGTCTGAAGTATTCGTCGATTACGACTTTTTTGATGCGCTTGGCCTTACCGTTGTTGAAGGCAGAACTTTCTCTCCGGATAATCCGGCGGATTCAAGTGCCTTTATATTGAACGAGACGGCGGCGCGCCAGCTGAACATCAGTGCGCCCGTAGCAGGCAAAGAGATCTGGTGGGTGCGGCACGAACGCGGCAGCAGAGAACGCGGGCGAATAGTCGGCGTAGTAAAGGATTTTAATTTTCAATCGCTGCATGAGCCGATCCGGCCGCTGATCTTTGTGCCGACGGACGATGCATTTAACCACATCCTGATAAAACTTGAAACGCGCGAATTCCCAAAAACACTGAAGGCCATCGAGACAGCTTACAGGGAATTCGAACCGGTGTTCGGCTTTGAGTTCTCTTTCCTGGAGCAGCAGCTTAACGCGCAATACGCTGCGGAGCAAAGGACGGTCACCATCCTTACCATCTTCACAACCGTGGCAATTCTCATTGCAAGTTTTGGTTTGTTCGGGATCTCGTTGCTAACCTTCAGCCAGAAGACAAAAGAACTCAGTGTGCGGAAGGTACTCGGCGCCACGGTTGTGAATATCCTGGTTTTGATCGTGGGTGATTTCACGAAGCTTATCGTCGTGGCCGTGTTATTGGCGACACCTGTCGCGTGGTGGATCATGAGGGAGTGGCTCGGAAACTTCAGTTACAAGGTTCCGATCCATCCGTTGATTTTTGTCGGCTCCGGCCTGGTGTTGGTACTCATCGCCTGGCTGACGCTCAGCTATTTTACCCTCAAAGCGTCCCGGTTGAATCCTGCGGAGACACTAAAGGCTGAGTAGTCTGGCGCACGCGGCAACGAGCTTCCAATGTCTCTCGGGTACGAATAGTTGTTGGAAAGCTTCTTATATTAGTAGCCGATGACAAATCTCCGGAGGCCTCAGGGCCATCTCGTCAGATCCGTTACATTATTTTCCGCGTTCATTCTCACGGTTAGCTCCGTTATCGGTTCGGGCGTTTACAAAAAGGTGGCGCCTATGTCTGCCGAGCTGCTGTCCGCCGACCTGGTCCTGGTGTGCTGGGGCCTCGCTGGTATCATCACCCTTTGCGGGGCGCTCAGCAATGCGGAGATCGCAAGCATGCTCGCTGACTCGGGCGGCGAGTTTGTATACTTTCGAAAGATCTACAACCGGTTTTTTGCCTTCATTTTTGGCTGGACCTGTTTTGCTGTCATTCGCTCTGCCGCCGCGGCTTCTATCGCGTATGTCTTTGCCCATTCATTCAACTCGCTGATAACGTTGCCCGTCCTTCCGCCTTCGTGGGCAGAAATCTCAATACTGGGAGTGTTTACGCCTTTCCATAATTTCGGCGTCAAATCGCTCACCGTGTTGCTCCTGATCGGTCTTTCCTATAATAATTACGTGGGATTGAAATTCGGAGAAGGCCTCAGCAAGTTTGTGACGATCCTGGTTGTCGCAACTATTTTTCTCGTCGTCATCCTCGGGCTTACGGTCGGAGGTGGAAGTTTCACGACCTTCAACACTCCCGGTACTGGTTTTGTCCCGCGATCGGCGGGTGATCCGGGGCTTATCGGATCACTCTTCTCAGCCTTGCTCGCCGCCTTCTGGGCATATGAAGGGTGGACTTCCACGGGCTATCTGGGAGGTGAGATCAAAGATGCAAAGCGCAACCTTCCCCTTGCGCTGGTGTCGGGTGTACTGTTCGTAATGGGAGTTTATCTCTGCATCAACTTCACGTATCTTTATATCCTGCCGATTGATGAACTTGTCGGCGTTCACCGGTCGGTGAACAGTATTGCCGCCGTAGAAGTGGTTCGGAGTTTCCTCGGCGGAGGAGGAGCGCTGGCGATGGCTGTGCTTATTCTGATCACGACGTTCGGGTGCACGAACACCACACTGCTCGGTCCGCCACGCTTGTACTACGCGATGTCCCGCCAGGGTTTGTTTTTCAAATCCGCTTCGTATATACATCCCCGGTACAATACGCCATCGAAGGCAATCTGGATCCAGGCGGTATGGGCGTCATTGCTTGTGTTCTCCGGAAGTTTCGATCAGCTGACCGACATGCTCATTTTCGCCGCTTATATTTTTTACGGAGCGACCGCATTGGGAGTTTTTATTCTCCGCGTGCGAATGCCCGAGGCACCCCGGCCTTACAAGGCGTGGGGATATCCGGTTGTCCCCGGCATATTCATCCTGTTTTGTGTCGCTCTCATCATCATCACGCTGATGGAAAAACCACGGGAAGCCCTCGTCGGTCTCAGCTTGATGGCGAGCGGGCTGCCCTTTTACTGGTACTGGACGCGAAGGAGCAACGCAGCCGATATGCGCTGAGGCCGCGGACCACACGCTAGTATTTAAACGTGCTGATATCGATAAAAAAAAGCAGGATCTCCGCGACCCTGCCTTAACAACTATCCTTATAAGGTTACCTCCGTGTGTATTCGCTTGCCCGCTGATTGAATTCCTCAAAGATGAGGTTGACGGCTTCACGGATGCTGCGTTCATCTTTGACGAACGCATCATTTTCGATAAGGCCGGAAGCGAAGCCCTGCCATACCACATTGCCGGATTTTCGGTCTGCCAACGATACGAGAAGCGTACCCGCTTCGACGTTGTAGGACGTCGTGTCCGAAATTTGCCGGTAGCGTTCATCGCCCCAGTACGATATTCCATAACCGTCGTATCCTTTCAGCGTGACAGGCTTATCGAACACCCGAAAGTTCACGATCATATCCGGCTCATAGGATTGCAGTTGATATCCGAGCCCCATGAGTTCGCCTTTGACGGCATCCCGGATGATCGCTTTCATTCCGAGGTCGTTCATAAAGTAGACACCTCCTTCATCCAGCCATGCATCCGCCTGGCTGGACCAGTAGAATGATTTGAATTTGCTGAAGTCTGTATCCAATGACCGGTCGGACTTAACCGTAATATTCTGCGCGTGCGCGGCGCAGATCATACCGGCGGACAATAACCAAATGCCTGCTAATTTTTTCATTCTGCCATACATTTTGTTGCACAAAGCCTTCAGGTGAAAGGATTCCCCCTTCCAGGGGAAATGTCTTCTACAAGCCGGCCTCCTGTAAGGCCAGGGACTAGGCATGCACTCCTTCGGCGAGTTCCTCGAGCAGCTTTCTATTGAATGCTTCCAGGTCTTTCGGAGACCGGCTACTAACCAGTCCGTTGTCGACGACAACGTCCTGGTCAATCCAGTTGACTCCGGCGTTCATGAGATCCGTCTTAACAGAAGGATAGGATGTCATGGTGCGCCCTTCGAGCATGCCGGTCTCGATCATGGTCTGCGGTCCGTGACAAATGACTGCGAGCGGCTTCGATGCTTCGAGAAAATGCCGGATGAATGCTACTGCTTTTTCGTTCATTCTCAGCTTGTCAGGATTGAGGACTCCGCCTGGTAACACCAGGCCGTCATAATCACTTGGGTTTGCCTCTGCAAGGTTTTTATCAACCGACACGGTAATACCCCAGTCTTTTTCGTCCCAGGCGCGGACTTCTTTTTCTTGCGGCGAAACGATTTCCACGGTAACGCCTGCTTCTTCCATTGCCTGTTTAGGACTGACGAGTTCAATCTGTTCAAAACCGTTTTCGGTCAGGATGGCTACTTTTAAATCTTTCAGGTTGTTCATGATCTTTAACTTTAGGTTTCTTCATCGTATACGCAAAAAAATGGTGCCTTTGACTTACAGCCGGCTCTCGGCGCAGTCGCTGCAAGAGAAGCGCGCGCGTCAAGATTTCTGGCAAAGCCGAACATTGTTAAGGATGTACCAGGTCTGTTGGTCGGAGATATAGCTCTTTAAGGATGACTGTATGGTCGGATGAAATCCCATTGTTCCTCCAAGAATCAATTGTTGGCTGCACCCTGCACGTTGGTCTGCACTGAATCCCTTTAGGGGGATGACCGCATGGTAGAAAGATGATGTGCTATACGTTTATTGAATCCCATAGGGATGACCATATCAGGTGAGCACTACACACTACGACCGTGGCAGGAATTATCAGGCTCGCATATGTCGATTAATGGATAGAGCGTGCGTCCACTATAAGGTCGTCCCTGACGGGACTTGAATTCGGTAGCGCTTTCGGGGCGGGGTTTCGCAGGCTTCACCCCGCCCTACCATAGGGTCGTCCCTAACGGGACTATGATAAGCTCGTCCCTAACGGGACTATGATAAGCT
>JBIQIY010000032.1:0-18396 GCA_044507775.1 Flammeovirgaceae bacterium | reverse complement strand
CGTCTCTAACGGGCTATGATAAGCTCGTCCCTAACGGGACTATGATAAGCTCGTCCCTAACGGGACTATGATAAGCTCGTCTCTAACGGGCTATGATAAGCTCGTCCCTAACGGGACTATGATAAGCTCGTCTCTAACGGGACTATGATAAGCCCGTCCCTAACGGGACTATGATAAGTTCCTCCCTAATGGGACTATGATAAGCTCCTCCCTAACGGGACTGAATGAGGTCGCTCGTCAATGCTGGGCTACCAGTTGCTACCTCCTGAAGGTGTTTCGATCATGAACTGTTCTGCGCGCTTGTTGAGGATGGGACACTTCTCCATGTGCGTCACCTCCACGGTTGGCACGCCGAAGTCCTCCGTAACTTTACCAGTCAGTTCGTAAAAGCCGCGGCCGCGGAAGGGATGCTTCGCGGCTACTGTGGGAAAATGAACGGTGTCGAATACTTGTCCGCCCGCATCGAGAAACGTACCAAAATGCATGGACTGTTTCGTCTTCGTCACAGAGGCTTTGGTTGTGACCAGGTAGCCCACGAGCGCCACCGTTTTCCCTACTTTGGCAGAAAGTTCATTCGCAACCGTATCTCCGCGCGACGGATTTGCCAGCATGCTAAACGGATCGCAAAGGGGAAATCCCAGCAACTCGATCTCATCGAATGCATCCTCAACCGCATGGCGCTCGAGTTGTGGCAACGGAGAGGCTGCTGGCTCCGTATCGAACAGTTCGGCCGCCGGACGACTCGACTTCTTTGTGTTCAGATAAAGCATCGCTTCCCAAAGCAGTCGCTGCTTGTCTTTTCCCGTAAATCGAAAGGCGCCGATGCGAATGAGAATGCGCACCTGTTCAAGCCGTGCATCGGTGCGCCGCAGGAAGTTGTCCAGGCTCTTGAACGGGCCGTGCTGGCGGCGTTCCGCGATGATCTGATTCGCGAATTTAGTTTCCAGACTTTTCAGGTGGATGAAGCCCATGTGAATGTGATGGCCATCAATGGTGGTGAGATATGCGCTCCGGTTCACGCAGGGTGCCTCGATTATACCGCCGTTCATACGCGCTTCATGAAAATAGAACTCCGTTTTATAGAATCCGCCAAAATTATTGATGACGCCCACCATAAATTCCAGGGGATAGTGCGCCTTGAGATACAAGCTTTGGTAGCTCTCAACCGCATAGCTGGCGGAGTGTCCCTTCGCGAACGAATAGCCGGCAAAGCTTTCAATTTCATACCATACGCGATCGATCACATGCTGCGCATAACCCTTCTTGTGACATTCGGAAAAGAAGCGCTCTTTTACGCGGTTGAATTCCTCGCGCGACCGGTACTTGCCCGACATTCCGCGCCGCAACACGTCAGCTTCCGTGAGGGAGATACCTGCAAAATGATGAGCCACCTTGATCACATCTTCCTGGTAGACCATGATGCCGTACGTTTCCGCCATCAGCTCGTCCATTTTCGGATGGATCGCCTCATACGTTCCTCCGTTGCGAACACGGTGGAAGCGTTCGATGTACGCGCGCATCATCCCCGAGCTGGCGACCCCTGGCCGGATGATGGAACTCGCGGCAACAAGTGTAAGGTAGTCCTCGCACCGTAGTTTCTGCAACAGCATGCGCATCGATGGTGACTCGACATAGAAACAACCCATCGTCCTGCTTTCGCGCAGTAAACTGCGGACTTTCTCATCCTTCTTAAAATCGGCAAAGCGGTTGACGTCCACTTCGACGCCGCGGTTTTTCCGTATGTGCTCCACGGTTTCCCGAATGTGTCCGAGGCCGCGCTGGCTCAGGATATCGAACTTGAAGATGCTCATGTCCTCGGCGCTGTGCATATCGAAATGCGACACGGGATAGCCTTTCGGCGGTGTATCCGTCGCCGTGTAAGTGCTGATCGGCTTCTCGGTAATGAGCACGCCCCCCGCGTGGATGCTGAGGTTGGCCGGGAGATCCTTCAGATGTTCGAAGTACTTGAATATAAGTCGCGTGATCTGATCGCGATCGCGATACTTCGCAGGTTCCTCCACCAGGCTGTCGATCTCTTCGCGCGGCAATCCGAAAACTTTTCCCAGCTCGCGAAGTATAGATCGTCCCTGGTAGGTCACGTGCGCGCCGAGCAGGCACACATGTTCGCGACCATAGCGGTTGAAGAGATATTCATAGATGGCGTCACGGTGATCCCAGGAAAAATCAATATCGAAATCCGGCGGACTGGTGCGTTCCTCGTTGAGAAACCGCTCAAAATAAAGGTCGAGCTCGATGGGGTCCACGTTTGTTATTCCCAGACAGTAGGCCACCACACTGTTCGCACCACTTCCTCTGCCGACGTATGCGTATCCTTTCTCGCGTGCATATGAGATAAGGTCATAGGCAATAAGATAGTAGCTGCAGAAATTCTTGAGTTTGATGATGCGCAGTTCGCGTTCAAACCGCTCCCTCAACTCCGGTCTCGCGACGTCGTAGCGCCGCTGAAAACCTTCCCATGCCTTGGTGACGAGGATGTCCCAGTCCTGTTCCGGATCACCACTCAGCTGGCTTTTGTTCTTGTCTTGTTTCAGGTCGAAGTCAAGCGTGCACTCTTCCAGCAATCGCTTTGTGTTTTGTATTAGTGCCGGGAAATTTCTGAAAAGGATGCGAAGCTCATCCTCGGGTATCATGACCTCGTCAGGATTCGCCTGCTGATGAGCGGGAAGCTTGCTGAGGAGTGTGTTGAGGTCGATGGCCCGCAGCAAACGGTGAACATTGAATCCGATACGCGATGCGAAGGTGACAGGTTGCAGGATCACGTATTTATGGGGAAACATTTTATAGGATGACCGGACGGCAAACTGGTTCAACTGGTGCTTTTTCACACCGATGAATTCATATTCGCGCAACAGATCCGGTTCTATTGCAGGGTAAGGATAGACGACGAAAACATTTTCGAACGCGGGCGCCCGCCGGGGAAACGATTTTTTCTCGCGATTGTGATGGGAGAGGAAGCGATTGATCGCCTCAAAGCCATTGTTGTTCTTTGCGATAGCGACATACAACAACTCGTGGTCCTGACGGAACTCAACACCTGCTGCGATCTCCAGCGCATAGGCGGCCTCTCCGAAACGCGTGAGATTGTTTTCCTGTGGCTTATACTTCTCGCATAGCCTCAGCATTTCGATATAGGACGCTGTGTTATTGATTTCCGTCAAGACCAGCTTATGCACCCCACAGCGCCGCGCCTCATCAAAAAGCTGTTGCACCGGCATAGTACCGTATTTAAAACTCAGGGCCGTGTGGCAGTTCAAGTACATTTAAAGAGTAGATGTTAGCACTAAGACACTAAGGCACTAAGACACAAAGGATTTTTTAAGAAAGCACTTTGTAAAACTTAGTGGCTTTGTGGCTTGGTGTCTTCGTGATATTATCCTCACCATTCAATTAAGATCCCTTCTTCGACCTTGTTATGCTCCAGGTCGGCGAGCACATATTTTATTTCGCCGAAGCTATAGTCGTCGCCCAGGTAATTCCGGATGGGCCACAGCGCCGAGCCTCCGACCTGCTCGATCGCTTCGCGAATTGCAGGAATCCGGTGTGCGTTCACCACCTCATCGACCGGAAGCTTGCCCTGCCCGACGTAGAAGGCGAGGTGTCCCTCAATCGTGCCCGGGCTCAGTTTCCGAGCTTCTGCGATTTGTTCAACAGACTTCCCTTGCCGGAAAAGCGCGAGACTTTGTTGGCGGGTAGCGGTGTCGTGTTCGTGCTTTCGGTTCGACTTCAGGGTGGATATTTTTTCGGCGATACGACTTTGCAGGTGATGGCGCGCGCAGTAGCCGGTCACCACGCGCAGGAACTGCGGCCCGTATTTGTGTAGTTTTACCTGCCCGAAGCCGGATATATGACTTAGCTCATCCAGCGTGTGGGGAAGGTACGTAGCGAGTTCGGTGAGCGTGGCATCCGAAAGAACAATGTAAGCGGCCACGTTTTCCGCGATCGACATTTCAAGTCGCAGGGCTCTCAATTCATTGAAGAGTGGGGACTGGTATGCAGCCTTGTCATTGGGCCTCTGCCTCGCCGTCGTACGCCGTTCACTTCTGACCAGTATCTCGTCGATGAGGTTGTGGGCGAATTCACTGGCTTCCGTAACCGGTTGCTTGCGCAGACAGACGTCGCAGTTTCCGCAGTCATCGCCCGCGGCTTCGTCGAAGTAATTCAGCAGGTATTTTCTCCGGCAGGAACGCAGGTCGCCATAACGTCCCATCTGGTCGAGTTTCCGGAGCATGATGGCGGACTGCTCCTCGTTGTTTTCCACGAGCGCAAATTTCTTCATCTTGATGACATCACCGGGTGAATAAAATAGCAGCGCCTCGCTCTCCAGGCCATCGCGTCCTGCGCGACCCGTTTCCTGGTAATAGCTTTCGACATTTTTCGGCAGGTCCATATGCACAACATAGCGCACGTTTGATTTGTCGATACCCATTCCGAAGGCGATGGTGGCCACAACGATGCGCACTTCGTCGCGGAGGAACATCTCCTGGTTTTTCGAGCGCTGTGTGCGGTCCATGCCGGCGTGATACGCCACCGCCTTGTAGCCGTGCATCTGAAGGTCAGCGGCCAGCGTCTCCGTTGATTTGCGCGACAGGCAGTAGATGATACCCGATTGATCTTTCATTTTTTCGAGAAAGCTCAGAAGGCGCATGAAAACGTCACTGCTTTTTCGCTTAACCGTGTAGCGGATGTTTGGCCGGTTGAAGCTGGAGACGAAGACAGCCGGATCGTTGAGTTCCAGTTTTTCCAGGATATCCTCGCGCGTTAAGTTATCGGCAGTCGCGGTGAGGGCGATCACCGGTACATCGGGAAATGCTTTCTTCAGGTTCGCCAGCATCCGGTATTCCGGTCGAAAGTCATGGCCCCAGTGCGAGATGCAGTGCGCTTCATCGATGGCGACCAGACTGATGCCGAAACTTTCCAGGGTGTGCAGGAACGCCATCGAGTTGCCCAGCAGTTTTTCGGGTGCAAGGTAGAGCAGCTTCAGTTTTTTCAGTCGCGCATCGCGAAGGATGTTTTCCTGCTCCTGCCACGTCTGTGTCGAGTTGATGTAGGCTGCTGGGATACCGTTGAGTCGCAGGGAGTCCACCTGGTCTTTCATCAGCGCGATGAGTGGTGATATAACGATCGTCAACCCGTCGCTCATCAGCGCGGGAATCTGGTAGCAGATGGATTTTCCGGCGCCGGTGGGCATCAAGACGAAGGTGTCCTTTTTTGCCAGCACGGACTGGATGATCGCTTCCTGGTGCAGCCGGAATCCGCTGTAACCAAATTTGTTTTTGAGAATGTCGAGAGGGTCCATATGATTGTTGTTTATTGTTTCATCATTGCGAGATCTAGCTTCCG
Source organism: Flammeovirgaceae bacterium (assembly GCA_044507775.1). Lineage (GTDB taxonomy): Bacteria > Bacteroidota > Bacteroidia > Cytophagales > Cyclobacteriaceae > Chryseosolibacter. The sequence continues at coordinate 13,035 of JBIQIY010000032.1, read as the reverse complement.
AGTACGATGTCCTTGTAGTGCGCCCACTTCCGATCCGTTCTTGCCAGCACCGTAATGCGGTCGCAAAGAAAATGCTGATTGCTGTAGCGCAGGCCTTTCAGGTAAGGCCAGCACCTCAGGAAATCGCCAATGGCGAGGTTTCGCGCGATTGTAATGTGCGGGATATAGTCCGGATCTTCACGGACGATCTTTTCAAATATCTCCTGTACGGGAGACTTGTTGACGATGTCGAGGTAGATTGTGCGGAACGATCCGTTGTAGAACACGCCGAAGTCTTTCAGAAATATGTTGAAAGCCGGAATTTCGGCTGCGCGCGCCTCCACGAAACGGACCATGTGGTGCATGCGGGTTTCCGTATCGCTGTATTTGAAGAGCGCGATGTTCGGTTTCGAATACCGGTCTTCCAGTTCGTGACCGATCAGATAGTGCACATCGTCCTTTAATACCGAGACGTCGCTCAGGATATGACGGGGAGGAGAGATTACAAAGAACAATTCCTTGATGTCCTTTCGCAGCGTTTCTTGTGTTTGTTGCGTTTGCAGTTTCATGATTTTATGGGTTGCGTGCTCTGATTCGTTTGTTTCAGGTTGGCGCCAAACATATTGAGTTCCATCCTCACCCGCTTGTTGACGTCGATCGTGTTGGCCCGGATGATCTTTTCAACGCCGTACTTGTGTTTGATGTGGTCGATCGACTGATATAGGTTTATGTTGGCGGTAGTGTCGTCGAAGAGGCTGATCTGGTGGTTGCCGTGTACGAGCCCGCTCAGCCTGACGCCCACCAGGCGGATGAGCATCCTGCGGTTGTAGAGGCGCGTGAACAGCTCGTTGACAATTCGCATGATCGTGTGATCCGACGACGTGTAAGGCACCTGCACCTGTTTCGTCTCCGTGTCAAAATTCGCATAGCGGATCTTGACGGTTATGCAGGACGCGAGCTTGCGCTGATCGCGGAGGCTGAACGCGACCTTTTCGACCATCGCGATCAGGATTGACCGGAGTCGTTTCACGTCGATGGTGTCGGCGTCGAACGTGCATTCCGTGGAAATGGACTTTTGTTCGCTGTACTGCACGACAGGCGATGTATCTTCCGCATGCGCTTTCTGCCAGAGAGATAGACCGTTCCGGCCAAAGGCGCTGACGAGAAACTGCACCGGCATGTCGCGCAACGTCTGCACTGTGCGCACACCCATGTCGTGAAGAAAAGAAGCTGTCTGCTTTCCGATCATCGGAATTTTTTCCACGGCGAGCGGGGCGAGAAAATCTTTTTCAGTCCCGGGAGCGATCTGCGCTTCAGCGTTGGGCTTGAATTCGCCGGTAGCTACTTTGGAGACGAGCTTGTTGACCGAGAGCGCCAGGGAGATAGGCAGCCCGGTGTTCCTCATGATCTTTGCGCGCAGCTCCCGCGCCCATTTAAAAGCGCCGAAGAAGCGATCCATGCCACTGGCATCTATATAGAATTCATCGATGGACGATTTCTCGAATGCGGGTGCCTCGCCGGCGACGATCTCCGTCACCTCGTGCGACGCCTGGCTGTACGCCTCCATATCGCCGGATATCACCTTTGCATCCGGGCACAGCTGCAACGCAAGGTACATGGGCATGGCGGAGTGGACGCCGAACTGCCTGGTTTCATAGCTGCAGGCAGCCACGACACCCCGCCGGCTGCTGCCCCCTATAATCAACGGGCGTCCTTTCAGCCGCGCGTTCTTCTTGCACTCCACAGCCACGAAAAACGCGTCCAGATCCAGGTGTATAATGTTCCTTTCCACGACCCGAAGTAACTAAAAATTTTAGTATAAAGTTGTACATGTCAACTAAAATTTTTAGTTTTGAAAAGCTAATTGCCATAGCGAACCCGATCGGGTGTCCATCATACGATGGATGCCCGGTTGCAAGGGTTCTTTGCCCAAAAAGACTGAGCATGGTCCGTCAAGCGGAATTCTTGAGCGATGTATTCAACGACAGTGTCAGGCATTGCGCAAGCGCTTTGCGGGCCGTCATCAGGCTGCTCCTGCGCCTGGTGTTTTTCTATTGTATTTCTTTGTGTCTTCGCGCCCTGGTGTCTTGGTGCGTGAGAATATTTTGATTAATTACCCTTATGGAAACAGTAAACCGAAACCTGAGATTTTTACGGACGAAAGAAGGACTTACTCAACGCGAGTTCTCCGAGCGACTCAATCTCAAACAGGCGACGCTTGGCGCTTACGAAGAGGGGAGGGCTACTCCTCCGCTGCCGATCCTCTCGGATGTGTCGCGCACCTTCAAAGTCAGTCTTGACAATCTAATCAACGCCGACCTCAGCTCCATCCCGGAGAAAACCTGGCGTTTGTCCGGCAGGCCGAGGAAAGAAGTCCTCGCCATCACGGTCGACATACACAACAAAGAGAACGTCGAGCTCGTCACACAGAAAGCTTCCGCGGGATATCTGTCGGGATTTCAGGATCCTGAGTTCGTCAAAGACCTTCCAAAGATCAGCATGCCCGTGCTTCCCCGGAACCGGACATACCGCGCCTTCGAAATCCAGGGAGATTCGATGCTCCCCGTGCAACCCGGCAGCATCATCTTCGCTGAATATGTCGAAGACATCACCTCCATCAAGAATGGCAAGCTGTACATTCTCGTGACGCGCAACGATGGGATCGTATTCAAACGCGTCTTCAACTTCGCGGGACAGGAAAACAGATTGCTGCTCGTGTCGGACAACCGGTTATACGAGCCTTACGGCATTGACGTCGGCGAACTTCTGGAAGTATGGGCAGCAAAAGCTTTCTTCTCCAATCATTTCCCTGATACGGAGTCCCCAGGCACGTCACCCCTGGTCGAACAACTAGCCCTCCAAGTACTCCAACTCCAACGCAACAAGTAACTACTTTGTCCCCCTCCCTGTCCCCCTCCCCGAGGGGGACCGAATCTTCCGCAGGAAGATTCAGGGGGTCCGCGCGCGGGCCGGAGCGGAGCTGCGTTGAGCGAAGCGGAGCTGAGCCACCCTGACTACCCCCTCACACCCACCCAACCCCCTTCCTCAACATCTCAAGCGTTCGTGCCTCCTCGGATCCTTCCGCAGGCTGGTGATTGTATTCCCATCCCGCCTGAGGTGGAAGGCTCATGAGGATGGATTCCGTCCGGCCATCTGTCTCAAGGCCGAACTTTGTGCCTCGGTCCCACACGAGGTTGAACTCTACATAACGACCTCGCCGAAGCTGCTGCCACTGTTTTTCGCGTTCGCCGTAAGGCAGATCGTGGTTTTTGATCATGAGTTTGCTGTAGATGGGCGCGAAGGCATTTCCCACGCTCTTGACAAAATCAAAACGCGACTGTCGCGTGAATCCTTCTTCCCCCTTCAGGTAGTCGAAAAATATCCCGCCGATGCCGCGCGTCTCATTGCGATGACGGATGAAAAAATAGTCATCAGCCCATTTGCTGAAATCGCGGTAGTAGTTCGGATCATGCCGGTCGCAAACATCCTTGAGCTGGCGGTGGAAATATTTTGCGTCGTCTTCATCGATGTAATGGGGAGTAAGATCAATACCACCGCCGAACCACCATATTTCCTTCCCATCTTCCAAGGGAGCGATTTCGAAGTACCGCACATTCATGTGAATGATGGGGACGCGCGGGTTGAACGGATGCATGACGATGGAGACACCCGTAGCGAAAAATTCCGGTTCCTGACCGGCTTCTCCGGAGGGGATGTTCAGAAGTTTCAGGGTAGTCTGCGGTGTCTTGCCCCACACTGCGGAGAAGTTGACACCGCCCTTCTCGATGATGTTTCCTTTAGTCAGCACCCGCGATATTCCGCCCCCGCCGCCGGGGCGCTCCCAGACGTCGCTGATAAATTTTCCTTTTCCGTCCGCCTCTTCCAGTTGACGACAGATATCATTCTGCAGAGATTTAAACCAGTCGCGGATTTCTTCTTTGTATGGCATGGGTTGTTGTTGAGCGCGAATTCAAAGGTAGGTTAATTTGAAAACTTATTCAGCGCGGGATCTTCCTGAATAAACTTTTTGCTCCGATGTCACCAGGCGTCATACCGGCAATCGGGCGTGACAGCGCTGCAGCCAGGTCGGGCGAGCGCCTTTTGCGCGGGATATAACTACTCCCTATCTTTATTCAGCACAAAAGACAGCAACATGGCCGTTGTAAAGAAGTCCCGCGCAGCAAAGAAAAACACGAAGCCGGAGGTCAGCCTCGATGTTTTGTTGAAAGCATACAGCCTGATGTGCACCGTCAAGCGTATGGCGGAGTTGTACGATGAGCATCGCGATATATGCCGGTATGTTCACAGCACTTCTCGGGGGCATGAGGCCATTCAGCTCGCCGCGGGAATGCAGTTGACACGGTATGACTATGCGTCGCTGTACTATCGGGATGAATCCATACTGCTGGGTATGGGCCTCGAGCCGTACGAGATTATGCTCCAACTGCTCGCCAAGCGCGACGATCCCTTTACGGGAGGGCGATCTTACTACGGACATCCCGCCTTGCGTCGCGAAGGATTTCCCATTATTCCTCATCAGAGCGCGGCTACCGGTATGCAAGCGATTCCCGCCACCGGCATGGCGCACGGCCTGTCGTATCTCGAAGGCCGCGGGTTGTTGACGATAACCGATAACGTTTATCCCGTCGTCCTTTGTTCGATGGGTGACGGTGCCGTTACGGAAGGCGAGGTTTCCGAGGCATTTCAAATGGCGGTGCTCAAGAGGCTTCCAATCCTCTATCTGATCCAGGACAACGGCTGGGGTATTTCCGCTACCGGAAAAGAGATGCGGGCAATGGATGCGTATGAGTATGCCGGCGGCTTTAAAGGACTTGAGCGCATGGCGGTCGACGGAGCGGACTTTATCGATTCCTACCTCGGCATCCGGAAGGCGTTGGAGTACGTTCGAAAGAAGCGAAGCCCGATGCTCGTGCACGCGAAGTGTCCATTGCTCGGTCATCACACTTCCGGTGTGCGAAAGGAATGGTATCGCGAAGATCTCGAAGCGCATCAGAGACTTGACCCTGTGGACCGACTCCGATCCATTTTGGAAGCAGCGGGTGAGCGCGAGACAGATCTTCACGGGATCGAAAATCAGGCACGCGAAAAAGCGGAGCGCGATTTTCAGCGCGCGAGTTCCGCGCCCGATCCGGGAGTTGAAGATTTCGAAAGCCACGAGTTTGCTGCGTCGCCTATCGTCCGTGAATCGGGCCTGCGTGCTCCGGAAGGCGCCGAGAAGGTTATAATGGTTGATGCAGCTCTTCATGCTGTAGATGATATTTTCCGCAAGCACCCGGAGGCACTCTTTTACGGACAAGATGTAGGCCGGAGGTTGGGCGGCGTGTTTCGCGAGGCGGCGACACTGGCAAAGAAGTATGGCGACGACCGGGTTTTCAATACGCCGATACAGGAAGCGTACATTGTGGGATCGACTGTGGGTATGTCCGCTGTAGGAGCTAAGCCTATCGTGGAAATCCAATTCGCCGACTATCTCTGGCCGGCCTTCAATCAGCTCGTGGTCGAGGTCGCAAAAAGTTGTTTCCTTTCGCAGGGAAAGTTTCCCGTGCAGGCGCTCATCCGCGTGCCCGTGGGAGCGTACTCGGGAGGAGGTCCGTACCACTCGGCGAGCATCGAGTCCACGCTGCTGACAATTCGCGGTATCAAGGTTGTGTATCCATCCAACGCCGCCGATATGAAAGGGTTGTTGAAAGCCTCCTTCTACGATCCCAATCCTGTGGTATTACTTGAGCACAAGGGACTTTACTGGTCGAAGGTTCCCGGCACTTCGGAAGCGAAGACAATCGAGCCGGACGAAGATTATATTATTCCGCTGGGAAAATCCTGCGCCGTGCAGTCGGCTTCTGACGAAAAAATATTGGCAGGGGAGTCGGCTCTTGTGATCACGTATGGAATGGGTGTTTACTGGTCGAAGGAAGCTTCTCAAAAATTTCCGGAGCGGATTTCCATCATCGATTTACGCACATTAAATCCACTCGACTGGGAGGCAGTTGCGACTGCGGTGAAGAAGCACAGCCGCGTGCTGGTGTTGACAGAAGAACCGCTCCTGAATTCTTTCGCCGAATCGCTGGCGGGGAGAATTTCGCAGGAATGCTTCAAATACCTGGACGCGCCCGTCTTTACACTCGGCGCGGAAAACCTGCCAGCCGTACCGTTGAATATCGGTCTTGAAGCGATGATGCTACCCAACGCCGACAAGGTCGCGCGCGAAATCGAGCGTCTGCTGAATTACTAGTGGCGCGATCAGAACGGATAACCGATCCCGATGTTATAGATCACCGGTTCCTTGATATTGGTGTAGGTGCCGTTGGGAAGTTGCGTCGCGAAAGGACGGAAGAATCTCGCCTTGTCGAGAACGAAGCGATCGCCTTCCGGGCGACCGGGGTCGTACACTTTGATACCAACGTCAAAACGCAGGACAAGAAATGTGAAGTCGAACCGCAGTCCGAAGCCCGTGCCCACACCCAGTTCCTTATAGAAAGAGTTCAGCCGGAATTTCGAATTTCCAGCCACGGGTTCGCGCTCGCCTGTGACGGGATTTTCCTGTGTTTGCTGACTGAAGAGCCACACGTTGCCCGCATCGAGAAATATGGCGCCGCCGACGAAGCCGAACAGCTTGCTGCGAAGTTCCATGCTTCCTTCGAACAGGATCTCACCGGGTTTCTCGAGCCTGTAGTTGAACAGCCCGTCAACCGATGGATCGCCATCTAGAACGGGATCGGTTGTCCGTGGCGGGGGTACTGACCCGAGCCCGAGCCTTCGTGGACGCCAGGCGCGAATGCTGTTGCTGCCCCCGACGAAGTAGTATTTTTCATAGGGCAACGAACGGTCTGAACCGTATGAATACGCAACACCGGCGTTGAGGCGGTAGGCAAATGTCGCCCATGAGTTTAGAACGCGGACCTGCCTGAAATCAAAATTGAAGCGGAGGTATTTGAAATACTGCAGGCCTTGTCGCGTGATAATGTCCGGGTCGATAAAATTCAGCGTAGTACCCCCGGGTTCGAACTGGGCACGGATGAAGACAGCATTTCGGTCGAACGTTCCGTAGTTCCGGTTCCAGGTCACGCTAAAGATCATGCTGCTGACAAACGACGGCTGAAACGATCGCGCGAGGTTGTAATTTCCAAGACTGTCAAGTTCATTCAGCACTTCCTGGAATTGCTCGGACTTGATCTCCGAATTGATGAGACTCAAATTGAAAAGTGCCAGCGAATACTGCGTCGTTCGCTGATTCTGCCAGGTGTAGGTGTTTGAGAAAGTTGTGCTGTTACGACTGTACTCTGGCCTGTCTGTGTAGTTGTAACCGACGGCAAGCCGCGTCTTCGGGTTGTACTTCCCCAACCGGATCTGGGTGGCGTTGCGAAATGGCCAAAGGAATTGCGGAAAGGTGATCGACGCGTTAATGCCGGCCTCTGTACTCTTGTAAACGTTCAGATCCTGCGTGGCGGATGCAACGCCTTCGATACCGATGCGTCCGTTCAATTCAAAATTCTCCAGGCCGCCGAAAAGATTTCGCTTCTTGAAGTTCAGGTTGTAAAAGGGACCCGGAAAGCCCTCCGTAACATTGACCCCGATCTCGTTAGACCACTCATAACGGTCAAGCGGACTCGTGAAGATGTTGGAGCGGAACTTTCCACCTGACGAGTCGTAATTTACGTTCACGAACTTGAACGCATCGAGGTTGGCGAGTTGCCGTTGCGTCTCAAAAGTATTTGTTCGCGAATACAAATTGCCGGGAGCGATGAAAACCCGCTGACTGAGTATTTTCAGGTTGTAGATATCCCTGTAATACTGGTATTGTACATCCCGGTAAGTGCGCTGGCTGCGAGTTTGTCCGGGCATATTTACACCGGCATCGGTTGTGAAGCGAACGGAGTCGATCGTGAACTGCTTGTGATACCCGCGTTTCGCCGGGTCGCGAATGGTCATCATCACGGCGAGTTGTCTGTCTTCAAGCAGTGTGGTATCAATATTGAAATCAATATACTGGCGGGAGAAGTCGTAGTAACCATTGTCTTTTAGAAAGAGATCGATGCGTTCGCGCTCCAGCGTGAAATTATCCTCCTGGTAGCGTTGACCTTTCTTGATGAGGCTGTTGTTCGCATCCTGAACGACCAGATTGTAAACGACGGAATCCGAGATACGATAGAAGATGCTGTCGATCATGTAGGGTTGGCCAATCGCGATCTCATAGGTGACGCGCACGAATTTTCCCGTACCGGTTACGCGGGCGTTTACATCATTCTCGAAATAACCATGGGAGAAAAGATAGTTGCGAAAGCGATTGATGGTCATGCTCACCAGCGCGCTGTCGTAAACCGCGATGGGTTCGCCCCACTGCATGAATAAATTCCCCTTTTCAATCCGCGTGTTGTACTTATCGATTCGCTTTTGTTTCCTGAACTGAAGGGTGTTGATTTTCCGCTGCGAGGTAGTGCGCGCGATTTTCGCGTCGTACTTTTTTTCCACCGCTTCCTTTTTGCGAACGAAGTCTTCCGGGTCGTACCGCTTCAGGCCGGCGTAATAAATTGCCACGAGATGATAGAAGGGTAGGTAGAGAAAGTTCCGGTTCGTGCGCTGTGCGTAGAGCGCCCGAAGCTCTTCCTCGTTGACGGGAGAAGGCGCCTTGATGCTTTGGCGGTACAGGTGCTTTTGATTTTCTTTCAGATGCTTCGTTCCCAGACAGCCCGATAGCAGAATGGGGATAAGTATTAACAGAAAATATCTAATTTTCAGGATCAAGCGTCGGAAATGCTAACAAAAGCTACAATAAAGTTCATTAAATCCCTGCAAGTAAAGAAATACCGAAAACAGGAACAATGTTTTCTGATCGAAGGGGCCAAAAGCGTAGAGGAGCTACTGGCCTCTGATTTTGAAGTCGTCAAACTTCTGGCGACCCCCGGGTTTCTGTCGCATCTCAAAACGCCTGTCAAGGGCGAGGTTCTGGAAGTTTCCGAGAGCACGCTGGAGAGCCTGGGTGAATTTCAGTCGCATCGGTCGGCGCTCGCAGTGGCGCGGCTAAAGCCAAACGTGCCCTTGACGATATCGGGCGATGAATACGGCCTGGTGCTGGACGATATTCACGATCCCGGCAACCTCGGGACCATTCTGCGCACAGCGGACTGGTATGGGATAAGGAAGATCATCGCATCGCCGGAGACGGCGGATTTCTATAACCCGAAGGTGATCAGCGCCACCATGGGATCTTTTACCCGGGTTAGTATATTTTATACGGAGCTCCCGGCCTATCTCTCCGGGGTAGACCTTCCCATCTACGGTGCTTTTCTCGAAGGTCAGGATGTTCACAAAGTAAACTTCGCCAGCGGGGGGCTGATTGTTGTCGGCAGTGAGTCACATGGCATCTCTCCGGCGGCGGCCGCACTAATCGGGGAAAAGATCACCATTCCCCGCTATGGCGATGCAGAGTCGCTGAACGCAGGGATCGCGACGGCGGTTATATGCGACAATATGCGCCGCATGCGCGGATAATTGGGTCCCGTTCAGAAGAATCCCCGGCTTTCCTTTGAAGCCTCTTCAGAGATCCGTCGCGCGTTTTCAGATCCGAGGTAATTGTCGATGACGTAATGGCCCGCGTAGATGAGCGGAGTCAGCAGGATCGCCACCGAGAACTTGTAGATGTAGTTCGTGATCCCGATCGCGATGATGTTGTCATTGGAAAAAACACCGTAGAACGCTACAAAGAGCACGACAAAACTGTCGACGAGCTGTGATACCAGTGTCGATCCCGTTGCGCGCAGCCAGAGCCAGCGGTTTCCCGTCACGCGGCGCAAGCGCTGGAAAACAAAGACATCGACGAGCTGGCCGAGGAGAAATGCCGCGAGGGATCCGATGATGATGCGCTGCCCTTGTCCGAGTATCTTGTTAAAGGCGAGGTCCATGTTGTAGACGTTGCCCTGGTCGTCGGCGAGCTGTTCCCACCACGATGCGGGCGGGAGACGCATGGCCATGAAGATGACGACAAAAGAATACAGAATCAGCAAGGCCGTCAGGTAGCTGATGCGTTTCACTCCGGGTTTTCCGAAGTATTCGTTGATCAGGTCGGTCGTGATAAAAACAACGGGCCAGATAACGGCTCCCGCGGTCAGGTTGAAGTCCATCGTAAATCCGAGGATCTGCAGTTGCGCGGGCTGCAGTCCCACCGTTGATTCAGCGGAAAATATCTTGACTCCGATGATCTCGGCCAGTAGCGCGTTGGTGATGAAGATACCCGACAGGACGATGAAGAGCCTGTTGCGCTTTTGGTCAACGGTCAATTGCATTTGCTAAAAATAGTGGGTTCCGGACACATAAGAAGCAAAGAGAGGGCGAATTTTCAGTTCGAATGCTAGTCGGCGATGGTGAAGACACTGCCTTCGACGGCCAGCTCGACCTTGCTGAACACCGCCTGGGCTTCGTCCAGAAGGGGAGCGAGATCTTTATAGCGCGCGGAGAAATGTCCGATCAGAAGTTTGCCGGCGTTTGATCTACGGGCGATCTCCGCTGCCTGCGCCGCCGTGCTGTGTTGGGTTTCCGCGGCCTTTTGAATCTCATCGGCGCCGAATGTAGCCTCGTGGTAAAGGATGTCTACGTCCTTTATTTGTTCGATCAGGTCGTCGCGGAAGGCCGTGTCCGAACAATAGGCATAGCTGCGCGATTTGCGCGGGGGAAGAGTCAGGTCCTCATTGCGATACAAGACGGTTCCATCCGTGTCCAGCACATCTTCACCCTTCTTCAGGTCCGCGATCTGGCGGATGCGCAAGCCTTCCGGTAGTTTGGTCTTATCGACCCGGCGGGGCTTAACCTTTTCGCGAAATAAAAATCCCGTACAGGGAATCTTATGTGTGAGCGGGATGGTCTCTACCGAGAGAGTGTCATCCTCAAAAATGATCTCGCGCGCATCCTTCTCCAGTTGATGAAAGATGATCTTGAACGCGGGGATGGAAAGAGAGTTTCGCAATTGGGTTGTGATGATGTCGTCGAGTCCGCGATGGCTGTAAAGGTGAAGGTCGTTCGTGCGTCGCAACAGGTGCATCGTGAAGAGGAGCCCCATCAGGCCTAGGTAGTGGTCGCCGTGAAGATGGGAGATGAGAATGTGGTTGATGCGATGAAGGTTTGCCTGATAGCGCATCAGTTGCATCTGCGCGCCTTCGCCACAATCGACGAGAAAATAGCGGTTCTGGATCTCTACAAGCTGTGAAGAGGGATATCGGCCGTAGGCAGGAAGCGCACCACTGGATCCCAGTATCGTAATGTTAAAACTCAAATTAAAAAAGTAAACGATTAACAGTTAACAGTTGACAATCCGGAATCTACCAGGTAGTAGATTGCCTACTGTCAATTGCCCAATTGTCAACTGTTTCCACTGTCTTTGAGGTCCTTTTCGATCTCGTGCATGAACACGGCATCGACGGCTTCTTCCACACGATTGAGGATATTGAGCACGCTGTCGAGTTGGGAGATCTTGATGAGTTTGGTTGTGTGTTCGGAGAGGCTTGCCAGGATAAAGATGCCGCCATCTTCCTGGACGATCCGATTGCCTACTAGCAGCGCGCTGAGTCCGGATGAGTCTGTGTATTTCACTTCGGACAGATCGAGGATAATATTTCGGACCCCTTCGGCATGCAAGGTAATCAGTTCCGACTTCAGGTTGGGCGCCACACTTGAGTCCAGTTTTTCTTCATGAAGGCGCAGCAAACTGTATTTTTCCTGCTTGTCGATCGTGTATTTCATGGGTTCGCTTAGGCTTAACGCTGACTGCAATAATACGCTATTATTGCTTTTTTAAAGGCCGTAAGTTAAGTGAATTTATTGAATTAATGATGTTCTGCCTGATGCGCGGCAGCATCCCGGAATAGTCGACAGCAGCGAGGGCCTCGCCGGTCATTTGCTGATAGAGTTCTTTATAACGTGCTGATATTGAGGCTACAACTTCATCGGTCATCTCGGGCACCCGTTGGCCTTCCTTTCCCTGAAAACCATTTTCAATCAGCCACTGCCGCACGAATTCCTTGGAGAGTTGTTTCTGGGCTTCGCCTGCCCGCTGACGGTTTTCGTACCCGTCAAGGTAAAAGTATCGCGATGAATCCGGTGTGTGAACCTCGTCGATGAGGTAGATCTTCCCATCGTGTTTTCCAAACTCGTATTTGGTATCGACGAGGACCAGCTTGCGGGCGGCAGCGAGTTCGGTGCCCTTTTGAAAGAGAGCGAGCGTATACTTTTCAAGGGTGGTGTAATCCTCTTCGCTGACAATTTCTCGCGACAGGATCTCCTGCCGGGAGATATCCTCGTCGTGGCCCACCTTTGCTTTCGTCGTGGGAGTAATGATGGGAGCGGGGAGGGGATCGTTTTCCCGGAGGCCTTCGGGCAGTGCGACTCCGCAAAGTGATCTTTTACCGGCTTTGTACTCTCGCCAGGCGTGGCCGGCGAGATAACCGCGCACAACCATTTCCACGGCGAAGGGTTCGCATTTGAAGCCGACGGTTACATTTGGATCAGGCGTGTCCAGTACCCAGTTCGGCACGATGTCTTTCGTCGCAAGCAGGTTGGCTGCCGCGATCTGGTTTAGGACCCGACCTTTATCGGGAATGGCCCGGGGCAGGATGACGTCGAAAGCGGATATACGGTCTGTGGCGACCATCGCCATCAGATCGCCGAAGTAATAGACGTCCCGAACCTTGCCACTGTAAAAACCTGTTTGTCCGGGGAAGGTGAAATTCGTGTCCTTGATAGCTTGCATGGTCCGTTAATCAAACTTCAAATTAACGTTTTATGGCCTTCAAAATAAAATTTAGGAACATTCCTTCAATGGAAATCCAACTGAATCCATTTTAGGTGGCGGTGTGGCATGCAAGGATGATTCTGTTAAATCGTATGACCCCATCCTGCAACGAACTATGCGTCGGGACCTCAGAAGAACCACCTGTAACGGATAACTCGTGCGTCATAAGGCCGTCCCTCCGGGACTAGATTTAGCGAACGATTTCGGGGCGGGGTTTCGCAAGCTTCACCCCGCCCTACCATAAGATCGTCCCTAGC
>JBIQIY010000031.1:0-52185 GCA_044507775.1 Flammeovirgaceae bacterium | reverse complement strand
AGGCGCGGGCGTGAGGCGTGAGTAGTGAGTGGTGAGTTAGTAGTGAGTAGTGAGTAGTGAGTAATGAGTGATGAGTGATGAGTGATGAGGCCCCCTACCGGAGCGGGCGCGATCGTGAGACGTCAGACGTGAGTCGTGAGTAGTGAGCCTCTTCCGACGAGTTTTTTCTAGCGGTGCTGTGAAAGCGTGGTGGCTTGGGCAGTATAGAAATCAAAAAAACCGCGAGGGGTTGAACATGATTAGCCCCAGGTACAACCTGGGGTCTGGACGCCGAACAATTCAACCCCGAAGGGGTTAAATGGGCCCCGTCACCACGAGGTTGAATTGTATAGAAAGTGACACACATTGATGATTCACGTATGACGACTCACGTCTCACGACTCACGAAGCGAGCCTCCCGTGTATCGGCGAAATCCTTCGCTTACGCGCAGGCCCGCACTCACTACTCACTACTCACCACTCACGACCGAAACATGACACCATTCCCCCGCCGGACAGCCTCCTCCTCCCTCGCCCTTCTCTGCATCCTCCTTCTTGCGACCTGCTCGGTGCGGGATAACGCCGTGCGCCAGGACATTGCCGTTCGATGGGAGCTCGTGACAAACCTCACCGAAACTCCCGACGTCTTCGAAGCCCGGTTCACACTCGTTAACAACAGTGCAAAAGAGCTTACTGATAAAAACTGGGCTTTGTTCTTCAACATGGCCCCGCGGCCTATCCTGGAGAACAAGACCACTGAGCCCGCGCTGGTCAAGCATATAAGCGGCGACTGGTACAAGCTCGTGCCGAACGAAAACTTTTCCCTGCCCCCCGGCGACTCCGCGACGATCAACTATCGCGGTGTTGAGGCGGTGATCAAGGAAACCGATAAGCCGATGGGATTGTATTTCGTGTATTACAATAGCGAAGGTGAAGAGGAAGCAATTGTCGAAGTTTCGGACTACCGCATTGCTTCGTTTGCGCGCGAGGATCAAATGACACGAAACGCGGAAGACAAGGAACCGATACCGACGCCACAATGGCTGTTCGAAGAGAATCAGCAAGTGAGACTGCTACCTCCTGACTCGATCAAGAAGATTATTCCTACCCCTGTTAGTCTGCAGGCCGGGACCGGATTACTGGAAGTGAGCAGAGACTATCGCATTTATCATCAAACCGGACTCGAGAATGAGGCCTCGTACCTGAGGCAAGCTTTGGCCGACGTTATGGGACATCAGTTGAAGGTAGAGGAAGGACCTGGTTCCGGCGAACACATGATTCAGCTTCGCCTGGAGAAACACCCACGGCATGCGGAAGGTTATTCCCTGAAAGTTTCCCGCGAAGGCGTAATCATTACCGGCAGCGATGCCGCAGGTGTGTTTTATGGAATACAAAGCCTGCGCTCACTGATTCCGCTGGAAGCCTATCGGGACAAGGCCGAGACTTTTAGTCTGCCTTTCATCGACGTTGATGATTATCCGCGATTTGGTTTCAGAGGCTTGCACATGGATGTGAGTCGTAACTTCCAGTCAAAGGAAACTATTTTGCGGATACTGGACCTGCTGTCATTTTACAAAGTGAACCGTTTCCTTTTTTACACCACGGAGGATGAAGGTTGGCGGCTGGAGATCGACGGTTTGCCGGAACTCACCACGGTGGGGGCACAGCGCCGGCATACAAGTGGCAAAGAAACACCTGTCCTGCATCCCGCGTATGGTTCCGGACCGTTTCCCGACAGCGAGAACAACTACGGCACGGGGCACTACTCGCGCGCAGACTTCGTGGAGATCCTGCGGTATGCCAAGGCCCGCCACATCAAAGTCATTCCCGAGTTGAATTTTCCCGGCCATGCCCGCGCAGCGATCAAAGCGATGGAAGCGCGCTATGAGCGATTGATGAAGGAGGGTCAGGAAGAGGCTGCGAATGAATACCGGCTGATCGATCCGGATGATCGCTCTGAGTACCTGTCGGCTCAGGCGTATACCGACAACGTTGTAAGCGTCGCGCGTGAATCAACTTTCCGTTTTTACGAGAAGGTCGTTGACGAAATTGCCAAAATGTACACCGAGGCAGGGCTTGCTATGGACGAGATACACGCGGGGGGTGACGAAGTACCGGAAGGGGCATGGACGCAGTCTCCCATGGCAATGGCGTTGATGGCGCAGCATCCTGAAATAAAGGATCCCAAGAATCTGCAGGCCTATTTTTTCCGAGAACTCCTCAAGCGCTTGAAGAAGCGAAACTTGCGGGTCGATGGGTGGGAGGAAGTGGCGTTGCTCAAGAACGACCACGGTGGATACGATCCGAATCCGGAGTTTGCGGGACAGAACGTCGTTCCCTTCATCTGGAATAATCTTTTTGACAACCAGGACCTGGGTTATCGCCTTGCCAACGCAGGCTATCCTGTGGTGTTATGCAATGTTTCCAACTTTTATTTCGACCTGGCATACTCGAAAGATCCTCGTGAGCCGGGCCTGTACTGGGCCGGCTTCGTCAATACGCGCGACGCCTGGCTGTTTGCGCCGTTCGATATGTTCAAGACGACGCTTACAACTTCCATGGGTCGAAAGGTTGATGTGGATAAGGAATATGCAGGCAAAGAGAAACTGAAGCCGGAGGCCCGGAAAAATATCCTCGGACTGGAAGCGCAGCTGTGGAGCGAGACTATCAAAGGCCGCGATATGATCGAGTACTATATGTTGCCCAAACTTATGGGATTTGCGGAGAGCGCGTGGGCACACGAACGCACCTGGGAAACCGTCGCAGACCCTCAGCGCCGGGAGCAACTTTACAGACAGGAATGGAATGTCTTCGCCAATACGCTGGGTCAGAAGGAGCTGCAACGGCTAAGCTATTTGCAGAGGGACGGCTACAACTACCGGATCGCCCCACCGGGTGCTGTCATCCGCGAGGGCATCCTGCATGCCAATTCGGATTTTCCCGGAATGATTATCCGTTACACAACCGATGGAACCGAACCGGACGTAAATTCACCTGTTTGGCTTAAACCCGTAAAAGTCTCCGGTCACGTCATCTTAAAAGCTTTCGACGTCTCGGGAAGATCGAGCCGTTCAGTCACGGTCAGTACCGCTCCGGAACGGTGAGCCCAGATTTGACACTCGCCTGGGATTTACTTTCATGTTGGATTTTCGCGCCCCAGCACTTCTACGCAATTTGACGTTTTTTTAACGCAAAGTTTTCCGGTGCCAAATTTTGAATGACTATATTTAGTAAGAGAAGTAAACCAAAAATTCAAAGTGAATGGTAATTGGCGTTGACCTGGGTGGTACAAAAGTCCGGGCTGGTGTGGCCCATGAAGGCGAGATGCACAACCAGAAACAACAGTTGTTTAAAAGCCATGGATCGCAGCGAGAGACGCTAGATCAGCTGATCGCGCTCATTCGTTCGCTTATGACTTCCGGTGTTACCGGAATCGGACTTGGTGTGCCTTCCGTTATCGACGTCGAAAAAGGGATTGTCTACAACGTGGTGAATATTCCCTCGTGGGAACGGGTCCCTCTTAAAGACATCCTCGAGGAGGAATTTTCACTGCCGGTTCGGGTAAACAACGACGTGAATTGCTTTGCGCTGGGGGAACACCGCTTCGGCCTGCTAAGAGGATTTACGAATGCGGTGGGAATGACATCCGGGACCGGGTTGGGATCCGGGCTCATTATCAACAACCAACTTTTTGAAGGAAGCAATTGCGGGGCGGGTGAGATCGGCCTGCTGAGTTACCGCGACCAGAACGTTGAATACTTTGCAAGCGGAAATTTTTTTCAGGTGTTTCATGATACCTCGGCAGTGGCCGCTCATGAGCTGGCAGTAAACGGCGACGAAACAGCACTGCGCTGGTGGCGGGAATTCGGCGGGCACATGGGACACGCAATAAAGACGGTGGTCTACGCTTATGATCCGCAGGCGATTGTCGTAGGCGGATCCTTGTCGAAAGCGTTCCGCTTCTTCGAGCAGGCAATGTGGCAGTCACTGAATGATTTCACTTTTCCCGAATCGATCAAGAGATTAAAAATATTCCAGTCTGTCAATGAGGACATAACTCTCCTCGGCGCGGCTGCGCTCCTGGACTCTCACTCTACCTGGCCTCTGAATGTCGACCAGGCGCCGCGAGTAGCCGGCGGCCACTAAATTCATACGCAAACATCCCATCATCAAAGGCAAAATGCGCCGCACGATGTTGCGCGGGGACGAACTTTCAGGAAGTTGCTATATTTAGCCCTTAATGTTTACCAAACCAGTACCCGGAGCATGAAAAAATCTTTAACCATCCTGATGTTGCTGACTGCCTCTCTCGCCCTCGCCCAGACGCATCCCGCAATCAACCCGGAACTTTTGGAGCGCGAATGGAATGCCATTTGGATCGGGCCCGATATTTCAGACAAAGAAGGCGATGAAGGCGTGTTCCATTTCCGCCGCACGTTCGAACTCGCTTCCAAACCGTCGGAGTTTATTGTTCATGTGACCGCTGATAACCGGTATCGACTTTTTGTCAACGGTACAGGCGTGGGACTTGGCCCTGCGCGCGGTGATAAGATCCATTGGCGATATGAAACTTACGACCTGGCTCCCTTCCTCAAACAGGGAAAGAATACAATCGCAGCTCAGGTATGGAACCTCGGCGACAAAGCCCCCGTGGCGCAGATGACGATGGGTAAGACGGCATTTCTTATGCAGGGCAACACGGAAAAGGAAAGCGTCGTTAACACAAACCGCGATGACTGGAAAGTCACCCGGAATATGGCCTTCGGCCTTATTCCGGTAACATGGAACTTCGTCTTCGGATACTACGCGGCCGGATCAACGGATAGCATATACGCCGAACGCTATCCCTGGGGCTGGGCAAAGACCGACTTCAACGATAGCGGATGGGATAAACCCCGTCGTATTGCGGAGGCCGATCCGTTGTACTATCGCTATGAGCATGGGGAAGCGGATGGCGGCCTCACTCCGCGAACTATTCCGATGATGGAGGAGAAGCTCGAGCGGATTCCCAGGGTTGTCCGATCGGAGGGAATCAAAGCAGAAGCCGGATTCCTGGCGGGCAAGAGCCCGCTCAACATTCCTGCAAACACCCGCGCTGTCATCCTGCTGGATCAGACACATTTGACAACGGCATATCCGGAACTGATCGCAAGCGGAGGGAAGGGGAGTACCATCGAAGTTGCCTATGCGGAAGCCCTGGTTGACAAGGACCGGAAAAAAGGCAACCGCAATGAAACGGAAAACAAGAAACTGTACGGCTACTATGACATATTCGTTCCCGATGGCGGACAGAACAGACTTTTTCGTCCCCTCTGGTATCGCACGTATCGTTTCATCGAACTGCGCATTCAAACCGGCGCTGAACCCCTTCGCATTAACGACTACTACGGTATGTTCACCGCCTATCCGTTTGAAAAAAATGCTTCTTTTTCGAGCAGTGACCCCTCGCTGAAAAACATCTGGGATGTCGGCTGGCGCACGGCCCGCCTGTGTGCCAACGAAACTTACTATGATTGTCCCTATTACGAGCAGTTGCAATACGTCGGGGATACACGAATTCAGGCACTCATTTCCTTGTATGTATCCGGTGACGACCGGCTCATGCGAAATGCGCTGACGTTGTTTGATCAATCGCGTTTGCCGGAAGGACTAACGCAAAGCCGGTATCCGACCGAGATAGCGCAGATGATCCCGACTTTTTCGCTTTTCTGGGTTGACATGGTGCACGACTATTTCACGTTCCGCGACGATCCGTCATTCGTCAGGGGATTTCTTCCCGGGATACGTGGCACGCTGCAATGGTACGAGGATCATCTGGATGACAGGCACATCCTCAGTGAAATGGGATGGTGGAATTTTGTGGATTGGTCCAAAGAATTCAAGCGTGGCGTGCCGGCAGGTGCAAAGGAAAAGGAAGGAACATCGATTATTTCCCTTCAACTTGTTTACGCGCTGGACCGCGCCGCCGAAATTTTCGATCGTTATGGCAAACCCCATGAAGGAACCTACTATCGCGAGCAGGCCGACGTCATTCGCAAAGCCGTCTACACACATTGCTTCGACACGGGAAAGCGCATGTTCGCCGACACGCCGGAGAAAAAGCAGTTCAGCCAGCACGCTAACGTATTGGCTATTCTCACCGATGCGATCCCAAAAGATCAGCAAGCTGACCTGATGAAAAGGATTCTTGCCGACAAGTCGCTCATACAGTGTACGTTGTATTTCCGGTTTTACCTGATGAATGCACTTAAGAAAGCCGGAATGGGTGACCAGTATCTCGAGCACCTCGACATCTGGAAGCAGATGCTCGCCGATGGACTAACAACATTCCCTGAAACGGATGTTGATGCGCGGTCGGACTGCCACGCGTGGAGCGCCAGTCCGATGATCGAGTTTCTTGCAACTGTATGTGGCGTGGAGCCGTCCGAACCCGGTTTCAAAAAGGTGAAGATCCAGCCGCATCTCGGCACCCTTTCCGAGGCGAATGGCGTTGTACCCCATCCACGGGGAAATATCCAGGTAAGCCTCAAGCGAACCGGGAAGAACGGAGTTACGGCTGATATTACCCTGCCGGAAGGACTTACCGGTGAATTTATCTGGAACGATCAAACGGTAGCCCTGAAGGCCGGACACCAGGTCATCAAAAAATAGACCGTCCCTATTCCCCTATATCCCCTATACCCTTATATCCCTTTACATCACTGCAAGAAGGGGGTCTAGGGGTATAAGGATATAGGGAGAACAGGGGTGCATGTAGTTCGCTTTTTGTCCTGAAATTTGCGCGATCTGTGCGGAAAAAGGGAACGGGAAAGCGTATTTTTATTGTCGACCTTCGTTGTGATACCAGGTCACTTCAAATATGAAAAGGATTGTCTTCGTCGTTTTGATTCTCGTCCTCAGTGCGGGAATGGTGACAGCTCAGGGTTTGCGCGTCGGCGCGGCCGTGCGCGTCATCACGCCGGACCCGCTATTGCCTGTGTCGGGTGGTATTGGAACGCCGAAAGAAACCACGCAGAAAAAAGGTGATCTCTACGCCCGCGCGATGGTGATGGAGAAAGGCGGCACGCGCTTCGCCATCGTCAGCGTCGATAACCTCGGGTGGCCTGCTGTGCTCGGCGACCGATCCCGGAAATTGATTACAGGCATCGCTCCGGAAAATATTCTGATCGGCGCGACGCATACCCATAGCGCGCCCGATGCTTATGGCTTCCCCGATGAGAAGGGCAATGCTCACGCTGATCTCAAGTATCTCGACTGGTGCGTGAAACAGATCGCGGATGCTGTCAACGAAGCATCCCGGAACCTTCAGCCGGCATCGCTGAAAATCTCTGTTGGAGAAGCGAAGGGAAAAATCGCCTACAACTATTACGCACCTCAACTGTACGACCCGCGCTGCGGCGTGATCCAGGCATTGGCCACCTCCGGAAAGGAGAAAGGCAAGGTGATCGTTACCCTGGTCAACTATGCGATTCATCCGGAAGTACTGGGTTCGGGTCGTGGCATTCTGAGTCCCGATCTCTGTGGTCCGCTCTACGATCGCATTGAATCGAGGGCGGGCGGAGTAGCGATCTTTATGAACGGCGCGCAGGGCGGAATGGTGACCGCCGATGTGCGAGAGGGTGAAGATACAGAGGCGAACACGTGGGAGGAATGCATGCGCATAGGCACCCTGTTGGCGGATGAAGCGCTTCGAATTGTCGCCGACGCCGAAGTTCAGGAGAACCCGGTGCTCTCATGCGACGCGAGAAAGATCCGCTTTCCCGTCGACTCGGAGATCATGCGCTACATTCTACAGCATTCACCGTTGAAGATGCAGGCCACGAACGGGGACTCCATTGAAACGCGACTCAACTACATCGAGATCGGCTCTGCCAAAATACTGACAATCCCCGGAGAGGCGCTGCCGAACATCGGCTACTATGTGAAGAGAAACATGGATACGCCACAACCCTTTCTCTTCGGCCTCACCAATGACGCCTTTGGATACATTCTGACCAAAGTAGACTTCAACAGTTTCAAGCGGTATGATTACGTGTCACGAACCAGCCTGGGTGAAATGACCGGAGAGATATATATCAACCAAGTTATGAAATGGTTGAAGGAGAAAAATCAAAACTAACCCTAGCTAATCCTGTTCGTATGAGTGTACTCCGGTATCTGAAAGCCTTTGGTCTTTTATTATTTTTATTCACCAGCGCTGCAGCGCAAAAAAATCTTACTCCTGAAACCGCCCTTCACGGATATCTTAACAATGGTGACAAAACTTATCATTGGGAACTGAAAGAATCCTATGATCTGGGAAGCGCGAAAGCGTATAGCCTGTTGCTGACATCACAGCAGTGGCACGAATATGTGTGGACGCATCAACTTACGATTTTTGTTCCCTCCGAAAACAAGTATGACGGCGCGTTGCTTTTTATAACCGGGGGAAGCAATCGCAAGGGTATGCCGAACTGGAATGGCAAGGACGACAAACTTTACGGCGCAATGGGCGCGATCGCAACCAAGAATAAAGCGATCGTTGCTGTGCTCCGTCAGACACCGAATCAGCCGCTGGTGGGTGACCTCACTGAAGATGCGCTCATCTCGTATACCCTGCACCAGTTCAAGCAGGATGGCGACTACAGCTGGCCGCTGCTTTTTCCGATGGTGAAGAGTGCGATTCGGGCGATGGACGCTGTCCAGGAATTCACCTCTCAGGAAATCGGACATAAGATCAATCGCTTTGTGGTGTCGGGAGCTTCAAAGCGAGGATGGACCACCTGGCTTACAGGAGCAAGCGGCGACCCTCGCGTCGCGGCGATCGCACCAATGGTCATCGACATTCTGAATATGCCTGTGAACCTTGACTACCAGGTGAAGATGTGGAAGGACTACAGCGTGCAGATCGAAGACTACGTCAAACTTGGAATTCCTCAGACCGCGCGCACGGAACAGGGCATGGCTATTACTACCATGGTCGACCCTTATTCTTATCGGAAGAAACTCACGATGCCCAAGATGATTTTCATGGGTACCAACGACGAGTACTGGACCGTGGATGCCATCAAGCATTACATCGATAGCATACCCGGACAGAACTTTGTTCATTATGTGCCGAATGCCGGGCACGGCCTGGGCGATCAGCGCCAGGCGTTGGCGGGTCTTAGCGCTTTCTTCGGCCAAACAATGTCAGGCCAGCCTTACCCGATCCTGAAGTGGAGTCTTTCTGAAAGTAAGAAAGGGGTGACACTCAAAGTGAATACATCGCCTGACATTCTTGTGGACGCAATCCTATGGTCAACCGACTCGGAGGACACGGACTTTCGCGATGAAAAGTGGGAAGGCAAGAGTATCGGCCTTGGGAAGAAAAAACCGGCGGTGGTCACCGCTGTACAGCCCTATCCTGAAGAAGGCTATCGCGCATTCTACCTGGACCTCAAGTACAAGGATGCCAATGGAGGTGAATATACAGAAAGCACGAGAATGTTTGTTGCAGATGACGATGAAGTGTTCCTGAGATGATGTGGAAACAACTAAACCGTCTCTTACTGGCCGGTGTTCTGATATCTGTCGCGGTTTCCTGCCAGAAGGATGAACACACGACCCCGATCAGCGGAATTCACCGGCAAATAGTTTTCCCTTACCAGGATCAGCATGTGCATGGTTCGACTATCGTTGAATTACCGGATGGTGATCTTCTCGCCGCCTGGTTCCAGGGTTCAGGTGAACGATGGGCGGATGATGTCCGGATCATGGGAGCCCGACTCAATAAGGGAGATACGGCATGGACCGACACCTTCCTGATGGCCGATGTTCGCGGGTTTCCCGATATCAATCCCGTTCTTTTCCTCGATCTCCGCGAACGATTATGGTTGATGTGGTATCCGGTTCTTGCCAACCAGTGGGAGACGTCTATTCCGATGTACAGGATCAGCGAAAATTATGACACGAATGGAGCGCCGGAATGGACGTGGCAGGATGTATTGTTTGTCAAAGCCGGCGACAAAACCGAAAGGGGTATTCAGCCGGGAGATAGTTTTGTAGAACAGGTAGCCTCCCAGTTGGAAGAATACGAAGCGTACATGAAGGAGAGTTTGCTTCCGGCGATTCCCGACAGCATCAAGCCTCATCTGATCGCCGGATGGGAAAAGTACAAGCAGAAACTGGACAGCCTCTCAAGAGGCAGGAACATGATCCGCAGCGGAAGGATTCTTGCCGACGGGAAGGAGGTGTCGGCCGACCTCGGCTATCCGCTCACACGCAGGATCGGATGGCAGACGAAGAACAAGGCGGTGTTTAGCGGCGATCGAATGATCGTGCCGCTTTACTCGGACGGGCTTGACTGTACGCTGTTTGCGCTTACGGATGATGGCGGCGAAAACTGGCAGTTCAGCAATCCGGTTCTCGGCGGCGCGGGAATCCAGGCTACCATCGCGCTGAAGAAAGATGGTGGGATCGTTGCCTACCTTCGCGACAACGGTCCTCCACCGCAGCGGATGCAGCGAACGGAATCGCATGACCAGGGTTTGACGTGGACGATCCCGAAGGATGACCTGCTGCCCAACCCAGGGGCCGGTTTTGATGTGGTAACACTTGACAATGGAGAATGGCTCGTGGTCTTCAATGACCAGGAGGATGGGCGATTTGATCTGACCGTAGCAATTTCCGACGACGAGGGCAAGAGCTGGAAGTGGAAGAAGCACATTGAACACGACAGCCGGGAAAACAGACCGACATCCAGTCACTATCCTTCCGTTATCGCGGGAAAAGATGGTCGCGTCCACGTGATCTACAGTTTTCACCGCAATGACATCAAGCCGGGCAAGACTATCCGGTATGCAACGTTTCCCGTCAGCTGGGTAAAAGAGCCATGATGACATGAAGAACAAGTCATTGCTTTTGTCAATCCTTACCGTGGCCATGGCGCTGGGTACCGCATGGGCTATACGCGGACGATTCGGCCACGAACAGGGCGCGGCCTGGGCAGGAGCAATCGGCGCGTTGGCCCTCATCCTGGCAGCACGGCGTCCTGATTGGTACCGCAAGGCTTTCAGGATGACCTTCGCGGCCGCCGTCGGCTGGGGTATCAGCGGTGTCATGAGCTATGGCATCATCGTGGGATACGGCCGGGGCACAGATTTTATAAATGTCTACTATGGACTGATGATGCTTTTCGTGCTGGGACTTCTTTACGGCTTTCTCGGCGGTGGCCTATTCGGATTAGCCTTGATAGACTCGAAAAGCAGTAAAGTGAAATGGTACAGTCTGCTGGCTGAGATGGTGGCCCTTGGATTACTTGTTTATGCAGTGCTGATCAATCAACTCGGTTGGCTGATGACGCCGCCGCGCTCTGAAATGTGGGCGGCTTGCCTGGGCGCAAGTCTCGCACTGGCGTGGTACCTCGCAAGGAATGGGCATCGCAGCGTAATGAAAGTTGCCATTTGGTCTGCGCTTGGAGCCGGGTTTGGATTTGCGTTCGGAAATTTCCTGCAGGTGCTTGGGACTGCCTCCGGTGCAGCCTTCAATTTCTGGAATGTAATGGAATACTCGATCGGATTCTTTGGGGGCGCGGGAATGGCGTATGGGACGCTCACTTCGCCGTGGTCCGCATCCGAAGAAGAGCAAACTCCGAACAAGAACCCCATTCCCATTTTATTCACGGTGCTCTTTGTTCCGTTCGTAGTGTGGGAACAGTCGTTCGTCACAGACCGGTTTGACTTTATCGTCGCCGCGGGCGGTAATGATTCGACCATTTTCCTTTTCAAGCTAATTGCCATCATCGCGATCCTGGTAGTTGCGGGCATTGCAGTGCAGCGACGCTATTCTCCCGCCTGGGACAACGATCCTTATCCTGTGGTGAAGCTTTTTTTTATCCTTTATACGGTCTTATACATCTTCCTGAGTTTCCTGGTTACAGGTATTTTTGTGCATCCGTTGGAGCAGTACCTGTACGTGATAAATATTATCGTGATCCTGTTTCTTCTCGGAAAAACGAAAGGAAGTTTCAGTGTTGATGAATTTAAAACCGGGCGGTGGGCAACGGTTGCTGTAGCCTCTATCGCTCTGATTGCCGTCCTTGCATTGGTGGCGATCAATAGTCATGATGGCATGAAGGGAAGTAACGTCCGTTTCGGCAACAAGTGATCATTCGCGCGACAACGCGCCCTTACGCTAACACTATGCAACGAAGTCTCGAACAACTCGCCGCTAATGGCGGTGAAAAAACGGTCCGGAAAAATTTTGTGTGGCCCGTTTTCGACGACAGCGATGTCGCAGAGGTCATGGCCATCGCTCAGAGTGGCGAATGGGCCAACCCGGATTGCAAGGGATCTGTTGAAAAGTTTGAAAAAGAGTTTTCGGATTTCTGTGGAAGCCGCTTTGCCCTGACGTGCGTGAACGGATCCGTGGCCCTGCGTCTGGCGCTCATTGCGTCTGGTGTTAGACCGGGCGATGAAGTTATCGTTCCTCCATACACGTTTATCGCGACTGCCAGTATTGTGATCGAGGCGAATTGTGTTCCCGTGTTTGTTGACATTGATCCCGCCACCTACAACCTCGATCCCTCACGAATCGAAGCTGCCATCACTCCAGCCACACGGGCGATCATTCCCGTCCACTTTGCAGGAATGAGCTGCGATATGGACCGGATCATGGCAATTGCCGCAAAGCATAACCTCGTCGTCATTGAAGACGCTGCACACGCACATGGCGGAGAGTATAAGGGGAAGAAGCTGGGAAGCATCGGGCATGCGGGCACGTTCAGTTTTCAGTCTTCAAAAAACCTGACGGCTGGCGAGGGCGGGATAATTGTAACGGACGACGAACAGTTCTATGAAAGGATGAATTCTCTTCGGAACGTAGGCCGTGTCAAAGGGGGGCAGTGGTACGAGCACCACTACCTGGGGTGCAATTATCGCATTACGCAGTTTCAGTCCGCCTTGCTTTCGTCACAATTGCGCCGGCTTGATTCGCAAACGAGAAAGCGGGATGAAAACGGGAAATACCTCAGCACGTTGCTCGAAGCAATACCGGGAATCTCTCCCCTGCAACGGAGTCCCTATGCAACCATGCACACCTACCACCTCTTTATTTTCCGTTATGATAAGTCGGCTTTTGGAGGGTTGCCTAAGCCGGAATTTGCGCGCTTACTGGCGGCCGAAGGAGTTCCGGCTTTCATGGGATATCCGCAACCTCTTTACAAGCAGCCCGTTTTTCAGAAGAAAAATTTTATGTGCTACGCCATTCCGGAGCATGTTGACTACACGAAAGTAAGTTGCCCCGTCGCCGAGCGCGCCTGCTATGAAGAAGGTGTCTGGATCCTTCAGAACGCCATGCTCGGTACAAAGGACGACATGGAGGACTTCGCGAAGGCTATTCGCAAAATTCAAAAACATCACGCCTGATCTCGCCGCGCTTGGCCGCGAGACCTAGGCCTTTTGCAAAACGTATTTTTTGCGATACGCGACGGGCGTCAGGCCTTTCAATTGCTTGAACTGCCGTGCGATGTTTTTGCTGTCGCTGAGGCCCAGGTCGAGTGCGATCTCGAAAATCGTCATGTCCGTCTCGAGCAATTTTTGAGTAAACTTTTCGATTCGCTTGTTGTAAATGTACTCGTAAACAGGATAGCCGGTGGTCATGACAAACCTTTTCTCAAGCGATCTCCTGGACATCGGTACCTCTTTCAGCACCTGGTCTACCTTCAGATTCTTGTCGAGATTTTCGTGAATGTATTTCAGGGCGTTGACAATGTACTTGTCGGCACTCGCAAAAATATCGGTGGAAACACGGGAGACTACCTGTGTGGGCCGCACGACGATATCTTCGAATGGTTCGGTCTGGCGGTCGATCATCTGGTGCATGAGACGGGCTGCATCATAACCGCTTTTTTCTGTGTCCAGCCGAATGCTGGAAAGCGGCGGATCGGAAAGTTCGCAGAGCATCTCGTCATTGTCGACACCGAGTACTGCTATTTCATCCGGAATCTTGATCTTGATGTGCCGGCTTGCCTCGGTGATGTGGTTGCCGAGATTGTCATCACACGAAAGCAGAGCGATTGGTTTGGGAAGCGATTTGAGCCAGCGTGTCAGCGTGGCTGGCTTGTAGTGCCAAAGGTCCATCGCGCGCGAGTCCGTGCGTTCATACAGATGAACATCATGACCCGCTTCTTTGATTCTCTCGTTGAAGCCCTCTGCGCGCTCGCGCGACCATACGATGTTCTTGAATCCGTAAAAGGCGAAATTCTTGAAACCTTTTTCGAGGAAATATTCCGCAGCCATGCGGCCCGTTTCCCGGTAGGCGCCGGTGATGTTTGGAATCTCGGTGAAGCGCTCTTTGAAATCCTGAGCAATCACCGGGATGCCTGCTTTCATGAATTTTCCCACTTCCTCGCTGTTGTAAAACTGACCGATGATACCGTCAGCTTTCCATTCTTTAGCCCAGGCCAGAATCCCGTCAATGCCAATTGTGTCGCGGTAATACGCCGGCATGCGGCAAAAGGTCCAGGGTCCGTGATCCTTGGAATACCGCGCAATCCCCCGAAGCAGGTCCTTACCATACTCTTCG
Organism: Flammeovirgaceae bacterium; assembly: GCA_044507775.1. GTDB lineage: Bacteria > Bacteroidota > Bacteroidia > Cytophagales > Cyclobacteriaceae > Chryseosolibacter. Next base: position 37,662 of record JBIQIY010000031.1, on the reverse strand, counting down.
GCAAAGTCACTGAGTAATATAATCTTGCACATATCCTGTTTGGGTTAGTATTGGTTGCAAAGAAAATTACGGCGTGTGTAGACACCGAAAGTTGTATAATATTCTTTTGTTAATTTTTCATGTCCTTTCCTACCGCACTGATCTCCTTGATTTCCTTCAGTGCAAAATCAAAAAACGATGTTTTCTGCAACTGGCTCAACAGTGCCGCACTTTCCGGCGGTTTCATGTTTCTGAGCGGCTGACGCACGGGACCGCAGTCAATCCCGATATGCCGCATGATCTCTTTTCCCGCGATAAGCGAGTTATTTTCGCGCATGATGCGATATATCGCCGTGGCTTCAGCCTCCAGTGTAGCAAGTTTCTCGAAATTCGACGCGTGGTACGCATCCAGCATTCGGAAGTACAGGTCACCCATGAAGTTATACGTGCTGCCGACGTAATTCCGGTTTCCTCCCGCGTATACCATCATGAATACCTCGTCCGAACCCCAATAAAGACTATAGTCGCCTTTCGCATAATGAAGGCATTCCTGATAGTCCACCAGGTCGTTAAAGCTGTTTTTCAATCCCGCGAACGTTGGAATCTCCCGGATCGCATGCTCCAGGAAGGTGATCAACGGGAAGTTCACACCAGTAAGAGAAGGAATGTTGTAATAGTAATAGGGTACTTCCGGGGCCGCGGACGCAATGTACTTGCATTGATCAATGAGATCGGCCAGCGTTTTCGGGCGGAAATAAAATGTAGGTACCATCGCAATGCCATCGGCGCCCTGCGATTGCGCGTGCTCGGCTAACTCCGCTGCCTCGTACAGGTTTGCGCTACCGATGTGAACAAATATTTTGAAATTCGTATTGTTGTTTTTTTTTCGGCATGCCATCCAGGCTTCAACAAGTCTCTTCCTTTCATCCGCATTCAGCGACATGCATTCACCGGTAGTTCCATTGAGAAAAATTCCTGAAAATCCCGAGTCAACGCACCGCCGATACAGCGAAGAAATTCGCTCGTAGTTGATCGATCCGTCGTCGAACATGGGCGTAAAAACTGCAGGCAGTATTTGGACGTTGTATCGATGCATGGCCAGACAGGGGTTTGTTTGTTTTGGTATATACAAATTGGGAAGGGTTCAGGGCACAATCAATGTAGGCCCTTATTAAAAAGATGTATAAAATTATGGTGGTGTTTTACGCGCGCTTCCGTACTTTTAGGTTGGTAAACGCACGAGATATGGATGAAGCGGGTAAAGTAAATCTTCGCAGGTACTGCGTCATTCCGCAGAGCATTCAAAAACGGATGAGCCTGCACCCGTTGTGCAAGAATCTGTTCCTGACGGAGATCGGCTTCGAATCGGAAACAGCTTTTCGCCCGTTCAAGAAGCACACCGCGGGCAATCACTACCTTCTCATCTATGTAGCAAAAGGGGAGGGATGGTATTCGGTTAAAGGCAAAACGCATACTGTCGGCGAGAATGATTTCTTCGTGGTCTCCCACGACATCGCTGTGCGCCTGGGATCATCGCGCGAAAATCCATGGAGTATTTACTGGGCATTTTTTACGGGCATGCAGGCGTCCAGTATACTGCATCACCTGATGGGCAAGAATAACTTTGCCCCTCGGAAAGCGAAGCCGCTTGTGGGAAGGATCGCTCAGTTCAACGACATTCTCCATCACCTTGAGCTCCTGGAAAATATTGAGAATCTCGTCTATGCAAACAGTCGCTTTTACACATTTTTGTGTTCCTTCCGTCTCACCGTGCTTTCATCCCGGAAGCACGCCAAGAAGGACGGCGTTATCCAGAGTATTGAATACATGCGTGAGAACATTCATGGCAACGTGACATTGAAGGATCTCGCCAAGGCCGCCGGGCTTTCCGTATCGCACTACTGCTCTGTGTTCAAGAAGAAAACAATGCAATCACCGCTGAACCTCTATACTTCCATGAAAGTGCAACGTGCCTGTCAGATGCTGCAGAACCGGGATCAGACCATAAAATCCATCGCCTATAGCCTGGGATTTTTTGATCAGTATCACTTTTCAAAAGTATTCAAACAGATCATGGGCGCGTCGCCAAGACACTATAAAAGCCGGGGCCAGGAGTAGAGGCTCAAGCGACGAGGCATTTTTCGTTTTTTGCGATAACGTTGGCGTCAAAAGCGAATCATGTTGCGTAAAATTAATTTATCCTTCGAAAAAAAATGTGTATCTAGTCTGAATGCTTTGACGGATAATCACGGCGAAAGCACCTCACGTAACTACCTGCGATGAAAAGGAACACCCTGATTGTAGCGCTTATCTTCCTGATATTTTTTGTCATTTCGTTCCTGACGAACATTCTCGGGCCGTTGATTCCGGACATCATTGACAGCTTCGATCTCAGTATCCGGCTGGCGGGTTTTTTGCCCTTTTCGTTTTTCGTAGCTTATGGTGTCATGTCCATACCTTCCGGAATTCTCGTGGAGAAATACTCCGAGAAGACTGTCACGCTGCTGGGATTCACGTTCGCTTTCGGCGCGGCTCTTATGTTTGCGCTTATCCCGCGCTTTGAGGTATACCTCATATCGCTTTTTTTCATCGGCGCCGGCATGGCAATGTTGCAGGTTGTCATCAATCCACTGTTGCGCGTCGCTGGAGGTGAGCAGCATTTCGCGTTCAACTCGGTTTTGGCGCAGCTGTTTTTCGGTGCGGCTTCTTTTCTGAGTCCCCTGCTGTACAGTTATCTCGTCAACAACATACACACGGATAACCGGCAACCGGTTATTCTATTTTTTAATGGCCTCGTCGGACCGGAGCTCCGGTGGGTATCGCTCTACTGGGTGTTTGCAGTCACAGCTTTGCTGATGGTCATCACGATCGTCTTGGTAAAGTTTCCAAAGGTGGAGCTGCGCGAGGATGAAAAAATGGACGTTGGAACCGGATTCCGGTCGCTGTTGCGCAACCGCTACGTATGGTTGTTCTTCCTCGGGATATTCGCCTATGTTGGTACCGAGCAGGGCATCGCCAACTGGACTTCGAAGTTCCTTCAGATGCACCACAATGTCGACCCGGCTACCACCGGAGCTGAAGTAATGTCCTACTTCTGGGGCTTGATGACCATCGGATGTCTGCTCGGCCTTGTTGTGCTGAAGATCTTCGATAGCCGTAAAGTTCTGATTGGCGCTGCGGTCTGTGCAATGACAGCACTGGGCCTGAGTTTGTTCGGTCCGGTGGGCGTTGCACTGGTGTGTTTTCCGCTCACGGGATTTTTCCTGTCCGTCATGTGGTCGATTCTCGTTTCATTGGGACTTAATTCCGTCCCGCGCCATCAGGGAACATTTTCGGGTATCCTCTGTACAGGTATCGCGGGTGGCGCCGTAGTGCCCTTTATTATCGCATGGTTGGAGGAGTGGATGGGCCTGCAATATGCGATGCTTATGCTTTTTCTCACGCTGGGTTACATTCTCAGTGTCGGCCTTTGGGCCAAGCCACTGGTAAACAACGCGACGGTAAAGAACTGGCGCGACATATTCCGCTTGAAGTTTTCTCAACCCTGATCTGCATTTTTTTTAACGCCCACTTCCTCCCTCATGAATTCGCTGCCCCTTGTCGATTTATTGGTCATCGCTGTTTATCTCGGTTGCATGATCGGAATTGGTGTCTATTTTTCCAGAAGGAAGCAGAGCACAGATCAGTTCACAAAGGCCTCGGGGCATATTCCTGGATGGGCTCTTGGGATCAGCTTGTACGCAACCTTTCTCAGCAGCAACACCTTCCTGGGAGTTCCCGGCAAAGCGTATGGTGGTGACTGGAATGCGTTCGTCTTCAGTTTGTCCATGCCCTTCGCGGCGTGGATCGCGGCGAAGTACTTTGTTCCCTTTTACAGGAAGAGCGGTGAAGTAAGCGCATACACTCACCTGGAGCATCGCTTCGGCCCCTGGGCGCGGACGTATGCCATGATCTGTTTTGTATTGACACAACTCGCCCGGATGGGCTCTATATTTTTTGGCATCGCTCTCACGCTGCAGGCGCTGACGGGCATCGACATGAGCACCATCATGATCATCAGCGGAGCGTGTATTATATCTTATACCATGTTGGGCGGCATCGAAGCTGTTATCTGGACGGAAGTGGTGCAGGGTATCATCAAGACACTGGGTGCATTGCTCGTGCTCGGAATAATCGTATATGAGATGAAGGGAGGTTTTGGCGACATCGTCAGCATCGGAAGCGCAGACGCAAAATTCAGCCTCGGAAGTTACGACTTGACCGACTTCAGCTCTTCCACGTTCTGGGTTATTTTTCTATACGGATTTTTTATCAACCTCAACAATTTTGGCATCGACCAGAATTACGTGCAGCGTTACCACACCGCCCGGAATGAAAAGGAGGCAGCGCGCAGTATCTGGCTTTGCGTGTACTGGTATGTGCCGGTATCACTCGTCTTTTTCTTTATCGGGACAGCGCTTTACGCTTACTTCCAGCAACAACCCGAGTTGATCGAAACGGTTAGAAATCAGGTGGCAATGGAAAAGGGTGTTGCCGCCAGCACGTTGCAGGCCGCCGACTATGGCGACAAGGTCCTACCCTACTTTATGGTGACCAAAGTACCCGCGGGATTGCTGGGATTGATCATTGCGGCCATTCTTTCTGCGGCGATGAGCACCATCAGCAGCGGTATGAACGCCAGCGCAACGGTGTTTCTGAAAGATATTTACCAGCGGTACATCAATCGTCGGATGACCCAGAAGCAGGAAATGATGGTGCTGTATGTCGCTACGGGCGCTGTAGGAGTGTTTGCAATCGCGACGGGGATACTGATGATTGGCGTTAAGAGCATACTCGACATCTGGTGGCAGCTTGCAGGAATTTTTGCGGGCGGAATGTTGGGGCTGTTCCTGCTCGGTATGATCAGCCGGGCAACCGGTAACGCTGTTGCAAAAGTGGCAACCTTCCTGGGGATACTCGTCATTCTCTGGATGACGTTTTCATATCTGATCCCCGATGAATATTCTATGTTGCGGAATACACTTCATGTGAATATGGTCATCGTGATCGGAACTCTGACGATATTTCTCTCCGGGGTGTTTTTGACCGGTATCAAACAACGGTTGTCGAGGACCGTGGGAGGCTGATGCGTCGCTTTCTATTTTTGCGAATATTTTTTGGCGGGGGCATTGCCCTGTTGTTGTTTAGTTGTTCACAGCGAAATAAGTCCGAATCCATGCAGGAAGTACAGGTAACGAATGGCGCTTACGGTCACATGCTCAATTCCGGCCAGGTGTTTTCCGCCGATGGCAATTGGGTAGTCTACGACACGAGAAACGATCAGACGCATATCAGCCGCACCTGTTGTATCGAGAAGGTGAATATTCATACGGGTGAGGTCGTTAAACTCTATTCAGCGCCGAATCAGTCCGCACACGGTCCGGGTGTGGGCGCCGCGTCCTGGCATCCTCATGCGAATAAAATTATTTTTATTCACGGGTTGTTGAACTGCGACGAATTGCGTCCGTATGGTTTCACGCGGCGCTTCGGAGCGGTGTTGGATGCAGACGGCGCAGCAAGTGTCCATGCCGCTGATGCGAGGAGCATAGGCGAACCGTTGGTTCCAGGCGCCTTGCGGGGCGGGACTCACGCGCACAGCTGGAGCGGTGATGGTAATTGGATCAGCTTTACCTACAACGACTACATCCTCGAACAGCTTGAGGCCGACTCGGTGCCCGGCGTCAAAGATCTGCGTACCATCGGGGTGATGTCTCCGGCGACGTCCGTGCGCGTAGAGGGGGAATCAGCCGAGAATTTTTCCGGACAATATTTTTCCGTGGTCGCCGCAACTGTAACGGAGGATCCACGACCTGGCAGTGATGAGATCGACAAGGCTTTTGACGAATGCTGGATCGGCATGGATGGGTACGTCAAGAAAGATGGAACGCGGCAAAAGCGCGCGATTGCCTTTCAGGGGAATGTGAAGACTGCCGACGGCTCAACGTTAACAGAAATGTTTGTTGCCGATATTCCGGATGATGTAACCATCCCCGGAAAGGATCCGCTGCAGGGGTCAACCGGAAGCAGACCCGCTGTTCCCGCGGGCCTCGTGCAGCGCAGGGTGACCTTCACAGCAGACCGCAAGTATCCAGGTTTGCAGGGTCCCCGTTCCTGGCTGCGCTCGTCACCTGACGGCGCTGCCATCTACTGCCTCATGAAGGATGACGCGGGCCTTGTCCAGATCCACGAAGTATCGGTGAATACCGGTGCGATTCGCCAGGTCACGCAGTTGCCGGCTTCGGTACAGACGCAGTTTAACATGAGCCCCGATGGAAGATCGATCGCCCTGATTGCAGGTAACAGTATCTGGATTGCAGACGTCAAAAGCGGAAGTTCCCGCCGGATCACACCTGCAACGGGTGATGAAGACGCGCCGGTACTGGTCGTGTTGTGGAACAAAGCAGGAGATACGCTGGTCTACAACCGGTATGTTGGAACAGGTGACGCGCGATACCTGCAGATATTCAAGCTCAAGCTGAATTAGTTTTGTGCGTCCCGCGCCAGCTGGCGTGCGCCAAGTTGTTGTAATCAATTTTTTTCCAGGAAGACCACCCGGCCAGTCGTGGACGATTGCCTTGCAGCCTCGAGAATTTCCATGGCTGTGACATTCAGCGGAAGCGAGGACAGGTCGGTATCGGCGACTTTGATCTTATTGCGCACTACAGCTGAAAAAAACAGGAAGGGATCATTGTAAGGAACGTTGCGGGCCGGAATTTTTTCACGCTTCTCGCCATCTGCGGGCTGTGTCATGTAGCGTATTCCCTCGCGGTCGGCGGTAATGTAACCGGTCTTGCCATAGATCTCCATATCCTTGCGACCGTAGGGCCAGTTCCACGAAGCTTGTATGATCGCTTGCGCCGTCGGATAGGTAACGACAATCGTTGCCTCGTCATCGACTTTGGGATAAATTTCGGGTTTGATCTGCTGTGTGACTGCGAAAACTGACAGGGGTCTTTCGCCTTTCATCAGCCACGTGACGAGATTCGCGCCGTAGCATCCGAAGTCCATGAGCGCACCACCGCCGTTCATTTGAGGATCGGTCAGCCACTCCAGAAATTCCGGGTTAACACCGATCTCTTTGGGTCCCTGATGTCCGTCATGAACGACCATCTTGATGATATCGCCGAATTTTTTTTCATCGTTTAACATGGTGAAGGCGCGGTGATTGCTTCCATACCAGGTTGTTTCATAGTTTGTGAGAAGGTGAATGCCATACTGACGCGCAAGCGATGCCATTTGCCGCGCGTGATCAAGGCTCACAGCCAGGGGCTTTTCCACCATCACGTGAATCTTTCTTGGCGCGCATGCCTTGACCACCGCCAGGTGATCATATATGGAGCCGAAGGCTGTAACCGCTTCGGGTTTCGTCTTTTCCAGCATCTGGTCGAGGTCCGCGTACCAGAGTGACGGGGCGATCTTGTACTGTTTCATCAGGCGCTCGGCCAGGTCGCGGTTCGGCTCAGCGATGCCGGCGATCTCGACAACACCTTCGTTCGCCGCGCGCAGGATGCCCTGCACATGGCCATGTGTCAACCCGGCAATGCCAACCCGAAGGGGCGCGGTTTTTCCCCCTTCCTGCGCATAGCCTACAAGTTGCAAAAACGTCATCATCAAAACCACCATGCGCGTCTTCATATCTCGATAACTTATAACTTATAACTTACAACTTACAACTTATAACTTCATACCGGCGGTGAAAATACAACATTGAAAGCAGGATTAAAACTGACCCGATGACAGAAACCCAGTATCCCCCGGATATAAATAATTGCATGTAGCTCATCTGTGGGGCGCTGAACTCTTTCAGGAACAAGACACCTACGCTTCCCACATACCCGAAGGCGTCGGCGACATACATGATAAAGCCCACCGTGCCAACGTACCGGAACGTCGCAATCAGCCTGTCAAAGAACATGCTGTTGAAAGGAACGTATCCCATGTATAGTCCGGTGCCGATAAGGATCATCCAGGCCGGCGCGCCGATCATTGCAGTTTCAAACAGGAGAGTTGCCACCCCCAGTAAGATCATTCCGGCCAGGATGATCAGGTGATTTACCATGAGCGCCAGCTTGTTGTTCCGGATCAGCATAATGCTTCCCATGATGACGAGGATGCCGAGGGAAACAGGGGTCTCGGTTCGCGTGAAGATTGCAGGCGAGTCACCGAATCCCAATGCCTGCCAGACGTCGGCGGAAAAATTTTCGCGAAAATCGCGAAAGGCAGTCAGCAGCATATAGACGAGCACGAACAAAACGATGCCGGGCAGAAAGCTCCGCAGGAATTTCTTCCGGTCGTGAACATCCATCGGTTGTCTTTTTGTGCGGAGCTCTTCATCGTCGGCGGTGGGAGGCGGTATTTTATCAACGAGCCACAGGAAGACAAGGAAAGGAATCGCGAACACGCATGCGGCGACGAAGGGCATCCAGAATTCGGATATGCCAAAGTCGCGCATGAGAATTCCGCCGATGGTTCGGCAAAGCCCGCCGGAGAATATGAAGCTCACGGCCAGCGCCGCACCCAGCACTTCCGTCATCCGCCGGCCCTCCATGTACTGAAAGACCATCCCCCAGACCATCCCCAAAGGAAAACCGTTGGTGAAGAGGAAGACCAGATTATAAGGTGGAGGCACAAGCGCAAAGAAGAGCCATGAGACGGTGGAGATCGCAACCATGATAAGAATTCCACGTGCGCGCGCGGAGGCGCGCAATTCCGAGATTAGCTTGATCCCGACAAACTTCGCGCAGCCGTATCCCACCACCTGAAATGTTATCAACCATATCTTGTAGCTGATCCCCCAATACACAAGTTCGTCAAAGGTCGCGGCCGTAAACGTCTTCCGGAACGCATACACACTTGTATAGAGGCAGAAGCCGGTGAGTGATGCGTAAACAGTGAACCAGAAACTACTCGTGTTTCGCAGGTTGCGGGTGATGAATGATTCAGTGGTTGCCAGCGCCATAAAGGTTCAATGGCATTTTGTTCCACATGCCGCCCTTCAAGATAGCAACATTTTTGAAAACCAATACCTTCCGGTGGTCCGCCCGACGAAGCTCGCGTTGGCCCGCGCGCGGAAGCACAATCCGGCCTGCCCGACGAAGCTCGCGGTTGGCCTGCGCGCTGAAGCGCAGTCGGGCCCGCCCGACGAAACTCGCGGTTGGTTTGCGCGCTGAAGTGCAGTCGGGGGTACAGTATTTGTGGGTGGTGTGACAAACCGTTTAATGTGAAAATAGCCGCTGTTTTAGTATTCATCCTTGCGCATTTTGCCTGCGGGGCACAGAGACCCGAAACAAAGAACATTGTCATCGTAACACTCGATGGGTTTCGATGGCAGGAACTCTTCGAAGGAGCCGATCTTGAAATCATCGACAACGAAAGATATGTAGCGGATCGGGACAGCGTAAACAAATTTGTTCACCGCGCCGAAGAGGACAGAAGGAAATCACTCATGCCCTTTATGTGGAACGTCGTCGCCCATGAAGGTCAACTGTACGGCAATCGCAACATGGGCAATAAGGTCAACTGCACGAATCACCATCTGATCTCATATCCCGGCTATAGTGAGATGCTCGTAGGTTTTAGAAATCCCGAAGTCTCCTCGAACAGGAAGATCGTGAATCCTCATCCCACGGTGTTGGAAGTTATCGAAGGCGATTACCGCTTTAAAGATGAGGTCGCAGCTTTTGCAACCTGGGACGCGTTTCCATTTATCCTCCGCGAGGATCACTCGGATATTTATGTGAATGCCGGAAGAGACCTGGCCCACGGCAAAGTTTCTGAGCAAGAGGAGTTGTTGAATCAACTTGTGCGCGATGGAACGCCGCGATCGGATTCCATCACCTTCCAGTATGCGATGGAATACCTGAAGCGCGTCAGGCCGCGCGTAACGTTCATTAGCCTGGATGAGACCGATCACTTCGCACATCGCGGCATGTACGACGAGTATCTCTTTGCCGCACAGCGCGCTGACCGGATGATCGCGCGCTTGTGGAACTGGCTGCAGGCTCAACCGGACTACAAAGATCAGACGACACTGTTCGTCACTACGGATCACGGCCGCGGGAAAGGAAAGAATAACTGGCGCAAGCACCGACTGCTGGCGACCGGCTCGCGTCACATCTGGTTTGCCGTGATAGGTCCGGACACTCCTGCGTTTGGCGAGATGAGGGTCAAATCCAAAACCTATCAAAAGCAGGTGGCCAAGACCATTGCCGCTTTTCTCGGCCTACCCTACAGCAACCGCCGCCCTGTCGGGGAAGTTGTCCAGACGATGATCGCATTACCTCATCCCGCGACCGCGGACTTATCTCCATACTCCTCACGCTGAATGGGTGAGCTCGGAAGCCTCGACGGTTACGGTCATATGGCCAAATGATATCAAAAACCCCGATCATCTGGATCGTTATACCGCATAAAGGGTGATATCTTTGTCAGCGGATATCTTGTATTTTGCACGTGGCGTGTATGATGCGGTTCACTATCTTGATCGGATTTCTTTTGTCGCTTGCCTTCGCGGGTCACAGCCAGGATCATTCGTTCACCCTCCGGAATTATAAGCCCGTTGATGGTCTGCCTCAATCGCAGGTTAACATCATGTTGGAGGATAAAAACGGGTATCTGTGGATCGGAACGCATGGTGGAGGTCTGGCGCGCTTCGATGGGCGCGAGTTCAAGATCTATACAACCCTGGACGGGTTGTTGAGCAACATCGTCACCTACCTCAAACTCGACTCCAAGCAAAATCTGTGGATTGTTCATCCCAGGGGCATGTCGAAGTTTGACGGCGTCTCATTCAAGACCTTTGTACAGCCAGGGGCTCCCATGAACGCGCCCCGCATCCGGCGCGCATTTGAACTGAGCGATACGCTTTTCTTCATCTCGGCTCCCGGCCATCTCGGAAAGATCTATCACGACTCTGTGTATTACTGGAGCAAAGCACTCGCACCGGGCCGTCTCGTCGGGTACTGCCACCTGATGCCCGACAAGAACATCCTTTTGTATAACAACGATAGTTCATTCCATGTCAAAGCAGTAGATGGGGAGTATGTACTCAGTCACAAGAACAAGTTCAACAGGCTTTACGGTATCTTCAATTACGATGGACAGGTTTGGCTGTCGACTGACAAAGGCCGTTTCATCATCGATTTTGCGCACCGCGATTTCGTCCGCGCCTCGCTTCCCGTGAAAAATCATATCGTCTATCTCGATACCATCAACGATGTTTTCTGGACGCGGGACAAAAACGCGCTGATGAAGGAAAAGATTGTTGGAAATTCCGTTGTCGTCGATACAGTGCTCAGGGACGTAGAAATAAACCAGGTCTTCGTAGACTCGGAAGGCAACACCTGGTTTGCGACCCATGGGATGGGATTGTATAAATATTTTACCCAGGATTTCGACCGGCAGGGACCCAAGGATGTAAATGTCGTGATGGCCATTCATCGCGACAGCCATGGATACACGTGGATTGGTTCATCCACGCGCGGTCTGTGGCGAATGAAGGATGGCAAATTCAAGTCGTACATAGATAAGACTGAGTCCTTCCGGAATCAGGTGTTTGCCATCACTGAAGCGCCGGATAGAACACTTTGGATTGGGACCAGTATGGGGCTCGGGAAATACAATCGCCTGAAGGATACCTTTCACTGGTACACACGGGCGGATGGACTGTCGAGTTCGGCAATCATCAATATCCAGTTTGATGAGCTGGGCAATCTTTACATTGGTACTTTCAATGGCGGCGTAAACTATTTTGACGGCACTAAATTCCAGCCTATCACGACGAAACAGGGACTGAGTTCCAACAGCGTTAGCGCATCTCATTATTCAACCTACTATCACAAGTTGTTTATCGGAAATGAATTCGGAATGTCGGCGTTCGGCGACGGTCGCGTTGAACCGATTACGATTCCCGAAATCGACAACGCCGGCGTATTATCCATTCAATCTTTCCGTGACTCCCTTTTGTTGCTCGGGTCCGGTGGCGCCGGTCTTGCGATCTACAGCCCCGCGACCCGCGCGAAGAAGATACTCACCACCCATCAGGGACTCGCGTCTGACTTCATTTACTTCGTGGCAGCTGACCCGGACGGAATACTCTGGATCGGCACGGAGAAGGGAATCACGCGGATCAAGCTTAATGACAGCCTGGAGATTGTCGAGAACCTCCAATTCGGTTATGACAATGGTCTTACAGGCGTGGAGACAAACCAGAATGCATTTTACCTCTCGGATGATGTGAAGTTGTTTGGCCTGATCGATGGCCTTTATCGCTACAATGACTTGAAACGCAACGGCAAAAAGTCATTCGATCTCCACCTGACTTCGGTGGAGTTGTTTTTCGGGGAATATGCCTTGCGCAACTATGCAGACAGTGTGCGCGGATTTTTCAAGATACCAGTGAAGCCGGTCCTTCCTCCGGAAATTAACCACATTACTTTCCAGTTCAATCGTGTCGACAAACGGTATCCGAAGTCCGTCAAGTTTCGCTATTTTCTCGAGAACTTCGATAAGACCTGGTCGCAACCTTCATTGAACAGCGAGGTGACGTACAGCAACCTCCCTCCGGGTCATTACAAGTTCCAGGTGATGGCTACGGATAATCAGGGTAGTTGGTCGCCTGCTTCACTGGCGTATGACTTTACAATCCAGACTCCGTTTTACAAGACCGCATCCTTTATGGTGGGTGTCTTTGTGCTCTTTGCCGGGGCCATCACGTTGATCCTGTATATCCGTGTGCGAAACCGCGTCAGCAAACTGGTGATGCTGGAGCGGATCCGCGTGCGTGAACAGGAGACTTTGCGCAAGGAGATCGCGCGCGACTTTCACGACGAGATGGGAAACCAGCTTACCCGCATTATCAACTATGTCAGCCTGCTGAAACTTAATGGCACGGCCAGGAATGGAAACCAGGCGGATCTTTATGCCAAGGTGGAAGACTCCGCAAAATATCTCTACACCGGCACACGGGATTTTATCTGGTCTATCGACCCGGGGAACGATGAGCTGTCCAAGCTTTTCCTGCACATCAGGGATTTTGGTGAAAAGTTGTTCGAGGAAAAGAACATCAGTTTCCGCGCTTACAACGAGGTGAAGGAGAAACATAAGCTGCCGTACGGATTCAGCCGGGAGGCGAATCTCATCTTTAAAGAGGCAATGACCAACGCGTTCAAATACGCGGGCGCCCAGAACGTATCGCTCACCCTTGTTCGCGCGCATGATGAGTCGTTCGAGATGTCATTTGAAGATGACGGAATCGGATTTTACACCGGCGATCTGGAAAAATCAAATGGTTTGAAAAATATTCGCGAAAGAGCCGACAGGATCCGGGCTCTTTTACGTATACAGAGTATTAAGAACAAAGGTACCCGCATTGTCCTCAACTTCAAGCTAAACAAAACCCTGAAATATGGCCTTACCCTTTAAAAAACGAGTTCTGATTGTGGAAGATGATCAGGAGATCAGGAACAGCTTCAGTCTTATCGTCAATAGCTCTCAGAAATTCATGGTGATCAATTCATACAGCAACTGCGAAGATGCGATTGACAACATCAACCGCGACAAGCCTGAGATCATTCTCATGGACATTGAATTGCCGGGCATGAACGGTATCCAGGGAGCAAAGATCATCAAGGAGAAGAGCCCCCACAGCGATGTGATTATGGTGACGGTCTACGAAGATAGCGAACTCGTGTTTGAGGCTTTGAAGGCCGGCGCTTCAGGCTATATCACCAAAAGCGCGAATTACATGGAGCTGTTGACCGCTCTGGAAGAGATCGTCAAAGGAGGTGCGCCGATGAGCAGCAGGATCGCCCGGATGGTTATAGACAACTTCCATGTCAATCCCAACTCACCGCTGACACGCCGGGAAACCGAGATTCTGCAGCTGATTTCGGAGGGCAAGACCTATACTCAAATTTCCGAAGAGTTGTTTATTTCAAAAGAGACGGCGAAGACCCATATCAAAAATATCTATTCCAAATTGCAGGTAAACAGCAAGTCCGAAGCTATTGCCAAGGCTAATCTTGAGAAGCTGATCTGATCAACGGCGTTTTGTCGTAAATTGCCGCAATGAATAAACGCCGCTGGATTATTGTCATTTTGCTGCTCGTCGGATTGTATATGGTCGGCCCGGCCCCGGAAGCTCCGCACTATGACGACGCCCTGCCAGAGATCCCCGGCGACCCATCGGATCTGGAGGCTTACGTCCGCTCAAGGGAAAGTCAGCACAGGATCAAACCCGACAATGAAGCGCGGATCGTCTGGAGCGACAGCACCCATCGAACAACGAAGTATGCCGTGGTATACTTGCATGGGTATTCGGCCAGCCAGAAAGAAGGCGATCCCATCCACCTCCGGTTTGCCAAGAACTTCGGCTGCAACCTTTTTCTTTCGCGACTTTCTGACCACGGTATTGACACCACGGATGCCCTATACTATTTCACAGCGGATCGCGTCTGGGAATCCGCCAAAGAAGCCCTGGAGATCGGATCCCGGATCGGCGATAAGGTTATTCTCATGGGAACCTCAACAGGAGGGACGCTCGGTCTTATGCTCGCCGCCCGATACCCCGACAAAGTACACGCGCTCATCAATCTTTCTCCCAACATTGCCATTAACGACCCGGCAGCATTTATCCTGAACGACCCCTGGGGCTTGCAGATAGCGCGCCTGGTGATAGGAGGCAAATACCGGGAGACCCATGCCACCGAGGAAGAGGCAAAATATTGGAACTCCAGCTACAGGATCGAGTCTTTGGTGCAATTGGAAGAATTGCTGGAGACTTCAATGACGGAAGAGACCTTCCGGAAAGTACACCAACCGTCTCTGTCGTTGTATTACTATAGGAACGAAGAGGAGCAGGACCCCCAGGTAAAGGTGAGCGCGATGCTTCGGATGAATGAGCAGCTGGCCACGCCCGACTCTTTAAAGGTTGCGAAGGCAATACCTTCTGCGGGAGCTCACGTGCTGGGTTCATCGCTTACTTCTCACGATGTCGACGGCGTATACGCGGAAATAGAAAAATTTGCGCTTGAGAAGTTGCAAATGCAGCAGTCAGTGGTTTTGACAGACCTCAGCGTAGCAGGAAAAGTTGACCACCCCTGAACGAACGAACTACTTTCCAAGGCTGGCGACAACTCTGTCCAGGTCTTCAGGTGTGTCGATGGCAATGGACTCGGCGGTAGTAATAGCTGTCTTTATGCGAAATCCGTTTTCCAGCCACCGCAGTTGCTCCAGTGATTCCGCCTTTTCGAGTGATGATGGAGGTAGCTGTGTAATCTTTCGAAGAATGCTTGTCGTGTAACCGTAAATACCAATATGCTGGTAAAACTGGTGACGCTGAAGCCACTGATCGGTTGGAACATCTCTCAGGTACGGGATGGGATGCCTGCTGAAGTAAATAGCAAACCCGTCGGCATCGGCGATGACCTTTGGTGAATTTGGACTAAACAGAATCTCTTCCGTGTGGATTTCCTTAATGAGAGTGGCAAGTTCCGTTCGAGGATCTTCGAAGCACGAGCATAGGAGGTCGATTTGTCGCGGGTCGATGAAAGGTTCATCCCCCTGAATATTGACGATCGCATCGCAGTTGAGCTTCAATGTTTCCAGCACCTCCGCACAGCGGTCCGTCCCACTGGGATGATCCGGAGATGTGAGACAAACCGTCCCGCCAAAGCGTCTGACCTCCTTTTCAATCTTGCGATCGTCGGTAGCGACAATAACATCCGCCAGGGATCCAGCCTTCTTCGCCTGCTGATACACCCGTTCGATCATGCTCATACCGCCGATATCCGCGAGTGGTTTTCCAGGGAAACGCGTTGAGGCAAATCTGGCAGGAATAATTCCGAGGATGTTTTTCATAAATCACTCTGGCCAATGTCTGGCGGAGCACAAAATTACTAGAATTATGCAAATATCAACCCGATCGCCAAGGTGCCCTTGTCATCTGGCACATAGTTTTTTCCTCTAACCGAATGGCTATGCTTCCTGATTAGTGAGGCAATTCCCGGACATCCCAAAAAGGGTAGCATTCTCTCAAATAATTACAACACTTAAAATCTTAAACTATGGAAAAGACAAGTAAAAAAGGCACGGGTGCAAAAAAGCAATCAGCTTCGTATACCCAGGAACAGAACAATTCGATGTTACAGGAACTATTCATTGAAGAGTTGCGCGACATTTATTGGGCTGAGAAGCACCTGGTGAAGGCATTGCCGAAAATGGAGAAGGCGGCGTCTTCCGAAGAACTCGCGAACGCCTTTGCAGACCACCTGGCGGCTACGGAAGAGCACGTCAGCAGGCTGGAACAAGTGTTCGAAATGCTTGGCGAAAAACCGCGTGGCAAGAAGTGCGAGGCGATGGAAGGCCTCGTAAAAGAAGCCGAGTCTGTCCTGGAAGACACAGAGGAGGGAACTTCCACCCGCGATGTAGCGCTCATCATCGCCGCTCAGAAAGTCGAGCACTATGAAATCGCAGCCTACGGTGGCCTGGCCACGCTTGCCAAAACCATGGGCAAGCCGGAAATGAAAGATATCCTCGGTCAGACCCTGGAGGAAGAAAAGGAAACAGACGAGCTGTTGACCCAGCTCGCGGAATCGAGCATCAACCAGCAGGCAAGCCAGGAAGAAGCCTAGTTAAGAACATCATTGAATTAAAAAGCCAGGCGACTTACACCTGGCTTTTTCTTTTTTCGATTTCCGGAGGGCAAAAAAAAAGCCGCTACCGGAACGGTAACGACTTTTAAACCCCACTAGCTAAAACCTGACTATAGAACAACTAATCTTGAGTCTCATTATCATCGAAGAGCGCTTCCAGCTTATTGCCCATCTCCTGAAACGCTGTTTTTACTTCTCGAGAAGTGTTCCGGGCGGCAACCTTTACGTCCGCCCACGTTTCTTCACTTGCGTTTTCAATATTATCGAGCGCCTTATCAACCTTTGAACGCTCTTCCGTGAGATCGCGATTTGCTTTCTCAAGCTCAACACGATCAGCATCCAGATCCTTGTCTTCTTTGTTTGCCGCCCGGTCTAACCGGTTATCCACTTTCTGAAGCTCGCGGTCAATGTCGTTCCTCAGTTCGCGAAGCTCGTCCTTCAACTCATTGCGCTCGCGTTCAAAATCCTGAGATATCGTCTCATTGTCCTGATCATTTCGGCTCCCATCGCTCGTGCATCCGGACAAAGAAACCAAAGCTCCCGTCAAAAGAATCAATGCAAAAATTCTAAGTATCGTCTTCATTCTGCTTCACATTTTTCGTTCGCTCCTTTCAACCAAGCTGACTGAATCTGACCATCTTATTGTAAAACTTGTGCCAGAATACTGACGCTGGTCGTTTTAAGCCGTTCTCCGCATTTTCCATTTGAACAGCTAAAATCCGTGTAGCTAAAATTCCACAACTTGGGGTATGATGTCTTCGAAATAGCCGCTTCAAATCCTTGAAAAGCAACCTCTAAACGTGATTCTGCCAACTCCTTGGCATAGTTTTCTAATCTCGGTCTGTAACAATTAAAACTACCGTATGAAAAGCAATAATGATCTAATTGAAGTTCTCAATGATTTGATCCGGATCAATCACGACCGGACGGAAGGATACCACAAGGCAGTTGAAGAACTAAAGCCCACTGACATAGACCTCAAAACAATGTTCACCAACATGGCTAACACGAGTGTCCAGTTTGCCAATGCACTGGCCGCCGAGGTGCGCAATCTTGGAGGAACCCCTGCATCGGATTCTACGCAGTCTGGTAAACTCTACCGGGTATGGATGGACATTAAGTCCGGTATTAGTGCGCGCGACAGGAAGTCGGTGTTGGCTCTGTGCGAATTCGGAGAAGACGCTGCCCTGAAGGCCTATAACATGGCTCTTGAATCGGATGCGGACATTACAGCGGAAGTGCGCGGACTTATCGTGGAGCAGCGTTCATCGATTCAGAGTTCACATGACGTCGTGAAGAGATACCGCGACATGCATGAGGCGGTTTCATAAATAAACTTAAAGTATATGGAATCTGCCGTTACACCGGACAAGCCGGATGAAATACCCTGGATGAAGGACCTTGCTTCATGCACAAACCGTATGAAAGAGGAAGGTTACAAGGAAGACTTCCAGGTAAATGAAAATGGATTGACTACGTTCGATCCGGGTAAGACCTGGCAGCCTGAGGAGGTGAGCATCGTCAGTTTCTACCGCTTCGAGGGAGTGTCGGACCCGGGAGACAATACCATTCTGTATGTAATTGAAACGCAGGATGGGACGAAAGGTACGCTCGTCGATGGGTATGGCGCTTACGCGGATGAGAATGTTTCAAAATTTATCGTTAAGGTCGAACAAATACAAAAGGTAAAAGTCACGGACCTTCATGCGTAAGTTTTGGCTTATCGTTCGCCAGGCTTTTACCGAATTCTTGAATGACCACGCGCTGAAGTTCAGCGCGTCTTTATCCTACTACACGCTGTTCTCGCTCGGACCGGTGTTGCTTATCATCATATCTCTCGCGGGAATTTTTTTCGGCAAGGATGCGGTTGAAGGTAAGATCTACGGTCAGATCCAGGGGCTTGTGGGAAGCGGTGTCGCGCTTCAGATCCAGGATATTATCGGCAGCATCGAGGAGTCACGGGTGGGCCACCGCGGAGCGATCGTCGGACTGGTATTTCTGTTCGTAGGTGCCACGGGGGTCTTTACGGAAATGCAGGACTCGATCAATTACATCTGGTCTATCCGGACGAAGCCGACCAGGGGCTTTATCAAGCTGATCTTCGACCGGTTATTATCTTTCTCTCTTATCATCGGCTTTGGCTTTATACTCATGGTGTCGCTGGGCGTACATGCGCTCGTGGATCTGCTGTACGATAAACTGTCATCGTTTTTCAGCGAGGTAACGATTATCGTATTTCAGGCTGTCAACTATGTATTCCTTTTTCTGGTAATTACGACGCTCTTTGCCATCATATTCAAAGTGCTTCCCGACGCGCGCATCCGGTGGAAGGACGCGTTTGTGGGCGCCACGTTTACATCGGTTTTATTTCTGATTGGAAAGTGGTTGATTGGTCTTTACCTCAGTAACTCCAGCGTCGGAGTAACGTACGGGGCCGCAGCTTCGGTCGTCATTATTCTCATTTGGGTGTACTATACGTCGATCATATTATACTTTGGCGCAGAGTTCACGAAAGTATACACGATGAATCTCGGCGGTGGTATTGTGCCAAAAAAGACCGCCGTCTTTATCATCAAGCAGGAGGTAACGGAGTTGACTCCGTCGCTCGAGGATATCGCGGAGTTGGAAGACAAGCAAAAGCACGCGCAATAAGCAATAAAAAAGCAGTCATTAAAGGTCAAACGATGTTTCCCTTCAATGACTGCGAATTGCCTGAATCCACTTTCCGATCTCCCGTCAGTCAGAACGTCTGAAAGCTCCTGTGATCAGCGAGATCACAAAGAAGACGAGGAAAATGTAAAAGATGATCTTAGCGATCGACGCAGCGCCTGCGGCTATCCCGGTAAACCCAAAGACAGCTGCGATCAGCGCTATCACCAGGAATGTCAATGTCCAGCGTAGCATATATTTAAAATTTGGTTAACAATAAACTAAGCTCATGAGCACTAAATATGTGCCACGAGAATCCGCACATGTATGGAATCCGCCTATTTACCCAAAAGGTGTAGAGATTCGTGCACAGACTGCCGCACGGAACGGTTTAAGCGGCCGGCATTTCCTTTTTAGCTGTCGTCGTGAAAGAATATGATATGAAGGGCCACTTGTGGATGATCGCGAAGACAGTAGTGAAAAGCCAGCTTGATATTTATGTGTTGCCAGGCACTACTACAGGGACGGAAATCCTGTTACTTTATATCGCGCAATGGAAGCGAGATATCGCGCAGGCGACATCGGCAACACTGTCTCTCGTCTTTTCACAAAAAGGTCTTCCGGATTTGGAAAGAGCTTCTGCTCACGGGCCTGCCAATCCCACTGAAAACGTACATACAACCTTATCATAAGACCGAAATTGCCTTCCCCGGGACGGGCGACCCTATTATTTGTTTAAAAACCGCATTTTTTAACGATTTCTGTGTGGAATTTTGTCTACAAGGGGTACATTTATCTGCCGCAAGATGGGAAACGATTCCACAGGATTGCTGGCTCTTTTTAAACAGTCGCTGCAAGTGAATCTCGTAACTAATTGACGGTGAACAAGCTGAAAAAAATATTGCTGTTTATCAAAAAGTGGTGTCAAGCTTGCAAAAGGGTACGGAGTATTAACCGACCCTATGTAATTATGCTTTACCAAAACCTGACACAAAAGCAGCAACTTAAGATCCACCCTCAGCATTTACAGATGCTGCAGCTGTTGCATTTGAATACGATTGAGCTTGAGCAGCGTATTCAGAATGAGCTCGAAGAGAATCCGCTGATTGAGGAGAAGGCCGATGAGGACGGTGCGTTTGAATCGGGCACTCAGGATTCGGCACAAGACTACAAGGACTGGGAGGAATATTGCTACGACGATATTCCGGATTACAAGACTGAAAACGCACAGCACTTTCAGTCGCAGGCACCCCTGGAAAAACCATTGGTGGAGATGGAAGATTTCAGACAGGAGCTGAAGAACCAGTTGGCGCTGCAGAGGTTAACCGAAGAAGAAACCGAGGTTGGCAATTTCATCATCGACAGCCTGACGGATGAGGGATTCCTCGAGTTCAGTTGTGAAAATCTCGCCGATGATTATTCCATGAAGTTCAGCAAGTGGATTGAACCGGAAACGGTTCAGCGCGTGATTGCTGTTATTCAACAGCTTGAACCGATCGGGGTCGCCACTGCCAATATCAAAGAGTGTCTGGCGTTGCAACTGAAATCGATGGCAGCCACTCCCGATGTAAAGCTGGCTGCGTGCATCCTGGAAAATTACTATCACGAACTGATGCATCGCAACTTTGAAAAGATCATCAATGACCTCAAGATTGAAGAAGAGGATCTTAAGGAGATATTTCATCTCCTGAGCACGCTGAAGCTGAAGCCGGTGACGGCCACCAGCGTCACACCTCAGACCGAGACGATTCTCCCGGACTTCATCCTGGTTCAGGAAGACGACATCATGCAGGTGAGCCTGGCGCGGGAGCGCTCGTCTAAACTCAGCATCAGTTCTTCCTGGAAGAAGATGGTGTACGACACCGAGAAGAGCCAGACGGACAATCGCTCAAAACAATATTTGAAAAGCAAGCTGAACGCGGCGGAATGGTTTGTCAATGCCATTCGCCAGCGTGAGTCAACCATGCTGAAAGTCATGGAAGCCATCGTGCGTTTGCAGCACGATTATTTTCAGGAAGGAGACATCACGAAATTGAAGCCGATGATCCTGAAAAATGTTGCCGACATGGTCGGCGTCGACATCTCAACGGTGTCGCGTATCACCTGTAATAAGTATGTTCAGACGCATTTTGGAAATGTGTTGCTGAAGTCGTTGTTTACCGAGGGGATTGCGAATCACAAGGGTGAAGTGGTGAGTAACAAAGTCATTCAGAAGACCATTCAAGAGGTGATTCAAGCCGAAGACAAGAAGTGCCCGTATTCCGACCAACAACTGGTGAAGGTGTTGGCCAAGCGCGGTTTTGAAATTGCACGGCGGACGGTTACAAAATACCGCGAGCAGTTGCACATTCCGGCGGCGCAAATGCGGGCTTTCCTGGCGTAACGAGGAAATTACGACAAGTTATACAGATTGAACACAGACAGGCTCATGGAAAAAATACTGATCATTGATGATGATAAGGATTTATGCTTTGTTTTAAAACGATTCCTTTCGAAGCACGGGTTCGAGGTGATTGAAGCCACCTCGGGAAAAGCCGCCCTCGAGATCCTCGAGGGCATGGAGCCGGACCTCATCTTGTGCGACTTCCGACTGGAAGACATGAGCGGAAGTTCGATTCTCAAGAAGATCAAGGAAAAGAATCCCTCCGTACCCGTCATTATTATTACGGGCTACAGCAATATAAAAACCGCTGTAGAAGTGATGAAGCTCGGTGCGATGGACTACGTAACGAAGCCCTTGCTGCCGGATGAGATCCTGCTCACAATTCGCAAGGCGCTGAGCAAGTCGGCAGAAGAAAAGTCCGGCGTGGCGGGAACCACTTCCCCCGAATCGCCCGAGGACGAGTCATCATCCCGCGAGGATAAACTTGCGTTGGCCAACGCAAAGCGATACAGCGATCCGAATTCGCATATTTTCGGCGACAGTGCTGATTTCAAGAATATTCTGAACCAGATCGACTTAGTTGCACCAACGAACTACAGCATCATCATCTACGGTGAAAGCGGCAGCGGAAAAGAAGTAATAGCACAGGAGATCCACAAGCGTAGTAAGCGCAGCAACAAACCGTTTATTGCTATTGACTGCGGGACGCTGTCACGCGAACTCGCCGGAAGTGAGTTGTTCGGTCACGAAAAGGGATCCTTTACCGGGGCAATCGGGCAGAAGGTGGGAAGCTTTGAGCTTGCCAACGGTGGGACTATTTTCCTGGATGAGATATCCAACCTTCCTTATGATGTCCAGGTTACCCTGCTGCGCGTAGTCCAGGAAAGGAAAATGAGGCGCGTGGGTGGTATAAAGGATATTGACCTCGACGTCCGGATCATCGTAGCGAGCAACAAGAAGTTGTGGGATGCCGCGCGAACGGGCCATTTCCGTGAAGACCTTTATCATCGTTTCAACGAGTTTCAGATCAACGTGCCTCCCTTGCGGGAGCGTGTCAACGACATCATGGTGTTCGCAAATCATTTTCTTACACAAACCAACCGGGAGCTCGGCAAGAATGTCAAGCGGTTCTCTCCTGAAGTGGAGGACGTATTCCGGAAATACGTATGGCACGGAAACCTGCGCGAGTTGAAGAACGTGGTGAAGCGAGCGACGTTGATGGCCGACAGCAGCGTGATCGATATCAAGAGCATTCCGTTCGAACTTGTCAACTATCGGAAATTGCAATTCGAAAATACCGGCGAGCAGGCGCCCGCGGCAGTAGCCCGTGAGTCCGCTCCGGCGACAAGCCAGCCTGCGCCCATGCGGGAGCCAGGACTTAAAAGCGTCAGCATTGATGCCGAGTACGAGTGGATCCTGGAAACGCTGAAGAAGGTGGATTTCAACAAGAGTAAGGCCGCCAAACTCCTGAAGATCGATCGGAAGACCCTGTATAACAAGATCAAACAATACAAAGACCTTAACAACCAGGAACTGTAACGACACACAAACTTCGTATGTCAACAACATTGTCAAGGGACGGCAATGAAAAGGAGCCTATAATTCTTTTTATGGCCAACGATATCACCGAAGATTTTAAGGACAAGGAAGAGTTTGAAACCACCCGGGAGCTGCTGGATGAGACGGAGGAGCTGTTGCAGTTTGGAAGCTGGGCATGGGAGCTCAGCACAAACATCGTGACCTGGACGCCCGGACTCTATTCCCTGCTGGAGTACAGTTGCAAAGAGGTGGAGGGAAGAATCGGACTCAACTTTTATCTGAGTCATGTGCTGGATGAATACCGCCAGACTTTCGAGGACATTCTCTCTACTGCGATGAAGGAAAAGGCGGATTTCTCGTATGAATATGTAATAAAAACGAAGTCAGGCGCCCTGAAGACCATCTCTACACGTGGCAAGCTCGTGAAGGATGCCACGGGCGAGGTGGTGAAGATATTGTGTATCAACCGCGATATAACGGCGATGAGGACATTGGAGAAAGACCAGGAACGCCACATCCGCGAGTTGAACCGGTCGAACCGTGACCTGGAAGAGTTCGCCTACATCGCCTCGCACGACCTGCAGGAACCGCTGAGGAAGATCTCCATGTTCACCGAAAGGCTAAAAGCAAAGTATGACAAGGCGCTGGATAACGAAGGAAATTTTTTCATTGAGCGAATTCTCGCCTCCGCGTCCAACATGAGGACCCTTATCGATGACCTCCTGAATTTTTCGCGCGCGAACAGGCGCGCGCTTACTTTTGATGAAGTCGATTTCAAATCTGTGTTCGACGGCGTTACTTCCGAACTGGATTTGAAGATCGAGGAGACGGGGACGGTAATCCGCTTTTCAGGTACGCTGCCCACAATACAGGCCGTCACATCAGAAATGAAGCAACTTTTTGCCAACATCCTGTCCAACGCTATCAAGTTCCGCAAGCAGAATGTGCCCCCGGAAATTGATGTGAGCTCCAGCGAACTTTCCAAGACAGAGAAACAAGCCCTGGGGCTCCCCGCGACGATTTGTTTTTACCGGATCGAAGTGCAAGACAACGGAATCGGATTTGAGGGAGAGTACGCAGAGCGAATATTCCAGATCTTCCAGCGCCTGAATGGCAAAGCCGAGTACCCGGGCTCGGGTATCGGACTGGCTATCTGTAAGAAGATCGTTGAAAAGCACGGCGGACTCATCTTTGCGAAAAGCGCTCCGGACCGCGGTGCCACTTTTACTGTCGTACTTCCCGAGAAGCAATTCTAAAACATGGTCAGTTCATCCCAGCTCGTGCGGATTTTGATTATCGATGACGACGAAGACGACTTTATCCTCACGAGTGGTTTTATCAACAGTATAGAAGACCGAACGTTCGATATCCAGTGGTGCTACAACTACAAGACCGCCCTGGAGCACATCGAATCGAAAAAATTTCACCTGTATTTCGTAGACTATCGTCTGGGCGCGAAGACCGGTATCGACTTGTTGGCTGAAGCAATGAAAATGAATTGCGAGGAACCGATCATCCTGCTTACCGGAAAAGGTAACTCTGCGATCGACAAGCAGGCGATGCAGATGGGTGCGGTCGATTACCTGATCAAATCCGAGCTGACATCGGAAAAGCTCGAGCGGTGCATTCGCTATGCCCTGGAACGCTCTGCCTCCACGAAGGCTCTGCGCGCCAACGAAAGAAAATACCGAAGCATTTTCGAGAAGTCGAAAGAAGCCGTTTTCACCACCGATTTATCGCTGGTTTTCAAAGATGTCAACGCCGCAATGGTTAACCTCGTGGGAACGGATAAGACGCAATTGATCCGGCACACGCTTTACCAGTTCATTGACAATGAGAACATCCGGACGACAATCCGCCACAAGCTTGAAAAGACCGGTGAGGTAAATGACCTTGAAGTGGAGGTGATCAACTCGAAGGGTAGGCGCCGCAACTGCATACTCTATCTTTCGATTGAACTCGACAGCAACAACAATCAGTATGTCCAGGGTATCCTGCATGACATCACGAATCAGAAGAAGACGGAGCGCGCCACGTTACTGGCGGAAAAGCTCGCGGCGACTGGCCGCCTGGTGCGCACGCTGGCGCATGAAGTAAGAAACCCCCTGAGCAATATCCACATGTCTCTGGAACAGCTGAGTACCCTGACCCGTGAGGAAGAACAGGTCTACCTGGATATCATCGACCGGAATGGCAAGCGAATCAATGACCTGATCACCGAACTGCTGACGTCGTCGAAGCCGACCGAAATGATGTTCGAGCGCGTGGTGCTTCAGACGGCCGTTGACGAAAGTATCGGTGTAGCGCTCGACAGGCTCACACTGAAACAGATCCGGCTTAAAGTGAATTATCCCGACTCGCCGTGTTATATTCTCGCCGATAAGGCCAAGCTGAAAATCGCGCTGCTGAATATCATCATCAACGCCATCGAGGCGATCGAGAACAGCAAAGGCGAGCTTTCAATAACGCTCATTCCGGGAGACGAAAACTACAGCATCGAGATCGCAGACAACGGATGTGGCATTCCACAGGAAAATCTATCCAAACTTTTCGAGCCGTATTTTACTTCGAAGCGGAATGGAATAGGGCTCGGTCTGGCTTCAACACTGAACATTATCCAGGCGCACAACGCATCCATCGAGGTAAAATCCAGGGTAGGTGTCGGGACTTCTTTTATTATCACATTCAATCAGGCCTGACACCGCAACTATAGCCAACGTTTTATTTTTCATTGACAGGCACGTCGCTTTCATCTGCGTTGGTGATCTTCTCTTGTTCATCCTGGTTTGTCACGGGGCCTTGGTCGGCGGAGGGTGACTGCCGCGACACAGTCTCGCGTCCTCCGGCTTCTTCCATGTCCCCCGTGCGTTCGGCTGATGCAGGAGTGCGCTCTTCTCCCGGTCGCCTGCTATCCACACTTTCGGGTTGCTGTGGATCGACTCTTTTTTTTCTGGGCGGTTTTGGAACTTCCATAGTAGTATCTATATTTCATGGTAATAATGGGAAAAAACGATGCCGCAGCGCAGCGGCAGATCGACGATGATAGTAATGCCCACAATATTGATTGCAGAGGATGATCCGGATGATCAACTTCTTCTTCGAAGCGCGTTTCTTGAAAACGGCGAGCAACACAAGCTGAATTTTGTCGGTAATGGAGTGGATCTGCTTTTCCACCTTAACAACATCAATGACCGGGTTGATGGAAGTGAATTTCCCGACTTCATCATGCTCGACCTCAATATGCCTCTGAAGAATGGGAGAGAGGCTCTGCAGGATATCAAACAACACCCCGTGTTCCGAAAAATTCCGGTTATCATCTACACTACGACGCGGGACGAACGGGAAATCAGGCGATGTTATGAGCTTGGCGCCAATACATACATCGTTAAACCCGCAAACTTTGAGAGCATGGTTAGAATGGTCGGGACAGTACTGCGCTACTGGTGTTCCACTGCGTCAACACCTGCGCACACGAGGGAGAACTGACGCGGAACGGCGAGCTCATTATCAAAGCTGTTCCAAAAGATCCCGACCAGAAAGTGGGCGGAACTTTTGAAACAGCCATTTTGTTATACTCTTTCGTTGATGTTGTTGAAGCGCTCCTCGCCCTCGGCAGCGAAACTGGAAGCCTGAGATGCTGCCTTATTTTTCAGGGAATTTAATTGCTCTTTTCCCTGCGCCAAAAGGTCGCTCAGTTGAGTAGTCCAGTCGCCCGTCGCATCTGTGATTTTCCTCCTCAGATCACTGCCTTTTTCCGGTGCAACCAACATGCCGATGATGGCCCCCACTGCAGCGGCGCCCATAACCGCTAAAATTGTCTTGCTTGTTGAGTTCATAATATGTTATGCTTTATGTTAACGTTTATGGATGCTTAGAGGTAAAAAACTGTTCCCTGATAGGCTGTTTCGCGCTTGCAGAGACGTTTCCGGTACAATATTTTCTTATTAAAAGTCGACGATTTGCCTGTTTTTCAGATAAGTAATAACTTCACACGATGTCCAGAAAAAAAATAGTGATCATAGATGATGAGGAAGACCTCTGCCATTTGATGAAAACTTATTTTCTCGAGTTGAATCACGATGTTTTTCTGGCCAATACACTCGGTTCAGGTCTATCGTTAATTCATGAAGTCTCCCCGGATGTGGTGTTTATCGACAACAACCTTCCCGACGGGCTGGGCTGGGAGAAAATGTCGTACCTCATCGATGAGTTTCCCGATTGCAAGATCAATCTTATCAGCGCGTATGAATACCTGCCTCCTGATCTCAAGGACCGGAACAACCATTCTGTTAGCATCCTTGAAAAGCCGCTAAAGCTGAATACCCTTAAGGATTATCTATAGGCACAGTCTGGCGCCGGATCATTCCGTTGCTGCTTGTCCATTTGTCCGATACGTAGCGTCATTAGCCGAAGAGTGTTCTGTTAGCCGCGCTCTTTTTTCTTTGCCGCCCTCTTAAGTTTGCGCGCTTCCCTCCGCGTCACCCGTTCCTCCTTCTTCGTGTCTTTTTCAACGGTACGGGCTTCTACCTTGTCCAGTTTGTAGGCTGATTTTATTCCGGACACCAGTGATTTGGACCAGAAGTTAAACACCGAACGCGAATCATCCCGGAGATACTCGATGGTGCCTTTGCGCTTGTCTGCGGGAAGATCTTCATGCATGTTTTTCCGGAAAATAAATGTGTTCATAATAAACGTCTTCAGGTTGTCTTTTTCCGGCTCGCCGTCCGTTTTTGAATCGTCCTTGAACGAAATCAACTTCAAATTTTCGTACGTTAATTCGAGTTCACCATCTGCGCGGACGGAGTTGTAAGAAAAGGCAAACCGCAGTTCTTTCAAATCGCCGGATTCAACCTTGATTTGCGTAGTGGGCGTTAGCATCGAATTGATTTCCGGAATGCTGAAGTTTTGGATGGATCCGCTGAGCCTGGTTCGCTTCTTCCCGTCTCGCGGAATGCTTACGTGAAGATTGAGTTCACCGTGTCCCAGCAGGTTAGAGCGGGCGTCGAATTCGGTGGTTCCTGTTGACTCTGTGTTTGTGATGTTCTGGAAGGTCGCGTACAGGTTGTCGAAGAAGATCTGCCCCGGCTCGGATGCGCCCTCGGCGTATTCTTCATACATCACGTAACTTTTTTTGACTTTCAGTGTATCGATGGCGAGCGCGAACGGAAGGCGCTGAAGCTGATCCTGTGGAAGAAACTTCTTCCTTGTTCGAAACGGAAGCCGCTTGTCGCGAAATACTTTCAGGTAGAACTGGATTTCCATTGCGCTTGCAGTCACAGCTGCTGAGTCAGCCGAGGAAAACGACAATCCGTCCAGCCGCATGAACGGGATCACGCAATCGAAGCGATCAATCTCGAAGCCGTGATGCTTTCCAAACTGAACCTTTCCGACATCGGGCATCACGCGGATTGAATCCGCCCGGAAACTATTGTGATCGAAATTGAGCGAGGCCTGGAGGATGTGAAACGTGTAAAGATGGCGTGGCATTCTGATCTCGGTTGAGTCGATCGTCACTGCGGCAGCGCGATAACTCAGGGGTTTCCCCGTGTGAAAGTCCAGATTCAGATCGCGGATCGAAATATTGCTTTTCAGGCCGGTGATTATATTGCAAGTGACACTGTCCGTGTATATCCAATCCGCCGCGCGGATGACCACCCGATCCGCGCGCAGGGTGAATTCATTCTCCCGCTGCGACGTGGAATCCATTCTGAACAGGGAATTTTCGCGCAGCACGACACGAGGACTGTCGAGGTAAATAGCATCCAGCGCCAGAACCTTGTTGAAGACCAATGCGTACAATCCGATTCCTTCCCCCCTGACTTTACCGACCGAAATATATTCGGGATATATGCACGTGGTATCGTACGCATTCTTTTCCAGGATTACCTTGTCTACTTCGATCGTACTCCGCAGCCAGTCGACATAGAGGGAATCGTACCGGACATTGAATCCGCTTATCTTGATAGACTGAATCCGCATGTTAAGATTTACGGCCAAATGGTCAAGCACATATAAGCGGCCCCACAAGAAGAGAGCCATGAACACGGCGATGACTACGAACCCGGCGACATATCTGCGTTTGATTCTCAATTTGACTGGCTTGAAAGTGGCAAGACCAGCTGTTAAAAAGATGGTGCCAAGAACCTACCCTTGAGCGATGGCGTTGACGGGTTCATCCTGATGCTGAAGCGGCAGGGAGATGATGAAAGTTGATCCTTCGTTGATCTTGCTTCGCGCGGAAATGTAGCCGTGGTGTTGCTCCACGATCTTTTTGCATAAAGCAAGTCCGATCCCCGTGCCCTGAAACTCGGAATTGTGATGAAGGCGTTTGAACATTCCGAAGATCTCTTCCGCATATTTCTGATCAAACCCGATGCCGTTGTCCTGGATATAGATCCGGCAATACTTCGGGCTTACACCGTGGTTTGTCTTGCCGTTCAGTTGCGAGCTGATCTCGGAGGTGATCTTAACCTGCGGCGCGGTATCTTTCTTGGAGTACTTCAGCGCGTTGCCGATCAGGTTGTGAAAGAGCGGTTTGATCAGACTCGGATTAACACTCAGCGTGGGTAATTTTTCGACCGTCACGCGGCCTTGCTTGGACTTGATTTCCTCGTCGAGATCGGCAAGCACCTCCTGAAGGAGAATGTTCATATCCGAATCCACAAAGGATGGGTTATCAACGGATATCTTGGAAAAAGTGAGAATGTCGGTAATCAGATTCTGCATTCTTTCCGCGGCTTTGTGAATGCGCTGTATGTTGATGCGACCGTCGTCGTCCATGACGCTGCTGTATTTCAGCGCCAGCCGGTCGCTGAACATTCTGATTTTGCGGAGCGGCTCCTGGAGGTCGTGTGATGCCATGAACGCAAAGCGATCGAGATCCTTGTTAGCCTGCTCGAGGCTGGCGATATTTTCCAGCAGCTGGCGGTTCAGGTGTTTGACCTTTTCCTCGCTGGACTTGCGTTCCTTGATCTCCATCTCCAGGCTCTTGTTGATCGCGACCAGGCGCTGCTCCTGGGCCAGCAGCTGGCGGTTCTTCCGGTAGAGATCGATCAACACGGAAACCTTGGCGCGGAGTACTTCCGGCTTGATGGGCTTATAGATGTAGTCGATAGCGCCGGCCTGGTAGCCCCGGTAGAGATTCTCATCCCCGAAATTGTTAGCGGTGATAAAGATGATGGGGATGTGCTTAAGCTTGTCGCGCTCATAGATCATGGACGCCGTTTCAAAACCATTCAGGTTCGGCATCTTCACGTCCATGAGGATGAGTGCAAAGTCGAACTCGTGCAACAGGATCTTCAATGCCTGCCTTCCCGAATTCGCCTTGACAAACCGATAGCCATCCGGTTCGAAGATGGTCTCTATCGCCAGAAGATTATCTTCACGGTCATCGACTAATAATATTTTAGGATGCATTCAGTGCTCGCTATCTATTTAAAGAACCACAATCGCATTAATGAAAGCAGCTGATCTATTTTCACCGGTTTAGTGATATAATCAGAAGCTCCCGCTTCAATACATTTTTGCCTGTCGCCCTTCATGGCTTTCGCTGTGACGGCGATGATGGGCAGGGTGCTGTTCTTATGCTCCCGCCGGATTCGCTGCGTGGTTTCATATCCGTCCATTTCCGGCATCATAATATCCATGAGCACCATATCGATCCGCGCATTTTCATTGAGGATCTGGATGGCCTCCTGGCCGCTTTCAGCGGTGATGACGTTAATGTTAAATCGTTCAAAAACGGTTGTCAAGGCAAACAGGTTTCGCACATCGTCGTCCACGATCAGTACATTCTTGCCAGTCAGAATATCTTCCTTGCTGCGGATATTCTCAATGATCCGGCGCTTGCTTGCCGCGAGGTCCTTGTGCGGTATGTGCAGCTGCGTCACGACTTCCTCCAACAGATGTTCAATCGAGTTCACCCCTTTCATCAGCACTGCGTTGGATGTCTGATTGACCTGGTTCAACTCCTGTTTGTTAAAGTCCTTAGCCGAATAAACAATCACCGGCGTGAGCGGGTTCTTGGCCTGGCTTATTTTCTGCAGGAGTTCGGTCCCTGAAATGTCAGGCAGGGTGTAGTCGACAATTACGCAGTCGAAAGTTTTTTCAGCCATGGCCTGGAGTGCGGCCTCGCCCGTAGTTGCGATATCGACTTCGAGCCGGTCGTCCGCGAGCATCTTGGCGATCTGCGATGAATCGATTTCATTGTCCTCGATGACGAGTACGCGCTGTCCTCCATTCCGGCTGAAGGTCTCGATGTCAGCCAGTAACTCGTTCAGCGAGTCGTTGCCGAGCGGTTTGAGCATGAAACTTCGCGCTCCTCTCTTGAGCGCAAGCGTCCTGTTCTCCTCTCCTGATATTACATAGATCGGGATGTGGCGGTAGTTCAGGTCGTTTCTCAGCAGATCGATCACTTTCCATCCGCTCGTATCGGGAAGTTTGACATCCAGTGTGATGGCGATAGGGGAGAAGCGGTTGATGAAATCGAAGACTTCGAGGTAGTTGGTCGCTACAACCGCCTTCAGCTCTTTTTCGTGCGCCTTCTCGATGATGATCTTGCTGAAGCGAAGATCGTCTTCTACGACGAGCAAGACCTTGTCGTTTGTCTGGATCGAATTGCGGTCGTCGCCAGCTTCATTGATGAGTTCCGATACGATCTCAAGATTTCGGGATTCGACTCCTTCTTTCGTGATGTGCAGGTTTGTCAGGAGGTTGCTGAACTGAACCTGCTCATGATCTTTTTCAAACTGAAGCTGCTGGATCACTTTCATGTTCTCCCGCGAGCCCGGACTCGTCACAGCCATGCTGTCAATGGGCAGATAGAGTGTGAAGGTACTTCCGCGTCCCGGCGTACTTTCCAGCTCGATAGTTCCGCCGAGCAACTCCGCCAATCCGCGGCTGATGGAAAGGCCCAGACCGGTTCCGCCGTACTTGCGGCTCGTTGAACCCTCTGCTTGCTGGAAGGCCTCGAATATGATCATTTGTTTTTCCATTGGAATACCGATACCGGTGTCACTGATGGAAAATCCGATGACCATCTTGGCAGCGTCGAGATTCGAATTGGATTTCCAACCGCCCTTGGCCGGATAAATGCGAAGGTTTACGCCACCTTTTTCCGTGAATTTGAAAGCATTCGACAGCAGGTTCTTCAGGATCTGGTTGAGCCGCTGGATGTCGGTGTCGATCGTCGTGGGCAGGTCCTCCGAAGGACTGATGCTGAAGCGCAGGGTTCGCGCCTCCGAGATGGGCCTGAAGGTTGTTTCAACAAACGATGCGATCTCGGTGAGGTTGACCGGCGCAATATTGGTTGAGATGAACCCGGATTCGATCTTGGAGAGATCCAGAATATCGTTGATCAGCTGGATCAGGTCGTCTCCGCACGAATGGATTGTCTTCGCGTAGCGCACCTGCTTTTCCGACAGGTTGCCTTCCGCGTTTTCGTATAACTGCTGTGCCAGGATCAGCAAACTGTTTAGCGGTGTCCGCAGCTCGTGCGACATATTCGCCAGGAACTCGGATTTGTATTTCGAGGTGAGCTGAAGCTGTTCGGCCTTTTCTTCCAGCGATCGCCGCGCTTCCTCTACTTCCTTGTTCTTGGCTTCCACTTCTTCCTTCTGCTTCACGAGCAGCAGCGCTTTGTCCTGCAGCTCATCGTTTGTCCTGCGGAGCTCTTCCTGCTGGATCTTCAGTTCACTCGCCAGCGACTGAGACTGGATGAGGAGTCCTTCGGTCCGTGTATTTGCTTCGATGGTGTTCAGTACGATACCGATCGACTCCGTCACCTGGCTGAGGAAGTCCAGGTGTGTCTGGCTGAACGTGTCGAGAGACGCCAACTCGATGACGGCTTTGACATTACTTTCCACGAGGACGGGAAGGATAATCAGGTTTGACGGTTTTGCCTTGCCGAGACCCGACGCGACCTTGATATAGTTCGAAGGCACGTTGGTCAGCAGGATCCGTTCTTTTTCCATCGCGCATTGTCCTACCAGCCCTTCACCGATATTGAATTCACGTACGACATTTTTTTCAGCCTTGTAGGCATAGCCGGCGTACAGCGATAGTTTCGCTGCGGAGGTCTTGTCGTCGTGATTGAGTATGTAGAATGCTCCGTAGTGCGCGTTGACAACCTGCGCCAGCTCGGAGAGAATGCGTGTAGTAACAGCGTTAAGGTCCTTCTGACCCTGCAGCATTTGCGTGAACTTCGCTAGGTTCGATTTCAGCCAGTCGGTTTCCTGGTTGCGGAGGGTTGTCGCGCGCAGGTTCGCAATCATCTGGTTGATCGTATCTTTCAGCGCTTCCACTTCGCCTTTCGCTTCCACGCGAATCGTTCGTGTAAGGTCGCCCTTCGTCACCGCCGATGCCACTTCAGAAATGGATCGCACCTGGGTAGTGAGGTTTTGTGCGAGCTGGTTTACGTTTTCCGTAAGGTTTTTCCAGATACCGGATGCGCCGGGCACGTTTGCCTGGCCACCAAGTCTTCCTTCCACACCCACTTCCCGCGCCACGGTCGTCACCTGGTCTGCAAAAACCGCGAGTGTCTCAATCATTTCGTTGATCGTTTCTGTAAGCTGGGCAACTTCACCCTTGGCGTTGATGGACAACTTCTGCCGCAGGTTACCGGTGGCGACGGACGTTACGACCTTGGCGATGCCGCGCACCTGACTCGTCAGGTTCGAAGCCATCATGTTCACCGAGTCCGTAAGATCTTTCCAGGTACCGGCGACACCTCTTACTTCCGCTTGTCCGCCGAGTTTTCCTTCCGTACCTACTTCACGCGCCACCCGTGTAACTTCGAAGGCAAATGAGTTGAGCTGTTCCACCATCGTGTTGATGGTGTTCTTCAATTCGAGGATCTCACCTTTCACGTCGATGGCCACCGTCTTGGACAAGTCCCCGGAAGCCACCGCTTTAGTGACCTGCGCGATATTCCGCACCTGGTCTGTAAGGTTTCCTGTCATCTTATTCACCGAGTCGGTGAGGTCTTTCCACGTCCCTGCGACGCCCGGCACGAACGCTTGTCCGCCGAGTTTTCCGTCCGTACCCACTTCGCGGGCCACACGCGTAACTTCAGAAGCAAACGCGCGGAGCTGATCCACCATCGTGTTGAGAGTTTCTTTCAACTGCAGGATTTCTCCGCGTACATCCACCGTGATCTTCTTCGAAAGGTCTCCGTTGGCCACGGCAATCGCCACGTCGGCGATGTTTCTCACCTGGGCGGTGAGATTCCCCGCCATCTGGTTCACCGAATCGGTGAGATCCTTCCAGGTTCCGGCGACACCGGGAACACTTGCCTGACCGCCGAGTTTTCCTTCGGTACCCACTTCGCGGGCCACCCGTGTTACTTCCGATGCGAAGCCGCGGAGTTGGTCAACCATCGTGTTGATGGTATTTTTCAATTCGAGAATTTCTCCCTGAACATCGACTGTGATCTTTCTTGAAAGGTCGCCGTTCGCCACCGCTGTTGTTACTTCCGCGATGTTCCGCACCTGGGAGGTAAGATTCGACGCCATTTTGTTTACCGAGTCGGTGAGGTCTTTCCATGTGCCGGCGACACCGGGTACATCGGCCTGTCCGCCGAGTTGCCCGTCCGATCCTACTTCTCGCGCTACCCGTGTTACTTCCGATCCGAATGCGTTGAGCTGATCCACCATGGTGTTGATCGTGACCTTCAGCTCCAGGATTTCGCCTTTCGCATCGACGGTGATTTTTCGCGACAGATCGCCCTTCGCAACAGCCGTCGTAACTTCCGCTATGTTGCGCACCTGACCGGTGAGGTTGGAGGCCATCTGGTTCACTGATTCTGTGAGGTCTTTCCACACGCCGCCGACGCCCACCACCGTTGCCTGCCCGCCGAGCTTTCCTTCAGATCCTACTTCACGCGCGACACGCGTTACTTCGGAACCGAATGAGTTGAGTTGGTCAACCATCGTATTGATGGTGTTTTTCAGTTCCAGGATCTCGCCTTTCACATCCACCGTGATCTTGCGCGACAAGTCACCGTTCGCCACGGCTGTGGTCACTTCCGCGATGTTCCGCACCTGGGAGGTGAGGTTACCCGCCATTTTGTTCACCGAGTCGGTAAGGTCCTTCCAGGTACCTCCGACGCCCGGAACATCGGCCTGGCCACCGAGCATGCCCTCAGATCCCACTTCACGGGCAACGCGCGTTACCTCCGAAGCGAATGAGTTCAGCTGATCCACCATTGTGTTGATGGTATCTTTCAATTCCAAAATTTCTCCCTTCACGTCCATGGTGATCTTGCGCGACAGATCTCCTTTGGCAACCGCCGTCGTCACCTGTGCGATGTTGCGCACTTGTCCCGTAAGGTTGGAGGCCATCTGGTTCACCGAGTCCGTCAAATCCTTCCATACACCACCGACGCCTTTGACCGTTGCTTGTCCGCCGAGCTTGCCTTCAGAACCCACTTCGCGGGCCACGCGTGTCACTTCCGATGCGAAAGAGTTGAGCTGATCCACCATCGTGTTAATGGTGTCCTTGAGTTCGAGTATCTCTCCCCGCACATCAACGGTGATCTTCCGCGATAAATCGCCGCGCGCCATGGCCGTCGTTACCTGGGCGATGTTCCGCACCTGGCCTGTGAGATTGGAAGCCATCAGGTTCACCGAGTCGGTAAGATCTTTCCATACCCCCCCGACGCCTTTAACCGTAGCTTGTCCGCCGAGCTTTCCTTCGGATCCAACTTCGCGCGCGACACGCGTTACTTCCGAAGAGAATGAGTTCAATTGATCCACCATCGTGTTAATGGTATTCTTCAACTCGAGGATCTCACCCTTTACATCCACCGTAATCTTTTTCGAGAGGTCGCCTTTCGCCACCGCAGTTGTTACTTCGGCAATATTTCGGACCTGGCCGGTGAGGTTGGAAGCCATCTGGTTCACGGAGTCGGTAAGATCTTTCCATGTCCCGGCGACGCCCTTCACTTGTGCCTGGCCGCCGAGCTTTCCTTCCGTTCCCACCTCCAGTGCCACCCGCGTCACCTCTGATGAAAAAGAGTTGAGCTGGTCCACCATCGTGTTGATGGTATTCTTAAGTTCGAGAATCTCCCCTTTTACATCCACCGTAATTTTCTTGGACAGGTCGCCCTTTGCCACGGCGGTGGTTACTTCTGCGATGTTTCGCACCTGGGCTGTAAGGTTACTGCCCATTTGGTTTACGGAGTCAGTCAGGTCCTTCCATACGCCGGCGACTCCCTTTACCTTGGCCTGGCCGCCGAGCTTTCCTTCCGATCCCACTTCGCGGGCGACACGCGTTACCTCCATGGAGAAAAGATTCAACTGCTTCACCATATCATTTACCTCTCGTGCGATCTGCGCGAATTCACCCTGAAGAGCATGACCGCCTATTTCCTGCGGCATGGGTTGTGAAAGATTACCCTTTGCCACGGAACTGATAACGCGAGCGATTTCGATGGTGGGATGGACGAGGTCCGATATGAGCGTGTTGAGGGAATCAACGCCGTGACTCCACGATCCGCGAGAGTTCGGAATCTCGATTCGCTGATTCAGTTTTCCCTGCTTTCCGATAATCTGACCCGCCTTCGTGAATTCCTGAATCATTCGTTCGTTTAGCGATATGATCTCGTTCACTGCGTCGCAGACTTTTCCGCTGAGGCCTACCTGATCGAAAGGCATGCGCACGGAAAAGTTGCCGTTCTTGACTTCCGTCAGCACGCGAAGGAGTTCGCGGTTATCCATTAAACCGTTCAGCTGCTCATAGGGAGTGGTTTCCGCTACGGGCGGATATATTACAGTACTTTCGGTATGCTTCTTTTTTGTAGAGCCTTTCCCGGAAAGGACGCCCACGGGATGTCCCGCTCCATTCGAATCATTTCCTTTTTTGGAAGCAATAGAAGAGGACGGATTAGGTTTCTTTCTCATAGGACAGTTTTGATAAACATTCGAACCAGGCAAAGGTATTCCCCTTATTGTACATATCCAGCCACTGTTAGCGGCAAAATGAATGAATAGGTACAGAAGATTACGGGACTAAAAAATCATGCCAACGGAGGACTCATTCCGTCGGAAACTATGGGGATTACTATGACAAACCTACATCGCGAATCTCTAATTCGCACGAAGCCAGGGAATTTTATCTCACAGTTTCTTAGGACAGCCTGCACCGGAACTTTCGGCGCAACCGGATCGGTCCGGATGAAAAGTCTTTGCCTTTTTAAGGAAAACGGAAAATACTGAAAGTTTGATTTTACCTTTCGGGAAATTGCTTTCTTTTTGGTAATATTATCGTTATTAAATTATAAAAGCTATGGCAAAATCACAAGATGCCCGCAAGGAAACGAAAAAGAAGCCCACGAAGACCTTGAAGGAAAAACGCGCCGAGAAGCGCGCAAAAAAAGAAAACAAGAACTGAGGATTCTTTTCGCCTTCCCGGAAAAACGAAATT
>JBIQIY010000030.1:6314-53778 GCA_044507775.1 Flammeovirgaceae bacterium | reverse complement strand
CTCACCACTCACCACTCACTACTCACTACTCACCACTCACTACTCACCACTCACCACTCACCACGTCACTCACAAACCCTCGATTTAACCCGACTCTCAATCTCCATCCCTAAACTCTCCGCCAGCTTCAAATCGTCGCAGGCACCGGTTTTGTTTTTCATTTTGGCCTTGGCCATCGCGCGGTTGTAGATTGCCGGTGTGTAGTTGGATTGGTATATGAGTGCAACGTTGAAGTCATCGATCGCATCGCCGTAGCGTTCCAGTTTAAAAAGCACATTCCCCCGGTTTATCCACGCGCGGAAAAAATCTTCGCGCAAGTCGATGGCTTTGGTGTAATCCGAAAAGGCGCCCTGATAGTTCTTCAGCTTCTCCCGCGCAAGTCCTCGCCCCAGCCAGATCTCTTCATCGTTTGGGTCGATCTCGAGTGCCCGGGAGTAATCCTCTTCCGCGCCCTGGAAGTAGCCGCCCTCGAACCGTTGCATTGCTCGTTCAAGGTATGGGTAAAGCATGGTCGAATCCGCCTGGATCGTTTCCGTTAAACGATCCTCATACGTCATCGTCTTTCCTTGCTTTGCTTGCAGCGCTTTGAGGTTGTGACGCGCCAGTGTATGGCCCGGGTTAAGGGCAAGAGCTCGCTCGTAATCCGCGGCAGCCGTGGTATCCTTGACCGCTTCTTTTGAGAGTCCGCGGTTTACAAAATAGTCCGGCTCGTGCGGGTTAAGCTGCAGCGCCGAATCGTAGAAAGCAATAGCCGTAGCGTGATCTTTTAGTTTAGCCTCTGTCAGCCCGAGGTAATTGTAGATGTACGACTTGTGCCCGCTCTCCGGCGTCATCACAGGATTCCGGTCGCCGACCGATGCGTTCTGTCTGTAAAAAACGGTGTTTGTTTCAGACGGATTCATGGTCAGAAGTTTGAAGAAATCTTCTTTCGCCTGATCGTAAAATCCGAGCTTGTAGCGCAGGACCGCGCGGCTCATGAGTACGGGCAAATGTTCCGGAAATTTCTCGAGAAAGATGCTGTAGTCCGTGAGTGCTCCTTCATGATCCTTCAGAAGTTCTTTTACCGAACCTCGCAAGGCGTAAGCATCGTAGTATCCGGGATATAGCTTCAGGCATTCGTTAAGAATAGGCAGTGCGGCACTGTATTTGTCATCATTATAAGCAGCCTCCGCTTCTTCATACAACTGAAAAGCTTTCTTGGGCTTATCCTGAGCATTTGCCAGGGAGTATGTAAAGGGAAGCAGCAGTAGGAGATACTTCGGGATCATGTTTAAATTTAGCTAAATAAGTTGACAGTTGACGGAATTGACAGTTGACAATGTGGTACCTGAAGACCTAACGGGCCGGAAAGCTGTGCAGCATTTAGATCGCATGAAATATAAGGCTTGCTGGCGTGGCAGGGGGAGCGGTTGTCAATTGTCAATTTTGTCAACTGTCAATTTTTCAGTAACTTAGCTCTGTAAGCCTAATTTTTTAATCTAAAAGTCTAATTTTTATGCGCGCCATTTGGAGAGGACACATCCAATTTTCTCTTGTAACCATCCCGGTGAGGATTTACAACGCCATTGATTCTACTGAGACAATCAGCTTTAACCTGCTCTCGAAAGACGGGCACAATCCTGTCGGTTACGAAAAGAAAGACAAGGTCACGGGCAAGACACTCAAGAACGAAGACATTGTGAAGGGCTTTCAATATGAGCCCGGTCAGTTCGTGATCGTCGAGCAGGAGGATTTTGACAAAGTCAAACTCAAAAGCGAAAAGGTGATTGAGATCCAGGGCTTTGTTAACGCGGCTGAGGTTTCCGCCACTCTGTTTGAAGCGCCGTATTACATCGGGCCCGACGGCGATGTAGCAGCAAAAACTTACGGGCTGCTGAGCGAAACGCTGAAGCAATCCAACATGCTCGGTGTCGGAAAGGTCGTATTGCGCGATCGGGAAGTGCCCCTTTTGCTTGCCCCTTATGACAAGGGAATCGTCATGTACCGGCTGCGGTACCCGCATGAAGTGAGAGACATCAATGAGGTTCCGATGCTGTCACAAGTGAAGGCGGAGAAGGATCAGCTCAAGCTGGCAAAGACACTTGTCGATTCGATGACCGTGAAGTTCAGCGACATTGAAATGCGCGATCACTACACCGAAGCGCTGAAGGAAATCATCGACGCGAAAGTAGCCGGCAGGGAGGTTGTGATGGTTGCGGAAGAAGCGCCAGAGGTAGTGGACATCATGACCGCGCTGAAGGCCAGCATCGATGCCGCCAAGAAAAAACCTATGGAAAAAGCCAAAGGCGAATCGGGTCAGAAAGCAAAAGCCGAGAAGGAGCAAAAGAAGACTTCTCGCCGCAAAGCGAGCTGACCACTTATCCACGCCCCGGGCTTCAGCCCTGTATCCAGGAGTTAAGACAAAATGGCCTTAATCAAAAAAGTTAGTGGTGCCCGGTGGCTTCGAAGCTTCCTCTTGTCACTAATTGTCACGGGCTGGCAAGTTTCACTACGATGCGTTGAGGAAATATGGAAGAAACCTTAATTTTGTATTGATGGCGAAGATCATTCAGTTTCCGCTCAATCCAACGCCGGAGAAGTTCGGGCTGCAGCGCGCGCGCGTAAAGAAAGAGAAGGGAGGAAAGCCCGCTCAACTGGATCTTTTTAGCGGAGGGAAGGTTGTTAAGCTGAACCGGCTTTCGGTTTTTGAGGAGGCGCTGTTGCTCGATGAGCATGGCGACACCGAAAAAGCCCGCAAGTATTACCAGAAAGCGATTGACGAAGACGACTGCGCTCCGGATGCGTATTGCAATCTGGGCATCATTGAATCGCAGGAAGGGAATTATCCCAAGGCGATCGACTGCTTTACGCTTTGTCTGAAGGCAAACCCTCGCCACTCGGAAGCCCATTACAACCTGGCCAATCTCTACGCCGAGGTGGGCAATCACGCGCTCGCAAAAGTGCATTATGCCATTGCAATCGAGCTTGAACCCGATTTCCCGAATAGCTATTACAACCTTGGTCTCACCCTGGCGGTGAACAAGGAATACAAAGAGGCGGTTGACTACCTTCGAAAATACCGCGATTTGACGCCATCTGAAGAACACATGCAGACGGACGACCTGATCTACAAACTTTCAACAACCCTTTCCTAGCGCCGGCGGACTGCCCGGCTACCGGAATACGCCCTCTCCACCGGGTAACTCGGCATTCCCTGCATT
The DNA here is from genome assembly GCA_044507775.1 of Flammeovirgaceae bacterium. Classification (GTDB taxonomy): domain Bacteria; phylum Bacteroidota; class Bacteroidia; order Cytophagales; family Cyclobacteriaceae; genus Chryseosolibacter. Next base: position 50,578 of record JBIQIY010000030.1, on the reverse strand, counting down.
ATTTCCCTGCTGACCGTTCAAAGTTTCAATCCGCCGATGATCGCTGTTCGCAGCCTGTAAACGATTGATACCTAGAAAGCTAGTTGCCGTGAGTTATCTTAATAGTTCAACTGACGCAGACCACTATGGAAATACTCATCATACTTTCGTTCTCGTTGTTTCAATTGTGGGTGATCTTTCTCGGATACCGGGCCCGGATCAACGGTTAAATGTGCGGCGCCATCATGACTACGACGAAGGAAAGGATGGAGATGACAAAACCAAACATGAAAATATTGTAAGCAATGCGCAGGAACCTGTATTTTTTCCCCAATACTTTGCCGAGATAATAGATGTCTTTGATCAGACTTCCATACAGATAGTCGGCGTCCTTCATCATCTGCTTCATGCTCCACTCATAGTCTTCCACGTTCATCCCGTGAAAGTTTCCGAAGAATAACAGGTTGGTTTTTTTGTTCTTGATATCATCGCGCGTGAAGCGTCCGGCGGATACGTTGGGTCGCGTTGCGAGTATCGCGAACACGATGGTGGCCAGACAGACAGACACGAGCATGATTGTCGGACCGACCAGTCTGGGATCTTCTTCCAGTTTGCGGAGCAACACAGAGACGACCACTGACAAGATGATTGAATTGATCGTGATGAGAATGTTGGCTTTGTTATCCGCCATCTGGCTCAGCATGATGTGGTTGCCGGATGTCGTGCGAAACATCGTCTCGATGCCGCGATCGGGCTTCAAACGTTTTTCTTTCTCAAGTTTCGACCGGAGTTTTACCAGTGTATCCTCGAGCTTGTGGTATTCTTTCTCGCTGTATTCGGGTGCTATCTGTTTCCTGAGTTTTCGCAGGTTCTTTTTTTTGCCAGCTGCCAGCACGGTTTGGCCGTAGGGCGTGTGGTAATGGTGGTTCTCGAAGAATTCAATGTTGTGCTGGATCCACTCTGCGTCCGACATCAATTCTTTTCCGTGGGTCTGCCACTCGCTGCGGAGTTTTTCAGATTCTTCCGTGCACGATTCCGAAGAAAGATGAAACAGGTCTGCATCGCACAATACTTTTCCGACAATCGATGTAGGTTGCTGTGGGATTTTTGTTGCGAGGATGGCTTCCGTGATCTCCGCTACCTTCCTTTTTGACGAGCCCCAGGAGGCCAGCAGCTCCCGCGCCTTATTTGCCGAATTGCGTTCGTGATCCCCTTCTCCGTCCAGGTAGCCGACGTCGTGGAGCCATCCGGCAACGATAGCGGATTCCATTTCGTCGTCGGTCAGCTCGATGTGGTTTCCGATTTCCTCCACTGCGTCAACTACGGCGCGTGTGTGGTCCAGGTTATGAAATGGACGATTGTTAAACGTTCTGTCGGTAAATACGTTTTCAGCAAAAGTGCGGGCTTTGTTGATCAGTTCGGACTCCATATTGAATTTAAAGATAAGTGAATTATGGCAAACCCGTATCTTAGCCGGATTACCCTGATGTCCAGAATAACACTCGCGCTTTACCTCTGTCTGTGCGGATCCGCGGCCTTTTCACAGGATGCGGGCCGCAGGCTCACGCATACACTCTTCCTGGTGGGCGATGCGGGGGAGCCATACGTGAAGGACGACCCGATCGGAAAAGTGCTGTCCCATCGGATTGCGGAACATCCCGGAGCGTCGACGGTGCTCTTCCTGGGCGACAACGTCTACCCGGAAGGACTTCCGGAAAAAGACTCCCCCAAATATGCTCTTGCGGAGACCGCATTGCAGACACAGGCGGGATTTGTGCAGGGCCTTGACACGCGGGCCATCTTTATTCCGGGTAACCACGACTGGGATCACTGGGGCAGGGAGGGATTGGCGTATATCCGCAATCAGCAACAGTGGATTGATTCGCTGAAGAACCCGGCTATAACATTGCTACCGCAGAACGGATGTCCCGGACCGGTTCAGATCCCGATCGATGATAAAACCATTCTGCTCATCCTCGACACGCAGTGGTTTCTTCACCAGTGGGACAAAACCAGGGACGCTGATCTTTGCAACGCGACGACTACGGGAGAAGCATTAGCTCTCGTGGAAGACGTTTTTCGCTCGAATCCGAGGAAGAGAATAATCGTCGCCGGGCATCATCCACTCATCACCTATGGCGAGCACGGGGGTATTTTTACGTGGAAGGCCCACATCTTTCCGCTGACGGAGATCGGCGAAAACCTCTATGTACCGCTGCCGGTCATCGGTTCGATCTACCCGCTGTACCGGCGGTGGTTCGGTCACATTCAGGACACCGCCCATCCGCTTTACAAGGAGTTCGCGCAGGCGTTGCGAGATATTCTCAGCCACTATCCGGGGTCGGTGTATGTTGCTGGCCACGAGCACGCGCTGCAGTATATCGTCGATGACAGCACCCATTTAATAGTCAGTGGTTCCGGAGCGAAGACCGAGTATGTCAAACAAAAGGGCCGGGCTCTTTATGCAAAGGACGTCCGCGGCTTCGCACAAGTCTCATTGTTTGACGATGGGGCGATATCCCTTTCGTTTATACAAGTAGATGAAACCTTTCCCGATGGAAAGGAGGTCTTCTCAAAAGAGATCGGGGCCCTTCCGGAAATAACCGCCACCGCTCCGGACCGCGTTGACTTTAGCGGTCGCTATGTTGAGGTAAAGGCAAGCGATCAATACCACGCCGGGAAAATGAAAAAGCGCCTGCTCGGCGAAAACTATCGTGCGGCCTGGGCGCAGAAACTCCGTGTTCCGGTATTCGATATCGGCACTTCACAAGGAGGACTTAAGATCCTTCAGAAAGGCGGAGGACAGCAAACGCTTTCCCTTCGACTGGCGGATTCTACCGGTCATGAATACGTTCTTCGTTCGGTGGAGAAATATCCCGAGGCCGCAACTCCGGAGGTCCTTCGCGAAACGTTTGCCCAGGACCTTGTGCAAGATCAGATATCGGCTTCTCATCCCTATGCTGCACTGGTTGTGGCGCCGATGGCGGACGCGATCGGATTGTATCATACGAACCCGAAGCTTGTCTACATACCCGACGATCCAAGGCTTGGAGAATACCGGGAGACATTCGCCAACACCCTTGCTCTTTTCGAAGAACGGCCCGACGAAGATTGGTCTCATGCATCGTGGTTCGGCAATTCCGAAAATATTGTAGGCACGCGGAAGGTGTTGGAAAAGCTTGCGGATGACAACGACAACAGCGTGGATCAGAAATTTGTCCTTCGCAACCGCCTCTTCGACCTGATCATTGGCGACTGGGACCGTCACGACGATCAATGGCGATGGGCGACCACGGAAAAGAAAAAAGGCGATGTGTTCAGGCCCATTCCCCGCGACCGCGATCAGACCTTTTTCGTCAATCAGGGAGCGCTTGCAAAGATCTGGAGTCGCCGGTGGGCCTTGCCAAAATTTGAAGGATTCGACGAGGATATCAACTGGCCATCCGGGTTGTCTTTCAACGCCCGCCACTTCGACCGGACGTTCCTCACTGAATTATCGAGGGATGAATGGATAGAGGCTGCGAAGAAACTGAAGACCGATCTGACCGATTCGATCATCGAGTCCTCCGTGCGTCAGTGGCCGGAGGAGATATTCAGGCTAAACGGCGAGCAGATCATTCGCATTCTGAAGATCCGCCGCGATCACATTGTGGAAGACGCGATTGCGCACTACGAATTCCTGGCGCGCGAAGTGGAAGTTGTTGGCTCCGACAAGCAGGAAGCGTTTGAGGTAAAGAGACTCGCCAACGGGGATGTACAGGTCATCGTGCAGAAGATCAGCAAGAAGGGAATACGGGAGAAGGAAATCTACTCCCGCGTTTTTCACCCGGACGAAACAAAGGAGATCCGGTTGTACGGCCTTGGCGGAGAAGACGTGTTCGAAGTATCAGGCACTGCGCGGAGGTCCATCCGGGTTCGCGTGATCGGTGGCGAAGGCGAGGACCTTCTTACTGACAGCTCCCGCGTAGGAGGCATCGGAAAAAAGACCTGGTATCACGATCAAACGGGCCAGGGCGACTTGCGTTCATTGGGCGAGGTGAAGGATTTGCGCGATAACGATGCCTCAGTGAATGAATACAATCGCACAGCTTTTGAGTACGACCGTCTGGCGCCCTTGATATGGGGTCAATACAATCCGGATGACGGCATCTTTGTGGGCGCAGGTTTTCTCTTCTTGAAAAACGGTTTTCGCAAGGAGCCATTCAGTCAGCGCCACCTTTTTCTCGCGAGCATCGCACCGCAGACGCAGTCGTATAACTTTCACTACCAGGGAAAGTTTACGGAATTCGCAGGCAAGTGGAACCTTGAACTGGAAGCCGATGTAAAGTCTCCGAATTATGTCAATAACTTTTTTGGCCTGGGCAATGAGTCGGTCTTTGACAAGGACATTGATGAAGAACCTGGCGTTCGCGTGGATGAATCGATTCATTACTATCGTTACCGGTTTCAGGAGCTGGCATTGCAAGCCTCTCTTTCGCACGACCTGGGGAATTGGGGCACAATCCAACTAGGGCCCAGGATCCAGCGCATTGAAATGGAAAGGCCGCGCGCCAGTCAGGACCGATACATAGAAGAGTATGCGGGAACACTTCCCTATGACCTGTTTGAAGAATACAATTCCTTCGGAGGCCTGGCGTGGCAGTTGTCGGGTGGCAAACGAGACAATCCCCTGTTCACGCACCGCGGGGCGTTGTGGAATATTTCCGGGAAAAACCTCGCAGACCTGAAGCAGGACAACAACTTCTCCTCTTATGAAGGATCGCTGTCTTTGTTTCAATCTTTTCAGGAAAAGTCGAGACTCGTATTCGCCGCGCGGATAGGAGGGGGCATAAACAAGGGAAAATATCCTTTTTATCAGGCGCAGGTGCTAGATGGAAGAACGTCCTTACGAGGTTTCAGGAAAACCCGTTTCTACGGAGATTCCCAACTTTTTGGTAACGTCGAAGTGAGGCTGCGACTAATGAATTTCCGATCCTATCTCTTTCCAGCCTCACTGGGAATTCTCGGCTTTTACGATGTGGGAAGAATTTGGTACAAAAACCAGGATGGAATCGATCCATCCGCTCCGGGCGGAAAATCAGAGGTATGGCACAAGGGATTTGGTGGTGGAGTCTGGTTTACGCCTTTTAACCTTACGGTGCTTTCAATTGAAGCAGGGCACTCGAAAGAAGGAACCCTGGGGTACATCCGACTGGGTTTCCTGTTCTAGTTTTTAAACATTCAACATAAACATGCCTTTTCATTCCCGCACAGATCCGGCGAAGCGGCCGTAATGTAATTCCGGGATTGTACCAATGTGCGATCGCGTTCGAATCAAAATAGTGCCGGTTCGGGAACAATATTTTTACGGTAACCTCTGAAACTCTAACAACCAGGTTACAGTAATGAGAAAATTTGTTGGTCTGTGCGTACTGTGTCTTGGAACCAGTATCAGTGCACTCGCCCAGGTAGATACATCCTATATTTATAACACCCAGACATCGTACGGTACGCTGGATTTGCGACTGGCAAAGTCTCCCACACGATACTATTATCTCCAGGAGGGAGTCACCTTCAGTTATCGCGAAAGCGCGCCGGGTGTGAAGACGAACACGTATACAAGCATGGTTACGTGGAATACAAGTGCCTACGGCGAGGGCAACCTGCGCGAAAGGAACGGAGCTTCTGACTACTTCGCCATGAATTACAGGCTTCTCAAGCCACAGAACTACAATCCTGATTACGAGCCTGGATATCCCATCATCATTATGCTTCACGGTGGAGGCGAAGCGGCGAACTGCTGGATCGATACCCGGTGCTATTGGGCAACTTCCGACTACAATCCGGTTACTAATAGTCCTCCGGCGCCCACGGATGAACACCACAGTTTGCTGAATAACGATCGAAACTTACTGCACGGAGGAGCGCAACATCTCACTGCCGTAAATCTGGCAGGTGCAAAACTTCCCAACGACCCGTCGTTATCGCCGCGTGCTTTTCCGGGCTTTGTGTTGTTCCCTCAGAGCCTGAACGGGTGGGGCGCGCGCCAGGTGGAGGATGCAATCCGGATACTGAGACTCATCATCAAGAAATACAACATTGACGAGAGCCGCGTATATATCCACGGACTCTCGAATGGCGGGGGTGGCGTTTACGTTGCGTTGAAGAGAGCGCCCTGGTTGTTCGCTGCTGCGCTGCCGATGTCGGCGGTGTACGAGGGCGGAGTCATCAGCCAGGGACACGTCAGCGAAGTTGCCAAACTCCCTCTCTGGATCTTCCAGGGAGGTCAGGATATCGCGCCTTCGCCATCGCAGACGTACAGTTACGTCAGAACTTTCAGGAATGCGGGCGCCGACGTCCGATATTATCTTTATCCGAACCTCGGTCATGGAACGTGGAATACCGCTTACGCGGAACCGGACTTCTTTTCCTGGATCCTGGAAAAGCGAAAGTACAACCCGCACATTGCGTTCGGAAATCCGGTGATATGCAACACTACTCAAACCGGTGTGACGCTGGCATTTTCAAAAGGATTTTTTGCCTATCAATGGGAGCGGGATGGGACAGTCCTGCCCGATGAAGTGGGCGCTGAATTGATTGCCGGGGTGCCCGGAACATATCGCGGACGCTTCAGTCGAAAACCAAATCCCTCCGAGGGAGATTGGGAACGCTGGTCGGATCCGATCGTCGTCAGCGAAATGAATCCCGAAAAACCTCAGGTGGAAGTGCTCGGGACGGCGCATCTCCGGGGTCCCGGACTTTCCAGCACCAATGAAAACAATACGGTGAAACTGAAGTCGGCGGAGCAAGCAGAGCTCTATCAGTGGTATAAAAATGGAACCCTGTTGGGCTTCCCCGGTACGAACGTGGAAGATACCTTGCGCGTGGCGCCTTTTACAAGTGGATCTACAGGGGCCAACGGTGCCTACACGCTCGTAACAAAGAATAATAACTGTCCAAGTCCGCCGTCCGATCCCATTAACCTTTTCTTCAATGGCTCGTCGCCGCAGAATATCGTTATCTCCGGTGAGAATGTTAACTTCAAGGGAACGGTTGCAGCTTCCAGCATTTTCCTCAGCTGGAACGATGTATCGACAGCGGAATCCGGCTATGAGATCTGGCGCAGAAAAGCCGGAACGTCTGATTTCAGGTTTGTTGTGAAGACAGGCGAAGATGCGGTCTCCTATCACGACACCAACCTTGACCCGGGTACGACGTACGAATACAAAATGCGGGCGGTCAACAACAGCGGACGTTCGAATTACTTGCCTTCGGACGATCTCGGAACCAACTATCAATTCACGACATCGGGAGATTTTCATTATCCGCCACCGCCGCAAAATCTGAAAGTGGTATCGAATACACTCAATACGATTTCAATATCATGGGACGCTGCCCGCGACGAAAGCAGTGTGAAAGAATACTATGTTTACTACCAGGACGATTCGGTGAGTACCGGTAGCAACGCGACAAGCTATACGATCACAGGGCTCGTGCAGAACACGGTATATCCTGTTCGTGTGAAGGCTGTGGACTATGGAAACCATTTGTCTCAAGCTTCCAATCAGGTCATCGCAACTACTTATTTATCCGGCCTCATTTACAGGCACAGCACAGGAGCGTGGGAGAGCCTCGATGACTCGGCAATGGTCGCGAGTTTCCTAAGTCCTGAATTTACCGGAACCGTACCCAACTTCACGTTGCAGCCAAGGACGCAGGACGACTACTTCAACTTTCAGTTTACGGGTTATGTCAATATTACGACGGAGGGAACCTATTATTTCAACGTCACATCAAACGACGGAAGTCGTCTTTTCCTCGACGGCAAGATGATAATAGACAATGACGGGATACATAACAACAGGACCGTTGCAAGTCAAGCGATCTATTTAACGACGGGGCCACACGCCATTGAAGTGCAGTATTTCGATGATGTGGCGGGCCATGTTCTGAATGTCCGCTACAAAGGGCCCGGTGTTGGCGACGGTGTGAGCTTTGTAGATATTCCCGATGCCGCCCTGCGCAGTGGCACCTATATACCGCCGGCGCCACCTGCGGCGCCGACACAGGCATCCGCTACAGCGGTGGGAATGGAGCGCATCGATCTTGCATGGCAGTACAGCGACAATGCTCAGACTGACTATGAAGTTTATCGTTCCACTGCTTCATCCGGGCCGTTTACAATCGTCGCACGTGTCGACGGAACTTCGGCAGCGGATACAATCGGGCTTATCCCCGGGATCAAATACTACTACAAGGTCAAGGCAGTCACCAACACAGGATCTTCGAATTACTCCAATACGGCTTCCGCCACTACGGCAACAGACGCGATCTCGCCTACGGTGCCCTCGAATCTTGTCCTCGTCAGCAAGACGCTAACTAACCTGGCGTTCTCCTGGGATCCGTCAACTGATAATGTGGGAGTCACTAAATATGAAATTTTTGCAGGAGGGAAACTGATTGGTCAGTCAGACATCCATGCGTTTACCGCGGAAGATCTTTCGCCCAACACTGAGTATGTTTTCACAGTGAAGGCCGTGGACGCCAGTGGCAACCGCTCTGCAGCTTCCACCCAACTTGTCGTCGTCACCAACAGTTCCGCCACATTTTATTCGACGGCATCCGGAAACCTTAACGACCTGAACTCCTGGCGGAAGAACGCCGACGGCACAGGCGACGCGCCCGCAAATTTTTCCGACAACGGACAATTTTTCGTGGTTAGTAATCGCACGGAAACTTCCCTGGGCGGACCGTGGGTGATCGGCGGAAGATCCTCACGGGTTATCATTCCAACCGGGGTTACGCTGACAGCGGATTATCCGTTTTCTGCGAATGTCGAACTGGAAGGAAATGCAGTGCTGAACCTGGATAACGCCGAAGGCCCGCACCTGGTACGGATGGCACCTCAGTCGACGGTAAACTTCAATAAGTATCCGTTTATTGAAGCCAACATATATGGAAACATCATTCTCTCCGGGACAGCGATGAAAACCTTTGATGGTGACACCCTCGATGTGTTGGGTGATATTACCGTTCACGATGGAATCGGTCTGAAAGGATCTCCGCACAACAGCACTTGTATTCGGTTGTCCGGAACCATGAACCTCCTGGGAACGCGACCTGTGACCGCGGCCGATAACACCATCGATCTTGTGTTCGCGGGCACTGGAGCGCAATCAGTGAATACGGCAAGCAACCTGGAGATCTACAGAATTACGACTTCACCCGGTCAGACTGTTAGTATTGTTGGCCCTGCCGAGGCGCCGGTTACGCTTACTCTGGGATCTCTCAAGGGTGGGGGACTTGCGCTTGCAAACGGATCGTCACTGGTGATGAGCAACCACAACCTTTTCTTACGGGATGCCGCTGTCGTTAACCCTGGAAACGAGACGGGAACGATCAGCGCGAGCGGAGGTGACCTTGCGATCACCTCGACCAGCGTGAAAAATTCCAATCTCTATTTTGATGCCGGTCAGAACAGTCTTCGAAGGCTGATGGTTGACCTCCGCGGCACGGGTACAGCAATCGTGCGATCGCCCCTGCAGATATCGGACGGAATAAAGATTCATAATGGGGCGCTGGGATCGGAAGGAAATATTACACTCCTGGCAACTGCGGAACAAACAGCCGCGATTCGCGAAATTGAAAATCAGGGCAGGATCACGGGAGAGATGACCGTGCAACAATACGTTCCTGCAAAGGGAAGCGTGTTATCTTACCTGTCTGCCCCCGTGAATAGTGTTACTGTTTCAGAGTGGCAACAATCATTTCCGGTGACCGGACCGTTTACCGGATCTTCGGGTGGAACTGATCCCTCCCTGTTTAAGTTCGATGCCGCGGCGGGCGGTTGGCTGGGGTATCCCCCCGCAGGGGGCGCCAACACGGCCGCAATTGAACCGGGCGTTGGCTATGCCGCCAGGCTGAACAATGCTGAACAACCGATCACAGTGATTGTTAATGGAAACCCGCACCAGGGAAACGTTTCGCTGAATGTGGCTGGGGGAGGAGCGGAAATTGCCAGCAACGTCTGGAATCTCGTGGGCAATCCGTATGCGTCTCCTATCGTCTGGGGTGGGGAAGATGGCTGGGAGTCGACGGGAATCAGTAACGTAATAGCTATACGCAGAGACACCGCTGTCAATGGCGTCGCGCGGAGCCAGGTACATTACTACGATCCGCAGCTGGGAGCCGGTGTGATTCCCGCAGGGCAGGCGTTCTGGGTTCGGACGATTGCACCCTCGCCCACACTTGTCGTGAAAGAGCCGGCCAAGGTTGATCCGGAGGCGGAAGCTTTTCCAACACCGGCAACAAAATTCCTGGTCGTTAGCCTCAAGCAGGGAGACCTGGTCGACCCCGCCTATATCGTCTTCACGGACGAGGGTACGGACGGGTATGACCCGCAGCTGGATGGGCGGAAACTTCCGAACCACGGAATGTTTAACTTTTCTACGCTGACGATGGATACCGTATCATTGGCTGTTAACAACGTTAGTGGTGGGTATTGCAGTAAGGCGGTCGGTCTCAATGTTCAGGACGTCGGCCCCGGTTCATACTCTTTGTCTTTTGCCAATCTTGAATCCCTCACTGACGTGGGAGTGCTGACGCTTACCGATAATTTTGCAGCGACGAGCGCCACCATCACAGGCGAGGATTACAGTTTCACTATCACCGAGGATGCGGCTTCGTATGGTCCGTCGCGGTTCGTTCTGACTTTTGCGAAAGAAGATGTTGACGTCGCTACACCCCAGGTAACGGGTGGGGATGTTTGCGCTCCCGGTCCGGGTGCTGTACTGGTATCGCATTCGCAGGCGGGCGCGCTCTATCAGGTAACCGATTTATCCGGCAAAGTCATCTCCGATTTTGTCGAAGGCAACGGAGAGGATATTGAAATATCGCTGACCGACGGAGGACTGGCCTCCGGGTCGAACAAGGTGCGGGTTACATCCGGTTTTAAGGGGTGTGATCGCAAAACACTTCCCGGTGAGGTGACGTTGAATTTTGTCACGAGCCTGACCGTGACAACTCCCGGAGATGTATCCATGTGTGAGGGTGATGATGTAACACTGGAGGCATCGGGCGCTCCCATCGGAGACGGTTTTTACCGGTGGTTTGACGCGGATGGTGTACTCATCGAAGGTGCGAATGGGCCGACATTGCTGGTGTCAGAAGTGCTGAACGAAGCCGTTTATTACGTTGCGGCAGCTCACCCGGACGGATGTGAAAGCCCGCTCGCGGAAATCCACATCTATCCAGACTCGCTCGACATGCCCGTTATTCTTGTGAAAGACGATACGCTCTACACGGACGTAGTGGGATACTATCAATGGAAAAAAGATGGTGAAGAAATTCCCGGCGCCACCATGGCCTGGTATGTTCCAACGGCGAACGGCAAATATTCTATCCTCGCTTCCAATGGAGGATGCTTCAAGGAATCAGATCCCTACCAGATCGGCGTAACCGGAATCAGCAACGGAGGCAATCCCGAGTTTGTCCTGAATGTCTATCCAGTGCCGAACACGGGGCACAATATCAACATCCTTTTGCGATCGCCTAAAACGGATCCTGTATTGATTGAGATCATCGATGCGATGGGGCGTTTGTATTACAGACAGCTGCTCGATGCGCAGACACTGATGGAGGGCACGAACCTTATTCCGTCGTCTCCCTTGTACAATGGAATCTATTTTCTGCGGGCGACGCAGGCCGACATCCGGGCGAGGATGAAAATCATCGTACAGGATTAGGCGAAAAAAAAGTTGCGGCTACAAACCGCAACTTTTTTCTTGAGTTAATCATCTCATGCGTCCGCAGGGCGCTGATCATGGGTTGTCGTGAGTGGCAACCCGGTCCCTGTCCGGCGGACAATGAACTTAAGGGCAAGCCATTTCCCATCCGACGCAGTCGCCGGGTAGGCGCTGTCGATGCTGACGATGGTGCCGGTGTAGTGAAAGCTTTCACCACTGCAGATGATCGTGACCGTGCTGTTCTCAGCAATGCCTTCGATTTCCACATTACCCTTTGGCATGATCGCCTCGGCCTGTAGCCCGGATAGGAAATTGATGATCTGAATCTCGTCTGATATAAAAAGTATCTGCATGATCTTGATCTCCTTTACACGTCCGTTTCAAAAAGATATCTGCCCTGGTCGGGCAGATGACGACTCCATCAATAGTTCGCCTGCCGGTAATTTGACCGCGATCTTCTGAATGAAGAGAATTTCTTTTTATTGTTCGGCTTGTTGTTCGGCCTGTTACCCGATGCCTTTTGAGACAAAGGTTGTGAGACCGGCGCTGTTGATACAAACGGGTGTCCTTCCACCACGTTGATGGCCGACTTCGATATCTTGCGGATATCCTTCAATTGATCTCTCTCTTCCGAGTCGCAAAACGTGAGCGCTTCTCCCTTAGCTCCGGCGCGTCCGGTTCTGCCGATACGGTGAACATAGGTTTCCGCGCAGTCTGGCAGTTCAAAGTTGATGACGAACGGAAGGTCGCGCACGTCGATGCCGCGGGCGGCGATGTCAGTAGCTACCAGTACCCGCGTGGTGTGGTTCTTGAAATTACTCAGCGCGCGTTGGCGGGCGTTCTGTGACTTGTTTCCGTGAAGCGCCTCGGCCATAATACCGCCGCGGTTGAGGTCTTTCGCCACTTTGTCCGCCCCGTGTTTAGTGCGGGTAAAGACCAGGACGTTTTCCATATTTTTCTCGCGAATAATGTGCTGCAGCAGTGCCCGCTTGTTCGTCTTCTCAACAAAGTAAACCGATTGATCGATGTTGACGGCCGTTGATGAGACCGGCGTCACTTCAATGCGGACCGGGTCGCGGAGAATGCTGCTAACGAGATGCTGAACTTCATCGGGCATTGTCGCGGAGAAGAACACCGTCTGGCGTTGCGCCGGAATTCGCGATAATATTTTGCGGATGTCGTTGATGAATCCCATATCGAGCATGCGGTCCGCTTCGTCGAGGACGAGAAACTGAATATGCTGAAGGGAGATGTGACCCTGGATTACCAGGTCCAGCAAGCGGCCCGGGGTGGCGATAAGCACGTCGACGCCCCTCCGAAGAGTCTGCGTTTGCTGGTGCTGTGATACTCCACCGTAAATGGCCGCATGGCGGATGCCCGTGTATTTTCCGTATTTGCCGAAGTTGTCGGCAACCTGGATTGCCAGCTCGCGCGTCGGAGCGAGTACAAGAGCTCGTATCGCTTTCGTTTTGAACTGCGACCGCTGCTCAAACAGAAGTTGAAGGATCGGTAGCGCAAAGGCTGCGGTCTTTCCCGTACCCGTTTGCGCGCATCCCAACAGGTCTTTTTGTTGTAGAATTGCGGGAATAGCTTGTTCCTGAATAGGAGTGGCCGTGGAATAGCCGGATGTTTTCAAGGCCCTTAATAAAGGCTCAATGAGGTTTAAATGATCGAATGACAAAAATGTGATGTTTAAGAGAAAAAATATCGCCCGGCACGCTGCCGAACGCCTTGCTTTTTATCAAAGGGACTTGATTAAGATGTTTTAATGAGGAATCAGTCAATAAAAGCGCAATGTTCAAAATTACGACAATTTTCGAAGAAAAGCTAACGCCCTAACCCGGGCTCGCCGGGATAAGTTCCAACACCTTCCGGACGGTTTCAAGATTAATAGAACGATTTCAGATCGATGATCTCCTGGAGTAAGCGAAAACCGATGAGAGATCGTTTACGAGTTTCTCAAAGCTATGTGGCTTAATGAGGAAGTCCTCGGCACCCAGTTTGTAACACTCCCGGATTTCGGCGGTGTTCGTCGAGGTAGAATACATGATCACCGGTATTGCCCTGAGCTCGGGAGTGCTTTTCAGCTTTTTCAGGCATTGCTTTCCATCCATCATCGGCATATTGATATCCAGAAAAATAAAATCCGGAAGCACAGTCAATGACTTCAACACCGCCAGGGCTTCCACACCGCTGCCGGCAAGCAAGCATGTTATAGAAGGATCGATTTCCCTCATGGCATCGCAGAAAAACTCGCGATCCTCCTGGTCATCGTCTACATTCATGACTACCATACGCACGAAACGTAAATTCTTGTACCAGCTGTCGCCTGTTAGCTCAGCTAATCGATTGTGTCCGCTCTGTGGATTAATTTTCATAGGATTCCCCAACTGGTCCAGCGATCTGTTTCCGCGTACATGCATCTCTCCCGGCTACCGGGTGCCGATTACAGGAACTATTATTGAATCTTTTTACCTTGCGGAAACAAAAAATGACGGAACATGCAAAAGACGGAAGATAAGACGGTCCTGATCACCGGTGGAAGCAAGGGAATCGGGTATGGCATTGCGGAAGTATTACTGCGGGAAAAGATGAAAGTGGCCATTACGAGCCGGTCGCAGCGCGCCGTTGACGATGCGGTCACCAGGTTGCGACAAATCGGCGCGGGAGACGTGCTCGGCATCCAGGCAGATGTACGGGATCTCGAGTCTCAGCAGAAGGCTGTCGTGGAGGTTGTCAAAAAGTGGGGTGCACTGGATGTGCTGATCGCCAATGCAGGAGTCGGTCATTTTGGATCGATTGAGACGCTCACTCCCGAGCAGTGGAAGGAAACCATTGACACGAACCTTACCGGGGTGTTTTACAGCGTAAAGGCATCCCTCGATGAGATCAAGAAATCGCAGGGATATATTATCACGATTGCCAGTCTTGCCGGGACGAACTTCTTCGCGGGCGGCAGCGCTTACAATGCGAGCAAATTTGGACTGGTCGGATTTACGCAGGCGATGATGCTGGACGTTCGCAACGCCGGCGTAAAAGTGACGACCATCATGCCAGGCTCTGTTGCAACATACTTCAACAACCATCAGCCTTCACCGGAGGACGCGTGGAAAATACAACCCGAGGATATCGGAGAAATGGTGGCTGACCTGTTGAGGATGCATCCACGCACCCTGCCGAGCAAGATTGAAGTGAGACCGAGCAAAACCTCACCCTGAATCCCTCTTTTAACCTCACCCTGAATCCCTCTCCTAAAGGAGAGGGACTTGTCCATCGAGGCGATGGTGGCAATGAATTGAGATAACCACCGATGAATCGCAATTCGAGTTCGTCAATGTTGAGATTGACGGTTGACGTCTCACGCACGCGCCTCCGCTCAAACTTCCTGAAAGTCTTAAGAGTCAACTTCGCATCATGTCCGGACTTGCCCGAAGACTGAACTAGAACGACGATATCCCAAAAACTTTCAGGAAGTTTTCCTCTCGCGATTCACTACTCACCACTCACCACTCACGATTGACGTCTCACGTCTCACGTCTCACGACTCACGTCTCACGCACGCGCCTCCGCTCAAACTTCCTGAAAGTCTTAAGAGTCAACTTCGCATCATGTCCGGACTTGCCCGAAGACTGAACTAGAACGACGATATCCCAAAAACTTTCAGGAAGTTTCCCCTTGCGATTCACTACTCACCACTCACTACTCACTACTCACCACTCACCACTCACGTAAGCACCTTCTCCTCATACAATCTCGAATCCTTGCTCGCGCGAATGGGCTGGTCGCTCCTCGCCGCGTATTCATGCGTGAACGCCGCGCCGAAGTAAAGGATGAAGGAACAGTAAAAGATAAACAACAGGATAACAGCCAGCGACGTCGTCGCGCCGAAAATGGAAGCGAGCCTCGCGTGCACAAGCACCTTACCGAGGATCAATTCCCCCAGGTTGTACAGGATCGATGTCAAAAATCCGCCGACGAAGGCGACGTCCCATTTCACTTTGGCTTCCGGCAGTATTTTGAAAATGAGTGTGAACCAAACGGAGATGACAACCACGGAAAAAATAACATTCAGTATGCGCGTTGCTACAAGTGCGACCGACGGCCAGATCGTTTGCAGGTAGTCGCGCGAAACCGCCAGCCCGGTATCCACGAGGATAGAGAGCAGCAAAAGAATGCCGGAATAGAAGATCAGCAAGACTGCCGTGCCTCGTTCCCAGCCAAAATACCGCAGATGCATTTGCGGACTGCTTCGGATGCGCCATAGTTTATGAATAGCCTTCTTGACAACCGTCAGCAGCGTTGTCGCGACGAACAGGAAAAAAATGGAGCTACCCAATGTAATGAGCCAACCGCTTTCCAATTCCATGAAGTTGCCAACGATCGTCTGAATATCCCGGGCGGTTTCCGGCCCGAATGTAGACGCTATCACCTGGAACATCTGGTAGCCAATCTTGGCGGACGTGAAGTAGATACTAAAAAGGTTTACCAGGAGAATGATGATAGGAGAAAGTGAAAACGTGGCGAAAAAGGCCGTGGATGAGCATAAAATGAGTGGATCATTACGTTCGAGGACCCCAAAGGCCCGCTTAAACGCTCCAGTAATGCATTTGAGACTATCCATGGCATTGTTCCCACGGGCACCAAAAACAATCTCCGTGCCGTATCGGGGACCAAATGGCTGAAATCAAGTATTCTGGCCGGAAGTCCGCGGTGAGAACAGCCGCTTTTAACAACTTCATTGTCAATCACTTCAATGTAATATTTTGAGCCGGTTCGGATTTTTGCGCACGCTTCAAATCCGGAACTTTCGTCTCCAAAATCCCCCAAAAACCATGAAACCAAAATTGCTTTTTCTTCTGGTTGTACTGTTTTCGGCTGTGATCCTTTCCTGTTCTGATGATGACGATGACAAGAAAGGAAAGGCGGATCCGGACATTACCCATGAAGGCGACAAATGGACCATCACTTCCGTTGAGTACCGGCTCATCGATCAGAGTTTTTCCGGCAGCAGCGTGAAGCAGGTCTTCAAGGATGGCGTAAAAACTGACGCCGGCACTTTCTACTTTGTTGAAGGCGGCTCGAAAGGATCCTTTGAGGTCAGCGTAGAGGGCTATACGAAAGAGGATTCATTCAGTTATACCATCGACGAAGGAGACGTGAGCATTGTCTCCATCGAACAGCAGGCCGGCGTGCAAACGAATCAGAATATCGTCGTCTTCTCCGGTTCGGCAACAGACACGGAGATGACTCTTAGCGGCTCGGTAACCAAGCAATCGCTTTCCGGCCAGTTCAGCCTGACGATGGACGTCGTGCTGACAAAGCAGCAATAATACCTGTCAACGCTCTGATAACTCCCCTCGCGCCGCCGCCGGCGTGAGGGCTTATCTTTTTTTGCCGTGAGTAATATTATCCGCATTGCCGGAAATTGCACCACTCCGATTACTTCCTTGCATCGACATTTCTGGCGCGCTATTCCGAGGATATTTGTGCGCGGGACATGACAATCGGTTGCGCGACCGGCCGTTTTAAAATGATGCAGCCCGGGTGATTCATTCGGGATGGCGGGAATATGTTTTTTATTCCTGAGGAGTTGCAACGAAGACATGAAGGAGATCGGCAGGGAGATGAAGGTGCAGTGGGCTAGACTGCAGAGGTATTTAAGCGGCATGAGAATTCGTCAGCGCTTGACAGGTTGTCGTCGGCGTGCAGCTTGGTGGCTTCGAGAACATCCAAAAATCCGAATCGGCGTGTTCGCCGTGAGTATTCTTACTTTGTTGCTGGTTGCCTTTTCCGGATTCGTATTGACACAGACGCCTTCGCGTGAAGAACTGACAACCATCAAGAATGCAGTTGCATCCGAAGTGTACAGCGCCGACAGCGTATTGCTCGGCCGTTATTACATCCAGGACCGCACGGAAGTGAAGTACGAAGATATTTCACCGCATCTTATCAGCGCACTTGTCGCCACGGAAGACGTTCGGTTTTACCGGCACCACGGCATTGATTATCGAAGCCTGGGGCGAGTACTCGTGAAGACCATTCTGCTGCAGGATGAAAGTTCCGGTGGGGGAAGTACCATCACGCAACAACTCGCAAAAAATCTTTTCCCACGGCAGGACTATTGGCTGGCGTCCATGCTGGTGAATAAATTCCGGGAAGCGATAATCGCCTTGCGGCTGGAATCCATTTACAGTAAAGAAGACATACTCGCGCTCTACCTTAACACGATCCCTTTCGCCGATAATACATACGGAATACAATCGGCAGCAAAACGCTTTTTCTCGACAACCAGCAAGGACCTCACGGTAGAGCAGGCGGGTGTGCTCGTCGGCATGTTGAAGGCAACGCACTATTATAATCCCCGGCTGTTTCCCGATCGGGCACGTGACCGGCGCAACGTCGTCTTCGCTCAGATGTCGCGGTATAATCTCCTGGATGCCACCAAGGCTGACTCGCTTATGAAAATTCCGCTGGAGCTTCAGTATCAACGCACAACTTTTCACGAGGGACTTGCTCCTTACTTCAGAGAGCACGTCAAAGCCGAGCTGACGCGCTGGTGCGAGACTCATAAGAAGCCCGACGGCACTCCGTACAATCTTTATACGGATGGGTTGAAAATTTACACCACGCTCGATTCAAGATTGCAGCGATATGCTGAAGAGTCGGTTAAGAAACAGATGGCGCTCGTTCAGGATCAGTTCTTTGACCACTGGGGAAAAACAAAACCATGGGAAGGTAACGAGTCTGTCGTCATGGATGCCGTTCGTCGCTCGCGTCGATACAAAAAGCTGAAGGAGGAGGGCCTTTCTGAAGAGGAGATCATGGAAGCGTTCAACAAGCGTATACCCATGCAGTTCTTTACGTGGGAAGGCGAGAAGGAGGTCGAGGCCAGTCCCCTCGACTCGGTAAAGCACCATCTGCAATTTCTCAACGCAGGCTTTCTGGCGATGGAGCCGGGCACCGGAAGGGTGAAGGCCTGGGTGGGTGGCATCGACCATGATTTTTTTCAGTTCGATCATGTGCGCGAATCGACGAAGAGACAGGTCGGATCTATTTTTAAACCCCTGGTATTTGCCGCGGCCATCGAGGAAGGCGTGCAGCCATGCGAGCTGACTTCGGCGGGATTGAAAACCTATATCAACGAAGAAGGTGAGCCGTGGACTCCGCGCAATTCCAACTACGACTACGGCGTTGCCTACAGCATGCGCGGCGCATTGGCTTATTCGGTGAATACGGTTTCCGTCAAGATGATTGAACGCGCCGGTATCGACAAGACCATCGCACTGGCCCACCGCTTGGGCATCACGAGCGAGCTGGAGGAAGATCCTTCTATTTCACTTGGATCGTCGTCGATCTCGATGATGGAAATGGCAGGCGCCTATGCGGCTATCGCGAATGATGGCGTGGCGAGCTATCCTTACTTCATCAGCTCGATCAGCGATCGGCGGGGAAATGTTTTCGAGGATTTCAAGCCAGCGGTTTCCGGGAGACGCGCCATGTCAGCGGAAACAGCACAGCTCGTTCGGCATATGCTACAAAGCGTCGTTCAGGAAGGCACCGGGTCTCGGCTGCGGTGGCGGTATCACATATTCAATGACGTGGCGGGAAAGACCGGAACAACGCAGGACAATGCTGACGGGTGGTTCATGGCGATGACTCCCGATCTGGTAATGGCCTCGTGGGTAGGGGCGGATGATCCGCGCATCCACTTCCGGTCTACGTATCTCGGCCAGGGTTCGAACACGGCGTTACCCATGGTCGCCTATTTCATGGATCATATCAACCAGGATACTTCTTACCGCGATGTTTCGCAGGCCAGATTCGCCGCGCTCCCTTATGCGCTCAGAAGCCGCCTTAATTGCGACCTCTACGAACTTGATGATTCGCTCATCCAGGACATCGAGAGAACTGTGTGGCAACGAGATTCGATCATGCGGGCGGATACCTTGAGCGCGCCGCCGCCCGAAACCTTTCTGCAGATGCTCTACCGCCGGAAAATGCGCATCATGCTCGCCAGCCAGCCGGACGAAACCAAGCCCGACGCAGGTATCTAAAATCTGGAATTGCCGGACACATGTTGCCCATCAGTTCAACCTGGTTCTGAATTTGAATCTTGAATTATCTGTACTGGTAGTATTGGGGACAATCCGGGTCTTTGTGGATACCGCGAATGATGCCGCGGTAGTTGATCATGAACTCGTGAGTTCCGTTCGAGAAGGCGTTCAGGTCTGACGAAGTCCAGTCATACGAGTAACCGAAATGGATGCGGTCGCTGATCTTGAGATCGATGAATGAGATGAAGGAGTCGCCCAGCCTGTACGATCCACCGAGGCTGAAGATGTCATAGAATATCACCGAGCTGTTGATATCGAAGCTTAGAGGTTGTCCCTCCTGTGCCCGGATCAGGACCGATGGGTTTATCTTCACCTTATCCATCCGGTCGAGTGGCAGGAGAATTCCCCCGCGGATAAAGTAGTAGCGTGCTTCTCTGATCTCGTTCGCCAGGGCTTCGAACGAGCTCACCACTTTGTTATTGAGGATGAAGGGGATGGAGAAACCCAGGAAATAATTCTTCTTATTATAATACAAGCCGGCGCCGAAGTTCGGCTTGAACTGGCTGGCGAAATTATAAAACGAAACATCGCCCGGGCTCTGGAGATCGAGGGCGCTGAAGTCGGCCCCGATCAGGTTGAAGCCTGCCTGCAATCCCATGGAAAAAGTTGCATCCGCCAGGTGGATCTTATAGGCGTAATAGCCATAGACATGGTTATTGCGATAGCTTCCGATCTCGTCATGGTTGAACATGATGCCCACGCCGATCCTGTTTTTCCACAGCGAAGTATGGGAACTGAAATTGTAGGTTTTCGGCGCTCCGGGAAAGTTCACCCACTGGTTGCGGTACATCGCGGTGGCGCTGAGTTTCACGTGACTCCCGGCATAGGCCGGGTTGATCACCAGCTCATTGAAGTAATACTGCGAAAACACCGGATATTGCTGCGCCTCGCAGTCGGCGAAAGCGATCGCCGCCAGTGCCGTTATAAAAAATAGTCTCTTCATGGCGCTCAACAAAACAGTTAATTTACAATTTCAAGATACCCCGCAATGGGCTTCGTCCCGTTGCGCTTATCGATCACATAGAAGTAAGTACCATCCGGCAAGTTACTTCCCATCAGGCTAATTCCCTTATTCGATTTACCGTCAAAGTATGTGGCGACGTTGTCGTAACCTTCCGCCTCATACACCAGCGTGCCCGCGCGGTTGAAGATTTTCACCAGGTTCGTCGGGAACTGGTCGATACAGTCGATGTGGAAGATGTCGTTCTGGCCATCGCCGTTGCGGGAAACACCGTTGAAGGGACGGATTTCCGTATCAACCTGCATCTCGCGGGTTTCCGGGCATCCCAGTGTTGACGTAACGGTCACACTATACGTACCCGCGGGGATGTTCTGAAGCGTAGGCCCCGTTACTTCCATGCCGTTGACATTCCAGACCACGCTGCTGATGTCGACGTCATTCAACATATAGAGGGCAAGATATCCATCATCTCCCTGGCAGGTGGCAGGCTCAACCTTGAACCTGAAATCGGGGTACACGGGCGCGGCAAGTACGTCCTCGCTGACGGGCGCGGAGATACATCCGGTGATCCGGCTCGTCGCCGACACGTAATAAGTGGCCGCGGCAAGTTGTGCGTAGATCTCACCTTTAAAGTCGGCGCTGGCTGTATCAGGAGCCTGGCCGGGATTGAAATCATACCAGTGGAAGATGTAATCGCCTGTATTGCCTCCCACAGAGGCTTCCAGGGCTCCGTTGTTCTCCACGCAACTGGTGACGTGCGATAATACATTGATATCGGGTAACGGTATGGCTAACAGGTTCTGCTGGATGACCACCTGTGTGACATCCGAGCATCCGGACACAAGGTCGGTGGCCACAACGGAGTATGTGATGTTCCGCAGGTTGTTGATATCGGCGCCCGTAAAGATCGGCGCTCCCGAAGGTGCGTCGCCTTCGTACCAGTCGAATCGGTAGTGGACCACATCCCCCGCAACATGTGCTCTGGCGGCGCCGTCGGGACGCAAAGGATCGCAGATCGTCAGGGGCTGGAGGGCCTCGGCGCTTACGGCGGGGAATACCTGCATATTGTCGATCGTCACCGTTTGAGGCGCTGAAGTACAAATCGCATCGCTTTGGTCGACCGCGACTACGGTATAGCTACCCGCAGAAAGTGCGGAATTTTGTTTGCCTGTGAAATCCGGCGCGGCCTTGGCTACATCGCCGATCGACCACTGGTAATCGTAGTTATTGCTTCCGCCACTGGAGACAGTGGCAAAGACGCCGCCGTTGTCCGTTGTACACGAGGTGAGCGGCGTCGCGGAAGCGGACATTTCAACAACCTTCACATCAAGTGGCAACACATACGTATCGGTGATACGGCAGTTGTTGGAGTTGTTCAACACTTCCACCGTGAAAGTGATGTCCTGGTCACCTGCAGGGATGACAATGCCCGTCAGATCCTGCGTGGCCGACACGACCGGTGACGACGTATCCGCCCCGGTGTGCCATGAATACGTATAACCCGTCACGCTGTTTCCGGATGCGATCACGCGCAATTCGCCGGTAGCGTTCGATGGCTGAAGACACCGCGTAGGCCTTACGATATCAGTCAGCTCGACATTGACGGAATTGATGGTCTTGTCGCCGATTTCAAATTCCACGAGCGCTGTCGCACAGTTCACCCCCGTCGCACCCGCGGTTTTAGTAGCGCGCACGAAGTAGGTTCCCGCGGGCAGGTTTGAAATGACTGGCGATGTGTTCGGCGTGACGGCATTCGGTAACAAGTTCTGACCCGCGTCCAGCCAGGCGAATGTATAATCGGCAAGATTGGCCGGCGCCGCACCTTCGCGCACTGAGTTGATCACTACAGATGCACCATTCGGGTCGGAGCACAGCAGGACATCGGTGATGGAAAGATCCGCAGCCGCAATGGACACGACCGGAGGATTGTCAAAGATCTGAAAAGTTGCTGTCGACGAGCAGCCAGTGGACGTGGCCGTCGTGTTGGTTACTTCCACGGTGTAGAAGCCAGCGGGAAGACTCGACGCAGTTTCACCGACACCCGTAACGACTCCGCTCGTATTGGTGCCGAGCACAGATGCGCTTGTCGAGGTGCCTTCGTACCACGTATAGGAGTAATTTCCTTCCGGCGTTGCGCCGTCAATGTCGAGTTGGATCAACCCGTTGGCAGTCGAGCCGGAGCAGTTCGTATTTGTGTTGACCTGGTTAGCGAGGATTACCGGGTAACTCACGACCTGCTGGATTTCCGTGAGGACGGGAACGGAACGACACCCCAGTGTCAAAGGATGCTTGGAGATCGCTACCAATGTATAGAAACCGGGGGAGAGGTTGTTGTTCGTTGTGTACTGCACGACACCTGCGACGCCGTTGATCACCTGGATCGGAGCTCCGGTATCCTGTGTTCCGGCGTACAGGTTGATGTCATAGTCACCTTCGTCAAACGCGGGAAGGGGAGTCTTTTGCAAACTCACGGTGATTGAACCGGTATTGTCCGGCACACACTGAGTGACGTCAACTTTGCTGACAAGGGTCAGGCCGTGCGCATCAGCGAAGGGGAGGTTGAACAGTTTGGACACCTCGCAGCCGTTGTCGAGATTTTTTGCAACCACGGTATAGATGCCCGGTCGAAGAGCGCTTGCTGTTGAAGCAGTGACGCCGTTATCGGTTCTGACAGGACCGGCCGCAAAAGGGGCCGTGCCAAAATACCACTGAATGTTAAAACCGTTAATGTTACCCGGAGCGGATACGGCAACACGCATGACACCGTCGGGGCTCGTACAATCGCTGGGTAATTCCGTAACCGTTGCGTCGAGAGCTATCAGGATCACCGGTGTATTATCCTGAACCGTTGCCGTAATGGGAGCGGTAACACAATTTCGGGTGCGGTGTATGGCCTGCACCGTATAGGTTCCGATGGGCAGGTTATTGAGCACATTATCGTGATCAGTGAAATCGGGGGTAGCCTTCACGGATGTGCCATTGTACCAGTTGAAGATATAGTCGGCCGGCGTGTCAAGTGAAACGTCGACTGTAACCGATCCGTTGGGCGTGGTGCAATTCGTGAGATCGCCCACGGCCGCGAGTATCAGGGAGGGTGTAACGACATTGAAGTCGATCGTCACCTCCGCGGTTTGAAAGCATCCCGTGGCTGTTTCAGCCACCTTAACGGTATAGATACCCGCCGCGAGATTTTCAGCATTGGCCGTAGTAGCCACGCGGTTCACAGCAAGGGTATTTTGCCCGCTGAACCACTCGAAAGAATAGTTGCCTCCACCGGATGTGACGGACGCGGTTGCGGATCCGTTAGGCTGTGAGGCATCGCACGAAGTCATCGCCGACAAGGCGCTCGCTGTAATAACGGGCTTGACACTCTGGTCAATGGTTACCGTTACGGGGTCGGACTCACAATGTGAACCTGTCGCCACGGCCACCACGGTGTAGTTACCGGTAGGCCTGTTGCTGACGGAACTTCCCGTAAAATCAGGGGTTGGTTTTACAACGTTGCCGCGATACCAGAGGAAGTCAAACCCATTGACTGCTCCGCCGACATTTGCGGACAGCGATCCTGAGTTAGCGCTTGAGCAAATGATGTTGACTGCCTCGGCAGTCACTACGGGCTTCGAGGTCTGGTCGGGCACCGCGCGTGAGTTGATACTCTGGCAACCGGTCGCGGGGTCGGTTACGACCACTGTATAGGTCCGGGCCTTGAGGCCCGTCGCCGTATGACTGATACTCACCAGGGGATCCGTAAAGATGTCATTCCCCTCATACCATGCATATGTAAAATTCTGAGGAGGTTCCCCAACACCGTCGCCATCCGTGTCATTGACGATGGCGCGCAGGCTTCCATTGGCGATCGAACAGTCGTCGTCGCCGTGGAGGAGTTCAATTGTGACCGCAATCGTCTTGTCGACTCGTCCTACCGTGACCTGGGCTGAGCTCGAACTACACTGCGCTGTTTTATGCACCGCGTACACCGTGTAAATTCCCTCGGGTATTCCGCTCAACGTCGCACCGGTGTAGTCCGCGGGAGCGGGTTTGGCTACTGTGCCGAGCGACCAGTAAAAGTTGTAGTCTGCGGTGTTTTCGCCACCGCCGGACTTGGGAATGAACGCTCGGATTGCACCATTGTCCGCGGAAGTGCTGCCGACGCACTTGATGTTGTCCTGAATTTTCAGCGCCGTGATATCCACAGGAAGCGGGTTGACCGGTGTTGATATGATATTATCCCCATAGTCGCATTCCAGGAAGTTCGTGTTGGGCAGACTGATGGGAGTAGGGACTGATGTGCCGGCGTCGTTGAGCACGATGTAGAGTGTAAAAGGTCCGCCCGGTCCGCTCACCGGAACGTTGGTGAGGGCTTCGACGTCGCCAACTTCAAAGTTTGACACGGGATACTGGATCGTATTCAGCTTGATCGCGCCGGCCTGACTAGGGTTACCGTTGTAAAATGTAATTGGCACTGTTCCGCTAAGCCCGATATCACCCCGGTTGGTGATCTGGAAGGAGACAGTGAAAGACGCGTTTGGACACGTAGGAGGTTCCACGGTCAGTGAATTGTCAACATAGCCAAGGTTCGGCGATTTGTATGTAGGACAACCATCGCGGTTCAAAAATGGCGTCTGGTTCAGGAATGTGTTGAGGGGACGATTCGGTCCTACCGTACAACTTCCCGTTGAAAATACCAGATGGTGTTTTTGTTGCTTGACGGGAATCGTGAGATCGTCATTGACGTTCACGTTGAAATATCCATGTTGATTCCACACGCGTCGCGCGGGCACCCATGGGTCTCCTCCGGATTTAAACACCCGGACATGAGAGTAGCGCGAGTAATTCAGGTTACAGAAGTTGTCGATGGATTTGCCGTCGTCAAACCCGCACGTCACGCAAAGTTCGGTGGATCCATCCGCATCGACGTCCGCCACGATCGGATACTCGCGGTTCGTACGCGACACGCATGCCTGCTGGTTGTATATGGTTCCGTCCGTACCGTTGATGATGTAAAGGAACCTCTCATCCCGGTAGACGATTTCTGACTTACCGTCGCCGTTGAAGTCGAATAACGTACACCCTGTATGTCCGGATGTTTCCTCGTTTACGAGTTTCGGGCTCCACGGCAAGGGTTGCATATTCTCGTCCAGCGCATACAGGTATTTTCCGGACACGTAAGATGCATTGAGTTGGCCATCGCCGTCGAGGTCTCCGATGTTGATACGTCCCGTACCGTTTTTCCAGCCATTCTTGTAGTATTCACCCGTCTGGTCCGGACATGCAAAGATCGTGATGTCTCCGGGTATCGGGTCGCTGTAGGTGAGCACGGTGTTGTTGTGAACATCCCAGAAGAACGCGGTAGTATTCTTTCCGTGGCCGCCTGTAGAGCCAGACGCCAGCACGTCCAGGAAGCCGTCCTGGTTGTAGTCGGCAACGCTGGTCGCGTTAAATTCATTTCGGATATAATAATCCGGCCAGCTTTTCAGGAGCGTAAGTGAACCGCCGTCCTGGGTTCGTGCCCCGAGGTTGACACTGTAGATATAGCAACCCAGCACGAGTTCGAGCTTGTCGTCGCCTTCTATGTCTACGGCAACAGGCCCACCGTTGATCTTGGTCCACGATGCAGCCGTGGATTTGACGAGGCGTGTACCGGTGTGCGCATCGTATATTTCATCCTTGACGTAAAGTTCCACTTTCCCGTCGCCGTCAAAATCGGCGAGGCCGTAGTTGATGGGATCACCGCGGAGCCGTTCCGCTGTCCTCCAGAGAAAGTTCAGCTCGCAGTCGTAAGCAAAGATATAGTATCCGTCGTTGTTGCTGCCCGGCGGGTCGTGGTGTCCGAAAAAGAAGATTTCGCCGCAGTCATCATCGTCCACGTTGGCAATGGCGACTTCCCAGTTGGGGTCGAAGTTGGCGGTGACCTCCTTTTGAATCGATCCATCGGTTCCATTCAGGATGAACAACTTATCTGTATAGCGGTTCATGGTAATGATCTCCGGTTTCCCATCGCGGTTGAGGTCCCCGATCGCCATGCGGGAGAGGTGATTGGTTGTCTCATCCGGAGAGGCGAAATCCAGGGCCATGGTAAACTGCGGAAAGGCGGGGGGAGTGGCTTCGCAAAGGGCGTCGTCGCCGAGGTAGAAGCCCTTACAGAACGTGCTGACGGCGCAATCCGTGTCATAGCAGTCTATGAACCCGTCATTGTCGTCGTCGCGTCCGTTATTACAGATCTCCTGAGCCGATAATGGCAATGCAATGAGGTTCAAGCCCAGGGCACAGAGAATTAAAAGCCTTTTCATGACCTTCATGGTTAGATTGGATAAAAGTACGGAATCTTCCGATTCCAGCTATCATAGTTTAATAAGGAGCGAGACTGCGGGGTAACCGCGAGAGAATCCCTGAAAACTGTCATTTCCGGGTATGTCAGTGATTGCGTCGACTGGTGTACGCTACGGGCGTCAAACGGGCTGTCAGGTCATCGCAAAACGGTGATGCTACCGGACCGCGGCGTGCTTTCTTCCCCGTCGCAGCGGATAATGTAGTAATACACTCCATCGGGAAGTTGTTTGCCGTTAAAGGTGCCATCCCAGTCGTTGTTATAAGGCTTGGCGTCGTAGACTTTGACCCCTTTATCGTCGTAGATCGTCACGGCGCACTGGGGGTAATCGAGGATCTTATCTACGAGCCAGAAGTTGTTTATCGCGTCTCCGTTGTCCGGCGAGATAAATTTCGAAGGCCCGAGTTTGTTCACGATGAGATCACCTTTTACACTCACCTCTACCGTTGCCGATCCCGGGCACCCATTGCTGTCAGTACCCTGTACAGTATAGACCGTTGTTCCGATTGGGGAAGCCACGGGGTTGGGAAGGGTGGGATCGCTCAGTGTTGCCGCAGGATCCCACAGATAAACGTCCAGCCCGGTCGCGGTGAGTTGAGAGCTTTGTCCTTCCGTCACCTGCGGAGGATCGGCGGACACGACCACTACAGGTCCTTCCAGCTCATCGACGGTAACTGCTGCGGAGATAATACACGTTCCGGAGGATACGTCTACCGAGTAATTGCCGGGAAGGACAACATCGATCGAGGGGCTCGTCTCCCCTGTACTCCACTGGTACGAGGCAAAGGTTCCGCTCACGCCGAGCTGCAGCGTGTCGCCGGTGCAGAGTTCAAAATTATTTGTCGGAGTGGTAATCGCCACCGTCGGAGCGGTCTGGATCGCGATGTTTTTTGTTGTCTGTGTCTCGCAGGCGCCCGCGTTATAGCTAACCTTGAGGGTGACGGTGTAGGTGTTCGGTGTCGTGTACTGGTAAGTCGGATTTTGCGCTGAAGACGTTTGTGAATCTCCGAAGTTCCATGCATAGAACAACGACTGTCCTGATGCTCCGGTACTCTGGTTCGTAAAGTCAATTACCTGGCTTGTGCATGCTGTAGCCGGGGCGGTGAAGCTTGCAACCGGGGGCGCGGAGAAAGTGATGACGGCTTCCGGCGTTTCGATGGCCACGCAGGCGGGATTAACCTTGTATTGTGCCTTGACGAAGTATTTGCCACTGTTGCTGACGGAGACTGTCGCGCTGGTAGCTCCTCCGATATCGCCCGTTGAGCGCTCCGCCCACTGGTATGTGAAATCCGGATCGTCGGGCACGAGTGTAAGGGTCTTCGTATCCGGAGGACAGATTACGTCCGAGCCGGAATAGGTTATCTGAAAATCCGGTACGCTGATCATATCGACCACTGTGGACGCCTGTTGCGCAATGCATCCGTTGACGATCACGTCGAGGTAGTAGCGACCCGCATTTACCTGCTGGAAGTTCGGGATAGGCGCAGGATTAAGGCCCGATCCTGTGTAGCCGTTGGGTCCTTTCCAGGAATAAGTCGTCGCGCTCACGTCGTTAACAGAGAGGCTGAGCGTGCTGCCCGGACAGACAGGGCCATCGTTCACCGGTGCGGCGATCCCCGAGGTCGTACCGGGGTCTACCGTCACGGATACGGTGTTTGAAACCTCCGAGCAGGTGCCGCCTTCCGACGTGGCCAGAACGGAGTAAGTGCCAGTAGCCGACACGTTGAAAAACGCGTCTGCGCCGGTAGCCACCGTTGTCGCGCCATTTTTCCAAACGTAGGTCGTGCCTCCGCTTGCCACGGTATTAAGCTGCAAGGGAAATCCCGAGCAAACGGTAATGGGGCCGGCGGGATCGATGCGTGGGACCAGGCAACTCTTGTTGCGTAACACAGAGATCTTCGAGGCCAGGATGTTATTATTATTATCATCAACGCTGGTGAACACAATATCAGGCTTGGCATCGCCATCGACGTCGCCAATCCCCACGTGCCGGTTGATAAAGGTCGTCGGTTGCACAAGCCTTGCAAAACTCAGGTTGCCGGGCGTGCTCTCGTTGTTCATCACCGTGACGGATTTCTCGAGAGATGACACAACAATATCCGCGAGCCCATCGCCGTCGATGTCTCCGAAATCAAGGCCCCAGGGGCGGACATCTGTAGCAAAGCTCACGGGCGCGGCAAAGGAGATCGCGCCCGATGTCTGATTCCTGAAGACGGAGATCGTTCCCGAACCGATGAGTTGTGTTGCGGCAATGTCGGGTTTCGCGTCGCCGTCAAGATCTCCGACCTCGACATTCACAACAGTACCGTTGATGGATAACGTCTGATCCATCACGAATGAAACGTTTCCGGGCAGACTGGTATTCTTAAGGATAAAGATATTGCTCGTCTGGGTGAGGAACTGGCTTGTAATAATGTCGGGCAGGCCATCGTCATTGATATCCTTTACTGCAAGTCCGTCCGTGCTCGCAGCTCCCGGGATGGTCAGCGTCACGCGCGTGGCTGCGAAGGTAATCGCGGCCGTTGTACTTTGATTGACAAGCACGGTTATAGTGTTACCCGTCTGGTTGGTGACGATCACCTCGGGCTTGCCATCGTTGTCGAGGTCAGCGATTTCCGTTCGCTTGACCTTTGTCCCCGTCAGGGTGACCGATTGTACTGAAAACGTAAATACACCCGGTCCGGTGCTTGTATTACGAAATAGGAAAATCCGATCGCCGTTTGCTCCGCCTTCGGATACCACGAGGTCGGGTTTGCCGTCGCCGTTGAGATCGCCACAGCGCGCGTGAATCGAGCGGGTGCCCAGCAGGAACGGAATTCGATTGAAGGAAATATTTGCAAGGCCCGGCAGGGCAGTGGTGTTCGCCAGGACACTGATACTGTTGGCGCCATCGTTTGCTGTGGCGACGTCCGTTCTGCCGTCGTTGTCAAAGTCGCACATACAGAGGTCGTACAAACCGCTTTCACTGTTGAAGTCCACCTGGCCCTCGAGGCTCGCGGCGGTGATGCCGTGGTTGCCGCCGAAGCTGTAAAGAAACGGAAATGCAGCCTGATCGCTTAAGCCGGACGTTAGATCCGTCACGACAATATTTTCATACGTTGCCCCGCCGGGGACCTTCACTTCCAGCAATTGATCGGATGTGAACTGAACGACGCCCCGCACAGCGCCAAATGAAACCGCGGTGCGCGTCATGTCATTGTTAAATGTTCCCTGGAGTGTAATCACTTCGCCACTCGTTCCGGATGACTTATCCACCTCCCGGATAACGGGCTTTTGAGAAAAGCCGGCCGTGTAGCCGAGTATAAAACAGGCCAGAAGTAACAGACGCAGCGTGTGTGCAGGTATCACTTTCATGCAATATTGATATCAGTCAGGGTCCTTTACGTAACCTACTTCTTAGGTTCGATAGTCAGCACCCTGGCGGTTTTGATTTTGGTATAAGTCTTCAGGTTTCTTACTTCCTGGTGCGCCTCAGCAGACTTTTCTGTCTCGAGAATGTGCACGTAATACTTCCGGTCTTTTTCGTAGTAGAACACGTTGGCGTTGTACTTGTCGTCTCTGAGTTCCCCCTTGTATTTGTCCGCGGAAGTGAAGTCGGTAAAGACTTTAATAACGACATAGTACTTGGTCTTGTTGACGGTGGTCAGCTGGATACCACTGTTCAAAGGAGGAACTTCCTGCTTGAACCGGGATGTGCGTTCAACTGTCTGTGTGCGAAGACGCGACAGTAAGACCGGAGATTTCTTTCGGAACGACTTGAGACTGCCGAGTTTAAGCCCGAGTTGTATCTCGTGTGAACCCTGAGAGAACGCGGGTTCGGGTTGATTTCCCGGCTCATAAGAATAGCTCAGCATGAACTTGCTAAAAGAAATTCCCAGCGATCCGGTCATGCCATATGATTGACGGTATCCGGCACCCAACCAGAAGTTTTGCGACAGGTTCAACTTCACCATCGCTTCTGCCTGGCTGTTTCCCGCTTTCGCATACTTGTACAATGCGTAAAACTCCAGCGGGGCGTAACTCTCGTCCGTCTTTACTTTTCGATTCACGCCTTTCCTTCGGCGGTTGACCATTTTCCCCGCCAGCTTCTTCCGGTAGTAAGCGGAGATAATGACATTGTCCATCGGAGAGACAGCCGTGTTTTCAAAGCTGGCGGTGCTGTTGAATTTTGGCGCGAACAGTTGGGGTAGTGCGATTCCAAAGTTGAACCCTGATTCCGACTTGAGCATCAATCCGAAATTCCCTGCCGGTTGAATGTTGTTGGCCAGGTAGTTCGCGACCGCGGGGTCGGACAGATCCGCTTCGTCGAGGTTGATATTGTTTGTGATCGCCCCGCCGGAGAGCGCGAAATACAGCCTGCTCGTCTGGCTAAGTCCGATTCCATATGCGTATGTCAGGGTTACGTCGCTGGTGTTCAACAATCCCCGTTTGAATGAGGATAGCTTTAGCCCGACGGCGGAATGGGTGTTGTCGAGCATGGTATTGAAGTTGACCGTCGTCAGCACCGGGGCACCTTCAATATTCATCCATTGCTGTCTGTGATTCACAAAGACGTATGTATAGTCAGACGCGGCTTCCGCCGGATTGTACAGATACGGGTTGATGTAATAACTGTTGTAAACAGGAAAGTTCTGAGCGGATACAAGGGTGCAGCTCAGGGTGAGGGCAATGATAAGACCGTACAGAAGATTGCGTATCCTCGCCATTAACAGGTATAAACGGTAATTGTCACAAAAAATCAGACTTCGTTTTGTCTGTTTGCGCCTGCCTGCCCGGATGACTGGCCTCGCCAGCAGGCAGGCTCCAAAAAAGTAGTTTCACCGAAAGTTAAAATGAAACTGCACACATCGCTAAATGTAAGTTTGTACCTTACATAAAACTTACGAATATACAGTGTTTTTTCCTATTTAGCAGCATAATCCGGACGAGGGGTAAGGTTGAGGGTTTAATTGCCGGGTATGACCAATTTTTTTTGCCATGAAAGCGCCACTGTTTCTTTTGTTGTCTCTCTTCTCCGCGATGGCTCATGCGCAGGTTTACGTGGGGCCGATGGCTGGAGGACAGCTATCCTGGACGAAGTTTGACGAGTCGAAATTCAAAGACGCCTATAGCGTTAAGCCGGTGTGGGGTTATCACGCGGGCGCCAATGTTTCGCTGAAGGTGCGAAACCGGTTTTTCCTGCACACATCCATTCTTTACAGCACCAAAGGAAGGAAAATTCAGGGGCGGGAAGATGCGATGCTCACCCACTCCGTGAAATACAACTACATCGAGATGCCGATCATTTACGCCGTCGATTTTCGCGCGCAGCTCGGCGGCGGCAAAGTTTTCAAGTACTACTTCGGGATTGGTCCCAACATAAGCTATTGGCTGGGCGGGAAAGGCAAGCTGTACAACAGCGACCTGGATGAAAATGCCGACTATGCCTCACGGGATCTTGAATACCGCATCGTATTTAAAAAAGCGCCCGAAGATGTCGCGCCCGACGAGATGAACGTGGAGGATCCCAACCGCGTACAGCTCGGACTGAACCTGGCAACGGGTATTGTGTTTGAACCGCAGCCTCGTCAGCGCATCCTCGTGCTGGTCCGATATGAGGTGGGGCACAGCTTTCTTTCCCGCGAAAGCGATGGCACCTTTGTTCCCACTTATTACAAGGATGTCTTAAAGTCGCGCAACCAGGGTATCCGGATGTCAGTTTCCTACATGATCGATCTTCGCATCGCAGACCGTAAGAAAGGCAAGAGTACTATTAAGCGCAACCGCCTCAAATAGTTCGGAGAACGTTAGTTTTTCCGTTTGATCATTTTGCCCTTTTGGATTACGTTGCTCTTTCCCTTGTTGCGGACCTTCTTGTCAAGGTTCCGCTCGAACAAGTACATCACAGAAAAGCGCAGTGCCATGTTTCTCGCCTTGAGATTATCGTCGTAGGTAACGGGCAGTACATAGTCCGCGCTGAGCGGCGTCCCCATCCAGGTATGCCCCAGGTCAAAGCGCACATCGAACATGATCTTACCACTGTTCGCAGGCTCGAGCATAAGCCCCCCGCCTACGTTGAAGCCCAGCTGGAATCGCTTGACATCAGACATGTAGATAGCTTCCACTTCTCCAATATCTTCCCCGCGTTCGCCGAAGCGGATTTTGTATTTGAAAGGAGGAAAATTGTTTTCCGCAAACTCATCTGAGTTGATCCGGCCACTTCCGCCTAGCCAATAGCTGAACAGTGGACCTGCGCCGGCATACCACTTAAACTGACGCGAGCCGCCGACTCGTCCGCGGAAGTGAATGTTGTAGGTCATCGGAACTTCGATGTAATTGTAAGTGACCCGGTCTTCCAGCATCTTGTCAATCTTGCCGTGGTTTACCTTTCCCTTTGTGGAAAAGATGTACTCGGTGTGCAGAAAATATCGGTCTTTCACTTTAAAGGAGAGCACAAATCCCGCGTTGAAACCAATGCGCGGGTCGATCCGGACCTGGTCTTTGAACGACTTGTCGTCTGAGGCCATCCACGACAGCTGAGGCCCGGCCTTAATGCCGTATTGCAGGATCTGGCCGGACGCACGGGTCGAGGCCAGGCAAATCGCCATGCACATCAAGACCTTCCCGGTCGTCCTGTTAATGTTCATATTCAACATTTGTCAATCCGTTCTCTTCCGCAATATTCCTGCCTTGTGTTTGCTTCAGAAACGCGCGCTGCGCTTCCCGGGGTCGTACTCGCACCGATAAAAAACCTTTATGGCGCTATAAAGGTACTTTTTGGAAGCTGCATTCAAAACTCACATGCTTCCAAAGTCGTGTTGGCGGCGCGTCCGGAGGGACGGGTTGATGTTGGTTAATAGTCCTGAATTGGTTTTTTTACGCCCAATTTGGGAAGGAAGTATTCATCACGAGTTGCAGGCGCGCCAGCTGACAATGATTTCTTTCGGTGGCACGGAGGTTGAAATGAAATCTGCGATAAAAGGACATTGTAAGTTTTTTGCCAATGTTCAATTTATCGAACGATTACCTTTATTGTACTTTAGTAATTAAACTCCGAATGTGCCCATTCAAAAGATGGGCCTTTACCCCGCTGGTCTGAAAATGAAAAGACTCTACTTGTTAACCCTTTTTTTGGGGTTGTCTTATGCAGCCATCGCACAGGAAACAAACTGTGGCGATGGTGTGGACAATGATGGTGACGGGTTTATCGATTGTTTTGACGGAGATTGTGCAAATCAGGCGGCCTGCGATGACTTTTATATAGGGAAGGACAAACTGTGTCAGACACCTCCCACCGGTTCTCTTCTGTTTGGAATGAAGCTCGGTGCAGCTTCCCGCGACAAGACCACTCTTTCTTACGGTAGGATGGCCGTTGGCGACCTGGATCGCGACGGTATTCCGGAAATGGTCACCACCCATCACAACGACAAGAAAGTATTTATCCTGAACGGCACCGACCTCTCTATAAAGAAGGAGATCAATACGTCGGGAAACCCCGAATACTTCGATCACGCGATTGCCAATCTCGACGACGACAACTGCGCCGAGATCTTTATCGTGGAGGTGATCAGCAGTAGGTACTATGTTACTTCCTATGACTGCAACGGGAATAAGCTTTGGAGCACGCGGGCCTATGGGCAACCTTTTACCATCGGGCTCGCGGATTTTGATTATGATGGTCAAGTCGAATTGTACTACAAGAATGAAATCCTCGACGCGAAAACGGGGGAGATCCTCGTGGCGGGAAAAGGCGACTGGGACGACTATGACTCCGGACCCGTTGCCGTCGACATTCTTCCCGACGGGGCCTGCAGCGAATGTGCGGGACTTGAACTGGTACTGGGCGGCGAGATCTTTGCCGTCGACCTCTCTCCCCGGACGCCGGGTGGCGGTAGCGTTGGCAACGCCATCAAGCGCTTCAACGACCTCCCCGGATTAGGCGGGATTAAGTATTATCCGAAATATGTAACGTTCGGTTATGTGAACAGCATGACCAGCGTGGCCGACTACAACCTGGATGGCAACCTGGACGTCATCATGAATGGTGCGACGAGCAAATCGGCGACCAGCACCACGACCATATTCTTCTGGGATGTGGCGAACAACAAGTTCAAAACGTTCCAGCCCAAACAGCCGAACAATTCCAGCTGGCCCCATGGTACAGGACGGATCAACCTCGCCGATGTGGACGGAGATGGGAAGATGAATGCGACGTTTGTCAGTGGCGCCCGAATCTACTCGCTAAAAGAAGACTTCACGCTCCTATGGCAAAAGACCATCACCGAGCAGACTTCCGGATTTACGAGTACCACCGTCTTTGACTTCAACAATGACAATGCTGTGGAGATCGTGTACCGCGATGAAGCTAACCTGTACATCATCGACGGTAAAACCGGAAACGCGTTTACTACCGTGAAGTGCCGTTCGAGGACGGCCAACGACTATCCGATTGTTGTGGATGTGGATGCGGACGGCGCAACCGAGATATGCGTGTCGTGTGCCACAAATGACAATACCAACATCAATGACAATAACAACACTCCGTTTGGTCAGATCCGGACGTACAAGTCATCACTGGAACCCTGGGTATCGGCGCGGAAAGTGTGGAACCAGTACGCGTATTTTAACGTCAACGTCAACGATGACCTGACAATTCCGCAGATCCAGCAGAAGCACCACCTGGTGTTTTCGTCGGACGTGTGCGGAAAGGGCGAGAACCGCGCGCTGAATTCATTCCTCAACCAGTCTGCGATCCTCGACTCAAAGGGTTGTAAAACCTATGCGTCAGCTGACGTTACCTTTGTCGCGAATCCTTCGCTGCTGAACATCGTGCCGCCTACCTGCCCGGATCAGGATTTTCTCGTTTCTTTCTCGTTGCAGAATATCGGTGATATTGACCTGAACGGAGATTTCCCCATCTCATTTTACAATGGAGATCCCCGTCTGGCGGGCGCCACCAAACTGAAAACAACGACGATCAAGTTTACCAATTTCAAGATCGGTGATCAGCTTGATGTTCCGGATATAGCCGTATCGGGAACAGGCGGAACTTTCACCCTCTTTGCCGTGCTGAACGACGCGGGTACGACTGTGCCGACGCCCATCAAATTACCGAACTCGGGCTTTGACGAATGTAACTTCTCGAACAACGTCGTATCGGCCACGGTTATTCCGCGAGCCTTTCAGCTTAGTACTTCGTCCACTAATCACGTGCAGTGCGGTGCGGGACCATCGCCTCCGAACGGGTCGGCGCGCGCATTCAAACCTGAAGGCGCGAATGAGACGACTGTCGGATACACCTTCTACTGGTTTGACGGTACTACCGCGGGAGCTCCGGGTGCCGCCGATCACGTGGGATCACAGATCAACAATCTGGCAAACGGTACTTACACAGTCTACGCAATCAACAATGCGTTTCAATGCGGATCGGACACAGTCCAGGTCGTGGTAGGGCAGGAGTCGCTGTCGATCGGCGCGACGGTGAACGTAGACAAACCTTACACGAACTGTAATAATCCTGACGGTCAGTTGTCCGTCACGCCGGCAAGCGGAGTTGTTGGCGATTATGATTTTGAATGGTTTGAGGGAACCGTCTTCGGCACAACGCCGTCACTATCCGACAGCAGTGTTCTACGGTTCACGAAAGCGCTGACGTATTCCGTGCTGGTTACACAGATTTCCTCCGGTTGTGAAACGCTGGTATCCGGAACTGTGCCCGACGAGACAGTCACACCCGTGGTGACGACGGCTTTCACGCCTGCAAACTGCGCACCCGCTGCATCGGGTCAGGCGTCCGCAACCATCGGTGGTGTCACCGCGGGTTACACATTCTACTGGTATGACGGATCAACATCCAAGCCGACAGAAGATTTTCTCGGCGCTGCGTACCCGAACGTCACCGCAGGAAATTACACAGTTATCGCGAAGAGCAACGCCACGGGCTGTAATTCGAATGAGACTGTTGTTACAGTACCCACTGTTACAGGAATCACCGTAGCTGCGACGATCACCGCGCAGCAGACCTCGTGTACGACTCCCAACGGCGCCGCATCGGCAAACGTGGGCGGCACGACAGCAGGATATACGTTCCGCTGGTTTGAAGGTAACAGCACGGTCACCGAGATCGGTACTTCGGCAATTATAACGGGACTTGCCGCAGGTGACTACACCGTTGAAGCGACGAACGTCGTCACGGGTTGCGTAGATACCGAGCTGATCACCATCGTTGACAACATTCTAATTCCCACCGTGACCCCATCGGTGGTAGCCAATCAGACGCATTGCTTTCCCGCGAATGGTGCGGTGACTGCAACGGCGGCAGGATCCCCCGGCCCTTATGTATACTATTGGTTCGAAGGCAACATCGGAACACCCGACACGACGGTAGCGGATTTCAAAGGCGCCAATTATGCCGGCGTGACAGCGGGCTTCTATACCGTTGTGGCCGTTGACAAGAACACGCGTTGCGGATCCGCGCGCGGACTCATCGAAGTGCTGGACCAGACTGTTAGCCCCATTGTGAGCACGTCTACCATCGGGCAGACGAGTTGCGATGTGGCTATTCCGAATGGTTCGGCTTCCGCGAATGTCGGCGGAGTAACCGCAGGGTTCAGGTTCCGGTGGTTTACGGGCGCAGACACGACGAATTTTATTCTTGAGAATCCGGCTTTACCGAACCGCGTTGCGGGTACCTATACCGTTAAAGCGATCAATCGGACGACCGGATGTTTTACCACGAAGCTTGTGGTCATCAACGACATCAGCGCGAAGCCGACGCTTTCGCTTGTGAAGCAGGACAACACCATCTGTAGCGGAAGCATCGGATTCACGGGTTCTGTTACCGCGTCATTTGCGACAAACCCGAATGTCCAGGCGGGTGATACGTATACTTATGAGTGGAAAAAGGACGGCGCGATCATCATAGGCGAGACGGCAGCGACGCTCAGCGGTGTGGATGCCGGGACTTATTCCGTGACCGTGAAAAGTCAGAAACTCGGTTGCGTGTCCGATCCTTCAAGTATTGTTGTGAATGATGTGGTGGATCTGCCTGTCGTGACGTCTGCAAACATTGCATCCACGAATTGCGATCTTAACCTCCCGAATGGTAGCGCGCAGGTGGTTACTGTCGATGGCGTTGCGGTAGGTGGTACTGCCGATTACACGTATCAGTGGCATACCGGCATCGGGACAGGAACGCCGATTCCGGTAGGCACGAACGCTTCCGCGGATGATGCTATGCTGACCGGCGTTCAGGGCGGTGTGGGATTCGACTATACCGTGTTGGTAACGAATACCCTTACGGGATGTAGCAGTACCGCGGTGGTGAATGTCGCGGATGGAAAAGTGCTGCCGGAGTTGAGTCTGACGACAACACCGAACTCGATCTGCGATCCGGTGATTGCCGGCGCCGAATTTAACGGAACGGTTACGGCGGCGGTTGACAATATTGGTGGTGGTGCGCTCGCGGACTACGTATTCACTTTTGGCGGTGGTATGAACGCGGGGATAACGAACGGAAATGTCTACGAAGAATTGAACGGCGGCCCGACGGCTTATACGGCATTTGCCGAACATACGCCTACCGGTTGCGTATCTCCGACCGTTAACATCCAGGTTGCAAATGCAACGGATATCCCGGATCTGTTGACAAGTTCCATTGCCTCAACGGACTGTGATATGGCTCTTGCCAATGGCGAGGCGCATGTTGTCAGTGTCGATGGTAATCCCGCGACGACGACGGGATATACCTTTGCATGGACAGGTCCTGCGGGCTTCTCCATAGCTACGAATCCTACGCGCACTGAATTTGCGCTTACAAATGTTCAGGGTGGAGCTGGATTTGATTATACCGTATTGGTGACCAACCTTTCGAACGGTTGTAATAATACGGCGGTTGTAAACGTTGCGGATGCGAGGATACTTCCGGCGCTGAGTCTGACGACGACTCCCAACTCGATCTGTGATCCGGTGATTGCAGGAACAGAATTTAACGGAACTGTAACCGCAGCGGTTGACAACATCGGCGCGAATGCACTTTCGGACTATGTCTTCACGTTTGGCGCAGGAATGAATGCGGGCGTGACGAATGGCAATGTCTACGAAGAATTGAACGGTGGCCCGACGGCCTATACGGTATTTGCAGAGCACACGCCGACTGGTTGCTTATCTCCAACGGCTAGCATCCAGGTTGCGAATGCAACGGATATTCCGGATCTGTTAACGAGTTCCGTTGCTTCCACAGACTGCGATGTTCTTCTTGCCAACGGTGAGGCACATGTCGTGACTGTCGACGGTAATCCTGCGACGACGACGGGATATACCTTTGTGTGGACCGGTCCTGCCGGCTACTCCGTAGCCTTGAATCCTACGCGTACGGCATTTGAGCTCGAAGGCGTTCAGGGTGGAGCTGGATTTGATTATAGCGTGCTGGTTACAAACCTCTCGAACGGTTGTACGAACACGGCAATCGTGAATGTTGCAGATGCAAAGATACTTCCAGCGTTAAGTCTGACGACAACTCCGAACACAATCTGCGATCCTGCGATAGCCGGAACCCCGTTTGACGGAACGATGACGGCAGCCGTTGACAATATCGGTGCAAATGCCCTTTCGGACTATGTCTTCACCTTTGGCGGAGGCATGAACGCGGGCGTGACCAATGGAAATGTGTATGAGCAATTAAATGGTGGTCCGACAGCCTACACGGTGTTTGCGAAACACACTCCGACAGGTTGTGTGTCTTCGACGGTCAGCACCCAGGTCGCAAATGCGCAGAATATTCCGGATCTGCTAATGAATTCTCTTCCTTCGACAAACTGTGATATGACTCTTGCCAACGGCGAGGCACACGTTGTCAGCGTCGATGGTAATCCCGCGACTACGACGGGCTTCACGTTCGCCTGGACCGGTCCTGCGGGATTTTCGGTGGGCACAAATTCTACAAAGAATCTTCCGGAACTTGAAATGATTCAGGGTGGAGCAGGCTTCGACTACACGGTGTTGGTGACGAACCAGTCGAACGGGTGTAACGCCTCCGCGTTGGTCAATGTCGCTGACGATAAGGAAATCCCCGCGCTTACTCTTACGGCAGTGCCGAATACCATTTGTGATCCATCCAAAGCAGTACTGGGTGGTGGGGCGTTTGACGGACAGGTATCGGCAGCGCTCAATGCAGTCGGGAACTATGCAGGCAGCGTAGTGGGCGACTTTAACTTCAGCTGGAACACAGGGTTAGCGGGTGTTGGTCAGAATGTTCTTTCGAACCTGGATATGGGTTCCTATACGGTGACCGCGGTTCATACTGCGACGGGTTGCCAGACAGCGCCGCATAGCGCACAGGTTACAAGTGCCCAGGTTTTGCCTGTTATCACGATGTCTTCTACTCCATCGCAAAACTGCGTTGGCGGTGCACCGGATGGTATTGCTACGGTAACCAACGTTGTTCCCAATGGCAAGAATTACGATTACAGGTGGTTCGATGGTAACTCCACTTCCGGGAACGCCGGACCGGTAAATGCTAATACCACGCTGACAACAGACTCTTATAGCAATGTACAGGGTGGTATCAATGGCGTATCGATGTATGAGTACACGGTGGAGGTGACAATCCTGCAAACGGGTTGTATTAACACGGGTACGGTGGCGGTCGCCGATGATAGTGAAGTCCCGGTACTTGGCCCACTTGCGGGTGTGGATAACACGCTGTGTTCAGTGGTAAAGAATGGATCGGCGACCATCAGTACGCTGAACTATCGCGGAAGCGCCGTCGCTCCTGCGAGCTTTGGCGACTTTGATTTTGTATGGTCCGGCGGCACGCAGGGCCCCGTTGAGACAATAACGGCATTGGCCGCGGGAAATTACAGTCTAACAGTTCGCAACATTGCACACAATTGTATTTCGAACCCGGTTTCAGTAACCATTGATGATGATTTATTCTTCCCTCAGATCGATGTTGCGTCTGTAGATCAGACTTCGTGTGATCCGGGAAATCCTAATGGCGCATTGACTGCCACCGTGGATGCATCGGCAATTGGAGGAGGAGCAGGACAGGTTGCAGGGTACACGTTTACGTGGGTTGACGATGTGACGACTGTAGCTACGTCGTCTAATGCAATTGCGAATCTGAGGGGAAATCAGAGCTACACGATTACCGTTGTGCGTGATGCCACACAGTGTTCGAGCGTTCAGGCGGTATTTCTTGATGAATCACTGACGATTCCTACAGTTACTGTAAACGTATCCGATATGACGGTATGCGCTCCCGCGAATGGAGAGCTTACTGCGAGCTTGCTTCCGGCAACAACCTACTATTGGTACAACGGAAGCGATGCGTCGGATGTGCAGGCAGTAATTGACGGAGCAGATTTTACGGGGGGTAGAACCTATTCGGGCCTTGTCCCCGGCGAATACACCCTTGTTGTTGAGGATGACGCCACAAAATGCCGGTCCGAGCAAGTAATCAGCGCCGTAGGTGATGCATCACCTGAAATCTTGCCGGTAGTGGCAAATACACTCATACCCGCTAGCTGCAATGTTCTCGGTGGAACCCTTGACGCGGCTGTTCAAACCGTCAAGACCACTTTTAACGGGCTTTCAGCTACAAACGAGATTACAACATCGGCTCCGCTTACAGGTCTGGCCCCGGGCGATCAGATTATCATTTCGAGAAACGGAGCGCTTGCCCTGCCGATTGGGTTAGACGAGGATAAAGTATACTTTATCGAGACGATAAATGCGACGTTTGATGTCATTACTCTTTCCGCCACATTGGGGGGACCGCAAATTAGTCTTACCGCCGATGGAGACGGTTTCATTGCCGACTTTGTTCCTGGCGGATACACTTATGAATGGTATTCCGGAATCCCTTCGCCGACAGACGCATCTTTAGGTAGCATTAACTATTTCACAAATCCGCCGTTATTTTCCGGTGGTCCTTTGCCTCCTGGAGGTGCAACTCTATCAAATGTTGGTACAGGTATTTACACGGTTCAAGTTATCGATCCTACTACAGGCTGTAAGAACTATTTATCGCATACATTGCCTTTCGTAGGATCACACGCGGTAATAAAGATTAAGAAAACCAATTCTACCATTTGTCCCAACACAGTGGGCAATGGGTCGATTGAGATCCAGATTGAGAATCCTTCAGGTGCGCCTCTTGGAACTGACCAGAACTCTTATCTTACCACGCTTTACAGGGGCGGAGTCGCTATTGTAGGGCCGTATTCACCGGGTCCAGGGTTTGAATCAGCCCCATTCATTATTCCAGCTGCACTGGCACCCGATTCCTATACGGTCGAGGTACGTGAAAACTATTCCGGAAACTTCTGCGCGATTTCGCAAGAGGTAATTATCGGTGCTGATGCTCTAAAACCGGTAATTTCTCTTGCGTCAAACACAAGCAATACAGCATGTGACCCCAATGAATTTGATGGGCAGATCGATATATCAGTAGCGAAAGATCCAAATGACTTGACGGCGCCGGGAGTTACCTATAACATACTGATGGCTCCCGACCCTAATGGCGTATTCCCGTTGAACGGTCAGCCGATCGGTACCTACCCCGCAACAGATCTCGGCCCCGGTACCTATACATTTACAGTCAATGCTTCGACGGGATGTACTGCGGTGAAGAGCTTTACAGTTCTCGACAATCCGACAAAATCTCAGCTCACTGCAGCGAACATCACCGTGACCAATGCTGAATACTGTGACGTTACATTGGAGCAGTCCGCTGCCGTGCTCATCAACCAGTTGAATGTGATCGGTGGTGGCGCTGAAGACCTTACGGACTACCGGTTTGATTGGTTTACAGATGCAACAATGTCGACGCCGATTTATTCCGGAATGGGCGACCCTGGCGCGACGAAGGGTGGGGAACACCTCTCAAATGTCGGAGCGCCACTTCCTACATCGCCTGTAACAAACGGCGCTTACTGGGTCGTAGCTACAAAGATTAACGACTTGAGCGGAACGGGGGGGATAGGATGCAGCAGCACTCCCTACAACTTAAACATCAGTAGTAAGAAGGTTCTTCCTCAGATTACACTTACACCGTTTGGTGACGGATCATGTGATCCAACTGTTTTTGAAGGAAGTCTGCAGGTAGATGTCACGACTGCGTCCGGGCCTGGCAATGGCGGCACCTATGCTTATACCTGGCTACCCCAGGGAGGCGCCGGTCAACCAACAAATTCAGCGGGAAACAACGGGCTCGCGAACGTCTATAACAACATCAACGACGGGACGTATCAGGTGACCGCGGTCAACGAAGTGACAGGATGTTCCAATACGCTTGGAACCACCATCATGAAGATTGCTCCCCCGGTGTTTACCCTAAATGCTTTGGCAACGGAGCTGACCAACTGTGCGACCTTTGATGGCCGGATCGATAATCTCCAGGTGTTTGTTGACGGCGTGGGTGGAAACGTAGCGGATTTCGACTATGTGTGGTTCAAGTCCGACCTTCAGCCTGCGTCAGTCGTGTTGAACGGCAAGGACGCAACAGTTCCGGTCGATAACGAGCTGACATCAGCAACATACCCGCTCATCGCGCTTGATAAATACTTTGTAAAGGCTATCCGCAAAGCCGGCGGTGACGGTATCGGGTGCGAATCGGCTCCGTTACGCAAGGACATCCTGGATGGAAGAATATATCCGCAGCTCGACTTTGCCACGGTATCGTCGACAGCCTGTGACGATAACTTTGACGGTCGCATCACCGTGACAGCAAACACCGCCTCCGGACCAGGCTTCGGAGCAGGTTATAACTTCGTATGGACAGACGATCCGGATCATTTGGTGGGCACGGACTTCAGCGCATCCAATTCAGCGACTAATAATACCGCGAGTCCTTTTGCAACCGCGAACACAGACCTGATCGGCGAAGGCTTGTACACGATCCGCGTGACCAACTTTGTGACCCAGTGCTTCACAGATGGCAGTGTATCGGTGGCAAGACAAAGTATTCCTACGGAGATCGTAAGTGTGACGCCAACGCATGTCGATCAATGTGCTCCGCTGCTGGTGAATGGATCGGGTACGGTTACAGCTGTGAATGTGAGCGGCGCTCCTGGCAACACGGCGGACTTCAGCTACACCTGGGCCGACAACGCTGGTATGGCATTGCCGTTTG
Source organism: Flammeovirgaceae bacterium (assembly GCA_044507775.1). Taxonomy (GTDB): domain Bacteria; phylum Bacteroidota; class Bacteroidia; order Cytophagales; family Cyclobacteriaceae; genus Chryseosolibacter. The sequence continues at coordinate 6,360 of JBIQIY010000030.1, read as the reverse complement.
TGGAGAACGACCCGTTGCTGACACAAGGCGGCCTGGACGTTGGCAC
>JBIQIY010000030.1:0-6214 GCA_044507775.1 Flammeovirgaceae bacterium | reverse complement strand
TGCCGTTTGTGGAGAACGACCCGTTGCTGACACAAGGCGGCCTGGACGTTGGCACGTACTACATGATCGCACGAAGAAACGCGGTGGCTTCTCCGGCGACGCCGGGTGTAACGGGATCAGGCTGTGCGACCTCACCGGTTCCCTTCACAGTGCTGGATCACCGCATCACGCCGACAATCAGCTTTGCTACTATTTCTTCAACAGCATGTGATGACAACTTCGATGGCCGCATCACCGTGACAGCAAACACCGCATCAGGCCCTGGCTTCGGAGCAGGTTATAACTTCGTATGGACGGATGATCCGGATCATTTGGTGGGCACGGATTTCAGCGCGTCCAATTCTGCGACTAATAATACCGCGAGTCCTTTTGCAACCGCGAACACAGACCTGATCGGCGAAGGCTTGTACACGATCCGCGTGACCAACTTTGTGACCCAGTGCTTCACAGATGGCAGTGTATCGGTGGCAAGACAAAGTATTCCTACGGAGATCGTAAGTGTGACGCCAACGCATGTCGATCAATGTGCTCCGCTGCTGGTGAATGGATCGGGTACGGTTACAGCTGTGAATGTGAGCGGCGCTCCTGGCAACACGGCGGACTTCAGCTACACCTGGGCCGACAACGCTGGTATGGCATTGCCGTTTGTGGAGAACGACCCGTTGCTGACACAAGGCGGCCTGGACGTTGGCACCTACTACGTGATCGCACGAAGAAACGCGGTGGCTTCTCCGGCGACGCCGGGTGCAACGGGATCAGGCTGTGCGACCTCACCGGTTCCCTTCACGGTGCTGGATCATCGCATCACGCCGACGATCAGCTTTGCTACTATTTCTTCAACTGCATGTGATGACAACTTCGATGGCCGCATTACGGTGACAGCAAACACCGCATCAGGCCCTGGCTTCGGAGCAGGTTATAACTTCGTATGGACGGATGATCCGGATCATTTGGTGGGCACGGATTTCAGCGCGTCCAATTCTGCGACTAATAATACCGCGAGTCCTTTTGCAACCGCGAACACAGACCTGATCGGCGAAGGCTTGTACACGATCCGCGTGACCAACTTTGTGACCCAGTGCTTCACAGATGGCAGTGTATCGGTGGCAAGACAAAGTATTCCTACGGAGATCGTAAGTGTGACGCCAACGCATGTCGATCAATGTGCTCCGCTGCTGGTGAATGGATCGGGTACGGTTACAGCTGTGAATGTGAGCGGCGCTCCTGGCAACACGGCGGACTTCAGCTACACCTGGGCCGACAACGCTGGTATGGCATTGCCGTTTGTGGAGAACGACCCGTTGCTGACACAAGGCGGCCTGGACGTTGGCACCTACTACGTGATCGCACGAAGAAACGCGGTGGCTTCTCCGGCGACGCCGGGTGCAACGGGATCAGGCTGTGCGACCTCACCGGTTCCCTTCACGGTGCTGGATCATCGCATCACGCCGACGATCAGCTTTGCTACTATTTCTTCAACTGCATGTGATGATAATTTTGATGGTCGCATTACGGTGACAGCAAACACCGCCTCCGGACCTGGCTTCGGAGCCGGCTATAACTTTGTTTGGACAGACGATCCGGATGGACTTGCGGGCACTTCCTACACAGTGTCCAATTCACCCAATAACACACCCGGACCCTACTCAACACAGGCCGGGGATCTGGTCGGCCCCGGACCGTACGCGATCCGCGTGACCAATTTCGCAACGCAGTGTTACACCGACGGATCAGTAACTCTTCAACAAAACACACTTCCTGTGGAGATCCTTACCGCATCCGCTACTCCTCAGCAGATGTGCACGACTCCCGGCGACGGAAGTGTGGGCGTGGCACTTGCCGATGTACGCGTGGGCGGTAATCCGGTGGGAGCGGGGATCACGTTCGCATGGACCGATGAAAACGGAAACGCGATAGGCGCCGGAACATCGGTAGCGAATCTGAACGCTGGCTCTTACATCGTGCAGGCTACACGCACTGCCGGATTGGCGCCGGCATCTGGCTGCGTATCGGCTCCCCTGACAATTGTCGTCGAGGATGATCGTCAATATCCGGTGCTCGGATTTTCAACCATCGCCAACACGACCTGTAACGATACATTCGATGGCCAGATCACCCTGACCGCAACGACGGCCGGGATCGGAAATGCGTCGAACTACGACATCGACTGGACGGATAATCCGGGAGGCGCAGTGGTAATTGCGAATGCTCTCAATGTCGCCAGTCCGTATACGACGTCGGCCGCCGACAACATCGGCGTGGGTGACTATACCGTCACCGTTACCAATACGCTAACCAACTGTGCCTCAGATGGCGCTGTGAGCGTTCTGCAAAATACAACTCCCGTCCAGATCTGGGATGTCACGAAAATTGATCAGCGCGATTGTGCTCCCTTCGACGGAAGCATCACCATCGATACTAATGACCCGACGCACGTGAGCGTGACCGGACCGTACACTTTTGCATGGGAAAAAGGCGGCGTTGCCCTCACTCCGGTACCCGATAATATTTTGTCAGGTGTGGACGGTGGCGTGTACACGGTGACAGGAACGAAAGCAAGTGGCATCGGCGCGGGTTGCGTTACGAATCCTTTCCAGATCACACTGCTCGACCTGACGGAAAAGCCGGTGCTCGAACTTCAGGCGATCCGGAATTTCGCGTGCGATCCGGCCCTGGCAAACGGCCAGGTGTCCGCCATCATCTTTGAAGGAAATTCGGTGGCTTCACCTGCAGACTTTAACCTGCAGTGGTTTGCGGGGAAAAACACCACGGTTGGACCGGTACTCGGAACGAACGATGTTCTTCCCAATCAGGTCCAGGGCGACTACACACTGATTGCGGTAGATAACGCATCCCCTAATCGCGGATGCAGCAACGTGGCCACCACCGCGATCGGCTTTGATGCAACAACATTTAGTGTCACTATTGCCAGTACGGACCAGGATCTCTGCGCCCCCGCACAGAACGGTAGCGTATCGGTTACGGGACTCACAGAAGTTCGCAACGGAGTATCGACGCCTGCGGCCAACCTTGGACTCTTTGGATTCCAGTGGTCTGATCAGGCGGGAACACCGCATCCGTCGACGCCTACTTATGTGAACGGCGCCAGCGCGCTGAATAATCTTCTCGCAGGAAAATACATGGTCCGCGTGCAAAACGCCCTGGGTTGTACTTCAACAGCCACGGCAGGTATAGTCGAGGATCTCACGGTTCTCCCCGTCATCAGCCTGGATGACTACCTCAACCCCGCGGTGTGTATCCTGCCGGAGACAGGAGGGTACTTGCAAGTGTCGGCTGATAACAGCCTGAACTTTGCCGACTATGTCTTTGAATGGTTCGAGGGTCCGGATGACACCGGTGCGCTCGTTGAACCGAACAACGCCGAGCTGGCCAATGTTCAGTACAACCAGCCTCTGGAGTACACGGTACGGGTGCGGAATATTGCGACGCATTGCGTAAACATGGATACGTACAAGTTCGGTGTCGACACTGTGCAGATACACGTGCTCGCTTCCGCGGTGTCGCGCAAGAATTGTTTGGTCGACGATGGAAACCTGTTCGCGACGACTCTCGACGGCACGGCGGCACTCTATAACTACGAATGGTACGCCGGACCGACGGCGACCGGTGTTCCGGTGTTTACGACGAAGGAAGTAACCGGCGCCCCGATCGGCCAATACACGGTCATCGCCGTCAACCCGAACCATAGCTTCTGTACATCAACGCCTTATACAACACGCGTAACCGATGGCCGCGTGATGCCTAACGTAGTGGCTATACAGCGAAACCCGCTTACGTACTGCGATCCTGCCAATCCGAACGGCGTGGCATTTGCGACGGTCAACAACGACGTTGTCGGGTTTACATTCGACTGGTTCCAGGGAAGTGTTGGCGGCGCGCCGATTTACACCGGTCCTGAAGTCACCGGACTTACCGCGACCACGTATGCGGTAAGGGCTACTGATGTGCTCACGGGTTGCGAAAATACCGCATCGATCACCATTGATAATAGTCCGGTAAATGTCGCCGAGCCTACGGTAGTGGTCGCATCCCATCGCACCAATTGCGTGGACCCCGACGGAGTATTATCAGCATCGGTCAACGGAAATACTTCCGACTACCTGCTGCAATGGTATGACGGCAATTCCGTCAAGGCCATCGTTGACGAAACGGGCGAATTCTACCGCGACCTGGCGGAAGGCCTCTATACCACGACCGCGAGGGACAATGAATCGGGTTGCGTTTCGGATCCGGTCGTGACGGAGGTGCTTCCGTTCCGCGAAGATCCGGACTTCGACATCGTAACAGTTCCGACCAACTGCGAGCAGAACATCGGCGAAGCTACGCTCATCCTGAACAATGACGTGGACTTATTCTCGGTGGAGTGGGATATCGCCGGCGATGTGCAGTTCGGAACGATGCTCTCTGACCTCCCGAAAGGTGAATTCACGGTAAGAGCTACGACATATCAGGAGTGCTTCACGGAAAAAACTTTTGTCGTGCGCCCCGAAGTGCTCGTGTTCAACGGTGTTTCCCGCAACAACGACGGTCAGAACGATTATTTCGAGATCGCCTGTATACAGGACTTCCCCAACAACAATGTGAAGATTTTTAACCGTGCCGGTACGCTTGTGTACGAAGCAAATGGTTACGACAACCAGGATGTCCTGTTCGATGGTGTTTCGAACCGCGGTATCAACTTGCTCGGCACGGATCTCCCGGACGGCACGTACTTCTACATCATCGACAAGCGCGACGGATCCGAGCCGCGAACCGGATACCTCGAACTACTGAGATAAATGAAATGAAAGGTTCATATCCGATATGGTTGACCGCTGCTATTTTTTTCCTTGCGTCATTTGGCGCAAAGGCGCAGCACAACATTGTTTATTCTCAGTACCTGTTCAATGGTTTGCTCATCAATCCCGCGTATGCGGGAAGTCACGTGCAACTCAGCGCCTCGATGACATACCGCAATCAGTGGGTAAACTTTGCAGGCGCCCCTGTCACGGGGACACTGGGGGCACACACTTCACTGTACAAGGGTAGGGTAGGCGTGGGCGTGCTGGCCACTGTCGATCAGATCGGAAGCTATACGAACACGGGACTCTTTGGAAGCTATGCATACATCATCAAGGACCCCCAGCGGCGCGGGTATTTTTCTATGGGCGTTTCCGCGGGATTTAATAATTACAGGGCCGACTTCAGCAAGCTGAACCTCCGCGACGTCCAGGACCTCACGTTCTCAGGCTTCATGAGCGAACTGAAACCGAATTTCGGAGGTGGAGTTTTTTATTACAACGACAAAATGTTCGGGGGATTTTCCGTACCGACGATTTTGACGCATTCAGAATTATTCAACGGTCCTCTGGAGCAGCTTCGGACGCCGCGCTTCTATTACTTGTACGGCGGAGTGAAATTGCCTCTTGATCCCAGGACAAAAAAAGTGATCCTTACACCCTCGCTGTTATTCCGCGTACAGGATGGCACGCCCCTGAGCACCGATTTCAACTTAAGCGTTGCTTTCGAAGAGCTCATCAGCCTGGGCAGTTCCTACCGCACCGGCGACGGGGCGATCTCGTACATCAATTTCAAGCTCAGTGAAAAATTTTATGTTGGATACTCCTATGACTGGACGGTTTCCGACATCCGCATGTACTCCCGCGGTACCCACGAGATCATGATCAACTACAGGACACGCCTGCGAAATATCCACCGTGATCTCGACTGCCCGGTGTTTTTCTCCCATTGAATTGCATGACGACTAGCGTCATTAACGATTTATTGAGGACTCACGATTGACTATTCCAGTCCCAAGCGTCGCGGGAATGATGTCACGCAAAGGCGCAAAGCGCGCTATTCAATGCAAAATGCATCTTCATCAATCCAGTCCCTACGGCTCTTGGTTTTTGCCTGATTTCGATAGACTATCACAAGAGACCGCAAAGGGTTCCTGCGCTGAAGCGCAGGTGGTATCTATTGTTGATTGGTCAACACGGCGAGGGGAGCTGATCCTGACGTCTCACGTTTTGCGCACGTGCCTCCGCTCAAACTTCCTGAAGGTCTTAAGAGTCTACTTCGTATCACTATTGGACTTGCCCGACGAGCGAACTAGAACGACGATATCTCAAAAACCTTCAGGAAGTTTTCCCGTCACCCCTCACGTCTGACGTCTCACGAAAGAAGCCGCACGCACAAGGATAAATGAGCCACC
>JBIQIY010000029.1:25467-53790 GCA_044507775.1 Flammeovirgaceae bacterium | reverse complement strand
CTGCTAATTCCTGCAACCATCAAGTGCGCAGTGCTCACCGGATATGGTTATCCTAGGGGATTCAATAATAAAGTTGGCGCATTCATTTTTTACCATAAGATCATCCCCAGCGGGATTCATTGCAGATCAAAGTACGACGCTTCGTAGTCCCGCTAGGGACGGGCTTATCATAGTCCCGTTAGGGACGAACTTATGGTAGGGCGGGGTGAAGCTTGCGAAACCCCGCCCCGAACGCGTTATTGAATTCAAGTCCCGTAGGGACGACCATATAGTAGTCCCGTTAGGGACGGCCTTATCAGACGCACGCCCCATCCAATTGATCGACAGATTAGGACCTGACGATCCCTGCCACATTCGTTGTGCGTAGTGCCTACCTCATAAGGTCATCCCTACGGGATTCAATAGAATATATAACGCACCCTTTTCTACCATAAGGTCATCCCTAACGGGATTCAGTGGAGACCATCCCTAACGGGATTCAGTGCAGACTCACTCTGGCATCCGGTTGCCGAGTTGCGTTACGGCATGCGATCGGGTCACGCTGGTATGACGTGATGAGGTCCAGCTGTTAGATCGACACGTGTGAATCTGCTAATTCCTGCAACCATCAAGTGCGCAGTGCTCACCGGATATGATTATCCTAGGGGATTAATAATAAGTTGGCGCATTCATTTTTCTACCACAAGGTCATCCCCAGCGGGATTCATTGCCGATCAAAGTAAGACGCTTCGTAGTCCCGCTAGGGACGGGCTTATCATAGTCCCGTTAGGGACGAACTTATGGTAGGGCGGGGTGAAGCTTGCGAAACCCCGCCCGTTCTCCCAAAAATTAATCATAAAATTCAAAAAGATATTCGTTCTTGAATGAGATATTGAATTTCTTTAGCAGCCCCAAGTATTCCTCTTTAAAAGTTGTCTTCTTGTGATGTTGCTCCTGATTCATAATGTATTTGATAACCGTGTCCCGTTGGGATTTGGAATAAGAGAATGCACCATATCCTTCCTGCCAATGGAAACCACCATCCATAAAATTTTCATTAATCCACTTTGATGATGACGCCTTCAGCATTCGCATCTGATCCTTAACCGCCATTGTGACCGGAAGTTCAAAAAATGCATGAACATGATCCTTCCAGCCATTCACAGCTAAAGGATAGGATCCATCCCCTTTTAATATTCCACACATATACCGGTGAAGATCATCCCGAAAAATATCTTTAATGAAATTCTGCCGGCCTTGCACCGAAAAAACACTATGAATATTGATTTGTGAATATGTGTTCGCCATGATATTTAGATTTAGATGAGAATCGACGCCTAAGAATTTAAAGTTATCAAGGCATCAGCACTGCAGCAATCAGGTTTTCATGACAAAATATTTGGACGATCATCCAAGTTTCGTCGTCAATCTATTCGGAACTTCAACTCTTCCTGAATTCACGAAGGCCGAAAAATAGGCGTGGACAACTTTAAAAAATGAAGTACCTGAGATGTACTGGCAACCTTTGGTTCCAAGACTGGTCCCGATCAAATCAGCCAGTCCGGATTGCCCGCTTGCATGAGATTTAAGACCTTGTCATAATAATCGAATAGTCTGAGCGTTGCAAAGACGGAACGTTATCTAACCTTACTCCCGATGAGATCGCTTTGTGCGGCAGTACTCGTGCTCACTATGATAACATGTGCTCAGGCGCAGAAATATACGATCAGCGGTTCCATCCGTGATGCGGATACGGGCGAAAATCTCATCGGCGCCACCATCTTTAACATCTCATCCCAGGAGGGAACAAGCGCCAATAACTACGGATTTTATAGCATCACGCTGCGCGGGGACTCTGTGCACGTCAAGGCCTCTTACGTCGGATACGAACCTCATGTCTTAAAGTTCCTCCTCTCAAAAGATACTACTATTAACATCGGACTCGTCAGCGGCAGCTTGCTGCAGGAGGTCGTCGTTTCCGGAAACGCCGAAGACCAGATCCAGGAAACCACGCGGATGGGCACCATCGATGTCCCCGTTGAGCAAATCAATGCGATGCCCGCCCTTCTGGGAGAAGTTGACGTGCTGAAAGTTCTTCAACTCCTCCCCGGGGTGCAATCGGGTTCCGAAGGGAGCAGCGGACTCTACGTCCGCGGGGGAGGACCGGACCAAAATCTTATTCTCCTGGATGGCGTGCCTGTTTATAATGCGTCACACCTCTTTGGATTTTTCTCGGTGTTTAATGCCGACGCGATCAACCGCGTCGAACTGGTAAAGGGCGGTTTTCCCGCTCGCTACGGAGGGAGGCTTTCTTCCGTCATCGACATCAGCATGAAAGAAGGAAATTCCAGGAAGTTTCAGGGGGAAGGGGCAATCGGACTGGTATCATCGCGGCTGACTGTTGAAGGCCCGATCGCGAAAGACAAAACATCTTTCATCGTTTCCGCGAGAAGGACTTACATCGACTTGCTGGCGCGGCCTTTGATAAAAGCCACCAGTAGAGGCGACGTCGTCGCCGGCTACTACTTCTACGATCTCACCGCCAAGGTCAATCACCGCTTTAATGACAAGAACAGGCTGTATCTAAGTCTGTATTCGGGTGACGATAAAGCATATATGAAAGAAAAATACAGCTACGGTGGTGAGTTTGAAAAGACAGCAAGTGAAGATGAGTTCAGCCTGCTCTGGGGAAACGTCACGACCGCGCTGCGTTGGAACTCGATCATCCACAAGAAACTCTTCAGTAACGTCACCGCAACGTACAGCCGATACCGGTTTGGTGTATTCGCTGAGTCGAGCGAAGTCACAAGAAGTTCAACGAACACCGACGTCCAATTCTTTCGCACGTCCTACGTTTCTGGCATCCGCGATTTCGCTTTCAAGGTTGACTTCGATTTCCTTCCCAACCCGGATCACTACATCCGGTTTGGCGTGCAGGCAATCGATCACCTGTTTACACCTGGGGTGCTGCAGGCGCGCTCGACAGAAGTTTCCGACACAACGCTGGGCGCAAGCAAAACCTACGCGAACGAATTCTACGCGTACGCGGAAGACGATTTCAGGATAAGCGACAACCTGAAGGTGAACGTGGGACTGCATGCTTCCGGATTTTCCGTCGAGAATAAATTCTACTATTCGTTTCAGCCCCGCCTTTCCGGACGATATCTGTTGAATCGCAATCTGTCTCTGAAGGCGGCCTACGCTGAGATGACCCAATACATTCACCTGCTCACGAACGCAGGAATCGGCCTGCCCACGGATCTATGGGTACCCGCGACCGCTACGATCACACCCGAGCACTCGGACATTACCTCGGCCGGCGTCGCCTATAACCTTAACAATGCGTACGAATTTTCGGTAGAAGGCTATTACAAATCCATGCGAGGCCTCATCGAATACAAGGAGGGAGCTAGCTACCTGAACATTGAAGGCGATTGGCAAGACAAGGTGGAAACCGGTAGCGGCGAAAGCTACGGCGCCGAGCTATTCGTTCAGAAAAAGACCGGGCAACTTAGCGGATGGGTTGGGTACACACTTTCGTGGACGAACCGAACGTTTCCCAACCTGAACTCCGGGAAAACTTTCCCATATCGCTATGACCGCCGCCATGATATCGAGATTGCGGCTTCCTACAAGTGGAAGGAGAACAGGGAATTCGCGCTCACATGGGTATACGGTACCGGCGCCGCGGTGGCACTTCCACGTTCTTCATACGCTCGTTATAGCGAAACGGGCCCGCCATTTTCCACATCGGGAATTCAATACTACGAAGCCAGAAATGGCTACCGCATGCGCGACTATCATCGGCTTGACTTAAGCTACACGACGACCAAGAAGAAGAAGTGGGGCGAGCGATCGTGGGTTATCGGCGTCTACAACATCTACAGCCGGAAGAATCCGTTCTTCCTGGATATCGGGCGAGACAAGGAGGGGAACAAGAAATTTGTACAGTATAGTCTTTTTCCATTGATTCCGTCAATCTCATACCGCTTCAAATTCTGATCCATGAGAAAACTGATTGCCGTCATTTTTCCGCTGCTGGTCTCCTGTGAGGTGATGGTCGATGTGGATGTTCCGTTTGAAAAACAACAGGTGACCGTGAACTCGTTCTTCAATCCGGATAGCCTCTGGAGTGTTCAACTCAGCCTGAACCGCCATGTGCTGGATTCGAAACCCTTTCAGGAGATAAACGATGCGCAGGTAATCCTGTACGAAGGACTTGATCCCGTGGATACCTTGCTAAATACTGGGTACGGGGTATTCCGGTCGGACAATAAAAAACCCGAAAAGGAACGGACTTACTCCGTTCGAGTCAGCGTGCCAGGGTATGACGAACTGTTTGCGACATCTTCTACTCCACTACCTGCGACCATTTCCCGGGTTGAAATATTTGAGTCCAGCAATACGATGATCCGGATCAGGATTCAGGATAATGCAAGCGAAAAAAATTTCTATCAGCTTTACGCGATTGTTGAAAACGATTATTATGATAATAACAGCAAGCAGATCGTAAAGAGATCCGGTAAAACCAATCTGACCAGCGAACATCCGGCGATCCGGAATGAAAGTAATTCCCCGTCGACGGCTGTTCTATTTACCGACGCATTGTTCAATGGAAACGAAGTGGAGTTCACGTTCGCGACATCGGGAGGAGGATCTTCGTTCCACAGCGGGATCGATGTCATTGTGCGGAGCTTGAGTGAGGACGCATACAATTATCTGAAGACGTCGCATCTTAACGACGAGAATTCCGGCGATCCATTCGCACAACCTATTAATGTCTACAACAACATTGAGAACGGATTCGGAATTTTCGCAGGTTATAGCGCCAGCATGTACAGCGGGGGCGCGCAGGTGCCAGTTATTACGAGCATAGATCCTCCAAGCGGGAAGGCGGGGGACCACGTTGTGATTACAGGCGCGAACTTCCTTTCATCACCCGGGGCGCAACCCAGCGTTTCGTTTCAAACGCAGGTGTATCCGATGCCCGGTCAGCTGGTCGAGGCGACTGATTCGCGCATAGAAGTTATTGTCCCCGAAGAGGCGATCACGGGTAAGATCCTGGTTCGAGGTGGCAGGCTTGCGCTTTCGGATACGGAGTTTGTTGTTGGTGAATAGTGAGTGGTGAGTGGTGAGTGGTGAGTAGTGAGTAGTGAGTGGTGAGTGCGGGGCGGCTTTCCGCTTCAAAGAGCTTGTCCTGGGCCGCGCGCTTATTTTTGAGTGCCGGCGAAACGCGAAGGATCTCGTGGACGCAAGGGAAGGGATGCGAATAATCACTCACCACTCCATGTCGTTTACTTAAGCTCCGCTACCTTCTTCTCCTTTAGGAGAGGATTGAGGAGAGGGATTGAAAAAAGGCTTAAGTAAACGACATGGACTTCACCACTCATTACTCACCCACCACTCACGCTTTCACTTTTTTCCCGGCTCTCCCAACGTTTCACGCCGAGGGTGTGTCTATTTTTTAAACCAACTAACACGCCTATGAAAGCAAAGTTTATCCACCCCCTGGCTTGTCTGATCTTTTTTCTCGTTGCGTCGTGTGCGGAGGATGCGATTACTACCACTGCACCTCTGGGCGATGAAGGTCTTAAGCTCTATGTTGGCGACGGCAGCTCGGGTGGATCCGGTGGCGGTGGACAGGGCAGCAACGAGGCAGGTGTCATCACCGCGGGCGAGTGGAACGATCTGGAGAAATGGAGCTTCTGGAGCGACCTGATGGGGAATGAGACGTTCGCAGTGCACCAGACTAGCTGGGGATTTTATCCCTCGAACCGTTACAGCTTTGTGATTAAAGATAACGCCGGCCAGCCTGTCGCTGAGGCAGAGATCGTGCTCAAAGGTAAAGACGGCGCGGATTTGTGGACAGCCAGATCGGATAACTTTGGCAAGGCGGAACTTTGGCCGGGACTATTCGGCGACGGCGGCTCTCCGGCCTCGGCGGTCATTGGCTATCTGAATCAGTCATTCACCATCAGCGAACTTACGCGCGCAGAACAAGGCGTAAATGAGGTGCAACTGCCCGTCGCAGGATCACCTGCCAATGCGGTAGATGTCATGCTGATCGTGGATGCAACGGGATCCATGGGTGATGAACTTGAGTATCTTAAGAAAGAGTTATACGACGTGTTGAATCGCGCCGGCGCGAACTCAACCCTTCCGCTCCGTACAGGCTCGGTCTTTTACCGCGATCAGGGGGATGAGTACGTAACGCGGTACAACGCGTTCACTAGTAACGTAGGCGCTACTGTCGAGTTTGTCAAGAATCAGCAGGCATCGGGAGGGGGCGACTTCCCGGAGGCTGTGCATACGGCTTTGCGCGAGGCGGTCGAGCAGGGAAGCTGGTCGGCCAACGCGAAGGCACGCATTCTGTTCCTCATCCTCGATGCACCGCCGCACGACGATAGTGAAGTGAAAGAAGCCGTCCGCGAGGTGGCACGCGCGGCGGCGAAAAAGGGTATCAAGATCATTCCCATCACGGCGAGTGGAATCGATAAGAGCACAGAGTTTCTCATGCGTTTTCTTTCCATCAGTACGAACGGCACGTATGTCTTCGTTACCAACCATAGCGGTATTGGCAACGACCACCTCGAAGCTACGGTCGGCGAATATGAAGTCGAATACCTTAATGACTTGATGGTGCGCTTGATCCGGAAATATTCTGAGTAGGAGGGGAACACTAAGACACAAAGACACTAAGACACAAAGTTTTTTTTGCCACAAAGGGCACAAAGGACACCAAGGGCTTAGCCTGCTCCTGGCAGCAGTTCGTTTAAGATTGCAGAATCAAAAAACACTTTTGCCTTCAAAATATCTTCGTGCCTTCGTGTCCTAGTGCCTTCGTGTCAAAAAAAACTTTTCTCGGCGCTAAGTTGTATATTGGAATTTCAAGTTCAGTATTTGACTTATGAAGTGGGCGCATAATATCCGGAGAAAAATAAGGACAGGGTTGCTCCTGGCTGCCATCTTTGTTCTCCTGTTTCTGAAAAATAGCATGGACAGCAAAAACGTCGCGGAGTTGGGGGCGTCCTTTTCATCTGTCTATGAAGACCGACTGCTCGTTGAAAGCTACATCTACCGAATGTCGGATCATCTTTTCCGAAAGAAGATCATGTTGGACAGTGTTGTCGGCGCCCGGGCCGCCCTCTTGATCATGCCGGAAATTGCGCGATACAACGACACAATACAATCGATAATCGTTGCGTACGAGGAAACGAAGCTCACGGATGCGGAAGAAATTTATTTCAGGGATTTCAAAGAAAACGTCAGAAGCCTCGAGGGACTGGAGAAGACTTACTTTCAACATGCGGAGAGGGGAATCGATGACGCCCAGGTCAAGACGCTTCTCGACAGGGAGTTTAATAACGCCTCCGCAAACCTGCATCACCTTTCGGGCATTCAGCTTTCCGAGGGAAAACTGTTAAATGATTATTCAAAAAAGATCGTCGCCGGGTCCACTGTCATGGCAAATTTTGAGATCGGTATATTGATTGCCATCGGGCTGATGATTATTGTCCTTGTTTTCGAGTCCACCTCGGTTTTTCCCAGGATCAGGCAGGATCAGTCATTGAATTAGCCTTTCTGACAAATCGTTCTCAGCCAAATGTTTTGAGTTTTTATGGAAATTGATCAGCGGCCGCATCCTCTGTTCATAACCTAAATCATTACATTATGGATGCAAGCTCAACTGTCTTTCGCCACTGGGATGATGTGGTGTTTGAGAACCGCAACAAAAATTATGGCGCCTATTTGCTGCGCCGTGCCTACGCAAGCCGCCTGCTCACGGGATTGGGCGCGACGATCCTCGCTGTAGGTGCGGTCCTTATGCTGCAGAAATTTTATTCGCAGAACCATGTGCCCCAACCTTTGCCGCCAACGGTTATTGATGAGGGCATGATCATATTGCCACCGCCTGTTCTTGAGGTGAGACCCCGCCAGGTCGTGCAACCTCCGAGGCCACCAAATTCGCGGAATACCACTGTGCTTGTAACAACAGACGAGGTCGTAGAGCAAGAAGAGATGGAAGCGATTGAAACCTTCGTATCCGGTGAAGGCCTGGGGTCCGGCGACGTTGGCTCATTAGAAGGTATTGGTACCGTTGCCCTGCCTGAACCTGAAGTGATCGTTGTACCGGAGGTGCTTGACCTTGCTGAGGTGATGCCCGAGTACGAAGGGGGGCTTGAGGCGATGATGAAGTTCATCCAGAAGAAGATCCGTTACCCCCGTGCTCCGAGAGCGATTGGCATTGAGGGGACAGTATACGTGCGATTCGTTGTGAATGGCGATGGCTCGATCAGCGATGTGCAGGTGTTGAGGGGCGTACATCCCGACTACGACAGGGAAGCGGTACGAGTTATTTCCATGTTGCCGGCGTGGAAAGGAGGTAGCCATCACGGAAGGCCAGTTTCGGTCAGGATGGTTTTGCCGCTGAAATTTGATTTGAAAAATTAGGATTCAAGATCCGGAATTTGAAGTCGGATTCAGGAGGTGGAGCTCCGATAGGAAGTTTCCCTCCTGAGTCTAGATTTCAGATTTTGGTTTTTTTTAGTGCGCCGCCGCTCATAGCGGAGAATCCGCCGACGAGGCCACTGAGGATAAAGGTGACCAGAAGGAGAAAGAATTTATTGTGCAGCATAAAGATCCTGGCGACGCGATCGGCGAGATCAGAATCCGTGCTCAGGTCGGCGATGATCGCTTTGCCTACCCAGAGCAGGCCCACTGCGATAAAGCCAGCCAGGAAGTTAGACTGCGTGGTGACGAGCAGTCCTCCGGCGAAAGCCGCGATGGCTACCGTCCACCAGGGGAGGAACTGCTCCAGCAGGGATCCCAGGATCATGATAACAAGGATCTGTACCGCAAATCTCATTCGGCTTTGGGATTTAGTTGGGTGGTGTAAAGAATCTTCTGGATATTTTCATCCGGGGAGCGCAGAAACAATAGCTGGAAATAATTTCCCTTAACCCACCGCGGCAGCAGGTTTGCGTAATATGCGCTGCCGGGATTTCCGGACTGTCCGCCGGGATACGTGGCCCAGGCCTTTACGCCCGACGGCTCCAGGCTAACCACCATCCGCCATGATGGTCCTTTCGTTCGTGAATGCGCGTTGACGATGTCGTGATTGCCTCCGGTTTTCACGTGAATCGAAAGCGCGGTAAGTGGAGGAAGCAGGTGCCCGATATACGAGTCCTTGTACTCCGCCCATACCGGTAGCGTTGTATGATGCGTTTTCCACTCCTCTATATCCTCGACACCCAGTACGAATGCTTTGCGGATCACGTCGCCTGCAGTTTCTTTTTCAGGAGTCTCCACGATATCGAAGAAGGAGAGATCAGGCCGCTCCTTTAGCAATTTGATGGTCTGGTATGTTGTAGGCGGGATCAATGCATGTGAGCCATCTTCCATTTCATCCCACAACAGGGGCATGAGATTATCCCACCACGCTTCGTAGTATGTGGCGCCGGCGGAATTGGCGGAGTTGACGTGATTCCACGAGCGCAGGACGCGATAAGCCTGCTTTTGCAGCAAGGTCAATCGCGTTGTGTCGAGGTAGCTCAGAAACAAAGGGAGGCTTTCTGCAGCCTTTAGATTGAAATTGTCGAGCTGAAGCGCCATCATATCCCGATAGGTGATGTTCGACGAACTGCGGAGTACTTCATTGATCCGGCGGTTCCTGTACGCCTCGTATCGCGTCGCCGTAATATAATATGGGTAAGTGCTGTCCACCGGATATTGATTAGCGGAACTCACGAACCCGCGCGCCGGATTTTTGTCGCTGATGTTTTGTGCGTTGGGAATAAACGCCTGCCAACCCTGAGATCGTTTACTTCCGTCCAGGAGGTATTTGCCTTCCTCCTTGCGCCTCACGGGAAATTTTCCCTGAATGCGCATGGCGATGTCGCCGGAAACAGATGCGAACGCAAAATTCTGCGCAGGCGCGGAGAAATAACCAAGGGCTTCGTTAAACTCGTTGTAATTCTTCGCGCGGTTTAGCCGGTACAGCGCGTTGATTTCTTCGGAGGAGTCGTGTTCGATCCAACGGAAGGCATATCCGCTCAATTCATTGTCGGCGCCAAATGTTTCATCATAAGTAACGGGTCCCCAGTGCGTATAGGCGACGGTATCGTAAAAGACAGATCCATCGCGTCTGCGGATTGCTTCCACTACTTTTTTTGTGTCTACCCATTTTCCGTCGAGCAGGTATTGATTGCGACTCTTGTCGCGAAACGTGATTTTGTACCAGTCGACGAGGTCGCGCTCTGCATTCGTCAACGACCAGGCGATGGAGTCGTTGAAGCCGATGATGACCGTTGGCACGCCGGGGAGTGTCGCGCCCATTGTGTTGACGCCGGGAGCCGTCAGTTGTGCGGCGTACCAGATCGAGGGCAGGCTGAGTTGCAGGTGCGGGTCGCCCGCAAGCATCGGATGACCGGTATAAGTCTTTGAACCCGCCACGGCCCAGTTGTTACTTCCAACCGTAGGATCGGGCGGAGGCGTGGCGCGCTTGACGGAGACGAGTTCATCCGGAAGAGCCAGCGGAACGGAATCAATCCTGACGGGATCAAAATTCCACGCACCGGGTTTGTTGACGACGGGATCGCCCGTATGCTCATTATCCGGATAGAGAAGGTCGACCATTTCCTTTCCGAAGAGTTTCAGGGCATTGGTCATCTCAAGATCCTTATCACCCATGTTGAGACTTTGCGCCATGTTCTTCAGCACAAGCGCGCATTTGAGGTGGGTCCATGGCTCGGGTCGGTAGTTGAGCAACTTGTATTCGAACGGGAGGCTATTGTAGTCGAGTGATTCAATGAAGAGGTTCACACCTTTTGTGTACTGCACTACGGCCGGGTGCTCTTCCATCGCCTTCAATGCCTGGCGGGCGCCGAATACCATCCCCAGTCTGCGCTGGCGCCGGTCAAAATTCAGCACAGCATCACTGGCAACGATTTCAGAAACGCGCCCTGCCGCGGCATGAGTCTGAAATTCCATTTGCCAGAGCCGGTGCATGGCGGTGATATATCCCTGGGCCAGATAGAGGTCATCGTTATTCTGAGCAAAGATATGCGGAATCAAAAGGCTGTCGTAGACGACGGAAACCGGAGCTTTAAGGCCGGGGATGCCGAGCTGTTTTTTGCCCTGGTAGCCGGTGGGCTCGATATTTTGCCAGAAGCCGTGAAAAGGATCCAGGAACTTACCCAATGGAGGAATTGAAACGCTTCCAATCGTCCAGCCGCGATCCATGAGTAATATCAACGCTGCGGATATAGCCAGGCTGGCGAAGAACTTGGTAAGTTTCATTCAGTGAGTCAGCGATTTAAGTGAATAAAGTAAAAAGCTTTTCCTAATTTTCGGCAAAAATCGACTAAATTTTTGTCAAACCATCATTTGAACATTTTGTCCCGGTACTCAAAAGAACAAATAAAAAAGGCATCCTGCATCAAAGCGATCTTCTTTGATGTAGATGGAGTGCTGACCGATGGCAAGATCATCTATGACGAGAACGGGAAAGAAACCAAGCGATTTCACGTAAGAGACGGTCTGATCGTTAGTTATCTCAAGAAGGCGGGCATTCTTACGGGCGCGATTTCCGGACGTGAATCAGCGGCTGTTACGAAGAGGTTCGCGGAATTGAAGATCGATTTCTGTCACCAGAACATTGTCGACAAGGCGATGGCGTTTGAAAAGCTCATGTCGCATTATAAGCTGAAGGCGAAGGAGGTGGCATTCATCGGCGATGATCTCAACGACCTTCCTGTGTTTAAGCTCGCGGGCCTGGCGGTTTGTCCGGCGGACACGTATGATTACATAAAGGAGCGGGCAGATCTCGTCACGAAGGCCAAGGGTGGTGAAGGTGTATTTCGGGAAGTGGCGGACCTCGTGCTGGAAGCGCGGGGTGAATTTGAGAAATGGCTGAAGGATCTTTGATCAATCTGCCGGGAGGGAGTTAATAATCTGTTATGGAAAGGTTTAAGGAAAAGGTTTCCCTTGCGGGCAACATGGCATTGGGAGGCGAGCGGATGGTGTTATTCGCCGGACCCTGTGCTGCGGAGAGTTACGACATCTGCATGGAGACGGGATCGCATGTGAAGGCGCTTTGCGAGAAACTTGATATTGACTATGTGTTTAAATCTTCGTTCGACAAGGCCAACCGTACTTCTTCGGGTTCCTATCGCGGGCCGTCAAGAGAAGGAGGGCTTGAGATTCTGTCACGCGTCAAGAGTGCGCTGAGCGTCCCCGTTGTAACGGACGTCCATGAGTCATACCAGTGTGCGGAAGTGGCCGAGGTCGCAGATGTGCTGCAGATTCCCGCATTCCTTTGCAGGCAAACCGATCTGCTGAAAGCTGCGGCGCGGACCGGCAAAGCGGTGAAGATCAAGAAGGGACAGTTCATGGCGCCGGAAGACATGAAGTACGCGGTGAACAAGGTTCGGGAGGAGGGCAATGAGAACGTCTTTCTCACGGAGCGTGGCGCCAGTTTTGGCTACCACACCCTGGTGGTCGATATGCGCGCGTTGCCGATCATGCGACAGTATACACCCGTCGTATTTGATGTGACGCACTCCGTCCAACAGCCGGGTGGCAAGGGTGGATCATCCGGCGGCCAGCGCGAATTCGCACCCTTTCTCGCCCGGGCTGCCGCCGGCGCAGGTGTCGACGGTTTTTTTATTGAGACCCATCCCAACCCTTCCCAGGCCCTCAGCGATGGCCCGAATATGATTCCCCTGCACGAAATGGAGGCGTTTCTTACCATGATCAAGCGATTCTGGGATCTTGAGCGCGCGGCAATTTAGACCTTGAGAATCGCAAAAAATGCGATTTTTTCCTCAAAAATGATTTCCGGGATTTGCCAAATGCGTCCGGCCGGCTACCTTTGTAGTTTAAATCTACCGATTTAGTGGACTTAGGCTTTTCGCAGGGTTATGTATTACTGATTGTCATCTTTCTGGTCTTATCCCTGTACCGGGAGTGGTTTAACCCTGCGCTGACGTTTTTCATTGCCACCGTTGCGTTGTTGCTGGGCAAGATTATTACGGCGGGACAGATCCTGCAGGGGTTGGCAAATCAGCAGATCATCATCATTTTTCTGCTCATGTTGGTGACCGCAGGCATTCGCACTGTATTCGGATCGAATATTCTTTCGCGGTTATTCAATCCGGGGTTGTCGCCGCGGCGTTTTCTGCTCCGCATGATGCTAACGGTTTCGTCGTTATCATCCATGCTGAACAATACGCCTATCGTCGCTTTCATGATCCCGTACGTGAAAGAATGGGCGCATCGCACGGGGAATCCGGCGTCGAAGTTTCTGATACCGCTTTCGTTTGCCACCATATTGGGTGGTATGATCACCGTGATCGGAACATCGACGAACCTGGTGTTGAACGGGTTGATTTTACAGTACGATCTTCCGCTCCTTGGTTTCCATGATTTCTTTTATCTGGGTGTCACGGTGACGATCCTCGGAGGGGCTTATCTGTATTTTATAGGATATCGTTTGTTGCCGTCGAATCCAAATGAGATAGAAGCTTTACGTGAGAACGTAAAAGAGTACATCATTGAAACTGCCATTGGCCGCGGATCGTCGCTGACAGGAAAGACAGTAAAAGAAGCGGGGCTCCGCAATCTTAAGGATGTGTTCCTGGTTGAGATCATTCGGGAAGATCGCGTGATATCGCCGGTCTCGCCCGATGAAGTGCTCGAGGAAAAAGACGCGTTGTTTTTTTCGGGGAACACCCAGGCCATCTATGAGCTGATTCGGCAAGACAATGGGTTAAACGTCCCCGAGGATCAGGAGATGGAACCGCAGGAACAGTTTAATTTTGTGGAGGCAGTGATTCCGGCGCATTCCGAGCTGATTGGCGTGCGCATACGCGATTCGAATTTCAGGAAGAAATTCAATGCTTCGATCATCGCCATTCACCGGAATGGAAAACGTGTGCCGGGAAAGGTAGGGGAGATGAATCTCGCGGGTGGCGACTTTCTCTTGTTGCTGGCGGGAGATCACAGCCAGAACGGAACCAGTCACGAAAAGGATCTTTTCTTCTTGTCTGTGCCCCGGAAGGTGACGGGTGAGAAGGCGGAGAGAATCCGGAATTATCGCGTGCTTGGTTTTCTGAGTGTGCTGGCGCTGGTTGCGGGCGTTGTAGGATTGTTTCCGCTCTTTGATGTTTGCCTCGTCATACTTACCGCACTCGTGTTCTTTGGCGTGCTGAGCCTGGCCGAGATCCGGCGCGAGCTCGACCTGAGTCTGTTGCTGATCCTGGTGTGTTCACTGGCGGTAGGGGTGGCTCTTGAAAAGTCAGGTACTGCTGATCTCATTGCCTCGCTGATTATTTCGTCCGTGCAATCGCTGGGGCCGGTCGCCGTTCTCGCTTCGCTGTTTCTGGTAACGACGTTGTTGACGGCGCTGATCACGAATGCCGCCGCCGTGTCGATCATGTTTCCGATTGCTATGTCGGTGGCGGATATGTTGCATCTTGCGCATACGCCGTTCTTCATAGCGATCGCATTTGCGGCGTCGGGGGATTTTATGACGCCCATCGGATATCAGACGAATCTGATGGTTTACGGCCCCGGAGGCTACACGTTCCGCGACTTTTTTCGAGTAGGCGCGCCGTTGACTTTGATGTATATTGTCTTGTGTATCGTTTTCATTTCTTATTACTATAACCTGGTTTGAATTGAATAATATTTATCCCATACAGACAAAAGTGAGCACCGCGCAGCGCGAGGCACTGATGGGCCAGAAAGCAAAGCTGATTTGGTTCACCGGTCTTTCGGGATCGGGCAAGTCGACGCTCGCAGTTCAGCTGGAAGCTGCTCTTCATGCAAGAGGATTTAAAACGTATCTTTTGGATGGCGATAATATCCGGTCCGGCCTGAACAAGGATCTGACATTTACGGACGAAGGCCGGGTGGAAAATATTCGCCGCATCTCGGAGGTCTGCAAACTTTTTCTCGATGCGGGCGTTGTGCTGTTGTCGGCCTTTATTTCACCATTCCAGGCCGACCGCGAGCTGGTAAAGAGAATTGTGGGCGCGGATAATTATATTGAAGTGTTTGTCGATGCTCCACTCGAGGTTTGCGAGCAGCGCGACGTAAAGGGATTGTATAAGAAGGCCCGCGCCGGCGAGGTGCCGAATTTTACCGGTATCAGCTCGCCATATGAAAGACCTTCAAATCCGGACGTCGTTATTGAAACGGATAAACTTGCCGTGGAAGAATCGATTGAATTGTTAATGAAAAATATCGAAGTGAAACTCAAATTTTAAGCGAAAAGCAGAAAGCAGAAAGCAGAAAGCCTTACCCTTTGAGCTTTATGCTTTGTGCTTTAAGCTTTAAGCTTTAATCAATGTAAAATAGAAGGAAATGAGTCATCAGTATTATTTAAGTCATTTGAAGGAGCTCGAGTCGGAGGCTATTTATGTGATCCGCGAGGTTGTAGCGCAGTTTGAGAATCCGGCGCTGCTGTTCTCCGGTGGGAAAGATTCCATTACGCTCGCCTACTTATCCAGGAAGGCGTTTTTCCCGGCGAAGATTCCTTTTCCGCTTGTCCACATCGACACGGGACACAACTTTCCCGAAACCATGGAATACCGCGACTGGCTAGTGAAGGAGCTGGGTGTGCAGCTGATTGTCGGGTCGGTTCAGGACAGCATTGACACCGGCCGCGCGCAGGAGGAACGGGGCTACAACGCGAGCCGCAACAGCCTTCAAACGGTCACGCTTCTGGATACAATCGAGAAGAACAAGTTCGACGCGTGTATGGGTGGAGCCCGTCGCGATGAAGAAAAGGCGCGCGCAAAAGAACGATTCTTTTCGCATCGCAATGAGTTTGGGCAGTGGGATCCGAAGAATCAGCGTCCGGAGTTGTGGAATCTTTTTAATGGACGCAAGCAAATCGGCGAGCACTTCCGCGTGTTTCCGATCTCCAACTGGACTGAGATGGACGTATGGCAATATATACTTTCAGAAAACATTTCCATTCCGAAGCTTTATTACGCTCACGAGCGCGAGGTAATTGTGCGCGATGGTGTCTTGCTTTCTGTTTCGCCGTATCTGAATCTGAAGCCGAATGAAACTCCTGTAAAGAAGACCGTGCGCTTTCGCACGTGTGGCGATATGCCGATCACGGGAGCCGTTGAATCGACAGCTGCTACTCTGGAGGATATTATCCAGGAGATCGCAGCTTCGCGTAAAACCGAACGCGGAACGAGAAATGATGACAAGCGGTCGGAGACGGCGATGGAGGACAGGAAGAAGGCAGGCTATTTTTGAGTTGTAAGTTGTAAGTCATAAGTTGTAAGTCATAAGTTGTAAGTGAAAGAAAATGGGAGATATAAATAATCAGTTATTAAGATTTACGACGGCGGGTAGCGTCGATGACGGGAAGAGCACGTTGATCGGCCGATTGCTGTATGACAGCAAGTCGATTTTTGAGGACCAGCTCGAGGCGGTGGAAAAGTCGAGTGCGAAGAAGGGTTTTGACTATGTCGATCTTTCGTTGCTGACGGATGGACTGAAATCCGAGCGCGAACAGGGCATCACCATTGACGTTGCCTATCGCTACTTCGCCACGCCCAAACGGAAATTTATTATTGCAGACACCCCGGGTCATATTCAATACACGCGGAACATGGTGACCGGCGCTTCGACCGCCAACCTGGCGCTGATTCTGATCGACGCGCGCAAGGGACTGGTCGAGCAGACCTATCGCCATTCGTTTATCGCCTCGCTGCTGAAGATCCCGCACATTATTGTCTGCGTGAACAAGATGGACCTTGTCGGTTACGACGAGGCGGTGTTCGAAAAGATCGTGCAGGAGTACAAGGCATTTTCTTCCAAGCTTGAGATCTCCGATATACAATTTGTGCCTATCAGCGCCCTGGCGGGAGACAACGTCGTGAACCGTTCGGAGGTGATGACCTGGTATCAGGGTGCGACCTTGATCCACATGCTGGAAACGGTGCACATTGAAAGTGACTATAACCACATCGACAGCCGTTTTCCGGTACAGTATGTAGTTCGTCCACATTCGAAGGAGTTCCATGACTTCAGGGGATACGCCGGGCGTGTAGCCGGAGGGATATTCCGGCCCGGTGATGAGGTAATTGTTTTGCCCTCAGGATTCAGCTCGCGTATCAAAGACATACACTTCGGCGAGCAGTTGCTGGAGGAGGCATTCGCGCCCATGTCGGTAACCATTACCCTGGAGGACGATATCGACGTGAGCCGTGGCGATATCATCGCGAAGCCGAATAACCAACCCAAGGGCGAGCAAAACATTGACCTGATGTTGTGCTGGATGAACCAGCGTCCCGTTAACCTGAACAGTAAGTTTTATGTGCGGCATTCCACCCAGGGTGTCCTCGGTGTATTAAAAGAGATCCAGTACAAGCTGGACATCAACTCGCTTACGCGGATCGAAAATGTCGGCGAGCTGCAGATGAACGACATCGCTCGCGTGCGCATCCATACGGCGCAGCCTTTGTTCTTTGACAGCTACCGCAAAAACCGGATTACCGGAAGCCTCGTCCTTGTGGACGAAGGGACGAATGAAACAGTGGCGGCTGGCATGATCGTTTGATTGGAAAACATGGAGAAAGATACAACATCCCCCGGACTCGACATCGATATCAACGCCTTACTCACCCTCGCAGTGCGTGCTGCGGAAGAGGGATGTCAGGAGATCCTGAAAGTTTACAATTCGGATGATTTCGGTGAAGAGGCGAAGGCGGACGCATCGCCACTCACACGCGCCGACAAGAACGCGCATGGCAGGATTGCCTCGGTCCTCCAACCTGCAGGGCTGCCGATCCTCAGTGAAGAGGGAAGGGATGTCCCCTATGCGGAGCGAAAGAACTGGGATTATTTCTGGATGGTCGATCCGTTGGATGGAACGAAGGAGTTTATTAAGCGCAACGGTGAGTTTACCGTGAACATAGCGCTCATCCGGGCGGGTGCGCCTATTCTTGGCGTTGTATCCGTGCCGGTATCGGGCGAGACGTATTATGCCACACGTGGCAACGGCGCCTACGTACGCATAGAAGGAAAAGACCACAAACTTCCCCGGCGACCACGTGTTGACCTGAAGGCGGAAGGCCTGCGGGTAGTGGCCTCCCGTTCGCACATGAATGACGAAACGAATCAGTTTATACAAAGTCTTCGCAATCCGCTTCTCGTCTCCGCGGGAAGCAGCCTGAAATTCATGCTGCTCGCCAGTGGCAAAGCCGATGTCTATCCCCGCTACGCACCAACCATGGAATGGGACACCGCCGCCGCCCACGCGATCGTCGTTGAAACCGGCTACGAAGTGGTTGAATACGGGACGAACAATCCATTGGTGTATAATAAAGAGAATTTACTCAACCCTTACTTCTTGGTGCGGTGATTCGGATGCCACTAAGACACGAAGGCACTAAGGCACTAAGTTTATTTTAAATGCTGGATGCCACTAAGGGCACGAAGACACTAAGACTCAAAGACACTAAGTTTTTTTTAAATACAGAAAGTTTTTTTGTTTCTGCAGTCCGACAAGGACTGCTGCGCTGCGCAGGCTGATACCTTTGTGCGTCTTTGTGCTCTTCGTGGCAAACCAAATTCTTCGTGTCTTCGTGTCTTCGTGTCTTCGTGCCTTCACGCTAAGGAACAACCAGTTTTTCAGTAATAGTCCTGCCCCCCTGTTTTATCAGAAGGAGATAGATGCCGGGTTTGAATTTGTCGACGATGTCGATCTCGGCTTCGCAGCCTGATTCGCATGAAAGTTTACCTTGATAGACGGGAAGTCCTGTCAACTCCCGGATGAAAACTTCTCCCTGGCCTGCTTCCGCGGAAGCATTGCTGACAACAATATTCAGTCGCGAGCCCTTGAGCGGATTTGGAAAGATGCTGACTGACATCTCCAGCAGCTGATTATCAGGCGTACTGTCATCCACAAGCTGTTGTGCGAGTGATGATGCTACCGGCGAAAGCCTCGTTCCCGGGATGGGCCGCTCGAGTGTGCCATCCGGCAACTGCCAGCCTACTGCCACATGATCCGTTCCGATACCTTGCTTGTGCAGCGCTTCAATGTAATAGGTCTTTCCCCGTATCAGCAGAATGGGCGCAGATTTCTGTGAGCGGAATTTATTCCACTCGCGCGGATTCGTTGCGCCGTTGATCGACGCGATCTTCACCTTGTTTGTCGCATCTCCGTCGGCGCTCAGCCAGAGTTCGCTGTGGTCGTTGCTCGCGATCCAGAAATAGTATTCTCCCGTTTCCGGCGGGCAGATATATCCACGAATGCGCGCGCCGTAGTTGATGCCGGCGTTGACGGGACCTTCAAAACTCCTGAGGGTCTCCACGCCGTCGGAACTATCATCCAGAGGAATACTCGAAATAAGATTTCCCTGAATGCCAGTCCAGAACTCGCGTGTGATCGTTCCCGATGCCGTGCACTTTGCAATAACCTCCTCGTACGGAATCAGCCGGGCGCCCGGCATGGGCCGTTCGAGGGTTCCGTTTGGCAGCTGCCATCCGACGGAGAGGTGATCAGTTCCGATACCTTCCTTATGGAGTGCTTCGATGTAGTATTTCTTCCCTGACTCGAGATATAGGACGGCGGATTGCTGGCTTGCGAATTTTGTCCATTGACGCGGGTTGGTATAACCCGACACATAGGCGATGCGCTTCCGGTTCGCAGGGTTTGTGTCGGTACTCAGCCACAGCTCGCTGTGGTCATTGCTCGCGATCCAGAAAATGTAATTGCCCGACTGTGGCACGCAAAGGAAACCGCGAATTCTCGCGCCATAGTTGTCGCCGATGTTGGACGGACTCTCAAAGAGCGTCAGGGCCTCGATGGAAGATGGCGCGCGGTCGAGTGGGATAGACCAGACGCGGTCACCCGAGACCCTGTTCCACTGCTCGCGTGTTATTTGCCCGGCGTTAGCGCAGGATTGTTCATGAGAGATTATGTTCACGTTGATGATTGTCTCAGCCAGTCTGTTGTTGGGGTCGTTCGTTGTGAAGCGGATTGCGCTGTTTATACTCCCGGGTTCAAGGCGCCTGGCATCGAGGGTCAACGTGAGATCAAGTGGCTTATCGGCGAGCACGCCGATCGATGGATCGACCTGGATCGTGGAATCGCCGCCGGGGATGGTTGTGAAGAAGCTTACGGTGTTGATTCCATCGTTCCGAATTTGGAACGTCCTTGTTGAAATCTCACCTGTCGGAATATCAAACATTACTTCATTCGGTGCGTAGAACACAGCGCCCGAATCCATCTTCGTGATGTTGACCGGGACTACATGAGCGTCTATCCCGCCCGTTGTCTCAATCACAATTTTGGATCGGAATATTCCCGGAGGACCGTCGTAGCGCACTTCGACGACCTCATCCTGCCTGATCCCGAGCGTGCCGGAAGCCGGGTTAACAGTTAGTCCCGGCAGGTCTGTCTTCACGTTGAAGTCGAGGATTTGCCCCCCGTCGTTTGTCAGCGTCATCTCTTGCCAGCCGATCTCACTTTTTTCCAGCACCCAGTAAAGGGCATAGAGGTCTGTGAAAAAAGACGGTTCACCAGGAATGGAGAGTGTAGCGGGGACGACGAGCGAATCGACTTCGTCGACGTGAAGAATGATATCGGATTCATAAGTTCCGAATTTCATGATGCTCGCATCGAATTTGACGGAGAAATTGACTGACTCGCCTGCGCGGACGATGCCCTCGGCGGGCTCGACACGGATGAAGTCCGGAATGTATTCGCCGCCCCTGATTTGCAATTCATCTACGTCCAGGATGGGTTTGGAAGTCTCCATTGGGGATACAAAGGCAAGTTGCCCGATGCCGGGGGCAAGACCTGTTCCGGAGAACACATGCTGGTTGTTGATGAACAGGAGATAAGTGGGAAAGCCGGAGGTATCGGATCCGGCGTTGTTGTATTCAAGTGCGAGGTCGAAATATCCGGCCGGAACTTCTGCGGGAACACGACGCCAGTGAGTTTCATATTCGTTGTCGATCACCAGTGCGTCAATGGTTCCGTCTGCATTGAAGCGAATACGAGTTGCGACGTACGACCACGGGTCTTGCGGAACAAGTTGCCACGTAGTTCCTCTGGCGCTGTCGAGATTCAGCCGCAGGTCGACGGACGTGTAGCGGGGATAATAGAATTCTTCGTACTCGAAGAGATAAGGTGATATGGCGTACTTTTCCCCGGTTCCCGAAGCGTGGCTTGTACCGCGAAAATGTTTTTCTCCGCGGGAGGGGTTGAGGTCGGATATGGCCCAGCCGTCCGTGGAGAACCAACCCTGCTGGTCTTCCAGTTCCGCCGTAGCAAATTCTTCAAAGCTCGTTGCGTATTGACGGATGTCACGCGTGTAGGCGGGTGTTTTCTCGCGGCCAGTGCCTGTCCGGGCCGTCGTCCTTGCAACACGCTCTTGTGCAGGTTTCAGGGGCGTGATTAACGCAACCTGATCCTCGCTGAGATCGGAGAGACGTTCCTGTCGAAGCTGGAGCTTGTTGCGATATACCGTGTCCATACCGCGTTGAGCGGCGCCCGGTTCCAGGCTTTTTCTTCGCGCATTCGCCGGCGCCTCGCGTATAGCCAGGCCGTTATTTTCAACGGAAAACCGGAAACGGCGATCCTGTGAGCCATTGTTGCGCAAGGACAGGGTTCGCACTGCAATTGCCCCCTGTTCGAGCGTTTCGTTGAACGAATCGGGTGACAGTACCAGAGGTACGTCGCGGGTACCTTCTCCCGTAGCTTGCACAGCGAGCTGCCGATGCTTGGAATCATTTGTAAACAAGGTTAGCGTTCCGGTGGCCGCCCCGGCAGCGGAAGGCGTGAATGCCAGTCTTATTTCTGCGCGTCGGAATGAAGCTACGGTGATGGGAAGGGGAGTGTCAACGCGATATGCCGGGTTGTTGGATGAGATTTTTTCGATCACGAGGGGGTCCGACCCGGCGTTGTAAACGGCGACCTTTCTGTGCGCAGTAGTCCCTACCTGGACGCTCGAAAAGTCCACCGCACTCTCGGACAATGAGGCAATAGGCGCGCCGTTATCTTTTACCTCGAGGGTGAGCGCAATTTTCAATGTGCGGTGCTGCGGGTCGTTTGTGGTTATAGTCAGGTCCTGGCGATAGGTGCCTGCAGCTTTTTCGGAGGCTTTGAAGCTTATGTCGATCGGTGCTTTGCTGCCGGGCGCGACCTGGCCCTCCGCAGGACTTGCCGAGGCGAACAGGTTGGCGCCTGTCGGTTGTTCGATCCTAAATTTGAGAGGGCCTTGTCCTGTGTTGCCCAATACGAGCTTGCGTGTTGTAGTCTGTGCTGTTTCCATCTTTACCGCGAGTGACGATGGCGCAACGGTTGCGGACGGCGCCAATGCGGACATGCGGCTCACAACGTTAGATATCGCGGAAGTGTTTCCCTCAAAGTCACGCGAGCGAATGGCGAAAAAGAAGAGCGTTCCGCCGGGCAAATTTGTTACAGTGAATGTCTGCGCGTCGCCTGCCGACCGGGGCGTTACAATGTTCTCTACCCGCGTTGCGGAGTTGAAGTTGCTGGCAGTGATCGCTGACGTGGAATATCGCAGATCGTATTCGGCGGCGAAATCACCCTCATCGCCGGGACACGTCCAGGCCAGTGTGATTTCACCGACGTCTACGCTGGCGACTGCGAGATCGTTAATGGCGCGCGGCGGTCGGCCATCACCATCGGCGAGTGCAAGAGCTGCGTTGATGCGGCCAGAGCCCAGTTTGTGCTGGTAGGCCGGGTTGGCTGCGTCGATGTTGTCCACGCTCATGAGAAGCCGCGTTTTTACGGCCTCGGGTCGCAGACCGGGTTTGGCATACTTTGAAAGAATCAACGCTGCGACACCCGCGACATGGGGACACGCCATCGATGTGCCCATGAATGCGCCATACTGATTCGACGGCAGCGTGCTGACCACTCCCTGCGCTTCGCTGATATCCGTTTCGCCCCCGGGTGCGCTGATGTCAACCCAACTTCCGTAGTTCGAATAGTAAGCGCGGGTATCGCGGTGCGTGGTGGAGGCAACGGCGACGACCGGCTCGTAAAATGCGGGATAGTAGTTGGCCTGGTCGTTAAAGTTTCCGGCTGAAAAGATAGCGAGCCCGCCGTACATCGGACCTGTTTGCCGGCCCGCGTCGTCCTTGCCTGCCTCGGCGATAAAATAGTCGATCGCGTCCAGCACAACCTGTTCATAGACGCCCGGCATGTCATAGCCCCAGCTGTTTTGCGAGATGACGGCGCCGTTGTCCGCGCTGTAGACATAGGCCTCGGCAAAGCCATCGGGGAGGCTATCCGCCGTGAACACCGCACAGGACATCAGCTTGACACCATCACCGTTACCCGATCCTCCCGCGATGCCCGCGACGCCCGTTGCGTTGTTGCTCACTGCTGCGAGCGTGCCTGCGATGTGTGTCCCATGATCGTGGGGGACGATATTTCCACTATCGGTAACGAAGCTGTAGCCGTGGACATCGTCAATGTATCCGTTGTTGTCATCGTCCTTCTTGTTTCCGGGAATTTCTCCCGGGTTCACCCACATATTTCGCGCAAGGTCCGGATGGTTTGTCTGTATCCCGCCATCGGTCACCGCGATAATCACGGAGGGGCTTCCGGTTTCAATTTTCCACGCGTCGAAGAGTCTGATGTCGGCACCCGCGGTTCCACCGGTTTGTCCGGTGTTGTTGTAGTGCCACTGGCGGGTGAGCAATGGATCGTTCGCGGCGTTCGGCAGCACGCTGAGATGCTCGGGTTCTATAACACGAGCGCCGAAGTCGCCGGAACCTGTGCCAATGATCGTCTTCTGATATACTGCTTCCGCGCGCAGGATTTGATTGTCCGATTGATACGATTGCAGCGCGTTTGACACCGGAATGCTTTTGTTCATCCTTACTTCGTACCAGAGATGAAGACCGTGGCGCCGATGACGAGCTTCATGTTTTCCTGCGTGAGGAAAGACTCGGGTGAGTTGTCGCACGCCGAGCTGTCTGTTGAGTCGGTCAAGCGATTGTACACCGGTCACGAGTTCGCCCGAAAAAGTTTTTGAGATCGAATTTTGTTCAAGCCTGTTCGCGAGTGCCTCGCTGACTTTGATGCGAACAACTCCCTGAAGGGGCTGTTGTGCGAGTAGAGAAGCTGTAAAAAGTGAAGAGAGGGTTATAGCCGCTGTGAGTGTTAGTCGCAGAAATGGCTGGTAGAGTTTATGCATAGACAAGAGGGTTAATGCTCTCGCTAGTGCAAAATTGTGCCGCGAAGCCGCGTGCGATTTCCAGAGTTTTTTCAAACTATGTTGACTGCAGTTAATCAGCCGTCAGAAATACTTTGAGATATTTCGTCTACAATCCGGCATAGTTCGTCGTTGATGATGACCTTTCATCGAGGTTTTTCGAAACACGAAGTACCGACCACAATGCTGGGCGACGAAGACATTCAGGCACATTGAGGCAGGAAGTTGGCGAGACCTGTTGCTTGGAGCATACCTTTGTGCCTTGGTGCGCTTAGTGGCAAATAAAAACTTGGAACCGCGGCGGAAGCGGCTTATATTTTCGTGATGTATTCAAATGAAGACGCGCTATGAACCATGGGGTGATCCCGTTCCTCGATCTACGCAAGGTTAATAGCTCGTTTCAGCCTGCGCTAAGTATGGCGGTGCAGCGCGTGGTCGATGCAGGATCGTACATACGAGGGGACGCCGTCAGGCAGTTCGAGGAATCGTATGCTTCCTTTACGGGATGCTCATACTGTGTCGGAACGGGAAACGGATTCGATGCACTGAAACTGATATTCAGGGCATGGATGATTTCGGGCGAATGGCGCGAAGGAGACGAAGTGATTGTGCCGGCGAACACATACATAGCGTCGATTCTCGCCATTGGCGAAAGCGGGCTCACGCCCGTACTGGTGGAACCAGACCCGCGAACATTAAATATTGACAGCTCCCGTATTGAAGAGAAGATCACGCAGCGGACCCGAGCAGTACTGGTTGTTCACTTGTACGGGCGTTGTGGAATGAATGCGGATATCCAAAACATTGCAGCCCGATACCAGCTGAAGCTCGTGGAAGACAACGCTCAGGCTGCGGGTTGTATATGGTCGGGAAAGCGTACCGGTTCACTCGGAGATGCAGCGGCTCACAGCTTTTTTCCTACCAAGAACCTGGGTGCGTTGGGCGACGGCGGCGCGGTAACGACCAACGACGCCGACCTGGAAAGGATGATCAGAACACTGGGTAACTATGGATCACACGCAAAAGGTGTGAATGATGTCAAGGGAGTAAACTCGAGACTGGACGAGATACAGGCGGCGGCCCTCAGCGTCAAACTACCGCGACTAGACAGCGACAACGAACGACGTCGAACGATCGCGGAATACTACCTCGCAAACATCAGGAACGCAGCGATCACTCTCCCATCGAACTCGCCTTTGAATGAGCAGGGAAGCCATGTCTGGCATTTGTTCGTGGTCCGGTGCGGGCGCCGCGATAAATTTCAGCAGTACCTGCGGGAACAGGGCATTGAAACACTGGTCCACTACCCCGTGCCACCACATCAGCAGGGCGCCTTTCGAGAATGGAACAGTTGGACCCTGCCAATTACCGAAGCGATTCACAGGGAAGTTGTCAGCCTTCCTCTCCATCCATTGCTCGAAGACCGTGAAGTAAGGGCGGTCGCCGATGCCGTGAATCGCTATAACGGATAGCGCAACGCCAGGGCATTTCACCGTATCAAATCTGGATTTTGATTTTTAGAATTCATGAGGACAATGGAGCGGATGGTCCCGGAGACGTTCATTGAATGTCCGTTCTCCGAATACAAGAAAAAACGCGTGCATGGCATTTTGGAATCACGTGTAAAATCTGTGAAAAAAGTGTGTTTGAAGGGTGGATTCTGCTACATTGGGAAAGAATAATCATACCGTCATCTTATCTCACGTTATTATGAAAGAGAGTAATGATACTTCAAGCCGGACGAACCGAAGACTTTTTCTGAAATCCACGGGTGCAGCGGTGCTGGGAAGTGCCTTGCCGTTTGCGTCGGGAATCGCAAAGCCGTTGAGACAATCGGGAGCGAACATCCTTAAGGTTGGATTGATCGGATGTGGGGGCCGGGGTACCGGCGCTGCTGCGCAGGCGCTCGCCGCGGATCCGGACGTGGTGCTGACGGCGATGGGTGATGTTTTTGCCGATCAGCTCGAAGCATCCTACAAAGCGATTATCGAAGAACAGCCTGCGAAAGTGAAAGTTGACAAAGCGCACAAGTTCATCGGCTTTGATGCATATAAAAAGGTAATCGACTCCGGTGTGGATGTTGTGATTCTGACAACGCCTCCGGGCTTCAGACCCGAACATTTGACCGCTGCTGTAAACGCGGGCAAGCACATCTTCTGTGAGAAGCCCGTTGCCGTTGACGTGCCGGGTGTGCGCAAGGTCCTGGAGGCCGCCAGGAAGGCAAAGGAAAAAAATCTTTCGCTCGTCTCGGGCTTTACCTTCCGTTTTGACAATGCCAAACGCGCGCTCTTCGGAAAGGTTTTAAATGGATCGATTGGCAAGGTGAAGACAGTATCGTCCACGCGCAATGGCGGCGATCTCTGGTACAAACCGAGGGAAGCCGGGTGGACGGATATGGAGTACCAGTTGCGCAACTGGTATTATCAGAACTGGCTGTCGGGGGACTACCTCGTAGAGATGATTGTGCACAGCCTGGACATGATGACGTGGGCGATGGGGAATCAGGTGCCGCTAAGGGCGACTGGCACGGGCGGGCGACAAGTGCGCGTCGACCCCCGGTTTGGAAATATCTATGATCATTTCGCCATCGAGTATGAATACGCCAATGGCGAACGCGGATTCAGCTTCAGCCGACAGCAGCCGGGCTGCTCTAACCGGAACACCGTTGAGATCGCCGGTACAGAGGGCGACGCGTTCGTGAACGCGGGAGGTGGTGTGCGCATCTCTGGAAAAGAGCAGTGGGAATACACGGGTGAAAAAAACAATCCTTACCAGACACAACACGATGAGTTGTTCGCTTCTATCCGGAACAACAAACCGATGAACGACGGTCAGATGATGGCAAACAGCACCATGGTTGCTATTCTCGGTCGCATGGTCGCCTACAGCGGACAAACGATCACCTGGGATGAAGCAATGAAGTCAAATAAGGTAATCGGCCCGCCGAACGAGCAATACAGCTGGGATCTCAAGTATACCAGCCCGGCGATTGCCGTGCCCGGCGTGACCAAGGTAACGGGATAAAAACCACGTCCAGGAATAATAAGACGTTATGATGAAACTCCAATCGCAGCATTCAACCCGTCATGCACCGGTTGTCATTACCTTTCTGCTCGTGATCGGGTTGGCGGTCTCAGCCATCGCACAAAAGCCGATTGTCAGGTTTGGCAAAGAAATCAACTCGAACAATCCAACCGCTGATGGGAAAAAGAAAGACGCTTCCATCCAGTGGATGGAGGTGAATACGCCGCCTGAAATATGGACGTTGAAGAATGGCGAACTCATCTGCGCGGGGAAACCGATCGGCGTGATGCGAAGCGAAAAGCAGTACGAAAACTTTATCCTGCATGTGGAATGGAAGCACATGGAACCAGGCGGAAATTCCGGGATCTTCGTTTGGAGTTCCGCACGGCCTGATGAAAAATCGCGCCTGCCCGATGGCGTCGAGGTGCAGATGCTGGAGCTCGACTGGGTAAAGCTTAACAAGCGCGATGGTGTCGAGCCACCCATTGCTTATGTCCACGGAGAACTCTTTGGCGTAGGCGGCGTGGAGACGGTCCCGGATAACCCCCGGGGCACACGCAGCAAGTCCCTCGAAAACCGCTGCAAGGGCAGGGGAGAGTGGAACACGTACGATGTGGTGTGTGTGGATGGCGTGATCAAACTTGCTGTCAATGGAAAGTTTGTCAACGGTATCCAGAAGTCCACGCAGAAGAAGGGTTACCTTTGTCTGGAATCAGAGGGCGCTGAGATACATTTCCGCAATTTGACGGTAATGGAACTACCGCCGGGAATAACGACGGAGGAGCAGACGGCTCCGGAGATTAGGTGAGTGTGGTGAGTGGTGAGTTGTGAGTGGTGAGTAGTGAATCGTGAGACGTCAGACGTGAGACGTGAGACGTGAGACGGGCGGGGAAGCTTCCTGAAAGTTTTTGGGATATCGTAACCGTAATAGGGTCTTCGTCAGGTGCTGATAGTGAATGCGAAGTCAACGTTACCAACTTTCAGGAAGTTTGAGCGAGGGCGCGTGAGGGGTGAGTGGTGAGTAGTGAATCGTGAGACGTCAGACGTGAGACGTGAGACGGGCGGGGAAGCTTCCTGAAAGTTTTTGGGATATCGT
>JBIQIY010000029.1:0-25367 GCA_044507775.1 Flammeovirgaceae bacterium | reverse complement strand
GCTGATAGTGAATGCGAAGTCAACGTTACCAACTTTCAGGAAGTTTGAGCGAGGGGGGGTGAGTAGTGAGTGGTGAGTAGTGAGTGGTGGATCGTGAGACGTGAGACGTGATTCGTCAATCGTGAGTAATAAAATCGCGTGGCTCTAATCTGCAATGCGCGCTCACTCTGCATTTAGCCCTGAAAGGGCGGCGAACAATAGCCCAGGGTGACGAGCGCAAGCGAGGAGCCCTGGGTGAACGATGATCCGCATTAAAGCCCTGAAAGGGCGCAACAAGCACCCAACGGCGATGACATCATAAACAATAACCGTAACCAACAACCAATAACCAATAACCAGCAACCAATAACCAACAACCAACAACCAATAACCAGCAACCAACAACCAATAACCAACTACTAATAACCAATGAAACCAACCTTAATAATCATCGCCCTCCTGCTCGTGTCGGCAACCGGGTACTCTCAAAAAACAAAGAAGATTTTCAATGGCAAAGACCTGACCGGATGGACTATTCACGGTACCGAAAAATGGTACGTCGAGAATGGAGAGCTCGTTTGTGAGAGCGGGCCTGACAAAGGATACGGCTATCTTACTACCGATAAACACTACAAGAATTTTGTACTGGACGTCGAATTCAAGCTTGAGGCCAACGGAAACAGCGGCGTATTCATCCGCTCCTCTGTAGAGGGAACGAAAGTTTCCGGATGGCAGGTGGAAGTCGCTCCACCCATGCACAACACAGGTGGTATTTACGAATCCTATGGACGCGGATGGCTGATCAAACCCAGCGAAGAGGATCAAAAGGCACTGGATCCAACCGGATGGAATCACATGCGCATCGAGGCTAACGGAGATGAAATTACTTCCTGGCTCAACGGCAAGCAGATGGTACACTTAAAGGACGCGAAGATCGGCGCCGGAGTGGGATCTATCGCCCTTCAGATCCACGACGGCGGAGGCATCAAGGTTCGCTGGAGGAACTTGAAAATCAAAGAACTGAAATAAGTTGTAAGTTGTAAGTTTTAAGTTGTAAGTTTTGGAGGTTCGGGTTTGAGATTGCCCTAAACTTCAACCGCAATAACTTATAACTTAAAACTTACAACTTAAAACTTAAAGATTTGCAAGTTCGCGGAGGACTCTGAAATTCGTGTCTCCCTCAAGATCCGATGCGGATCCTTTTCCCTCAAACGCTGCGCGCGCCCATTGAGCGATCGCGTTTGAGGGCTGCTGATTTGCCCAATCCGACAAAAGCTTTTCGCCCTCTGCGGCGCGACCGGTTTTCCGGTAGGCCAGTGCAGTAGCGAGATCGTTAGCCTGGTGTCGGCGCGATGTCGCGTGCGTGACGGCTTCGAACTTTTGTCGCGCCTTTTGGGATTCTTTCATCTTTTGGTAGACCAGTCCTTCGAGGTAATTTTCCAGGCGGAGATCGATCATGTCATCATACGGCTTTCCCGCTCCGAGATTCTCTGGCCACAGCTTTGCCTTCTCAACCGAGGCGAGGGCTGACTTGTAGTTCTTGCTTTTTATCTGGCCGGCGGCCTGCATCAGCCACGCTTCGCGGTACAGCTGTCGACCATCCGTCGCTCCTTCATAGGGAAGGATCGTTGTTTTTTCCAGGAGGTCGGTGACATCTTTGTATCGTTTGTTGAGCAACATAGCTTTTGCGGCAAGCATGCTGATGCGAAAGTCGCCCGGGAAGCGTTTGCGATAATCGGCAGCTACCTTCAGCGCTTCCGCATAATCTTTTTTCCGGATGAGGCGTTCTGCGAGCAACTTCCCATAGCGCCATTGTCCCGGATCGATTTTGGCCGCGTGCCGGAGGTCGGCAGCATACGTGTCATCGTCGTAAAGCTCCGCGCGTGCGGCATAGAACGGCGCGAAGCCGGGTTCACCGCAGGAGCGGAAGAGTTCTTTAGCGCGCGCTGCATTGTCCCGGCTCCAATAAATCAATCCTAGAAAATATCGCGGCTTCCAGTCCTGCGTCTGCGCGATAACCCATTCAAGCGCTTCCGCTGAACTGGTTCTGAAGGGGAAGACAAGCGCAGGAGACAGGGCATTGCCTTTTTCAATAAAAGCTTTTCCACTTCCGGGTTGCAGCTTGTCTTTCAGGTAGGCTATGCGATAACTTACCTCCGGGTTTTGTGGCGATAGCATGAGCACCTCGGCTGCATCGTCGAGCAATCCCAGTGAAGTGTAGAAATCTGCAAGGTGCTGGTACGTCTCATGCGGTAGCTCATTTCTGATTGCAGTGGCAAATTCGCGTTTTGACTCATCCGAGTTACGCCGGCGGAATTTTTCAAAGCGGACAAAGTGGTTCAGCGGAGACAGTTCCTCAAGTCGCTGCAATGCCATTTGCGAATCGGCTTCCTTTTTTTGACTTCTTCCGATCACCGCGAGAATCTCCCAGGCCATCGTGTTGCCGGCGTTGGACTCCAGGCTACGGGTTGCGAAATGTCTGGCTCGATCGAAATCTTTTTCCTGAAAGTAGATCCTGCTCAGTTCTGTAAAGGCCGCCCCCCGAAAAGCCGGAGAAAGTGTCGCGATGTCGAATCCGTCTTTTGCATCCGCGATCTTTCCCAACTGCGCGCTGGCCAGCCCGTAGTAGAAGTTGGCAGCGGGGTCATACGTGTCGATACTCAGCGCATGAGTGGCGTGCGCCAGGGCTTTTTCATAATCCAGATTGCGGTAGTAGATCATCGCCAGATCCGCCAGGGCCGGAAGGTAGTTCGAATCAATAGCGAGAGATTCCTCCAACTTCTCTTTTGCGCGCGCATAATATCGTTGCTGGATAAATTCTTTTCCCTGGGTGTACAGTCCGAAAGCAGAGTTCCAATCAAAGTCTGCGGGCGACTCTACAGGACGACTGAGGATGGCGTCTTTCGGATTGGCGCTGTAGACCAATTTTCTTCCTGCCACTGTAACGGTGAGGTTGTCGACATTTCCGTCGAATGCGATTGAATCTGAGAAATTTTGCAATGTCTTGAGTTGAACCTCTTTGTCATAGATGATCTTTTCACCCTCCGAGATCGTTATACTACCGTCAATATTTTGCAGCGGGAAAAAGTCGACCCGCACTGACGATTTGCTTGCGTGCAGGTTGAGGGCGCCGTACTCGTTCGCCTTTACAAAGCCTTGGGTGCCTTTCACCGGGAACCAGTATTCAGTCCACTCGTCCGTCGTATGAGGCGCAAAGCCGAGTTGCTTGAAGGGCGTGAGATTACTTCCGTCAGATGCCTGGTTGAACAATCGGCCGGATTGGACTTCCACGTACTGTCCGTCTTTATCCGTAAGAAGATTCTCCCAGATCATCCCGTTGCGCGACAGCCCCCAGATCCAGATCTTTCGCCCCGGCTTTTCGTTTCGGAGAGAATAGCGCGCCATGCCAAAGTCCTGATCATGGTAGTATGCGCCAAAGAAGTCCGAGTACTTTCCGATGACGTGATAGGATTTAGGGACGCCGAAATCGTTGTTCCGGTAAAGGGAAATATCCTTACCGTTGTCGGCGTTGATGGGCCAGTCGGAGTACTCCCCTGAGTGCCCGATATAGCGATTGCCGGGATAGATGAATTCGAGGTCATTACCTGCAGGCATCCCGACGTTCATCCACGTATAATACGGTTGCTCGATCGATGTTGTATTATTCCAGAAGGAGCGGGTTGTGAAATAGGCCTTAT
Source organism: Flammeovirgaceae bacterium (assembly GCA_044507775.1). Lineage (GTDB taxonomy): Bacteria > Bacteroidota > Bacteroidia > Cytophagales > Cyclobacteriaceae > Chryseosolibacter. The sequence goes on along the minus strand of JBIQIY010000029.1, from coordinate 21,690 downwards.
CTTTTGGAACGTTGATTTCGACAGTCCAGTACGTCTGGGTTAGAAGGTCAAGCGTTCCGATGAAACAACTGGCACTGCCATCCGGGTTTGTCTTCGTGGCATAATCCATCGGCGTAGCGCAATTCGGTGTATGTCCAATGATACCGTAGTTTGCTTCAATGCCGCCGCTGGTCCATGGACCGCGCATGGCTACATCGCGAAACTTCACTACCTGATTGTAATAGATGAACGGCTTGCCCGTTGATTTTTCCCACGCGGCCCAGATCTTCCCGCCGATCTCGGGAAGGACCATCACTTTGATGAAATCATTTTCGAGTTCGACAACCTTCCACTCTTTTGGTTCTCCCTTATCGGTATAGCCGTCAAATCGATAGTACGGATAGACCTTTCCCATTTCCGCGATGGGATTGGGATCGGAAAATCCATAGGTGGTAAAGGCTTTTTTCGATTCGCGAACGACGGCATTTTTCTGCGCGAATAACGAATAGCTTGCCAGGAAGAGGGTGAGGAGTATTGCGATTTTCTTCATATCTGTCTGCTTATTCTTCCAGTTGTAAGAGTCCGAAAGAGGAGGCTATGTGAAAGTCAGGAGTTTCTGAATCCGGGTGTACCCAGCTGATCCATCTGAACTGAAAATTGCCATCGCCGGTCGGACGACAATCCCCGCGGAATATCCCCGCCTGAAGGTTCTTGTCTTTCAGCAGTCCAAGTTCTCTTAGAGACGCTTTGCTGATAGCCGCCTGGATTGTATAACCTTCTTTTCGATTTTCGGCATGGACTAGAAGGTGTCCCACAGGCCACGACCAGTTGAAGTCGAAGTTCCGGTGATAGATCCCCTGGTAATCGAGAACGCGACCGATCGGGTCGATTTCCAGGCAATAGTAAGGCGCCAGTCGGTCATCCCCCTTGAAAAATATTTCCGCGCGCGAGGATGAGACGACATCGCGCTTGTCTTGCGTTTCATGGTGAATATAGACAGCGGGGTCGATTACATCGAACCGGCAATAGAGCCACTGGTCATTGTGCAGAGCCCTGAACGCAGTAGGCGGAGGTTCGTCGTTTTCCCAAGGATAGTGAAAGTCCTGGAGTACCGAGGCATCGCGCCACCGGGAATCATAATCGTTGCCGGTGGTGTCAAGCGAACCTTTCGTTTTTCTAACAGAATATATCTTGGTTCCTTCTTTCGAGGACATGAGGGTCTCGGGTGTCACAATGATCGATCTATCCGTGAGAGATTAAATTCTTGCCACTAACTTTTCGCCGCCGTTTCGAGGAGCTCTTTTATACGCTTTGCCACGATCCGTTCTTCTCCCGGAATCATCATCCAGGTTGTGATGTCGACCGTTTCTTTCCCGCCCATCGTTTCGATGGAAGGATGTCCGTTGCGAAGCGCGTCGCGAACTTCTTCAGGTGTTGTCTTGACCTGGTTATTCCAGGAAATTTTCAATGCCGGAACATGGTTGGCAATTTCCGGAACGTGTATCTCGCCTTTTACTCCGGGAACCGACACGGCAGCATCGTGGATCATTCGGATCTGGTCTTCCCATTCCTTCCATTGAGCGGTGTGATCTCTTTTCAGGAAGAGTTCCACTGCGACGAGCATTCCGAGGATTTCCTCCTTGTTCACTTTCATGCCGCGTCCAACGGCGTCACCATGAGGCGGCGCGTTACGCAGTGCTGCCTTGATGAGATCCTTACGACCCAGCAATAGTCCGGCGCTCTGGGGGCCTCGTATACCTTTGCCTCCCGAAAAACAGACGAGGTCGAAACCCATTTGTGTATACTTCCACAGGTTTTCAACGGGTGGGCAGTCGGCGGCGCAATCATTGAACGTGGGGATACCGTGTTTCTTGCCGATGGCGACGAACTCCTCGTCGCGCACTTTTCCAATGGGATTCTGATTGTTGTAGAACCACATCATGGCCGTCTTCTCGTTGATGGCGGATTCCAGCTCCTTTTTTGATTCCACTTCAACAAGTTTGACGCCGCAATTCCGGATCGCGTGATCGTATCCAACGCGGTGAGATTTCTGAATGATGACTTCCGACTTCATGCCGGTCAGATCGTTGGGGATCATCGCGGCTTTCTTTGGATCTCCACCAGTGACCACTGCTGCGGTCCCCAGTGTAATTGCTGACGCCGCACCTGCCGTCACCATCGCGCTTTCGCACTTTAGCAATTCCGCAATGCGGGCTCCCGCCTTTTCCTGTAACTCTTCCAGCCTGACGTATTGAAGCGCTGCATAGTTGATGGCCTTGATAACTTCCGGCGGCATCAGCGATGCTGTCAGCGCGGTGTATGTGCCGGCTGCGTTGATGTAAGTTCTGACGCCGAGTTCTTTGAAGTAGTCGCGGGGAAATTCGCTTGCAGAAGTTGCCGCAAATGCGCTCTTACCGGCCACCGCACCGGCAAGTGGGAGGGTGATCAACCCTTTCAGTAAATCTCTTCTCTTTGCCATGTTTTTATTTTTTGACCATTGCAATACAATCTATTTCGACGAGTGAATCTCCGGGAATGCCACCATAGGCAGCAATGGTGGTGCGCACCGGAGGGTTTTTGCCGAAGCGCCCACGGAAGACCTCGTTCATCTTCTTGTAATCTGCAAGGTCAGCGAGGTACACGTTGCACTTCAGCACATGTTCCATGGAGGAGCCGTTTCTCTCCAGCTCCTTCTGGACTTCTTTCAGCACATGGTCCGTGTGCGCGGTGATATCACCTTCGAAGTGTGCGCCTTTTCCTGAAATGTACACAAGCCCGTTATGCACTACGCCACCCGAAAAAAGCGGGATCTCCTGGTCATACACAATGCTTGAAACCTTTTTTTCAGAACTCTCATTAGAAGTTGCGGCACTCGCTGCGCTGAAACCCAGCAACCCCGACAATCCCAGGGATAATTTTTTAAACAATGAACGACGGTTTGTTTTCATGTGGATTAAGATTTAAGGTTCGAATTTGTTTCATATTTGGGGGTCCTTCACCCTCGCCAACGCTCAAATGCCTTCACACGGCTCAGGATGACGGTGCATGGGAGAACCACTCACCACTCACCACCTGCCTGCTGGCGCGCGGGCCGACACTCCGGCAGGCAGGCTCACTACTCACTGCTCACCGTCCTCCTCATCGCCTCCACCTCCTCCGCGCTCACCTCGCTCGCGTTGTTGCCAAAATTCTGCCGAATGTAAGTTAATACGTTTGCGATTTCTTCATTGTTCAGGAAGCTGTGTTGCGGCATCGTGCCGTTAAATTGTTCGCCATTGACTTCGATGGGACCTTCCATGCCCTTGAGGACGATGGACATCAGCAGTTTTTTATCCCCGGTGACCCAGGAAGATTTTGCCAGGGGCGGGAATCTTCCGGATGCACCCTGTCCGTTTCGCTGGTGACAGGTGCCGCAATAAATGCTGTAAACTTTTTCGCCTCCCGCGAGGTCATGCTTCTCCAGGTTGTCCTTTTCAGGATCGGGCTGCCGGATGTTACTTGAATTCGTTTTCCGTTTTTGCATCGACGCAAGTTGTGCAGGTCCGAACTTATCTTTGTTGCCCTTGAACATGATGCGCCAGATTTTTCCCTTCTCTGTGTCGGCGATGTAAAGAGAGCCATCCGGGCCCATGGAGATGCCCATCGGCCGGTAATGCGCATCGCTTACGTTGATGATGGGGTCGACAACACCAAACCCGTCGGCGAAAACTTCCCAGTCTCCGGAAGTCTGGCCGTCTTTAAAGGGAACAAAAGCGATGAAATATCCCGCCTGGGGGTAAGGCCCGCGATTGGTCGATCCGTGAAAAGCGATGAACGCGCCCCCCTTGTAACGGTCGGGGTATTGGCTTCCGCGGTAGAACAGGATGTCGTTGGGAGCCCAATGGCCCGGGAAGCCGATTAACGGTTTTTCATATTGTCCGCAGTCCCCCACGATCTTTCCGTCGCCTCCGTATTCCGGCGAAAGCACTTTCTGTTCCTGGATCTGATCGTAATAGCAATAAGGCCATCCGGCGTGGGTTCCTTCCTTCACGCGCAGGAATTCCTCGGAGGGGAGTTCTGCGCTTTGCCAGGGGGTATATATATTCGACCAAAGCCTGAGCAGGTCATCGCGCCCGTGTTGTAGTGCGTAGAGGTTGTTGTCGTCTGTGTTCCAGTCCAGGGCAACCACGCTGCGAAGGCCGGTGGCATAGAGAGTGCCGTCCTTTTGAAGCTGGCCTGGTTTGTTGGCGTCAAATCGCCAGATGCCACCATGATCCTCCAGTAGGGGACAGGGATTGATGCCAGGGGAGTAGGGCGTGCGGTTTTGCTCCTGACATCCGTTTGATGGCGCCCCGAAGGGAACGTACATATTGCCGGCTTCATCAAAAGTAATCGGCTTGGCGACATGTTCGTGACTGCCGTGCGGATGGTCATCCGTCAGAATCACTTCCACTTCACTGTCGGGTACAAGCTGGCCGGGTGTGAGTTTGCTGCGATAGACCACAAGTTGTGAGCTATAGTACAGATAGCCGTCGTGTACACGCATAGCCGTACCGTATGTTCCGTCGGCGCGATAGTCGCCAAATGGAACGATGATGTCGGCTTTCCCGTCGCCGGTGGTGTCGCGTAGCGCGATGTTGCCTCCTTCTCCGGGGAAACGGGCCTTGACATAGATGTCGCCGTTGTCATTGACCGCAATGTGTCGCGCGCGTCCCTTGAGGCTGTCAACGACCACAACGGCTTCAAATCCGTCAGGCAGAAACAGTCCGCCATTACCCGTATCCCCTGGAGGCAGTTCCAGTGTCGATGTGCATTTCGTCAGCGTAATCACCAGCAGAATTATGAACAACGAACAGGATTTGGCTGCATGGTGTGAGTGCACGGGAAGAAAGCGGACAACGTTATTCATTCCTGAAGAATTATCATTAGCCTATGGATTGATTAATCACCTCGTCATTTGTAAGCTGCAGCTGCCATGCCGTTGAGATCCCACACCACACGGCCATCGCGGACAGTCAGCTGGCAGGTAAGCTTCTTGTCGCCGGTAATTTTCTTTCCATCTACATCAATGAAGCCAAATGTTCCCTTGTCGAGGCTGAACACCGCGACGTCGGCCGGGGAGCCCGCGCTGAGATTGCCCAACTCGGGCCGGTTGATGAACTGCGCGGGATTCCATGTTGAAGTTGTGATCACTTCATTGAGAGTCAGACCGCAATTAAGAAGTTTCGACATCACATTGAGCATGTCTTTCATTCCGCCGTTCATGCTGCCCGTATGGAGGTCGGTGCTAATAGAGTTCGGTTTGAGTCCCTGCTTGATCGCAGGAATTGCCTGCTCGAAAAGGAAGCTTCCTCCTCCGTGGCCTACGTCGAAGATGATGCCGCGCTTCTGTGCTTCCAGCGTCCACGGCTGGAGCTTACCATTTTCTACAACTTTTTCCCTTCCTGAAACTCCGCCATAGCAATGGGTAAAGATGTCGCCCGGGCGAAGTTTCTCAAGCGTGAGCGTGCGAAGAGAGAGGTAGGGTTGTTCCGAACGGCCGAAGTCGACCATTACGGGAATGCCGGCTTGCTTTCCGGCTTCCACTGCGTGCTCCGTGGGACCCCATTCGTTGCCTTCATAGTGGGCGAGTTTGATTCCGACGATGTATTCCTTGTTGGCGCGAGCGCACATTGCAGCCAGCTTAGGATCCATGTCCGCAACGTTTTGTTCGTGTGCGCCTCCGCTCATGCCAGCGCCGACAATGTTCAGGAACGCAAGGACACGCGTTCTCGAGTGATCGATCACATTGGCCTTGAAAATGTCGAAGTTTCTCCAGCCTGAGCCTCCCGCATCAACGGCGGTTGTTACCCCCGCGCGAAACGTAAACCCATCCGGTGGAAGCGCCGTGAAGCTGTTGCTCAGGTAAGAATTCGGCTGTGTGCCGAAGAAGTGATGGCCGTGCAAATCGATCACTCCGGGAGTAACGTACATCCCCGTTGCGTCGATGGTTTTCTTAGCCTCCTTGTTGATATTTTTTCCAACCTCGACGATCCTGTTACCTTGTATGGCGACATCCATTACACCGTCGATCCGGTTCTTTGGATCGATCACATGACCGTTCCTGATTAACAGGTCGATGCTCTGCGCGTTTAGCGATCCGGCGAAAATGACCAGCAGCGACAAGAGGAGTATTGTTTTCAGCTTCATGAATGAGTAGGGTTGATGTTCGGTAATTGCGGTGCTTGTGAAGACGCTTTATTTCTGTCCCGGACTTTCCTTGGAAGGAGTGTCCAGTACATCGACTGGCGAGACGGGATTGTCTTGTGGTGCTGCGCGCGCTGCATCTTCCTTCGGCGGTTTACTGCGCCACCAGGTCGCAAGCGATGATCCTGTAATATTCATCAGCGGGCCGAAGATTGCCGGAGCCAGCCCGACCGTTGCGACCTTGCCCATCTGGAGCGCGAGCCCGGAAGCGAGTCCTCCGTTTTGCAATCCGACTTCTATGGCGATCGTTCGGCAAGACCGCTCATCGAGGCCCGACACCCTCGATACAGTGTAGCCTATCGTGAAGCCGCAGAGGTTGTGAACGAGAACCGCGAGTACCAGCATGGGACCGACGGCGAGGAGCGCATCTCTTCCCGCAGCAGTGATAATGGTGATGATAAGAGCGATGGAAACCATCGACACGACAGGCATCGCTTTGTCGAGCCATTCAAATTTTCCTCCGAGAAAATAGTTGTAGAGCAATCCGCCGCAGATCGGGATGATCACCATTTTGATGATATCCCACATCATGCTGAGGAAATCAACGGATACAAACTCCCCCGCTAGTAATTCCATCAGCATGGGAGTGAGGAGAGGTGCCAGCAGTGTCGCGACGGCGGTGACCGTTACCGAAAGGGGCACGTTCGCATTCGCGATATACGACATCACGTTGGACGCGAGTCCGCTGGGCACACATCCGATGAGGATTATCCCTGCGGCAATTTCCGGGGGAAAGCTGAAGGTGTTGGCGATCGTAAATCCGACAATCGGCATAATCGTAAACTGACAGATGATGCCGATGACCACTGCCTTCGGTTGTCGGATGATTCCGCCGAAGTCTTTATACCCCATGGTCGTTCCTACTCCAAACATGATGAGTTGCAACAGCGGAACGATGAGCTGCTTAAAGGAGAAATCCCCGATACCGGTGAAGTAACCCGGGTAGTAGAGCGAAAATGTAACACCTGTGAGAATCCAGAACGTATATGAAAATCCGCGCAGCTTCTCGAAACCCTGGAACGAGATGGCCATAACCGCGAGACTGCTGATCAGCAGAATACTCGACAGTAAAGCGTGTTCCGTTGAAAGCAGGAATAATCCCACAATAAATATCGCGATGGCTAACAGCAGGCCGTATTTAAAGATAGGATTGTGTTTCATGCCGGATTGTTTGTTGGAATATGAATAAAAAATCCCTTAAAGTAAAATATGTATCCCTTACGTTGCGAATGAATTGTATTGCCAGGCTGCAATCTGAAGTTTTTGATTTATTCCAAATTATTTTAGTGAATTCCCGAACCTAGATACGAGTCGACATTCTGTTGCGTGATTACTTCCAACGGAAAGAGATCTCTCTCCGGGGGAGGCTTTCTAAATATCAGGTGATTGGCGAGATGGCTGATGCTCAGAAACGCTTGTCGCTTTGGATTCTGGTTGATGAGGAAGTCGATCGTTCCCTTCCGAAGATATTTCAGATTTGCTTCCAGCATGTCATAGCCGATGAGCCGGATATTTTGTTTTCCGCTTTTTTCCAGGCACGCTGCCACTACTGACGTTCCTTTGGAAGTGCTGACGAAGACACCTTTGAGCCGGGGTTCATTGAGCAGCTTCTGAATGTTCTGCTCGAAGTCCTTTTCGTTGGGACGAAGGCTTGTGTCTTTGATCTCAAAGTGGAGCGTGTTTTTTTCCAGGAAGTATTCCCGGAACCCGCGTTCCTTTTCGATGAGGTGCACGGAATTGTCGATGTCTTCGTCGAGGTGAAGGACGGCGAGTCTTCCGCCTTCCGATTGCCCCAGATACATCAGTTCGGCCCCGACTTTTCCACTGTAAAAAGAGTCCTGCCCGATAAAGCTGAGCGGATGCACTTCCGGGATATTGGTGTTGAAGAGGACATACGGGATATCCTCATTCTTGAGGTCCTTGAAAAACACAAGCGCTTCATCGTAGAAGATCGGCGCCGTAATAATGCCGTCAGGTTTGGCGGTCAGCGCATCGCCGGCCCTTTGTTTGAAAGACTCCTTATTATACTGGTCAAAGGAGAGAACTTGTATGTTGACGTTGTAGGGTGACCATTCTGTTTCGGCCTGGCGAATTCCTTCTCTTGTCTGTGCCCAGTAGTCGTCCTCGGCGGAATCGGGCAGGAGGGCGATGATGCGGTAGTTTTTGCTTGAGCTGAGTGTTCGGGCGATGAGGTTGGGCTTGTAATCGATCTCTTCCAGCACCCTCATCACCTTCTGGAACGCTTCCTGGGAGACGCGGCCCCGCTTGTGGAGGACGCGGTCGACCGTTCCCTTTGAAACGCCGGCGAGCCGGGCGATGTCCTTTATGCGGATGTTTTTTGCATTCATTTTATGGTCAGCAGTGGTATAGTGTAAGTACCGCAATACCCGATTTCCGGGATCGTATGCACAACCGTTAGCAACCGATTGATTAAAGAACGGCTTTTTTTAAGAAAAAGAAAAGATATTTGGTTTTTATGCGTTTGCGTGCACAAATCGATTGTGCGCGGGTACATTTCTAAAATTTTCTTGCTTTTCAGCAACCATTCGTCTAGATTAACGCATGAATCACCCCGGCGAGAAGCCGGATGACGCTCTTAAATGCACACATTGTTTACCAAATCCCCAAAAAACAAATGAAAAAACGTTTACTAGGATTCGTAGTTCTTTTCCTGGTATCAGGAGCCGCTGTGTTCGCGCAGCGCACGGTATCAGGAAAGGTGACGACAGCAACTGACGGAGCGCCCCTTCCTGGTGTCTCCGTGTTAGTTAAAGGAACGACAACAGGTACATCGACGGATGTTGACGGAAATTTTACGGTCAGCGTTCCGGGCAATGATGCTATACTGGTCGTGTCATTCATCGGATTTTCCACGCAGGAAATTACCGTGGGATCTCAAACGGACTTGAGAATTCAGATGAGAGAAGATGCCCAACAGCTCGGCGAGGTTGTCGTGACGGCTCTCGGAATTGAGCGCGAAGCGAAGTCACTGTCCTATGCACAACAGACAGTGGATGGTGGCATGCTGACGCAGGCGCGGGACATCAACATTCTCAACAGTCTTTCCGGCCGTGCTGCGGGAGTGGATATCAAGAAGAGCAGTTCGGGGCCGGGGGGGTCTACTAAGGTGATGTTACGGGGTAACAAGTCGATGAGCGGAGGAAGCCAGCCCTTGTTTGTAATCGACGGGATCCCCATGGCGAATAACATCGCCGGCCAGCCTGGCATGTGGGGAGGAACTGATCAGGGCGACGGGATGAGCCAGATCAACCCGGACGATATCGAAAGCATGACAGTGCTCAGAGGGTCCAACGCAGCAACTCTTTATGGTAGTCAGGGCGCCAATGGTGTCGTGCTGATCACCACGAAGAAAGGAAGGCAGGGCGCTGCGAAGGTTGAATTTAATACGGGCGTTACGCTGGAGACCGTATTGAAGAAACCGGAACTGCAGTTCAAGTACGGATCCAAGAGCGGGACCGAAAAAGAAAGCTGGTCAACCACACCTGGAAACTACGCGAGCAACTATGTAGATGATTGGTTCCAGACTGGAACGAACGTTATCAATTCTCTCGCAGTCAGCGGGGGAACCGATAAGAGTACGGTGTACTTTTCGTATGGTAATGTCACAGCGAAGGGAATCACCCCTACAAACACTTACGAGCGAAATAACTTTACGTTCAAGCAATCGACGAAGTTGCTGAATGACAAGGTAACGATCAGCTCCAGGACAATGTTATCATCGGAAGAATCGGAAAACAGGATGCCGTCAGGGTACTACCTCAACCCGCTTACCGGTTTGTATATGTTCCCGCGCGAACGCGATTTTAACGAATTCAAAGAAAACTATAAGGTTTTCGATCCCACGCGGAACATGTATGTGATGAACTGGTTTGTAACCGATCACCACCAATCGAATCCCTATTGGATCATCAATCGCGAAAAGAGAGAAGACTTAACCAAGCGTGTGATTTCCAGTCTCGATGTAACGTATGACATCACCAGCAACCTCAGTCTTTCCGTGCGGGGAAATTATGACTATGCCCTAAAGACATTTGACCAACGCCATGCGGCAACGTCTAACACCACCAACGTGCATCCGAACGGTTCATGGCAATACCAGAAATATACCGATGAACTGGCTTACACCGATATGATCCTGAAGTACAACAAGAAGGCTGGCGATTTTGATATCAACCTTCTTGCCGGTGCTACTTACCAGAAAATGGTTTATGGTGATGGTGTGCGGGTAAACGGTGATGCCGGTAACGGCTTGTTTTACCCGAACGAATTCCATTTTGGTAATCTCCAGACTAACGTCCAGGTGCTTTCGACGCTCACAAGTCGCGTAATAAAGCAAGCAGTGTTTGGTAGCGGAACGATTGGATTTAAGGAACGGCTGTACCTTGATTTTGCCGGAAGGAACGACTGGGCGTCTACGCTGGCCGGAACGGGTAACGATTCATATTTCTACCCCTCGATCGGCTTAACAGGAATCATCAGTGAGATGGTCTCCCTGCCTGCGGCTATCACGTTTGCTAAACTGAGGACTTCGTACGCCTCGGCTGCAAACGAAGTACCTTTTAACCGCGTCGGTCCCGACCATACGATCACTGCCAGCGGCGGTGTTTCCCGGAATACCACCGCTCCATTCAGTACCCTGAAGCCTGAGATACTAAAGAGCCTGGAACTCGGTCTCAATATGCGTTTCCTGGATGATAATCTGGGTCTGGATTTCACTTACTACAATATCAACAGTACCGACCAGTTCATTCAGCTGCCTGCGCCATCTGGCTCCGGATACACTCAATACTATGTTAACGCAGGAAAGATTGTCAACAAAGGCGTTGAAGTGACTGTCGACGCGACTCCGGTGTATACACAAAAATTCATGTGGAAAACCGCGGTCAACTTTTCGAAGAACATCAACGAGGTAGTTGAAACGCATCCTGACCTGAAGTCGCCCATAACCACAGGTGAGTCCGAAGGGTATTATTCGAGATTCCAGGCGGGCGGTTCGATCAATGATATCTATGTTTACAAATATCAGCGAGACGGCCAGGATAGGATCAAGCTAAGTGATGCCGGAGCACCGTTGAAAACCGCGCTCGTTGAATACGCCGGCAATCTGAATCCCGACTGGATCATGGGATGGAATAACACTTTCTCCTACGGTAATTTCTCGATGAACTTTATGGTCAACGGAAAATTCGGCGGCGTTACTTTCAGCCAGACAGAATCGATGTTGGATGGCGCAGGCGTTAGCCAGCGCTCTGCAGATGCACGGGATGCCGGCGGCGTCAAAGTCAACGCCGTTCAGAGCGATGCACCGGTTTCTGTTGTTGACGCTGAGACGTGGTACCGCGCCATTGGTGACCGGAACGGAATCGGAGAAGCATATATCTATGATCGCACGAATGTCAGGCTGACGCAACTCGCGCTGTCCTACAATTTCCCGCTGTCAGGAAAGTTTGTGAAGGGCCTGACCGCCTCGCTGGTAGGCCAGAACCTGTTCATTTTCTATATGAAAGCTCCTTTCGATCCGGAACTTGCGATGAGCACGGACAGGAACAGCCAATCCCTGGATAACTTTAACTTACCTGCAACACGCACGATGGGTCTAAATCTAAAAGTAACCTTCTGATTGAGAGTCTATGAAAAATTTACGATATAAAAGTTACAGCCTGTCGGTGATGCTGGCCCTGGCCTTCAGCGCCTGTACAGACAATTTTGAGAGCACGAATACGAACCCTTACGAGATAACTGACAAGTCTCTTGAGCAAGATTTCAATCACCTGGGAGCGTTTTACCCGTCTATGCTGGATAATATTTTCCAGGACCAGGTTGCGCACAATCTCGTTCATGAAGCCTTCGTGGGACACCTCGGTACTCCGACGCCTTTTGTAAGTAACAGGAACAACACAACGTATTACATTACCTGGGGCGATTCGTATTGGTCAGGGTTTTACAACAACATCATGGCGCCCTCGCGGCAGGTGATTCAAATCGCCGAGCAAGGTGACTATGGTGTGTTTATCGCATGGGCAAAATTTCTTAGAGTTGTAGGAGCCGCCAGATTGTCGGCATACCATGGACCCATCATCTATTCCCAGTATGGCTCCTCGTCTCAGAGTATCATGTATGACAGCGAAGAAACGCTTTACAATACATGGTTCACCGAGTTGGATGAGATCCTGACCGTTTTCAACAATGCAAAGGACTATACAGGGTTGTCTCGATTCGACGCAAGCTATGGCGGAAACATCAACAAGTGGATCAAGGCTGTCAACAGCTGGCGCCTCATCCTCGCGATGCGCATTTCAAAGGTGAAACCTGAACTTGCGAAAACTCAGGGAGAAAAGGCCATCGCCGAGCCGGGAGGTTTGATCAAAACATTGGATGATGGCTGGTACCTTTCATTATATGGAGGTCCTTTCCGTCCGGGAAGAATTTGCTTTGGCTGGGGTGACACCCGGATGGGTGCTGCCATGGAATCTGTATTGGGTGGCTACGAGGATCCCCGGGTTGAAAAATTCTTCGATCCCGCCACAGACAACGCCTTATACAACGACCATCCGGCCTTTCCTTATAAAGGAATTCAAAGCGGGGCCTACATCGTTGCTAAAGATGACAGGCTTACATTTTCGACGCTCGACGCGCAGTTTGACCCTGCCGGTAACAACGCCGGAGGAAAGAGAAGGATGTTAATGCCGAGCGACGTTCTGTTTACCCTTGCCGAAGCTTCGCTGCGCGGATGGACTGGCGCTGGAGATGCGAAGGAAAATTATGAAAACGGTATCAGGGCCTCGTTCACCGAGTGGGGTGCTGGTGGAGTCGATGCATACCTGGCGAACGATACCGGCCTGCCGCTGAATTACGTCGATCCCAAAGACAGCCGAAACAACTTCACAAACCGCATGACCGTGACAGTTAAATGGGATGAAGCGGCTGACAAAGAGGAGAAGCTGGATAAGATCATCACGCAGAAGTGGATTTCCAGTGTTCACAATACCATCGAGATTTGGGTTGACCACCGCAGGACGGGATATCCCAAGCTGCCGTATGTGTCCAAGAACGACAGCGATGCTACCTGGGGCGTAATTCCTGCAGGCCAATTTATTAAACGGCTGCCGTTTGTGAATGCGGAACGCAACAACAACCCCGAAGGTGTGGCAGACGCAACTATCAAGCTCGGCGGCGGCGATTTGATTAGTACTCCCCTCTGGTGGGATACGGGCGGTCCTAACTTCTGATACTGCCTTATTTTAAGAATAAGCAAACACCGACTATCCCCTCAACGGTTTAGTCGGTGTTTCTTTTTCGATATTGTCTGCTTGTTGTATTATTGATTATGAACCCGTGCCCGATCAGACGCTTTTTTGTCTTCCTGTTCCTGACAACCGTCAGCTTTTCCTGCACAGACAAGAGTGCGGACCGCTCCTTGTCCGTTGAGGAATTCATGAAGTTGGGAATGCCAGACCCTGCGAAGAAATGGGATATGGAAGACTACAAACAGGCCTATAATGTATTGGCTAAAACCAAATGGGAAGACCCCTTGAAATTGCCTGCGCGTGATAGTGATCGGTCGGGATTGCTTTTCAAACATATGGTTAGCCTGGAGCACTTATCCTTCCTGGAAGACAGCACAATTTCGTTAAATGAAAAAGCAGGCCGTATATCGGAGTTCACAAAGGTCTATGACTACTGGATGGACATTTATACGATTCCCATCCTTCGGAAGAATCATTATCCGCGCGAGATCGTGGAAATTCAGCTTTTTAATTTGCACTTGATGGAAGCCATGCTCAACCTGGCGCACCGGATTAATCAATCGGATGATCCCGCCGATGTTGCTCTGCGGTATGGTTATAACGCCATCAAGGAGAACTATCTGGCGTGCCTTCATACGGACCTGAAGACGCAGCTTCACTCATCTGAATTCCCGGAGCGTGACCTCGACAGGATGACGGATAGCATTTATGCCTCGGTAATGCGAAACAGAGAATGGATGGACACCAGTACGGTAAATGACTTGACCCGGTCTTTAAATCTGGTCATGGACAGTACTTCATCGGATCACATCCGCAGTAAATACGCGAGTCTCTCAGAAAGGCTGATGAATCCACGAATGTTGCCATCACAGTATCCAACACAATGAGAATGTTTTGTCGTTATTTTTTTGTCGCCCTACTTCTGACTTTTCTTTTTTCGTGCGCGCAGAAGGAAAAGACCCTTTTTTCGGAACTGGATCCGATGGACACCGGGGTTGAGTTCAGAAACGACCTCGTCGAAACCAACGAACTCAATGTCCTGAGCTATATCTACTTCTACAATGGGGGCGGGGTTGCTGCCGGTGATTTGAATAATGACGGGCTAGCGGACCTCGTGTTTACCGGAAATCAGGCGGGCAACAAAGTTTATATTAACAAAGGCAAGTTTTCGTTTGATGACGTCTCCCGCGCGGCCGGCATTGAGGATCAAGACGGCTGGAGCACCGGGGTAGTCCTCGTCGATATCAACAATGATGGGTGGAACGACATCTACATATGCCGTTCAGGAGATCCCAATCCCGAGAAGCGGAGAAATTTATTATACATAAACGGTCAGGACAACACTTTCACAGAGCAGGCATCTTCCTATGGCCTGGATGATGCAGGGTATTCCACTCATGCGGCCTTTTTTGACTACGACCGGGACGGAGACCTCGACATGTTTCTGATCAACCACTCGATTCATTATTTCCAGGTGGACAACGAATTCACGAGGCTGAAACACACGACAGACAAAAACTTTGGAAGCAAATTATACCGCAATGACGAAGGCGTGTTTTCCGACGTTAGCGCACAGGCGGGCATTGTGTCCAATGTGATCAGCTTCGGCCTGGGCGTTGCAGTCGGGGATGTTAACGGCGATGGATGGCCGGACGTGTATGTATCCAACGATTTTAAGGAGCAGGACTACCTGTATATCAACAATGCCGACGGAACGTTCACCAACGAACTCGAGAAAAGAATGGATCACGTGTCCTTGTTTTCGATGGGCTCCGATATGGAAGACGTCAACAATGACGGTCATCCCGATCTGCTGACGCTGGACATGCTCCCACCTGACAACCTCAGACTTAAAATGACAGCCGGGGCGGAGAATTTTGACAAGTTCAAGATCCTTCATGATGCTGGATTTTACTGGCAATACATGCGAAACATGTTTCAGCTGAATAACGGTGATGGAACGTTCAGTGAAATCGGAAGCCTGTCGGGTATTTCGAATACAGACTGGAGTTGGGCGTCTTTGTTTGCGGACTTTGATAACGATGGAAACAAGGACCTTTTCGTCACCAACGGGTACGTGCGCGACTATACGAACATGGATTTCATGAAATTTATGGTCGACTATCAGACGAAGGTCTATACAACCGGAAAAGAACTTCCGCTTCTTGAGCTCATTGCAAAAATGCCTTCCTCCGAGCTCGACAATCAGATATTTAAAAATAACGGAGACCTGACTTTTACATCGAAGGTAGAGGAGTGGGGCTTGAAAAAGAAAAACATTTCATCGGGAGCCTCTTATGCAGACCTGGACAATGATGGCGACCTGGATTTGATAGTAAACAACGTAAATGATTACGCATCGGTCTACCGGAACAATAGCGAAGCGATGATCAAAAACAATTACGTCAGAGTCCGGCTGAAAGGAACTGCCCCGAACCTTTCGGCGATCGGTACCCGCGTGCAATTGTATTCCGGCGATTTGAGTGTCAGTCGCGAGCACTACCTTTCAAGGGGCTATGAGTCTTCGGTGGATGATGTCGTCCATTTCGGACTGGGAACCCGTGACAAGGTTGATTCCATTGTCGTTGTATGGCCCGATGGAAAATGCCAGACGATCAACAATCCGGCGATAAATTCCGTCGTATCAGTGACGAAGGATGCCCGTCATCGCCCGGGAGGTCCGGAATACGGCGAGCCCTTTTTTGCTCCGGCTGCCGGCAGGCTCTCGTTTGTTCATCAGGAAAATGATTTTAATGACTTCAAGGTTCAGCCCCTTTTGCCACATTTCTTATCGCGATTCGGGCCTTGTATTGCAAAGGCCGATATAAATGGTGACCAGTTGGAGGACCTCTTTATCGGCGGGGCGAAGGGATATCCCGGCAAGTTCTTCGTGCAGACACGGTCGGGAGCATTTCAGAGTTTCCCTTCGAGGGAGCTGGAGGCCGATTTGGAAAGTGAAGATGTGGATGCGCTGTTTTTTGATTGTGACAACGATGGCGACCAGGATCTCTACGTAGTAAGCGGTGGATATGAGTTTGCTTCAGGTGATAAAGCACTGCAGGACAGGCTGTACATCAACGATGGACGTGGAAATTTTTCCCGAATGGCCTTGCCGGAGCTTCGCGTAAGCAAGTCCTGCGTCCGGCCAATTGACTTTGATAAGGATGGTGACGTCGACTTGTTTGTTGGGGGCAGATTGATTCATGGCCGTTATCCGATGGCTCCTGAAAGCTTTCTACTGGAAAACGACGGCAAGGGAAACATGAAAGTCGCCTCCGAACGATTTTCTGACAAGGCCTCGCTGGGAATGATTACGGACGCGGCGGTAGCCGATTTGAACTCGGACGAATGGCCCGATCTGATAGTGGTCGGAGAATGGACTCCCATACGGGTGTTCATTAATAATGCCGGTAAGTTTGAAGAGCGCACAACGGATTATATCCCTCAACCGAGCAACGGATGGTGGAATAAGATCCTTTCATCGGATTTTGACAATGACGGCGATCTGGATTTCATTGTTGGTAACCTCGGCATCAATGCTCAGATCGAAGCCGATGCGCATAGTCCCGCAAGGATTTACTACAGTGATATCGACAACAACGGATCGATCGACCCGATTCTCACATCTTATATTGATGGCGTCAGCTATCCGGTGCCCTATCTCGACGATTTGATTTCACAGGTACCGCCTTTGAGAAAGAAGATGTTTTATTACAAAGATTACGGTAAGGCGACGATCGATAGCCTGCTGATTAACGGCTCCGCAAAAGATGCGCCCTACCTTTTTGCAAATAAATTTCAAAGTGTTGTCTTGAAGAATACCGGAAACCGGCTTGAGATGGTAGACCTGCCTGTTCAAGCCCAGTTTTCTCCCGTGTATTCAATCTTGAAAACAGATGCCAATAACGATGGATGGGACGACATTATCCTGACGGGCAATCTTACACAGACAAGGGTAAGGTTCGGAAGATATGACGCCAATCACGGAATGCTTTTCCTTGGAAACGGAAAGTGCGAATTTACATATGCTCCTCAATATAAGTCCGGGCTGAGACTTCGGGGCGATGTGCGAAGCTCTGTCCAAATAAAAGACCTGCTCGTATTTGGTGTTAATTCAGATTCAATACAGGTCTACAAAAAACAATTCGACACATCAGGCAGGTCGCTGGCTGAAAGATGAGTCTGCACCCCGACGATTGTTGGCCGGCCTATTGCTCGCGTGACCATGAGCTCTCAATCGCCTCCCTGGACGGGATTTCCCGGGGTATGCGATTCTTGAAGTCACCCAGCCAGGGCCATAGCTTTTGTTCGTTAAGGTTGACATCAACCACTACGACTTCCTTATCCTGCTTTGCTTCTTTCACAACTTTGCCTTCGAGGTCGAACACCGCCGAGATCATATCATAGGTTGATGATACAACATACACCTGGTTTTCAATGGCCCTGGCTTTTGCGAGGTTGATGTCGCCGCCCCAGATGGGAAGAAGGATGATTTCAGCGCCCTGCCGGGCGAGTGCGCGCGCCGGTTCGGGAAAGGTAACATCCCAGCATATCATGATGCCGATGCGGCCGAAGTCGGTGTCGAACACCGGAAAGGAGTTGCCGGGCGTCACCCCGCCGTCAATTTCTTCACGCGGCAAGCTCGTCTTCCGGTATTTGCCCGCGAGATTTCCATCTCTGTCAATGAGCACGGCTGTGTTATAAACGACATCGCCATCTTTCTCGAGGAGACCTGCAACGATGTAAAGATTATTCCTTCGCGCGACGTCGCCGAGATATTTTGTAGTGGGCCCAGGCACGGGTTCGCTTCCCGACACATAGTCAAGCGGAGTTCCGACGATGGTCGCGCCTTCCGGCAGACAAACAATGTCAGCCTTCTGCACTCCGGCCTGATCGACGAGTGCGCCAAATGCTTTGAGGTTTTCTTCCGTCGACTGGCTGTTGCGCGGACGATGATGCACAGTGGCCAACCGAACCATTCTCGGTTTTGGCGCAGTGGTTTTTTCGAATGACGTTTTTCCGAAGTGCGCTATTCCGTCTGCATCCCACCGATAGTGAAGTTCAAGCCGCGCAGTTGCGGCCTCTTTCGGAGCCCGGTAAGATTGCTCGATGATTCTCCATCCGTCCTTTATTTCGCCCCCTTGTGTGGCCGGATACTCGCGGAAGCCGACAACTTTCCCCTTGCTGTCCTGCCACACCACGCGGGCCAGCACACTGCGATCCGGCTCATCGACGCCCGACGCTTTGAAGTGCGTCTTGAAATGGTAATAGGATCCCGGCTCGGCAGCAAGTACCTTGTACCAGTAGCCGGCAGCGTAATCT
Organism: Flammeovirgaceae bacterium; assembly: GCA_044507775.1. Lineage (GTDB taxonomy): Bacteria > Bacteroidota > Bacteroidia > Cytophagales > Cyclobacteriaceae > Chryseosolibacter. The sequence goes on along the minus strand of JBIQIY010000029.1, from coordinate 2,896 downwards.
TTGCCTCCTCCTTTCAGGCAGAGGGTAGGGCTGCCGTCGAACGTGACACTTTTATCAACCGAAAACACCGGAGCGATCTCGGGACGCTGGGATTCAGACTTCCATTCGCTCGCGCCCTGACCGTACGAATGCACGATGCTCAGGCAGGCGACCAACGGAATAAAAAGAATTCTTTTTGTGGTCAACATTTTGATATATTGTTACAATAAATGTAAGCAATTGACGCGTATCGAATGTGCGATTTAAGGTGTGATTTTAGAACCGCTCAAGTAATTATCCGCTCATGGAGCATGGATTGAAGGGCCAGGTTGCGCTGGTGACCGGCGGTGCCGCCGGGCTCGGACTGGCCATCGCAAAAGCGCTCGTGGCGGAGGGCGTCAGGCTTGCGCTGCTCGATCGGGATGCCGGGGCGCTGTCGCGCTTAAAAGGCGAATTTCCCTTTGACAGCTGGCGTTGCGACATCGCCTCCGAGCAGGAGGTAAGAAAGATAGTCGATGAAGTAGCGGGTGCGCTTGGGCGCATTGATATCCTGATCAACAGCGCAGGAATTACCGGCAAGACCAATATCCGGTCGCACGAAACCGAGACAGATAATATCCGTCAGGTGTTCGACATCAATTTCATGGGTTCGTATTTCACTGCGAAATACGTTCTTCCTGTCATGCTGAAAAATAACTACGGCCGCGTGTTGCATATCGCGTCAATCGCGGGGAAAGAGGGCAATGCGGGGATGCTCGCATATTCGGCATCGAAGGCCGCGGTTATCGGGATGACAAAAGTGCAGGGAAAAGAATACGCTGAAACGGGCATCACGATAAACGCGCTGGCTCCGGCCGTTATCCAGACGGCGATGGTTGACGCCATGCCTCCGGAGCAGGTAAAGTACATGACGGACAAGATTCCGATGAAGCGCTGCGGCACGCTGGAAGAGATCGCCGCCATCGCACAGTACATCGTCTCACCGCAGAATAGCTTTACGACGGGCTTTACTTTTGACCTCACCGGCGGACGCGCGACGTATTGAGTTGTGAGTTGTGAGTTGTGAGTGGTGAGTTGTGAGTGGTGAGTGGTGAGTGGTGAGCCTGCCTGCCGGATTGTAGGCCCGAGCGTTGGCAGGCAGGTGGTGAGTGGTGAGGTAGGGTCACGAGCGGTTGTGTGATGAAAATGGGGACATGAACGACGCGCTTGCTACGCTTCCTGCAACAAGCCCTGAAAGGGCGAAATATACTAGCCCAGGGTGACGAGCGAAGCGAGGAGCCCTGGGTGCCGATAACCGATACGCCTTCGGCGGATTCACGATTAACCGATGCGCTTTCGTGGATGCACGATTAACCGATACGCCTTCGGGGGTTCATGTTTAACCGAGACGCCTTCGGCGGATTCATGTTTAACCGATTCGCCTTCGGCGGATGCACGATTAACCGAGACGCCTTCGGCGGATTCACGATTAACCGATACGCCTTCGGGGGATGCACGATTAACCGATACGCCTTCGGCGGTTTCACGATTAACCGATACGCCTTCGGGGATGCACGATCAACCGATACGTCCTCCGGCGGTCGCCATCAATCGATACAAGACATCGTCTTGGGGTTCGGTATAACATCGATTCAAGGAATTTAAGACAATCAACCGCAAGGACCACATGACAAATAGTACGACAGACCTCCCGGTAGGGATTGTGGGATTAGGGCTCATGGGTTGCAGTATCGCAACGTGCCTGCTGATGGCCGGACATCCGGTGATCGCCGTTGCGCCGATCGAAAGTGACCTCCGGCACGCCGGGAAACGGATCGGTGAACATCTGCGAAAATCACAGGAGGAGGGAGTAACGCAACGTTCGCCGGAAGAGTGGCTGAAAAATCTCTCCATCACGACGGATTACGCCGCTTTACGGGATTGTGTGCTGGTGATTGAGTGCACGCTCGAAGACCTTGCGATCAAAAAAACAGTATTTGAAAAAATCGAGTCGGTGATCAGGCCGGATGCGCTGCTGACGAGCAATACGTCCGCGATCCCGATCAGCATCCTTCAGAAACAGACAAAATATCCCGAACGATTTTTCGGTTTGCATTGGGCGGAACCCTCCCACACAACGCGATTCCTCGAGGTCATCTGCGGTGAGCAAAGCGATGTCAGCCGCGGAGAATATTTGTACGAACTTTCACACCGGTGGGGGAAGGAGCCTACGTTGGTTCGAAAGGATATCCGCGGCTTTATCACCAACCGGTTGATGTACGCCATGTACCGCGAGGCATTTTATCTCGTGGAGAATGGCTACGCGACTGTCGAGGACGTCGATCGCGCGTGCCGCAACAACCCGGGATACTGGATGACCCTCGTGGGCGTTTTCCGGTGGATGGATCTCACGGGAGTGCAAGCCTATCACGCGGTTATGAAGGATCTTTTTCCTACCTTGAACAATTCAACCGAGTTGCCGAAACTTATTGACGACATCGTCAAGGCCGGCGGAAAAGGAGTCGCCAATGCGCAAGGATTTCATTCCTACACACCGGAGGAAGCACGACTGTGGGAAGAAACGTTTAAGGAGTTTAGCTACGAGATTCGAAAGCTTGCGCTGAAGTACCCGGCAGATGCCGTTGGGAGAAAGTTGTGAGTGGTGAGTGGTGAGTTGTGAGTGGTGAGCCTGCCTGCCGGAGTGTAGGCCCGAGCGTTGGGAGGCAGGTTGTGAGTGGTGAGTGGTGAGTTGTGAGTTATGGGTTGAGAGTAGGTGCCTGATGAAAATGGGAGTTAACGAACCTGCGCTTGCTGCAACAAGCCCTGAAAGGGCGAAATATACTAGCCCAGGGTGACGAGCGAAGCGAGGAGCCTGGGTGCCCATAACCGATGCGCCTTCGGCGGATTCACGATTAACCGATGCGCCTTCGGCGGATTC
>JBIQIY010000010.1:62378-188727 GCA_044507775.1 Flammeovirgaceae bacterium | reverse complement strand
CTACAGTAAGTCTTCCTTCTTACTGCACTCTATCACGTTCTCCCCGGTGGCGCTCCTGCAGACTTCCATCGATTTGACAAAGTCCCTTGAATATGAGTCAACAAAGTCCTTGCTCTAACACCATTCAGTAATCGGATGTCAAAGTAAGCCTGCACTGAATCCCGCTAGGGATGACCTTATGGTAGAAAAATGATGTGTTAGTTTATTATTGAATCCCGTAGGGATGACTATATGCGGCGAGCACTACACACTATCCCATGAATTGGAGTCGACAAAATCCGTTTTACTGCTACACTATCAGGTTCTCCCCGGCGGCGCTCCGATAGACCTCCATCGATTTGACAAAGTCCCTTGAATATGAGTCAATAAATTCCTTGCCCTAACACCATTCAGTAACCGGATGTCAAAGTAAGCCTGCACTGAATCCCGCTAGGGATGACCTTATGGTAGAAAAATGATGTGCTAGTTTGTTATTGAATCCCGTAGGGATGACCATATGCGGCGAGCACTACACACTATAATCATGAAACAAGAATATCAGCATCGCTTTTGTCATAAAACGATTGGGAATGCGTGAGACTTGCGAATTCCCGATTCCTAATTGTATAGCGGCAAGAAAGAATAGGACTTCCCGTACTCCATCATCTGCTTGACAAAGTCATCGGGATATTCAATCCTGACGTCAACGATCTTGTCGCCTTCCATCACGGGAATCAATTTCGGTTGGATAAAGCCCGAGTATGGCTTTGAATCAAACTGTTGATAACGCTGTTTCACTTCGCGCATAAGCGCCTGGTCGGCGATAACACCATACGTCTCAACAAGCGATTTTCCCGCTTCAAAATCACCGGTGGATTTTATACGCTGCACCTCCTTCAGGAGATCACCGAATAGTTCCCTCAGCCTCTCGTAATCGTTGATCACAAAATAGGTCTTTCCATTCTCAACCCTTTTTTCGATTACATTTTCGGGTTGGCCTTTCTCGTACACCCATGCGCTGACCATTTGTCGGTTTCTCATATGAGACTCCTCAATGTTCTCACCCACGTCCAGCCTTCGCAGCTGCAGCAAAAGTCCGTTAGTAATATAACTGTCGAATTCCGCCTTTCCAGCGTCGACAGATTCAAGAACACCAATATCAACTAGTTTGGGATCCGTAATGTAATATAGCGCAACCAGGTCGGCGCGCCCTTCTTCGAGCGTAGAAGCGTAGTTCTTCAAGGCATCGCTGGAAACACCGGGCATCATCTGCCCCGAGGCGTGCCCGATCACCTCATGCAATGAGGTATGCATGTTCCCGGCTTCCACCGTGTACTCGCGAAGCCGCGACCGGACGCTGTCGCCGAGATAGAACTCATCGATCGCACCTTTGCTGGATGCATTGGCATACGCGTCGTTAATATTCCCGAGCGACACAGACTTGGATCCGTGCGCTTTTCTGATCCAGTTTGAATTGGGGAGATTGATCCCGATAGGGGTGGAGGGAGCCGAATCACCACTTTCACCTACTACCGTGATCACTTTGTAGGATACGCCCTTCACATTTTGCTTTTTGTGTTCATCGGCGATCGGCGAATTGTCCTCAAACCACTGTGCGTTCTGCGACAAGGCGGCCATACGCTTGCTGGCCTCGTGATCCTTTACGGATAACACTGATTCATACGCGCCCTTAAGCCCCAGGGGATCACCGTATACTTCAATAAAACCGTTTACCAGGTCTACTTCGGAAGTTGTGTCGTTGAGCCAGGCGATATTATACTCGTCAAAGGTTTTCAAATCTCCGGTTTTGTAATAGGAAATGAGCTTATCGAGTGCTGCTTTTTGTTGCTCGTTCTCGGTTACAGCGGAAGCCTTTTCCATCCAGTAGACAATGCGCTCAAGCGCGCTCGAGTACATCCCGCCAATTTTATAGACCTTTTCCACGACCCGGCCGTTCTCCTTTACGACTTTCGAATTCAATCCGTATAAGACAGGAGTATGGTCGTTGGGCTTTCTCATTTTGGCATAGTAACCTTCAACTTCCGCTTGTGTCACGCCTTCATAGTAGTTGTTGGCCGATCCTTTGACCAGGTCAACGTTCGCGTCCAGATTTACACGCTTTGCGGCCACCTCGGGGTCGAACAAGATCGGAGTGATAAATTCAATAAACTCCTCCTTCGACTCATCCTGAACGAGTGGAAGCGGCGCAGTTGTATTTGCAATCAGTGTCTTGAAATACTCAGCAGTGAACCCGGGCATGATCTTGCGGGTAGAGTAGTGGTGGTGAATTCCATTTGAGAACCATATCCGCTTGGCATATTCCATAAAACTCTGGAAGTCTGCGGAGTTTCGGTCCCCATTATAAGAGTCAACGATCGCCTCGATTGTTTTGCGGATTCTCAGGTTGTGCTTGAAGTTCTGATCGTAGATAATGTCGCGTCCCGACAATCCGGCCTCATAAAGGTAATACACCAATTCTTTTTGTCGCGGCGTTAATGCCTCAAAGTCCTTTGCCTGATATCGCAGTATTTGCAAGTCTGCGAACTGATCGACTTTGAATTTGAAATCATCCTGCTTAGAGGTTTCTGAAGTTTTGGGCGAATCGTTGCAGCTGAGGGCAACGAGTGCGGTTATCGCCAGGATAGGTAGTATTCTCACGGGTTCCGATTAAGTTTGTTGTAAGATTCAACTTTTTGGGGAATTATCAATGATTCTACCCCTAAACCGCATCATTCGTCCTTAAGGGCATCCACTGGGTTTTCCAGGGCAGCTTTTCCGGAGAGACCGCCCACGATCGCCACTGAAAGCACAAGAATCAGGATGCCAACCCCCACAAAAACCAGTGGCGACGGGTCTATCCTGTATGCGAACCCGGCGAGAAAAGTGTTTGCCAGGTAGTAGGCGATCGGGCAAGCAAGAGCAAATCCTATCATCACCATGAGCCCATAGGCCCGTGTTAGCTTCAAAACAAGCTGTAAAACCGACGCTCCCAATACCTTGCGGATACTAACCTCCCTTCGACGAAGCCTGATTGAGTAAGCGGTAATGCTGAATAATCCCATGCTTGAAATTGCCACGGCTATGAGAGCGAACAGGGAACAGGTGGCGCTCAGACGGTCCTGCTCTTTATACAGATTGTCAAAAGTCTGATCGATGAAACGGTAGCCAAATGCCTCATAAGAGCCAAGCGCCTCCCATTTGTTGCGGAGCAACGCTAACCCGTCCTCTATGCGGCCGGGCCTTAGCCGGACCACCATACGGCCAACATGATCGGGCGAATAGAAGTGGGCAAGAGGTTGAATCGACCGCTTGAGCGACTGATAGTAATAGTCTTCAACTACGCCGACTACCTTATATCTCTTTCCTTCTCCACCGCCTTCGATAATTTCTTTATTCTCGATGTCCGTCCAGCCATACTTCTTCATTGCGGCCTCGTTGATGATTACGGCGTCCTTGTCGCCCGCAATATCGGGCGAAAATGCGCGACCCCTTGCGAGACGCATGGCAAATGTGCGGAAGAAGTTGTGGTCCACGTAGATCTTCCGCAGGGATATTTTGTCGCCTTCCGGTGTGTCGGCATCGCCGAATCCATTGTAGTTTTCGTCGTATTCACCGGGGACACCGGACGTGAATGACACCGCTTCTATGGCCGACTCCTTCTCCAATTCGTTCCTGAATGCAAGGAATCCCTGACGAGCTTTCTCTGGTTCTTTGAATAGTTCGGGCCACGCGTCTATCGCGACAACATTAGCATGGTCTAATTTCAGACTTTGCGATTTCATGTACTGTGTCTGCTGCCAGATGATCGCAGTTCCGACCATCAAAATAATGGATGCTGCGAACTGGAGAACGATCAAAGCTCTTCGCAGGCTTTCGCCGGATAAACCACCCCTGATAAACCCCTTGATGGCATTTACGGGTTTGAGACCTGATAGCGCAATGGCGGAACCAATCCCTGCAAACAGGCCGGGGAGTATCCCGATGCACAGAACAAACAAAAGGAACGCCGGATATTTGCCGATCTCCATCGACAAGCCGAAGTCATAGTAATGATTTATATAGGGCAACGCGAGCCAGATAATGCTTATTCCGATAAACATAGCGATGGCGCAGGTGATCATCCCCTCCATTATGAATTGAAACGTCACATGCCGTTGCAGACTACCCAGCACTCTCCGGAGTCCGACCTCTTTCGTGCGTTTCAATGTCTGTGCAATGGATAAGTTTGTGAAGTTTATGCAGGAGATCAGGAGGATAGCCCCGGCAATGATCGTGAGAATAGTAATCATCCCTTGGTTCTCTGCCTGGCGCGCGTGTTCATCTCTCAGTGGAAGCAGTTTCACCCGCCATGTGGCCCGGCGCTCTTCAAGAAAATGAGCTTCTTTGAAGGCGTCTAACTTCGTCTCCAAGGCTTCTTTGGATGCTCCCGGCGCAAGTTCAACGTATGCCTCCATAAAGGTGTTATACCAGTTTCCAACCTGATCAACATCCAGCCACTCGGGTGCGTTGGCCCAGGGAATAAGCGCTTCGAACTGGAGGGTGGAATTCTTAGGTTGGTCATCAACAATGGCGGCCACAGTGAAATCGATCTTTTCATTGACCATCCGAACGGACTTGCCGATAGGATCCTCATCCCCGAAAAGAGCAATCGACTTTGATTTCGTAAGAATGATTTGATTCGGAGACGCAAGCGCGGTACGCAGATCGCCGCTGACCGCGGGAAAATCAAACATCTCGGCGAAGTCGGGGTCGACAATACGGTAATGTGTGCGAACAAAGCTGCTGTTATAGCCGATGATATCCTCCGAGCCATGGAACCTCGAAGCACGAACAATGTCGGAATATTCCTGTTTCATCAATGGCGCCTGGGGTGTAACGACAACATCGTCATATCCGCCATTCTTGAAGCCGTTGCCCACCCGATAGATCCGGTCGGCCTTGCTATGCAGGAGGTCGAATGAGTTTTCATATTGAACAATGAGAGTGACCAGCAGGGCGGAAGCGAATCCGATTGATAAACCGAAAATGTTGATGAGTGAATAACTTTTGTACTTCCGAAAATTTCGCCAGCCGGATTTAAAATAGTTTGCGAACATCATTACATACTTTATGTGATGGAAGAGGATTGCCCATCTTTTGGAAAGTTAAAGCGACCGGTCGGTTTTCGCCAGAAATTTCCAAAAGAAAAAGCCACCCCCTGTAAGAAACCCGATCTCCCTTCCGACTTATTTGCCAAATTGAATGGTAGACAGGCTCGCTTTTGAATGCGGACTAACGTTTTAACAAAAACCCTTGTGGAAAAAGACTTTGTTGCACTGATAAACCAGCACCGCGGACTGATCTACAAGATCTGCCACCTGTACGCCGACAGTCACGGCGATCGGGAAGATCTCTTTCAGGACATCGTCTTACAGCTGTGGCGGGCATTTCCATCATTCAAAGGCGAGTCATTGATTTCAACCTGGATGTATCGCGTGGCGTTGAACACCGCTACCTCCTGGTTCAGAAAGGAAAAGCGAAAGCCGGGAGTGCAGGCGATCTCGGGTGCCGAGTTACAATTGCCGGAGATAGAATCCACCGCGGAAACGGAAATCCTGCACCAGGCTATTCAATATCTGACTCAGGTGGAAAAGGCGATCATCATCCTGTATCTCGATGAGAAAAGTTACCAGGAGATTTCCGACATCGTTGGAATTAGCCTGTCGAACGTAGGGGTGAGGATCAACCGCATCAAAACGAAACTTGAAAAAATTGTTAAAACAATTACATCATGAATATCGACGAATTGAAAACCGCATGGCTCAGCCTGGACAAGAAGCTGCAGGCCACAAAAACACTGAACGAAAAACTCATCAACAGCATCGTAACGGAACGCAGTGGAAAGAGATTCCATGTGGTGAGGAGAAACTACCTGATTGGATTTGCGTGGCTTACGGTGTGTATGCTCGCCGGACTCGCGGTCATTCTTGGAAATCCTTTTGATTATGAATACGCACTGCAATACATCCCGATGATCATCTTTTGTATCGGACTTATTATCATCGCAGGGTGGATGATGCAGTCCTACCGGTATCTTGGCAGAGTAAAACTCGATCAGGCCAATATCCGCACCGCTCTCAAGGATATCGTTGCGATCTATGAACGGCCGAAAAAACTGATGTGGTATGTCTTGTGGGTATTCCTCCTCAGCCAGGCGATTTTGTTCCCGCTCTCGTTCCTGCCAAGGAGCATCGACCGGATGGGTCTGTGGCCGGCGCTGGGAGAGCGAATGATCCCCATGGCGATTGCTGTGCTGATGCTGTTCGCAGCCTACAAGCTTGGCGCGTTCAAGGAACGGCACGGAGCGAAATTCAAGGAAGACCTCAACGAGCTGGATCAACTGAAGAAGATGGCGGCTGAACTCGATTAGTCACCAGTCGCTCAGCGCTCCGCCCGAACTAAAAGTTTGTGTCGTCTGCAGAAAGCATTGCTACAAGATCGCCAACCGCTTGGTGACGATACTTTTTCGATCATCGACAACGATCATGTATATACCTTTGCCCCAGTATCTTGTATCAATTATTTCCTCGCCTGTGAAACTTCCGGCTCGTTCGTAGACCAGTTTGCCGAAAGGGTCGTAAATGCTGACTACTGCATGGGTCGCCTGCAATTTCAGCATCACGTGTTCCGAAGCCGGGTTTGGATAAACTTCAAGCTGGTCGCCGGCGCCCGGCTCAAGCGCGGTGATATTATCCTTCGACGAAATAAAAGGAGCTGAATATTCGTAGCACGATCCTTTCGAGATTGCAACAACATAGGTCGCGGTCTGACCATCGTAAGGTATATGGGGCACTGTTGTTTGCTGGTACAAAAACCCATTCCTGTACCAATAGTAATGGTCTCCATTACGTTCTTTTGCGCGGATAGCTCCGTCGGCCAGGTAAAGTTTTGCATCAATAGTGACGCTCTTGATAGCGATAGCAAGTGCGTTGCTTTCACAGCCCTGTACCGTCTGCGTAACAAAATACGTCCCGTCAACAGCCGCTACTTGCACATACGCGTTGTCGGAAATCAGAGTATTGAGGGACTCATCGCTGTACCATCGTAGGTTTGAACCCGTTGCTGTAAGGTAGGCTTCACTTGACCAGGAGTCACACAATGTGAGCGGGTTTGGTTGCTGAGATAGAGGCGCAGCAGGCCTCTCGTAGATTGTTATTTGCACGCGCCTGGACAGACCGCGGTATCCATCAATCGTCTGGACAACGTACACCACCTGAGTTTCCAGAGGACGAAATTCACCCGAAGCAACGAGTTGTGTGAGACTTTCGTCCTTATACCACTGGATATTGGTACCCCCGGCCGTAAGGATTATTTCACGATCGCATTTGTAGATTACTGTATCCCGGATGACTGGAGGCGGAGGCAGGAATGTAAACGTTCCTTCATCCGAAAAGCCCGATCCTGCAAATGAACCATCGATGGCCTGGACGCGCCAGGAATACTCACCGATTGAAAGATTGTTGAAAGTTGCGATACCTGTCGACCTTCCAGGCGCGAGGCGCAAGCGCTGTCCCGTCGCCGGATCATGACTGCCTTTAGTTACGGACTTTCCATCGCGGAACAACACAACATCGTAGGTCAGGCCTTCGGCTGGCGTGTGATCGTCATGGGGTTTGCTCCACGACAGGTGAACTCCGAGTGCATCCTGGGTGCTGGCCAGTTCCGTGGGAACGTCAGGCGGTGCGTTTGTGATGCCCGTGCCTGCAACGATTGTTTGGTTCAGAAGGATTTTCCCCATACGGCCCAAATCGGAAAAATCTTTCCGGTGATACCCGCTGAAATAAATGTCCAGGTCGCCGTCGTTATCAAAATCAACGATATCGGCGACATGGGAACTGATGCGGTAGCCCGGTAGGGTGTACTGTTGAAGCTGATCATCACCTTTGTTCAGGAATACGTCCACATTAGGCGATACTACTGCCAGATCGGTCCGGCCGTCGTGATCAAAATCTGCTGACAAGAGTGAGGGTTCACCGCTTAAAAGCTTCGTTGGCAATGCAGTGAACTGAAGGGAGCCTCCTGCCTGCGGTAGACCATTATTCTTGTAGATCGTTCCACCGTGGTAAAAGCTGTAGCTTAGCAATACCACATCGGGCAGGCCATCGTCATTGAAATCTGTAACGGCGATTCCGTTTTCATACGCCGGGAATGATGGGCCCGTCGCAACCAGGCCATCGGGAGTATTGAGGTGCAACAGGTACTCGCCACTGGTGAGAAGGATCGCGTCTTCATCCCCGTCCCCGTCGAAATCAGCCACGACCGCATTCCCCGGGCACGAGTAACAAGTCATGATATCTTCGGAAGTGAAACTGCCCTGGCCGTTGTTCCTGAACAATTCCTGCACGGTAGGATAGGAGCCCGCCTTCCGCGCAACGATGTCAAGATCGTTGTCCATGTCGAAATCGAAGTACGACTGAATAGCATATGCGCCTGTCGTAAACAAGTTAGTGGCAGGTGTAAAGGTTTTGTCTCCATTGTTGAGGAACGTTTCGGTTTTATAACCGAAGGATGAGGTGTATCCATGTTGGTAGATATCGAGATGCGAGTCGCCATTCAAATCCGTGAAAGCGATTTCCGCCAATTGGTTAAGGTCGGATGGCGCAATATCAGCCTTCACCCAACCGTCAGCGGTGTTTTCAAAGGTCGCACGCGTGAAGTTCTGGCTTTGTCCGTTGTAGATCATGGCGCCGTTGAACAGCAGATCCATTCGGCCGTCGCCAGTAAAATCGGCCACATCCATGGACCCTGTAATGTTTTGGATGTCAGTATCCTCAATCACCCACATGTTCGTGCTCCACTCGGCGACGTTTGAAATGGCTGTGGTTTCCGCGCCGGATGCCTCCACAACCCTGTATTGATAGAGCGTGTTGTATTCCAGGTCGGAATCGGTATAGGATACCGTTCCCCCTCCAAGTTCCGCTATCTCTTCCCATTGCGTGGCCGGCGTCTTCCGCTGCACAATCACAGAAGTCTCGGCGTAGGGGCTGGTTGTCCATGACAGCTTCACCTTGTTGAGCAGGATGCGCTCGACGGTCAGTCCTGTCGGCCCTTCGTTAATTGAAAGTTGCACTTCTTCCGACCAGGGCGACGACGCAAAGGACGCATCGATGCTTTGGACACGCGCTGTGTACTGACCTGCGGGCAGATCGTTCAGTTGCATGACGGTACTGTAGCCAGTGTTGCCCTCTCTTAGTTGCCTGCGGAAAGTTCCTGATTCGTTGGCTTCCGGACTCATCCAGACTTTTCCCTCGGAATCCTCGACCCAAAGGTTATAGGTTAGAAGATCGGAAGGTGTGCGATCGTCGCTGGAAGCGGACCATGTGAAGACTGCTTTTCCGGAGGCATAATTTGCCGAGAATGACGGAGGGGCGAAGGGTGGCGCATTGACAACATTAATATCGGCTAACTGATTTGTGTAAAAGTAATTGATGCCCTGGTGCTGGCCGTCGTTGCCAAGCATGACGATGTCAATGTCGCCGTCGCCCTCAAAGTCAGTGATCGCGAAGCTGCTCCCCTGATTCGCCCGGAGTTCTATATTCGAGCTTTTGAAAGAACCGTTGCCCTTGTTGAGGATGACACGCGAATAGAATCCATCCGTAATCAACAGATCAGACAGGCCGTCAACATCAATGTCCGCGTGAACAAACCCCGCACTGCCCGAAAGATAATCGATGGGTATGACCTTGGGTTCTTTGAACGTGAAGTCACCGTCTCCGAAATAGAGGTTCATGCCCTCGTTGCCCCTCATCATTACATCGACGTTTCCGTCACCGTTGTAGTCCGCGATGCCCATCGAAAAGGTGTATGGAAGGATCGTGGTCCTTTTCGTAAAGGTCACCCCTTGCTCGTTCACGAGTATCTCTATGTACCGCTCATCAGCGGAAGTATACATTAGATCCTTGAAGCCGTCATTGTTCAAATCGGCGCACTTCAAAATAGAGAGCCTGGAAAATCCGTTTTCCATCGGATCAATGTTGCTGTCTGTAAAGCCTCCATCGGCAGTCTGATAAAGCAGCTCGGTTTTGCCCGGATTGCCCGAACTATTGCCTATCACGTGTGAGAACAGCAAGTCATATCTTCCATCGTTGTTGAGATCTTCTACCGCGATGATATTAACCTGCAGGTATTCGGGAGTTTCAAAACCCTTGACGAATGTGCCGTTTTCATTGAGGAGCACAGTGACCTTCTGCCACGAATAATCCGAGCCAGTGATGAATACCAGATCGGCATCGCCGTCATTGTCAAGATCTCGCGGGCCGACCATTTCATAATACGGCAAATTGACCGAGACTCCATCAGGCAACCCTGCACCTGGACTAAAAGAACCGTCGCCATTATTCTTGAGAATAAAATTGTTTGTGTTTCCGATGCGTCCTACAAACTGAAGGTCATAGTCGCCATCCAAATCATAATCCGCCGGGAGACAACGGGCGGTGATGATATTAGGATCAATTGTCCCAAAAGAATTTTCTACGAAGACCATCGAATGGTGTACTACCGCATTGCTTGGCGCCGAGTACACCTCACCGTTTACAGCTACAACAATGTACTCCACAATTTCATTATCCGGAACGGCGTTGTCGGTGTAGCAGTTAACCCCGGCGGCGACGTCGGCTATCGCAATTCTCACTCCACTGGAAGTCCTTCTCATAATGCGGAAGAAAGGACTCTGGGCACCGTTGTAAGTCCAGCACAATTCTACGTGGGTGAGATCTATCGCATTTGACGTCAATGACGAGGGTCCGTCATCAACCGTAAATGTCTTTGGCGTCGAAAAGGCCGAAGCCCGGCCGGAAGGGTCCAGCGCTTGCACCCTCCACGCGTATTCGCCCGCGGGAAGGCTCCGCAGCGCTACGGTTGCGTTTCTGTGAAGAAAACTTCCCGGCATCATCAACAGTTCGCCCGACGCTGACGTATTGGAGGAACTGTAGACGTTTCCATTTCGCTTTACTTCAATGTTATATAAAAGACCGGGAGTCGCGTCCCAGGTGAGCGCGATGTTGCTTTTTAGAACGGATGCCGTGTTTGATGGTGTGGCCGGCGCAGTCCCCGGGGGTGTCCCGGATCTTTCAAAGATCAGGTTGATCATTTCGCCGTTGTAGTAACCTTTGACATGTACATCGATATCCTGATCTCCATCGAAGTCGACAAGGTCAAATCCATCGGAATTGTTGAGTTGCAGGTCATAAGATTCCCTTGTAAAAGAGGCGATTCCGCCACTGCTTGTGTTGATCAGTACGGAGAGGGTGGTACTTCCGCCCGAAACAAGGTCAGGTTTCCCGTCAGAATTCACATCACCGGCGATAGCTGGGGAAAAGTACTGGTTCGAAAATATCTGCTTGCCGGTAAAGCCTATTTCGCCGGTTTCGGCGAGGCTGTTCCTGAAGATCCAGCCGCGTCCATAGTAGTCGACGGCGAATACATCGACATCCGAATCGCTATCGTAATCAATCGCGGTGATCGACGTTGATAGGAGGAGCCTCTCCGGCAGTGTTATACCGGTTTGTTCGAATTGACCCTCACCTTGATTGAGGAAGATCGTCACGTCCGTACCATTGCCATACGCCTCATAGCCGCCCGTAATGGCATCCGGTAATCCGTCGGCATTGACATCTTCTAATATGAGCCTCGACAATAGCTCGGGGAACATGTACCGCGACTCAGAATAAACACCCTGGCGATTGAGAAATATCTTGCGATCATGGATGATATCCAGCGTCAGATCTCCATCCACATCCAGCCAGTAGATATTTCCATAGTCGACGTATGTGAAAGTAATACCGGTGGGAACCACTGTGAAGCCGTTGGTTTCATCGTAGTTTACAATGACAATTGAATTCAGGTCGGCTGCAAGTATGTCGAGGTCTCCATCTCCGTCGTAGTCGCTGAATTTACATCGGCCTGTGTCAAAGCGGACGTCGGATGGCAGGCTGGCCGAGGAAAAGGCACCGCCTTCCGAAATGTGCATGGCGGCCACGCCGTAAGGATCAACTTCGAGGATATCCACGGCGCCGTCTGCGTTGAAATCTGCCCAGTGATACTGCGTGGAGTATGCTGAACTGGGGCCCTCAAACGCAGTGCGCTCAAAAGTCTGTGCCTGCACAGATGCGACAGAAAGGGTGGTCAGCACGGTTGTGATAAGTCTGTGCTTCATGCGCATATCCTGGAATGTGAAGGTTTATCTTCCTGAAGTATTCGTTTCATAGTTGGCATCGGCCTGCCATCCGCTTTATTTCCTGATCAGTTTCCTGGTGGTTGTGTGTGCTCCTTCCGTAATTTCTACAAAGTATAATCCGGCGGGGAGTTTTCTCGTCTGCATGGTTTCCTTTCCACCCGCGCCAATGGACGTCCGAAGATATTCTCGTCCCAGAGGGTCAATGATGCGCACGAGAAGCACGCCTTCGTAGGAGGAAACAATCTGGATATCGGCGTCAGACGGATTGGGAAAGACGTTGATATATTTCGACAGGTCGTCAGCTATGCCAAGCGGAACTTCGAAGAAACTTACCGGGAGTGTACCAAAGGAGCGGCAACCGTAAACATCAGCCGCAAGGACATTTATAACGCCGCTTTCGGCTTCCGCCGACCAATCGACCACCACACCATTTTCGGTCGGTGATGCGCTCGTACTTCCTTCGACCTGCCATAGGTACTTTGAGTCATCGTCACTTGCCGTGATGGTATAGACCGCATCCTGCTCACCTTTCGTTGCCGGATTGGGTCCTTCGATGACGGGAGGTGCCGACGGCGCCGATACCGTTACCGTTGTGGTGCGCAATTCGCTGACACCGCATGAATTAAAATGCTTCGCTGTGAGGGTGTATTCTCCTGCGCCGGGGAATTGCACCGTCATCCTTCCGGATGCATCCTCAAGCATTGTGGCGGTTGTGCTCCACTGCGTGCTGTAAGGTCCGTCAATTGCCAGGAAGTACTCTGCTGCGTCGCCCTCGCATAATTCATTAGGGCCGTAAATATAACCAGGAGAGGGAGGAGCATCCGGCGTAGTGTTCATCCTCGCAATAAATCCGTTCGCGCCGGACAAATAGATTTCACCGTTGCCGAACTGGACGTCAGCGAGGTCCCCGGAAGCTGAGAAGATTCCCTGCCAGGTCTGTCCCCCATCCGTAGTTTCCAGTACCTGCCCGCTCATGGTAACAACATAGCCATGATCCTCATTCTCGAAGTGTATAGCTAGAATATCATAAAACTGCCAGTTTATCCTTTCCCAGGTTACACCGCCATCTACAGTCCTTTGCAGGTAGTCGCCGCCCGCGTATCCCAAGCTCTCGTTGAGAAAGAATATAGCTCGAAATACGTTTGATGTCGTTGGCTCCCGGGTAAAAACATTGACCCATGTTTTGCCGCCATCAACGGTTTTTTCTACTGAACCGAATAGCTCGATCCGGTATCCGGTAGTAGAGGAGACAAAGTGCATCCCTTGTGTGTAGTATCCCGGATCGGTTGAAACGAGGTCCCAAGTTTCACCCAGGTCGTCGCTGCGATAGACAGCATACCAGCTCACGGAGAACAGCGCATCGTAGAATCCAAAAAGCTTTCCGGCCGGGACGTATGGATTATCCTTATCAGTAGTTAAGACCTTGCGGGTGGTGGCACCTCCATCGGTAGACTTGTAGAGATCGCCGGCGCTCAGCAAAATGACTGTGTTCTCGTCTATAAAGTGGACATCGTGCACCGGCGTGAGGTCCATAGGAGTTTGGTTCCACGTGAGGCCATTATCGGTGGTTTTGAAGAGACCCGCTTCGCCGATCACCACACCTTCTTCCTCCCCGGCAAAGTCAATTTGATACAGGTTCCCTTCCGAGAAGTAATTTAGTGTCGACCAGCTTACTCCTTCATCCGTCGATACTGCCATAGCTCTCGCCGCGTCATAACTATAGTAATAGCTTTTTGTGGCGATAAAAAGCTTCCCGGCGGCGCGCGCGATTCCGACGGCCGCGGAGGGCGAGACCCCTGGCGTCAGAAAATCCCAATTCTTTCCGCCGTCAGCGGTTCTGTACATATAACCGTTTCCTCCGAAGAGGTATCCGATACTCTTTCCGTAAAACTTGATTTTTGCGAAGCCGTCTCCGGAGACGCCCGGAATCTCGATCCAGGTTTTGCCTCCATCAGAAGTTGAATAAAATTTGTAATCGTTGACCAGGAATCCGTCTTTGCTATTGATAAACCAAAGGTCTTTAACACGCGTACTCCAGCCGAGCGCTGAAAGATCGACGGCAGACCACGTCCGTCCGCCATCTTTCGTTTTCAACAAATCACCCCAGCCCACCGTCGCATAGCCTTCGTCCAAGGAGAGAAAGAAAAGATCGCGAAATTCATTCCATGACCCCTGCAAGCGAGTATCCCATGAATGCCCTCCATCGTCTGTGAAAAACACTTCGCCGTCTTCTGTCGCAACATAGCCATGGTGTTCATCAAGAAAAAAAGTTGCGAGACTGTTAATGTAGTAATCACTCGTGAATGGAACATAAAGCGGAAACCACGATGCGCCTTCATCGTCGGACTTCAACAGCCGGTTGGTCCCATGCGCAATTCCGATGTTCCCCTTGAAGGTAATTTCGGTAAGGGCACCGTAGCCGGTGTATAAAACTTCCCAGTGGATGCCGTCGTCGATCGACCGTATCATCTTTCCGTGACTGGTCGCCGCAAAAAGATGGCCTTTTGAGTTTGCTTCCAGCGCGGTATAGCTGAAACTCACCCTTTCAAAGGTTTTTCCACATTCTCCGGTCACGGCGCCGAAACTTTCATTGATAACGCGAACGCGGAACGACGCTTCCGTTTCTCCTTCGTCTGACACCGCTCGTACGCGGAGGGTGTACACCGGTTTGAAATTGAAATTAAAAATGGTATTCGCTTTCAGCACATCTCCATCGATAATAAAACTCTGATTGTCGAGGTCGCCCTCACCGGCCGTCAGCGTGAAACTTGCGTTAGCCGGGGAAGTGAATTTTCCGATAACGGTCCCCGTAGGCTGACCTTCTCTGACAGATGAATTGGATAACAGGATCGACTGCGCAGTTGGCTGTGAGTCCAGACTCTTGACGTACCCGCCCGAAGGAAACTGACACATCCCCATTGTAGAAATGTTAGACGTGGTGCCCTCAAGAGAAATAACATATCGCGGCTCATCCATGTCGTTCGAAAGTATCGTGAGCGTGCCGCGCGAAGTAGTCGCGCGGACCGGGTTGAATACAAGTTGTATCACGACCGACTCACCCGGACCGATCTCTTCAGGAACTTGCTGATTCCCAAGATAAAAGTCATTTCCTGTCACCAGGATGTTTCCCAGGTACAGCGGAGCCAGTCCTTTGTTCCGGATCGATAGGTCCACTGTCTGACAGGATCCGGGCTTGATACTGGAAAAGATGAAGGGCTTCGTCCCGGATTTGATTGGGGTGGTTCGCGCTGTGACCGAAATATCCGCGGCAGGATGAGAGCTCCACAGCGTCGAAGAAAATTGTTGAGAGGTGACAAAGAACAGAACGCTGTTCGAAAACGTGTAATCATGAGGGTTGCTTCCGCCATCGTCTTCGACGTCGAACAATTGCTGTGTGCCCTCGGCCGTCCCATCAGAACTCCAAACTTCGGCGTTGTATGCCGTGGTGCCGCTGAAGAAAAACTTGTCCTCCGTTACCAGCACGGGTGTCCTTTCATCATTGTAGGGCGTTGTGATTATCACATCGTGAAATTTCACCGTTCCCCCGGTCGTCCCGTCGGAAGTCCAGAGACTTCGGTTGCTTGAAGTGCCTCCCCGAAAAAATAACCTCTCTTTGAACGTGAAAAACATCCCAGACTCCGACTGGTACAAATGCGGATCCCAGGAGAAAGACTTTACCAGCTTCGTTCCCGCCTCGGTGCCATCGCACACCCATAGTTCGTCGGTGGGGTCGACGTTGTCATAGTCGGTGCGAAACGTGAAGAACAGCTTCCCGGACAGATGTGTGAAATTTTCAATTTCCTGTGACCCGTAAATGGGCGCATCCAGTTTCTTGATCAGAACCCACTCGTCCTCTGTTTCATCGCCCAACACGTCATTGCTGATGGCGTAAATGCGGATCACGTTGTCATAGGTGGAAGATTTTATTACCACGAGGCCGTTTTCGATGGCAAAGAGGTGCTTAAAGTAGACGTCTTCCCACGAAAGTGGCCCGAGAAAGCTGATCCTTGAAGTGCCATCGTCGCGATAGATCGTGCGTCCGTCCGGAGTAAAAAATATGTAGTTGTCGTTCTTCACTATAGTCGAGATCCGCCCGTAGTTGGAAGCGTTCTGATAGAAGACCTCCGTGCCTGCCGCAGTGCCATCGGTGCGCATGATCGATCCAAGGTCTGTGGAAAAGTATAGCTTATCCTTGAAAACCATGAGAATGCGCGGATCAGCACCCGCCGCGTTATAGATGAGCTCTGTTCCGGCTGTGGTGCCATCCGTTTTCCACAAGCTGTAACCTTTGTCGTGGGAATATGCTGTAAAAAACAGCTGATCATTAAAGATCGTAAACCCCGCCGGAGATGAACTCAGTGAGCCTGGATTGATATCCTTGACAAGACTGTAGTTCCCGGTGCTTCCGTTAGTGACGAAAAGCTCAAGGCCGAGTTGACTGTGGCTTGCGGTGAAAAACACCTTGTTGTCAAGTGCAAGCGGCGTTGAGATGTTTGGCAGGCTGGCGATGTTTCGCTGACAAAGACCTGATTGGAATAATACAATAACCGCAAAAGCACAAAAGAGAGGTCTCACTTGAGAGCAAGGGAATCTTGGAGCTAAACCAAATGTACCACTTTTGCAAGGAACCGGCAATTGACGAGGGGGTCAATTCCGGTGAAAAGGAGGGTTCATGTACGGTGGATGCGTGCGGTTTGCGTGGAGGGGTTAGGAGATAAGGGAATAAGGGGGTAAGGCTAGTAAGCAAACTCACTTTCTTTCACTTTCGACGGTATAGACGAAGCTGTCTCCGCGATAATAGCCATAGTTGAACTCGATGGGGTATTTCTTCGCATCGTAGACCAGGCGCTTGCGGAACAAGACAGGTTCATCAGCAGCGATGTTCAGCTTCTTGTAGATATTGGGCGGTGCCTTTATCGCGGTAAGCTCTTCGTAAGAAAGGGATGCCCTGACCTGGTACTTTTCTTCGAGGATCTCATATAAGGGTTTGCTGAAATCCTCGTTTCCCGTCATTCCAACGGACGGATTGAAATAAGAAATAAAGTACACAAAGGGAAAATTCTCTTTGCCCCGCAATCTCTCCAGGCATAAAACGGGTGTTGAAGGCTTCAGATCAAAAAAAGAAAGCACGCTCTTCTCGGGAATCACCCAGCTGATATGCAGTTCGAAATTATGAACAGAAATTCCCAGCGCCTTCATTTCCTGAGAAAAGCTGAGCCAGTTTTTGGCACGTCCAAAGACTCCCTTGGTTGAAACAGTGGTTCCAAAGCCTTTCTTGCGGGTGAGAATTCCTTCGTTCACCAGCTTTGAGATCGCATGACGGAGAGTATTTCTCGAAATTCGAAGTTGCGATGAAAGCTCGACCTCGTTCGGCAATAGTTTTCCTTCCTGGTATTCCTTCTTCTTGATGAGCTCCCGCAAAAGCATTTCCGCCTGTATGTGCAGCGGAGTGGAGCTATTATGATCAATTTCAATTTTCACTTCCTGATAACGAATTTCCAGGCCTTCACTGATTCGAGCCATTCTAATTGGACAAAGTTAGCAAATGTTTTATTGATTTGTTCACTCCCCATGTCCTTAAAATCCTGTAAGTTGTAAGTGATAAGTTGTAAGTTAGATTCGGTTGGCGGGTTGATGACGGCTTGATTTGAATCGAAGCACAGAACCTTGTGCTTTCTGCTTTGTGCTTTCTGCTTTCAGCCAAATCGAAGCCGTCATTAGCCATGACTCCAGACTAACTTATAACTTACCACTTATAACTTCCAACTCATTTAGCGATTTCCTTGACGGTCGTGTAGTTGTAAACATTCGTGCTGTTCACCTGCTTGTTAATTCGCGCGCCGACCCTGAGAAAATATTTTTTGGAGTAGTCAGGGAAGGTTCGCTGCGTGCCAGTGCCAAGACCGCCGGGCCATCCGGTAGTAATTGAGACAGTCTCTCCGAGCACAGGTAAGTTCGCGCCTGTAAGCTTGGTGGAATAGTTCGGGCTATAGCTGAAGTCGCCCGCATACTGCGTCTCACTGACGAACAACCAGACTTCAGCAAGCGCCTGCTGATAGCCGGGATTGGTAGTGCCCCTGTCAATTCTAACCTGGACGGTTGCCGTGCCATCGCCGTTGATTACCGGCTCACCAACCCATTCTACACGCAGGAAGGGTTCGACCTGGTAGTTTTTCTCAATTGTACCGGCAATGACGATCCTCTCTTCAGGAACCGGTACGAAGGCGCCCTCGGGTGTGATACCATATTCCCCCTTGAATACCTTGCTATTGTTGAACTCACCCTCTGTGTTGGCATACATGTAGTAAGGCGTGGGAGTGTCACTCCAGCTGTACTCCATCATCTTGATGCGGACACCGGTGTTGCCAATTGCTGTCTGGAATGGTTCACCAGTTTCTGCGTCGACAATCGTGCCTCTGAATGTTTCCTCCGGAGCCGGATAGTTGTCCTCTTCACAGGAAGCGAGACCCGCCACGACGAGAAACGAGAATAAAATATATTTGATACTTTTCATATTCAGGATTTTGAATTGATTAAAAACCGGGATTCTGTTTGCAGTTCGGATTCTTGTTTATCTCCCCAGCTGGAATAGGCTGATAGTAGTACCGTGTGTCGTACGTGAAAATGTACTGGAATCCACCGCGAGGCTCCTGGAACTTGACGGACAAGAAATACTTCTGGGCATCCGTTGAATAGTAGGTGTTCAGGATTCTCCAGCGCGTGTTGTTCTGCTCCTGGTAGAGGATTCTCCAACGCTTCAGATCCCAGTAGGTCTTGTTCTCGAAAGCGAGCTCCTTGCGGCGTTCCGTGCGGATGATATCGATGTTGTCGAGGTCACCTTCGGTCGCAAGCAAGGTGGCACCGGCGCGTTCGCGAATGTCGTTGATGTTCTTGAACGCCACGGAAAGATAGTTGTCACCGGACGCAGCTGCCTGGTATAATTCATAGGCGGCCTCAGCCTGGTTCAGCAACACTTCCGCAAAGCGGATCTCGATCCAGCTTTGAGTTGAGTTGAAACCGTTGGTCACACCACTCTCTGACAAGTATTTCGCCAGGTAAATACCACCGATGTTTCCGAAGTCCCAGTTGGAAACGGGACCATTGATACCCGCGGCTTTCATCGTTGCGCCATGCGGGTCGCCGGGCTCCAGGTTTATAGTGGGATTGGCACCGAGAGCGGAGGCGAGGTGCAGGTTTGGATCAGCCTGATCGGCGACGTTACCCGTATTGCCTTCGCTTGCCAACGCGGATATTCCGCCGCTGGCATCGCCCGTCCAGATTCCACGGCGAATATCGATGATCTGACCTCTGTATGTATCCATCGGCAGGATCACGGTTCCGCGCAAACGCGGCTCTGCATTTGCGAAAGGATCAAGTGGTGAATTGTACAGGTAATAGTGGCCGTTCTCATCGATGTTTTTGAAGTGCCCTTCGTCGTCCTTTGCAATTCCGTCAAACATTTCAACAAAGTCCATCGACGGATTGATCTCCGAATCGTTGCCGCCACTCTTCGTCTGGTTGGGCTGTACCGACTCGTCGTAGCTGTGCGTGCTGTTTGTTTGATCGTAGTACTTTACAAAAATGTTTTCGGATGTCTCCGCCAGGAATAGCGCGCGGAAGTTTTTTGCCTGTGCTACCGGATCGCCGGCGGCCCAAAGTCCCTTGTACAGCGCGTATTTACCGGACTCAACTACCAGCTTGGCTGCGTCGTAAGCTGCCTTGAAGTAATCAGTTGCCCGAGTAGCAGGAATGCCGCAGATCAGCACGGAGGTGCCATTCTGATCCTGAACTTCATTGATCGTATTGTATTTGGCGATGCTGCCTGCGTAAAGCATGGCTCTCGATTTGAATGCAGCGGCGACATACTTGTTGACGCGGCCCTTGGCCGGTGAAGCTTCGGGAAGGTTTTCGATGGCATAGTCGAGATCGGACGCGATGAAATTCCAAATGGATTCTTCTGATGCGCGGAAGAGCTGAGTGCCCGCCAGGTCAACTGAAGCGGGATAGTCTATTGTAGTGGTAACCAACGGTACTCCGCCATATCGCTTTGCCAGCGCGAAGTAAGTGAAGGCTCGGCAAAACCGAGCTTCCGCCAGGTAAGTCTGAGACTCGGTCGCCCCGAGGTTTGTCGCATAGTTCGGGAGTTTTTCAAGGAGCATGTTGATGTCTCGAATTTCGGCGTAACCGTCATCCCAGTACGAAAATCCTTCGTTGTCGGCGCCTTGGGTGTCTCGTCCAACGGCTTCCCCTGTGAGGCAGGCCATTTGCTTGTATTGAGTACCACTGAAGTTGAAGCCTGAAGGGTAGTAATATTTGAAATCCTCGATGGGAAGCCGGCTGTAAATGCGGGCGATATTACTCATGACGCCTTCATTGCTGCCATAGATCTCGGCCTCGCCCAACAGGTTGATCGGCGCGATGTCCAGATCAGTGCAGGCCGTAAGACTGGCAGTCAAACCTATTGTCATTAAGATTTTTCTCAGTTTCATAAATCGTGTGTTTTTAAAATTTCGCGGTGATACCGACAGCGTAAGATTTGTTGATCGGGTAGTTGTAACCCAGATCGGTTAGCCCTGCTTTTGAGGTATCATTGTTTGTATAAAATTCAGGGTCTATGTATTTCAGCTTTGTGAATGTGAGTAGATTGTATGCATTTGCATAAATCCGGATGTTCTTCAGCGCGATCCTGTTTAGTAGCTGTGCCGGAAGGGTGTAACCGATCTCGAGTGTCTTCAGCCTGACGTAAGCGGCGTTCTGGATGTTGAAATCGGAAAGTGCATTCGGTGAGGATCCCGTAAATCCGTATTCGCCAGATACCCACTCCGTTGCAGGATCATAAGGGTCGGCGTTCACATCTGCCGGATGCCACCGGTCCATGAAATCGCTGAGTGCGTTGGTATTGGACCAAAGTGGCTGATAGAGAAACTCACGGGCGATAACATACTTCTTCCCGGCTCCCTGCCACAGCATAACCAGATCCAGGCCTTTCCATTGGCCGCTCATCGTGATACCGTAGTTGACGAGAGGAACATGGCCGTTGGTGGCAAGGGGATGTACGTCAAGATCGTTGATCCATCCATCGCCGTTCCAGTCAAGGTATTGATAGTCGCCGGGCAGTGAACCGCGACCGATATAGACCGGGTTGTAGTAGATGTCATCCCAATTGGACATGCGGCCGTCGCCTTCATAACCCCACCACACGTTGTTGTTCCGGTCATTAAGTCCATTGCGCCAGTTCAGGTAAGAGTTACCCGCCCGGGCCATCTCGTAGTAGTTCGTCCGGGTCATAGTGTACGAGATATTTCCTTTAACCTGGTAGTTGATCTCGCCAACGCGATTGCTGTGACGGAGCTCCAGCTCAAAACCGCGGTTCTGGTCGCTGTTGAGGTTTTCCTGGGGAAGATTCGCTCCCACAATACCGGGCAGGCTTGCGATGCGTGTTGCGAGGAGGCCGGTGCGATCCCGGTTGAAATACTCGACGGTTACACCTAATAATCCGTTCCATGCATCTGCGTCCAATCCGATGTTGGTGGTTTTTGCCTTATACCAGGTGATCGAGTTGTTCGCCAAGCCAGTGCTGCTGGACGATGTCACAAACGAATTTCCAAAAATGTGGCCCGCGGGAAGTCCGGTGCGGCTTCCGCCAGAAGCGGGATATTGATATCCGCTCACAAACTGATACGCTAACGCGCCGTCATCTCCAGTGATACCGTACGATGCGCGAAGCTTCAGGTTTCCGATGAAGCTAAGCGATGAATTCATCCAGAACGGTTCTCCCGAAATTCTCCAGCCCGCGGATACTGCGGGGAAGAAACCCCAGCGGTTGTTTTTCGGAAACTTCGACGACCCTTCATAGCGATAGGAGAATTCAGCGAGGTACTTGCTCTTGAAATCATACGTCACACGGCCAACGGATGCACGGTTGGCAAAGTCGTAAAGCGACCCGCTTGATGTGCTCTGCAGAATTTCCTGGTTCTCGGTAATACCCGCGAATATCTGGGAGAGAGGCAACACGCCATAACGACGGCCATAGAAGTTGTCGCCCTGGTAGTGAGAATTCTCCAGGAGGTTCATGGCAGTTATATAATGATCTCCGAACTGGCGCTCAAAAGCGAGTTGCAACCGCCACAGGTTCGCATTCTTCGAGTAGAAGAAGCGCGAAATCCGGCTGTTGCCACTCTTCTGTGAATTGGCATGGTAAGGCGTGCCGTTCGGCA
Organism: Flammeovirgaceae bacterium; assembly: GCA_044507775.1. Taxonomy (GTDB): domain Bacteria; phylum Bacteroidota; class Bacteroidia; order Cytophagales; family Cyclobacteriaceae; genus Chryseosolibacter. The sequence goes on along the minus strand of JBIQIY010000010.1, from coordinate 166,317 downwards.
AGTACAGTGTGTACGCTTTCGAATACTCGTCGTTGTCATTCATCGTATAGTCGTAGCTGTACAATCCTTTGAATGAAAGTCCCTCGAGGAATGGAAAGTTATAGGTGAGACTCGCATTGGATTGAAACCATCTGCTGCGGTAATTGTTTTCACCGACCAGGTCCTTGTCCATCATGGCAACGGGATTGAGGATCACGTTCCAGTCCATCATGGAGTATTGTCCGGCATCCTTGTCGTAATAGACTTGATCCATCGGCCTTTGAAGCCACATGGCTCTGATAATATCATTCGAGCCGTAGGGCGATGCCGACCGCTTGTCGGAGAGACCGGCCAGGTTCAAGTCGAACTGGATGTTCTTGCTGACCTGCGCGCTGATGTTGCTGCGCAGTGTGTACTTTTCATAGTTGATGGCGTCTGTCTGGAGGAAGCTTCCCTGGTACTGGTATCCAACGCTGGAGTAGTAGTTGACCTTGTCGTTACCACCTGTGGCGCTCAACGTATGTTGTGTCTGGGGCGCGGTCTTGCGCATGACTTCCTGTTTCCAGTTGGTCGATACCTTCTCGCCACTGCGGTATGCCTCGATTTCCTCGGGTGAATACTTCAGTGCAGGGTTGCTGTTGTCTACGTTGTGCCGGTCTCTCTCATTGTAGAGAGTCATCCAGTCTGCGGCACTGACGAGGTCCGGATAGTTGGAAGGCGCCTGCCATCCCATTGTGCCGGAGTACGTGATGCTGGGCTCACCGGTTTTTGTTCCTTTCTTTGTCGTGATGAGGATAACGCCATTTGCCGCACGCGAGCCAAAGACCGCCGCGGATGCGTCCTTTACAACCGAGATGCTTTCAATGTCCTCAGGATCGAGGCGCGCCATGTTGTCACGGGGAATCCCATCAACGACGACGAGGGGAGAACCGAAACCACGAATATCAATCGAGCTATTGAACTGTCCGGGTTCGCTGGAATTCTGGCGAACGCGGAGACCGGGAATTTTTCCAGTCAGCATGTTCTGAACGTTCTCGTTCTTCGTCGTGATGATTTCGTCATTGGCCACCGCCGATACTGCTCCGGTAAGTGTTGCTTTCTTTTGGGTTCCATAACCCACAACAACAACCTCGCCCAACTGCTCAACATCAGGAGCCAGCGTTACGTCGATTACAGATTGCGCGGAGACCGCGATTTCCTGGGAGCTGTAACCAATAAAGGAAAAGACCAGCACCGCGTCGGATGAGGGAACTTGCAACGTATACTTGCCGTCGACGTCCGTCGTCGTTCCCTGGCTGGTACCTTTGATGACAACATTTACTCCCGGTAGAGCAGACCCGTCCTCGGCCGATATCACTCTTCCCGTTACCTGTTGCTGCAGATCAACGGCAAGAATGCGGGACTCGTGTGTGGTCGTCGCGGTATTCACCTTCGACGCGAAGATCGAAGTGACAAAGAGGCACTGTATAACCATTCCGCACAGGGAATGCTTAACTAGCTTTAGTGATAATTGTTGGTATCGATTGTGCATATCCTTATTGATAATGGTTAAACAAAAGCGTGGGTCTTTGTTTGTTTCCATCAAGAAGTTTAGATGATCCGGCGCCTTTCGCCGCTCGCATTGACATCCGTTTAAGTATTAGTTTTTCCATAAACATTGGGTTTGATCTGTAAGCGTTATCTTTTTAGTTCCGAGGGTCCCGGTGTGGTAGACTCCTTTATATACTATATATGTAGGTTTTTGATTATATTATGTTCATACATATATGCAATATAGAATTTTTTTGACCGGTGCCACATTCAATCGTTTGATTTTTCGAAAAAAATGTCCTTCTAGCAGCCAATACGGTCAATTTTATATACTTTTAAATCGTTAATAAGTATGAACATACAAAGTTTATATGGACATTTATTAATAATTCCGCTGACGGAAGGCGCTGCGGGTTTAACCATTCGGGCAAAAATGAACAGACTACTTATCCTATTAATTTTATCATTCATCGGCATTCATCGCGTTGAGGCGAATGACATCTGGAGCATTGGTAAGAATGACAACTCTTCCGCAGACCTGGCACTTGGCCCTGCGGACTACAAGAAATTCCTGAGCAAGGATTTTGGTTTTGAAGACCGCTACTTCCTCATCGGCCGATCGGATGCGACCGTTGACTTTCCCTACGTGTTGCCCGGGCCGGAAAATACCTGGGGCGGAACCTGGGGAACGTCAGGCTGGCGTACGCACGAAATCAATATTCTATTTGCGCTGCAGTCACTGCCCTCGAACGGGAAATGGAAGCTCGTGATCGACCTTGTCGATTCGGATCCAGGCAGATCTCTGTTGAAGGTAGGCGTCAACGACCGCCAGTACGAGAAGTTTTCTCTGAAGGGTGTTTCCGAAGCATCGTTGACCACGGGTGACTCACCCGCAGGTGAAAAGATCCTGGAGATCCCTTTGCAGGACGGTGTCATCCGCCGGTGGGGCAATTCGATTACAATCACCGTGCTTGAAGGCTCGTGGGTTGTGTTTGATCACATCAGACTCGAAGGTCCGGATGGCGCGAAGCTTGCAATACCAGCCGACGCATTTATCCGCGACGTTATGCCCGGAGCGTATGAACTGAGTCAGGGGAAAAGAAAAATTCAGCCCTTGATTGTCGATGTCGAGCACCTGAGTGGAAAGCCGAGCGTCGAAGTAGAGCTGGACGGCAAGCGGATTTACAAAACGACACTGGACTCCGCGCGCTATCAGCTGGAGGCGCCGATGCCTGCTGTTAAGAAACCAAAGGATAGTCAGTATCGCATTCTCATCGATGGTCAGGAGGCACAAGCTGGAATCGTACGGCGGTCTCCTGGCAAATTGCAAACCTACGCGGATTATGTTGATACGCGCATCGGGACCGCGCACTCGCGCTGGATGATCGCACCCGGACCCTGGATGCCATTCAGCATGGTCAAGCTCAGTCCTGACAACCAGAATATGGGTTGGCAGGCGGGGTATCAGCCGACCTTCGAAACCATCGGCACCTTTAGCCACATCCATGAATGGACGATGGCGGGCCTTGGAATGATGCCTACGAATGGAACATTGCAAACAAAGGTCGGAGATCAGTTCGACCCGGATTCGGGATATCGGTCCCGTATAGATAAGACCACGGAGGAAGCGCCGCTCGGCTACTACAAAGTATACATGACTGACACGCGCATCTGGGCCGAAGTAACGGCCACTGAAAGAGCAGGCTTCCACCGTTATACATTTCCGACAGACCAGGACGGCCGCGTGATGATCGACCTGCATGTGCAGGGTGAATACGATTACAAACTCCTCGACATCGAGATCAGGAAAGTAGGCGATTATCGCATAGAAGGGAGCAGCCATCAGATCTCGCCCCGGCCAACGGTGTGGAGTGACGATGCCGACCAGGAATACACCTTGCACTTTGTCATTGAGTTTGACCAACCCATCAAAAAGATAGGAGGCTGGCTAAATGATGAGGTTGTGGAAATCAGCAAACTTCGCGGCAAGGATTTGAAAGAGGCGGGTGCATTCGTTGAGTTCGACACGAAGAAGTCGGCCGTCGTGCAGGCTCGATCGGGCATTTCGCTGGTCAGCGTTTCCAATGCTGCTGAGAATCTTGAAAAGGAAATTACAAAACCTTTCGGCTGGAGTTACGACGGCGTGGTTGCCAATCAGAAAAAAGTTTGGAACAACTACTTGTCGCGTATCCGGATCACGACGGACAACCGCCTCGAGAAAGTGCGCTTCTACACCAACTTTTTCCGTTCCCTGTGCCGCAATACATGGAGTGATGTAAACGGGGAATGGATCGCTCCCGATGAAACGAAGCACCGGTTCACGAACCCTGACCACCAGGCCCTGGGTTGTGACGCCTTCTGGAATACTTTCTGGAACCTGAATCAGCTCTGGAATCTGGCTACTCCCGAATGGTCATCGAAGTGGGTTAACTCTCAGCTGGCGATGTACGATGTCAACGGATGGCTTGCGAAAGGCCCTGCAGGAATGGAATACATTCCCGTTATGGTTGCCGAGCACGAAATTCCTTTGATGGTATCGGCGTACCAAATGGGTATCCGTGACTTCGATCATGACAAGGCGTTCAGTGCGATGAAAAAGATGCAAACAACGCCGGCAGGTCCGGTGGCGGGAGGGTTCGCGGGCAATCGCGACCTGGTACCGTACATGAAATACAAATACGTCCCCTCAGATCTGGGACGATTCTCGAATTCGCTGGAATATTCCTACGACGACTGGACGGTTGCACAATTCGCCAAGGCACTCGGCAAAGACGAAGATTACAAAGTATTTGCCGAGCGGGGCGAATGGTGGCGGAATGCTTTCAATCCGAAGAATGGTTACGCGCAGCTGCGCGATAGCAAAGGTGAATTTGTTGAGCCGTTCGATCCTTTCCAATCCGGGCGCAACGAAGAGTATGTCGAAGGTAATTCATGGCAGCTGAGTTTCTTTGTTCCACAGGATGTGCCGGCACTAGCGGATCTTGTCGGACGCAAAAATTTCGTCGATCGCCTTAACTGGGGGTTCGCAGCCAGTGAACCGTGGCGTTACAACGCGCCGAACGACCAGTACTGGGACTATCCCGTTGTCCAGGGCAATCAGCAATCCATGCACTTCGCTTTCCTCTTTAACTGGGTTGGACATCCCTGGCTGACGCAGAAATGGAGCCGCTCGATCCTGGAAGATTACTATGGCGGAGGTTTGGCCAACGCCTATCTCGGCGATGAGGACCAGGGACAGATGAGCGCCTGGTTTGTTATGGCGGCGATTGGTCTTTTCCAGACTGACGGCGGGTGCAGCGTCGAGCCGGTGTATGAGATCGCCAGCCCCTTGTACGAACAGGTGGTCATCAACCTGGGCAAACGCTATGGCCGCGGCGATGAATTTGTGATCGAAGCCAAAAATGCTTCACGCAATAACAAGTACGTGCAGTCGGCGACCCTGAATGGTAAAGCATTGAACTCTTTCAAGTTCCCCGCAAGCGAGTTGTTGAAAGGCGGCAAGCTCATACTTGTGATGAGCGACAAACCAAATAAACAATGGGGCATCGAAACAGAAGCGCAAAAGTAGAAGAAGAGGGATGATTGGAAAGATATTAACAGGCGGATGCCTCCTCGTGTCGGCGCTATTTTTGACGCAGGTCTCCGGAGCACAGCAGATTGAAGTATACGAGCCTGTACCTGCCGACGCGATCCAGGTGGAATCCAGCAGCGCGTTTCCCGGCTTTCCCGATGATGAGACGATCAATGGAAGTGGAATGAAAGGTCACGGACATGGTGCCCACAACCTGGGAAAAGCGATGTGGATCTCGCAGGTTTCAGAAGCAACGGTCCAGGCCCGGCCACAAACCCGCGAGGGTGTTGTGTGGCTGTTGTACTCCTTTGACAAAGAACGGGCCCCTGCCTTCGTTGAGATCTGGAATCACAACCAACACGATCATACACGGCGTGGACTGCGGAAGGTATACCTTCAATATTCGAGCGATGGAGAGGATTGGAAGACTCTGCGCGATGGGGACCGCGATTATTTCATCATTCCGCAGTCGCAAGGCAAGAAGTCGGAGCCTGCGGATTTCCGGCTCGACCTTCCCGGACTCCGCTTCAAGTATTTCTGCATCACGGCGGATAAAGAGGAAGGAAATTATTATCACGACGGATCGCCTCACGTGCTCGAAGATGCGAAGTGGAAGAACCAGAATGTTAATTATTATGGCCTCAGTGAGATCCGTTTCTACGAAAAAAACCGACGAGCGCTAAAACGCCTGGCGAAAGTTGACGACGTTTCATTCATTCCAACACAGGGTTACCGCAGGACGCCTGAAGGTCCTCGTCGCGAGTACGGCATCGGCTTCAATAACCCGCTGTTCGACGGCGGCACCATCGAGATGTCGTACGGCGACGAGAAAATAACCGAGAAGATCCCTGCATCGAAAATGGGGCTCTATGAATTTACAGGATTATTTCCTCCCGGCCTGATGGAGGAAGCCGTGGATGTTAGCGTTGAATTCAAGAGCCGGCAGGGTTCGTCTACGAAGCAAGTGGTGATGGAAGGTGCACGGAAATGGGAGGTATACTTTCTGCCGCATTCACACCTCGACATTGGCTACACGCACCGGCATGAAGATGTGATGAGCCTCCAGCTGCGAAACATTGATAGAGCAGTCATGCTGGCCGAACGCACAAAAAGTTATCCGGAAGGATCACAATTCAAATGGAACATCGAGACCATGTGGCCCGTGAACGAATATCTCGAGCGCTACAAAGACACGCCGCAGCTCACAGCATTCAAATCCGCAGTGAAAGATGGCCGCGTTGCGCTGAATGGCTCGATCGGCAACATCCTGACCGGCCTCTGCAAGCAGGAAGAGCTGACGCATCTTTTCGACGATGCGCACCGTGTCGGAAAGGAACTCGGCGTCGAAGTACGCTCGGTAATGATGTCGGATGTTCCAGGGGCCTCGTGGGGAATCGTTACCGCGATGGCGGAAAACGGGATGAAGTATTTCTCGATGGCGCCCAACTATGTTCCCCATCTGGAGACCGGTGGCAGTCGCGTAGGCCTTGCCCACAAGGAGTGGGGCGACTATCCTTTTTACTGGGAATCGCAATCGGGCGGTGAAAAAGTGTTGTGCTGGTCTGCCGGGAAAGGCTATTCCTATTTTCACGACTGGCTGGCGGGCAAACTCTCTTCCAGTGGGCTGGATCCGCTTTGGGAATATCTGAACACCCTGGAGGTAAAAGAGTTTCCGTATAACTTCTCCTACCTCCGGTATACGGTCAACGGCGACAATGGCCCTCCGGATAGTGATATGCCGGACATCATACGCAAGTGGAACGAACTGTACGAATACCCCAGGTTTCACATTGGCACAACAGAGGAGCTATTCACGCGATTCGAAAAGACTTATGGCAACCGGCTTCCGACGTTCAAAGGGGATTTTACTCCCTACTGGGAAGACGGCGCGGCTTCGACGGCAAGGGAACTATCGATGAACCGCTACAACGCCGAACAACTGAATCAATTGGAAATCTTGTTGTCGATGACAAACCCGAAGGACTATCCGTCGGAAAGTTTTTACCAGGCATGGCGCAATGTGGCACTGTTCTCCGAGCACACCTGGGGAGCTTCGGCAAGTGGCCCGGATCCTGATTCGGAATTTACCCGGGCCCTGTGGAAACAAAAACAGGCATTTGCCCTTGACGCGGATTCTATCACAGCGCAAATCAAGCAGGTGTTCCACACCGCGGTCAGCGCAAATGAAGAAGGGCAATACATCCAGGTCTTTAACACAAATCTCTGGCCGCGTACGGAAGTGGTGGCGTTTGAAACGTCGCAAGATCTCACGGACCGGAAACTTGTAGATCAGAAAAATCAGGAAATAAGTTTACAGCAGACAGGCAAGAACACCTGGGCGTTTATCGCTTCCGATGTCCAGCCGTTGTCTTCGAGTGTGTTCCGAATCGTCGCCTCTCCGAGAGGCTGGCAATCATCCAGGAAGCTCCAAACCAGTGAGTCAGATGCAAGCTGGTTTGAGTCGAAAGGGGATACGCTGTCAAATGGTCTCCTCACGGTAGTGGTGAACCGCGACAACGGCGCAATCACTTCTCTCACCGATGGTGCCGGCTTCAATTACGCCGCGGGCAAAGGTCTCAATGAATACATTTATACGGGGCGCAACGCAACTTCGCCGCAATATGTTGAATCGGTGAAAAGTATTGATCTGTTAAACAGCGGTCCGGTGTCGGCCACGTTGCGTATCACCTCGGATGCGCCCGGTTGTCATTCGCTCGTACGCGATATCACACTGTACAAGGACATCAGTAGGGTAGATATCCGGAATGTCGTCGACAAGATTGATAACCGCGAACGTGAAAACGTCCGGTTTGCCTTTCCTTTCAACATCGGCAACGCTGAAACGATGATCGATGTGCCCTTCGGAGAGATTCGTCCTGAGCGTGAGCAGCTGTCGGGTGCCAACAAGAATTTCTTCTCTGTCAATAACGGCGTGTCTATTTCAGGCATGCGACATAATGTGCTATTGACCACAATTGGCACACCGATCCTGGAAGTGGGAGGGATGCAAGGTGAGGCCTGGATGTCTGACAGGCGCGAGTTCCTTGACTGGAGTCGCGTCACCTGCTCTTCGCCTACGGTGTATTCGTGGGTGATGAATAATTCATGGGGAACGAACTACAAAGCTTCTCAGTCGGGCAAGGTTGAATTTCGATACTCGATCATTCCGATGAAACAGTACTCACACGAAGCCAAGCAACGTAGTGCTGAAGTCGCGCAGCCCATGATTGCAGTTGTTTCGGAGAATGCAAAGCCCTACGAGACCTTGTTCAGCGTAAGCGGCAACAACAAGCTTGGCATTTCGACGATACGTCCCACGAAAGATCAAAAAGGTTACCTGGTGCGTCTGGTGAACCTTTCACCCCAACCGGTGAAGTCGTCGTTCGAATGGGGTGCGTTGGAGCCTGGAAAGGTCGCCACGTGTGACAACGAAGAGCGCAATCTGCGTCCGGCCGGCAACTCGTTTTGGATGAAACCTTATGGAACAACAACCTGGAAGATAGAATGAAGATATCCCGAAACATTTCACTTGTATTTCTGATTACCCTCGGCGCATCTGCTGTTGTCTCTGCGCAGCGTCCTGCATCGCCGTCGCAGCAAAAGCCGAACATCATTTTCATCATGGCGGATGACCACGGCTACCAGGCCGTGAGCGCGTATAGTGACAAGCTTATTCAGACGCCGAACATAGACCGGATCGGTCGCGAAGGGGCGGTGATGACAAATGCGTTCGTGACGAATTCGGTTTGCAGCCCGAGTCGCGCCGTAATCCTCACGGGCAAGTACTCGCACATGAACGGAATGCCGGACAACGGCACGTTCTTCGATGGCAGTCAGCGCACACTTCCAAAGATTTTTAAGTCGAACGGCTACCGTACCGCCATTGTAGGAAAGTGGCACCTCTTTAGTGAGCCGACGGGTTTCGACTACTGGAACATACTGCCTGACCAGGGTCATTATTACAATCCGAAGTTTATCAAGATGGGGAAGGATACCGCGTACACCGGGTACGTGACGGATGTCACGACAGACCTCGCGCTTGAGTGGATTGAACAGAATCGCAGTCAGCCGTTCTTCATCATGCTGCACCACAAGGCGCCGCACCGCAACTGGATGCCGCCGCAGCAATATCTCCGGGAGTTCAACGATCGCCAGTTTCCACTTCCTCATGACTTCTACGATGACTACGCGGGCCGCGAGGGACTGCAGCGCCAGCTGATCACCGTGAAGGATGGACTGGATGTTCGGTATGACAGCAAGGTTCCTTGTGACACGTGTGCCGTTACGGATGTAAATCATTGGGCGCCCGCAGAATTCCAACGGGAGATGGAGCGCCTGACTCCCACGGAACGCGAGGCGTGGGACAAAGCCTACCAGGAAGAATACGATGCCTTTGCCGCCATTAAGGATAAAGATCAGCTGCTGCGGTGGCAATACCAGCGCTTTCTCGAAGATTACCTGCGCTGCGTCCATTCGGTAGACGACAATGTCGGTCGTGTGTTAAAATACCTCGACGACGAAGGACTTGCGAAGAATACCATTGTGGTGTACATGTCCGACCAGGGAGTTTATCTCGGTGAGCACGGACTCTACGATAAGCGGTTTATGTATGAGGAGTCTTTCCGTACACCCATGCTGATTCGTTTTCCGCAAGCGATTCCTCAGCATCAGAAGATCGATGAATACGTCCTGAATCTCGACGTGGCTCCGACACTTCTCAACCTTGCAGGTGTCGCTATTCCTGCCGACATGCAGGGAGAGTCGATGAAGCCCCTGCTTCAAAAAGGAAAAGCGAAGAATTGGCGCAAAGAGATATATTATCACTACTACGAAAAGTCGTTTGGAGCAACGGCTCACTACGGCATCCGGACGGAGCGCTACAAGCTTATTCATTTTTACGATCCTATCGATTCATGGGAACTTTATGATTTGAAAAAAGATCCCAATGAAATGCATAACCGCTATAGTGACGCGGCATACTGCAAGATCAAAGTGAAGCTCATGGAAGAACTGAGGGAACTCCAGGAGAAATACAACGACCCCTACGACGAGAAGAATAATAGATTTTTAAAACCCGAAGATCGCGCCAAATGAAACTTGCAGCTTGGAAGAAAATAGTTGTCGCATTCCTGATGGTCGCGATGGTAGTGACGGCGAAAGCCCAGGAGGATTTCACGCAGTTCGTGGATCCAAATCTCGGCACCGCGCACAGCAGATGGTTCTTTTATACGCCTGCCGCTGTGCCGTTTGGAATGGCCAAGCCGGCGCCGGCGACGAATGCCCACTATGGCAATGCACATGGATGGGATGCGGTGGGCTATGACCATCGCCACGAGTCAATCGAGGGATTCCCGAACATCCACGAATTTCAAGTCGGCGGTATCGTGTTCATGGCGTCTACGGGTACCCTGCAAACTATCCCCGGTAAACTTGAGCATCCGGAGGAAGGTTATCGCTCTCGCTTTGACCGCAAGGATGAAATTGCCACGCCGGGGTATTATTCAGTAATTCTGAAAGACTACGGTATCAAGGCCGAACTCACTTCGACGAAACGCGTCGCGCTGCACCGGTATACATTTCCTGCGGGAAAGGATTCGCACATCCTTTTCGACATCGGCAACAAGCAAGGAGAGAGTGGAGATGTCAAAGATGCGAAAGTATACATGACCCCCGATGGCCGCATTGAGGGTTTTGTTACCACTTTGCCGGTATATGTACAGAAGTACCAGCCCGGCGCCGAGATCAGCATGTACTTCTCGGCTGTCGTTGATAAGAATCCTTCCTCGTTTGGTGTATTTAAAGGATCCGCATCCCGTGCCGGGGCAAAAGAAGAGCAGGGAAGGGGTGCGGGCCTTTATCTCACATTCGATACAAAGGATCAGGAAAGCATCACGGTTAAGGCTGGATTTTCTTATACGTCTATCGAGAACGCCCGTCTGAATCTGCAGGCTGAAGCGAAAGATCTCTCCTTTGAACAGGCCAAGGCGAAAGCTCATGCTACGTGGAACGATTATCTTGGTCGCATACGCGTAGAGGGAAAAGTCAAAGAAGATAAGACCAAGTTCTACACCGGCTTGTACCATGCGTTGCTGGGACGCGGCCTGGCGAGTGACGTCAACGGCGCATACCCGCGGAACAACGGCACCGTCGGACAGATACCACTGGATGCGAATGGTCACCCGATGCATAATCATTACAACACCGATGCGGTGTGGGGCGCTTTCTGGAATCTCACGCAACTTTGGGCCCTCGCATATCCTGAGTATTACTCTGATTTTGTCAAAAGCCAGCTGCTGGTGTACCAGGATGCCGGGTGGTTAGGCGATGGTATTGCCAATAGCCGTTACGTGTCCGGTGTGGGAACCAACTTCGTCAGCCTCGTGATGGCCAGTGCCTACATGTCCGGTATCCGCGACTTCGACATCGCCAAGGCTTACGAGGCATCGCTCAAAAATGAGGTAGATGGAAAAGACCGTCCCCGCGGCGCTGGCAAGCTGGACGTCGAACGGTTTGTCAAGTACGGATATGTCAACCACATGGATGAAGGTAACGATTGGCAGGAAACTTGGAGATTCTCGGCCTCTCACACACTCGAGTATTCATTCAGCGCTTATGCTGTGGCGCAATGGGCAAAGGCGCTTGGCAAGAAAGACTACAAGAAATTGATGCGTATGTCGCGGGGGTGGGAGCACCTGTTCGACCCAACACTGAAACTCGTGCGTCCCAAGCTGGCCAACGGTGAGTTCATCGATAATTTCAAGCCGGGTGAACCGTGGCGGGGATTCCAGGAGGGCAATGCCTGGCAGTATACGTTTTATGTGCCGCACGATCCGGAGGCGCTCGTGAAAAAGATCGGTCGCGAAGACTTCAACGTTCGACTCGACAGCATCTTCACCACGTCGCAGAAAAATGCATTCGGTGGAGGTACGACCCTGGACGCGTTCTCCGGCCTCGCTGGTCTTTACAACCATGGGAATCAACCGAACCTGCACACATCGTGGCTCTTCAACTACTCCGGAAAACCGTCACTCACACAGAAATGGGTGCGGGCGATCTGCAATGAGTTCTACGGCACTACCGGTATTCACGGTTATGGCTACGGACAGGACGAAGATCAGGGGCAGCTTGGGGCGTGGTATGTTATTTCGAGTATGGGACTGTTTGATGTGAAAGGGCTGACGGATCTGAAACCATCGCTCGGCATCGGAAGTCCGTTGTTTGATAAGATTACGATCGAATTGAATCCGCAATACGCGAGCGGGGAGAAGTTTGTGATCCAAACTGTTAACAACTCTCACCGCAACGAATATGTTCAGTCGTTTAACCTGAATGGCAAAAAGCTTACCAGGCCTTTTATTAACCTTTCCGACATACAGAAAGGTGGCGTGCTTATACTGCAGATGGGTGACCAGCCAAAAGATGACTATCGCAAATAGGATTAGCACATGATCCGAAGTATAACAACTTTATTCAGTAGGACACGATTCAGGTACAAGATGCCACAATCTTGACCAAGGGATTGTTAATATGTTCAAACATACGTACATTTACAGAAAATAACGAAGCCCTTACAAATTTATGGCAACACCACGCGCAGCAATCAACCACACTTCGGAAACGTCGTCCGCCTTTGTGATCAAGGTATCGCTTGTGGCGGCGCTGGGAGGGCTATTGTTCGGCTATGACACGGCCGTCATTGCCGGCGTTATCGGCTATTTGCAAAAGCGATTCGAGCTGTCGCCCATCATGACGGGGTGGGCGGCAAGCAGTGCCATCTGGGGCTGTGCTTTCGGCGCGATGATGGCGGGCTATTTAAGCGATCGGTTCGGGCGAAAGAAAGTACTACTCGTAACGGCTATCCTTTTTGTCATTTCGTCTATAGGCGCTATGCTGCCGCGAAATCTCACGGAGTTTCTCATGGCCAGGTTTATCGGTGGGCTTGGCATCGGCGCGGCGTCGATGTTGTCACCCCTGTACATCTCGGAAATTGCCCCCTCGCGTAATCGCGGCAGGTTGGTGAGCCTGTACCAGCTTGCGATCGTTATCGGAATCAACCTGATTTACTTTGTGAATCTGATCATCGCTTCCTTCGGAGATGAAGCATGGAATGTGGAGACAGGCTGGCGGTACATGCTCGGCTCCGGAACTATTCCCGCGGTGCTGTTCTTTGCGCTTTTACTGATAGTACCGGAAAGCCCGCGCTGGCTTGTGAAAAAAGGCAAGTACGACGATGCATTGGACACCCTTGAAAAAGTGAATGGAACGGTAGAAGGGAAGAATGTACTGGAAGAGATAAAGGCTTCCCTGCGGCAGGAGGTAGGAACGCTGTCGGATCTTTTCAGCAAAAGGCTGAAACCGGCGCTGGTGATCGGCGTGGTGCTCGCGCTCTTTTCCCAGATCACCGGCATTAATGCGATCATTTACTACGCTCCTGAAATTTTTAAGAGTGTTGGATTTGCGGCGGAATCGGCTCTGTTGCAGACGGTGCTGATCGGAGCCGTCAATACCCTTTTCACGTTTGTCGCACTCTGGCTTATTGACAAGCTGGGGAGAAAAACGCTGCTGCAATGGGGTGTCGCCGGGATGGTCATTTGCCTGCTGGCTGTGGGAATGTGCTTCTACCTGGATCTGACTAATGGACCCTGGCTGGTGTTCTTCATCCTTGCATACATTGCCTTCTTTGCTTCTTCCCTTGGTCCGATTCCATGGGTATTGATCTCCGAGATCTTTCCAACGAAGACAAGAGGTATTGCCATGTCGTTTTGTACCGTGGTGTTGTGGGTAGGAGTCCTGGCGATCACGCAGTTCACGCCGTTCCTTCTGCAGCGCGTGGGAGGTGCTTATACATTCTGGTTGTTTATGCTGAACGCAGTATTCCTTCTTTGGTTTGTCTGGAGAAGGATTCCGGAAACCAAGCAACGTACTTTGGAAGAAATTGAACAAAGCTGGAAACAATAAAACAAGAAATGAAAGTCGCAATTGGAGTAGACATGGGGGGAACCAGGATCAAACTCGGCCTCGTCCACGATGGCAATGTCGTGGCTCAGGCGTCCTTGGCAGCTTCGTCCCATATCAGTCTGGTCAAAAGGCTTGCAGAAGTGGGGGATAGGGTTGACCAGTTGCTGGCCGATCATAACGCGGAAGCTATTGGCATCGGCATCGCGTTCCCGGGGATTATCGATAACATCCGCCATAAAGTGTTGTCGGAGTATGTGAAATACCCGGACGCGGGGGAGTTTGATTTTTCCCGATGGGCGCTTGAAAGATGGAATGTCCCTGTTGCCGTGGAGAATGATGCAAAGGCGGCACTGATCGGCGAATGGCAGTTTGGAAGTGGAAGGGAATGCAGGGACCTGGTATTGATTACCCTTGGAACAGGAGTGGGCTCGGCGGCAATGATTGACGGCAAGCTTCTGTCAGGAAGGAATTTTATCGCCGGCAACCTGGGTGGTCACATGACTATCAACATGCATGGTAGCATCTGCAACTGTGGAAACATCGGTTGTGTCGAGACTGAAGGCTCCACCTGGGCGCTGGTTGATGAAGTCACGGGTGCTCCTGAGTTCGCAGGTAGTTCACTTTCAAGCGAGCCGAACATAGACTTCAAGACTTTATTCGAACATGCGGCAAAGGGAGATGTACTCGCCACGCAGGTCCGCGATAAATCCCTCAAGACATGGTCATTGGCGATCATCAATCTCATCCATGCCTTCGATCCTGAGAAAGTAGTGATTGGTGGAGGGATCATGGAAAGCCATCACGTTTTGCTGCCACACATCCATCGCATGATAGCCACCCACTCCTGGGTCAAAAAGAACCCTCCTGAACTGCTGGCCGCAACGCACCCGCAAATGGCGGGACTGCTGGGAATGTATCACTTATTAACCCGGGGCAAGAATGACCCCATAACAATACTATGAGACCAAATTTTGACAAGCACCCTTTTATTCACGTTAGCAATAATAATGAAGACTGCGTCCTCGGATGGAGTGCAATAGCAAGAAAAATCAATGACGTCGCGCGGGCAAAAGAAAAGGACCGTGTGGTGGTTGTGATCGATTGTTATCACGGAGTATTGCACCAGGAAGTTGAGACAGCGCTGAGAAAGGAGCTTCGCTATGAACTTTTTGTAAATACTACCGTAGCCTTCAAGACGCCGGAGACAATAGCGGCAATGGTTTATCCCGATGTGACCGATGACGAAGTATTCGGTTTCATGACAAAACTTACCATTGACAAATTCTTCGACGATGCAAAGTTGTCCGCCCTGAGAAAAGAGATCGAGCTAAAGACGAGCGGTGTAATCGTTATCTACGGGGAAGGTGCGGCCCATGTAGCGGCTCAAAGCGATATTTTGATTTACCTCGACATGGCGCGGTGGGAGATCCAGCTTCGCATGCGGCAGAACCAGGTGAATAACCTTGGTATGATCAATTCAGATGCGGAATTTTCGCTCCAATACAAACAGGCATACTTTGTCGACTGGCGTGTGCTCGACAAACACAAGATGTCGTTTTTCGACAACATCGACTTTGTAATCGATACGAACAAGCGGGGTGAACCGAAGATGGTTGCCGGCTCTATGGTGCGCGAAGGCCTGGAAATCGCTTCCCGCCAACCATTCCAGGTAGTTCCGTTTTTTGATCCCGGGCCATGGGGTGGTCAATGGTTGAAAGATGTGGCGGACCTGGATCGCTCGGCCGTTAACTATGCCTGGGGTTTCGTCTGCGTTCCGGAAGAAAACAGCCTGTTACTGAAATTCGGGGAAACAACCTTCGAAATACCTTCGATCAATGTCGTGTTGAAGAAGCCCGTGGAATTGCTCGGTGAGAATGTGTATAAGAGGTTCGGCGCCGACTTCCCGATCCGGTTTGATTTTCTGGATACGATGGACGGCGGCAACCTGAGCCTGCAGGTACATCCCACTGCTGAGTACATCAAAGATAATTTCGGGATGGAATATACACAGGACGAGAGCTACTATCTCCTGGATGTGAAAGAGGGCGCAGAAGTCTACCTGGGCTTAAAGGACGACGTCGTTCCGGACGCGATGATCGAAGAGCTAAAAGAATCGCAGGAGGAAGGCACGCATTTCAATGCCGAAAAGCACGTCCTGAAGTGGCCTGTGAACAAACACGATCACATCCTGATTCCCGCCGGAACAGTACACTGTTCTGGTAAGAACACCGTTGTGCTGGAAATCAGCGCTACGCCCTATATTTTTACGTTCAAGCTTTGGGATTGGGGCCGCTTGGGGCTCAATGGAAAACCCAGGCCGATCAATATTGCGCATGGCGAAAAAGTTATCAATTGGGATCGCCGTGTTGACTGGACCAAAAAGAACCTGATTAACCGCTTTGAAAAAATCGGGGAAGGCGACGGATGGATTGAGGAGAGAACCGGCCTTCATGAATTTCAGTTCATCGAGACCCGGCGGCATTGGTTTACAGGCACGGTACCACACCATACGCATGGCGGTGTAAACGTTATCAACCTGGTTGAAGGAAGAGAAGTGCTTGTCGAAAGCCCGGATGATTCATTCGAGCCATTCATCATACACTATGCGGAAACGTTCATTGTCCCTGCTGCCGTAGGAGCGTATACAATTCGGCCTTACGGCGAATCCACAGGGAAAAGATGCGCAACCTTGAAAGCTTTTGTCCGGACCGACGAAACCAAGAATGGCCATCGGGTAGCGGCCGCTAACAAGTTGTAAGTTGTAAGTTATAAGTTGTAAGTTCAGTGGTCCCAAACGTTGTAACTTCCAACTTCTAAGTCTCAGAGTCTCAAGCTTTGCCTTGAAGACTCTGAGCTTTAAGCTTTAAGCTTTATGCTTTCAGCTTTCAGCTTCGAAGGCAAACCAAAGCCGCCACTAACCCACTTACTCCAACCTAACTTATAACTTACAACTTACAACTTACAACTTCTAGGCTCAGAGTCCCAAGCTTTGCCTTGGAGACTCTGAGCTTTATGCTTTATGCTTTATGCTTTATGCTTTAAGCTTCAAGCCTCGAAGGCAAACCAAAGCCGCCACTAACCCACTTACTCCAACCTAACTTATAACTTACAACTTACAACTTCCTCAGGATGTCAATTTCATAGGTGAAGCTGTCACCGCGGTAGTAGCCGATATTATATTCTATCGGACGGTCGCCAGGATCACAGACAAGGCGGGTTCTCGATAAGATGGGATCACCCGCCTTTACAATGAGTTTTTTCGCGATCGCCTGGGTAGCGGTAATAGCCCTGATCTTTTCTTTGGATGTGCTGGCAATGGTGTGATAGTCCTGTTCCAGGATCTCATACAACTGGCGTGAGAAATCTTCGCGCCCCGTGAGGCCTATGCGCGGATGAAAGTAAGATACAAAGTAGACAAAGGGGCGTTTATTTTTTCCGCGCAACCGCTCCAACTTGAGAATTTTTTTCTTTCGGCCTACGCCTAACATGCTGGCTATTTCTTCCGTTGGCACTACCCACGACACCTTAATGTCGTGGTTGATGAATTCCACTCCTTTGCTGTGCATCTCATCGCTGAAGCTGCGCCAGTTATCAAGGCGCGTGCTAACGGTTTTCCTGACCGCCCGGGTTCCTACGCCTTTCTTGCGAGCGAGAAGATTTTCGTGTTCGAGCTTGTTGGTAGCCTGGCGAATGGTATTTCTCGAAATACCCAACCGCTTCGCCAGTTCAACTTCTTTTGGAAGCAACTTTCCGTCCTGGTATTGCGGGTTAGCAATCAGCCTGCGCATGAGTGTTTCCACCTGAACATGAAGGGGAATAGGACTCTCATGGTCGATCTTGAGATCCATCACTTCAGTTTTGGTCTTTGTCTTTGCAGCCATACTACGCTTCCCCTGTAAATTTAGAGCTCATTCCTGAAGAGCAAAATAACGCGAGAAAGTCCATGAAACAAGTAAACGGTAAAGTCCGGCATTTGATAAGATCCGGTACCGATTACGCGAGGCGGGCTTCCGATTGATCTTCTGACGGGTAAGATGGATTCGTGGCCGGGTTCACCAGGTGCCTCTCGTTGAGGGATGCCAGGTTATGCTCAATGCTGGGCAGCAGGATTGAAATCGTCGTTCCTTTTCCCGGTTCGCTCGACGCCGAAATTGAACCCCCGTGATTATCAATGATCCGTTTACAAAGGGCAAGACCGATACCGCTGCCGCTGTATTCGCTCTTGCTATTCAATCTTCTGAACACCTGGAATATATCCGCCTCATATTGCTTTTCGAAGCCGATACCGTTGTCTTTGAAATCAATTTGATAGGCGCTGTTTTCGATCGCCGTGCAAGTAATCTCAATTTTTGGAGTACGTTCGCAGAATTTAATGGAATTGCCAATCAGATTAAAAAACACCTGCGTTAGCTGCTGTTTGGATCCCAGCACAGTTGGAAGTTCAGCGCTCAAAATGCTCGCCTTCTTCTCCGTGATCTTCAACTCCAGGTCTTCCTTCGCTTGCTCCAGGATCAGGTTCAGATTGACGTTGTCGTGAGAAGTGCTATTGGCCGCGACTTTCGAGTAGTTTAGGATGTCATTGATCAGGGTTGACATCCGTTTGGCAGATGAACCGATCTTCGTTAATAATCCGTCGAGCCGGATTTTGTCGGTACGGGGATTTGACGCCTGCTCAGTATATGTGATAATTTTTCGGATAGGTTCCTGCAGGTCGTGACTCGTTACGTAAGCAAACTGTTCCAATTCCTGGTTGCTTCTTTGCAACTCGGCGTTGAGTTTTTCAAGATTGATCGATGCCGTCGTCAATTCTGTTATGTCATGCTCCATGATCAACACCGCATACGGCACGTCCTGCTCCTGCAGGGGAATAAAGAAGCATTCAAAGATCCTGTCCGGCAGAATATGCGAAGTAAGTTCGCTGTAATGAACCAGTCGGCCATTGATCGCCTCCTGAATCGCTCCATGTGATTTGGAGTCATGCCCGGCAAATAGATCCAGTGCGTTCGTACCGATTCTGTCATCGGTTATCTGATATAATTGCGCTGCGCGTTTATTGAAAGCCAGGAGGTTCAAGTCCCGGTCTACGACTCTTATTACATCCACGGAATTGTCAAGAATCGTTCTTACGAAATCACGCTGTTGCTCTATTTTCCTTTGCAATTTGGCCTTCAGCTTCAAGTCTCCAGACACATGTGAGTAGGCAAGAAAAAGAAACAGGATGACGGTAACTTCGATGCCAAACAGGAACATAGGTGTGCCCGACTTGTATTGCCTTGCAGATTCCTCCCGTTCATTAAGAAGGATGTTTTCCTCGTTTACAAGCTCCTTGATGGCTTCCCTGATGGTGCTATTGGCTGCGAGGATATGCTCTGTGTAGGTCGCGTAATTTCCAGTCTTTTGATTGAGACCTCTCTGCATCAGAACGTACCGCTCCTTGATGAGACTATCCAGCGAATTCAATCTCTTGGTTTGCTGGAGATTGTCCTCTGTAAGCTGTCGCAACGTCGCGATAGACTCTTTGATTCTTGACTCCCGAAATATCAAATTATCATAATGGCTGCTGTCGTTCGTCAGTATGAAGGCGTGGAGTTCTCCGTCGGCGTCTCTCAGCCGGGAGTATGTCCTTTGTAATTCGAACTGCACCAGGTGAGTGTGATTGACCAATTCTGAAAGTTCATTTAATCGTTGGATTCTGGAGAACGAAATAAACGAAAGCGAAATCATCGCCACAATGGCGACGAGTATAACCACCCGGGTCGCAAACACCCTTTTCAAAAACGTCCCTACGCTGTGTAAGATGTTTGTCGACTTTTCCGAGCTGGCGTTGGATGACATGACTGTTTAAAAGGAGACTAAATATAGTGAGCTTATCTTACGAGATAAAGCATCAAAAGAAGCAATTTTCCTTGGGCTGATCCTGGGAATTTTGTTCTACGCTTACGGCATGGTCACGCGTTCGACCCACGCACAGCGAAGCTGAAAGCTTTAACGGATACCAACTGTAAAAAACCATGCCAACCGCCGTTGCAGGATCTGACGCCTTAGCCGTCCGGGAGATGAGGTCGGCGCCATTGGTAAGAAACTCTTGTGCAGGAACGAACGCAGGGGATTATTTTGTGCCGTTGCCGACGACGGCGCAGGATAGTGCTCATCTCCATTCTATGTATGATTGGGGAGCAAGTTGCGGTCGTACTCCATTCGGCGAAGTAAAAAATGATAAGATGAAAAAGAAGATGAAATTGATTATGGGAACGAAGTTAATACTCTTACTGCTCGTATGGGGGGCGGTTTTCGGACAAACGTCATCATCGCGGCAAGTCTCCCGCGAAATATTTGTGTCGCCCTCGGGAAAGGACTCCAATCCGGGGACGAGCCGAAAGCCCTTGCGTTCAATACATAAAGCGGTCAACAAACTTGAACCAGGAAATATTCTTACGCTACTGGACGGAGTGTATGAACTTGAGGATATCGTCACCATAGGCGCCAAAGGAACCAGTGAAAAGTGGATCACGGTACGCGGAGCACGCGGCGCTAAAGTGATCCTCGAAGGCATCAAACTGAACATAGTGAATTCAACCGATTATCCGCAGAACAACGGCTTGATTCAGATACAAAACGCAGAATATATTCGCATTCAGAATATCCATGTGCGCAACTCGCATCGAGCGGGAATCAATATCCAGGATAGCAAGCACATCGATGTTATTAACTGCATTTCCGAGAACAGCCTTTCACCGGGAATTTCTGCATGGCAGAGATGCGAGTACATCCGCGTGTTGGGAAATACAGTGATCAATGCCAATGATATGAAAATGAGCTGGACGCCCTACAGGGGGCATGAGGCTCCGCACGAAGCAATCAGCATGGCAGGCCCGCATCATTTCGAAGTTGCCTGGAACCACGTCTACAACTGCGATAAGGAAGGCATCGACGTGAAAGAGACCGCTTCGTTCGGCATCGTGCATCACAACTACGTTCATGACCTCAAGAGACAGGGACTTTATATCGACGGATGGTTTGGTCAACTGCAGGATATCGAGATGCGGGACAACGTAGTCACGCGATGCGAGGCCGGAATAGCGGTCTCGTCCGAGGAGGGACCCAACACGAAAAACCTGCGGATACATCACAACCTTGTGTACAACAACCGCGCGTCGGGAATTTTTTTCTCGCGGTGGGGTGCTGACAATCCCCGAGAAGACATCAAAGTGTACAACAATACATTCTACCGCAACGGTCATGGACGCGATTTCGCGGGTGATCCTCAATACTGGCTTTCCGGAGGCTGCTATCTCTACTCTACGAATTTGCACGACGTCCGGATCTTTAACAACATCTTCGCGCGGAACTCTCCATTTGAAATTGGGCACACAGCGCGGCTGGACGGTAACTGGCAAGCGCAGAAGAACATCCTTATCAGCAACAATCTCATCCAGGATCAGAACACGATCGACTATCCCATCTATCTTCGTGTTTTCGCCAAAGACAGCGTCTACTCTATGACCGGCACGCGTGCTCTTCAGGCTGACCCGCTCTTTGTCGATCCGGACAATGGTGATTTCAGGCTGAGAGAGAATTCTCCGGCCGTCAGCGCGGGATACTCAGATCTTGAAGATGACAGCAACCACGACAAAGGTCATTATCTGGGAACGTTTCCTCCGGAGGCATCGAAGGAAGATTTCTGGTGGCTTGAAAACTTTCCGCCAGAGATCGATATTGAGATCTACGGAAAGTGAAGGTATTGAGAAGGTTCGTCGTTCTTTCTGACTAAGGCATATTCGAAAGGCAAGCAGAACTGCTTACGAAGATCGACACCGGCTTCCAAGGGTCTCAATTCCCGAAATATCCCTTTATCTCGTATTTCAGGATATCTTCCTTCAGCTTTTGAAAATTAAACTGTGCCTTGCGATGCCAATGCTCGTGAAAACGCTTAAAGAAGTAAATACGTTTGCCTGAAGCCAACACGAGATGGGGGATATAATAAGGATTCAGATCAAATTCTTTTGTAATATCCCATTTTGCCTTTAACTCCTTTCGGATAATCTCGCCGAAAACAATACCAGCCGCAATGTATATGGAGTCCGTAATATTATTTCGACCGAACTTGCTAATACAGGAAGACAAGTCGTCCAGGGACGAGTTGTTGACTGCTTCGACGTCGACCCGACAACCCGATGCCGCCAGTCTCTCCAGAAAATCATCGATTCCGCGGTTAAGTGTCAACATCTTTTCGGCATCCGCCGCAAATACCGAGGAACGGCCCGGATCTGGAAACGATTGCCTCGCAACGGCCTGTCTAAAATCCTCGGGATCTTTAAATAAAACAGCTTTCGTCCCCTCGCTCGTCGTTACCAAAGTGTATTCCTCCGTCAGATGAAAAACCAACGCTGAATTGAATTCAAGTTGTTCATCTGGATTAGTGACCTCCTTACCGTACTCACCGACGATTCTTTCGATGTTATCAAAACCGGTAATCATCTCAAAGTTCTGGGTTTGTGCCATTGCAGTTACTGAAAATAAAGTGCTTGCCAGGGCAAGAATGACAGCGTTTATTCGAATCATATTTCGGAAATTTTCTACCAACGTCGCCATCTGACCCTCATTTGTCCAGTATCAGTCATCTTATACATGGCTTTATGTTGATGAACTGACACACCATGATTGAAAGCATTTGTGGATACACTCCGTGATATTTCTACCTCGCTGGTAGTAACAAGATGGAGTCTTGCGACGCGGTTTCTAACAGCGATTGGATTTGATGTTGCCAGGTTAGTTATGTGTCCATCAATTTGATTCGCGCTCGTTGAGTTGTAAATCTTTCCATTCTTTGCTTTAACCTCAAACCACGAGGCGTTTCTTATGATCTGCACTCTTGGCCAACCGTTTATCCACCTGAACACCTGGTGATCTGCCAGTCCATCTGGAACTGTTGGTCGCGTGCCGTTATCAGTAAATTTGTCATCATTTCGCCGATATCTATTAAATTTCAACTCGTCCTGGGCCCACTTATGCCAATGTTCTTCGAACGCATCACCTATCTCATACTCTAATTGCCCATCAGAACACGTTTGACACCATTCTGTCTTTACATATTCCCTTAATATCGCCTTGGTAAGTGGTTGCCAATTGGTTCCAATGACATTCCCAATCGCTTTACCAATAGCAGAGATATTAGATAGTCCAGCATATAATCCGACACCTCCTACCCCTCCGAGTAATGCTCCCTCCCATGTCCCTGTGGTAGCGCCGCCAGTTACTGCCCCTACTGCAAAGGCGGTACCATATCTGATGAACCCGCTTATTGCAAATCCCCCGCTGGGATCTACCCCCATGTTAGGAGTATTCTCCATAGCCATATAAGGGGAATAGTACTGCCCATAGGGGTCAGTCGTCAGCCACCTCGCTATCTTCGCATCGTAGAACCTCAGTTCAAACTCGTTCCATCCTGTCTTCTTATCTTCTTCTTCACTGAATTGCCCCTGATACCCCCACCTGTACTCCTCGTCCGTAACCTTACGACCGTCCATCGCCAACCCGAAGGGATAATAATCTGCTCCGGCAACAACAGGAGAATGATTGTGCACAACAGTCAGCTCGTCAAAGTACACCCAATTCGGACTATCACTCCGATTGTAAACGAAGATATAAATAAATCCCGGTTGTTCAATCGTGATCTCCGGCATTGTAACCTGGGATTTTGACATGTTACTGGAAGTGGATACGCGGAAATATCCTTTCTGGCCCGTTGGATTAAGATTGGCATCATAAACGATGTACTGGAGGTATGCCGCGGGTCGCGTTGTCTCTGTTCCCCCGCCCAGGAGTGTAGTTAGCCCGCTGTTAATGGCGCTATAGATCTTTCCCGCTTCTCCGGGAGCCCCACTGATTCCTCCAAAGGCCGCAGCAATAGCAGTGATCATCCCGCTGCTGCTAATCATCGCGTTGTAGTTACTTCCCGCTTCATAGTAAGCCCATACTCCCGCGCTGAGCTTATCGCCCGGGCTTACCTTTAGACTGATCCCTGGCCCCGCCGGCGCCGTATTATTCACCCGGACAACCTCATTTCCAGTGACAGGTACACCTAATGTGTTTGTGTAGTTCGTCGTGACATTCGCTCCGATGAAAGTCGCCCTGCGGGCAGAAACATTGTTGAAGAAACCGTCAGGCGGTTCCTCAAGCAACACATTCTCTGTTTCCATCGTCGCCCTGTAATTCTGGGTTTCCGGGAGACCGATCACACCGCGTACGTTGCCGAGGTGATCATTTACTTCATATAAGTATGAATTCTCAACTGGCCGATATGAGCCTATTCTCCCTGCTGCGTACACGGGTACTTCAGTTAATTGTGTTTGACTATTCGTGTTCTCATAAATGGCCAGCACATTTCCTAAAGCATCATGCACATAATAATAAGTGCTTTCCAGGGTTCCGCTGTTATATTTCTTCTTGATGAACCGGTTCCCCTGATCATCGTATAAGAATTCTTCCAGTAAAACGTTCGATCCGTTTGTTATAGCTTTCACCAACCCACGTGCGTCATAGGTTACTTTGAGAGTATTGGATCCTTCAACTTGCTGGATCATTTGCCCAATCGAACTATAGGTATAGTCAATTAGTAGCGATCCGTTGTGATTTATTTTGTCCAACATGTTGGTGTTGGGTATGTAGACATAGTCATAATTGGCTAGGACATTAGCTGTTTTCCCGTATCGCTGAAGTGCATTTATGTTGCCGTTCTTGTCATAGGTGGTGATGGCTTCCTTATGCATGTTGCCCAGCCCGGTAAAAGCATACGAAGATGTTCCTGTGAGGGTACCAAAGTTTGCGTTGTTAAGCTGATATAAGGGATCGTAGTTAAAGGCATACGCGTTCGTGTTCATATGGTTATCTGCGGGGCTGTGCCAAGCCAGGCCTTTTATTGCACCGCCAAACTGGTTTGTATACGAACTAAACGCGATCTCACCTGCAGGATATCCCTCACCGCTATAGTCATGCTCGTAATAAACAAGGGTCTCTCCGAATATGTCGTCGGTATCATTTCCAGGATCGCGGGCATTGTCAGCATGGTTAATTGATTTTAGTGCTCCATGGATGGTATAGACGTAATCCAAGCCCTGTACTTTGGCCGTGCCATTCATCAACTCCACCCGCTTCAATGGGCCGTGCAAATAATAGTAATACTTCGCCCGCGATAATTTAGTGGTACCTCCGTCGGTGCTTGTCTTTAACTCGATCAGGCGCTGATCTGCATCGTAGACATAAAAGTGCGAGAAATCCTCCGTCGTGATCCCTTTTTGATATGTCACCTCGGTAATGTTGTCGGAAAAATCGTATGTATAGTCGATTGTTTTGTAAGCTGTTAGAGCATTGATGTATTGCTTACTCCAAATGAGGTCCCCGTTCTCATTATAGCTATACCAGGTTTTTGCATTCGCATTCTCAGTCCGTGATATTTTTCCCAACATGTTTGTTTGTGTCGCATGAAGTGCATCTCCAGTCGGCAGATCGGCCGCCTGTACGTCATAGTCAAGATAAGCATAGTCCGAACAGCGACCATTAGGATCGGATTTGCGGGTGATCCCTGTGAATCCTACGTTATCTGCTATGTGCAACACACTGTTTGTACTGGGAGGGATTATATTATGTGTTTCAAATACATAGTACCCCGTGCCGGACATCGAGTATTCTCCTGCCTCGATCAAGCGCCCGAACTTGTCATAGTTAGTGTATGAAAACCTCTTTGTGGAAGCGTTCCGTTGTTCTTGATTTTGAGAAAAACGGAGCTTTCCGTCGAAACTGTAAACAAATTGTGTGGTCCCCTCATCGGGGGATGTCGTCTCAATCAGCCTTCCGAGGTGATCATATTTGTATGTGGTAGCAAAGTTTGGTACAAGGCTGCTTCCCAGGTCAACGCCTTTGGGCGCAACGGTCGCGAGGAGCTGACCGATATCGTTGTAAAAGGCATAGTTCCAGTTGTCATATGTTCCACCAGTCCAGCTAGCGGATGCAAGTTCTCGACCAGTGATGTCGGAGAATAATACTCCCTGTTTTCCATTCGGGTCAGTAACAATGTGTTTGTAGCCCATCGTACCTGTTGGGACCGTGGTCTGCAAGTTTACTCCCCCAATAAAAAACTGCTCGCCCGTGGCTGTTGGATTAGTCCATACGACGCCAACTCTGATTGCGGTCGTCCCTGCCGGAACTGTGAAGGTTGATGATACCCATTTTTCATTCGCGATGCCGGAGGGCATGGCGGGTCCGGACTTAATTGTTGTCCCCGCAGTATTAGAGACCCATAGCTCAACCCCTGACGCTCCCGTCCGGTATCCTTTGACCCATAGAGTGTAAGACGCCCCAGGTATTACGGCGATATTTCCGCCCATAGGCCAGATCCCTGGTGTTCCACCGGTCTGATTGCAGGTCGCCCGTATATATCCTCCCACAGTCGCAATTGTGACATTATTTCTTGCTGTAAAGCCTGTTGTAGAACTCGTGGAAAGTGCGCTCAGCAAGTTTGGACTCCACAGGAATGGCGAAGGAATAAAATAGCCAGCAAGCTTGAAGTAATGGTCCAGTTCCCCAGCGCCGATCTTTTGTCTTTCATTTCTAACCTCATGAGTGCTTCCCATTCTGTGCTGATCGCCGGGGCCTGCCATCACCGATGTGGTGGGATTAGGGCCTGGGGCAACATAGCTGCGTGAGTATGGATAGCTCGTCGTGGGCGTCCGCGGTTCAAGCGTGTTGCTACTGCTGTAGTACCATCCCAACGTTCCCGGTCCACCATCCGCAATAGGGTCAGGATTGTTCAGCTTGGTAGGCCCATCAAAGTTGCCTGCATGGTATTTTTCGTTCGACGAATTTGTGGCAAACCTGTGGCGGTAAATAAATGAACTTGAATTAATAGGCGCCGGAAGTGTTGAGATTACAGGATTATTATTCTGATCAGGAATTTCCTGCGCGGCAATCACCAAAGACGAGGTCAGTATTTTGGCTTGCGACTGGATGGGATCTCCAAAACCGCTAATATAAGTTCTGGCCGCCCCGATTACGGCTGAAGATCCCGTCGATGTGCGACCAAAGGTCGTTGACTCGGTCCAGTTTAAATAGGCATCACAATTGGCTTGGACCGTCAGCGATACGACTGCTGGGTTAACACTTTCACATCCACCGGCACTTACATTTTTTACGTTATAAGAATAGCTTCCAGGAGCAAGATTCCCAGCTGGGTAACTCGTGCCGGTATGGAGCAGCACGTTGCTTGTGTTATACCATTTTAAATTGCTCAGGTACCCCGAAGTGGTGAGGATGAACGGCTCCCATTCACAATATGTAAAAGAGTTTGGCTGTGGCGCCGGAGGATTATCAACGCCCACAAGGACGGAATTGGATGGCCCCCAACATCCGGTATAATTGTCTCTTGCCCTAATATAATAAGTATTTGTTGACGATGCGGTAAATATTCCAGATGTTGCGGTAACCGATGTGTAATCAAGTCCATTCGGATCGATGCCTTGCCAGTACCAGCCGACCCCGGAAGGTGGCGTTCCCCTGGAGAGGGTTTTCACCCCACATAGGTTGGTTGATATAGTCGGTTGTGGCGGAGCTGAAACGCTAACCGGTACTATCGTAGCGATCACTTGCACTCTAGCGCTCTCACAATTAGTCGTGGTGTTGAAACTGGTGATGTAATAAGAAGTCGTTGACGAGAGTGTGGGGGTGGTAAAACTGGTGCCGGTCGCCAACGCGGGCGTACTGGTTGTAGTTTGATACCACCTTAGTTGGTTTCCGTTCGCGCCGATCGTACCACCGAGAATTACGGTTCCTGGCCCACATCGACTTGCGGGAGTTCCGATAGGATTTGATGGGATTGTCTTGATTGTTGCAACTACTGGTACCCGCGAACTTTCACATAATGCGGTCGGCGAGTGGGAAGCTGCGTAGTACGTGGTTGTAACTGAGAGACTCGGGGTGGTGTAACTGTTTCCGGCATAGAGGGCCGATCCGCCTGAAACGCCAGTATACCATTTTACCACATTACTCGGGTGGTTTGGCGTGGCCCCAAGCACAAGCGTGCCAGCGCCGCAACGTTCGGAGGGAAGGAGATTTATGGGACTTGTTGGCACACTTTGCACGTCTACCTGGATCGACGAATAGTCGGCGCTTAATCCGCAGCCACTCATCTCCGACTGGGTTCTAATAAGCCAGGTGCCCTGCGTCGGAAAGGCATAGTTGAACGGATTGCCTAGGTTTGAGGCATCTTCGTAGTTCCAACTTGCGCCATTGTTGCTCGATATCCAATATAGTGGTGTTCCTACATTGCCAGACACACTGATTTGCAAACTGCCCCCGACACAAACCTTGTGGAAGTTCGACGCGTTGTTGCTCGTGAGGCTCCCGGCTGCGAGCGCCGGATTTATTGTAGCCGTGACCGGAGTCCGGGTGGCACTCTCACAAGTAGTTGTTGAATTGAAGCTACTCACATAGTACGTAGTAGTACTTGATAGGCTAGTGTTATAAGACGTGCCCGTGTGAAATGCTGTGCCACCGCTGCTCGCCGCGTACCATTTCAGCGTATTGGCATTAGTCGCCGGAGTTCCGCTCACTGTAATTGATCCTGGCCCGCAGCGCATTGAGTTGTTTGCGGCAGGGCTCGTTGGTAGCGGGTTAACTGTAGCCACAACTGCAATGCGTGAACTTTCACATAATGTGGTAGTGGAGTATGAAGCCGCGTAGTAAGTTGTGGTGACGGAAATGCTAGGTGTCGGAAAAGTGTTTCCTGTATGTAGCAAGGTGCCTCCACCGCTGGATGTGTACCACCTTACCACGTTGCTTGGGTGATTGGGAGACGCGCCAATGGTCACCGATCCTGGTCCACACCTCGTCCCGGGAATAGGATTAATAGGGCTGGTGGGCGACGACTGAACATCAATTTGAATGGATGTGCTCGAACTCAGGCCACATCCAGAAACTTCCGACTGTGTCTGAATTAACCATGTGCCAAGGGTGGGGAAGGAGTAGTTGAAAGGATTGCCAAGATTGGAAGCACTCTCATAGTCCCAACTTGCTCCGTTATTACTTGAGATCCAGAACAATGGCGTTCCTGTGTTTCCAGAAACACTTATTTGCAAACTTCCTCCAACACATACCTTATGAAAATTGCTTGCATTGTTGCTCGTGATTGTTCCGGTCACAGGAAGAGGTGTTATGGTAGCGGTAACCGGTGTTCTTCCCGGACTTTCACAAGCGTTAGTTGTATGATAGCTACTGATATAATACGTCGTGGTACTCGAAAAAGTCGCAGAGTATGAAGTTCCTGTGTAAAATGCTGTTCCACCGCTGCCCGCAGTGTACCACTTTAGCGAGTTTGCCCCGCCAGACTGAGGAGTGCCGCTTAGAGTAACAGAGCCGGTGCCACATCGGCTTCCATTTTGCGCAAATGGTGCGGTAGTAACGGCAGGTTTGATCGTAGTAGTTCCCGCATTGGCGGATCCAATGCTCCATGTGAATGGCGAAGCACTCTGTCGGGCACGAAGGTAAAGGGTTTCAGTTGTGGTTCGAGTAATTGAGGCCGCTGATCCGAGTGCTGTACTTGTACCGCTGGATGAAGTCTGCCAATACCATTCAACATTTGCTGATGGACTCGAATTCCGGGTGACGATAGTGTTACCACAATTCATGGTCTTGGTGAATGTCGTGCTCGGCGTGGGAGGTCCGACGCCGGTTACGGTTACAGCTATGTTATCCCAATAATAATTATCCCAGGTGGACAACTCATATTCAAGGTAATGCGTTCCTACTTGATTCCAATATATTGTAGCTGAAAAAGCGTTCTCGGATACTGACGAATTATTGCCAGGAATATACCAGTACCAGTATTGATAGGAGGAAGGCTGATAGGGGCTCCAGCTCGTGTAGTAGTACTCATTGCTGCCTTGTGTAACATTAGTATTACCGACGATTGTCACATAATCTTGAGCAGATACCGAGGAATGGCCGCATAAGAAGCATGCAGTAAATAACGGGAGCCACAAGGTATTTACTTTTTTCATAAGTGAATATTTACTGTCGATCAAGGTATAACGATTTTAACAAGGAGCCTTTATCAGCCCGCTGATACTTAAGAAATATGCTGTTCGCGTTTAACCATTGCACAACAAAATCACGACTTATCCCCCCCGCTTCTATTGAAAGCATTTTTTCGTTCGAGTTGTAACGCCAAGAGCCCTCCGCGGTCTTCGTGCCCCCTACAGTTGGAAAAGATATGGTAATACGGGAATCACTTTTGAACTCAAATGTTCTGGAACTGAAGGTATTCGAAAAATTGGTTCTTGCTCGAGCTGACAAACTGTCGTAACCAGCTTTTTCGTTTCCACTCATATTTTCCAGCGTACTTTGAAAATCAACTGCCCAGACTCCCACTAAATCTGTATTACTCTGAGCCCGGGAGGTGAAGACGAAGGTCGCGACTAAAAGAAGGACACAGGTGGATCTCATACGCGTTGTCGTTAACTTATTTTGCAAACTTTTTTGAAGCCTGTTACTGATTAGTGTGGAATCTGCGGTAATCCTTTTTTGCCTCCGAAATCAAATTATAACCTAGCGTTCCGCCATATTTAATTGATTCCACGTAGACCTGACTCAAGAGACCGCTTTCATTCTCCTTATACATGGTAAAAACGTTGGCATTGTCAAGCACGTATGTATAAGTGTTATAATCAGGAGTTGGATAGATGTAGTCGAGAGGATTATAGACATAGCACACCATGGATGCATCGGCGGGCTGAAACCTAAAGTCATCGAAGAGGACGGTTCCAGTTGAGGATTTTACTCCGACTTCGATCGACGTTGCGGATGCCATTGGAATGTTAAGATCAATCCTGTACCACGGTCCAGCTTTAGTCTCTGTTGTCGGAGTTGCAGAGAGAACCTCGGTGCCACCGACGCCAAGTTTATAATAGATTCTGCCATTAACGCTGTTCGTCCAGACACTGGCTCGATATGTCTTGCCTGCAGTTAGACCGGATGTTTTGTAAACAAATGAATAACCTGAAGTGAGAGACACAACTGCATCGCCGGTATGCACTACTGTTGTTTCGCCTTTGCTTTTATACTTTACAAGACCACTTCCTAGTCCGACTTCACCACCAAAAAACTGGTTCGGTGACGTGCCTCCCGGGATGAGGTCCTCGGCGCCACTGAATGCAATCTCATGATACTGCGCGTTGCCGGCTTCAGCAATTTTTGTGCGGCCGTCATAGCCTACTTTTGTTGCGGAGTAAAGGCCGTTCAGATCCATATTTTCGATGGGCAAGCTGTAGTGATCATACCGGAGATGTTCACCCAACTTCTGCCAGTTACTGTTCGGTGTTGATGAAAAAGCGAATTCATCAGCAGGAGCGAACTTATGCGTTCCATCCGGGTTTAGCCTCGTGTAATCACCTTTCCATGTATATGAAACACTTTTTCTGCGCACCGGCACCGTCGCGCTCTGCGGATCATCGCTGTAACCCGTTCCTGTAAAGTACCGATAGTTTGACCAGTCATTGCGCCATGTCTGAAGCTGGGCACTTAACAATCCGACAGGTGATCCGGCTCCATCAACTTTATAGGTATAGGTTGCCGCCACTTGCCCAAGCATGTTCTTATTGCTGGCGTTTAATGCCTTAGGTCCCATGTCGGTGTAGAAGGTATAGGCAGGTTTTATGACGGTTTTGAGGTTTATTCCAAGACTGGATTTTTCGAGCTTTTCAAGTACCTGCCCGGAAATAAAATCCCATGCGACATTTTCTGACTCGGACGAAAATCCATCCTTTGATTTAACAATCTTCTTAAGCGTGGACGGGTATGTGATGGTTGTCATCTTATTCACTTTATGATACGTTGACGGCTCCTCCACAATTCGTTCAAACATTAGAGTTCCCTGCGTGTAAACACCCTGGTTATTGGGCAATGTTTGTGTAGGGATCATTTGAATCGATGAGTATGGATTTGCGTCAGTCTTGTTGTACATCTTGATAGCTTTTAGCGCGCCGATGGATGAAGTGTAATCGAGAATTTTGTGCTCGTTCATAGTTAGATATTCCGATCCGCTCGCACCTGTTTTGATCAACTCGTTATCGTGTACAAGCGTTTTTGTATAGGTGACGAGGTTTTCATTGGGCGTCTCAAATTCATAGACCGTCTTTGTATGATAGTCGGCATCGTTAACCAGAATCCCGTTTAGAACTTCCACTCGACTATAGATCACCGGAGTCATAGGATAGTAGGGCAAATCATACAATGGAAAATCCGTTACCTTAATATATTCCGGCTCTTTCGCTACCACTCCGCTGCATGATCCATCCTCTTTTTTGTATAAGTATCTAATTTTATTTGTGCGATCAAATTCATCCCGTGTGATGATCGACGCGACTCTTACGTCGCCACCCTGCTTTTCCGGAATTTGGTTTCCGGAAACAGCTGCGTAGTGGTCGCGTTCATAATTAATCTCAATCGAGCTTCCAAGAGGGCTGATAATCTTTGAAAGTGACCATACAGTTCCATCTGCATCAATTGGCGATGCCTGATGTGTTATTCCATCAGCGGTTCCGTTTGGATTAAACATCCCCCACCCGTCCCAATGATTTTGGTCATAATTAGGGTTGATTCCATATTCGAACTTGTAGTCGGGTACCAGTTTGGCGTTATTAAGGCCGAATATACTAACCGCTTTCAGCGTTAGCTTGCCGACGCCCGAAGCAAGCTTTTTGCATAGAGAGTTGTCATAGGTGAAAACAATCCGTTTGATACAATTTTTGTTGATAAAGTCCCTATGGGCAGTGCTGATCTGATAGCTTTCATAGTTCACTTCAAATTGATTCGAACAGTCAGGGAAACTCAGCGGGGTTGTCACTAACTTCTTGTATTTTTCGATCGACAGAAGAATGATTTCATTGAGCTTCTTTCCACCATCAGGCTTGTTATCTTTAATGAACAATGCAATATGTGACCGCGTTTGAATGCTGTTGAGATGATACTCCTGTTTCCGTCCCTCCGCATAATATTCAGAATCGTTCGTTGGATCTCGCTTGAGGCCGGTGGCAGGCGTCCTCCACACCAGAAAATCGGCCGTCCTTCCATAATTGAATTTTACCCAGTATCCCCAATCTCCTTCATCGGCAATGCCATTACTATTTCGATCAACGAAGTCGGTTCCTGTGATCGCTGTCAATAGCCATGTATTAGCAAAGGGTTTACTCCTGGATAACTCTGCCCTCTTTGCGGCGTCCGTTGCGTCGACAATCACATTCTTGCTATTATAGTCATATATCGGCAAAGCGTAGTGGTAACTTAGGCCGTTGGCGCCCGTGATTACGTATCCTCCAATCGCAGTGTCCCATACCAGGTCGTCCTTGTAATAAGTAATTTCAAAACTCATGGTTTGACCGGCATATTGTAGATAAAGCTCATAAAGGGAATTGATGACAATGGTGCCGTTGACTGCATTTTTTGATTCTACGTATCCGCTGAACTCTTCAAAGATTTCCTGCCCGTTGGCGGTTTTTAGTTTGATGATTATTTCTTCATTCACATCTGCATCGGCCATCACGAATGGGTCAACAGGCAAGTTCGGACTGAAACTGCTTGTATAACCAAACGACGTGTTTGGTGTTCCAGGCAGGCTTGGAACTGGTGTAGTTCTGAAATTGGCCCTCTTTGCAGGGCTGATAAAGTCTAGAAATCCTGTTGCAGGATAACTCGTCGAAGCCTTGATCTCCACGTTAGACAACCACTCAATATGATTGGCCTGGGGCAGGATATTTCGTGTTGCTCCTGTCAGAAAATTCGCAACGTCAGGCCTGACACGTTGGTTTTTGAGGATCACATCATTGAGGTTGTACGTCAGGGAATTGTTGGTTGCTGGGGTAGAAGTTCCCAATGTTCTTGACAAGCCTAGGTAGAAACTAGGGGAAGAAACGGACGTGCTTCCCCCTACGTGGTGGTAATAATTGTTGGAAATGGAACCCTTATAGACAAACGGGACTTTGTAATCTTTGTAAAGAACAGGTGCCAACCTATCGTGATTCTGAGTCATCGCGCGTGGCATGGAAACAGATCCGGCATCCAATCGGTAGGGCATGATCGTGCCTGAGATTCCAGGCCCATTGACCACATAATTGTCAATCGCCAGGAAGGCCGGGTTGTTTACCTCGTAGTATTCCGAGCCCTCATCAACCTTATAGTTGATGTCACTGGCGACACCAGTTGTAACATTACCCCCGGTGCTGTTTGTAAAAACCTTTAACGGTTCGCTCACTCCTCCGTTACTCAACAAGACGTTCGCCTTTAGGCCTCCAGGAGTAAAGGTTGCGGTATTGGTCGCCTTACCCAAGTGCAGAACTCCGTACATTCGTTCTCCCCTGGTCTGATCCAGCCAATAATGATATTCCTCGTAAACAACCAGGCTTCGAGTTGTCGTTTTTTGATAGTCCCAGACTCCTCCGGTTGAAGGCGATGGTGTGGCAACCGGAGAAAATAGTGACATAGCCGCGTCAAGAGCCATGTTACCGACAACAGCTTCCGTGGCAACCTGTTTTAACATCGCTCCGGTTGCTGCAGGATTTGTTGCCAGTGCTGAGGCCTTCGCCGCGCCAGCGGCAGCGCCCCAACTAGCGACTGTCACCGCTGCCATTATGAATTGTACCGGATCTAAGTCCACGCCATCGCTGCTGACATTAATGCCCGCCACGCCAACCGAATTCAATCCCTTATTCCAACTTGCACTCACCAGACCAAAAAAACTTGCACTTCCATAGTGACCGATGTCAGTGTTCCAGCCAAAGTTGACTAGACCAAGTATCGAAGACTCCCAGCCACGAGTCCCGGTCATATCTACTACCCGCACGCTATGCGTTTCACCGGCAGCATCGTCCGGAAATTCATTGATATTTCTTGTGATTGAACCAACATTGATGTTCCATCCGAGTCCGACCCAGGAAGCGGGTTGTTCCAAACCGATACCCGCACTATAGAAGAGTGGAACTGAAAAGCTTCCCTCCGGACTTGGCACTTCCAAGATTGGAAGGCTAAAGCTAAAGTCGCCGGTACTTAGGTTCACCATGTCAGTGGATCCGGGGCTTTCGTACGAGGTGTACTCGGCTTGATGGGGACCCGACGAAAATGCATGGACATAGGCTGGCAAAAATACCGATTGAACAAAAATCAAGTTTAATGTAACCGCAAGTACTCGAAGTGTTGTCTTTCCTCTTAAAAATTTCATGATCGCAGGCTATAAGGTTGGTTAGTTTTGATATTTGAATTTATGCCTTGCCTGCCTTGATGCGCAAAAGAAAGGGTTAGTATTAATATACTAACCCTGCTTCCCTTAGGCTATTTACATCCTATTGTTGGATAACATATCCGGACTGGAAGGCACGTTTCACCAAACCGGAAGCATTTTTTACACCCAGCTTACGCATGATCCTGACTTTATGATTTCGGACGGTATGTTCGCTCAAACACAGTTCGTATCCGATTTGCTTATTCGTATACTCCTTGCAGATAAGTTCAACGATGCTAACCTCGCGCGCAGACAACTCGTCTGTCCTAAAGCATGATAATGCGCAGTGGTTGTACAGTGGAAATGTCCCCATGGCATTCCGCATAATTGCATTCTCATACTGTCGGCAATTCACGACGTTCATTATCGCATCCTTAAATTCTTCCGGCTCGGAACCCTTAAACACAACGGCTCGCGCTCCGAGTCGAACTGCCCGCGCGACCTCCTCGCACGCACCGGCCATCGTGAGTACGATAATCTTTATTTCAGGGTAATTCCGTGAAATTCTGCTAAGTACTTGCAAACCTGACATGGCAGGCATTTCCAAATCCAGGATAACTAAATCAGGCAGCTCATCCTTGACAAGGCGCAACAATTCGCGGCCATTCTGGGCCTCGACAATTGTCTTCGCAAAATCCAGTTCTTCGAGAATTCTTACGATCGCTCCTCTGTAGATCGAGTGATCGTCTGTAACATAAACGCGGGCGTTTGTCATGTCGTTAATTATTGGAGGTTATTTTTTTTGTTTTCGCAATTATGCCTTCAACCTTGGAATCTTCTTTACATCGGACACTTTAAAATTGAATTCAAAATCTCCTATCCCTAAAGTTGAGTCATTCAGACGGATTGAAAAATTTCCGCTTTTTCGAAGAAGATTGCTTCTAAAAGCCAAAAGGATCACAGTAGCAGCAGATGACCCAAATGCAGGAGTATAGACAGAACCTTCAAGAGAAATATTTTCCTCTCCGACAATGAGTGTAAGGTCTTTGTCAATGCCACCAGAAAAATAGTTCAGCGCTTTATTGTAAGCTTCCGAATCGGCAGTCAGAAATTCTTCAATCCCCCGCCCGTCCTTTGACAGTCGGATGACAAAGTAATCGAGCTGATCCAATTTAGTCTCCCAGTCAGCCCAGGAGCCGTCGACACTGTCCAGTTGTTCATGGATTATAAAATCCTTAGGACGATAAGACAGTTCGATTCTGAAGCCGCGGCGCTGCAAGCTTTTTCGCAAACCGTTGTCGACTTCAAGAACATACGCATTCAGCTCACTAGCAGGTAGCCGATCGAGCTCGCCACATCCGTATAAGAAAAGCAAAAGAAGTATAGAAGATAACCGCATAACGTTAATTGGAATACTCAGCATTGAGGCCCCTTAAAACTTCGTCAGTAATATCCTTTTGCTTGTCGGCATAAATAATGTTTCCAAACTGAGTAGCTGCCATAATTATGGAATATCCTTTGTCCTCCCCATAACGTTTGACGAAATCGTTGACCTTGGTCAATACTTTGTTCGTTAAATCCTGATCTTCATGCTTTACGTTCTCCGACACCACTTCCTGATAGCTCAAAAATTGTTTTTGCTTTAGCTGAATTAGCTCCTCCAAAAGCGATCGTTCTTTTATTGAAAGTTGAGATGCAGTTGATTCATACTCCTTAACTTTCGTTTCAAATTCGATTCGAAGGGTGTCAAGATTTGACTTCCAGGTCTTAGACTTAAAATCAAATTCGCTTCTTGCATCCACCATCCCTTGATAACCACCAACAAGTCGCTGAGCATCAACATACACGATGTTGGAGTTGTTCAAAATTGCGTGCAAACTAATGGCAATTGTACTTACTATAAGGTTCAATGCCAGTAGCAATCCAATGAGAAAGTTCCCTCGGGCGTTTTCTTTTTTTATCATAAAAATATTGGTTTTTGACTGTAGTTGCGACAACAAAGGCCATCGGTTAACCGATCGGATATTTCGCTACGGGCGCGGTGTGATTGACTACCAGCAACATGCCAAGAGCCCAGACTCGACAACGCAGGGAATAGAAAATGGGGTGAATCTGACTTCGCCCAAAGTTTTTGCTGAAATCAAAATGTCCTAAAAGCGAATTCATATAGACGATTTTCATTCAATCACTTTTGATTCGGGAATGTTTTTTTTGCGATCCTGTATTCAAATCCAAATCTAAAAGCCGCCTGGTTAAACCTAAAATTTCTTGTAACATCGAATAGATCATATAAAAACTGACTTTGCCCGCTGATTCGACTGCTTATGCTGAAGGTTTTGAATAGCCCAATCAGGATACTCGGGTCCCATTGCCGAGAATGTACTGAAGAAAGATTGTGGGCACCCGAATAGACCGGAGTCGTCCGATAAATATTCTCAAACTCGAGATGTGAAAATAGCCCACGTATTACCTTATAATTGCCAAAGATCCGATAGCCATAAGATTCATCCTTATGCTCTATTTCCAGTGACTTTACATCGAATGATAAGCTTTCAGTTCCACCAATTGCTAACCGGAAGCGATCAGAAAACCAATAGCCAAGGTATGGTGAGATGTGCAATCCGGTCCAAACTGGATCGCTTCTTTCGATCTGAAACTCAGAGCCGAAAATAATACGTTCCATAAAAGTTCTTTCGCTTTCGGGATTTGATCTGCGTTTCGGCGGGTAACGCACGTCCTTAAGACTATGATATTTGCGCTGTAATTTTTCCATAGATTCTGTTTCGGACTTTATCTTGTCCTCGTGACCAGCAAAGTGATCGATGTATTTTTGTTCCACTTTTTTCCTTATTTTATCCTTAGCGACTTCACTATTCGTCAACGATGATGCCTGGCCTTTCACCGCCTCCACTTTCGAAGCACCTTGCTTGAACTTCAACATCTCCTCCATATGGCCAAGTTGCTGATCAAATGTCCGATCTATTTCTGCCGCATTTCCGTCTTTCAGCTTCTGAAGATTTGTCTGGATTGCTTTTGCTCGGGCTGCCAGTTCTGTAATACGAGGAAAAGCAGCCGAATTCGAATTGATCAAGTTCTTGAAATAAGAAAGGTTGTCAGGCTTACGACCAAACAGTACATCCAAATTCGGCTTAGGCAATTGAATAATTGGCAACCCAAGCCGTCCCCTTGTTGGACTTCCGTGGTGTGGTAACCTTGTTTGGGCTGATAAATGGCTGACGCTTGGTAATTTTGCATTAAGCCGTTCAGGGATCTCAATTGACGCCTTGCCGTGCACGCTTGCCAGACTGTCTAACAATAACCTTTTCTTTTCAATTATTTTTTCCAACTCAGTTAATTTCGCATTTATAGAGCTATCCATCCAAACACTCCGCTCTTTCACAATAGATCGTTCAAGACGCGTGTAGACCGAGACCAATGTGTTGCGATAGTCCGCGGCTGAGACGTAAATGGAATTGAGGCTATCCACAAGTCTGTTGATTAACATTATCCCGGAATCAACTTTGCTATAAAACTGATGTTTCAGACTGTCCGTTTCATTCGTAAGTGTAGAGATTCTGTCAGTGTACTTCCTGTATGAACTATCGTTTAACTGGTACGTGAACGATACAGGAGAAGGTGATGGTTGAATCTGTGCGTGTGATACCTGAGCGCAGATCGAGAGGATGCCTACAATGTGAAAGAACCGCACGGTGAGAGGAGTTAGGGTAACTAAATTTAGGTAATTCCTGAGCCGTGAGCGAGAAAGTGGATTAGTATTAAAATACTAATCTCCGATTTTTTAATTTTTTTGCCCCATCACTGGCAGAGGACGCGGTAACGCCGTTGCTAATACCATCCAAGTTAGGAGGAGTGCCTATTGCCGCATCGCAGGAAGATTTCTGGTGGCTCGAAAACTTTCCGCCGGAGATTGATATTGAGACCTATGGGAAATAGTTTTCAGCTGGTACCAGCCGTCTGTCGCATTTTACCCCTTCAATGTCGCCTTTACCCTGCGTTAAAGTGAAGAATCCCACCCATATTTGTATGGTCGACTAATTGATGACAACGGCAGACAAATGTATTTCTTAACTTAAAATTTTCCATTATGAAGAAGCTCGAGTATAAGATTGAGATTTCCGCACCAGCAAAAAAAGTCTGGGAAACGATGTTGAATAAAGAAACCTACGAACAGTGGGTGTCGAGGAGCTGGCCGAACTCTTCATACCAAGGTAAGTGGGAAAAGGATGAAAAAATCAAATTCGTCGGACCCGATGGCAGCGGGACACTGGCGGAGATTACGGAAGCAAAACCGTATGAAAGCATACTCGCCCGCCATATCGCAGTACTCGGACCCGGGGGGACAGAAGACCGCTCAAGTGATATCGCGAACGGTTGGATTGGAACGACAGAAGGATACAGGTTTGCGGAAAAATCCGGCAAAACAACTGTCACAGTTTCCATTGAAACTACTCCTGCCTGGGTTCAGATGTTCGATGATGGCTGGCCCGCGGCACTGGAGGAATTGAAGGCGATCACCGAGCGCCAGTTTGCAGCTGCGTAGATGGAACCTGGCAATATTGAAAGGAGTACAGATCTGATTGATCGTACTCCTTTTTTTGTGCCCGGTGGCTATCTTCGATAGATCCGTCCCTGTAGCCACCATTTTTGTTGGTTTCAATGCAACCTTTTTTGGGTTTTTCGACTCTTTCAATAAAAAAAAATAGCACTTGCCTGATACCTTTCCCGTTTCAGGAAGTATACCAGGAGCAAAAATTTAATTGAGCTATGCTAAAGAACTACCTGCGTGTGACCTTCCGAAACTTGCTTAAGAACGGCTTCTACTCGTTCATAAACATAGCAGGACTTGCTCTCGGCATAACCTGCTCGATTCTGATTTTGCTCTGGGTAGCCGATGAGACATCATTTGATAAATTTCATCCCAAAGCAGATCGCCTTTATCAAGTTTGGGTGAACGCACATTTTGATGGGCGGATCAATTCGTGGAAGTCCGTACCCCTGCCTACATACGAAGAGATGAAAACGGCAGATGCCAACATCGTCCACGCAATGGTAGCGGATTGGGGAGGCGATCACCTCGTCGCTGTGTCCGAAAAGCGAATCACAAAAAAGGCGTTTTGGGTAAGCGAGGAGTTCCTGGAAATGTTCGAATTCCCGCTGATCGCCGGCGATGCCTCGAAAGTGCTGGATGAGCCGGCGTCAATTGTGATCAGCGAGTCGACTGCCCACGCGCTGTTCGGTGATGAGGATGCAATGGGCAAGATCATACGGGTCGATAACCAATATGACCTGACCGTTACAGGCATTCTGAAAGATGTTCCCAGCAACTCCTCCTTTCAATTCGATTTCCTGATGCCTTGGAAATACCGTTACCAGGTTAGTGATTGGGTGAAAGAAAACACGACTAACTGGGGGAACTACTCCTTCCAGGTTTTCGTCGAACTCAACGATGCAAAAAATAAAGCATCCGTCGAGAACAGTGTTCGCGACATGCTTGCCAAACACGGCGAGGATGAAGAAATGAAACACGAGTTCTTCCTGTATCCGCTCCTTAAATGGAGGTTGTACAGCAGTTTTGAAGACGGAGTGGAGCAAGGGGGGATGAGCGACTATGTCCAGCTCTTCACCGTCATTGCAATTTTCATTATTGTGATCGCCTGTATAAACTTTATGAATCTCGCCACTGCGCGGAGCGAACGGCGCGCACGTGAGGTAGGCATACGAAAGGCCGTCGGGTCGCGGCGGTGGGAACTGGTACTGCAATTCATCGGTGAATCAATGATTATCACCTGTATCGCATTCGCACTTGCGGTGCTCGCCGCTCAACTGCTACTTCCGTCCTACAATTCTCTTGTCGAGAAGAAACTGTTTATCGATTATGCCAGTAAAGAATTCTGGCTTTATGCATCTGGCCTCATCCTGATCACGGGCCTCGTTGCAGGCAGCTATCCGGCGTTTTACCTGTCCGGATTTCAACCGGTAAAGGTTTTAAAAGGTAAGCCTACGATCGGAAAGGGCGCAAGTCTTCCCCGGAAAATACTGGTCACCGTGCAGTTCGGATTTTCGATTCTACTCATCATCTCTATGTTCGTGATCTATAATCAAATCCAGCTTGCCAAGGGACGCGATATAGGATATTCACAGGAAAGACTCATCACCGTTTCCCTGAACGATGATTATCACAAGAATATGAGGCCGATCAGGCTCGAGCTGCTTGCTTCCGGAGCAGTCGAGTCAGTAAGTCGCGCCAATAGTGCGATCACCGACATCAACTCGAACAATTTTGTGGGATGGCCAGGCAAGCCCAACGATCTGAAAGTGATTTTCACCACCATCGTGTGCGATTATGACTGGGCCAAAACCATGGGCGTCAAGATGATTGAAGGCCGTGATTTTTCCGAGGATTTCCAGTCCGATAGCCTCGCGATCTGTGTCAACAAAGCTGCGATCAAGGTCATGGGTCTGAGTGACCCGATCGGCGCGGAACTGGATCTCTGGGGTAAAAAGCGCAAGCTCATCGGCGTCTACGATGACGTACTCATGGGATCCCCGTACGAAGAAGTAAAACCTATGTTTGCCGTTCTCGATGATTGGGGAGGGGCGTTTACAATCCGGTTGAGCAATCAAAAGGATATACAGTCTTCATTGAAAGCCGTCGAAGCGGTGTTCAAGAAATATGGTGCCGAGTATCCGTTCGAATACACGTTCGTCGACGTGGACTTTCAGCGGAAGTTTACGACCATCGATCTCACCAGCAAGCTTGCGAGCTTGTTCGCAATACTGGCAATCATTATCACCGGTATGGGGCTCTTCGGACTTGCTTCATTCACTGCGGAACAACGCATCAAAGAGATCGGCATCCGCAAAGTCCTCGGCGCGTCGGTACCCAGCCTCGTAAATCTGATTTCTAAAGATTTTTCTCTGCTTGTGATCTTCGCCTTCGTGGTGTCGGCGCCTGTTTCATGGTGGCTCATGACCCGGTATCTCGAGCGGTATACCATCCGCACAGAAGTTGACTGGTGGATCTTTCCGGTCACTGGCGCAATTGCATTGATCTTCGCATTGCTGATCGTCAGCACGCAGGCGCTCCGGGCGGCCTACGCAAATCCTGTCAATTCCCTTCGGAACGAGTGACCCGCCAACGCATCGCGCCTGCGGGGTCTTGAACA
The DNA here is from genome assembly GCA_044507775.1 of Flammeovirgaceae bacterium. Lineage (GTDB taxonomy): Bacteria > Bacteroidota > Bacteroidia > Cytophagales > Cyclobacteriaceae > Chryseosolibacter. Next base: position 123,833 of record JBIQIY010000010.1, on the reverse strand, counting down.
GCGCAATGGTCTTGCCCCGCCGATGACGCGACCGAGGTGGCATGATTTTTTTCCGTCGATGTTTTTTGTTGTAGACGCGGCCCTGGGGCTATAATTCATCAGCCTAAAATTTTTGAAAAGAGTTGCTGCGTCTATCTTTAAGTTTTAAAGTATCCGATGGTATTTCCGAAGAAGAAGAAGTCAACAGTATCGAAGAGAAAGGCGGCAAATACTGCAGAGACGGATCAATCAATTCCCGCCAATTCCACAACGGGCACATTCATTCAGGGTAATTCGGAAGAAGGTGAGTCGATCCTTCAGGAAGTCGAACATTACGCTATGATGATGATGGATCCGAAGGGAAACATTTCTTCGTGGAATAAGGGCGCAGAGAAAATATATGGCTACACCCGGCAACAGATTATTGGTAAAAACTTTCGGATCCTGCAGGTCTCTGAAGACAAGGATCAACGGCTATCGGACAAGCTATTGGACAGCGCGAGAACGAATGGCAACACCACCTTTCAAGGCTGGTGGGTGCGAAAGGATGGCACCCGGTTCTGGGGCGGCATGAGCCTGACCGCGATTCACGACGAGACGGGCATGGTCAAAGGCTACCTCAAAATCACCTCCGACTTGACGGAAACAAGGGTTGCTGAAGATCAGTACAGCAATTTTGTTGAAGAGCTTAAGCAGAAAAATATCGACTTGACAGCAAGCGAAGAACTGTATCATCGAATGGTCTGGGAAGTTCAAGACTATGCAATCATTCTCCTCGATTGCGATGGAAAAATACTTGACTGCAACAAGGGCACTGAAAAAGTAAAGGGCTATTCTCCGAAGGAGATAGTTGGAAAAAACTTTCGGCTTTTCTACCCGAAGGAAGATCGTAAAAGTGATTTACCGGGACATCTTCTGGCGGAGGCCAAAAGCAAGGGAAGTATCGTCCATGAAGGATGGCGAATCAGGAAGGACGGAAAAAGATTCTGGGCCAATGTTACGATAACCTCCCTGCATGATGATGAGGGAACTGTAATCGGGTTTTCCAAAGTGACGCGGGACCTGACAGAGCGAAAAGTGGCAGAAGATCGCGTCAGCACGCTCATGGAAGAATTGCGGCAGGCGAATGAAAACCTGAGAGAAAGTGAGGAACGTTATCAAAAGATGGTCGTGGAGGTGCAGGACTACGCAATTATTCTACTCGACACGGATGGTAATATTCAGAACTGGAACCAGGGGGCTCAACTTATAAAGGGCTATACGGCCAGGGAAATCATTGGGAAGAATTTCAAGGTCTTCTACCAAAAGGAAGATCAGCAGGCGGGACTTCCGGATCGACTAATAGACCAGGCTAAACGAACTGGCAAAGTTGCGCATGAGGGTTGGCGCGTGCGGAAAGATGGAACCGGTTTCTGGGGCAGTGTTGTTATTACCGCCCTTCATAACGCTGATGGGAAGGTAATAGGATTCTCAAAAGTTACGCGCGACCTGACCGAAAGAAAACTCGCCGAAGATATGTTGAAGGCAAGTGCGGCTCAGCTCGATCTAAAGAACAAGTCCCTCGAACGTTTGAATGAAGAACTCGCATCATTTACAAATATCGCAAGCCACGATTTGAAGGAGCCGCTGCGGAAGATTTTGACATTCGCATACCGGCTCAGGGAACGGGGCAATGACCCTGTAAGAGGTGAAGAATACGTCAATAAGATAATCGACAGTTCGGAGAGAATGCAAGCCCTGATTCACGATTTGCTTTCTTATTCGGAGGTATCGGGCGAGTATGAGAAGATAAGAGACGTCAACCTGAATGACACGATTTCGGCCATAACGGCGGATCTTGAAGTTTTGATCGCGGAGAAGAATGTTAGTATCAAGGCGCATAAACTACCCGTTGTAAAGGGGATACCGCATCAGATACAGCAACTCTTTTTTAACCTGGTCTCCAATGCCATAAAGTTTTCAAAGGCCGGTATACCACCGGTGATCAGCATTCGATCAAAACTCATTAAAGGTCCTGACATTCCGGGCGGCTTGCCCAATGGAAAAAACCAGTACTTTCACATTCAGGTAAAAGACAATGGCATCGGGTTTGACAACGAAGGGGCGAACAAACTTTTTGATCCGTTCGTCAGGCTTCATCCGAAGAACGTGTATGGCGGTACGGGACTCGGACTGGCAATTGTCAAGAAGATTGTCAGTAACCACAATGGAATCGTTACGACGGAAAGTGAGCCCGGTGTAGGCTCCACCTTTCATATCTATCTGCCGGCAAATGCTGCCTGACACCCGTGAGAATGAGGAATATTCGTTAATATCGCGGCACGAATAACTTCCATTCGAGATCTGACAAGATGTTCCATGAAGGCCATCGCAATTACACATCCTGGAGATAGTAAAGTGTTGCAAATTACCGAACGCCCGATGCCATCCTGTGACGCGCAGGAGGTGCTGGTTAAGGTAATGGCAGCCGGAGTCAATCGGCCGGACGTTGCACAGCGAAAAGGGAAGTATCCACCGCCGAAGGGCGCTTCAGCCGACATCCCGGGCCTGGAGGTGGCAGGTGTAATAGAGGAGGTCGGTAGTGAGGTCACGTCATGGACCAGGGGCGATAAAGTTTGCGCCCTGCTCGCCGGTGGAGGGTATGCGGAATACTGCGCTGTTCCGGCCGGGCAATGTCTGCGCATGCCTCAGGGTCTAGGCTTCGTTGAGGCCGCCTCGCTGCCGGAAACATTTTTTACCGTATGGAGCAACGTCTTCGACAGGGGGCGTTTTACAAGCGGCGAATCGTTTCTTGTTCACGGCGGCACCAGCGGTATCGGCGTCGCCGCTATTCAAATGGTGAAGGCCATGGGCGGTACCGTCTATGCCACTGCCGGCACTGCGGAAAAGTGTCACTACTGCGAATCGCTCGGGGCGCGCAGAGGAATAAACTATAAAACTGAAAGTTTCCAGGATGTAATCCGGGAGGTGACCAATAGCCGGGGGGTGGACCTCATTCTGGATATGATCGGAGGGCCTTACACGGCGCCCAACCTCGACATCCTCGCCGAAGACGGACGACTGGTTTTGATAAACTACATGAAGGGCGATGAGACTACCATTCGCCTGTCACAGATCATGCGCAAACGACTGACTGTTACGGGATCGACGTTAAGACCACGGGACGTAGAATTCAAATCCGCGATTGCGTCCAAGCTGAATGAGCACATCTGGCCATTGCTTGAAGCTGGCACCATTAAACCTGTCATCCATAAAGTATTTCCACTAGCTGATGCGCCGGCGGCACATGATCTGATGGAGAGTAGCGCTCACGTTGGCAAGATCGTTCTCGTCGTCGCTCAATAACCCTGAAGCACAATGGGATCGAAGGCGTGACCTCCTCGTCTCACCTATTGTGAACGCCTGGGTACTGATCACTTCCCAGGCGAAGCGACTAGAAAGTCGTTAACGTCCAGCCAGTGGATGAACGCATCGAACCACTTGTTGCTGGTCCGGTCCGGATTACCGAGGCCGAAGCCGTGACCACCGTTCTGGTAGAGATGGAACTCAACGGGCCGGCCCGCCTTAAACCAGGAGTCGATGACACCGAACTGGCCGCGGAACAGAAAGTCATCGGTCGCGATGACATTGAACATCGGTGGCGCATTCCGGGGCACCTCCACCGGACCCATGCCGCCATAGATGGGACCAATAAAGTCGAGCTCCATTTTTGTGGAGTTTAGCGTCGCGTGCATCGTGAGCCCGGCGCCGGCAGAAAATCCGATCATACCCAGACGGGCAGTGTCGACGCCCCATTCCGCGGCGCGCTTCACAATCATCGCGTATGCTGCCTCAGCATCTTCGAGCTGGTTGGACAGGTCCATGCGGGGGCGGGGAGGCGCTGATTCTGTCGCAGCTCCCGCAGGAGGAGGCGTTGCCGCGGCAAATGTTCGATTCATTGACTCTCTAAAGCCATCGAGTGATTCGGGAGTAGGATGCAGCCTGTATTTCAGTACGAAGGCTGCAATGCCCTTGTCCGCCAACGCCTGCGCTACTTCCCAGCCTTCATTGCCCATTGACAACCACCTGAAGCCACCGCCAGGAGCGACGATGACGGCCGCGCCATTGGCCTTGCCGGCTTTCGGTAAAAACGGCGTTAGGGTTGCCTTTGAAATATTCCGAGCCATCGGATCACCCCACTGGCGGAACCATGTCTCGGACGCTGGCTGGTCTTTAACACCTCCGGTGTTGAGGGGAATTGCGTTCGGTTCAGGAGGCGCTTCAAGGGGATAGATTGTTCCATCCTGTGCCCAGGTGGACTGGGCGGAGAATAGCAGACAAACCAAAACAATGGTTTTTCTCAGGGTCGTGAATAGCTTGAACATAGGAGAGTATCTTGGTTAATTTTGAAACTTGGGTCGTACAATATAAGAAATTCACAACACCCGCTCATACAGTCGTCCCACAAAGCCTGAGTGGGCGTCGCGAGGCATGGCGTTGGCAAGAGCGCCTGCCTGCCGGAGTTATGGCTCGCGCGGCGGCAGGCAGATAAACGAACGATCTCCTCCCACAAAGGCTTGCCACTGAAACCCTTGCTGGTGATATTACGATTAATAAGGATACGGCAGATTCACGAATTGCTTGACAGGTAGCAAGAGTTTGCAAACGCTAACGATTAACAAGAGTCAATGAACTCGCATGAAGTAGCAATATGGAACCAAATGCAGGACCGTCTGATGGGGTTCGTGCTTCGATATACAGGCGACAAAGCGCTGGCGGAAGATATTGTTCAGGATGTGTTTCTAAAGGTTCACGACAATCTCACGCAGCTGAAGCAAAGTGACAAGATTTCTTCGTGGATTTTCCGCATCGCGAGAAATGCGATTAACGATCATTTCAGACGGAGGTCGAGGGCTGTTACGGCTATGGATCTGGATTGGGAAGGTGAAGGCGTAACGTTGACTGATTGCGTCACATCCTGTCTCGGAGAGATGCTCAAAACACTTCCGGAGAAATACCGCTACGCCCTGGAGTTGGCAGAACTCGAGGGAATGTCCCAACTCAAGTTGGCCGAAAAACTCGATCTTTCCTACTCTGGCGCCAAGTCCCGCGTGCAAAGAGCGCGTCGGATACTAAAAGAGAAAATGGATGCTGCCTACCATATTCAATTCGACCGTTACGGCAATGCGGTTGCATGTCAGAACAGACTCCCTTGTGGATGTAATTAACCAAGAGAGCAAGGAATTACCTTGCTCTCGTTCTTTTTTAGCAGCAACCGGAAGTATTGCCGCCACAGCAATTTCCGTCGCAACATCCGGGATCTGATCTTAGGTCCATAGAAGTTTGTATTTAGTGAAACATAAGTTTTGAGCGATTGAGATCATTCGCAGTCTATAGACGCGCGCCTATCCAAAAAGACGCAAGAATATGTTTTATTCCTGCTGGGCTCTACCCGAAAAATATCGCCATGGTGATCACTCTGCATATATGCTACGAGGTCCACTGATAATTAGCATAACAAAAAAGGCGGTTCGAAAGTAATCTACAACCCAACTTGAGCTATTATTGCCATTATGAAGAAAATAGGATTCTTATCGTTCGGACATTGGGCTGATCGCGAGGGCTATGAAACGCGCACGGCGGCGGACGCGCTACTGCAGTCGATCGAGCTCGCGGTTGCAGCTGAAGAGATGGGGTTGGATGGCGCATACTTCCGGGTGCACCATTTCGCTGCACAGCTAGCATCCCCGTTTCCCTTATTGTCTGCCATTGCTGCGAGGACCAAAAAGATCGAGATTGGCACCGGTGTGATTGATATGCGCTATGAAAATCCGCTCTACATGGTAGAGGAAGCGTGTGCCGCTGATTTAATTTCCGGAGAAAGGCTCCAACTGGGTATCAGCAGAGGTTCGCCCGAGCAGGTAGTGGATGGATGGCGTTATTTCGGTTACGAACCCTCTGCCGGGGAAACCGATGCCGACATGGGACGCCGGAAAGGATTGGAGTTCCTGGAGAGGCTCGGTGGCATTGGCTTCGCTCAGCCCAATCCAAATCCGATGTTTCCCAACCCGCCTGGCCTGTTGCGGCTGGAACCTCATTCCGAAGGATTACGCGACCGCATCTGGTGGGGTGCCGCCTCGAATGCCACTGCCATCTGGGCTGCCGAAAATGGAATGAACCTGCAAAGCTCGACGCTGAAATATGATGAAAGTGGCAAACCGTTCCACGAACAGCAGGCCGAGCAAATAAGGTTATACAAGGAAGCGTGGAAGAAGGCAGGTCACCTGCGTGAGCCAAGGGTGTCAGTAAGTCGATCCATATTTGCCCTGGTGACGCCTGACGACCGATATCTCTTTGGCCAGGAAGCGAGCCGGGTCGATCAGGTCGGCTTCATTGAAAGGGATAGACGCGCTATCTTCGGACGAAGCTACGCCGCCGAACCCGATCAGCTAGTTGAAGAATTGGCAAAAGATGAAGCGATAAAAGAAGCAGATACCCTGCTTTTGACCGTGCCTAATACGTTGGGGGTCGAGTATAACGTTCATGTGCTGTCATCCATCCTGAAGCATGTCGCGCCTGGGCTGGGATGGCGGTAGATTCTACTCATAAACTTCAGTATTGGGATGAAACTGTTTCCAACTGTGCCAGAACTCCTGGTACGCGTTTATCGGCTCGAGGTTGCTACCATCCTTGCTTCGTCCAGCGAGGTCGTACTGATTATTTGATCCGATCAGTGAATCATTCCTGATGATAAACCGCTCTTCGCTGACAGATTTAAAGGCGGCAAAACTCTGCTCGTCAGACGCAATGGCTATGACAACCGCTGTGCCGCCAATCTGGTCATTCAGAATTTTTAATTCCTTCAACCGGATCCAATCGTAAGCCTTTGCCCGGCCTTCGACTTCTATCCCCAGCACCCAGGATTTATCTTTCCATGATACCGAATCCGTTCTTGTTAGCTTGCCTTTACTTCTGCCTTTTTCGAAACGGCCCAATGTATCGTAGCTATCTTTTGAGGTGAGATCGGCATCCATCACCATTCCGAAAGGATGAAGGGAAAAGAACTTGCTCAAGGTGTATTGATTGGATTCGAGCTCCGGGAGTGTTTTTCCTTTCAGTTCCCCGGTAATTGCCTCCCCGGTTGCTTGTCGCCACCAGCTCTTCGTCGTCGCGTCCTCAAACATCGCATTGAAGTGGTCCATTCCAACGAGCCTGAAAATCTCTATTTTTCCATCCACAACAGGCTCGAAAACGCGGCCCGTGCGGCAGACATTGCAATACGTTACCATGATCGGTTTTCCGGAGATAGTGTCTCTCACCTGATGATGATACTGGATGTAACGGATAGGATAGGCTTTCGCTTCCATATTGTGAGTGACAGCGAGGACCAGGCTACTATCCGTCAAATTGTTTTCAGCACGAGACTTGAACACGAGTGACTCGGGCTGCAGAAACATTTGATCTGCAGTCATCTGAAAATTAAAAGCATAGACGATAAATACGACTGGTGCCATGGCAAGGATGGGAACCCACTTTTTCTTTGCGCCAAAAGCAGAAACACTTCCGGCAAGGATCATCAGCACAAAGAATGCCCTAAAGGACCAACGATAGGTGTATAAGAAATAGGCGAGATCGATCGTGTTCATTTGCTGACTTCCTGGCATCGGCATTATGAAATACACGTTGAGGATCTCAAATACAGCCAGGCCGGCGAGTCCAACGTAGAATAGCTTTTTCATCCTTATCGGTCAGTTATGCGGATCATAGTTTGCGTAACCTTCTTCCGCCCGGGCCTTCGCCCGGTTTACATAAAACAATCTGTCTTGTGGAGCCCATGTCCCCAAACCGTCTACATAGCGATTAAACATACAGAAGGCAGCGGCGATCAAAACAGTGTCGTGAATTTCGAGGTCAGTGGCCCCCAGAGACCTGGCGCGCTGAATTTGTTCAGTAGTAACCTGCTTCCCACCTTTTTGAACACTATCGGCAATGGCAAGCAAGGCCTTCAGCCTTTCCGATATCGGTGTGGAGTAGGGGTCTATTTTCATTTTGTCCATCTCCTCCAGGCTACAACCCAAGTAGTGCTGCGCCAGGCCTCCATGCGCGTTCTGGCAAAAGAAGCAATCGTTAAGGTAGGAAACATGCGTTGCAATCAGCTCCCGCTCACCGCGAGTCAATGAATTGTCGCTTCGCAGTAAAACTTCTGCGAGTTCGTTCAAAGGTTTCGTGGTTTCGGGACGAAAGGCCATAGGGCCGCGAATTCCGGGTAAGCCCTCCGGTAGTTGTATGTGCGCCATTATTTATTGGATTGTGAAGGTAAAACGTAACCCATGGTCGCTAGCCGTTTTCCCATGGGCTCATAATCTTTCGAATCAGTAGGAGTAAGGGAAGCAAGCCCGTCCACATAGCGATTGAACATAGAGAAAGTCGCGGCGATAAGTACCGTGTCATGAATATCGCGATCTCCTGCTCCGTGTCTCCGTGCTTCCGCGACGTCGGCATCCGTAACAAGCCGACCACTTTGTTGCACTTTGCCGGCAATGTTTAAAAGTGCTTTCATTTTATCGCTGAGCTGATCCGTGTCGCGGCCATGGATGACGCAATCCACAACTTCTCTCTTGTCTTCAAAGAGCTCACGAGCCGCTGCGGCATGACTGCTCATGCAGAACATGCAATTGTTTCGCGCGGAAACATGTGTCGCAATCAGTTCCCTTTCAGCCGGGCTAAGGGGCGAGGGATCCCGGAGCAACACCTGCGCCAGTTCATAGAGGTGCTTTCCTGTTTCCGGTCTAAACATGACCAGGCTTCGTATTCCCGGAACTCCTTCGGGTACATTAATGTGTGCCATTTGTTTCTGGTTTATTTTCTTTTGTAAAGAGCATTGTTAGAAATCCGATCAGGAAGATACCGGCAAAGGCGAGCAATGTGTTGCCGTATCCGTTGAAGAATACTACGAAAAATCCCACAAAGAATATCGCGATCGCTGTCACGATTCTTCCGATGTTAAAGCAAATCCCCGTAAAGGTCCCCCTGATGCGAACCGGAAATAGTTGGGGGACGTAAATGGAAAGTAATCCCTGACTAATCCCAAAGAAGAAGGAAAGAAACGCCAGCTCCACGTAAATGATATTCGAAAATGAATTGTTCAATCCAAAAAGAAGGCCGGACATAGCAATACAGCCCGTGAAGCAAAACATCATAGCTCTTCTTACTCCAAGGGCATTTGAAACCCATCCGGATGCAAAGCCACCTATTAGCCCGCCTGCGCCGAGTAACATCATGGCTATTCCACGCTCATTCTGACCCCCCGTCGTGCCAAGCAGGCTTTGCACCCATGTTGGAATCCACGAGAACATTCCCCACAACCCGATAAGCATCGTTCCAAAAATGATCGAACCTTTCAACAGGTTAGATCGGTCGTCGTCAGTCGCTCGTGCTGTACGTTTTCTGCTGCTGGTCTTCCAGTGATCGGATTCTTTCAAGATGAACATCGACACTACTGCAAGCGCTACTGGTAACAGACCAATAAAAAATGCATCTCTCCAATCGCCGATCAATACCGTTACCAGCCCCGAGGAAAAGATACCGACCGGAAATCCGATGGAGTCAATTCCAATTATCACCGCCCGGGATCTGCTGGGCCAGATTTCAAACAGTAGCGTTGGCGTAATCACTAATATCCCCCCTACAGCAAGGCCGGACAGCAATCTGAAGAGCACAACGTTCTCCCACGATGGTGCAAACGCGATCAAAAAACTAAAAAAGCCGAACAGTCCTGCGGACATGGCTAGCGCTTTGACGCGTCCGATTTTATCGCTGATAAACCCCCAGAAGAAACCACCTGCTGCCCATCCGGCAATATAAAGCGATTGTATGTAGGCGCTTATTGTGCTTAGTTCCCCGGCCCCGGTCTTCCCGGTCAGATCCTGAACAACGGGAGGGAGGTACACCGACATTAATGTAGATATCAACCCAGCACTGATATTGCAGAGAAAACAGATAGCGAAAGAACCCCATAGAAGGATTCCAATCTTATTGGAATCCTTCACCTCTGAGGCAGTTATCGGGCTGGACATCATCTCAAAAGTTGATCAAAGGTCAGACTTATATAATAGATGCCTCCAATCGACGGTGAGCCATAAGCCTGATAGACCTGATTGTTAAATAAGTTGCTTGCTCCGATTTTTATCATCGATTTAATCGGAAGCACCTTGTAATTCACCTGTGCATCGACAACGGAAAATGCTTCAATTCGGCCGGGCCTCATCTGGTTAAATGTTCCGTACCAATCGTAAGCGTCCTGCCATCGCCACGCAACGTTAAAACCGATTTTTTCAGTGATTTTGCTGTTTCCAAAAGTAATCGCCGTCTTGTACTTGGGAGTGTTAAATCCCGGAACGTTGTTAGGATTGGCATCCCTGATGTCGAACGTAGCCAGGGTCGCATTTGCGTTCACGAGGAAATTCTTCGGAAGGCTGTATGTTACCCCTAACGTTGCGCCCTGTGCCGTGACCACGTCAGCAGCGTTAGTATAAAGCTGATACAGGTGGCTATCCCCGTTCAAGAGATCCATGGCCGCCTGAGGATTGATCGATCCGTCCGGAGCGAGGACGTCACTCTGAGGTTCCATTACCACCTGGTTCAGCAAAAAGTCGGTATAGCTCGAAAAGTAGTAGTTCACATCGAATACCAGGTTGTTGTTAAACAATCCCTTATAACCAATCTCAAATACCTTTATCCGCTCCGGCTTGATGTAATCCACATTGGATTTTACCAGCAGGTCTTTGGCCCCCATTACTGCTTCCTGGGGCGTCGCGCCCTGCTCCATAGCTTGTTGGAAGGCCCCGAAGAAGGGACCGAGTGACGCGGTAGTAAAAGAGTTCTGATATACAGTCATGCCCTCGCTATTGTCGGGGACACCGCCGAGGATCGTGATCGGCCCCGCGTTCAGCTTGATGTATTGATCGCCGGGAGTCGGATTTCTGAAACCGGTCTGATAGGAGGTCCTGAAGTGATGGTTGTTTACCGGGGTGTACACAGCCGTTGTTCTCGGCGTAAATCTTCCCTCAAAGTTTTGATTCTTGTCATACCGGATCGAGGCGCCGAGTTTGAGTTTTTCAGTGAATAGCTTTTTCCCGAGCTGCAGGAAAGCTCCGCCTTCATCTATGATTATACTTCCGCCCTTGTCGTCAAACAAGGTTCCATTCGTGAACATGTCATAGCGCCGGAAATTTCCGCCCAAAAGCACTTCGATAACTTTTATCCTGTCTGAGAAGTCGTATTGTCCTTCTACATGATACAGGCTGCTTTGGCTTAAGATCCCTGCGCCGCTTAGACCTTGCGTGGCGATCAGGCGCTTTTTTTGAGCTTCGAACTCTGGGCTGCCAGGAAGGAACCTTCCCTGGTCAGCGAACGTCCTTGCGGCAGCGTGATCTGCCGAAGTAACGCCCGCGATATTTCCAAGAAACGCTTCCTCGTATCGCGTGTACCACATATCATCGGCCTGGTCCTCCGCGACGATGTTGCCGCTAAGGTCTCGCACCCAGGTCTTCGTGAGCAGTTGCCCGAGCCCCTTCGCGTTGTACGAATCATGCGAATCTTCTGTGGTCGAATATGCGCGAATGAAATAGTTTGTTCCCTTGAGTTCCAGCTTGTGCTGTTGCAGGGTAAAGTTATTGATGGAAAAACGGTTGCTTCCGGTGTAGTTGGCGGTACCCTGTCCAAAGTTGTATTGATAGCTCAAAACCATGTTTTCAGTGATCCGGTAATGCAGCGCTCCGTTCAACTTGAGGCTGTAGACATCGTAGTCAGTCACATCGCGTTCTTCGTAGCCTGTGCGTGATACACGTCCAATTCCGTCAAGGGTGCGGGCTTCATCGTCACCGTAGATGTTGAGCGCATTGCGGGCAGGGTTATTGTCGCCCCTTAATTGTTCCGGGGTACCAGGGTCAACGTCCGTATAGTTGGTCGCGTAAAAGTCCAAACCTGAGAAATAGGAAGCATTCACTTTAAAAGCAAAGCGGTTGTTGTATGCTTTGGCATACCGGATCGAATAGTCGCTCAAAAGGTGCGGATCGGCATAAGTTTCACCGACGTGGTTTATACCAAACTTTGCCTGTGCGCTGAGTCCCTGATAATGAAATGGATCTTTCGTTCGCATCATCAGCATGCCGTTAAAGGCGATCGGCCCGTACAAAGCGGAAGCGGCGCCCGGAATCACCTCAGCGCTTTCCATGTCGAGATCCGATGCGCCAAGCATATTCCCCACCGAAAAGCCCAGTCCTGGAGTCTGGTTGTCGACGCCATCAATCAGTTGAAGGAACTTTGAGTTACCCGTGTGATTGAATCCGCGTGTATTAATCTGCTTGAAGGTCAGCCCGCTCGTCACCATCTCTACACCTTTAAGATTTTCAAGCGCATCATAAAACGACGCGGAGGCGGTTTGCTGAATGTCTCGCAGGTCCATCTTTTCGATACTCACCGGAGATTGCAGTATGCTTTCTTCCACGCGTGACGCCGAGAAAACAACTTCATCCATCAATTCGCTGGACTCAGCCAGCATAATTGAGATATTGTCCAGGTCGCCGGTCACTACAACCTCCTGGCTTTGAAAACCGACCATTGATACGATGAGTGTGAATGGCAAGGGTTGCGTTGTATTTAATTCAAACTTTCCCGAGGCATCGGTCACTGTGCCGGTGACTTTACCTTTGACCAGTATGTTGGCTCCTGCAACAGGATTGCTCTGCTCGTCCGTAATTGTGCCAGCGACTTTAGTCGATTGGCTGAACACAGCAGAAGAACAAAATAGAAGCAAAAGAAGTATATAATGTTTCATGGGGTTTGCAATTCAAATGATTAGTGCTTTTTTAGATGGTCATACCCTTGGGGCAGACGTTTGTATCCATTCGTCACGAGTCGCTCGGCGAGGGTATTGTAATATTCATGTGTGTCCGGGAGCCGGGTGGCCAGGCCATCAACGTAGCGGTTGTAAAGGCAGAAAAGTGCGGAAATCAAAACCGTATCATGTATTTCGACGTCGGTAGCGCCAGCCCTTTTTGCTCTCACAATGGAGTCAGTTGTAACCGTTTTTCCACTTTGCTGAACTTGCGTTGCGATCACCAGCAGTGCTTTCATCTTGTCACTGACAGGCGAGGATTCGATGTCATGCTTAATGGCCTGCGTCGTGTTGCATTCGCCTAGCAACTTATCGGCCGCGGCAGTATGCGCAGTGGTGCAGAATTTACATTCATTGCCATAGGAAACAATTGTGGCAATCAGTTCACGTTCACCTTCAGTTAGGGTCGATGATCCGCGCAAGAGGAATTGCGTTAGTTCCCGTATAGGCTGCGCGCTGTCTTTGCGATATTCCAATAGTCCGGTGATTCCCGGCAAGTGATCTTCCAGAGATATATGGGGCATACATAAGATTTTAAGTGCGGTCCGCTACTAGTCCAAGTAGTCAGGAAGGCGGATGCCGCATGGGGTTATTGCCCTGAGAAACCAATCTCAGTGCGTTACCAGGTAGAATAATAGGGGAGGCTGCGAACGAGAATTACGCTATTTGCCGCTCGGGCAAACCATAACAAACCCAACTAAATAAATCTGAGGAATGTATTCGCGCAGCATGGTCAGCCCTTCTCGGGAGGGTGAATGATTGACGCTGTAAAAGTGGGAATCAGGCCTTGATAGTTGGTATTGTGAAGTAACTGCAATGTCCAACCTTCTGTTGCCGAGGTAACTCCGAAGGAAATTGGCAAATAATCTTTTATAAAAGTAAATGTTGTTTTGGATGCTGGCGTGGTGTCTGTTGCCTTGTCAGTAAAGGTCTTCACATAGTCAGAAAGCGCGAGGTTGATCTTTTTGTGTTCCGTGTCTCTGATACATACGACGGTAAGCGTGTCTTTGGCGTACCGCTGTTTTACCAACCGGTACAACTCCCCATTATACTCGAACTGCCCCTCGACCCGATCAAAATCTGCCTGATCCGGCATATACGGAATTGAAACCGGGACCTTAATAGTGATGGCATTTGACGGATTATAGCGGTCGGAGTCCATTGCCCTGGACATCGCGATATCATTCCTGAGGTGTAGTCCAAGAAACAAGCAATAATATCCCATCGTGTTGAGCAGGATGATCAGGGCAAATGCTATGGAGGCAATTCTTTTCAAGTGGCTTAGGCCATATGCTTCAACGAATCTAGTCGAAATGTCGATAAATTCAAACGCCCGAGGTGGGCTATCAAATGGGAAATTGATAAGATTCAGCGCATAGCTGTTCGCCTGCATCAATAGAAACGGCTAGTTTGTTCGAAGCTTGGCAGATGCAATGTTTTCCCCGACGCACGATTTCTGTTCTATTCATTATTCTTCGCCTGATATCATCTACATTTCGCAAGGACCAAATTGTCAACTGTCAATTGCCTCCCACGAATCGTTAAGGACTGCGAAATGAGATCCAGGCTGATCACCCAGGGATCAGATACTCTTTGTCAATTGTCAATTTTTCCAAGGAGGTTCGATCACTTTATATCATTCAAATGGCAGGATAATTTTATCAATAGGAGGTGCTATTGTCAACTGTCAACATTGCCTCCCACGAATCGTTAAGGACTGCGAAATGAAATCCAGGCCGATCACCCAGGGATCAGATACCCTTTGTCAATTGTCAATTTTTTTAAGCCCACTGTTGGCACATTTTTTTTCTAATAAAATCGCCTGGAAATTTTCTTTTGCAGGGTGAATATCAGTCCGTTACATTTTTCTGGAACGGCTCCAACTTTTATATTTGATTCGTGGCGAGCCTGACGACGGTCCGCCACCCTTTTCCAAAAAAGGCATTTGCCCATGAGCACAAACACGAGGCACTTTGGAGCTTTAGTAGAAGCCTGATATGGATATAGATGGGACCCGGTCGATAGAATATTCGTTGCGCGCGACCAGCGAGATGGCGGTTCGCGTGAAAGAGTACTCATGGGAGGCTACTTCACTCGGCAGTCTTCACGACTGGCCTCTCATCCTTCAATCGTCGCTCAGTATATGCTTGAACTCAAACTTCCCGATAGCACTTTATTGGGGTCCCGAGTTAGTCCTCATTTACAACGATGCATGGAGCCCGATTCCGGGAAAGAAGCATCCATGGGCATTGGGAAAACCGGCTCGGGAAGTATGGCCGGAGATATGGAACGATATCGAGCCTCAATTTAAGAAAGCATTTGGTGGCCAGCCAGGGGGCTCGCGGGATGCACTGTTGCCCATGCAGCGCCACGGTTACACGGAGGAATGCTACTTTGACTTCACGTTTACACCCATCTTCGGGTTCGACGGCACGGTAGACGGCATTTTTAACGCAGTAGTAGAAACAACATACCGGGTGATCAGCGAACGACGTAATTCTTTCCTGCAAGAATTCTCGAACGCCATCGGCGGCGTCAGCTCGTTTGGGGAAGTCGCGCAAACAGCCGTAAAGGTGATTCGCGATAATCCCAAAGATATTCCCTATGCCATGATCTACTCCGTCTCTAAAGGTGGAAAACTACAATTCATAGACGGGACCGAAGGCCATGAGCCTGCCTTGAAACGTGACTGGCCGCACGAAGACGCCCTATCGGATGGACACCCCATTCACTTAAAAGACCTTCACTATTATCTCTTCGAAGTGCCAAAGGGCCCGTGGCCTGAGGCGCCAAAAGAAGCATTGCTCGTTCCCCTTAAAGGCAACGACCCAGCTACCCGCTACTTTATCGTCTTCGGCATTAGTTCAAGACGGGCTCTGGACAAAGAATACCAATCATTTCTTGAACTGGTCGCCGGCTCCTTGTCCAACGCAATAGGTATTATAAGTTCCCTGGAGCAGGAGCGGACCAGGGCGAAAGCGCTGGCTGACATCGATCGGGCAAAGACATTGTTTTTCACCAATATTTCCCACGAATTTCGAACGCCGCTCACGCTTATTCTCGGTTCTCTTGAAGAAATGCTTCAAAAGCCAGGGGTGGCAGATGATAGTGAAAACCTAACGGCGCTCGAAACGACCCATAGAAATGCGATGCGCCTGCTTCAGCTGGTGAACAACCTTCTTGACTTCAGCAGAATTGAAGCAGGCAGGGAGCGCGCATCTTTTCAGAGCCTCGATATCGCCCAGCTCACCCGGGAACTAGCTTCAAATTTTTCATCCCTGATGAAGAGCGCCGGCTTATCCTACCAGATCGACATTGAGCCTGTTGGCGACACGGTGTTTGTCGATAAGTTGATGTGGGAAAAGATCGTCTTGAATATCATATCAAACGCCTTTAAGTACACACTTAAGGGCACGATCCTTATTTCACTGGCAAAGCGAGGACCGGTCATTCAATTCGCGGTGAAGGATACGGGAGTGGGTATTCCAAAAGATGAACTACCCCGGATGTTTGAACGGTTTCACCGCGTCCAAAATGTAGGAAGGACTTATGAGGGTACCGGGATTGGGTTATCGCTGGTGAATGAACTGGTCAGGCTTCACGGCGGAACCGTCTCCCTCAACAGCGAGGTCGGGCATGGCACAGAAGTTATTGTTACCATTCCCACTGGGAAGGATCATTTACCGCAGGAACAAGTAGTTGGCAGTGCAGGACGGTTGGATGAGACCCTGGTTGAATCATTTGTTAAAAAAGCTTCGTCGCTGGTGGACGGCCAGCGGGGTGAAGTGGCGGACAATGCGCCTGCATCCGGAAAAGAAGACCTGGAGCGGATCCTCGTTGTAGACGACAACGCAGATATGAGGACTTACATTCGAAATCTTCTTCAAAGACGATTCCAAATAACCACCGCGAGCAACGGACGAGAAGCCCTTGAAAAGATTCATAACGAATGCCCGGACATGGTAGTTAGCGATATCATGATGCCCGTCATGGATGGTGTAGAATTGGTGAAAGCAATCAAAGCGGATCCCAAAACCAATAATTTACCGGTTATCCTCCTTTCTGCGAGAGCCGGCGAAGAAGCGCGGATAGAAGGGTTTGAACTCGGTGCCGATGACTACCTCGTGAAACCGTTTTCGGCCAAAGAGTTGGTTGCTCGTATTCATTCCCAGCTCCAGTTGGCCAGAATTCGTAAGGAGGTAGAGGTAACGTTGCGCAATGTGATTCTACAGTCACCCATGCCCACGGTACTTCTCCGCGGGCCGTTATTCATAATCGAAATTGTCAATTCCCGCGGACTTGAAGTTTGGGGCAGGACTTATGAGGAAGTAATAAATAAACCGATCGCCGTCGCATTGCCGGAAATTGCAGAACAAGGTTTCGACAAGCTTCTGCAACAGGTTTATGCGACTGGTGAACCTTTCATAGGTAGTGAAACACCTGTGCAGCTGATGCGCTTCGGGAAGCCACAAATGGTTTTTCTGAACTTCATTTATTCTCCTTTCAGGGACTCGGACGACAATGTGATTGGAATCATCGCGGTAGGAATTGATGTTACCGACCAGGTCAATGCGAGAAGGCTGGTTGAAGAGGCCAAATCAAATTTGAGCAATGCCATAGAACTCGGAGAACTTGGAACATGGCAGATCGATCTTAAAAACCAATACGCAACTTATTCGGAGCGAGTGGCAGAATGGTGGGGCCTGCCGAAAACCGGTGCAAACCTGAAGGATATAATTGACTGTGTGCACCCCGACGACCGGGAACGCGTGATGCGCGCCGTTGAGCGGACAGCCGACAACGCCGGAAAGTATCAAGCTGACTACCGGTTGATTAATTCGGTAACAAAACAGGAAAGATATATTGAGGCGAATGGAAATATCTCCCTGAGCCAGGATGGAACTCCGCTGCAGCTGAGCGGCATCGTAAGAGACGTGACCTTTCAGAGAAATGCCAGAAAGGAGTTGGAGAGACAGGTCTTCTTACGAACACAGGAATTGGAAGCTGTTAATATTGACCTGCAGCGCAGCAATAGTGAGCTCATGCAGTTCGCGTACGTTGCTAGCCATGATCTGCAGGAACCGCTCCGGAAAATTCAGACTTTCTCGGACATGGTGAAAAAGAAATGGGACCACGAAGCAGAGGCGAAAGCTTATCTCGACAAGATTGATAGTTCTGCAGCGCGGATGTCCGGCCTCATAAAGGATGTGCTGCTCTATTCAAAAGTATCAAATGAGGCAAGGGAAGTCGAGACAGTTAAGCTGAATGAGATTCTTCGCAATGTAAGAACGGATTTTGAACTGTTTATTGAAGAGCGGGGAGCTACCATTCTAGCAGACGAACTTCCGACGATTGAATGTAGCAAGCTACAATTCCATCAGCTATTCAGTAATCTGATCGGCAATTCTTTGAAATTTTCACAGAACCAGAAGCATCCCCTTGTCGAAATCCGGTATGCAATTGACCGAAGTGCCGATACCAAAGGGGATGGCGAGAATAGGCTTTACCACAATTTTGTTTTTAAAGACAATGGAATAGGCTTTGATGAAGCTCATGCGGATCAACTTTTTAAGCTCTTTAGCCGCCTGCATAACCGAAAAGACTATGGCGGAACGGGCATTGGATTGGCCCTGTGTAAGAAAATTGTCGAGAACCATAATGGTACCCTGACAGCGAGGTCCTCCGAGGGTAAGGGCGCAATATTTACAGTTCGCCTTCCGGTTCAAGAATGAGAAATCGGAGAGGAGAGCGTGGCAAAACGTGTTGTCATTTGTACCATCTTGCGCGGTGCTATGTCATAGGAGTGGCAGTATGAGACAAATGATAAGTTAATGCATGCCCGGGAAGAAAAATAAGTCATTCTTTCACTATCTGCCAATTTATGGATGCATTTCTACCGGCTTAAGCTACGCCGGTGTAGGCATCATCGCGATGTTGTCATTTTTGAAGTTACGCTCGGGTGGCGCAGATGAGAGTAGCATGCTTGCAATCCTGAATGAGGCGCTTGCAGGAAAAATACTGCTTTGGATTATCATGGTGGGAACTGCTTGCTATATGGTCTGGCGCATTTATGAAACAGTTACAGACCCTTATGGGTACGGCAAGGATTTTGGAGGCCTCGTTAAAAGGTCCGGCATAGCATTGAGCACGGTTGCGGATCTGCTGATTGTCTATGCCGCTGTCAAAGTAATTATCGGCGCAGGAAACATCCAGCAAAATGGCGAACCGGTGGAAGAGCGCGAGTTTGTTAGCAAGTTATTAACAGAGTCCTGGGGTGCATCTGCGATCACGGCGATCGGCATCATTGTAATAGCGACTGCGATCGTGCAGTTTTTTTATGGTGTCACCCGCGGTTATAAGGAGAGGCTCGACATCGATTTTTATTCCAAATCTGCTAAAGCGATCATCCATTTCCTGGCGTGGGCCGGGTATTGCTCGAGAGGTATCATTGTTGGTATTATAGGCTTCTTTTTTCTCAAAGCGGCATTTACCGGCAACGCAGAACATGTCGTGAACACCGACAAAGCGTTTGACTTCATCGGCGATGAAGTGGGACATGCTTACTTCATCATCCTTGCGCTCGGAACAGTTTGCTATGGTATTTTCATGATTATCAACGGACTCGCCTACGACCAGGATAAAGACTGATTGAGTCGCCGGAATTATTTGTAAGTTTAAGGAACGGGCATCTTGAAAAATCCCAATCGCTTTGCACTTCATCCGCCAGCGCGTAAATTTATGACTTGCCCTAATTCCTTACACAATGAAAAAAGCATCAAATCGTCTTTTCGCCCTCTTTTGTTTGATCTCATTGACATCTGCCGTTCCGGCGGGCGGCCACGCAGTCGCCGCTGACGCGCTGGAAGGGAGGTGGGACCTCAACATCATAATGGAGGGCAAAAACAATCCCGGGTGGCTTGAGGTACGGCACTCCGGTTACAGTACTCTGGTCGGACAGGTTGTGGTTGTATCTGGCAGTGCACGGCCGATATCGAAAGTAACCGTGGATGGAAATAAGTTCAACTTTGCTATTCCACCACAGTGGGAGCGGGGTACCGGCGACATGAGTTTTGAAGGCAGTATCCAAGGTGAAAGCTTGTCAGGGTCGGTGGTGTTTCCCGATGGGAAACGATATTCGTGGACCGGCGTTCGCGCTCCTTCGCTGCGCAGAGAGAAGGAAGTAGCCTGGGGCAAACCTGTTGCGCTAATTTCTGAAAGCGGACTCAAGGGCTGGCATGCGATCGGAGGAGAAAATCAATGGGTGGTCGAGAAGGGTGTTCTTCGCAGTCCAAAGTCAGGTGCCAACCTCGTTACCGATGACAGCTATACGGACTTCAAACTTCACGTTGAATTCAGATATCCAAAAGAAAGCAACAGCGGGGTATACCTGCGTGGACGTTATGAGGTTCAGATCATGGATAGCCACGGAAAAGAGCCGCTGTCCGGCGAGCTCGGTGGCCTTTATGGGTTTATTGCGCCTAGCGAGCAGGTTGCCAAGGCGCCGGGTGAATGGCAAACCTATGACATTACCCTCGTGGGAAGGATGCTCACCCTTGTCGCCAACGGAAAAACCATCATCTGCAATCAGGAAATCCCCGGTATCACCGGCGGCGCACTGGATTCAAACGAAGCCGAGCCCGGCCCTATCCAGCTGCAGGGCGACCATGGACCTATTGAATTCCGGAACATGGTCATTACACCGGCGAAGTAGGGCACTTGTGAACCGTGGCATGATCGTCATTTCATCCAAAGAACTTCTTTGACGTGTGGCTCCTTTTGCAGCGTTTCCACTAATCCCGCCAGCTTCATCACATTGATGTCGTCAAAACGCACCTGAATGACAATTTCATCTTCGACTTTATCAAACATGAAATTGCTGACATCCACATCGTCGAGCTGTAATATTCGCTTAAGTATCCGGGAAGGGCTTGATTCAGCATCTGTGACGATGCGGATATTGCGCTGCCGGAATCTTCGTGAAAGTCGCCTTTCCAGTGGTTGCAAAACCCACAAAATAGTAATGGCAAGGACCGTGGTAACTCCACCTGCATAATACATTCCAGCACCCACGGCAAGGCCAATTGCGGCGACCGTCCAAAGCCCTGAAGCCGTAGTCAGTCCCCGAATGATGCCTTGCTTCAAAAACAGAATGGTTCCGGCGCCGATAAAGCCAATTCCGCTGATCACCTGGGCGGCAACGCGCGAAGGGTCGAGGTTTACGTTCTCCGCTTGCAGGATGTCAAAAAAACCATAGGCTGACACGATCATGGCGAGTGCTGAGCCAACACACACCATCATATGCGTTCTCATTCCAGCTGCCCAATCCTTTCGTTCCCGCTCAATGCCGATGACCGCACCGAGCAGCGAGGCAACAACCAATCTTATCGTAATTTCTTCCCAGCTAATCATCATAATGACGGTTTTGCTTAAATGTGTCAATAAATATACGCCTTGCGTTGGCAAAGGTAAATAGTGGCACGTGTACCGTCAAAACGGAAAAAAGACTCCGGGCGCCCTGCAAGGCAAGACGCCAACATTGGAGGAACGGGGGTCAACGGCAAGAGGACCTAAAGATAAACCTTTGATCATGCCCAAGCGGGCTTTTTTATTGTAAGTGTAGTATATACATTTGTTTAGACCGGATTCTAATAAATACACCGTAAGGGATCCGGTAGAGGACGACTTCGTCGCTGCATCTTGGCTTGTTCTTGCGTCTCCGGATTCTTGGTTAAGAAGAAATAATATATGGCCCCATACTGCTAAAGAATTGTCGATGAACAGAAAACACATATCCCTGTTGTCAACGCTGACTATTGTCGCCTTGTCAGCCTTACTCGTAGACGCTAATACGGTCCACGGCCAGGCGCCCCCTCAAAGGCCAAGAGTAGTCTTGCCGCCCATACCCGTTAAGGGCGATACAACCCATACGCTGACCAAACACTTTACAGAATCCTCGACAGCCAAAAAGACGCCCGACGATAAGGGATTTATTCAACGTTGGCTCGTGCTGGAACCCATCAGGAAAGACATTTCCCGAAATAATATTCTCACTGAGAAATATTTGAGGACTGTACTATCCACCGACAATTTTTCTGACGATTTCAACGCCATTCCCAAGGGAGGCAAAACAGTGAAAGTGGGTGGTGAGAAACTTAAGTGGTATGCTCTGGACAGCAAGACGTTTAACTTCCCGTTATACCATTTCACCTATGCGATAAACAAGCCGCCATACGGTAACCTATTCTGGCTTGTCACCGTCATCAATTGTTCAGAAGAAATCAATAATGTCAGAATGACTGCCGGAGTCAATTCAGGAGGCATGTTTTGGTTGAATGGCAAGGAGGTCCTTACACTCTCGGGTGACAGGGATATGATTGTAGATAATGTCACCTCGGCACTGCTGACGCTCAAAAAGGGAAAGAACATCATCCGTGGTGCCGTCATAAACGGCCCGGGTTTCTGCAACTTCTCCGTCCGCTTTCTGGACGAAAAAGGATCGCCTGTAAAGAACTTCAATATAAGTTATGAATAGGAACTGCCTGTCTATTTAAGGAATCGACACTATGATGAAGCCGAAGCTAATAATGATGCCAGTAAAAAAGATGTATCTGATTGCCTTGGGGGCAGTATTGGTATTGATAACCGATACAGCAACAGCGCAGATTGGAAATCCTTTTATTCATGACCCATCAACGATCGTTGAGTGTGACGGTAAATTTTACACATTCGGCACAGGTGGAGGCGGACTGATTTCCAATGACGGATGGAAGTGGAATAGGGGTGGTGTTCGACCCGGGGGTGGAGCAGCTCCCGATGCAATAAAAATTGGTGACCGCTACCTGATAGCGTATGGCGCAACCGGTGGCAGCAGCAATCACAAAGGTGCCATACTCACCATGTGGAACAAGACGCTTGATCCGGGTTCGCCGGATTTTAAATATAGCGAACCGGTTGTAGTCGCCACATCCGATGGCTATGAAGAATGCGATGCAATCGATCCAGGCTTCATGCTTGATCCGACTACCGGGCGCCTTTGGCTCTCGTATGGCACTTATTTTGGATTCAGCCGCGTTGTAGAACTGGACCCTGCAACGGGCGGGCTGGTGAAAGGAAGTGAACCGGTCGATGTGGCCATCGCGTGTGAAGCCACCGTCCTGGCTTATCGCGATGGGTGGTACTATCTGCTTGCAACCCATGGCAGTTGCTGCGATGGATCTAATTCCACATACAATATAGTCGTCGGGCGTTCCAAAAACGTGACAGGACCTTTCATCGATAACGTGGGAAGGACCATGCTCGAAGGCGGTGGAAAAATGGTTGCTGCCACCCGCGGAAGACTTATAGGTCCCGGCCATTTTGGGCGGATAGTTATCGAGGACGGCGTCGAAAAAATGTCTCTTCATTATGAAGCCGACTTAGACCAGGGTGGTCGCAGCGGGTTAGGGATCCGCCCGTTACTTTGGAAAAATGGATGGCCCGTTGCGGGTGAAAATATTAAAGAAGGAACACATTTGATTGAATCGGAGCGACGAGGATATGCATTGGAGCTCGCCGTTGATCCCGTAAGAACGGCGGGTGGCATTCGCGGATTTAACCGCAGCAACGATGAGCCCGTCAAGCCAGTTCCATCGCAGGAATTAGCCGATGTAATTGACACATGGCGGCCTGCCGGGAACATTGATGCAAGAATAGGCGATTATATGGCCCGCCCGCATCAAAGATGGACTGTCACCGCTGCTCCTGACTCAAGTGGATATTTGGGCGCCCCCTATTATAAGATCGCGATAGCAGGAACTGACCGGATATTAGCTGCGACGGCCGATGCGCGCGTGATTACCGTTCCTGCTTTTACCGGAGCACCAGAGCAGTTATGGAAAATTGATCAACTCACCGATGGAACGTATCGAATAATGCCGAAGGTAGTTCCCGGGTCTGAGGAAAAGTTGGCCCTTGTTTCTTCCGGGGATAGCACTCCGGCTCTTGTAAAATTTGACGTGAACAGTGATAATTCGAAATGGAATTTTAAAACTCCCTGATTAGAGCACAAAGGGACAGATCCGTGTAGTGAGTTAATGATTATCCCGACTCCCTTGATTTTGGCAGCGTAGGTAAGATCGGAACGCTACAAAAATAATGCGACTAACAATAGCACTGTCATGAACTCATGTAGCGAGACGCGAAGATGTTTTAATGCAAAGCTCAACTGGTTCTCCACTGTCTTATGCGAAATATTAAGCTGTTCGGAGATCTCTTTGATGGTCTTGTGATCCTGCCTGCTCATCCTGAAGATCTCCTGGCATCTTTTCGGCAAACCATCCAGTCCCTTCTCCACCGCTTTCTCCAATTCGTGCAGGAGAAGAGTTTCTTCGGTCGAGTTATCCGTTTGTTTTCTACGGAACGCCGTAAAATCTGAAAGATAGTCGGCCCGCAGTTTACTGCTCTTGATATAATGGATCACCTGATAACGCGCTGCGGCATAAAGGTAGCCTGGTAATGAAGTGTGAAATACAATTTCATTTCGCTTCGTCCACAGGGACACAAAAATTTCCTGCGTAATCTCGAACGCAACATCTTTTGAGTTAGTTCTCTTGATCGAATACAGGTATAGTTGTTCCCAATATCGATCGTAGATTTCGCTGAACGCCTCCTGTCCGTTCGCTTTCAGCAACCGGCACAACTCATTATCACTATGGTTGATCAAAGGTGTAATAGGGTTCGAAATTATTTGGTTTTCACAAGTTCATGCGAGCATGGAGGGGATCAGGTTTTCGTTAAAATTAGATTTTTGCAAAGATATTTCATAGAAATCTCTGCGAAGTTTCTTGTTGGAACGCCGGCCGGCAGGTAGAGAAGGCATTGAGTTCGACCGTGATCAAAGAAAATATTTTGTTTTTGCATGGGTGTATGAGCGGGCTCGATGCACTTTCAATAAACTGGATGAGTAAGAAAATCCCTGGTGGAATGGCTGCGACGTTTTTGGCCGCCTATACTTAGCAATAATTATGAACGAATCTGAATTTACTGACCTGTTAGCGCGGTACGAGCGAGGGCAATGCAATCCACGGGAAAAGGAAATGATTGAAAAATGGCTCGAATCTCTCAACAAGGGAGGTCAGAATGCTATCGAAACCGAGGCCGAGCGAATAAGACTCCGGAATGCGCTAAGACAGGCGGTGTATACCAAAGCCAAAATTTCAGCGGAACAATCCGGAAGGCATCTTACGTCAATTTTTTTCAAAGCTGCTGCCTGTCTTCTCTTGGTTATCCTCGCAAGCTATGGTGTGGTCCGTTATGCCAATTACCGCAATGAGCAGAACTACGCGTTGCTTACAAGACATTCGGGAGATGGGATCGCGAAGGTTTTACTCTCTGATGGCAGTGTGGTGTGGCTTAAGCCTCACAGCGCGCTCACCTATCCCAATCATTTCAGAGACGATGGTAAGCGAATTGTGGATGTCAGTGGCGAGGCGCTCTTCGAAGTAGAGAAAAATCCTACGCGACCTTTTATTGTCCATAGTGGCGAACTCACTACCACGGTGCTGGGAACCAGCTTCAATATTAAGACGATCGGCCGGCACGTAGAAGTAACAGTGCTCACCGGCCGGGTGTCGCTGACGGCTACTTCAGACGAAGTAGGTGTCGTGGTTTTGCCCGACCAGAAGGCCATTTACAATGGGCTGAATAAGAAGCTGACAAAAGTAGAAACGCCGGTCGCGCGAACGGTTGCCGACGCGATCATCAGCGGCACGGAGTACGTCATGAACTTTAATGATACACGTATGGATGAAGTAGTCCGCAGGATCGAGGGAAAATTCAATGTGAGGGTTACGATGAGCGATCCCGGAATGGCGAACTGTGTTATCACCGCTGACTTTACCGGCCAGTCGCTGATCAAAACACTTCACATTATCAGCAAGGCGTTGACGGTCACTTATGAAAAGAATAACAATGAGATTACATTGATCGGCATGGCTTGCACCTCTGAATGAATTCGATAGGAGAAGTTTTCCGATGGCAATTGCGGCACTAAATCTAAAGCTAACAACAAAACCCGACTAAATATGAAATACCAAGAATCAGGATAGAAATCTTCCCAGGAGTGGGATTGGTACTGGAGATTAAAAAGAAGCAGGAGTGCGGCAACACTCCTGCAACGTGCCTGACATGTCCTTCCTTACGGGAGACTTTGCGCAGGTTGTTTAACTGTTTCATCGCTTTAAAGAATCCAACAATTAAACCGTACAAAAGTATGCAAAAAATTCGACCTAGACATGGTCTTGTACCGAACTTAGTTCAATGCGGGGCCAACCGGCCAAACTCCAAGCTAATACTGAATATTATGCGTATTGCATTGATACACGCCACCATTGCTTTCACCCTTTCCGGGATGGCGGTGGCGAACAATAGCAACGGCCAGGGGTATCTGGATAGGCAGATAACAATGAAGTATGAACAAGCGCCCTTGAAGAAAGCTCTTTCTGATATTGAAAAGCAGGCTTCAATCAAGTTCGCTTACAGCGGAAGCATCGTCAAACTCGATGACAAAGTCACTGTCGACGTGCAGGGCAAGAAGTTGGGGGAAGTCCTCGACGAATTGCTTAAACCGAGAAACATCCACTATAGCGAGGAGAATGGCTATATCGTCCTCGTCCAGTACCGCGACAAAGGGACGAGTTCTGTAACAGAGCGGCCTGAAAATCGCAAAGGGACCAGCGACTTGTTCTTTATCGCCGTGAGAGGGAGGGTAATCGATGGTTCCACACAACTGCCTTTGCCTGGGGTCAACATCCTTGAAAAAGGGACGACAAACGGAACTGTCTCGGACGCTGACGGAAAATTTGAATTGAACGTGGGAGAGGGCGCTGTCCTGTTTGTTTCCTTTATCGGGTACGTCCGGCAGGAAATTGCCATCGGTAACAATCTGTCGGACATTGTTATTTCAATGAGTCCGGACATAGCAACCCTCGAGGAAATTGTGGTGACAGGATATGGCACGCAGAAAAAGAGCGATATCACCGGCGCGATCGGATCAATTTCGTCAGATGAAATAGGCAATTATTCTGTCACGAACTCCACGCAGATATTACAAGGGAGAGTTGCGGGTGTAATGGTAACCGCCGAAAGCGGTTCACCAGGCGCGGGGATGAATGTGCGCATCCGGGGACTGGGAACTGTTAATGACAACAGCCCGCTCTACGTAATCGACGGCCAGCCTTTTAACAACATGGATAACATCAACCCCGCGGACATCCAAAGCATAGAAATCCTGAAAGATGCTTCGGCATCTGCTATTTATGGTGCCCGTGCTGCTAATGGCGTCGTATTGGTCACCACCAAGAGAGGTTCTGCGGGAGGAATGAAAATATCGGTTGAGGCGTATGTCGGCGCTTCCTCTGCGTGGAAGGATCCCGTGCAGTTGAATGCCGACGAATACTATGACATGGTCAAAATTGCCCATCAGAACGGAGGCACAACTGTTCAACCGAACCTGGAATCTGAATACCAAAAGGGATACAATACGAATTGGTGGAAGGAGTATACCCAAAAAGCAATGACGAAAAACTACTTTCTGTCTATCTCCGGTGGTTCTGAAAATGCCAGATACGCCGTTAGTGGCGGATACTTTAAACAGGAAGGTTTGATTATGCACACAGATTACAGCCGCTATACCTTCCGGGTAAACACGGATTTCGATCTGACGAAAAAGCTAAAAGCCGGTGTAAATCTCAGTATCATCAATTCATCCAGGAATACGATCCCGGAAGGCGCCCGGTTTACATTTGGTCTCATCTCGGAAGGAATAAATATGGATCCATTGGTTCCGGTGATCAATCCGGATGCGGATCCGAACGATCCCAACTACGAATTCAACAAATTCGGCTTTACAAGGATCACGGATGCCTACAACCCGGTGGCTTTTGCAGCGCGAACATTCAACACTTCGAAAGTTTTCGCGACGCAAGGAAACGCGTACATTGACTATTCAATCATCAAGGACTTGGTATTCAGATCCAACGTGGGTCTGTACATTAACAATGGAAATACCTATGCTTTCAATCCGAGCTTTTTTATGGCTCCCTGGGAACAGCGGGCAAACAATTCTGTAAGCAGGGGCTTCGCCGAGAACACTGGCTTGGTTTGGGAAAACAGGCTGACGTACGCCAAAGAGATCCAAAGCCATAGCATCACAGCAATGGTTGGATTCACATCGGAAGAATACAACAACGAAGGATTTTCAGGATCCAAGCAAAACATCCCATCGAATGAGGAATCATTCAGAGTTCTGCAGGCCGCGACTTCAGCAGACCAGATCACCGGAAACATAACTTCCTACTCACTGCTATCGCAATTCACCAGGATAAATTATGCGTTCAAGGACAGATATTTATTGACGGCGACTTATCGTATCGATGGATCTTCCCGGTTTGCAGAAGCGAAAAGATGGGGAAAATTCCCGTCGGCGGCAATCGGTTGGAGAATAAGCAATGAAGAATTTTTCAAGAGCCTCGATGCTCAATTCATTGACAATATGAAACTCCGCATTGGATGGGGTCAGATTGGAAATCAAAATATTCCCAACTACTCTTACCTGTCTCTGATCAGCGGTGGAAATTCCAGGCGGTATACAATCGGGGACGTGCCTCTCCAGGGATATTCGCCCAGTAGTGTAGGCAATCCTGACATCAAATGGGAGACTGTCGAACAGACAAATGTCGGACTGGATCTCGGACTTTTTGAAGACCGGCTCTCCATCAGCGCAGATTACTATACAAAAAAGACAAAAGACATGCTTTTAAGTGTGCCCCTGCCTTACTATCTGGGTTATCCCGCCAATCCCTGGAGTAATGAAGGCGCTATCAAGAACTCAGGCCTCGAATTGCAGCTGGAGTACAGGAACAACATCGCAGAATTGCAGTATGGGGTGGGCCTCAACCTGACGACTATCAGAAATGAAGTGCTCAACGTCGGGTCCGGAGGAGCGATCTTCGGTGGTCAGACAAGAATGGGATTGGTAACCAAGACTGAGGAAGGCCACCCCATCGGGTCATTCTACGGATTTGTTACGGACGGCATTTTCCAGAATGAAGGCGAAGTCTCGGCTGGCGCTCAACCTGGTGCTGCCCCTGGCGATATCAGGTTTAAGGATATTGCAGGATCCCCAGATGAACAGGGTAGGCCAACAGGGCCCGATGGTATCATCAATGAAAACGACCGGACGTACCTGGGAAGCCCGATCCCTGATTACTTGCTGGGACTTAACTTAAATCTTGAGTACAAGCGGTTCAGCTTCACAACGTTTCTGCAAGGATCATTTGGCAACGAAATTTACAGCGCAACAAAATTTTTCACGCATAATCCAGTCGGTTACTTTAATGTCAGTAAGGAAGCCTATGATGATGCCTGGCGAGGGGAGGGCACTTCCAATAGCCAACCAATCATCACATCGAATACCGCCAACGACAATTTTCGCAATTCATCGTTCTACGTTGAAGACGGTTCTTTCCTGCGGATTAAAAACATTCAGTTGACGTATTCCCTTCCACTGAAAGCGGTTGGAGCAGGTGAACTTCAGTTTTACGTAAGCTGTCAGAACCTGTTTACGTTTACCAAATATTCCGGCCTTGATCCCGAGCTGGGCAGTAGTACACTGCTTGATGTTGGTATTGACTACGGCGTGTATCCTCAATCAAGGACGCTGATGGCTGGTGTGAAATTCAACTATTAATAACTGCTGAATAAATTTATTATGAGCAAATATACTACTCCTGTTCTCTTGGCGCTTTTGCTGGTAATCTCAGTTAGTTGTGAAGACTACCTGGAGAAGCCACCCTACGGCGTCCTGACGACTGATAATTTTTACAAGACCCCGGACCAATTATTGCAAGGACTGACCGATGCCTACAACTATCTGGGAAGCGCTGACTTTGAAACACCTTTATTCATACTCGGCAATATTGTAACTGACGATTCCGAGAAAGGCGGAAGCGATGTAAACGATCTTGCTGCAGCCTATGAGTTATCCCGGTTCAGACCTGTGGCATCCAACTCGGTGTGCCTGCAGCTTTGGTCGATATGCTACAAGGGCGTCTCTAATTCAAATGTGATCATCGAAGGAGCAGACGCGGTTGAAAGCTTGAACCCTGAACTAGTGAATAGAATTCGCGGAGAAGCCAAGTTTTTAAGAGGGTTGTACTACTTTCATCTCGCATCGAATTTTGGAGGCGTTCCTCTCGTGCTAAAGACCCTGTCACCCGCGGAGGCCGATCTCGACAGGGCATCTTTTGACGTGACCTGGGATCAAATCGAAAAGGATTTCTCAGACGCCGCCGCAGTGCTACCGATGAAGAGTGAATATCCATCTACCGATCTGGGCAGAGCAACAAGTGGAGCTGCATACGTAATGTTGGCGAAGGCGAAATTGATGCGGCAAAAGTATACGGAGGCCGAGTCTGCATTGGAGAAAGTAGTTTTGTCGAATCAATACTCCCTGGTCGATGATTTCGGGAAGATTTTTACCAACGCATTCGAAAACGGAGCTGAATCCATTTTTGAGATACAGCACAAGAATACACAGTCAAGCGGAGGCTCGGAAGGAACAGGTCTGAACAGATTTTGTTGGAGCAGGAAGAATGGGGGTTGGGGATTCGATTGCCCCACGCAGGATCTGCGCGACGAGTTTGAACCAGGCGATCCCCGACTGATATACACATTCACATTTACGGGCGATATCTTCGCTGCCGACGATGTGATTGATAATAGCGAGTCACCCACGGGATATCACAACAGAAAAGTCTATCTGACAACGAACGAGCGCGACAATCCGATCAACGACCAGGGATATAATATACGCTATCTGCGTTATGCCGACGCTCTCCTCTTATACGCCGAGGTGCTGAACGAGAATAACAAGTCAGCCGATGCATTGATCTATTTGAATAAAGTCAGGGACAGGGCGAGGGATACGAATCCGACAGATCCGAGGCGGACGTACCAAACCGTTGACATCACGGTCGATTTGCCTCCGGTAGCTACGACCGATAAAGATGAGTTGAGGGATTTGATTTGGCATGAACGAAGAGTTGAATTAGCACTTGAGTACCACCGAAGATTTGATCTGGTGAGACAACTGCGATATGGCGAGGTTATGCGTTCCTATGCTACCAGCCACAGCAGCGACAAGGGATCACTATTTAATGACAGTTATCACAATCTGATCCCAATCCCAGCAGAGGAGATCGATCGGTCAGAAAAGTTGATCGATCAGAATCCCGGATACTAGCGGGCCTGTTTTGCAGAGGACCCTGGGCAGAGACGTTCTATAGAACACAGCGCGTCTATGCCCAGGACACTGTCCTCCCTTTACGGCTCGCCATTGGAAAATCAATCACAAAAATTTATAAATAGGTGGAATATGCCTGGACCAGGTTCATATTGGATGGGTATTGAAGAACTTGAAGCCGTGTTGGCCGTAATGAAGAGCGGCCATCTTTTTCGATACGGGACTGAAAATGACCCAAAATTTCTGCGTAAGACCGCGACGCTCGAAAAGGAGTTCGCCGCTTACTGTGGTGTTCCCTTCGCGTTAGCGACTTCATCTGGAACATCGTCGCTTGTTTGCTCATTGATTGCTTTGGGACTAAAACCCGGAGACGAAGTTATCGTGCCAGCGTATACATTCGTCGCGACGTATAGCGCCTGCATTTTTACCGGT
Source organism: Flammeovirgaceae bacterium (assembly GCA_044507775.1). Lineage (GTDB taxonomy): Bacteria > Bacteroidota > Bacteroidia > Cytophagales > Cyclobacteriaceae > Chryseosolibacter. The sequence goes on along the minus strand of JBIQIY010000010.1, from coordinate 92,265 downwards.
CTCGTTCCCGTTTTGGCTGAGATCGATGAAAGTCTCACGCTCGATCCCGGTGATATAGAACATCGCATTACTCCTCGAACAAAAGCGATCATTCCTGTGCATATGCTTGGCAATTCATGCGATATGGATCGGATCATGGCGATTGCCGCGCGACACAACTTGATGGTGCTCGAGGACTGTTGTCAGGCAGCAGGTGCTAGTTACAAGGGTAGAAAGGTCGGTGCAATCGGAGATATCGCAGCCTTCTCCCTTAATGTTTTCAAAACAATTAACAGCGGAGACGGAGGACTGGTGGTCACCGGGGATCCGAAGCTTTATGAGACCGCCTTTGCAGTTCATGACCAGGGGCACAAGCCGAACCGGTTTGGGGTCGAAGTCGGCACCCGCTCGGTTTTAGGACTTAATTTTCGGGTGAACGAGGTCACCGCCGCGATCGCTCTGGCCCAACTTCAGAAACTCCCGAGGATCGTGTCTACTCTCCGGGAGAAGAGAAGAAAGCTGAAAGAGCTTATTTCGACTGCGAAGGGCTTCAAGTTCAGAAGGTTGAATGACCCGGATGGCGACAGCGCAACAATTTGTACCGTCATCTTCGAGACGCAAGAGCAGGCTACCGCAGTGTCCAAAATGCTCGGCACCAAAACCGTAGATCAAAGTGGTTGGCACGTGTACTACAACATGGAGCACGTCATGAATTACTTGAAGGATATTGGTCAACCATTCATGAAAGGTGCATACCCGCGAACGGACGACGTCTTAAGCCGGTCCATGAATATTAGCATCGGTGTCGTCGACGGCGGTTTGGGAGCGGGTTGGGGAATCAACATTGACTCAACCGATGTGGACATTGAGATGGCTGCTCACAAGTTTATCAAAGCTTCTGAATTATTGAACGGAGACCACTCCATGTTTCGCGGTCCCGGAGAAAGTCAGGCAAGCAGTTCGATACCGAAAACATGATCAAACTAAATGATAAAATTTCTATACTATAATTGAGATGAAATGAGAAATGTACTGGTAGTAGCTTCAACTCTCCTCCTTGTTGTTTTTGGAACCGACCTGTCAGGTCAACCTTACTTTGACACGCATGTGCCAAACAGGTACCTGTCGGAAAATTCATTTATCAAGAGCCCGGCCGATTCAAGCACCCCGCCAGTTTTTGATGCGATCAAAGGGCAGCTGCCTGTGGCGATATGGCCCAATCGTCCCGATGTTGTTAAAATGTATTGGAGAACCTGGGAACTGGCCTTTAATAACATACGAAAAGTTGATGGCACGAAAGGTTTCATTGCGCCCTACATAGATCCCGCCTTCAACAATAACATCTTCACGGAAGACTGCGGGTTTATGGTGCTCTTTTGTCGGTATGCATTCAAAGCGTTCAACTTTCAGCAAACGCTGGATAATTTTTACGCCAAGCAGCATAAGGATGGATTCATTTGCAGGGAGATCTGGGGCGACACGGGCAAAGATGCATTCGAGCGTTTCGATCCTTCCAGCGCCGGGATTAACATCTTCCCCTGGGCGGAATGGGAATATTTTTCTAACGCCGATGACCGCGAACGCCTGAAGAGGATCTTTCCTGTTTTGCTGGCGAATTATCAATGGTACAGCGTCTACAGAAGTTGGCAGGACGGAAGTTATTTTTCCAGTGGATGGGGCTGTGGCATGGACAATCAACCCAGGTTGCAAAAGGGATACCACCATGCATTCAGTCATGGACACATGTCGTGGATTGATGCGACCCTGCAGCAGATCTATGCCGGAAAAATCCTGATAGCGATGGCAGATGTTCTAAAGCGATCGGAGGATGTCGAAAGTATTAAACAGGAAGTGCAGCACCTCACCGAGTACGTCAATACCAAAATGTGGAACGCCGACGAACAGATTTATGTCGATCGCTTCAGGGACGGCAGTTTGTCAAACGTCAAAACAATAGGGACGTACTGGGCTCTCCTCGCGGATGTGGTACCCGAAGAACGGATGGCTCCGTTTTTGGCACACTTGTCTGACACAACAGAGTTTAACAGGCCGCACCGTATCCCTACGTTATCTGCGGATAATCCGAAATACAGTCGTCAGGGAGGATACTGGCTCGGGGCTGTGTGGGCAATGACGAACTATTCCGTCTTGCGAGGTCTGACGAAAGTTGGCGCCGACTCTCTCGCATTTGAAATAGCATCAAATCACTTGAACAATGTGACCGATGTGTTCAACGAAACCGGCGTAATCTGGGAGAACTATTCGCCAGAGTATAAATCCGGAAACGATCGGAAGAACTTTGTCGGTGAAGGTGGATTGTCCGGAACGGCCATTTTATTCGAATATGTCTTTGGTGTTAAAGCCGACGTCCCCGCGAAGAGAATTGTTTGGGATATTCGCATGCTTGATGAGTTTGGAATTGACAACTATCCATTTGGAAAAGACGGCATCGTGAGCCTGCGCAGCAAGGCCAGGAAGAGGCCTACGGATGAACCCCGTCTCGATGTGCGTTCAAATGTACCCCTGGAACTGGTCGTAAATTGGGAGGGGGGAAGCAAGCGAATAAAGGTGGCGGCATCAAAGAAGTCTAGCTCCAAATGACGGCGGCTGCACTGATGGTCATGTTCAGAGAGTAACCGCGAAAAGACACCGAGAATTTGAAGGATACCTAAACCTAAAATCGGAAACAATGTTTTTACAGAATCAGTTGAAGAAAATGAATTTACGCGTCAGATGTATTCTGAAAACGGCGCGTCAAAAGGGCCTTGTCGTCAGCCTGCTTGCCGCGTTTCTAATAGTCGCAAGCGCATCAGATATGTTGGCACAAGGTGATGAAGTCGAGCTGACCATTGAGTTCGTCCAGAAGGGATATAAGGATGTACCTGCAGCCTGGATACGCGTACAGAGTGGGGATAATGACAATATCGATGGCTGGTATAAGAAAGGCAGGCTAAAAGGATTCCCGGCATTCTCACCCGTCAAAGTAAAAGTGCCAGCGGGTTTAGTTACCGTGACGGCCTGGAACAGCAATTGCGATGAGGTGAGCACACAACTGTTTGTCTCGAAGGACCGCCCTGCGAAATGCCGGCTGACATTAACAACGCGGTTTGATCTGCACAAGCAAGGATATTTTTCATTTGAAGCGCACGATCACATGGATGGCGAATATGAAATAAATCGGCCGCCGTTCATCTATCCATATTGTGCAGCAATGGGCATCGATCATCTGAGTGTCGTCCAATTATGGTTTCATACTTTGGAGGCTCCCGTGAGTTATGATTCGATTCAAAAATACCTGAAAGCTCATTCAACTCCGCGGCTTGACTTGAAGTTCGGCGCCGAAAGCCCGAAACTCCGATATGGTCACACGTGGACGGTCAATCATCCCGGATTGGCCGACCCGCTTGTCGACTATCTCACCTGGCACGATGTGGATTTCTTTGAATATCAGGTGACCACTGACAGCATTACATCAAAGGTCGAGGATCTTCGGGGAAGAATTCATCCTAAATGGCATCCACCCTTTGTCGATCGCCTTCGCAACCGGGCCAAAGGCGCCTTTTCAGCTGCCGCCCACCCGACCCGTTGGTGGCACCATGGTCCCGATGAAGTTTTGCCGGGGACAAACCTCGCTGCCGACCTCGCATTCGATCTGATCGCCGCTCAGTCTTATGATGCGCTAACGGTCATGGGAGATGCGAAAGACAACATCAACTACCAGAATCTCTGGTTCAATGTACTGAACCTTGGATACCGCCTCATCCCGGTGGCGGAAACTGACAGTGACATCGCGCATGGGAACCTCGGCAACACAGCGCTGACTTACGTCTGGACGGGTGAGAAGATCTTCAGCGCACCATCTCTGGTCGATCATCTTAAGAAAGGACACACGACTTTATCAGGAAAGGCGGTCATGGTCCTCGCGGTTGATGGGAAATTGCCTCCCGGTTCAGTTCTCCCGGCCGATGGCAAGGCGCACACCATCGATGTTGAGGTTTACAGCGAACCCTTTCGCGACGAATATGTGTCGTACCTCGTTTTGTATCGGAATGGTGAGGTCGCTGAAAAAATTGATCTCCGGGAAGAAAAAAAGCGATCAGTCCGCCATCGCTTTCGGATTACGGAAGACAAGACTGCGTGGTATGTTGTTAAGTCGTACGGAAAGAACTATCCGAAAGACGATTTACAATTTGATGTGATGGCATATGCGAGGCAAAATCTCAACGATGCCAATGATGATTACAAGCGCAACACCGGTATCAGCATGACTGCACCTGTATACTTCAATGCGCCCGGATGGACGCCTCCAAAGCCAATTATTTCCCATATATACGCCAAGCTGCTCGACAAGAATGATCAACCCCTCCCGAATACAACAGTGGAGATCTGGAATATCGATAAAAAGTTGGCCACACTCGTGACAAACCAGAACGGAGAATTTGAAATTGATGCTCCGGCCACGATCGATGTTCGGTTCGTGTTACCTGACGGACAAAACGAACAGCAATGGTTGTTTTATGAGTACCCGCCCTTGCTTGATCTCGTAGAAGACACCTATACAATCGGTTGGGCGAAAAAATTTCCAAACGCGAAAGGAGGACAACTGCCGTGGGAAGCATTTCACTACGATGAAATGGTGGACGTACTGACCAACGTCTACTGGACTATTAAACCGACTGGTAAAATCATGCTCCCGGGGGTTGGGAACTAACCTGTCGGGAAGGGCATTGCTGTTGGCTATCTGAAGCCATGTTTCTTTTTGAAGTCCTGCAGTTGGATTCCTCCCAGGATCGAGTACAATCTGCCATCTGGTAGCCATACCAGTTTTTGTCTGGCTTTACAAAGCGTCTTTTCAAATCTTCAGAAGAGGGCAACCTTTCTTTTCAATATCCGTTATACTTTGGTATTCTATGTATATTGAACCGTAAAAACCTGCTGAAAACGCATAAATCCATGATTTCAAAGAACCTTACAGCTGCCTCCACCAAACCGATCATCCTCGGAATCCTCAAAGCAGGCCGATCTTATGGGTACCTGATTATTAAGAAAATCAAGGAATTATCGGGTGGAAAAATGCTGTATTCCGATGGGATGCTCTACCCTGTATTGCACAGACTCGAACGTGAAGGTCTGATCACATCAGACTGGGCTTTTGAAAAAGATTCCAAGCCGCGGAAATATTATGAGATCACAGAATTGGGCAAGAAGGCGCTTGTTGCCGAACAGGAACAATGGCAACAGGTGACGACCGTCCTCCAGGCGCTATGGGATGTAAAAGCAACTAACGCATAACAATATGTTCGATCTTGACAAAGAAATCAAGGCGTGGGTCAAACAGTTTAGAAGACATCGCGCATTCAATCACGGATCGATACGGGAAATGGAGCTTCACCTCCGGGATCATATCGACGACCTTATCGCGGAAGGTATTCCCGAGCGCGAAGCTTTTCAGCGTGCCGTGAAAGCCTTCGGCGACATTCCGGACGTCGCCCGCGAAGAGTTTCAAAATGTCAGACCTGCGCGCAAACATTTCCTTTCCTGGCGTCATTCAATGCTTAGCAGTTATCTGACGATCGCTTCCCGCAATTTCACCAAGCAACCCTTCTTTACTTTCCTCAACACTTTCGGTTTCGCCATCGGTATATCGGGTGGACTTCTAATCGCCCTGTTTATATATGATGAGATCACATTTGACAGGATGTTTGCAGATGCGGACCGCATCTATCGTGTCAACATCGACAACCGGACGCACGGTGAAAGCAGTGCGTATGCATGCGCACCCGGACCGATGGGAGGTGTGCTAAAAGAAGACTGTCCGCAGGTAGAAATGGTAACGCGCTTTCGCAATGGACAGAGTGTACTCATGCGACCGGCGGACGCCGCACTAAATGTGAAGGAGAGTCATGTCACCGCCGTCGACAGTTCATTCTTCACCATGTTCGGCCTTGAACTACTCGAAGGCAACACGCGAACTGCGCTCAAGGAGCCAAATACGGTGGTGCTTACAGAATCCGCCGTAAGGCGTCACTTTGGCAATAGAAAAGCACTAGGCAAAAGCCTTGTTGTGAACAACGACAAAATGTTCATTGTCACCGGTGTGATGAAAGACCTTCCGCGCAACTCGTTCCTGAGAAATCACAGCGTGTTCATTTCGCTCACCAGCTATGAAGATGAAAAGACACTTGCCTGGAACTCGTGGTACTTTCCCACATTCGTAAAGCTCAGGCCGGGCGCAAAGCCCGAAGACCTCCAAACATTTCTCAAGACTGTACGAGATAACTACCTCGTACCATGGGCAATGACCTTCGTTCCGGGATTGACGCTGGAAGCCATGCGTGCACAGGAGAAAGAGTCCGGTGACTATATGCGTTTCAACGCCATCGCGCTTACTGATATTCATTTGCATTCAATCGACCGCGAGGGGGAGTTTAGCCCTAACAGTTCGATCGGGAACGTCTATATCATGTCATTCATCGGATTGTTCCTCCTTGTACTGGCATGCGTTAACTTCATGAACCTTTCGACTGCGCATTCTCTCACACGGGCAAAAGAAGTAGGGATCAGGAAAACGCTCGGGTCAGACCGCCTCGGCATCATCAAGCAATTTCTGGTAGAGTCAGCGGTGATATCCCTGCTCGCCCTCGTCTTTTCGATAGGCATAACGTCGCTGGTGTTGCCACTTTTCAATCAGCTTGCCGGAAAAGAAATTTCTATTCCATTCGCGAGCCTTGCTTTCTGGGTCGCGCTACTAGCCGCCGGTATGCTGGTAGGCCTCGTCGCAGGTGGATATCCGGCATTTTTCATGTCGCGGTTTAGCCCCTCGCGTGTGCTGAAACGAGGACCTGAAAGCGTGGACGGAGGACGTGTCCGGAACGCGCTGGTCGTCTTTCAGTTTGCTGTTTCACTTTTCCTCATAGTCAGCACACTGGTAATCTATAAACAAGTGAACTACACTCGTCACAAAGATCTTGGTTTTCACAAGGATCAGGTCCTCGTACTTGATGATGTTCAGGCTGCAGGGAACCAGGTTGAATCGCTCCGCAAGGAGATTGCGCGACTAAGCCAAGTGGAACACGCGTCGCTTAGCAGCTATCTGCCCACACCCTCAGCGCGCAGTGGTACGACATATTTTCTTGAAGGTGCGTTTGGAACTGATGGGATTAAACCGCAAAAGGCCATCATTATTGAAAATTGGTTGGTCGACTACGAATATGTTCCTGCCCTCGACCTAAAGATCGTGGCCGGCAGAAACTTCGACCCGCAGTTTGGTGCCGATTCATCAGCGTTGTTGTTGAATGAATCTGCCGTAAGGATGCTCGGCATTACCCCTGAGGCGGCGCTAGGTCTTCGCCTGACAAGTGACTTCCATCGAGCGGACAAGGCCAACATGCAGTACATGACCGTCATCGGTGTAGTCAAAAACTTTCACTTCGAATCCATGCGGAATGGTATCGACGCGCTTAGTCTTGTCCTCGGTAAAAAGGCGAACAAGATGATAATCAAGTTGAATGCGGGCGACTTTTCAAATGCGATAACGCGTATCGAACAACTGTGGAAGAAGGTTGCCCCGGGACAACCTTTCAATTACTATTTCATGGACGAGTCATTTAATGATACGTACAAAGCTGAACTCAGGCTCGGAAGAATATTTATCACGTTCACCCTGTTATCGCTTTTCATTGCCTGCCTGGGATTGTTTGGCGTGGCCACGTTCAGCGCTGAAAGACGAGCGCGGGAAATCAGCATCAGGAAGGCGATGGGGGCAAGTGTCAGCCATATTGTATACAAACTATCCGCCGACTTTATGAAACTTGTCGCCATAGCGATCGCGCTATCCCTGCCGTTGAGTTGGCTCGCAATGGATCGCTGGCTGTCAAGATTTTCATACCGGGTCGATGTTGGTGTATGGACGCTGACTCTGGCCGCTTTAATCTGTGCAGGGATCTTCTTGGCTACGGTGAGCTATCAGAGCATACGTGCTGCCTTGGCGAACCCTGTCAAAAGTTTGCGGGCGGAATAGCCAGCTACTACTTTCCACAAATCACTCGTTACAACTCAAAGGCGATCTCCGCAGCGACTGCGCTCCGTGATGGTCAGATAATTTGTTAAGGACCCGTTAATCTTTCCGGTGTCCAAAGCAGCTGAAGGCTCGGGCCAGTCTGTAATTGCAGGTTCAATACCCGCCTTGACCTAAATCAATACCCTTCTTATCCTGGATCAATGAATTCTCAGATCGATCCAGCTAGCTTTGTAATACCAGTTTTGAACATCGCCATTTCATTTGACGCACTGGCATGTTTAAGTGTGAGTAACGGTGTTTTTGGAAAAATTAAGTTCAACTAAACAGTATGGATATGACAATAAAAAATGTAACGGTTGCCGGAACCGGTGTTCTCGGTAGTCAAATCGCTTTTCAAACGGCATTCAAAGAATTTGAAGTGTCAGTTTATGATATTAATGATGAAGCACTGGAGAAAGCAAAAGAAAGATTCAAGGTGCTGCAAGGACGATATCAGGAAGACAAGTATGGCACGAAAGCAGAGGTTGATGCTGCATACGATCGCATTTCCTATTATACCGACTTATCAGAAGCGGTAAAGAATGCAGACCTGGTTATCGAGGCAGTTCCTGAATTGCTTGACATCAAGCGGGACTTCTATAAAAAGCTTTCAAAAGTTGCGAAAAAGGAAACGATCTTTGCTTCCAACTCGTCCACTATGGTACCGAGTCAGATTGTAGACGTTACCGATCGGCCGGAGAAATACTTGCATTTGCATTTCGCCAATGAAATCTGGAAGCTGAATATCGCTGAAGTCATGAAACATGAGGGTACTTCGGAAGAAGTATTTGAAGAGGTTATTGACTTTGCAACGGCGATTGGTATGGTTCCGATTCCCCTGCATAAAGAACAACCTGGCTATGTACTGAATACCCTTTTAGTTCCGCATATAAAGGCAAGCATACAGTTGGCCGTAGATGGAGTTGCTGAGCCTAAGATCGTTGACAAAACCTGGATGATTTCAACGGGTGCTCCGCTCGGTCCATTCGCGTTTCTCGACATCATTGGCCCCAACACGCCGTATAACTTGTATAAGGCACTTGGAGAAGCTGGAGACGAACTTTCTGCGCGGGTTGCAGGATGGATAAAATCCGAGTACCTGGATAAAGGGAAGATGGGTACAGCGAACGGAAAGGGTGTTTACACATATCCCAATCCGGAATATATGGATCCCGATTTTCTGAAAGGGGAGGTTAAGAAGGAGCCTGAATATTCAGATGCTCACTAGCTTGGTGCGAGAGTAGCTGTTTAACATTATAGCAAATTTCAAAAAGTTGCCGCTCATGGAGTATCATCCCATGAGCGGCTTTTTTTTGTCATTAAAATGTATATTAAGCCTGAATCAACCAGGGATAGATCTGAAAAACCATTGCATGTACAATTCTAAATTGTCAGGATCGGGTTACCTCATGACAAAAATAGCTACCAGCTTGATGTTTGCAGTCTCGATATTCTGCGCCAATCCCACTTCCGGCCAGATCAAAGCAATCTGGCTTACGCACAACAGTGAAGACCCATCTTCAATTGTAGTCAACTGGCAGAGTGTTGAGCCAGGAAGCTCAATCGTTTACTTTCAGAAGGGAAACGATGCTGAGGCAAAGGTTGAGAATGAGGGTGACAGGGTGCTTCACCACATTCGCATCCCGCTTGTTGCGAATAACACCACTTACAGCTATCGCGTAGAAACCGGTAAGCAGGCTTCCGAAAAATATTCTTTCAAGGGATATCCTTCCCGGGACAAAGAGCTGCGCGTTGCCGTCGTGGGTAACTGGGGTTATGCAGATCAGCCTGACCTCAGCCACCTTTTGCAGGACGACCCACATGTGCTCATGACGCTCGGTGACAACGTTCCAAATCTTCATGTTTTGTGCGGCGAGGGATTGACTGACTGTATTGCACCCTACGTCGAACTTGTGAGGTCCCATCCTGACGTGTTCCGAACGATTCCTTTTATGCCGGTTCTGGGAAATCACGACAAGGAAATCAGGCCACGTGGCACCAAGTATCCCCCGCTGGCGGTTTATGATACTAACGCGGTGGTTTACCGCAAATTTTTTGAACTTCCCGGAAAGGAATGGGCGTGGAGATTCTCAATACCTGAACATGACGTGACGTTCCTTGCACTGGATATCAACCACGCAGGAGATCTGGGAACAACATGGCAAAGCAGCAGAAGCTACAAGGTCACGGCGGAGCAGTTTCGGTGGTACAGGGAAGTAATGAACAAAGAGAAAAATTTTGTCGTCACCCTCTCCAACGAACGAAATGACCGGGTAAGAACAATGGAAGACGGGGAATGGGGTAAAGTCATGGAACGGGGAAATGTCGTGATCTCGGGTTATGGAAATTTTCAGGAACGAGCGGACGCAAACGGGTTTCCGTATTTCACCACGTCGCTGAAAGCGGGGGATCTGTATCCTGACGTCGACTCCAGGTTCGTGCTGGGCAAGCCCGGCTATATGCTGCTGACATTTTCAGCTGATGGCTCTTACCGGCTCGAAATCAAAACACTCGAAGGAAAGGTGAGCGATGTTATCAAGGGACATCGTCCAAAAGAGTGAGCAGGGACCCGCGCATATGATTATCAAAACATAAATTTAGATGGAACGGAATAGGTTTGTAAACTACCTGATCGGAATACTTTGCCTGATGGGGAATGGGGTAAAAGGCGGCATTGCATTCAATCAAATGATTTCCGATAGCCTTGCGCTGGAACAAAGACCCAACGTGATCATAGTACTTACGGACGACCAGGGATTTGCCGATTTATCCTGTCACGGTAATCCTGTTCTGCGCACGCCAGCCATAGATAAACTTTACAGCGAAAGTATCAGGTTGAATAATTTTCACGCGAGCCCGCTATGTACTCCAGCTCGAGGGCAGCTGATGACAGGCTTGGATGCCATGCACAACAGGGCGGCAACAGTAGGCCTGGGGTTAGGACTCATGCGGCGTGATGTAGTCACGTTGCCTGAGATCTTACAACAGAACGGATACCGCACGGGTATCTTTGGTAAATGGCATTTGGGCGATAATTATCCGGATCGACCGATGGACCGCGGCTTTCACAAAGCAGCCTGGATCAAAGGATGGGGTATCTTTTCAGAAGTCGAGTATGATAACGACTACTACAAGACCCGATATCTGGATAGTCTTGAAACCGTGTATTCAAACAAATACTGCACGGACCTTTGGTTTGATCTGGCGATGGAGTGGATGGATAAGATGCGAGCGAGCAAACAACCATTTTTCACTTACCTCGCTCTTAATGCCCCGCACGGACCGTTTGATGCACCTGCAGAAGATGAAAAGTTCTATCATGAAAAAGTGAAGGACCCAAAGGTTGCATCTTTCTTTGGGATGATCGGGAATATTGATCGCAACATGGCCCGGCTAAACGACTGGCTTGTCAGGACAAACCTGCGCGATAATACGTTACTTATTTTCATGACGGATAATGGGAGTGCCGCAGGCGCGACATTTTATAACGCGGGGATGAGAGGTGAAAAAGGAAGCAATTATGACGGAGGCCATCGTGTACCCTGCTTTATCCGATGGCCGAACGGCAACCTGGGTCCCCCTAGAACCGAGGATGTTGCGGCGCAGATTCAGGATTTGCTTCCAACACTAATCGACTTACTCAACCTTGAATCCGATGGCGCATATCGCTTTGATGGCGCCAGTCTCGTTCCGACCCTCAAGCGCACTGATAATGACTTCCTCCTGAACAACCGGATGCTCGTAGTACAATACGCGGGATTAGAGGATTTGCAGCAAAAGTACTTCAGCGCCGTTGTATGGAACTCATGGAGGCTCGTTGGTAAGGATGAATTATACGATCTGAACAAAGATCCCGGTCAGCAACATAATATCGCAGACGTCCATCCCGAAGTCTTCAGTAAAATGAAAGCATTCTACGACACATGGTGGGAGGGAGTAAAACCTTCCCTTGATAAATACATACCGCTCATTGTTAGGGCCGGTGAAAATCCGACAATTCTAAGTTCAGACTCGTGGACAGCCGGCAGCATCAATACGTATTGGAAAGTCGCGGCCGCGGCGGGCGCCAACAGAGGTGGCACGTGGCCAATTCATGTCGAGCAGGAGGGAACCTACAGATTGCATTTAAGTCGCTGGCCATTCCATCTTGAGAGGCAGCTAACCATCGCCGGTCCTGCGCACGCGGTCGGCGGGAAACCTTTGAATCCAGGAAAGGCTTTACCGATCGATGTAGGCTGTGTGCTACTGAACGGTAACCCCCTGGTTACAGGCCGCGCAAGTCAAGGAGCGACGCAAATTACAATTGATATGAATCTTCCCCGGGGCGACAGCTTCCTGCAGGCGTGGTTCCGGGACAGCGAGGGCCATGATATCTGCGGAGCGTATTTTTTGAAGTTAGAAAGAATACGCGATGTAAAATGATGTTCCCCCGAGTCATAACCCGGCCTTAGCTTTAGCGGTTTCAATGATCCGGCGGGGCGTGTTTCTTCTCTCTGTGCGCGTAATAGGTTGGCGCGAAGTATCTTCTAACCAAAACTAACTTCGCTTTATAAAAAGTTTTTCCTTTCTGTCGATTGTTTCAAAGTCATTTGCCCTGTCTGTAAACTGAATGGACTCCTTGTTGCCAAGCCCCAGAAAACCGAATGTGCAGAGGCTTTCATGGAACAGGTTGATGACTCGGTTCTGCAATTTTTGATTGAAATATATCAACACGTTCCTGCACAAAATCAGGTTGAATTCATTAAACGACTGATCGATCGCAAGGTTATGGGCTGAAAATATCATGTGTTTCTTCAGGCGCGTATCAAATGCCGCCGAGTCATATTTCGCAATGTAATACTCCGAAAACGATTTCCTCCCCCCCGATCGCTGGTAATTAATAGTGTAGTTCTTCATGTACTCGAGGGGAAAAAGTCCTGCCTTCGCATGTACAAGCGACCGTTGATTAATATCCGTAGCGTAAATGATCGATCGCTCAAGTAAACCTTCTTCTTTTAGCATGATTGCAACGGAGTAGGCCTCTTCTCCCGTTGCGCAGCCCGCCACCCATACCTTAATAAAGGGATATGTTGACAATCGCTTTATTATATCTACTCGCAGTATTTTATAAAACATCGGATCGCGAAACATTTCTGTAACCGTCACCGAAATATTTTGTATGAAATCTTCAAAGACGCTTTCGTTGCCAATCAATCTTTCCAGCAATGCCTGCAACGAGCCAATTTTATGCAGGCTCATGAAATGCAAAGTTCGCCTTTTTATGGATGCAGTGGCATAATTGGTAAAATCATAGCCATATCTTTGATTCAAGGCGTAAAGAACGTGATGCAATTCACTGGTATTAACCGGATCCACGAATGGTATGTTTTGGTATAGTCTATATGCATGAATTGCTTTAAGCGTAGAGCCAGACCCGCATCAGCGAAACCAGCTGCTGAACGTTAAGCGGTTTTGAAATGTAGTCAGACATTCCTGAAGCAATGCATTTCTCGCGATCTCCCTTCATGGCCTTTGCTGTGAGGGCAATAATAGGAATATCCTTTTTCGTGTGATTCTTTCTGATTTCACGGGTAGCTTCGTAGCCATCCATTTCGGGCATCATCACATCCATCAACACGATTTCTATGCCCGGATTCATTGCCAGCGCTTCCACCGCCAGTCTTCCATTTTCAACGGTAATGCATTTCATGCCTTCCTGCTCGAGTAGTGTAACGAGTGAGAAAAGATTGCGCACATCATCATCCGCAATCAATACTGTCTTATTTTTGAGGACTTCGTCAGTCTTATGCAACTTGCGGATAATTTTCTGTTTTTCCCGTGGCATTTTTGATTCCACACGGTGGAGAAAGAGGGCAGTTTCGTCAAGCAACCTCTCATGAGAGTACGCGGTTTTCAGCACCACCGAGTTTGCCAGCTTTTCGAGCTTCTTGTTTTCCTCTTTTGTCAGGGTCTTTCCCGTATAGACGATTATCGGTATGCGGCTAAGCTTTTCGTCCTGCTTGATCTTGTCAAGGAACTGAAAGCCAGACATGTCAGGCAAGTTGATATCGACAATAACACAATCGTATTCGTCACTCGATAGCTTTGAATATCCTTCTTTCCCGGAATAAGCTGAGTAGCAGTTTACATCGCCATTTCCTATCAATTCCTTTACTGCCGTATTGTGTTGGGGGTCGTCTTCCACGATCAGCAGTTTTTTCGGTTTTCTACTAATGAAGTTTTCAACGCGGTCGAGCCCCGCCCAAAAGTCCTCGCGGGTAATGGGCTTCTTAAGGAAATCCATGGCACCTTGGCGCAAGCCGTCATTCCGCACGCCATAACCTGATATAATCTGTACGGGGATATGGCGCAATTCAGGATCGAGCTTCAGATGTTTGAGCACTTCATCGCCCGCCATCACAGGTAGTCTCAGATCCAGCAGAATTGCGTCTGGTTTGTATTGCCTTGCATAAAAAAGTCCCATGCTTCCGTCTCCGGCAATGATTCCCTTGTAGTGACGTTCTCTCAAAAAGCCCAAAAGCACTCCGGCAAACTGAACATCATCCTCAATGATTAGTATCTTCTTGTCAGCGTCGGTGATGTTGAAACGATCGTCCAAAATGGAAAGATCCTTTTGTTGGTTATGCTCTTCGGAAACATCCATCAACCTTGTCTGCACCTTTTCCGAAAGGATCGCCGGAACGTTCGCAACCTTCGTTTCGACCATGCTAATGCTGCTGGTTGCCGGCAAGAACAAGGTAAATGTGCTTCCACGTCCCTCGTTGCTTTCGACATGAATTTCGCCTCCCAACAAACTGCTAAGCTCTCGGCTTATTGAAAGACCAAGACCCGTGCCCCCATACTTGCGTTTTGTGGAGCCATCCACCTGTTGAAACGCGCCAAAAATAATTTCAAGCTTTTCCTTCGGAATGCCGACGCCGTTATCAACTACGGAAAAGGCGAATACGTTGCCTGCCGACCGCAAAGACTTGCTTGTGTACGGTGCCGAAATGTCAGGCCGGTAAACATGAAGCTCAACCTTGCCGCCACGTTCTGTAAACTTAAATGCGTTGGCAAGAAAGTTCTTCAAGATCTGCTCCAGGCGCTGCTTATCGGATCGAAGAATTCTAGCGCGGATTTCCTCGGAAGCGAGGACATCAAACTTGATTGATCGGTTCATCGCCACATCGTCAAACGACGAATTAATATTCTTTAAGACGCTGTTGACCGAGAAATCCTCAATTTCCAGTTCCATTTTGCCTGCTTCGATCTTCGACAAGTCAAGAATCTGATTAATAAGATTGAGCAAGTCGTTACCCGAATGATAGATGGTACTGACAAATTTCAGTTGTTTCGCGGTAAGTGCATTGTTCGAGTTGTCCATCATCACCTGTGTCAGGATAAGAATACTATTCAACGGAGTCCGCAGCTCATGTGACATGTTGGCCAGAAACTCGCTCTTATACTTACTCACGATTTCCAACTCGCTTACTTTTTCTTCAATTTGCATTTTTACGGACTCCAGTTCCTGCTTTTGTTCTTCCAGCAGGCTAGCCTTTTCAACAAGCTCTTCATTGCTTTGCTGAAGCTCTTCCTGCTGAGTTTTTAACTCTTCTTCCGATCGTTCGAGCAGTTCAGTCTTTTCCTGGAGTTCCTGGTTGAATTGCCTTAACTCTTCCTGCTGGCTCTCAAGCTCCTCGGCCTGGCGTTGCGTTTCTTCAAGCAATTGCTTCAATCGCTCCCTTGCCTGTGCAGCGTGTACAGCAATTCCTATGTTGCTGCTAACAATACCCAGCAATTCCATGTCCACATCTGAAAAATCTCTTGTTGTGCCAAGTTCTACAACGCCTTTTACCTGCCCTTCATAGGTGAACGGATATACAAGTATGGTTTTTGGAGGCGCTTCGCCCACCGCCGAGTTGATTTTGATATAATCTTCCGGCACACTGTCAAACATTATCGGTTTGCCGTTGAGCGCTGCCTGCCCGACCAGCCCGTCGCCCAGACCGATTAGTGTCTTTTTGAATCCCGAGTCATAGGCATAAGTCCCGGACATTTGAAGGTGTCCGTTATTTCGTATGTAAATAGCACCAATCTGAGCTTTGAGGTACGTGGCAAGTTCATTGATAACATCGTTCGTCAACTGCACTAGTTGTTTGTCGCCCCGCATACTATCGTTAAGTACATTGTTTCCAGTCAGTAACCACGTTCTCACTTCGTTTTCCCGCGCGAGCGTATCGAGGTTATTCTTCATGTTATTCAGTGCAATGCCCAGGACGTCAAATGGCCCCCTGACAGGGACGTCGATTTCATAGTGGCCCTTCCCAATGAGATCAGCGGCGTCCGCATACCTTCTTGATGCGCCTATCAGCTTGTTAAAAGAATCCGCAAGTGAGCCGATCTCATCTTTGGACGAAATATTAATCTCTGCGTTTACGTCGCCGTTGGTAATTTGCTCTGCAGCTTCTTTGATGATCGAAACGGTCGATACAATTTGTCGAATCGTCAACGTTATCAATAGTACGAGCATTCCAATGACAACTACTGCGACGCTGATACTGGTATAAACCGTCTTATTGATCAAACTTAACTCACCTTCTGTTATTCGCCTTACCTGGGTAAGCGAGTAATCTTCGATCTCTTTGATGAGGTCTATGACATTGGTCGACCGAGTCCACCATTCGTCCTTCGACAATTCAGTTAAGTAGCCGGGGTTGTAAAAAACGGAATCGATCGCACGAGTCGTCTCCATTATTGCGTTACCGGTCAATTTTCTGTCTGCAACCGCAGCAATTTGAGAGGAAGCTGTTTGGTGGAATTTTTCGTAGTTCCGTTCTGCCGCGCCTTTCAATACCGCAAAGCCTCCGTATTCTCCCCTTGCAAATCTCCCGGCGGGAATAGCGGAAGTCAATATACTCCTGATCTGCGCGAAGTATTCTTTTGAATGCAATAAAAACACATGGCTTTCAAGATGGTTTTTGATGACAGGATTACGGGAAGTTCTCAAGGTGGTGCCCATTTCGGCCAAGAGGAGGAGCTTGTATTGGTTAAGCTTGTTTGCATACCCGTCCGATATTTCCCTGTAAATGGACAGGCTGTCGAGAAATGGCAGTACACGGGATGTCTTCTGATGGTCTGCAAAGATCTGTTGCACTGCCGTGGCGGCGGCATTTGTGGCTTTTCGCTGCTTCACCATAGCGTCGTAATCCCGGGTTAATCCGGTGGTGAGATAGGCATACAGAAGACCCCGCTCTATCTGACACTCATGCAATAGTTTCGACATCTGCTCTATCTCCGAGAACTCGTCGTAGACCTGGAGCATGATTTCCTTGCGCTCAAGCTGGTTCTGTAACGAGCTAAAAAGGAAGTAGAATAAAGCAACTAAGGGAATGATCGAGATCAGAAATAGCTTACTACGGATACTTAGATTCCTAAGAAGTGTCATGTTTATGGCGTACTATGGATAACCAGCGGCTAAATTATGCCTTTGGCATAATAACGCAATCAGATATGTGTTGGCACGATTTTTTACAGCAACAAAAATTTCGTTCTTGCGGGTCTTACTGCTTCCCGATTCGATTTGTTTAAAAGGCAGTTCACGGTCAGATATTGCAGACTCGAAACAGGAGGCACCTATAAAACAAGGAAATGCCAGGCTTTTTCTAACACAGTCCGCGAAGATTCTTTCACCTCATTGCCTTTGGACTTGTCACAGAGGACAGAGAACAACGAAGTTCAGGCCCTCGGGCATCGAGCCCGCTCATGACCGTTTGCATCTTTCGAAATAAGGATGCAAAACTTTAATTATAGCGATTGCCGTCACACTTGATACAATTCAAATCCATGCCATCGTTAGCTTTGATCGGACACGTAAGTGATATTGTTTTGTTCTTAGCATTACACCGACACGTCTC
Organism: Flammeovirgaceae bacterium; assembly: GCA_044507775.1. Classification (GTDB taxonomy): domain Bacteria; phylum Bacteroidota; class Bacteroidia; order Cytophagales; family Cyclobacteriaceae; genus Chryseosolibacter. The sequence goes on along the minus strand of JBIQIY010000010.1, from coordinate 74,334 downwards.
CAACAGATTTTGTAACTTTGCCGCATGACAGAATCTGAACTCAAAGACCGAAAGTTTCCGATCGGGCCGTTCCGGCTGCAAGAGGACATCACTGATGAAGAACTCGTTGAAATGATCAATATTATCGAATCGGCTCCGGCGAAATACCGGGCATCCTTACGGCAAGTTACGGTTGACGATCTCAAGAAAACGTACCGCGACGGAAGCTGGAACGTCCAGCAACTCGTCAACCACATCGCGGACATGCAGATGCTTCATTTTTTACGCATGAAATGCGCCATTACAGAAGATTACAAAGAAGTTACCCTTGTCAATATCGACGCATGGGTGCAGACAACGGACGGACGCGAATCTCCTGTCACCGACGCCCTTGAAATGTTTGATGGTATCACCAAACGCTTCGTACGTCTGATGCGCACGCTCGACAAAGCACAGCACGCGATCACCTGGTATCATCCAATCCGAAAAATTAACTTTGACCAGAAGAATGCTATTGCCCTCACGGCATGGCATGTCCAGCATCATCTCGAACACATCCGGCTGGCGTTAGGAAGCTAATTTCTGGCTACTGAGACCAGGTCCGATGTATAAAGATTTTCAGTCAGAATCTACCACTTTAAACTCTATCATCGAGCATGATCCTGGTGAATCCGACTCTGCATCTCGATCACGAATCAGTTATCCGCCTCCGCGACAATGCGCTCGAAGCGGAGAAAATCGGTGCCCTCCATGAAACCCAGCTGAAAGAGATCTATCGACAAAAGTGGTTCAGGATGTTCATGCCGAAATCGATAGGAGGACTGGAATATTCACTTCCCGAAGCGCTGCGGACGGAGGAAGCACTCGCATCGGTCGACGGCAGCACGGCTTGGGTGGTGACGCTCTGCAGCGGTGCCGGATGGTTCGCGGGGTTTCTGGACGAATCCCTTCTGGCGGAGATCGCTGCAACTCCGGAAGCGTGCATCGCAGGCTCCGGAGCTGCAACCGGAACTGCCGCTGTCGCCGGAGATGGATACACGGTTCGCGGCGAATGGAAATACGCGAGTGGTGCGATTTACGCGACAATGTTGACGGCGAATTGTGTTATCACGAAAGGTGGTCGTCCGATACTCCATCAAGATGGAACACCGGTGGTCAAGACTTTCATTTTCCGAAAATCAGAGGTTGAAATCAAGAGGACCTGGACGAGTATGGGAATGGTGGCTACCGGAAGTCACGCTTTTAAGGTTCAGGATTTCCACGTTCCCGCTACCCGGTCTTTTGAAATCGACGCGGCGAAGGCACGTATTGCCCTCCCTGTGTATCAATATCCTTTTCTTCAGCTCGCCGAAACAACGCTCGCCGTAAACTACGCGGGACTCGCGCACCGATTCATCGCCCTGTGCGACGAGATCTTTGAAGCGCGCTCACACGACGGAAAAAACATTCCGCGAAACCTGCATGCCGATGCGACACGCACGTTGCTTCATGCCAGGACAGATTTCTACGACGCGGTAGACATTTCCTGGTCACTCTGTTCTCAAATGACCACGATCCCGGATGCTGTCCTCCGAAAAGTATCTGACGTCAGTCATAATTTATACAAAACCAGCCTTGCGCTCGTATCAAGACTGTATCCCTTCGCCGGCATGGCAGCTGCCGACCCGCGGACTGAGTTAAATCGGGTTTGGCGCAATCTGTTTACGGCAAGTCAGCATGCCTTGTTTGCGAAAGGGTAGGGGGAGATCGCAACATCACTACTGATTCCATAACTGAAAGTTTATGTGGTCATAACGCTAATCCTTCCAGGCAATTTTGGAAATTAAAGCCTTGTGAAATAAAATTGCAACGGACAGCTCCTTGTACATTTAGATATTGATTAATGAAAAGACAGACCCTGCTTCTTGCATTTTTACTGGCAACAGCCACGCACGCTTTTTCCCAAATTACTTTTGAGAATGGGTACTTCATAAATGATGAAGGTCAGAAAATTGAATGTTTAATCAAGAACGTCGATTGGCGCAGCAATCCGACCAAATTTGAATATAAGGTTTCCGCGGATGCCTCCGCTCAGACAGCATCTATCACCACAGTTAAGGAGTTCGCAATTAATGGCGATACGTTAAACGCGACCTGATGCGGTTGTTTATTAGATTTAACGGATGCACTCATTCGGCGTATACCAATTTTGAAAGAAATGAAAAGGAGGATTTATTCAATATATCCCTCCGGCCTGGCCTAAACTACAGCCAGTTGACACTTTATTCGGCCGACCTCCGTGATATTAATTTCGGCCGCCGGCTGGGTTTCAGATTTGGCGTAGAAGCGGAATTCATTTTACCATTTAATAGAAACAAATGGGGCATCATAGTCGAGCCTACATACCAGAGCTATCACCAGAAGACCGAAAATCAGGAAGCTGTGGTTGGTGGAGTAATCCGCTCGGAAGTCGATTATCAGTCGATTGAAATACCGGTAGGAGCGAGGCACACTTTTTTCCTAAACGAGAAGTCGGCGATCTTCCTGGACCTTTCCTGTGTCTTTGATTTCAATTCTAATTCATCAGTTACGCTCTCAAGGAATGACGGTTCTTTATTGAATTCACTGGAAATAGAATCGCGCATAAATTGGGCTCTGGGCACAGGATATAAATATGCGGACAGGTATAGTTTGAGTATGAGGTATCTTACTGGACGTGAGATTTTAAGCAGCTATATGGCTTTGAATTCCAGCTACAAGACATTCTCTGTAATTCTTGGGTACTCGTTGTGGTGAAGCCTAAGCAACTTCGCCTACAGGTCTGCTATTGATAGTTGCGTCTTCATTACTTTCATCTAGTCGCCAAGCTCTAAGGGGAATGTGACTGAGATCGGTCGTGATATACAATGGGTTATCTCGCAGGCGTCACACAAAGAACTTCTTTGGTATCCGAAAAAACGGCACTGATTGACGCGTTGGCCTGCTGTGGTTGCATTCCCGTTTGATCGAGTGCTGCACGAAGTCCTTTCAAGAGTTTCTCCGCAGGACCTACGCCCCAGTAATGCAGGAAGAATATTCGCGGCTCTTCATGTACCATGTGGTTATGTACTGCAACGACTTCAATACCGTTTTCCACGAGCGCTTTGATCACAGGTGCTACTTCATTTTCAAGCATAGCAAAATCACCTGCTACCGCAGCCTTTTCAGGGCTGCCTTGCCACGCTGCCCAGGTGTTAAATCCGAGGAACGAAGTGACATCGGCATTATGATCTTTGAGTTTTACGTCTGGCCTTCCAATGGTGTGCTTAAAAACGCCTCGTGCCATTTCACCTTTTACCCCTAATACAGCGTTCAACCTTGCGGTGTCCAGCGTATTTTCAACTGATGATTTATCACCATCCGCAGGATTGATGCCGCGAACTTCAACTACCTTTTCAAAAATCGCCTTAACGCCAGAAGCCAGTTTTTCTTCCGGGCCCATGCCACCGATGTGCATGTACATAACATGAGGCTTGTCTCTTACAAAGTGATTGTGAATGGCCGTAATGGACAGTCCCTGGCGGATGACTTCCTCCTGAATTGGTCGCAAATCTGTTTCCGTCACAACAATATCACCCATTACCATTGCGCCATCCGGTGTGGACGTGAAAGCCGCCCAACTTCCTAAACCCATCGGCGGAATAATCCTGAAACTATCGACGACGACCTTCAGATCGTTCTGTGCAACGGTAACTTTAAATTCGCCGTCTTTGGTTGTCCCCTTCATGCCCAATGCATTCTCGATTGCAGAGACATTCAGGGTTCTTACGCTTTCATTCTCACGATTTTGGACCCCTGGCTTACATGAAACCAAAGTTCCAACCATGAAAATAATAGATACTGAATATTTGATTTTCATAAGATCAGATTTGCAAGAGTAATTTAAGCGTAATTCCAAACAATGCCGCTATGGCAATGATGAACGGTTCCTGCAATTTCTTAAACCTGAACAAAATCGCCGCAGTTGTGACCGCAATAAGGATGGTCGGAATATCGGTTAGTGTTCTTCTTCCTATCACGAGAACCGCACCTGCAATAGCCCCGATAGCAGCGGCCGTAACACCGTCAACGAACGCTTTGATAGCTGGATGCTTTCCATACTTTCTAAAATAGGGTGCTGGAACGACGGTAAAAACATAGCAAGGAATGAATGTTGCCAGCGCAGCAACCACGGCGCCCGGTACGCCTGCGACCAGATAACCGATAAATCCAACGGTGATGACGACCGGGCCTGGAGTGATCATGGCCACGGCAACTGCATCCACGAACTGTTGCTCGTTTAACCACTGGTGTTCATTGACGACGCCTCCGTAAAGAAAGGGCACGATGGCGAGCCCGCTCCCAAAGACAAAAGCGCCAGCTTTTGTAAAGAACCACGCGATATCCACAAGTTTCGACTCACTGGCTACAGGTTGAAGTTGCAGCAGAATGACAGGAAGCATACCATTCGCTGAGGAGCCTATCCATTTCGGAGGTGCCTTTGCAAACCACACAGCAAAACCACCAAGAAGTATGAGCCACAATATTTCCTGTTCTGTGATGAATGTTGTTACTGCAAGTACGATAAAGATTGCCCACATCAACTTGTCTTTGCCAATGCTTTTAGTTGTGAGCTTATAACTTCCAACAGCGATAATGCCGATGACAGCGGCACCCACTCCGTAGAAGACAGCCTGCATCCATGGGAGTCCGCCATAAGAAATGTACGCATAACCGATTCCCAAAACCATTGCAAAAGAAGGAAGAACGAATGCGAGCCCAACGAGTGTAGCACCGATGATACGATAATGCACAAAGCCAATATAAATCGCTAGTTGTGCAGCCAGTGGACCCGGCGCGAGCTGAGCCAGCGCGAGACCTTCTTTATAATCTTCATCTGTGATCCATTTCCTGTTATCGACGAGATCGCGATGCATGTATCCAACGAGCGCTACCGGACCACCGAAGCCCCACGTACCCAGCATCAGAAAATAAAGCATAAGCTCCTTCAGTGAATACTTTTGCGTATTTTCTACTGCAATCTTATCCCGGTCATCTTGTATATCTTGCGTCCTCACCAATACGTAATGATTTTGCCATAAATCTTTACGCAATTCTAGCAACCCGGCACGGCAGGGTATAGAACAGAAATGACTGATTTGTATAGTTTTTACTGGTTACGGAGATCTTTTCGATAAATCGAGGGGTTTTTGCCCGTGTGATTCTTGAAAATCCGGTTGAAGTGGCTCTGGTCCGAAAACCCGGTGAGATAGGCGATCTCAGCTAATGAATAATTGGGGTTCTTCAGCAATTCGATCGATTTTTCGATCCGCAGTTTCCGAATGTAATCGCCGAAAGAAAGATTATCAAAGTATTTGGAGAATTCACGCGATAGGTAGGAGGGGTGGACATTCAGACTTTGGGATATTTCTTTTAAACTTAAAGTCAGGTTTGTGTCAATCTGGTCCTGGATGATCTCCTTCAATTCCTTCGCCCATTCAGGTACTTCCTTACCTTTCTTCTTTTCACTTAGAAACTTGTTGTATACAACCAATAATGTCCTTTCGAAGGGATTTTGAGTGTGCTTCTCGTTTTGCAGGAGTTTTGCCCACGTGTACAGGCCATCATAGATGATCATTCCCTGCGCAAGCAACTCATGATCATCCTTAATGTTGTGAGCGATGCCTGCCGATATTGCCCATAGCCCCGAAGCCTGGCTTGCGATATCGTGCCGATCTGTGTCTGCACCCCTCACAATTACAGCCAGCGCATCGATAGCGGAATCTTTTATGTTGTGTTTCTTGATGATGTAGTCAAACGTACATTGATCACCGTAGTGCGTATACTCCACGTTGGAGATGTCAAAGGGAATCGCGTCGTATTCCTTCGAAAGTTCTAAAACCTTCTCGGACGGTACGTAGATAAATTCTGCCTCCTTATCCACAAATCTCTTGATCAACCAGGGGGAGGCGATCCGGTCAATTTTCGGGCGGTCGCGAGTGATCCATTTCATTAGCACCAAAGTAGTTGAACCAGGCGTTTGTTTGTCAATATGCTGCTAGCTGCTAAGGTACTGCTCGCGAGCGAGTATCCAATCCCGGCGCTTACATTCCATCGGCTAGACGCACCACTCACAATTGACGTTTGACGACTCAGGAGCGTGCGCGGCCATCGGTCCATTGAGAAAAAATGGATTATCAGCAACCTATGTTACCGCCATCCGTTGATTGATTAGTTACAATTTTGTATATTCAGCTCAAAATGATGCACAAATGAGTAGGGTCATTGGAGAATTGGAGGAATTAATATTGCTCGCGGTCTGCATTTTGGATGGCGATGGTTACGGAGTTTCAGTGAAAAAGGAAGTAGAGCGCCATACTGACCGTTCAATATTACTAGGTGCAGTGCACATTACCCTGTACCGTCTCCAGGACAAAGGCCTCCTCGAGTCTAAGTTAGGTGGCAGCTCAGAGAAAAGAGGAGATCGAAGGAAGCGACTCTTCCGGATCACCAAAAAAGGAATGGAGCAACTCAGAGCTTCGCAGGAAATACGGCAAAAAATGTGGGGTTTGATTCCGCAACTCAGACCTGGGTCATGATGAATCAAAAATCGTCCTTGCGCAGATTGGCCGGCACCCTTATTCAGCGATGGGTCGGACGCGCGTATATTGAGGAATTCCTGGGGGACCTCGATGAAATGTATGAAGATCGCCGGGCAGCAAAAGGGAAATTCATAGCGGAGGGGATGTATTGTTTCGATGCGATCCACCTCATCTTCGGCTTTCCGTCAACAGTGAAAAGGCAAAAACACACTATGTTTATCGGCAACATGATCAAAATCTCGTGGCGCAGTGCACTGCGCCACAAGCAATTCACGACTCTCAATTTGCTCGGCCTCACGCTGGGCATCGCGACCTGTCTGGCGATCGGATTGTATGTTTACGAAGAAACTTCCTACGATACTTTTCATGCCAACGGCGACCGGATCTACCGTATTAATCAATCGATGATCTGGCGCGACTGGAACGAACAGATGGCAACAGTAGGTCCGGGTGTCACCGAGGCGATACGGACCGATATACCGGACTTCGAAGAAGTGACAAGAATTATGTACGTCGGAGAACAGTTGATGCAGGTGACCCTTGATGATAAAGCCACCCACTTCAACGAGTCGAAATACTATGTGGCGGAAGATAATTTCTTCAAAGTGTTTTCATTCCCTTTCCTGAAGGGAGATCCAATTACCGCATTGAAGGAGCCCAACAGTATGGTGATTACCGCTTCAACGGCCAAACGCTACTTTGGAGACACTGATCCCATGGGCGAATTGATTGAAGCGAGATCCCCAACTGGCACGCGCACACTTTTCAACGTTACGGGCGTGCTCGCAGACGTTCCTATCCAATCGCATCTGCAGTTCGATATGTTGGGTTCACTCTCTTCAGTGACAGAATTCAACGATGCCCGCGGGACATGGATCATGACAATTTTCGGCACCTATGGTATGGTAAAGGAAGGGACGGACGTGGCAGCGTTGACAAAAAAACTTCAGGCCCTTCCTCCCAAGTGGGCGGAACAGACTACGCAGAGAGTTTTCAATCAAACATTCGAGCAATTCACAAAGGGCAAACCCTGGACGCTCTATCTCCAGCCTTTGCGAGACATCTACCTTGCGAAGTCGCCTGGTTTCAACCAGTTTGGTCCATCGGGCAATCCGGCATTTGTAATGATCTTTGGGGCAGTTGGAATACTCGTCCTCGTGCTGTCGTCCATTAATTTCATGAACCTTTCGACTGCGCGCTCGAGCAACAGGGCCAAAGAGGTAGGGGTGAGAAAGGTGCTGGGCTCAGGAAAAAATGCCCTCGTCCGGCAATTTATCGTCGAATCAGTTTTGTTTGTGACGGTGGCTACCGTGGCGGCCCTTCTCCTCGTACAGCTTTCGCTGAATAGCTTTAACACCGTGGCCGAAAAACATTTAACGCTCTTGCCACATCTTACGAACCCATACTTTTTAGGAATTATCGCAGCTTTTATACTTACCGTTGGGCTTGCTGCCGGCAGCTATCCTGCGCTCTATTTGTCTGCGTTCATGCCTGTGGAAACACTGAAGGGAAAATTAAGAGCTGGATTCAAAGGCACTGACATTCGGAATGGTCTGGTGGTCTTTCAGTTCACCGTCTCAATTGCTCTTATCATTTGCGCATTTTTCGTTCAGAAACAGTTGGCCTACACGGGCGCGGTAGACGTTGGTATCACGAAAGACCATGTGCTTCAGGTTTACAACATGCATCAGCTGGGCGAAGGAGCAGACGCTTTGAAAGCAAGACTTCAAAACAATCCCGCATTTACTGCAGTAGCAAAATCAGGTTTCATTCCGCCCAACGTCTGGACGAGCGACCGCTACCGCGCTGAAGGGCCTGGTCAACCCGTTGTCGATATCTACTACATGCGCTGTGATGAGAATTACCTTCCGTTACTGCAGGCAGAATTCATCACCGGCCGAAACTTTGACCCCGCGAATGCTGCAGACAAATATAATATCATCATCAACGAAGAAGCCGCAAAGGTGCTGGGCTACGGATCGAAAGATACATGGAGGGATAACTCGCCCCTGGGAAAGTTCGTTGTTCAGTCGTTCGGGTCAGAAGAGCAACTTCAGATCATCGGAGTCGTCAAAGACTTTAATTTCAACGGTGTCAAGCAAAGGGTTGGCCCCTTGCTTATTATGCATAATGACAATGACAAGCACTGGAGTTACGGGGCAGGCTTCCCCGCTTATTTATCCATGCGGCTCAACCCTGCTGCGGTGCAAAACGGAGATGATCTTCAGCATATTATAGGCGAGGTCAAGGCTGAGGTTGCTAAGATCGACCCTTCCGTCCCATACCAGTATAGCTTCATGGATGAAGAGTTCGACAAAACTTTTCATGAAGAAATGAAGATGGGTACTATCCTGAATTTGTTTACTATACTGGCGATTGTCATTGCCTGTCTGGGATTGTACGGACTGGCGGCATTCTCCGCTGACCAGCGAAAGAAAGAGCTGGGCATCAGAAGGCTTCATGGAGCCACGACGCGTCAGCTGGTCATTCTGTTCTCTTCTGAATTCACCAAGCTGGTCGCAATCAGCATCTGCATCGCCACTCCAATAGCTTATTTCATGACAGACTACTGGCTCAGCAACTTTGCTTACAGGACTCCTATTGATAGTTGGGTCTTCATTGCTGCCGGAATGAGTGCCATGTCAATCGCCCTCTTCACAGTTGGATTCCAATCATTTTCGGCCGCTAACACCAATCCGGTAGATGTGTTGAAGGGTGAGTAGCGGCGGCGATTTGTTCTGATTTCGTGTTCATGGTTGGCCCGCGAGTTAAAGTCATGTTCCTTGAAATATCAATTTTTACCATTGAAATAGATTTATCAAATCAGATCTCCAAGCGCTAAAGAAGAAATTAAATGCATTTAAAGTTCTTCCATTCTGATTTCCTGAAAACTGGGCATAACACTTGGTTTTGGCAATATGAGGGCTGGCGACTCTGGGTTAAGGCGGAATCTATAATCTTCTTGTAGTATGTTGAGGGTGTTAATAGCCATACTATTAATCACTTGCAATGAACGCGATTGCTGGAAGCCGATTGTTGTCAATGCAAAACGATCTTATTTCATCCGGAACGAAGGCAAGTCGTTTAAGCCCCTATACTTACTGAATGAGGAACGTATCACTGCTGAACTAGTCATAGACGGTGACACAGCAAATGTCATAAAGATGGGGACATCAATCCCGTTTTCCATGGCTGATACAGTGAAGATTGAACTTTTTGATAATGGGCCAAGTTATGCTCATTCTTTTAAGATCGTTATTTTGAAAGAACAGTATCTCATTCAATATAATCGTGAAATAGTCGGGGCTGATCTAGTCCAGAAATTTGAGGCTGTAAAAACTAAGCTAGAGCTAAACTCTTTGGATTTATCGAAAGGAAGTAAAATTCGGGTCATGTTGAATACACAGGTAATTGTGTAAGTGGATGCATAGATAAGAATTGGAAGATACGGATCGATGGGAATTTTGCAGTTAAAATCTATCGATATTAATGAAGAATATAATTTTTATCGATGTTACTTTAATGCAAGTCTTATTGCTTCTTCAACCGGAGCGAATCCTATTGTCGAGTCGGTAATGTTCAGCCCGTTACGTAATGATAGTGGCGGCTGAGCCATGAATTTAGGATATGTACCACAATGTGCATGGGCTGAATGTGCCAAAAACGGATGGCACAAATAGATTGTGCCGGCCTTGCCCGTAGCAAACTCTATAACACGAGAAGGTACTGCGCGCAATTTTTCAGCCAATTCAATAAATGAGAGCCCGTCTTCTCCTTCACTACGAAGTATTCTGGCTACATCTATGTGTGAACCCTTATAGAGTACAGTAGGCGCATCTTCTTTTGACACGTCTGAGAATAGAACCAACATCAACAGCGCCCTGCCTTTTGACTTAATATTAATACGCCAATGCATGTAATTAGATGGATCTGTACCGGGAAAACTGGCATCTACATGCAACCCAGTATCAGAAGGTTGCTTTGCAGATGGGAATCTGATTGGGAAAGTCCCTACGCTTCCACACGGCCGCCACTTATTAGGACCGATCAATTGGTCGAATATGCTATACAAGGCGGGGCTATTTACGGAATCAACAAATGGTTTCTGGGTATACATACCTAAACGGACCACAGGTTCTGTCCAATTTTCGGGCTCGGATTCATTTACCGGAAGGTCTTTCCATAATATTTGCCGCGCTTCCGCCGCTATTTCTGCCGAGAAAGCATTGTCAACGCGTAGGTAACCATCCTGAATAAATTGTCTTATATCTTCATCTTTTAGTATATCTGCCATGCTATATCTGTTGAGGGCATTCTACAGACAAATGGCTATAGAATCCAAATTAATGAATACGAAAAGTTTGGAAATGGAGAAACTAATACAATGTGAAATCCAGAGTACTAAACGCTAAGAGTAGCGATGAAGAAAGATATTATAGCATTACAGTCATTCTCATATTGCAAAGCTAAGAATTCTTGCACTAATTGGGCGAGGAACCACCGAAGCTCCTGGAATTCAAGTACAAACGCCGTGTGGCTAGCTATCCCGTTTATCGCGTAAGTGCAGCGCTGAAAGAGTTTGGTAAGTTTATCAGATCCACTGACTTCTATGATTTAAGGAAAACCAGACTTGACGCGTGGCGAAAAAGTTACCAAATTCCGCCGTCTGCCGTTGACCCATGAAGCACGAAAATCTTGAGAATAGGCTTATCAATTTTGCTGCGCTTGTCGTGCGGATTGCCGAATCCGTCCCTAATACCAAAGCGGCGAACCACCTGGCTGGGCAACTGCTTAGATCCGGCACGTCACCAGCGCTGAACTACGGCGAGGCACGCGCCGGTGAGTCGACTCGCGACTTTCTTCATAAGATGCGCATCGTACTTAAGGAACTTCGCGAAACGTTTATATGTCTGAAAGTGATTCAAAGAACCCAACTTTTCAGCAATGGAGATGATATGTTGGAGGCACTGAAGGAGAACAATGAGTTGATTTCAATTTTTGTTGCGAGTTGTAGAACCGCGGAGAAAAGGAGCTGAACGTTGAGCGTAGATCTAAAAAACCCAATTTCAGAGCTTGAGCTATCTGAGTGATGAGTGAAGAGTTCAGAGTTCAGAACTGGAGAGAGCACCCGATCATCACTCTGCATTCTGCACTCATAACTCTGCACTCAAGATCTCCAGCTCTGAGGTTCGAACTTCAAATGTCAGAGCCTGAGCTATCTGAGTGATGAGTGAAGAGTTCAGAGTGCAGAACTTGAGGAGCACCCGATCATCACTCTGCATTCTACACTCATAACTCTGCACTCAAGATCTCCAGCTCTGAAGTTCGAACTTCAAATGTCAGAGCCTGAGCTATCTGAGTGATGAGTGAAGAGTTCA
>JBIQIY010000010.1:0-62278 GCA_044507775.1 Flammeovirgaceae bacterium | reverse complement strand
GTGAAGAGTTCAGAGTGCAGAACTTGAGGAGCACCCGATCATCACTCTGCATTCTGCACTCATAACTCTGCACTCAAGATCTCCAGCTCTGAGGTTCGAACTTCAAATGTCAGAGCCTGAGCTATCTGAGTGATGAGTGAAGAGTTCAGAGTGCAGAACTTGAGGAGCACCCGATCATCACTCTGCATTCTACACTCATAACTCTGCACTCAAGATCTCCGGCTCTGAAGTTCGAACTTCAAATATAAGAACCTGAGCTATCTGAGTGATGAGTGAAGAGTGCAGAGTGCAGAACTTTGAAAGAACCGATCGCGAGTTCAGACCTGCCCTCACTTCCCGATACAAAATGTGCTCAAAACGGAATGTCAATACGTTAGGTGGGTCGCGCAACAGATAAGCAACAGAATTCATCTAATCATCACTAGAAAAAACTAAACATCCCGAAAGAGCTTTTTTAGGTGTTGTTACTTAAACAAAGGTAGATAAAGTCGAGTAGATCGTCAAGGTTAATGGTCACCGTACAACTTAATTCGGTGCGAGTGGGCGGAGGCGCAGCTTTCGCTTTTTCATCAACGCATTTTTGTAACCGGTAAATTTCAGCATTAAAGCTTTTTAGTTACGATCAATACTTGAGTAGATGATCAAAAAAGTTTAGCCAGCGAGGCAATAGTTGATGACAAACAATTAGTACCATTTACCGTTGTCGGTCGGAATTTTAGTGGCTATGGTCCCACCGACAACTACTTTTCCGCCGGCATAGAATTCTAAAGGTAGATCGAGTCACGCAGGTCTTCAAACAAGGTGCCCATACTTTTCTTAAAGTCGCGCGGTCTGCAGTGATTTATTTTTTGAAAAGCTGCATTAAACCGACCAATTGAATTGAACCCGCAGTCGAGGGCAATTTCTTTCCGGAAATGTCTCCATATGTAGCATTCCCAATTCCTTAATTCACAACCACTACGTGTGCATCAGATCAAACGAGTTATGAAAACTTCACCTTCAAGGTTGCAGCATCCAACAGATCGGGCGGTTCTTGCTAAAAGACAACTGTTCCAGTGAAAAAGCGAAGGGTAGCTTGCTGAGGTTGAGAAAAAGCTGGCAGCGGGCGGAAAGGAGTAGAAAATGTGCGCATCTTGGGAGTTGGAAAATGACACTTGAAATCCGGACACCCTTAGGGGTGTTACCGCAGGTCTTCGTTTGTTATTTAATTCACTGCACTAATCAAAACCTCAGTTTTATCTTGGGCGTAAAAAATTGATTCATTCGTTGGAATCAAAGGATCTCCTTGTCAAACAGTAGTGATCTTTAAAAAAAAATAACTTTGTGTTGCACGTGATCTGTGAATTCTTTTATCTTCGGATACGAATCGCCCCCCAAGACATCACAAAAGGAAAACGGAGTTTTTGGTTTTGATATAGATATATAAGGACTGGAAGCGCTGGATTGTTTGATAGGTAAAATCTCCCTCCTTCAGATTCGTTCGCAACTCTCAAAGTATATATCAAGTACACTAGTCGTTCAGTTTTCTTCTTCGAAGTTGTAAGACGTACGAGTTGTCGAACCATCTTGGTAACGTGTTATCTGTCGTCACTGACAATATTTGGATGACGCCAGACAGCACGTGGGCGACGGTTGTGAGCGCGGGTGATTATTATGCTTTTGGATCGGCGATGCCGGCGAGGGATTTTGCGGATGGGGTCTACAGGTACGGATTTAACGGGAAGGAGAGGGAAAATCAGGTTATGTTAATTTTGTCAATAACAGGACTGGAGAATTCCATGATTGGTTTGAGGGGACCAATGATCTTGTGAAACAAGCAAGGCGTCAGATTAGAGCAGCAGGTGGTAATCCTATCGAGTGGCACTTTGAAAATCAATCTGTTCGAGACGCGACGGAAAGGTTATTTAAGAAAAATAACATAAGTGAAATAAAACTAACATATACACCGCGGCAGTAATTTGGAAGCACGAAGCATGAGAACGATCGGAGCACATTGGTATGCAAGACCTCAGACATTAAAGGAGTGCACCAAACAATCGCTTGAATTTTTAATAAAGCTTACAGTACACAATCCTATTTTATTCGGAGCATGGTTTGAAAAAGGCGGCAGTAGGAAACAGGCATTAGAACGAAAAGTTGAATTTTCGTACGACGATGTTAAGCGACTGTTCACAAAACGAGGTGATGATGATGTTTTTCCAGAAATGTCTTACACCTTTAGTGTTTGGAACGGAGCACCGAACGATGAAGAAACTGCTGGGCTAAGTGTTTCACTGGGAAGTTCGGAACCTAGATATTTTACGAATAATTGTGTAATCGACATTCCATTTGAGGGCGAGCAACATGAATTTTACGAGAATGAGGAAAATCAACAAGCATTGATTGATCTACTAAGTTCACAATGGAATCCTCAGTGGATTGTGGTAGAGGACAAGAGGCTTTGAATTAAACGCGTATTGAACGATGTTTTGTTTTGGGTTAAAGACAATGAGATGAACCAATCTCGATAGCTGGCTTATCCCGAACGGTACTTGGTGAATGCAGGTTTGCTTTTATGTAATGTAATATTAGACATGATTGAAACAATCCTACGTTTGAAAGTCATTGTAAATACCTGAGCTCCAATAGCTGTCGGATGCCCTAAAACACTTGGCGGCGGGATGAGTCACTCAAATTTACTTTAGATTTACAATAGGGGCAGTAATACGGAAATGACCATTTTGAGGCTATGAATCATACAAGTGTTTATTTGCAGGTTGTAAAGATCGGATTGATATCTCTCGTTTTGATGACGTGTGATTCCACTGATCCTGAACCCGTGGTTGATGGCTCTTGCACACTTAAGAAAGTGAACAGGCAATCAACAAGAACAAGCTCTCCAACGATGTTTCATGTAACCGGCTTTGGGTCTGATACTGTTTTCTACTATGATCAACCTGGAGATGCTTTGATTAACTATACTACTTATCTGTACGATGACCGCGGCAACGTAACTCGGCGCCGGGTATTTGATGCGAACAAGGTTCTGGAAACCGAGGTTACCATCGGGTATTGGGCAGGTGGAAAGTTGAAGTTTCAGAAGGTGGAGCGGAAAAAGCTGGAAACGCTTTACGACCAGACGAACACACGTCAGGAGTCAAGCTTTGATGACCAGGGGAATATCATCGAGTATAAGAACTTCAGTGAAAGCAACGAGCTCATGAACTATTTGACTTATTCCAATGAATACGAAAACGGCTTATTGGTCAAAGCAACCCGTGATGATAAACTTTATTCTTTCGATGCTACTTCGGAATACACCTATAATGCGAACGGCCTCAAGATTTTTGATCTCCGGAAGGATGCCAGTGGGAAAGTCACCGGGCGAGGTGAATTCACGTATAACAGCAACAACCAGCTTATCAAGATTGCCAATTACGGTGAAAATGCCCTGATTAATGCGGAACGGTACACGCTGAATGAAAATGGCGTTACTCTGAAAACTGAAATGTCGGGCAGTGATGACAAGGTTCATACGACCCATACATTTGAATACGATTGTCAATGAGCGATGGGAATGACGAATATCAACCCCCATGGAACAAGGATATACGCTAGTAGGAATAAGTGCATCTGAGTATCAGGCTGTGTCCGATGGTCAAAAACTAATTCAATGCCGTGTTCCTAATTACTATTACAAACTCGACATCGTAGGGACTGTTTTTTTTATTGATTCGAACAGTGACTCATTAGCTTTCTTATTAGAAGAACTGAGGAGTTCGAGACTCTTACTTCTTGCCTTGGATGATCGATTGTATATTTTTTCGACCGAAACCGGAAAGATAAACCTTACAGTGAGGACGTTTCACCAGATCATTAATTATAAAATATCGGAAGAATTTATCTTTGTTTTTACAGAAAAAATGATGCTTAGTATTTTGATCAATAATTGTGTGTTCCACTCAAGCCATATGTTTTCGGATACCATAACGGATATTCAAGTTCAAAAACGTTCAGTCACGGTTAAGTGCTTTGATGGGCGAACCTTTAACTTGCATCTTTGAGGTTTCGAAAGGAATTGTCGAAAAAAGTTGGATTTAGCTTCCGTCAGTGACGATTTGTTGAAGGTGACTATTTCGCCAATATCTGACCCACCCTTTCACCAATCATTTGACCCACCTATTTCGGAATTGATTTGACCCAGGTATTTCGGTAATCATTTGACCCACCCGGGTCACGATTTCGGTAATTATCTGACCCACCCCCAGGGCTATTGGATTTGATGTGTAAGCTTCCCACAAATAGCTACGCTCGAATATCGAAATAATCATCGTAATGTTCTCAGTAAAGTGGAGGAGCAGACCGTCAATCATTTTGCAGAGAAAGAAGGCGAACTGGCACAGGCAATGGAAACGCTATCCAAATACCGCAAGAAATATGGGAGTTTTGAAAACCAGGAAGATCTCGCTGCACGACATCGAAATGTGTTGCATGATGCTCCTTTGATTGAACGCTTAGTGCCAGGACTTGGTTTACAGCTTTTTCTTGGCGATGCGATTATGGCTGATGTCAATCCCCATCTCGGGTATCGGTTCACCGAGCGCCTTACTATTGGCGCTAGCTGGAACGAACGGGTTGCCTTTGGTTCAAGTGTATTAAACGACAGTCGCGTCTATGGTCCTCTATTTATGCGGAGCACACCGTGTGGCGAAGCATAATCGCCCACATGGAGACAGATACGTGAATACATTCGTTCAAACCAAGTTCTCATCTACAGGAAGAGACTCAGGCGGAAGAGAATGGGTGTTTACGCCGCTTAAAGGGATTAAGAAGGAGTACAGTTTCATCAAAAGTATAAAGGGTACTTTTTACATGTTGTACAACCTTCATGACCCTTTTCACCGTTCGCCCTACCCAGATAAACTTGTGATTAAGATGGGCTTCGAGTTCCCTCTAAAGAAAAAAGGATCTTCTGCCGCGCAGTAAGAGTGCGGAAAGCTCCTTTCACGATTAACAATCGCAATGAAACTCGTGCCTATAAATTTGGAAGTTACACGCTGTGGCTATTCCGTCATTGCGATCCATTCATGTTTGTACTGCATTTGTCAGTACTGTCGATTCTAAGGGCGTCACCTCTGTTATTCGTCCAATGGCATCGGCCATCAAACCAAAAGAAACCGCTAAGCCGCACCACTCACGTCTCACGTTTCACGTCTCACGAGCGCGCCGGAATTCGGGCCGGCCGGCTGTCACTTCCCGATACAAAACTTTCCAAAAATATTCCCCAACAAATCCTCAGTCGTTATCGTCCCGGTAATCTCTCCCAGGTAGTGCAGCGCCTGCCGAATGTCCATCGCTAAGAAGTCGCCGGTGATGCCCTTTTCCATTCCCTCGAGTACACGCTGCAACGCATCGTAAGTCTGCCCGAGATTGTGATAGTGTCGCGCGTTCGTGACAATCACATCGCCGGTGCGGATGCGCCCGACATCGAAGCGCGCGAGGATCTTATCTTTTAACTCGTCGATGTTCGTGTGATTCGCGGCGGAGATAAAGACCATCTCATCACCCTCCAGCTTGGCGACAAGCGCCTTGTCAGCACGGTCGATCTTGTTGCCAACTTTGATGTATGGAACGCCCACCACCTTCAGGTGCTGCTCCTCGCGGGCGATCTCCTCAAAGTTGGTAGCTGCAAGGTCGAACAGGTAGATGATCAGCGACGCCTTCTTCATGCGCTCGCGCGTGCGTTCGACGCCCATCGCTTCGATGATGTCCTCCGTTTCCCGTAGCCCGGCCGTATCGATGAAGCGGAAGTTTACACCCCCCAGAACCATCTCATCTTCGATCACGTCGCGCGTAGTGCCCGGAATTTCGGAGACGATTGCGCGCTCTTCGTTCAGCAGCGCGTTCAAAAGTGTCGACTTCCCGGCATTAGGCTTGCCCGCAATCACGGTGGGAACTCCGTTCTTGATGACGTTGCCCTGGTCGAAGGAATCCATCAGTAACTTCAGATATCCCTGTATTTTCAGGATCAGGTCGCGCAGGTCATCGCGCTTTGCGAACTCGACATCTTCCTCCCCGAAATCCAGCTCAAGTTCAATGAGCGATGCAAAGTGGATGAGCTCTTCCCGCAACTGGTTGATCTGGTTTGAAAATCCTCCGCGCATCTGATTGAGCGCGGCTTGTCGGGCGTTGTCGGTCTCTGCGTTGATGAGGTCCGCGACAGCCTCGGCCTGTGCGAGATCAAACCTTCCGTTCAGGAAGGCGCGCTTTGTAAACTCTCCAGGCTCCGCCAACCGCG
This sequence comes from Flammeovirgaceae bacterium, assembly GCA_044507775.1. Classification (GTDB taxonomy): domain Bacteria; phylum Bacteroidota; class Bacteroidia; order Cytophagales; family Cyclobacteriaceae; genus Chryseosolibacter. Next base: position 56,001 of record JBIQIY010000010.1, on the reverse strand, counting down.
CTCCGTGCTTCAACAGGACTTTGATGATCTCTTTCACAATCAGCGGCGACCCGTGACACGAAATCTCTACACTGTCCCCTTTTGTGAAAGAAGTGGGGGCGCGAAAGACCGTGACCAACACTTCGTCGATCGATCTTTCGCCGTCCTTCAGCTCGCCGAAGTGAACCGTGTGGCTGGGCTGATCCGCAAGCTTTCGCCCGCGAAATACCCGGTCGACGAGTTCAATACATCCGTCACCCGACAGCCGGACCACAGCGATCGCCGAAATTCCCTGCGCAGTGGCAAGCGCAACAATAGTGTCATTTAACATCGATATACTCTCCCTGCAATATTACGCACCACGACACAAAGGCACAAAGACACAAAGCCACGAAGAATGCAATTTTAAAGACATAAATATCAGCGCCTGCCGATAATCACGACTAGCCACATGTGCAGACAAGATCCTTGTGCATTTTAAAAAGACTTAGTGCCTTCGTGCCCTAGTGTCTTAGTGTTAAATACCCCCCACCTCAGTACCGCCGCTCCGTTTTGCCGTGAGTTTAAACACAATGCCATGGGTAGGGGAGAAGAACAATGCAAGTGTAAAGAACACTCCGGTCATAACGGCGATGGCACCGGCAATTGAGCTGTCCACCCAGACGGCGAGGAAATAGCCGGTTACAGACGACAACACTCCGACACCGCACGCAATGGCCAGCATCCATTTGAAGTTGTCGGTCAGAAGATACGCCGTTGCGGCAGGCGCGATGAGCAATGCGACCACCAGGATGGCACCGACCTGCTCGAACGATGCCACAGTAGTCGCCGATACGGCGCCCATCACCAGATAATGCCACACCGTAGTCGATATGCCGATGGCGCCTGCATAGGCAGGGTCAAAGGTTGTAAGAAACAATTCCTTATACCCGGTCAGGATAAAAATAACGATCAAAGCCAGGATGGTCGACACAACATACAACGCTCGCGGTCCCATGATCAATCCGCCGTCGGTGATCCAGAGATCAAGTGGAACGTACGCAATCTCTCCATATAGGACGCAGTCCTGGTCAAGGTCAACTTTTCCCGCAAAGAGGGATATGAGTACTACGCCTACCGCAAACAGCCACGTGAACGTCACGCCGATCGACGCGTCGGTTTGCAACCGGGCCTTCTTGTGAAGAAACTCGATCAGGAACGTCGTCAGAATCCCGATGAGGCCGGCGCCCACCAGCATCGTCGCCGAATCGCGTGATCCGGAAATCAGAAAGGCGATCACAATCCCCGGCAATACCGCATGCGAAATTGCATCTCCCACCATAGCCATCTTGCGCAGAACCAGGTAACACCCCAGCAACGCACAACTCATCGAAACGATAGCCGCAGTGGCAATTATATATATATCATTCATGTTCATATCTGCTTTTGTCTTTCTGTTTCAGCACTCGTTTTAAGAAAAGCACCAGTCAACAAGTGAATAAGATTTGTCAAGCTTTTAAACAAGTCTTCGTGCCTTAGTGCCTAGTGTCTTTGTGCTTAAGCCCCATTTTCACTCACGATACGGTATCTCAGAAGCGTGCGGATCGGTCTTCGGATAATTCAAGATCCGCTCCAATTCAGCCTCAAGCTCCGGCGTCAGCAAGTGCTCGATTGTGTCGGCGTCATCGTGCACGTGGTCCGGCGCTATGCGCAGATGCGTCGTCAGATACAGCTCCCAGAGGCGGTGCATCTTCACCACCCGTTGACCCCGGTCCTTGCCAACCTCGGTTAATCCCCAAAGGCTTCCTGTCTGTTCGAGGTAACCCTGATTCCTCAGGCGCTTGAGAACTTTCACGAGGTTCTCGCGCTCGAATTTTCTCCGGCGGATAATTTCGTCTACGGAACGCTGCAGGTAGAAGTTCTTGCTCTCTTCGCCCAGCTGGTAAAGAGCCTTCAATACGTTTTCGTCGTTGATGGTCTTGCGAATCGCGTTCTGCTTCAAAGCCCGGCTGAACACTCCGCGCCGAGGCGCCAGGAAGAACGAAACAAATGCGAGCACGGAAATGACGATGACTATCCAGGGACCTGTGGGCATCGCCGGGGCAACGTAAGAGATATACGCGCCGGCAAGCCCGCTGATTGCTCCAAAGATGCTCGCCAGCAAAAACATCACCCGGATCCTGTCTGTCCAGAACCGGGCGGCCGCCGCAGGTGTAATGAGGATGGCAGCCATCAACACAACTCCCACGGCCTGGATGCCGATAACCACCGCCAGCACAATGAGCGAGGTGAGTACCAACTCGATGCGCCGGACCGGCAAGCCGATCGCCTTCGCGAAATCCTTATCGAATGCCAGAAGTGCAAACTCTTTGAAAAGCAGAAACACAGCAACCAGCAAAATGAGCGCAACGGTAGCGAAGGTGTACAGGTCATCGCCTACAAGCGCTGCGGCCTTGCCGAAAAGAAAATGGTCTAATCCCGATTGAGCCGCATTCCCGGATTTCTGAATGACGGTCAGCAACACGATCCCCAATCCAAAAAATACCGAGAGGACGAGTCCGATGGCGGTGTCTTCCTTCAGGCGCGTTTTCCGCTTGATGAAATCCACAACAACCAGCGAGAGCCAACCGGTCACAAAAGCCCCGATAATAAGGAAGAGCGGATTCTTGGTCCCCGACATAAGGAAACCCAGGCAAATCCCCGGCAGCACTGCGTGCGCGATGGCATCGCCCACGAGGGATCGCTTGTTCAGGAAAGTAAAAGATCCCACAATCGCCGAACTCACCGTCAGCAACACCGAGCCGATCGCCACAAACCGGATGTTGGGATCCGAAAACGAAAAGAAATCAACCAATGAATGCATTTTGTTAGAGTATGATTTTTAAACCATTGACGATTTTATGTTGTTGCCGCCCTTGCGTTTGCAGGATCCTTCGGCTCTATCCACCCGCGAAATCCTACCCGCGCCTCAGGATGGGGATAGTGCTCTTGCGTTTACGGGATCCTTCGGCCTTATCCACCCACGAAAATCCGACGCGCACCTCAGGATGGGGTGGTGTGTGTTGCTGCTCTCGCGTTTACGGGATCCTTCGGCCTTATCCGCCCGCGAAAACCCGACGCGCGCCTCAGGATGGGGGTAAGATATTTCAGGATGGCGCGTGGTTGTTACTTCGCCTCCCGCGCCGGAAAACTCTCCCTTCGAATGAGATCCGCAACATCCGCGAGGATCGTAAGCTTGCCACCATACGTCTCATGCAAATTCTTTTGCGTAAAGGTCGTGTTGGTTGGCCCGTACGCGATCAACCGCGTGTTCAAGAGGATCACCCAATCGAAGTATTGCGCTACGGAGTGCAGGTCGTGGTGAACTACCATCACGGTCTTATCCGTCTGGGTCATTTGACGCAGCAGGTTGATGATAGTTTTTTCCGTGGCCGCATCCACACCTGAAAAAGGCTCATCCATGAAGTAGATATCGGCTTGCTGTGCCAACGCCCGGGCTAGGAACGTGCGCTGTTGTTGTCCGCCAGAAAGCTGCGAGATCTGGCGCGTCGCGAAGGCTTCCATACCGACTTTCCGCAGGCAGTCCATGGCGATGTCGCGGTCGGCTTTGCGCGGCCTCTTGAACAATCCTAACCGCGCATAGCGACCCATCAACACAACGTCGAGCACAGACGCGGGGAAGTCCCAGTCGACGGACTCTCGTTGCGGAACATAGCTGATCTTCGACCGCACATCATCGATGTCCTTGTCAAAAAGTTTTACATATCCACTGCTTAGCGGAAGTATTCCCATCACGGCCTTTATCAGCGTCGACTTACCCGCGCCGTTCGGACCGATTATTCCTACAAGCTTTCCCTGTGGTATCGTCAGGTCTACATTCCATAACACGGGCTTCCGATCAAATGCCACCGTCAGGTCGTGGATCTCCAGCGCAGGGTTTATGGATATTTCATTCTTCGTATTCATCTCTTTAAATTGTGTTGTCGCATTTACTCAGTGTCGTTTACTTAAGCTCCGCTTATCTCCTCTCCTTCAGGAGAGAGGTGAGGTGATCAAAAAAGCCTTAGGTAAACGACATTGATTTGTAATTCTTTGTTTTACTAAAAGTATGAGGAGAATCCGCACTGGAAGCCCGCCGTTCTTTCCGGGCGGTTTCCAAAAATGTCGGTCTTCCATTGATATCGGTAATTCAATCGCACCACTGTTTGTGAAGTCGGCCGCCAGCTTATGCCCGGCGCAATTGCCGCGAGATCGTCGCGAATCCTGGATCCCGTCTCGTTGAAACGCGCGAGATTCCAGTCCACGTACTCCGCTCGAACGGCGACGTTCACCACTGACCGGTCGAACCCCAGGATGTCGCTGCTTGCAATCGGCTGAACAATATCAATAAAGCCACCCGCCTGCCTGCGTGCATATTGTTGGCTGTAGGTCCCCGGTACATCTACCATGACCCACGCCCATTCAGCATTGATCCAGGTCCTGACGCGGGGTAAGGTGCTATTGAAGTCAACGGCCAGTACATCCACACGGCGCCTCTTGTCCAGCACAATCCCGTGATCGCGGAATTTGTTGTAGACGCCTCCCATATATGAAATGCCGATCTCGCCGATATTCTTTTTCCCGAAAGCCGCCTTCGCCGTCAACAATGGCGCCCCGTTGAAGCTCTCTTCAAAGCGGTCGGGATTTGTCTTCGATGCGGGCAGAAAGGTTTTGCTCTCAGCATTGAGGATGATCTGATCGTCAAATCCGTTTGAAAGGTATACCTCATAGGCATACACCCAGCTGTTTCGATACAGCTTACCGTAAACGCCGAATCCCACGTTGCTCCAGGTTGCCGGCAACATTTGCGTTGCCGATACCGGACGGTCGATGAACTCCCATTTCGGTCCGTCGTGATTCTGATTGAAAGACCCGATGGGATTCATAATAATACCTCCGCGGAGATTGAGCAGCGGATGAAATTCGAAGTCAACAGAGGCAAACTCGATATTGATCTCCTTCGTTCCATCCTCGAATTCAATTTCCGACAAAAACCGAATGCGTTTCGAAATGCCCGACGCGACAAACAACGTCAGCCTGCGCATCTGGAACTGATGCCCCTCCGTGATTCCGTCGGTGCCCATGTGCTGCCAGTTTGCTTCAACGTATCCGCCGACCGCGACCGGAAATTTTCCGAGCGACAGAAAGGGACGATTGTAAACTGCATCCATGTTCATTGTTACGCGCGTTGTATCGGCGGATGACCTGCGCAGCAGCGTGCTATCGATCTGGGCGCACAAGTCCTGAACGATGAACATCAGAAAGACGGCGATTAAGATGCTTTGCGCTTTCATGCCCGTAGGTCGATCAGTATTTTTTGGCCATCGGTCGTTACTGCGAAGGATCGCAAGTTTTCTTCCGCGGGGCCCTGGGTTACCCTTCCTTTATTATCAAATTCGCTTCCGTGACTCGGACAATGAAGATGATCACCGGAAGCATTCAGCTCGGCGCCCTTATGTGTGCATTTCATAAGAAGCGCCGCATAGTAGGTATCAGAGAAGCGATAGAGGCAGATGGGAAAAGTCATCCGGTCGTTTCTCACAATAATGTATTGCCGCGTCATGGGTTGATCTTTTTTCAGGTAATCAAACTCCGAGCGCAACACTGAAATCCCGTTGGACTCCATCACACCCTGCGTGTAATAGGTGGATTGACATCCCGATACGAGCGGAGGCAGCATCGCGCCTCCGAGGCAGAGCACACAAGTCCTGGTAAAAGTCCTTCTTTTCATATTCACAGGCTTTCAAGAAACTGGATAAGATTCTTCCGGTCGCCATCCGATAGCCCGGCGTAGTTGTCTCTTGCGTTTTCGGCTTCACCACCGTGGAGCAGAATCGCCTCTTCAATTGATCGTGCCCGCCCGTCATGCAACAGGTAGTATTCGCCCCCCTGGGAAAACTTCGACAATCCAAGTCCCCAAAGAGGCGGAGTCCGCCATTCGAAGGTCTTCGCTGAACCTTCCGTGTACCCATCATCCAGACCGGGGCCCATGTCGTGCAACAACAGATCGGTGTAGGGATAAAATGTTTTTTCCGACAAGGCCGAAACAGGAGAGGGGCCCGTCCTCATCTCCGGTCGATGACACTTCGCGCAGCCGATGTCGGCGAAAAGTCGCCGGCCTTCCATTACGGCCGGGCTATTGGTATTCCGGGGTACGGGAGCCTTCAGTGTCTTCAGATAAAACACGACATTCTGGATAGTGGCATCCGTGATTTCCGGATCCGTCGCGAGACCTGAATGGGTATCAAACGGTTCGTACGAAGAGGTGATGCCTATATCCTCGTTGTAGGCAGAAGCGGTTTGCTGCAGAAGGTCGTACGCTGCGCCCTTCTTCCCGAAACGACCCATATACCTCCCGTTCGTTTCGACACTACCGGGCCGCGGGATTCCGTACTCTTTTATAGCAACCCAGTTGGGAACACCACTGATGCCATCACCGTCCAGATCATCGGGATCCGCCCAGGAAAGAATCTCCTCATCTGTGACTGCATCAATATACCCCAGACCCGTGTTGGCCGGAGGCGTTAGTCGGGAATAGCCCACACCAGCGGGCAGGGCCTCGGGCGTGAACCCGGGAATGGCGCGATTCTGCAGCTGCGGTCCGCCGAGATGGTTATACTGGTTACCCATTTCGTCGATCTGTCCAAAACGAGTCAGTGTCGTGAAGGGATGACCTTTGCCATCTCCCGGATGACAGGTACCGCATGCGTTGGATACGAACAAAGGACCAAGGCCCGTTGCCGGCGTGAAGATTTCATCGTTAAACGCAAGGTCACCCGCCAGGAACCGCATCCGCTCCGACTCGCTCAGCCCCTCAACAGGACCATCCAGCAGGTCGGAGCCCTTCCTGGCTTCCGGTTCAAAACTTTCGCAAGAGCCGAATAGTATCTGGACCATAATGATCGCCGATATTACCCTTAGCTTTTTCATGGTTCACCTGAGTGTTTATCTTACTTCAAAGCATCAACAATCGTCCTTACATTGGCGCTGACCATCCCCGTATAATTTCCCTGAGGAGTTCCGGCCGCGCCCATCGCGTCGGAAAAAAGGTTTCCACCAATTCTGACGTTCCAACCTTTCTGCCGACATCCCTCCATCACGGCCTCGATCGATTTCCTGGATACTGACGTCTCTACAAAGATTGCTTTCACTTTCCTCGAAATAATGAAGTCAACGAGTTCCGTCACATCGCGCAGTCCGAATTCCGACATCGTCGATATTCCCTGCAGTCCGCGCACTTCGATGCCATACGCGTCACCGAAATAACCGAAGGCGTCGTGCGCCGTGATCAGCACCCTTTGGGTAGACGGAATCTCCTCTATGGACGCCCTGACCGAACGGTCCAGCGAGTCAAGCTTGCGCAGGTATCCTTCGCCGTTCTCCTTGTAATCATTGCCATTGATTGAATCGTACTCTTGCAGGAAGCGCGAGATTCCCCTAACAGCATGCTGCCATAATTTTACATCGAACCATATATGCGGATCATAAGCACCCTGGAAGCCGGGGACCTTTCTTAGCATATGTTCCGGTATGTCTTCGCTCACGGCAACGACCGGTTTTATTCTGCTGAGTTTCTTGAATACTTCTCCCATCTTACCTTCCAGGTGCAGGCCGTTGTAAAAGATGACGTCTGCTTCCGAAAGTCGCTCAAGGTCGCCATGCGTCGCCTTGTAGAGGTGAGGATCGACTCCCGGACCCATCAGAGCGATAACTTCAGCATGTTCTCCGGCGATGATCGTCGCCGCATCAGCAATCATCCCCGTCGTCGTCACGATCTTTATCTTAGTACCCGGATCACGATGACCACTTTCCAACCTTCCACATCCCGCAACAGCTCCGGCGATAGCTAAGAACACAAACTCCCATTTTACTCTAAAAACTTTTGACATATCTATTCAACCTAGTTGGACCCAAGCCCATTAAATTTTGCTCTTTCTCCCTCCTCCATCTAAAGATGGAGGCAATTGAGGATATCACTTACACCTGCATTTAGACCTGTCTTTCAACCTGCATTAAACCTGTCTTTAAACCTGCATTTAAACCTGCATTCAACTGCATTCAACTGACTAAACAGTAACCAACAAATTCCCCGCAGCCTCCCTCGAAATAAACACCTTGTTTTTACTGTCAATCATCACCTCCAGCGAGCCGTCAAATTCAATTTTCTCCAGTATGGCAATCTTGGCTCCGATGTAGATCCCGATCTTGCTGAGATATTGGAGGAAGGAGGGCGATCCGTCCTTCACCGACCGGACCACTGCCTTTTTGCCGACGGCGGATTCCGAAAGTGCGATCAGCCGGAGTTGTTGTATGTTGCCGTCCTTGTCGGGGATAGGGTGGCCGTGCGGATCCGCTGTAGGATAACCCAGGAATTCGTCCAGTTTCTCGATCAGCAACGGAGACTTTATGTGCTCCAGTTGTTCTGCAACATCGTGGACTTCGTCCCAACTAAAGTTCAGCTTTTCGACCAGGAACGTCTCCCACAACCGGTGCTTCCGGATGACGGTGAGCGCCTGCGCTTTTCCCTGTCGGGTGATTTTTGCGCCATAGTACTTCTCATACGAAATGAGATTCTTGTTCGAGAGCTTCTTGATCATATCGGTTACAGAAGCCGCCTTCGTGCTCATGCTTTCTGCGATTTCGTTGGTCAAAACCGCCTTCGCACCCCCGTCCGAGAGCCTGTAAATGGCTTTTAAATAGTTCTCTTCCGTAAAACTTAACATCAGCTCTGTTATTAACCGGTTTACAAAAATAAAAGTTTAGATTAATCTAAAAAAATGTTTAGGGTTATTTTTTAGCACGAAGGCACGAAGGCACTAAGACACGAAGCTGTTTTTTCGGGCCCTCTTTTTCCATTGAGACTTGAGTAAGCCTCACGGCACGCGCTATTTGCGCCTTTCAAAATATCTTGGTGTCTTCGTGCCTTCGTGTCTTCGTGTCTATGACCTGCTTGACAGTGGTCAACAACCGCCCTTCTTCAGTTTTCCAATACACCTTGGTAGGTTCGGCGGAGTAGAATGAACCCTCCATCATCTCCCGGTACACGACGGCGACGTCATAATGATGGGGATCAAAGACGACTGCAGCGGAGTAGGGGAAGCAGAAGTCGACCCAGGGTCTATGATTGACGAGCAGGACCGGCAAGCGAAAGCCGAGGTACTCGTACATTTTGGTAGGAATAGAATTCATCGTGGAGGGATTGACCTGATACGTGATCATCCCGAAATCCGATTCGCCTATGTGTTTGAAGATCTCCGCGTGCGGTACCGGGTTTTCATGAGCGATCAGCCGGATAAACGACCGCGGTTGGATGAGCATCCGGATTTTTTGAAGCACATGACTTTGATGAGAAAACCCTATGATGGTAAGGCGAATCCGATCGTCCATCACGTGCAGTTTGATTGCCAGCTCGATGGCAGTAAAAACTCCGGTTGTCTCGGCAAGCGTACCCGAAAAAATGAGATTGACGGTTTCCTTGGAAGAGAGCACGTTCACCTTGGCTCGCTTCTCCGGGGAGATACGTACTTTGTTTTCTATAGTCGTGTACCGCTTTCGTGGAAACCGAAGCTCGCGCTCGTATCCTTTTTCAGCGAGGAGGAAGTGATCCACGAAGGGGGCGAACAGCGTTTCCTTACCCCGGACGTATAAGGCCACGAAAGGTCTTAACACCAGGGGAAACGCCGGCGTATACAGGATGTTCCAGAAATAGTTTTCCCGAACATCGTAGATCACCTTGCACCGGGTAAACAACTTCAGCATCGCTGCGGGAAGTAGTAGCTCGTGTGTTTCAATCATGAAGATAGCCGGCCGCAAGCGGAGCACAATAAAAAAAATCCGCCATGGCGTGACCAGACGCCGCAAGCTGATCCGGGCAAAAGGCTTGATAGTGTGCCAGGTGAGTCCCGGCGCCTGCGGCGGATCGGACTGATGGCCGACGATGTGAACACTGTATTTTCCCGATCCCGCAAGAGTAAGCCCCAGTTTCTCGCACATCCTCGAGTCGTCTACCGGGTTCAGAACCGATGCAATGACGATTGTTTTCCGCGGATCGTCCATTCAGCGTTATAAAGGTTTAACGGTTAATCCTTAATATTGCCATTTATCGCAAATTACAATTAACCGACCGAATATGGAATTAAGACAAATCATCGAACAGGCATGGAATGACCGGACGCTGTTGAAGGAGGCTTCCACCCAATCTGCCATCCGCTCCGTCGTGGATCAGCTCGACAAGGGAACTCTGCGTGTAGCCGAACCGGTCTCCGGCGGCTGGCAGGTAAATGAATGGATCAAGAAGGCAGTGATTCTCTATTTTCCGATTCAGCAGATGGAGAGTATCGAGGTCGGTATTTTTGAATTCCACGACAAAATTCCGCTGAAAAGAAACTACCAGGCGCTTGGTGTCCGGGTTGTACCGCACGCCATCGCCCGGCACGGCTCATTTGTCAGCAAAGGGGTTATCATGATGCCGTCATACGTCAACATTGGCGCGTATGTCGATGAAGGTACCATGGTCGATACGTGGGCGACAGTGGGAAGCTGCGCCCAAATCGGAAAGAACGTTCACCTCAGCGGAGGCGTAGGAATAGGTGGGGTACTCGAGCCGGTTCAGGCTTCGCCTGTTATTGTGGAAGACAACGCATTTATCGGTTCACGATGTATTATTGTGGAAGGCATTCGCGTTGGAAAAGAGGCGGTGCTCGGCGCGAATGTAGTGCTCACCGGCAGTTCGAAGATCATTGACATTACTGGTGAAAAACCGGTCGAGCATAAAGGGTATGTTCCCGAACGATCTGTGGTTATTCCGGGATCTTATCCCAAGAAATTTCCGGCGGGAGAGTTTCACGTGCCTTGTGCACTGATAATCGGCAAGCGCAAAGAGAGCACCGACAAGAAAACATCGCTTAATGACGCATTGCGCGAGAACGCTGTCGCCGTTTAACATGGCCTTCGCCCGAGATGCGCGTATCCGGCATCGTCCCCAAATTGTCCACTGTCAACATTTTATGGGCCTCTCTTGCGCGTCCGGGAGGTTCCTGAAAATTTGGCACATGTTTGGATTTTATGAAATCTGACAATTCCCGTAAGGGATTGATTACTAAATTTACAGTTGGAGATAATTTTTGATGATTAGAGCTTCACTTTGGTTTCTCGTATTCCTGACTCTGGCCGGTTTCAGCAACGGCGGCAACGACGTCTACCTGCCGGTTCTGAACGAAAGCTTTGCGAGAGGCGAAACCCTGGAATTCAAGATGACCTATGGAATCTTCACCGTGGGAAAGGGCAGCGCCCATATACATCCCAATTATTTCAGCCTCAATGAGCGCCCGTGTTTCAAGGTCGATGTATATGGAAGGACGGTCGGAATGGTCGATTGGGTGGCGGACGTCGATGACCAATGGGGTGCCTATATTGATACAGCAGCGCTGGTTCCACACATGTTTTACCGGAAGATACGCGAAGGCCGGTACCGCAAAGACGAGCAAACGTATTTCGACCACGAGAACCGAAAAATCAGCGTCAGGGTCGCCGACAAAAAAACCGGCAAGTTTAAAGAACCGGTCGTCTATGAAGCACCCGCCCACGTGCGCGATATGATCGGCGGATTCCTCTATCTCCGCATCATGGATCTTTCCGATATCCGGGTGAATGACACGATCGTGGTGAAAGGTTTCTTTGAAGATGAGTTCTATGCCCTCCGCATTGTCTACAAAGGCAAGAAGACCATCAAGACGAAACTCGGGAAAATTCGCACGCTCGTGTTCAAGCCCATCATGCCAAAGAACCAACTCTTCGATGGCGAGAATTCGATCACTGCTTATTTTTCTGACGATAAAAATCGCATCCCGGTAAAAATCGACGCCGAGATGTTCATCGGCAGCGCGGGAGTGGAACTCACGGGATATTCGGGGCTGCGCAATCCTCTTAATATCACGAGAAAGTGAGGGATAGGGATATTGGGTATTGGGATATAAGGATATAAGGGGATAGGGATATAGGGATATAGGGATATAGGGATATAAGGGATATAAGGGGATAGGGGGTAGAGGGGAGATGAGGGATAAAGGATGGGAAAAGACGACGCTAAAAGTACAACTGACTTTTTGTACCTTGTACTCATACCCCTATATCCTTATACCCTTATACCCTTTATACCTTTTAATCACCAAACGAGATGCTCAAAGAATTTAAGGAATTCGCCATGCGAGGTAACGTCATCGACCTCGCTGTTGCCGTGATCATCGGCGCCGCCTTTGGAAAAATCGTTAACTCAGTTGTTAACGATCTCATCATGCCGTTGCTGAATCCACTTATGCCCGGTGGCAATTGGCGCAATATGGAGATCGGACCCGGTATCAAGATCGGATCATTCGCGGGTACCGTGCTGGATTTTTTCTTCATCGCCGTTGCAGTCTTCCTGATGGTACAAGCGATCAACAGACTCAAAAAGAAGGAAGAAGCCAAGCCGCCGGTTATCGCCGAGGTGCCGCCCGATGTTAAGCTGCTCACAGAAATTCGCGATCTTCTGAAAACCAGGTCGGCATGACCACGGTTGCTGTAGTCGGATCCGGAACGATGGGCAACGGCATTGCTCACGTTTTTGCTCAGCAAGGATTCAAAGTTTCGCTTATCGACGTATCGCCGCAGGCCCTGAAGAAGGCGCTCGCCACGATCGAGAAAAATCTCGAACGCCAGGTGTCGAAAGGAACCATCACAGAGGCGGTCAGTAAATCAGCCCTTGCCAATATCATCACAGCTACCGATGTGGCGTCCGGTGTCAGGGACACCGAGCTCGTCGTTGAGGCGGCAACTGAAAATACAGAACTGAAGCTGAAGATATTCCGGGAACTCGACGACGCTGCCCCGGCGAATGCGATCCTTGCATCCAACACTTCTTCGATATCCATTACAAAAATCGCCGCGGTAACGAAGAGGCCTGACAAAGTTATCGGCATGCACTTCATGAATCCCGTTCCGATCATGAAACTCGTGGAAGTCATCCGAGGATACAACACTTCGGACGATGTGACTCAAAAGGTGATGGAACTTTCAAAGACGCTGGGGAAGGTCCCGGTTGAAGTGAACGACTACCCCGGATTTGTTGCAAACCGTATTCTGATGCCGATGATCAATGAAGCGATCTACACATTGTACGAACGCGTGGCCGGCGTAGAAGAGATCGATACGGTAATGAAACTGGGAATGGCGCATCCCATGGGACCTTTACAACTGGCGGACTTCATCGGGCTCGACGTCTGCCTATCAATCCTGCGAGTACTTCACGAAGGATTTGGCAATCCGAAGTATGCCCCGTGTCCCTTGCTCGTCAACATGGTGCAGGCAAACCACCTCGGCGTCAAAACTGGAACCGGCTTTTATGTTTACACACCCGGCAGCAAAGACCTTACGGCTTCTAAGTTTTAAGTTGTAAGTTGTAAGTTGTAAGCAGTACGCACTTATGACTTAGAACTTACAACTTTTGAATTAAAACTCACGTGGGAAGTACTGTATGAACCATTTTGCAATCCCAAGCATGCCCCCTGTCCCTCGCTCGTAAATACAGTAGACACTAACTTATAACTTACAACTTATAACTTACAACTCAGAACTCTCCGCGGGCAACGACTCACAACTTAGACTCAAAACTCCCCGCGTACAATAGCGACTTCCTTCGCTAATCCCACCGCGTTAAAACGAATTGCCAGTCGTTCCGCCAGCGTGTCTGTTGCATCGCCACAGTCCGGAGAAGACTCGATAAAGTAGTAGAATAGCTTTTGGTTGCGTTCCGTTAGCTCGTTGCGATCCGGTTTGCCGAGTAGCGAAACGATCTGCATCTGATCCAGCGCGAGTAGCTTATCTTTCTCGCGGTCGATTGCAGCGCGCATTTCTCCGCGCGTGTCGCCGCACGCATTCTTGTCGTTGGCCCACCGCTCGCGGTCAACCCCCTCCAACGTAGGCAGCGGCTTCCCACACGAAATCATCAGGAGAAGAACAATACCAATCCACCATCCCTTCCTGGAAGAAGATGCCACAGAAGGTGAATCAGTAGCTGCGGTGGGTGGTGAATCAGAAGCTTTGATAGAATTTGAATCAGAAGATGTGGAAAGAAGTGAATCAGAAGCTGCGATGAAAGTTGAAAAGGATGAGGTATCCCCCTTTTCAAGGGGGACCGAATCTGCGCCAGCAGATTCAGGGGGTAACCCCCCAAACCACCACACCGAAACCACCAAATACCCCCCAGCCAACCCGTAACACCACCCCGGTAAATCGAAAACATATACCGCAGCGCCGAGCATCACCGGATAACTGATAATCCGTATCCACTCCGCCCATCTCACCCATTTTCTACCTTCGAACAACACCCCGCAATTAACAACGGTAATCGTGATCAGCGCTGTGATCAATCCTTTCTCACCAAGCGAAAACTTTCCTTCATTAAACAGGAAAAGCGCGGTCCCCGCCAGGCAGAGAACATACTGAAACAACACGTAGAACTGAAGTGAAAGGGGTGACGGCGTGTCGTACTTCCTGTGGAAAGTTCCATCCACCTCAGGTGCAGGTCGGTAGCCACCGAGGTAGTCGGGCAGCCATCCGGGTTTCATAAAGAGGTATTTGATGCGATCTCCCCAACGCGGAATGCGCTTGAGGTCTTCGCCCATCGAGGCGTAATGACTCATGTTGGCCCACACTGCGTTCCAACTGTTGAGCGGTTTCGTAATCCCGTAGGTCGGTTTCTCTTCTTCGGCCTGAAAAGTTCCGAACATACGATCCCATATGATCAGGGAGCCCGCGTGATTCCGGTCGATGTATTTCGGATTCCGCCCATGATGAACGCGATGATGTGACGGCGTGTTAAAGATGAATTCAATCCAGCGGGGCAACCGGTTAATCGTCTCCGTGTGAATCCAAAATTGATACAACGTGTTCAACGCGGCGACATACACAAAATCAAGTGTGTGGAAACCCAGAAAGGCAATCGGAAGGTTGAAAGCAAATGTCCACACCACCTGGAGTGAACTCTGCCGAAGCGCGACGGAAAGGTTGTACTCTTCGCTCTGGTGGTGCACAACATGACCTCCCCAGAACAGGTTTACTTCGTGACTCATCCGATGGGCCCAGTAGTAGGCGAAGTCCACGAGGAGGACCAGGGACACCCAATACCACCACGTTGTGTTGTCCAGGGAGAAAATCGCAAATCTTTCCGCCAGTAATTGATAAACGCCGACACCCAAAACCTTGAGGAACAATCCGGAAAGTTGCGACGTTATACCGCAGCTGATGTTGGAGATCGCGTCGGGAAGGCGATAAAGCTTCTGGTGAGTGAACCGTTCAACCAGCAATTCAACTCCAATAAGGACGAAAAAAACCGGAATGGAGAGAACGATCGGGTTAATGTTCACGATGTTTTCTGTTTATTTGCACCCAAATCTAACAAAATTACATGACGCTTAAGTTGTTCAAGGCAGTGTGGTTCTTTTCCGTTGTTGTGTTGCTGGGAAACCTGCTCTACGTCTACGCCAGTTTGCCGGAAGTCGTTGTTGTCCAGGAGCATGAACAGGTGTTAATTGGAAGGGAGTTGCTTTTCTACATCCTCGTCTTGTTTATCGTAGCCATCAACTCGCTCGTGTATCTGTTCAAGTGGCTGTTTCCGGAAGGGGAGAGCGTACGCTCCTGGTTCCACGGGTTCATCATCACCGTCAACATTTACGCAATCATCGCCCTGCACGCCCTGAACGTCTACAACAGCCACGAGAGTTTTGACCACAGCCGCGTGGCCCCGCTCATTACCGGCAGTCTGATCCTACTCATCGTTTGGGCGGCGAGCTGGCCTGTCTACCGGATCTTTCAAAGAATTTTCGTTAAACAAGCAGTTTGAGCTGCCTGCTCTTAATGCTTGACTAACACGATGTTATACCCGATCAGTTTATGAAGAATTGTAAATCCGTCTCAGCCTGAAATGATGCGATTGGTTTTAAAAATCGTTTTATTTCGGCGAATTCGGCATTTTTTAGACTGTACGAGTTGATTTTTTTATCTGTTGTCCTGGTCTGTCAATCCGTGAAAATGTATGGCAAAATCTGAAAAATCACCCTCGGTGTTTGAATATAATGAAGCGAGCATTCGGTCACTTGACTGGCGCGAGCACATCCGGTTGCGGCCGGGTATGTACATCGGCAAGTTGGGCGACGGCTCTTCAAAAGATGATGGTATTTATGTGCTGGTGAAGGAAGTCGTCGATAACTGTATTGATGAGCACATGATGGGCTTCGGAAAGGTCATCGACGTTACCATCAGCGAATCGCGGGTATCCGTGCGGGACTATGGACGTGGAATTCCCTTGGGGAAAGTCGTGGACGTCGTATCCAAGATCAACACCGGCGCCAAGTACGACAGCGGTGCCTTCCAAAAATCCGTAGGACTGAATGGCGTTGGTACCAAAGCCGTGAATGCCCTGTCGAACTATTTTAAAGTACAGGCATTCCGCGACGGACAGACGAAACTTGCCGAATTCAAGAAGGGAATTCTCACAAGCGACCCAAAACCGGGTAAGACGTCGGAGAAAAACGGGACGTTGGTAGAGTTCGCGCCCGACGAGACGATGTTCAAGCACTACCACTTCATTCCCGAGTACCTGGATGATCTCATGTGGAACTACGCCTTCCTGAACGCCGGGTTAACCATTAACTACAACGGAAAAAAGTTCTATTCCAAAGACGGCCTGCTCGATCTGTTGAAACAAAAGAGCAGCGCCGAAGATCTCCGTTATCCCATCATTCATTTGAAAGGCAATGACATCGAGGTTGCGATCACGCACGGCAGCCAATACGGAGAAGAATATTATTCATTTGTCAACGGTCAGAACACCACGCAGGGTGGCACGCACCTCGCTGCTTTTCGCGAAGGTGTTGTAAAAGGGGCACGCGACTTCTTCAAAAAGGATTACGACGCGGCGGATATTCGAGCAAGCATTATTGCTGCCGTTGCCGTGCGCGTTCAGGAGCCTGTGTTTGAGTCGCAGACGAAAACGAAACTCGGCTCCATTAATATGGCACCCGATGGTCCTAGTGTCCGGAACTATGTCGGTGACTTCGTCGCCCGGGAGCTGGAGATCTACCTGCACCGAAATCCCGCGGCAGCGGATGCCCTGCTGAAGCGCATTCTGCAATCCGAACGCGAACGAAAAGAGATCGCGGGGATCAAGAAACTTGCAAATGAAAGAGCGAAAAAGGCAAACCTTCACAATAAGAAACTGCGCGATTGCCGTTTCCACTTTGACGACAAAGAC
Organism: Flammeovirgaceae bacterium; assembly: GCA_044507775.1. Taxonomy (GTDB): domain Bacteria; phylum Bacteroidota; class Bacteroidia; order Cytophagales; family Cyclobacteriaceae; genus Chryseosolibacter. The sequence goes on along the minus strand of JBIQIY010000010.1, from coordinate 38,717 downwards.
GAAAAGGGTGTCGAGTCAATGATCTTTATTACCGAAGGTGATTCCGCAAGCGGATCGATCACAAAATCCAGAGACGTTAGCACGCAGGCCGTATTCAGTCTCCGTGGTAAGCCATTGAACTGTTTCGGACTGACAAAGAAAGTTGTTTACGAAAACGAAGAGTTCAACCTCCTGCAGCACGCGCTGAATATAGAGGACGGACTGGAAGGCCTCCGGTATAACAAGGTGATCATCGCCACGGATGCAGATGTGGACGGCATGCACATCCGCCTGCTGCTGATGACATTCTTCCTGCAGTTTTTTCCGGACCTCGTCAAGGCGGGGCACGTTTTCATTCTCGAAACACCGTTGTTCCGCGTCCGAAATAAGAAGCAGACTATCTACTGCTACAGCGAGGAAGAAAAACGCGCAGCCATCGACACGATCGGCGGCAAGGTAGAAATTACCCGTTTCAAGGGACTCGGTGAAATTTCACCGGACGAATTCGGTGAATTCATCGGCGACAACATCCGACTCCAGCCTGTATTGTTGCACGACAGCAATCTTCAAAAGGTCCTCGAGTTCTATATGGGTAAAAACACGCCCACGCGACAGGAGTTTATCATCGACAACCTCCGCATCGAGTTGGACAAGGTCGAAAAGGATCAAGAGGAGAAGATTGTATTGGAAGAACAGGAACAATAAATATAGTTTGAACCCGGCGCGGAACTCATTCCTGTTTCCGTCGCACGTTCAGTTTAAATAATATGAGCAAGAAGAAAAAAGACGCCCCCCATCCCGGATCAGGCAAAGCCACGCTCACCGGGGCGGCCAAGACGGGGGGGAATGGTCAGGGTGGCGAAGTTCACTCCATCGCGCTTGATGGTCTGTATCAAAACTGGTTCCTCGATTACGCCTCGTACGTAATCCTGGAACGTGCTGTACCTCGCATTGAAGACGGCTTGAAGCCCGTCCAGCGCAGGATCATGCACTCCTTGAAGGAGATGGACGACGGGCGTTTTAACAAGGTCGCGAATGTCATCGGTAATACGATGCAGTACCATCCTCATGGCGATGCCGCGATAGGAGAGGCTATCGTAAACATCGGGCAGAAAGACCTTCTCATCGAGACGCAGGGCAACTGGGGGGATATACGTACAGGGGACAGTGCCGCTGCGCCGCGATACATAGAGGCACGCCTTTCCAAATTTGCGCTCGAAGTAGTCTATAATCCCCAAACCACCGAGTGGCAATTGTCATATGACGGACGCAAGAAAGAACCCGTCACGCTGCCCGTCAAGTTCCCGCTCCTTCTCGCACAAGGCGTTGAAGGTATCGCCGTCGGATTATCCACCAAAATACTACCACACAATTTCGGAGAGCTGATCAAGGCGAGTATCGATGTTCTCAAAGGCAAGAATCCGAAGATATTTCCCGACTTCCCCACCGGTGGTATCGCCGATTTCACGGAGTACAACCAGGGTTTGCGAGGCGGAAAGATCAAGGTTCGCGCAAAGATTGAGATAGCAGACAAGAAAACGCTGGTAATCAAGGAGATACCGTATTCTACAACCACGACTTCTTTGATGGAGTCCATCGTAAAAGCGAGTGAAAAAGGGCAGATCAAAGTCAAACAGGTTGTGGACAATACCGCCAAGGATGTCGAGATCCTCATTCACCTGCAGTCAGGCCAATCGCCTGAAATCGCAATGGAGGCGCTGTATGCATTCACGGATTGTCAGATCAGTATTTCGCCCAACGCGTGTGTCATTGTAGAGGACAAGCCGCAGTTCCTGGCGGTGAACCAGATACTCAAATACAACACAGAGCTCACCGTCAAGTTGCTCAAGCGGGAACTCGAGATCCTCAAAAGTGAATTGATGGAAAAGATCCTCTTCTCGTCCCTTGAGCGGATCTTCATCGAGAACCGGATATATCGCAACATCGAAGTAGCTGAAACGTGGGAGGAAGTGATCAGTATCATCGACAAAGGGCTGAAGCCACACAAGAAGAAATTCTACCGCGAGATCACGACTGAAGATATCGTCAGGCTGACCGAGATCAGGATCAAGCGCATTTCAAAGTACGACGGCTTCAAAGCGGATGAGTTGCTCCGCGACCTGGAAAAACAGCTGAAAGAAACGCAGCACAACCTTCGGCACCTCACTGACTATGCGATATCCTACTACCAGAACCTGCTCGACAAATACGGAAAAGGACGCGAGCGCAAAACTGAAGTAAAGAGCTTCCAGTCTGTGACAGCGGTGGAGGTGATCGCAAACAACCAGAAACTCTACGTGAACCGCGCAGACGGGTTTGCCGGTTATGCGCTGAAGCGCGACGAATACATCTGCGATTGCTCCGAACTTGACGACGTCATTGTCATTCGCAAAGACGGAAAGGCGCTCGTCTCGCGCATTCAGGAAAAAGCCTTTATGGGCAAAGATATTCTCTACATCGGTATATGGAAGAAAGGTGACGACCGGATGGTTTACAACGTCATCTATTCCGATGCCAAGACCGGGAAAGGATTTGCCAAGCGATTTAATCTTCCGGGTGTCATTCGCGACCGCGAATATGATCTCACCCAGGGGGACAAGAACTCCAGGATATACTATGTCACGGGCAATCCCAACGGAGAAGCGGAAGTAGTTGAAGTGAAATTATCGCCCGCCAGTACGGCGCGCAAAAAGATATTCCAGTTTGATTTCGCCGATGTTGAGATCAAGGGTCGCGCGGCGCGGGGAATAACCATTACGAAATATCCGATTCGCAAAGTTGATTTTGTGAAGGCAGGTACATCAACCCTGAGCAAGCTCGACCTGTGGTACGATGCGGATGCGGGGAGACTGAACCGCGATCAGCGAGGAAAATACCTCGGCAAGTTCGATGGTGACGACAAGATCATTTCCTTCATGCGCAATGGATCGTATAAGATCACAAGCTACGAGCTGACGAACCGCTACGAACCCGACCGCGTCCTGCACGTCGAGAAATTCCGTCCCGAACGGACCATCGCCGCCGTTTATGTCGATGGTGACAGCAAGCACTACATGGTGAAGCGTTTCAACATCGAAACAAGCACGGCAGATAAGGAGTTTGTCTTTATTTCAGAGGCCATTGGGTCGCGACTTGTGGCTGTGACCACGTCGGAGTCTCCGGAGATCGAACTGGAGGTGGTGAAAGGAAAGGACAAGGCGCGGAAATCCAGCACTGTAAACCTCGAAGAACTGGTAGACGTGAAGGGGTGGAAGGCCCTCGGCAACCGGTTGTCGGAATTCAAGGTAACGCGAGTTACCCTGGAGCAAGACGACGAGCCAGGGTATGAAGAACCCGTCGATGAGAATGACGATGAAGAGGTGACTGAACCGGAAACGGGTTCTCAGTCGCCAAAAAAAAAAATCGAGTCGGACTTCCCAAAGCAAACTCCCGAGCCGGAAGTCGAAGAAAACGGTCAAGCGGTCCTCTTCGCCCCGCCGGAAAAGCCAAAGCATCAGCTCCCGCCAAGGCCCGCGCCAAAAAGAAAAGTCCAGCCGGAACAGCAAAGCCTCTTCGGTCAAAGCCCCGAAAAAGCAAAAAGCAGCCAGCAAAAAAACGAAAGTGAAGGGGAGGAAAAAATAGTCAGCAACGAACTGCCGAATGAGCAGCCGTCCGGAGAGAACGACTCAAAGAGCAACGATAAGTCGTTCGGCGTAGGGGAGACGATTGAGTTCGAACTGTAGGCGCTTGAAAAAAACTTCCCGAAAGTCTTCGACCGTAGATTTCGAATCCACAGAACTTTCGGGAAGTTTGTTTTCTGATATTATCCTCCTTTTTCTTTCGAATCGATATCCTTGGAAAGATTGTCGTACCGCGCTTTAAGCGCCTGGTCAGACTGCAGTGATTTCCTGATAGCGTTAAACGCCTTTAAGCCCACGTAATTTTTCGCGAGATCCTGGTACGTGGCGTTGATGCGCTCGATGTTGACCTTCCGCAAATCATCGATCTGTTTCAGAAAAGCGATTTCTTCCGGCGTCGCATTTGCTGCCTTCATCTTAACGGAGTCCTCCGCGATTTTGAATAGCTCGTTATAGCGCGTAACCGGCATGACAGTATTTGAACGGACGGTTTCAGCAACAATATCCCGGAGGGATTGCTGCATGGCCTCTACTGAATCCATTGTAACCGCATATTTTTTTAAATCTTCATCAGAGATTTGCGAAGAAGTTTGGGCCTTACTTCCCACTACCGTGAAAAATACCAGGCAGGGTATTAAGACTTTCGTGATCCTCATAGGTTTCTAGAATTTATGGTTAAACATCTGATTAATTGTCTCCTGCGGTGTATTATAAAAATCAGGCCATTCCTGCCAGCAGCAAGGCAAACTGACGAAAAATAGGACAGATACCACTCGATCGGGCCGGTCCGAAGGGTCAATATACAGCGACAATAAAAACTTTGAAACCCGCGGTGGATTTTTTTTCGGAATATCATGACGAAGCCGGTAGGTTATGCCCGACGCAAGGCCTCACATCAACGTGTCGCAAATTGTGAGTCCATGTCGTTTACTTAAGCTCCGCTGACTTCTTCTCCTTTAGGAGAGGATTGAGGTGAGGTAGAAAAAAAGGGCTTAAGTAAACGACATGGAATTGTAAGTAGTCAGTCATTCATTAAACTCAGGTCAAAAAAAAAGGTGAAGCTCATGGAGCCCCACCTTTCAACAGTTTAGGTATTTAATTGAGTTTTTTTGAAAATCGACTAGTGATACTGACTGACCTTCGGTGCGCCTGCAATGATCTCATCGCTCGAATTGGAGGAGAACTTTTCAAAATTTCGAAGGAAGGCGGTAGCAAGTGTGTTTGCCTGGTTGTCGTATGCGTCTTTGTCTTTCCATGTATTGCGCGGGTCAAGTATTTCCGAGGGGACATCAGGGCATGACAACGGCATTTTCAGTCCGAAAACTTCATGTTGTTTGAATGGTACGCTGGTCAGCTGATCATTCAGCGCTGCACTGATGAGAGCCCGTGTATAGGGCAAATTCATTCTCTTCCCCGTGCCATATGGGCCGCCTGTCCAGCCGGTGTTGACCAGCCACACATTTACCTTTGCGTCGCGTACGCGGTCGCTGAGCATCTGCGCATACCGCGTGGGATGCAGTGGCATGAACGGCGCGCCGAAGCAAGCCGAGAAAGTGATTACCGGCTCTGTGATTCCTGCTTCAGTTCCCGCTACCTTCGCTGTGTAACCACTGATGAAATGAAACGCGGTCTGGTCCGGCGTAAGTTTCGAGATAGGAGGCAGCACGCCGTATGCATCGCAGGTGAGGAAGAATATGTTTCGCGGGTTTTGACCCAGTGATGGCGCGACGGCGTTCGCGATATGTTCAAGGGGATAGCTTACCCTCGTGTTCTCCGTCCGTGTCCGGTCTGCGTAGTCGATCTCGTCTGTGTCTTTACGGAAGCCCACATTTTCCAGCAGCGCCCCATGCCGGATCGCGCGATAGATATCCGGTTCAGAGTCGGGGGAGAGATCAATGGTCTTGGCATAGCATCCTCCTTCAAAATTGAAGATAACATTGTCAGGTGTCCATCCGTGTTCGTCGTCGCCGATGAGTTTGCGCTTTGAGTCCGCCGACAGTGTTGTCTTTCCGGTCCCGGACAATCCGAAGAAGAGAGCGGTGTCGCCGCGATCGCCGATGTTGGCCGAACAATGCATCGGCAAAACGTTCCGCTGCGTCGGAAGCACAAAGTTGAGCGCCGAGAAAATGCTTTTCTTGATTTCGCCGGTATAGGCGCTGCCGCCGATCAGAATGATCTTTCTTTTGAAATCGATGATGGTAAAGTTGTGTTGCCGGGTCCCATCCCGACTCGGGTCGGCGCGGAAGCCGGGCGCATTGAGCACGAGCCACTGCGGATTGAAGAACTTCAACTCTTTCGGCTCCGGGCGCAACAGCATGTTGTATACAAACAGGTTACCCCATGCATATTCATTGATCACCCGAACATCCATGCGATATCTCCAGTCGGCGCAGGCGTAGCAATCGCGGACATAGAACTCCTTTCCCTCAAAGTAGCGGATCATACGGATGTAAAGCTGATCGAATTTTTCCGGGTCGAATGAGGCGTTGACGTTTCCCCACCACACCTCTTTTTCCGTGAGGCTATCGCGAACAATGAATTTGTCTTTCGGAGCACGGCCCGTAAATTCTCCGGTATCGACGGCAATGGCTCCGGAACTCGTGCGGCGGGCACCTTCTTTTTGCACGGCGACCTTGATCAGGTCATCCGGGGGTAGGTTCCAGTGGGCCTTTCCGTCGAGGATTCCAAGGTCCATAAGGGATGCGTTTTCGGGTTTTAGTCCTAGCTCTAACATACGTTTGTTGGGTTAATGAGTACTCAAAGATAATGGCAATTGAATACCATTTCAATCGTTTGCATAAAATTCTTATGCCATTGGCCGGACCGTTTGTCGTATTTGCGAAAGTCGATTTAAGACCCTACTTTCGAAAAATTTAGAAGGATATTTTGAACCGTTTTCCCTCACCTAAACTTCGCTTCGCTTAATGGATTCCAGCCAAAGTTTCTTTGGGCACCCAAAGGGACTATCAACCCTTTTTTTTACGGAAATGTGGGAGCGCTTCAGCTACTATGGGATGCGCGCCATACTCCTTCTGTACATGGTAGCGCCGCTCCAGGAAGGCGGAATGGCACTGGACACAAAAACCAGTGGCGCCATCTATGGCCTGTACACCATGTTCGTCTATCTCTTATCTCTGCCCGGCGGATGGCTCGCTGACAAATTCTTCGGATTGCGAAAATCCGTCTTCTACGGCGGATGCATCATTGCCGCCGGACACTTCTGCATGGCCATACCTTCAACGGAAACCTTCTTCACAGGCCTTCTCCTCATCGTGATCGGAACGGGAATGCTGAAGCCCACGATCAGCAGCATGGTGGGCGAGTTGTATCCTCCGTCAGACCAGGCCAGGCGCGACTCCGGGTTCACACTCTTCTACGCGGGCATCAACCTCGGCGCGGCATTGTCACCGCTGATCACCGGATACCTCGGTGAGAAGGTCAACTGGCACTACGGCTTTGGCGCCGCCGGCATCGGGATGCTCCTCGGTCTGATACAATACAAACTCACGGAAAAAAACCTTCACAATGCCGGACTTCGGCCCGCCGACACCACCCGCGTCGATGATCCCCGGGCAGGACAAAACATCCGGAGGGGACTCTGGACCGCAGGAGCGCTACTCGTTCTACTGCTCGTGCTGCTGTTTACAAGGACGATCACCATTGACCCTCTTTTTATGGGCAGAATCCTCGGGTATGTTATCCCGATCAGTGCCATCGCCTACTTTATCTACCTGCTTCTCTTTCAGCAACTCGACGCGCAGGAGCGAAAATCGATTTTCGCCATTGCCATCTTCTTCATTGCAACAGGCATCTTTTATGGAGGCTACGAGCAACAGGGCTCTTCCCTGAACTTGTTTGCTGAAGATCATACGGACATGTTCATCGGCAACTTTGAAATGCCGGCCAGCTGGATGCAGACAGTGCCACCCGTGGCAGTGTTAATATTCTCCATGGTATTCGCCTGGCTTTGGGTATGGCTCGACAAGCGCAACCTGAACCCATCCACACCGGTGAAGATGTCGCTGGGCCTGATCTTCATGGGACTCGGATATGCCGTCATGATGGGAGCATCGCTGATCGTGATCGGCGGAGAGAAACCCCTGCCCACATGGCTCGTGTTCACGTACGTACTGCATACGTTCGGAGAGATCTGTCTTTATCCGGTCGGTCTCAGCGCTGTCACGAAACTTGCTCCGAAGCGGCTCGCAGGTCAGCTCATGGGAATATTCTTCATAGCACTCGCATACGGAAATCTCATCGCCGGACTTTTCGGAGGGAACTTTGACAAAGAAGCGATCAACGCGAATCCGTCGTTGCTATTGGATCTTTTCGGCGTGGTGATGAAAGTTATGCTGATCTCTGGTATTATTGTGCTCATATTTAGCAGGCCTATTCGTAAATTGATGGGCAACATCCGGTAACCTAAACCAACAAAAACGACCTATGGAAGGAAACAAGACTTTCAAACCATACATCGCACCCGAGCAAAACATCGCCGAGTTCACGATCAAGTCTGTTGCATTCGGTGTGCTGTTCGGTGTCCTGTTCGGGGCGTCAACGGTATACCTGGCGCTCAAGGCCGGGCTCACGGTCTCTGCTTCCATTCCTATTGCGGTCATAGCCATTACGTTGGGGCGAAAGTACCTGAAGACTACCATCCTTGAAAATAACATCATACAAACCACCGGCTCCGCGGGAGAGTCTATCGCCGCTGGTGTTGTCTTTACGTTGCCGGGATTTTTATTCCTGACTCCCGGACCGGACGGCGTAAGCGTTGGTGCCGACTACTTCAATTACCTCACGATACTGATCCTCGCCGCATTCGGTGGTATGCTGGGAACCATCATGATGATTCCCCTTCGAAGATCGCTTATTGTCAACGAACACGGAGTTCTCCCGTACCCGGAAGGAACTGCATGCGCGTCGGTACTGCAGGCTGGCGAGAAAGGCGGAGTGTTTGCCAAAACGGCTTTCATCGGCATGGGCATTGCGCTCGTGTATGCAATCTTTCAGAAAGTCTTCCACGTCATTGCCGAGACACCTACGTTCATCACCAGCCAGGTGAATAAATTCTGGCCTTCGGCTACCGTAAACGCCGATATCACACCCGAGTACCTTGGCGTTGGCTACATCATCGGGCCGAAGATTGGCGGGGTGCTTGTCGCGGGATCCGTGCTCGCGTGGTGGGCGATCACACCCTTACTCACCACCCTTGTGGAACCCCTGGTGATACTGGAGCAACTGATAAAGGTTGGCTACCACGCCGACGTCACAGCGGCCGGAGGAAGGTGGGCATGGGATCCTTCAACTCAGACCTTCGGCAACCCTGCGCAGGCGATTTACTACGCATACATACGTCAGATTGGCGCTGGTGCAGTTGCCGCAGGCGGATTTATCACGCTGGTGAAAACCGTTCCGACGATCATCAGTTCATTTCGTGAAAGCATCGGGTCGCTGAAGGATACAAAGGCTGGCGGCGTCCTGCGCACGGAACGCGATCTGTCGTTCAAAGTTGTTATCATCGGTAGCCTCGTGCTCGTAGCATTGATCACTATCCTTCCGAATATCCCGGGAGAAGGGATCTTTCAAAAATTATTGATCGGTGTGCTCATCGTTATTTTTGGATTCTTCTTCGTGACGGTAGCCAGCCGAATTGTCGGACTCGTTGGTTCCAGCAATAGCCCCATTTCAGGTATGACCATTGCGACGCTGATGGGAACCTGTCTCATCTTTACGGCAATCGGATGGAGTGGTTCGTTTTATGAACCACTCGCGCTCGTTGTCGGCGGAATGATCTGCATTGCGGCAGCCAACGCAGGGGCTACATCACAAGATCTGAAGACGGGATACATAGTAGGTGCGACACCGCGCTACCAGCAGCTCGCTCTTTTCATCGGTGCGATCGTCTCCTCCCTTGCCATCGGCATAGTGGTCATCACGCTGGATACGCCAACACCCGACATGGTTGCGGATGGAATCAAACACGCCATCGGCAGCGCCGAATACGCCGCACCTCAGGCTACACTCATGGCGACACTTTCGCGGGGCATTTTATCCGGTACACTCGACTGGCAATTTGTGATCGTCGGCGTTTTTATCGCCGTTATGATCGAACTATGCGGAATCAAAGCGCTTGCGTTTGCTATTGGCTTGTATTTGCCGCTTTCCACAACGCTCCCCATCGCTATTGGCGGCGGCATCAAGGGATATGTAGACTGGAGAGCCGCGCGAAGAAATGAGGCGAAGGAAGATGAAGAGCTGGGAAGAGGAAGTTTGCTCGCGACGGGTTTGATAGCAGGAGGGGCCCTGGCGGGCGTGATCGTCGCCCTGCTTTCAGCCAACGACTCAATTTTCGCAGCGCTTAAAAATGTCAGTGCCGAACACGCCATGTCTCATGCGCTCAGCGAGGCAGGATATTACGCGCTGGGTGTTATTTTCTTTACTGCGATGGCCACCTACCTGTATCGCACGGCGATAAAAAAAGAAGGCTAGATGCTGTCTGTTGATTACTTATTGCTATGACCGTCGGCCTTTTTATCCCGTGTTATGTGAACCAGTTTTATCCTGGCGCAGCCATTGCAACACTCCAGTTGCTGGAGAAGCTGGGGCTGAATGTCGTTTATCCGATGCAGCAAACTTGCTGTGGCCAGCCTATGGCCAACTCCGGGTTCCAGCATCTCACGGAAGAAACAGATGAGCTCTTTGTAAAGAACTTTTCAGGGTTCGATTACATCGTCGCTCCTTCAGCGAGTTGCATCCTGCACGTCAAGGATCACCTTCATTCAAAGCAAAATCCCGAAGGCGCAAGCGCGATCCGCGGTAAGGTTTACGAGCTCGTGGAATTTCTCACCGACATAATCAAGGTGGAAAAACTCAAGGCGCGTTTTCCCCACCGCGTCGGCATTCATCACAGCTGCCATGGACTGCGCGGACTTCACCTCTCGCAAATGAGCGAACTGAATGCGGCGCAATTTTCAAAACCCTTGCAGCTGCTCAATATGGTGGAGGGGCTGGAGGTGGTGGACCTTGACCGTCCCGATGAGTGTTGCGGTTTCGGCGGAACATTCTGCGTATCGGAAGAAGCCGTTTCCATCAAGATGGGCAAAGACCGCGTCGCCGATCACGAAAAAAACGGCGCCGAATACATTACTTCATCCGATCTCTCGTGCCTCATGCACATGGAGGGAATCCTGAAGCGCAAGAAGAGCGCGGTGAGGGTGGTGCATATTGCGGAGATCTTGAATGGTGAGTGGTGAGTGGTGAGTGGTGAATCGTGAGACGTGAGACGTGAATCGTGAGACGTGAGACGTGAATCGTGAGACGTGAACTGCTAGTTGCGTTTGCTTCATTCATATGTTCAACTATAAACCCTCTCAAAATGTTTTTACCGCTTTCACATACGAAATTGGACATCTATCGGGCGTCCCAGGACCTGGCTCTTGAATGCTACAAAATCACAAAGGCGTTTCCGGGCGACGAACGTTTCGCCATGGTTCAACAGCTCCGGCGTGCTGCATTGTCTGTGCACTTGAATTTGGCGGAAGGTTGTTCGCGGAAATCAGCTGCGGAGCGCAAACGGTATTTTGAAATCTCGCGAGGATCGGCAGTAGAAATCGATGCTTGCCTGGACGTGGCTGTGCGGCTGCAATACGTTACATTTGAAGAATTGAAAAGGCTTGGAGAAATAATTTTGAGGACATTTCAGATGCTAAGCAAAATGAATTAAACTGACGGATTATCTTGGCCTGATGAACGATGAACATGGCAAGCACCGCGTCTCACGTCTCACGTCTCACGATTCACGATTCACGATTCACGATTAAAGCTTTCCGATGAACCCTAACCCATCCCCCAATCCCATCCCCCACAACCCCGACGCCTTCTTCCGCGGCAAGAGCCACGCCGAGCTGGCGGAGGAATTCAATCGCGATGAGGAAAAGTCTACCTGGCACGATGGCGCGCTCTGGTGGATCCGTCAGAAACGAGACAAAATATCCAAGCAGATACCGGAGTGGGAAGAACTGCGGGAAGCGGCATCCCAAATAAAAAGTCATTTACTCTCCAATCTCCACGACTACCTTGTGGAATTCGAAAGCAACCTTCAGAAGAACGGCATCACAGTACACTGGGCTGCAAATGCGGAAGAACACAACAATATTGTCTATTCGATACTGAAAGCGAAAGGCATCACCCAGATGGTCAAGAGCAAGTCCATGCTCACGGAAGAATGTCATCTGAATGAATTCCTGGAAGACCGCGGCATCACCGTCGTGAACTCGGACCTGGGCGAATACATCCAGCAGATCGACCATGAGCCACCGAGCCACGTCGTGCTTCCCTGCATCCATAAAAGAAAAGAAGAAATAGGAGAGCTCTTTCATGAGCATCTCGGAACGGAGAAAGGACTGTCCGATCCCACGTTACTCACGCGCGCAGCGCGCAAACACTTACGGCAGGTCTTTCTCACGCGACGCGGCGCGCTCACAGGCGTCAACTTCGCCGTCGCTGAAACGGGTGAGTTCGTCGTATGCACCAACGAAGGCAACGCCGACATGGGGGCGCACCTCTCCGACGTTCACATAGCCTCCATGGGCCTTGAGAAACTCATCCCCAAGAAACAGCATCTCAGCATCTTCCTTCGGGTACTGGCGCGCAGTGCCATCGGCACGCCGATCACCATCTACTCCAGCCACTACCGGAAACCTAGACCCGGACAGGAAATGCACGTCATTCTGGTTGACGCCGGTCGCAGCCGCCAGCTGGGTCGTACTGATTTCCGTGACTCGTTGAAGTGTATAAAGTGCGGAAGCTGCATGAACACCTGCCCGGTATATCGAAAAGGAGGAGGACTGAGCTATCACAATACTATCACCGGACCCATCGGTGCGATACTGGCACCGAACCTGGACATGAAGCGCCACGCAGACCTCCCGTTTGCATCCACGCTGTGCGGGTCGTGCTCAAACGTCTGTCCTGTAAAAATCAATATTCACGACCAGCTTTATAAGTGGCGTCAGGTGATTGTAAAGGAGGGATACGCCCCCAAGTCCAAAGCTGTTGGCATGAAAGTCATGGCGGAAACATTCGGATCTCCTAAAGCCTTTGGTGCCGCGGGAAAAATCGGACGCTGGTTTCTGCGGAATATGCCGTTCACAATTAACCACAAACTCAATCCGTGGTACAAGAACCGCGAGATGCCTGCGCCGCCGCCGTTTTCATTCGCAGATTGGTATCGAAAAAATAAGAAGAAAGTAAAGTAGCCTTGCATTCATGTTAGCAAGCGAAATGATCAACATTGACCTATGACAAGTCGGGAAAAAATTTTATCCGAAGTATTAAAAAACCAGCCTTCTGCATTGCCAATACCGGATATCAGCGGATTCAGGGGGCACACTCAAAACGTTGTCCAGGAATACATGGACACCTTCACGGGCATTGGTGGAACTGCTGTTAAGGTGGATGCACCGGATTCGGTACTAAAACTTTTGCAGGAACAGTTCGACACTTCCAAACGCATCGTGACCACGCTGCCTGAATTTTCAAATTCACTGGAATTGTATTCACGCGACGTGGATCCTCATACCTTTGAAAATGTGGAGCTGGCCGTCATTAAGGCCCACCTGGCTGTAGCCGAAAACGGAGCTGTGTGGCTGACGGAAGAGGTGATGGGGCAGCGCATTCTTCCGTTCATCTGCCAGCACCTCGCTGTCCTGGTTGACGCCAGCTCTATCGTTCCCACCATGCATGAAGCTTACAACAAAATTGGCCAGGGCAACTACGGCTTCGGGGTTTTCATAGGCGGACCCTCCAAGACCGCTGATATTGAACAGGCGTTGGTAATGGGAGCACATGGCCCAATCTCTATGACAACTTTTATAGTGAGTGGTGAGTAGTGAGTAACCGCACCACTCACCACTCACAACTCACCACTCACTTTGGAACTTGCTAAGAGCGCCGGGCATTAAGACAGAAGACCTTAAAACAATGTGATGAAAATAGTTGTACTTGATGGATACGCCCTGAATCCCGGCGACCTGAGCTGGGATGGATTCAAATCATTTGGCGATCTCACCGTTCATGATCGAACTCGTCCGGGAGAAATCCTTCAGCGTTCGCAGGGCGCGCAGGTCTTGCTTACAAACAAAACTCCTATACGAGCTGACGTGATCAGCCAACTTCCCGATCTGAAATTCATCGGGGTGCTGGCCACCGGATACAATATTATTGATCTCGATGCCGCCAGTCAAAAGGGTATTGTTGTCAGTAACATTCCGGACTATGGAAGCTACTCGGTGGCACAGTTGACGATTGCGCTTTTGCTTGAGTTGTGTCACCATGTGGAGCGCCACAGCGAAGGGGTGAGGAGCGGAAAATGGGCGGCATCCAAAGATTGGTCCTATTGGGATTATCCCCTGGTGGAACTGGCAGGCAAGACGATGGGCATCATCGGATTCGGAAACATTGGGAAGAAAGTGGGAGATATCGCGACGGCACTCGGCATGAACGTGCTGGGCTCAGCAAGACGCCAGGACGATCAATCGCACCGAAAGAATTTCCGCTGGGCAGGGATTCCCGAAATCCTGGAGCAGTCTGATGTTGTGACCATTCATTGTCCGCTTACTCCCGAAACAAAGGGGTTGATCAATGCGCGATCGTTGGCCATGATGAAGCGCAGTTCGTTCCTGCTGAATACTTCTCGTGGGCCGATTATCGTCGATGAAGACCTTGCAACGGCCCTCAATAGCGACATCATCAGCGGGGCGGGTATCGATGTGTTGTCGGTTGAGCCTCCGGCGAAAGATAATCCGCTGTTTACTGCCAAGAATTGCATCATCACGCCGCACATCGCGTGGGCGACCAAAGAGGCGAGGACTCGCTTGATGAACATGGCTGTCGAAAACCTTCGCGCCTTTTCCGAGGGAAAACCCGTGAATGTTGTGCATTAGCCGTGCGTATTCCGTCAGACCAGACGATGCGTTGGCCGTGGGTATGAGGGCTTAAAAAACGATACATTGCTCTCCCTGATCTCCGCATTGAAGCGAACGCGGAGGCCGTTCAAAAGGCCTGCGACCATTCTACGGAGGAGGTCCGGAGATGTCTGGATGCGCGCATTCACAACGAGATGAGCATGTTGAGATCCGGTTTCAAAATCGATGTTTTCGGACAGGTCTCCCGGACTCGTAATGCTGATCTTGTGCGCCTTGTCAGCGCTTTCGAACATGAACTTCAGGTGACCCACCCGCATCTCTTTACTTTTTGCAGATTCAATAAATCCAGTGATGAACTCTCGCGCGACGCGGGGTGCGGATCCATCGTATACATAAATGTCTATTGACTCGTCGAGCCATGCGAGGTTCGCTTCACCTGCGGCATATTTCTCATAATCAATCTCCAGGGTCGCGTGGTTACGCTCCGCAGGTTGGCGGTCCAGGATTTCCAGCCAATTATTGACAGACTGCTCCTCCAGCGAAGTTTGAAACAGCAGAATCTTGTCAGCGAAATTCCGGCGCGCCATCTGCTCAACTGATTGCAGTGCCGCAGCATCAAGTTGATCAATCTTATTCACGATCAGGATCTCGGACTCTTCGATTTGCTTTTGCCAGATGTAATTCGTGTCGTCATGAAAGGGAAGGCGGCCATTTTCCAGATAATCATTGAGTAACAAGGCATCGACGAGTGTCGTAAATGTGACATGCGAGACAGATTCCTTGAACCGGACCAATGGCTTCAGCACCGTTGCGAGCAGGTCTGTACACGATCCAACTGACTCGGCAAAGATGAATTGCGGATCACACTGATTTTGAAGCGCGTCAATCTGATCGGCGAGTGCTTCATAATTGCAGCAAAAACATCCTCCTGTTACCTGTCCATTGGGAATTCCCAGGGAGCGCAGATATTCTGTGTCCACCAGGTATTTGCCCTGATCGTTCGTGATGATGCCCGTGATTCGTCCTTGTGCAGACAGAATTCTGGCGGCCTGGGTAATCGCAGTGGTTTTACCACTTCCTAAAAAGCCTCCGATGAGATGAACCTTCATAATTGCGCTGTCGGGTTACTCATAACAATGCCTCATACCGCGAAGCACCGTGATGACAAACGGTAAATTACACAAAAAACCGGAAGCGGGGTTTGAAGCAACACCGCGAAAAAAAAAGAGACTTCACTGATAGTGAAGCCTCCTTTGTCAATTGGTTTTTGAGAGAATTACATCATTCCACCCATGCCGCCTCCGTGAGGCATTGCAGGAGCTTCTTTCTCTTCAGCGATATCAGAGACGACCGCCTCAGTGGTCAGGAGCATGCCAGCAATGGATGCTGCGTTCTCAAGCGCCAGGCGGGTAACTTTTGTCGGATCGATGATACCAGCTTCGAAGAAGTTTACGAACGTGTTCTCGTTGGCGTTGTATCCGAAGTCCTTCTTGCCATCGCGAACTCGGTTCACGATAACAGAGCCTTCCTGACCTGCGTTTTCCGCGATGGTCTTCAGCGGAGACTCGAGTGCAAGACGGATGATATTGATACCGGTTGCCTGGTCTTCATTAGAAGAACCGATAGCAGCGGGATCTTTCAATGCATCGATCGCGCGGATGTAAGCGACTCCACCGCCGGGAACAATACCTTCCTGAACAGCAGCGCGGGTTGCGTGCAATGCATCGTCAACGCGGTCTTTCTTTTCTTTCATTTCGACTTCAGTAGCAGCTCCTACATAGAGGATCGCCACTCCGCCGGAAAGTTTTGCGAGGCGTTCCTGCAGCTTTTCCTTGTCGTAGTCGGAAGTAGTTGTTTCGATCTGGGCCTTGATCTGGGCAACGCGGCCCTGAATTTCGGCTTTGCTTCCCGCTCCATTGACGATGGTAGTGTTGTCCTTGTCAATGTTGATCTTCTCGGCGCGGCCGAGCATATCCAGCGTAGCATTCTCAAGCTTGAAGCCCTGCTCTTCGGAGATAACTTTTCCGCCGGTGAGTACAGCGATGTCTTCCAACATTGCTTTTCTGCGATCTCCAAAGCCAGGTGCTTTAACAGCAGCTACACGCAGAGCGCCGCGGATCTTGTTAACGACGAGTGTTGCGAGCGCTTCGCCTTCCACTTCTTCGGAAATGATCAGGAGGGGCTTGCCTGTTTGAGCAGTTTGCTCCAGGATCGGAAGCAGTTCCTTCATGCTGCTGATCTTCTTGTCGTAGATCAATACATAAGGCTGATCCAGATCAGCTTCCATTTTTTCAGTATTGGTTACAAAGTAAGGGGAGAGGTATCCGCGATCGAATTGCATTCCTTCAACCGTCTTCACTTCGGTCTCCGTTCCTTTAGCTTCTTCAACAGTGATGACGCCATCCTTGCCAACTTTCTCCATCGCATCGGCGATCATCTTGCCGATCGTTTCATCGCTGTTGGCGGAGATAGTAGCAACCTGAGCAATCTCTGCTGAATCTTTCAGCTTGCGCGATTGCTTTTTCAGATTTTCAACCACAGCTTCGACAGCCTTATCAATTCCTCGCTTCAGGTCCATCGGGTTAGCGCCGGCCGCAACGTTTTTAATACCATGTGTGTAGATCGATTGAGCCAGAACGGTCGCAGTGGTGGTACCGTCACCGGCCGCATCTGCTGTCTTGGAAGCGACTTCCTTAACCAGCTGAGCACCCATATTTTCAATCGCATCTTTCAATTCGATTTCCTTTGCTACTGACACACCGTCTTTGGTAACGGTCGGAGCGCCGAATTTTTTGTCGAGGATGACATTGCGCCCTTTAGGACCCAGTGTAACTTTCACTGCGTTTGCCAGCTTGTCAACACCTTTCTTTATCTTATCTCTCGCGGAGGTATCAAACGTGATTTCTTTAGCCATAATATTGTTGAATTTTTAGGTTAGTGATTAGATAATTCCGAAGATGTCAGAGTTGCGCATGATCAGATACTCCTTACCGTCAATGCTGATCTCTGTTCCGGCGTATTTGCCATACAGAACATTGTCGCCGACTTTAACAGTCACCGGCTTGTCTTTTAATCCCTCACCAACGGCAATGATTTTGCCTTTTTGCGGCTTCTCCTTTGCAGTGTCAGGGATTATGATTCCCGATGCTGTCTTGGTTTCAGCTTCCGCGGGTTCCACAAGGACCCTGTCTTCATTTGGTTTGAAATTGATTTTTGCCATATAGTATTGATTTTTTTAGGTTGAACATATGGGTTCGCCAGCGCGTCTCATCATCTATTATGCCAATGCGAAAAGAGACGCGAATAACGGACATTTTTTCAAACTATGACAGTTTTCAAGTACTATTTGGGCTAAACAGGCACACTTTTTAGTCGAATAAATGGCAGGGTGTCAGCCTCTGTCAGACAAAATGGTCGCTTCCTGGCAGCGGTTCGCCTCACACCTGTTGCTTCGAATTCCAAATTCTGGTAAATTTTGGATGCGTGTGCTGAATTGGCTTAGCACCGGCAGGTTAAAGAAATGTGTAACTATGGAAAGATTGTCAAAAGACTGGCTGACGCAGGGTTTGATCGACTTTGAGTACAAGAAATACCTGTTGCTGGCCTACCTTCAAACAGCTCGCAAATCCTTCGGTAAAACGGAGCTCTACCCGTTCCTCGCAGACCTCATCTTCCACTACCGCAACCTGATGTCGGTAAAGGAGAATAAGTCGCTCATCCGCGAGGCATTTCCCAAGGAGATATCACCGGAAGAAATCAAAAGACTGGAACTGCGCTACCGGGAGCTGGTGGAGGATGATGCCATCATGAGTGAGCTCGATGCCATCATTGAGTTCGCCATCCCCCGCATCGAGGAGTCCCTCAAGGAAGGAGCGGTCATCTATGAGTACGTCGAGTCCCAATGCGAAATATCTCCGGTAGGAGTGACCCCGCTTTACGCGAAAGAGGGCTACTTATTCGTAACCATGCCCCCGGAAAAAGAAACGACCGTCTACCGATACCAGGTGAGCATCTTCGAGGATAGCAAGGAACAGCTACGCAGCCTGAACACCCAGTTCCTGGAGGTGATTGACAAGTCGCAGCTTTATCCCTATGAGCGGATCAAACTCGACCTTATTAAACGGTACCGCGACATGCCGAACCCGGCGGCGTTTCTGTTGATCTCAAAAATGAAATTTCCTTTCAGTGAAACACTGATGCCCGTTGCGAAGAGACTCTTCGTCAAGCATATCTCCCAGGCGGCGTAAAGCGCCCTACTGAGGAGAGTCGGCGGGAGCGGACTGCGTAGTATCTATGTTAAAGCCGGGAGCGCTGTTGATCGGAGCCTGATCACCAGCCCGCTGCAGGATGTCATCCGTAGGAGCCTGGCTATAGGGTGTAATGAAGCTCGTGCTCATGGAGAGAACGATGATGGCGATGATAAAACCCCAGGTTAGTTTCTCCAGGAGATCGCCCGTTCTTTTCACACCGATAATATTGCTGGCTGAAGATCCGCCAAACTGGCTCGTAAGTCCCCCACCTTTGGAGTTTTGGGCGAGAATGACCAGTACCAGCAAGACAGCAAAAAAAATGATAAAGGCAATAACCAGGGTATACATGACTTACTTCTTCAGTTCTTCAATTTGGGATGCAAAGTAAGCCTTTTTTTGGGGATATTTCCAAATCAGTTTTTTTAGTACCTCTATGGCCTTATCTTTTTTGCCCTGCTTCAGGAGTATCTCAACCAGCGTTTCTGACACGATGTTGTCACCGAATTCACCTGATTTGATGGGCATTAGGTCACCAGCCGAAGGAACCCGGTCGCGCGGGTTGGAAATGGACGGCTGGACGCGAATAAACTGATTGATAATCTCGATCTGCTGCTTCTGGCTCTCGCTCTCCGGCGCAATTTCCTCTTTCGAGTTTTGGATTTCGGCAATTAATTCATCCATCGGGTTTCCGTCTTTGTCGCGGCGTTTTTTTTTTGGCGACGCGCCCTCCGTAGTACCCAGCGCCTTCGCCATTTCAATGATTCTTTCTTTTCTCGACTTCGCGCCAGCTGCTTTCCTCACGGGAGGAGATTTTTGCTCAGTCGGTGTTGACCCTGGCACTGCTTCTGAAGACTCCTGTTCTGCCTTGTCTGACGCAACCTCGCTCGTAACCGAGGACGCCTTGCGCGTCTCCTCCGAAAAGTCCTTCGGATAATCCATGAACAGATTTTCAAAAGTATCCTTCAGCTTTGACAACCGGTCAAGGTCATCCATCACCACGTCGGCAACGTCGACAGAATCAAGCGTGGTAGTCACCTGCGCGTCGGCGTCAACGTGTTTGGAGACCACCTGGTGAACGGGCTCCTCTGGCTGGAGCGTGATAATATCTTTAAGAAGCGCTCTGTCAGCGGCATACACTGCAGCAACCTGCAAGTCGCGCTGCTGATACTGAAAGCCGTGATCTTTGCTGGTGCGGGCGGCAAGCGTCTGCAAAAGCTGGCTATATGGATACTGAGCCCGCAATGAAGCGATTTCCTGAGCTTCTTCCACGGAAGTACTTGCGTAGTGCTGAAGGATCTCGACGAATCTGGCTTTGTCCACGGCTTTGGGGCTTAGGGATAAAAGTAACAAAAAAAGCATTAAGCCGAAAGCCGAAGCGACGTCATGTAAGAAAAGCTCGCCAAATCACCAGTTCGCAATCGAGGCGTTAAAGATGTCATTGATGATGCGCTGGAAGATCTCCTTGATAAAGGCTTCCTCGACATCGCTGACGTTGAGCTCGTTGTCAAAATCTTTATAGAAAGAGAAACTCTTGTCCTTGAAACTCTTGTCTTCTTCCAGCGTATTGATGTACGTCGCCCGGACTGTGATCGTCAGTCGTGTGGAAGACGCGCGGTTGATCTCGGTCGGATCTCCCGTAGCCGTTGGCGCAATGGGCGTGATCTGCAGGTTGCTGATTTCGCCTTCAAGCTGAAGTTCTCCTTCTTCCGCTACTACACTCAGGCTTGAGTTTTGAACAAAGTAGTTCTTCAGGTCGTTGGTGAGCACCTGCGACATATTCGCGGGACCTAAATCCGCGTTGTTGTAAAATTCCGCGATACTGATCGTTTTAGCCGTCGTCGAGCTGCCCGTCAAAGAATAATTGACCGACATACCGCACGACACGGGAATGAGTGCTGCGACCGCCAATAACATCAGGGATAAACTCGATTTCATTTTCACGCGGCGGGGGATGTTAATCTTCAAGCTCGTATTGTTTGATTTTTCGGTACAAAGTGCGCTCGGAAATTCCCAAATCCCGTGCCGCATATTTCCGTTTGTTATTATTTTTTCTCAGCGCGCGAATGATGAGTTCCTTCTCCTTCTTCTCAATCGACAGGGAATCGTCTTCAGTCTCATGCGCTATATCATGAACATCTTCGACATCGTCTGAGTTGGCAACCGCTGGCGTGGAAGGCAGATTCAACACCATGTGCTCATGCGACAAACCCGAAGGTTCGCGATGAAGGTCTTCAAACAGGCCGGCGTGTTCCTTGGCCATGCTGCCCTTGTCTCCCTGTTCGTTCAATAGGTTGAGAACGATCTTCTTCAGATCGATCACATCCTTTTTCATGTCGAACAGGACTTTATAAAGGATATCGCGTTCTGTGACGTTGTCCTTTTCAGGGGTGGTACTGCGGTAGAGCGCAGGCAGGCTGCTCTCCTGCGGTAAATACTTTTGAAGCTGCACCGCGTTGATTTCCTTCTCTTCCGTCGACAACACAGAGATCTGCTCGACCAGGTTCTTTAGCTGGCGGATGTTTCCAGGAAACCGGTAGCGAAGAAGGGCTTCCTTGGCATCCTCCGTCAGGGTAATCGGCTTAACCCGGTACTTGTCGGCGAAGTCGGAAGCGAACTTCCGGAAGAGCAATTCAACATCGCGGCCGCGTTCCCGGAGGGGTGGAACAAAGATCGGGACCGTGCTGAGGCGGTAGTAAAGGTCTTCCCTGAACTTTCCCTCCTCGACATTCTTCATCAGGTTAATGTTCGTCGCGGCTACCACGCGGACATCCGTTTTCTGCACCTTCGAAGAACCGACTTTGATAAACTCGCCGTTCTCAAGCACCCGCAAGAGCCGCGCTTGCGTACCCAATGGCATTTCGCCTATCTCGTCCAGAAAGATCGTTCCGCCGTTGGTCACTTCGAAGTACCCTTTACGCGCCTCGTGTGCACCGGTAAAGGAGCCTCTCTCATGGCCGAACAGTTCAGAGTCAATGGTGCCTTCCGGAATCGATCCGCAGTTGATCGCAATGAACTGGCCGTGTTTCCGCGGACTCAGGTGATGTATGATCTTTGAAAAGGATTCCTTCCCGCTTCCGCTTTCGCCGGTGATCAGAACGGACATATCCGTGGGAGCAACCTGCATGGCTACACGCACGGAGTTGTTCAACACCGGTGAATTGCCGATGATGCCAAACCGCAGTTTGATGCTCTGTATTTCCTGATCTGTAATTGCCATTATTCTACAACTTTGCCAATGAGCGTTGCGCCGGTACAATCATCTACCCGTACATGAACGTACTGTCCCTTCTTATAATGCTCCCGGGGAAAAACAACAACTTTGTTAGCGGTGTTGCGACCCTGGAACTGAGCGTCGGATTTCTTTGATGACCCCTCGATCAGGACCTTGAATACCTTGCCAAGGTCCGCCTTGTTGCGTTTCAGTGAATGAGCGGTCTGTTTCGCGATGATCTCCGATAGCCGGCGCTTCTTGACTTCCGGTGAAACGTCGTCGGCGTATTTCTTTTCGGCTAAAGTACCTGGCCGTTCGGAGTAAAAGAACATGTAGGCGTAGTCGTATTGGACCGCTTCCATGAGCGTGAGCGTGTCTGCGTGGTCCTGCTCGTTCTCCGAGCAAAAACCCGTGATCATGTCGGACGAAATACCACAGTCCTCACCCAGGATCTCCCGAATTCGGCTGATCTTTCCGAGATACCACTCACGGCTGTATCCGCGGTTCATCATCTCCAAAATTCGGCTGCTGCCGCTTTGCACGGGCAGGTGAATGTACTTGCAAATATTTTCATAGCGGGCCATGGTATAAAGCACATCGTCCGTGATGTCTTTCGGATGGGAGGTTGAAAAACGTACCCGCAAGTCGGGATGTACGAGGGCAACCATCTCCAGCAGGCCGGCAAAGTTGACAATGTTGTCAGCGCCCTTTTTCTCAAGGCGGGCCTTGTTGTTTTCTTCGTCACTCCACTTGTACGAGTCGACGTTCTGACCCAGTAACGTCACCTCGCGGTATCCGCGCTTGAAGAGATCACTTGCTTCGGCTACAATCGACCTCGGGTCACGGCTCCGTTCCCGTCCACGCGTGAACGGCACAACGCAGAATGTGCACATGTTGTCGCATCCGCGCATGATCGATATAAATGCGGAAACGCCATTGGAGTTTAAACGGACAGGACTGATGTCAGCGTACGTTTCCTCCCGTGACAAAAACGTGTTGACCGCTTTTTGCCCGTCGTCAACCTGGGCTATGAGCTTGGGCAGATCGCGATAGGCATCCGGGCCTGCCACGAGGTCAACGATCTTCTCCTCTTCAAGCAGTCGAGATTTCAGCCGTTCAGCCATGCATCCCAGTACGCCGATCAACAAATCAGGCTTGTTCTTTTTCAGGGAAGTAAAATGCGCGAGCCGGCTGCGAACCGTCTGTTCCGCTTTTTCCCGGATGGAACACGTGTTCAGGAATACTACATCCGCGACGCTGACGTCGGAAGTGGTGTCATAACCCTCCTTTGCCAGAATGGAAGCCACGATCTCGCTGTCTGAAAAATTCATCTGGCACCCGTAGCTCTCAATATAAAGTTTGCGGCCCTTGCCGGTATCTACCTCTTTCGACACCCTATATGTTTCACACGATTCAGCCGCTTTATTTCCCAAAATGCCGATATCCTCAATCAAATTCCCCATGTTTTTCCTGTAAGCTTGCAAAAATACAATATTTGCTTCTAAATGACAGATTGGCAGTAAAATTTTCAGCACTGCTTAAGACGGCGTCCCCCGGCGCTGAGCAATCGCATTTTTTATTGAGCCCGATCCACATATACCATATATTTGACCCGATGGCGATTATCAGGAAAGTAAGGGGATTCACACCCCGTTTTGGGAAAAACTGTTTTCTCGCAGACACTGCCGTTGTTGTCGGCGAGGTTATTACAGGCGACAACTGCACGGTGTGGTTTAACGCAGTGGTGCGCGGCGATGTGAATTCAATCACCATTGGTGACAATTCAAATATCCAGGATGGCGCCGTCATTCATGGCACGTACGAGAAAGCGAAAACGGTAATCGGAAACAATGTATCAATCGCTCACAACGCTGTCGTTCATGGATGCACAGTCGAGGACAACGTCCTGATTGGCATGGGCGCCATTGTGATGGACGATTGCATTGTGGGCACCAATTCCGTCATCGCGGCTGGTGCTGTGGTCTTGCCCGGATCAAAGATTCCCCCAGGCAGTGTCTATGCAGGGGTTCCCGCCAAACGAGTGAAGGATATCGGCGAAGATATGAAGGCTGTTATCCTGCGCACGGCAAAGAACTATCCGATGTATGCAGCATGGTTTCGCGAGGGCGAGTGAGCAAATAGCGCCGTTTGAGTATGACCATTCGTTATAATTCTTCCGCGATGCCGATGGCAAATAACCGGAAAATCCGTATTGATCTATGATTGAGAATAAAGGTTTCGATCCCGACACCATCGAGGAATATCGCAGCAGGATGAAGGCTGCAGGAACGAATTACGTACAGGATGCGGAAGATGAGCGCGGCGATGAATACGCTCACTTTTATTTTGTCGGTCTTTACGAGGGCAAAGAAGTGGTGTACGACACAGTGATGTATACGCTGCGGCTTCAGCATGAGAGCGAGCTTTTTGAGATAGCGGAGCATCGGGCGGCCGGCCACTTTCCGGACTACAAAAAGATCACCTACGAGGAAGACGAAAATGGAAACCTGGCGGCACTCGATCCGCTGGAAGAAGAGATCGGCCTGTTCATCGCTGAAGTGATCATGGAACTGGAAGAGGAGGAGTCCGTCAAAGTCAAAGAGCACGTCGACCTCGATGTGAATACCGATTTTGGCATTGCCCTGGACGTTGGCATTAACCGCGAGAAGATTACGGATGCCGACATTGCGAAGTTCATTCGCGATTTTAACGAAGACACGCTCGACCTGGACGAAAATCTTTATTCATTTCAGACGGAAGATCTGAGCCAGTAAAATTACAGGGGGACGCCGCTGGAATTTTGATAAATTACCAGCATATTTGCCGGCTAAACCCATACTTATACCCCATGAAGAACCTGTCGTTGATCCTGAACATCGTGCTGCTGGTGGCAGTCGTCATTCTTTATGTATTGCACTTCTCCGACCGGAGATTACCCGAAACAAAGTCTTCTATTTCAGACACTTCGACTGTCAACCTGAAGGTCGCCTACATCAACTCTGACTCCGTATTGAAGCACTACGATTACCTGAAGGTCAACCGCGAGCAACTGGAAGCCAAGACGAAGAAGATGGACCAGGATCTCCGCAACCGCACAGCCGGACTTCAGAATGAGATTACCGCCTATCAGCGGAACGTCTCAGGCATGACGCTGGGCCAGGCCCGCGCAGCCGAAGAAGACCTCGGAAAGAAACAGCAGAACCTTCAGCTTTATCAGCAAAGCCTGCAACAACAGCTCATGCAGGAAGAGGCGAAGCTCAATAAAGAACTCTACGACCGCATCACCGGGTACCTGAAGGAATATGGTCAGGAGAAAGGACTGCAGGTCGTACTGAAATTCGATCCCACCAGCGATGTGCTCTATGGCGGCGCGGGTCTTGACATTACCAATGACGTGATCCAGGGATTAAACGCGGCCTACCAGGTCGAGAAGAAAGGACCTGCTCCCAAAGCGGATAGCACCACCGCCAAAAAGAAATAATCCATAAATGCAGACATGACGTAGAGACAAGGCATGCCTTGTCTCTACGTCCACGTCCAGGTCTACCGCATCCGCATCCACGTCTGCGTTTACACCCGCGTTCAGATCGTTACGTCACGCCAATTTTTTAATATATTTGGTGTTAGCTATGGCAAATAGATTCATTGGAGCCCTGCAGTTGAAATCCGAAGAGCAAAAGCAGATCTGGCTGATGTTGACGACGGGATTCTTCATGGGGGTGTTCATTGCCACTTACCAGGTCACGGCGGATTCTATGTTCCTGAACCGCATGGGCGACCAGCTGAACAAGGCCTTCCTCATCGCCGGGGCTTTTGGTATCCTGTCCACAGCGCTCTTTTCATTCCTGCAGAACTGGATCAAATTTACCACGCTCGCCCTGGTAAGCGTTCTTTCTATTTTCGCATTTACACTGGCAGCATACCTGCTTCTCCATTTCGGCGATGCCGCCTACCACAACCAGTACATCTTCGCCATGTACTGCATGACCGGGCCCATGACTGCTGTGCTCTTGCTGAGCTTCTGGGGCATCTTCGGCAGGCTGTTCAACTTCCGCCAGTCGAAACGCATTATCGGCTGGATCGACACCGGACAATTGATCGCGGCAATCGTAGCAACCCTCATCGTCATTCCCTTTACCTCGCGGCTCGGCCTGGTGAACGACACATCCAACTATCTGCTGCTGTGCTGCCTGAGCATCTTCATGGTATCCATCTTGCTCGTCGCGATCTCCTCCTCATTCAGTCTTTCCAAGAACGACCCCGCGGAATTCGGACCACTCGTCCGGAAGGAAACTTCACTCGGAAGATTGTTTACCGACCGGTACATTCTTGCGCTTTCGTTCTTCTTACTGATTTCAATGGTGACCCTGATGTTCGGGCAGTACGCCTTCCAGGAGCTTATACATCAGCAGTACCCGGATGAACAGGATCTGACGAACTTCAATTCATTTTTCACGGGCGCGGTCTATGGGCTTAGCCTGATCATGCAAACGTTCATCAATAACCGGATCATCTCCAACTACGGTCTGCGCATTTCGCTGTTCCTGCTTCCACTTGTTGTCGGACTATTTGCGCTGGGTGCACTGGTCGCCGGCATTGCCAGCGGCGCAGGCTTTATTTATTTTTTCCTCTTCGTCGCGCTGAGCCGTCTCTTCAACTGGACGTTGCGCGATTCTCTTGAGAACCCCATCTTCAAACTCTTTTTTATCCCACTCGATAACCGTTATAAATTTAACATCCAGGCAAAAGTCGAGGGTCTTGTTAACGAAAGCGCGCGCTTCGTCGCCGGCGTGCTGATCTTCGGCTTTGCTTTCATCCCCCAGTTCAAGATCGTTCACATCTCAGCGTTGATGCTTGTACTGATTGTCGCATACATCTTCATTATCAATAATATTTACCAGGGGTATCGCAACAAGATCCGGCACAAACTCGAAACTACTACCGCGGAAGAAAAGCAGGACAAGCTGGAAAAAGGATTTAAAGAAGTCACTCTTCGGCTTGAGCAAATGCTCACACTTCCCCAACCGGAAAAGGCTGTGTTCTCGTTCAAGCTCCTGGAGAAGATCAATGCCGCCAACATTTCGCACTGGGTAAACCAGATGATGAAGAATGAGGACGAGGTTGCGCGTCACTTTGCCCAGGACCGCATGAATGAACTGAAAGGCCTCTCCGTGTCAGACCAGTACGTGATCCGGATGGATGAGGCCAAGGTCGGCACCGGAGTCAAGAACATGCTGACCAAGTCCGAACTCCAGTACCTGCTGGAAAGCGGGGGAGATGTTACGGAGAACAGAATCCAAAAACTCACTAAATCGTCTAATCCAAACGACCGGCACTACGCCACTGAACTGCTTTTGCACGCCTCGCGGGAAGAAGGTATCGCTTGCCTGATGGAATTGCTAAGCGATTCCGAGCCGAAGGTGCGCAACACCGCCATCAAGACTGCGGTCAAGCGCTACAATCCTGAAATCATCCAGGCCCTGATCGAGAATCTTGGCAATCCGATGTACAGCAACCAGGCGATGAATGCCATTGTGTTGATCGGACCAGAAACCCTTCCGATGCTGGAGATCGCATTCTATCGCAGCGGACAGAACACCCAGGTGATGCTGAAGATTCTCCAGGCCATGGGACGGATCGGCGGTCAGCGCGCCAAGGAGCAGTTGTGGAACAAGATCGACTATCCGAACAAGATGGTGGTCTCCCAGGTATTATTGTCATTGGGTGAATGTGGATTCAAGGCAGGTCCTCTCCAGGCCACCCGCATCCGGTACGCGATCGAAGCCGATATCGCGGACATACGCTGGAATCTCAGCGCCATCCAGGAGATTGACGAAGACCAGCACAATCACCAGATGAAGACCAGTCTTCGGTGGGAAGTACAAAGCGACATCGAGCACATCTACATGCTTCTCGCGATGTTATATGACACACGGTCGATTCAGCTTGTCAAAGAAAATATTGACAGCGGAACAGCCGACAGTATTACGTATGCGATCGAACTTCTCGACGTCTTCCTGGCCGAACAACTTAAACAGCGCGTGCTCCCTGTGCTCGACGACCTGACCGACACGGAACGGATCAACCGCCTGGATAACTTCTTCCCGCGTGTAAAACTCGATTCAAAGCTCGTTCTGAAATTCATTATCAACCGCGACTTTACACAGTCAAACCGGTGGACGAAAGCGTGCGTGATATTTCACATTGGAATGCAGCGGATCGAAGATTTCAAGATGGATCTCATCGCTCAGCTGTTCAACCCCGACGCTTTGATAAAAGAGGTCTCGGCGTGGGCGCTTTACCAGATGAACCCGGAAGAATATCACAGGAACGTGCGCAGGCTCGGAGATTACCAACGGCGTGAGCTCGATGATCTCATTATTCATTCAAAACGAATGACTCGTTTTGAAAAAGTACTTTTCTTTCAGAAAATATCCGTCTTCGAGAACATCCCTGGAATCACGCTTTCTTATCTCGCCGATATCAGCGAGGAGATCCGGATCCGGGAACAGGAGACGCTGATCCTGGATGACAAATCCAACTCGTACTTTTATGTGGTCGTCACGGGGACGATTCAACTTTACCAGCGCGGCGAGCGAAATTCGGAATTCACACAAGGGCAGTTTGTGGGAGAAATGCTCGGCCTCCCTAACTATGTCAACACGAATATCCTGATAGCGCAATCCGACGTTGTGATTCTCAAGCTCAACAAAGATCAGTTCTACGAGCTCTTGTCCGACAACGTACAGCTAGCCGACAAAATTATCGAATTCATATAAGATGAGCCGCTCCAAGAAGATCTTCGTCGCCTGTGCCATCGCCTTCGCCTTGTTTCTCGCCTACGTGGCCTATGACATCAGCTCGCGCACAACTTTTCCGGGCTCGCATCCAAAAGAGCCTCCAAAGGGCGAAGCGGCGCCGGATTCTGTGTCTGCCGATACCATCCGGTGATTCCGTGTACCCGTAAATCGGACTGCTCGTCGGCCGAATTGCTATCTTTAACAGTGATTTTCCCCTCCAGTCGATTCAAAAATGGAGATATTCCAGCCACAGCCTATTTTAGATTCAAGATTAAAGCCAACTATAGACAATGAAATCCCCCTGGTCCAGGACTTGGGGGATTTTCATTTTTACCTATTTCGACTTTCCGCATTGTTGTCTTAGGCGATTTTTTAAATTTGCTTACGTTTACCATGCAAAGATCTCTGGTTGGTTTTTTCTCCCTCGTTGTCATTCTCATGGTTGCCCTTGACGCATGCGTATCCCATGATTTTCCCGAGTACGTGTGCACCGATACCTATAGCTTTGCCGCGGATGTAAAGCCTATCATTGAAACGAAATGCGCCATTTCCGGCTGTCACAACGGTGATCTGGGCGCTGAGGTCAACTGGACAAACTTCGAAGAGTTTCAGAAACGCGCCACCAGCGGACTGGTGAAATTCAGGGTGACTCATCGGATCATGCCACCCTCGAATAGTCCAGCCGGGCCGTTGACCCAGGACCAGATAAATGCCATTGCCTGCTGGAGCGATCAGGGCGCGTTAGCCAACTAGCCATCAATTCGTAACCATGAACGTCACCTTGATACCTGGATTTGTGACATGCAAGGGGAGAAGCGCAACACCACCCTGGCGCCTGACCTCCGCCATCGTTTATTCAGTCGTGCTGGTGTTAATAACGACCGGGCGTTTGTCAGCACAGGAAGACCTTCTCAAAGAGCTCGAGAGCAGCCAGCCGGAGAGTACGGACTACACCCTTGCAACGTTTAAAGGAACGCGCCTGGTCAACGGGCACTCGATTGAAACAAAATCGAAGGGAGACCTCGAGTTTATTTTTGCGCACCGCTTTGGCCGCATGAATGAAGGTATCTATGAGTTCTTTGGCCTTGATGAGGCGTACGTACGCCTTGGACTCGACTACGGATTCACGGACAATCTCTGCGCGAGTATCGGAAGGAACTCGGTAGACAAAACTGTCGATGGATACCTCAAGTACAAGCTCGCGCGGCAGCGCAGTGGCGCTAGCAATTTTCCCGTTACCATGACCGTCCTCGCTGGAACTGCCTACAAGGCGTCGCCGAAAAAAGAGCAAGCGCCCGACGGATTCAAGGGGATAGACAGGCTTGCTTATCTTGGCCAGCTTCTGGTTGCCCGAAAGTTCAGCCCCCGCTTATCGCTCCAGCTTGCGCCGACGATTATCCATAAGAATGCGGTCGACCAGAGGCTGGAAGACAACACGCAGTTTTCCCTGGGCGCGGGTGGACGCTTCAAGCTAACTAAGAGCGTCGCACTGACCGGCGAATATTATCATCGGTTGAATGTTCCCGAAGTAAATCCTTACTTCAATACCTTCGGCCTGGGAGTCGATATTGAGACAGGAGGGCACGTATTCCAACTTGTATTTACCAATACGACGGGGCTGACCGAACGCGCGTTCATCACGGAAACGGAAGGGGACTTCAGCAACGGGGATATTCATTTTGGATTTAACATCACCCGTACGTTCCAGCTAAAGCGAAAAAAGCAGGATCGCTCTTGAAAACAACGTCATGTTGTTTACTTTTAACCCCTTTTGACACAAGCCGTTTAAATTGTTACTGACCGCAATCATCGCCTACCTGCTTCTGACGATTCTCGTTGGATTCTGGGCATCGCGCAAGGTCGCAACCTCCAAGGACTACATGCTCGCCGGTCGCAGTCTTCCCCTCTGGCTCGGGGCGTCCGCATTATTCGCCACCTGGTTTGGGTCGGAGACGGTTTTTGGCGCCTCGTCGGAATTTCTGAAGGGTGGCCTCTACCATGTAATTGAAGATCCGTTTGGCGCCGCGCTCTGCCTGTTTCTCTTCGGAATGTTTTTCGCCCGCCGGCTTTACAACCTCAGGCTTCTTACGCTTGGCGACTTCTTTAAGGTGCGCTACGGAAAAACTACGGAACTCGTGGCCAGTCTTTTTCTTGCACCTCCATACCTCGGATACATCGCTGCACAACTAGTAGCCATGGGGTTGATCATGAGCGTGGTCGCCGGCGTTACCCTCGGGCAGGGTATCGTCATCAGTGCCGCCGTTGTCACGCTTTACACTTTCATCGGCGGCATGTGGGCGATCAGCATCACAGACTTCATTCAAACGATCATCATCATCGCCGGTCTCCTCGTCCTGGCCATCTCACTGGCCATTAAGGCAGGCGGTGTCGGAGAGGTGCTTGCATCTGTTCCCACCGAGAACTTTCAGTTCCTTCCATCATTCAACTTGCGTGAAGTCGTCGGCTGGCTCGCTGCCTGGTCGGTGCTCGGACTTGGTTCCATCCCGTCGCAGGATGTATTCCAGCGCGCCATGTCATCGCGCTCGCCCGCGGTTGCCGTATGGTCGTGCTATGTAGCCTCTGTGCTCTACCTGACAATCGCCATGCTCCCGCTATTTATTTGTCTCTGCGTGCGATACCTGTATCCTGACCAGATAGCAGGAGATACGCAACTGGTGCTACCGAACATGGTGCTGACACAAATGAGTATGCCGATCCAGATACTTTTTTTCGGTTCGCTGCTATCAGCGATCATGAGCACCACCAGCTCAGCCATACTTGCGCCGGCATCCATTCTTTCCGAAAACTTCATCAAGCCCCTGACGCGGCACGGTTTTTCGGATCGTCAGTTCCTTCTCCTCACGCGAGTGTGCGTGCTCATTTTCAGTGTCTTTGCAACGGTCATGGCCATGGTGCGTTCCAATATTTACGAACTCGTAGGGGAGTCATCGATCCTGAGTCTGGTCTCGTTATTTGCGCCGCTGCTCTTCGGGCTGTACTGGCGAAGATCCAGCAGCACGGCCGCGCTGCTGTCGATGGTGCTTGGTATGGTCACATGGATTATCTTTGAATCTTATGGAACAACCTGGCCGGCTCTGGTTCCAGCGACACTCGTGAGTATCGCCGCCATGATCGGCGGTAGCCTGATCTGGCCAACAAGAAAAAGTTATGAATAAAATAGAGCTCAATCGATTGAATGACGCGTTTCATTTTTCTGCTACAAATGAAAATGGAAACACTGTACACCTTGATGCGTCTCCGGGCATCGGTGGTGGCAACGAGGGGATGCGCCCCATGCAGATGCTACTCGCGGCAATGGGAGGGTGCAGCGCCATCGACATTATAAATATTTTGAAAAAACAGCGCCAGGATCTGAAGAACATGAAGATCACCGTAACCGGGGAACGCGAAAAGGATGCGGTTCCCTCTCTCTATGTGGCGGTACACGCGCACTTCAGATTTTTCGGCGACCTCGATCCCGACAAAGTCGAGAAGGCGATCAACCTCTCAATTGAAAAATATTGCTCCGTATCGCAAACGCTCGAAAAGGCGGGCGCGAAGATTACTCATAGTTTTGAAATTCTTCCGGCGGACGCCGGCGACTGACAACACACAAACACCACAAAAAACGGAGTACATCAATTTATATGAACGAAGAACAATCACCGCGGAAACAAAATGGTTATTCAGAAACCGATGCCATCCGCACCCAGTCGGGACGAACCGCTGACCGCGAGCACTCGGTACCCTTATACCTGACTTCAAGCTTTGTTTTCAATGATGCCGAGCAGGCACGCGCCATGTTCGCGGACGAGCTTGCGGGAAATATTTACAGCCGGTACTCAAACCCAAATACGAACGAATTCATTGAAAAGCTTTGCAAACTCGAGGGAACGGAAGAAGGCATAGCAACTGCCTCGGGCATGGCCGCCATGTACACGAGCATGGCAGCACTGCTGAAATCCGGAGATCACGTGCTGGCGTGCCGTTCCGTGTTCGGCTCGACGCATCAGATCCTGAATACCATCTTTCCGCGATTTGGCATCAGTCACACATACGCGGATGTTACAGCTCCGGAAACATGGGAGGAAAAAATACTCCCCAACACGCGCATGATCTTCGTGGAGACCCCCTCGAATCCGGCTCTCGATCTTATCGACCTCGAGTGGCTGGGGAAACTCGCCGCGAAGAAGAATGTCATCCTCAACGTGGACAACTGCTTTGCTACTCCGTATCTTCAGAACCCCGCTAAATGGGGTGCTCACCTCGTGACGCACTCCGCTACCAAGTTTATTGACGGTCAGGGCCGGATTCTGGGAGGAGCGGTGCTGGGAAAAAAAGAACTGATCAAGGAAATAAAGTTTTTTGCGCGGCATACGGGCCCGTCGATGTCAGCCTTCAACGCCTGGCTGCTGTCCAAGAGCCTGGAAACACTGGCGGTAAGAATGGACCGCCACTGCCAAAACGCTTTTGAAATCGCACGATTCCTCGAGAGCCATCCGCAGGTCGCCAGTGTGCGGTATCCGATGCTCCCCTCGCATCCGCAGTTCGCGCTGGCAAAAAAACAGATGAGACTAGGCGGAGGAATCGTTAGCTTTGAGCTGAAAGGAGGATTGAGTCAGGGCCGGCGTTTCCTTGACTCACTTCAAATGATCTCCCATACGCCTAACCTCGGGGATACACGCACAATTGCCATTCACCCGGCGTCAACAACTCATTCAAAGCTTACGGATGAAGAGCGCGCAGCTGTAGGCATCACGCCCGGGCTCATCAGGGTCTCGGCGGGACTGGAAAATATCCAGGATATCATGGATGACATTGACCGGGCGATCGCAGGGAAATAAAGAATGCAGCGACAGATTCGGCTGCTCGAACAATGGTATGACAGAAAAACTGACAAGCGCGGAACTTCAACGCTACAGCAGGCACCTGGTGTTACAGGATTTTGGCGTTGTAAAACAGCTGAAGCTGCGAAATTCCAGCGTCCTGGTAGTGGGCGCGGGCGGCCTTGGATGCCCCGCTCTGCTCTATCTTGCCGCTGCCGGCGTGGGACGGATCGGCGTAATCGACAGCGACAGGCTGGAAATTTCGAACCTTCAAAGACAGGTCATATATACGACTTCCGATGTCGGCCAGAACAAAGCCGAGGCAGCGGCAGCGCGTCTTGCCCTGCTCAATCCTCACATCGCCCTGGAACCTTTGCCGAACCGCCTCTCAACAGACAACGCCCTGGAGATTATCGCTCGTCACGACGTCGTCATCGACGGTACGGATAACTTCCCCACGCGCTACCTGATCAACGATGCGTGCGTATTGCTGGATAAACCATTTATTTATGCCTCGATTCTGGAGTTCGAAGGCCAGGTGGCTGTTTTCAACTTCAGGAGCGCAGACGGAACCTTTAGCGCAAACTACCGCGACCTGTTTCCGGAACCACCATCACCTGACAGCGTTCCCAATTGCGAGCAGGCCGGCGTTCTCGGCGTCCTGCCCGGCATGATGGGATGTATCCAGGCAACTGAAGCGATCAAGATTATCACCAGGACAGGGGAGCCACTTGTCGACAGGCTGCTGATCCTCGATGCATCCACCATGCAACAAACGTTGATCCGGATCAAGAATCATCAAATGCGGACAAAAATCACCGGTCTGGTGGATTATGAAGATTTTTGTGGCATAAGTGCCGGGAATAACAAATCTTTGGAAGATAAACCACTTTCCATGAAAGAAGTCACCGTACAGGAGTTAAAGGAGCTGATGGATTCGAACGCCGATTTTCAACTGATCGATGTCCGGGAGCCGCACGAATACGACATTTGCAATCTAAATGGAGAATTGATTCCAATGTCCGATGTTCCCAACAGTGTGGACAAGATCGCCCGCGACAAAAAGGTGGTGATCCATTGCCGGAGTGGAAAAAGGAGCGGTGATATGCTGCTGTGGCTTGAAAAGAATCACGGGTTCACGAACCTGTACAACCTCAAGGGGGGAGTTCTTGCCTGGGCTCGCGAGATTGATCCGGAATTTCCTACCTATTAATTTAATCTGTCCTCCTAGAGTTTAGCCAAGGCCAGGCGGGCAACCGAATCGCCGATTGACAACGACGACGTTGCCGCAGGAGAAGGCGCGTTGCATACGTTGACGACTTGTGTTTCTTCAATGATAAGAAAATCGTCAACCAGGCCACCTGTGCGATCGCACGCCTGCGCCCGAACACCTGCCCCTCCTTCAACGAGATCCGATTCGCGGATCTCGGGAATCAACTTCTGCAGCGCTCTGGTAAAAGCGCTCTTCGAAAATGACCGGTACATTTCTCCCATACCAGTCCGCCAATATTTCCCTGCCACTTTTTGAAAGCCGGGCCATCGCAGGGTCTCCGCCAACTCGCCGAGGTTGATATTTGACTTCTTGTATCCCTCGCGGCTGAAGGCCAGAACCGCATTCGGCCCTGCTTCAACTCCGCCACGCATCATCCGGGTGAAATGCACGCCAAGGAAAGGAAAATTAGGATCGGGAACAGGATAGATAAGATTCCGTACAAGGTGCTCACGGTCCGCCTTAAGTTTATAATATTCTCCTCGGAAGGGAATGATCCGGACATTCATGTTGCTGGATACAAGCTGCGCGACCTTATCGGAATACAACCCGGCGCAATTTACAACTACCCGCGCAGACCACTCAGACCGATCGGTCTCTATTCTTGCCGATCCCGACCCGGTCGAAATTCTGATGACTTTTTCACCCAGCACAATCTCGCCACCCAGTTGCCGGATCTGCTCGCCATATTTTCCCGCCACAATTTTGTAATCCACGATCCCGGTCTGGGGTACAAAAAAGCCCGCGACACCTTTCACATGAGGTTCGTAATCACGAAGTCCGTCAGGCCCGAGCATCTGCAAACCAGTCAACCCGTTCTGCTGTCCGCGTTCAAACAGGTTTTTGAGAAGCGGCAGTTCGCGGTCTTCCGTAGCAACGACGATCTTGCCACATAATTCAAAGGGGACATCCTGCTCGCGGCAAAAAGTGATGAGTTGATGATAACCATCAATACAGTTCCTGGCTTTCAGACTCCCCGGTCTGTAATACAATCCGGAATGGATTACACCACTGTTATTTCCTGTCTGGTGTTTTGCAAGCTGATCCTCTTTCTCGACGACCAGAACCTTAAGCGAGGGGTTTTTCCTGAGAATTTTGAGGGCGGTTGCCAGCCCTACAATGCCACCGCCAATGATCGCTACATCCTTTTGCACTGAAAAAAATTTGCACGAAAGTACTCTTTCTTCAGAAATTATCCTCGTCCCGTCTCAGCTCCGCGTGCAACTTGTTCACAGGCGGGCTCAGCCAGTGGCCTCTATGCTTTGATTGGTCTTACGCGTACATTGAGGGAGTTCTCGACGACGACAAAGTGATTGGGCGGAATCGGTGTCCAATGGCTTTCCTCCGTCAGCTTCTCGGAAACTACCAGAACTGCCTGATCATCATCTTTTGGCGCAACCATGTAACTGATGCCATCTTCGACCACGTAACGACCACCCTCGGAATGATACAACGTGAGCGGTTCCTGGGATGGATCAGTAATGTATCGGGTCGCCACAAAAAATTTTCCATTGGTCACCATCATGTTGAGATAGGCAGGCTCACGGATTTCGTGTTCTTCCATCATTTTCTTCAGGTCCGTGAACATCTTTTCAAAAGCATCCATGACAGTCTCGGGCGTCACCAGGGTATGTCCGTTAGAGAACAGGTGATTGAGCAGAAAAGCAAAAAGATGCTCAGAATCAGTTTGCCCTTTTATCCAGTTGTACAGTTCATCGGACAAGGGTTCCCGGACTCTGCGCTTGATTCGAGAAAAATTCTCAACACCCCCGTTGTGCATCATCAACAAATTCTTGTATTGAAAGGGGTGGCAGTTACTTTCCGATACCTCGCCAACGCTTGCGGCGCGCACGTGGGCGATCAGGCACTCGGTGCGGATCTTCGGTGCAAGGTTGCGCAGGTTCCGGTTACTCCAGGCTGGATTCACAGAAACGAAGGTCACCGGTTCATGATGTAGTTCCGGAACATACCATCCAATGCCAAAACCGTCTCCATTCAAGGGCTCTTCGATCTCCCTTGCGCTTATGCTTTGATTTACCAGGGAGTTTTTTGGCTGATATAAAAGCTTGTCGATGACAATCGGCGTGCCCATATAGGCTAGGAGTCGGCACATATAGCAGGTATGGTTTTAGTAAGTAAAAGGTACAAATAATGATTAACAGAATTCCTATTTCTCCGGCAAATGATCAAGTCGGGAAATAGAAATGCCTGATCCAAACCCATGAATATATCCCGGCCATAGGTGGTGTCTCCGACGGGACCGGCCTGCGCGGAACGAAGTGTGCTGATAACTACAAACTAACATATGAATAATACATTTACCCTGGAGGTACTGGCCAAGGAGCCTCCAATACTGGATTCGGCCAGACTGAAGGAAGGGCTTGAGTACGCCGAGAAAAACTTCCTCAGTCGCAATTCACATTTGTATCTCGACAAAGAGATCCTGAAGAAAAATTTTGATCTGAATGGCAAGGATGTGCTCGATTTCGGGTGCGGGATGGGCAATACTTCCCTCTGGCTTGCCCAGGAGATGAAGGCGCGCGTGGACGGCTTCGATCTGGATCCCAACCACATTATGGTAGCGCAGGAGCTAAACCGCAAGCACGGCATCCCTGACGTGCGGTTTGAACTGAGGAACATTATCGAATCTCCGGTAGAAAAAGAGTATGACTTTATTATGCTCAACGACGTGATCGAGCACATCCGTGAAGAGTGGATTCCCGAGATCCTCAACATACTCATCAACATAAATCTTAAGAAAGGAGGAACTATCTTTTTCAGTTATCCACCATGGGAAGGTCCGCATGCCTCGCATCTTCAGCGCGCGATCAAGATACCGTGGGTACAATTTCTTCCTCAGAAGTATGTATATACGCTCATTGAGCAAAACAATCAGAAACTTGTTGGCAGCAAGGATCTGCTGACGGAATACAAGGAGCTCAATCACATGACTCACAAAAAATTGATGAGCTACCTGGAGCCATTCAAGCTTACAAAAACCTTCCGGTATAGCCACACGAAGTTCAATAACCTGTCGATGTTGAAGGAGGCGAGTCTGAACTTCTTTCCCTTCAATTATATCATCACGAAGGAACTCATCGCGTTCCGAAAAGACGGAGGGAGGGGAAAAGCAAACGATTGATTCTGACCAAATAAAAGGGGACATCCTTCCGGATGCCCCCTTCTTATACTTGCAAATGCTGGAATCGAAGTCTATTGACCTTCCTTTTGGAAGGCAAGCGATGCCGAGTTCAGGCAATAGCGCAAACCTGTGGGCTTGGGTCCATCCGGAAAGACGTGACCGAGGTGGCCTCCGCAGTTGCTACAGACAACCTCTTCGCGCACCATGCCTAAAGAACGGTCTATGTTGATGGCGACAGCCGTGTCGCTAACCGGTTTGTAAAAACTTGGCCACCCGGTACCGGATTCAAATTTCGTGTCCGACGTAAAGAGCTTTTGGTGACACGCAGCACAATAATACACGCCATCTTCATGATTGTCCCAGTACTCCCCGGTGAAGGCGCGTTCAGTGCCCTTTTCCCGCAGCACATAGTACTGCTGCGAGGTCAACTCTTTTTTCCACTCCTGTTCAGTCTTTTGGATTTTCGGTTCCTTGTTCATAGATGCCATTTTTTTTGATTCATTTTGCGAACACGCCGGCATTAGTAATACCAGTGACGCAATGATTATCAGTGCACTTGACTTCTTGACCATAAAGCTTCTATTGGTACAAGGTTATAACCTTGCGGGAAACAGAAAAGTTTAAACCGGCGACGGCTAGAAAGCAAAAAAGCTCCGCGTCCCGGAGCTTTTTTGTTACCTAAACCTAAACCTAT
>JBIQIY010000009.1:0-196554 GCA_044507775.1 Flammeovirgaceae bacterium | reverse complement strand
TTGAATACTCCAACGTTTCACCCAGGCCTCCTCGCTTCGCTCGTCAGCCTGGGCTAGCATCTGGCGCCCTTTCAGGGCTTGGTGCATACGCCAACCGCAATGTGAGCGAACAACCAAATGTTTCTTGCCCTGGAGACAATGATAGTTGCCACTATTGTCTACTGTCAATTGTCACATTGTCAACTTCTGTTAATTGCCACATTGTCAACTTCGAATTGTCTTACGCCCTTTCAGGGCTTTGAATACTCCCACCTTTTACCCAGGCCTCCTCGCTTCGCTCGTCAACCTGGGCTGGTATCTGGCGCCCTTTCAGGGCTTGGTAATGCGCCAACCGCGGCGTGAGCGATTGAATCACGCGAAGTGAAACAAAAATAATTTTGGCTGCACGAGTGGAAGCGCAAATGATGATTGTGTAAACGGCGACCGTTGATTGTCTTTGAATGATTGACCGCGCGAACGGAATGGAGAATCATTGACTGCTTGAACGGTGGCGGGTGATTGTCTTTGCATGACTGGCTTCGCGAACGGAAAGGAGATTGCTTGATGCATGAACGGCAAACCGTGGATTTATCATTCCAAAAGACGGAATGGCACCCAATGCAATCAAAGCCCTGAAAGGGCGCCAGATACCAGCCCAGGGTGACGAGCGCTAGCGAGGAGCCCTGGATTAAGTACGCACAAAACCAAAGCCCTGAAAGGGCGCAAGACAATTCGAAGCACCCATTTCACCATTGTTGCTACCCATTGTCAACTGTCAATTGTCACATTGTCAACTTTTCTCCTTCTTCCCCAGAATACTCTTATGCCGGCTGTAGGTGAAGTAGATCACAACACCGATTGCCATCCAGATGAAGAGCCTCAGCCATGTGTCCCCGGGCAGGAAGACCATCATGAAAAGACATGTGAGCACACCCAGTATCGGAATGAGCGGAACCAGCGGCACTCGGAACGTGCGCGGAGCATTGGGCTGTTTCACGCGAAGCACCCACACACCGATACAGACAAGAATGAACGCGAAGAGCGTACCAATGCTCACCATCTCGCCAACAACACTCGCAGGCACAAACGCCGCGAAGAGACTGACAAACACCATGAAGAGCACATTCGACTTCCACGGTGTGTGGAATTTTGTATGGACATCTGAAAAGAACTTCGGAAGCAGTCCGTCCTGAGACATCGAGTAGAATACCCTCGATTGTCCCATGAGCATGACGAGAATCACCGAACAATAACCCGCGAGAATCGCGAGGATAACCGCCTGCTGCAAGAAGACATAAGGCGTGTGCGCAATGGCTACGGCTACAGGAGCGATGCCGTCTTTACCTGCAAACTCCTTGTAGTTTGCAAGACCCAGCATCACGTGAGCGAACAATATGTAGAGTATCGTACAAACAACCAGCGACCCGAGGATACCGATGGGCATATCGCGCTTCGGATTTTTTGTTTCCTGTGCGGCGGTAGATACCGCGTCGAAACCGATGTAAGCAAAGAAGACGATGGCCGCAGCGCGGATGATTCCACTGAATCCAAACTCTCCGAACGTTCCGGTGTTTTCCGGGATGTAGGGAACGTAATTATCGGGGTTGATGTACGACCAACCGAGTACGACGAACACCAACACCACGCTGACCTTGAGCGCAACAATGATCGCGTTTGCAAGCGCTGACTCACGCGTTCCTTTAATCAGGATCAAAGAAACGGCCACGATGATAAACACCGCGGGCAGATTCATGATACCCCTGACGACAGTGCCGTCTACCAACGTGACGGTCTGAAAGGGTGACAACGTTAGCTCCGGTGGCAAGTGGAGATCGTAATATTCCAGGAACTTAATGAGATAACCCGACCAGCTGATGGCGACGGTTGCAGCGCCGAGTGCATATTCAAGCACAAGGTCCCATCCGATAATCCACGCGATGAATTCACCCATTGTCGCATACGAGTAGGTGTAGGCGCTGCCTGCGATGGGAATCATCGAAGCAAATTCCGCGTAGCACAATCCCGCGAACGCGCAACCGAGTGCCGCCACGACAAAAGATATGGTGATGGCAGGACCGGCGTTAGTGGCGGCAGCCAGACCTGTTATGGAAAATAAACCCGCGCCGATAATGGCGCCCACTCCAAGTGAAACAAGATTGGCAGGGCCCAGAGTACGTCTCAGTTCGGTGGATCCTTCTGCCTGAGCGAGTAACTGGCTCAGCGGCTTCTTAACGAACAAACTCATGTGAACTTTGAGGGGTAAGGGTTAAATAATCCCTAAAAGTAACAAGAATAATGAATTTGACTAACGCAGATTGATGTTTGCGGCGAGAAACCAAAATTGAGCGGATTCGCTAGATTGATTCCTTGTTCTGCGGGTCTTCCGTGAAACTACCCTGAAATCCATCACCACTTCCCGTGTCGGGTTGCGTGTGATTGATATTTCCCGCTTCACCTGGAGGCGATGCTTTCGGGGCTTCGGCTTTTTCTTTAAAGAATATCCTCTGACAAAACAGGATCACGACGACACCGACAAAAATTGATGAGTCCGCGATGTTAAAAACCGGGCTGAAAAAAAGAAAATAGTCTCCCCCAACGAACGGGACCCATTCAGGCCAGTACATATCAAATATCGGAAAGAATAACATGTCGATCACTTGCCCGTGAAACCATGGCGTCGGCGATCCGGCAGGATGGTTATTCAAAACCACTCCGTAAAACATACTGTCGATGACATTTCCAACCGCGCCCCCGAGGATCAACGCCATGCACCACAAAAATCCAGGGTGCGCTTTGCGATGCGCCATCTTCCACAGGTAATAGCCGATGCCAAACATCGCCGCGATCCGGAATGCGGTCAGCGCCAGTTTGCCAAACTCATTATTCCACCGTATGCCGAAGGCCATTCCCGGGTTCAGCAGATAATGCAATCTGAACCAGTCGCCAATGACATTGATCTCCTGGTGAAGGTACATGTACTTGTGAACAAGAAGCTTGGATGTCTGATCGAGAACAATGATGACCAATGCGAGGATAAAATA
Organism: Flammeovirgaceae bacterium; assembly: GCA_044507775.1. GTDB lineage: Bacteria > Bacteroidota > Bacteroidia > Cytophagales > Cyclobacteriaceae > Chryseosolibacter. Next base: position 193,534 of record JBIQIY010000009.1, on the reverse strand, counting down.
TTTCTCAATCTTCATGGAGCGGTCCATCACTGTCGTTTATTTGGTCACACTTATTTTTATCCTCATCATGAAGTCATCCATGTCGATTTCTTCGGCGTCAGACACTTTCTCCTTTAACTCAAGGCTCAGGGCTTGTGTTTCAGTGCTGATATAGTCTTTAAATGAAGTCAGCGCAGAGGTCAGGGTTTCTCCGTTGCGCTCGACTTCGATCGTGATCTTGTCAAGAACCGCGAGTCCCAGGTCTTTTCTGAGATTTTGAACACGGTTCACAAAATCGCGGGCGACACCTTCGCGTTTAAGGGCGTCGGTAATATGCACATCGAGCGCTACCGTCAATCCGTTTTCGGTGGCCACTGACCATCCCGGAATGTCTTCCGAACTGATGATGACGTCTTCCACGCTGAGGTCGAAGCCGCCTTTCGACAGTTTTTCCTGTTTCTCGATTGCAGCGATATCCTCCTGCGTAAAGGAATTGATTACTGCAGATACCTCCTTCATCCGCGGGCCGTATTGCTTCCCTAACCTGGGAAAATTAGGCTTGACCTTCTTAACCAGAATTCCGGAAGTATCATCTATGTATTCGATACTCTTAACATTCACTTCGGAAAGTATGATTGGCTCGACCGTGCGAACCCATTGCTCAAACGCCGGATCGATAACCGGCAGCAGTATCTTCTGCAGCGGAATGCGAACTTTGATCTTGTTGTTCTTGCGGATAGAATGAACGAGCGAGCAGATCCGCTGAGCATAATCCATGGACCTTTCGAGTTCAGGATCGATCATGTTTTGTTCAGCAACTGTGAGATCTGTCAGGTGAATAGACGGATGTCTCAGGGGTGTCTTGTTGGCGATTGCCTGTTTGCGGATTCCATCCGTAAGGTTGCGGTATAACCATTCGCTGAAGAAAGGAGCGATCGGCGCCATGAGCTGCGCTGTGACCATCAAGCATTGGTAGAGCGTTTCGTAGGCAGCTTTCTTGTCTTCGCTTAGAGCCGATGCCTGTTGAGCGTCGTCCGAGGGCTTCCAGAAGCGCTTCCGGTTCAGGCGTACATACCAGTTTGAAAGATGATCATTGACAAATTCCTGGATCGCTCTTGCCGCCCGTGTAGGCTCGTACTCATCCAGCGCGCGCGTAACCTCAAGAACCAAAGATTGCAACCTGGACAGGATCCAGTTGTCAAGATTTGTCCTGTGCCGCGGTGCCGTGTTGTTCATCTCATCCATGACAAAGCCATCGATGTTCGCATAGAGCGCGAAGAATGAGTAGGTGTTCATGAGCGTTCCGAAGAAACGACGCTGAACTTCAACAATGCCTTCAAAGTCGAACTTCAGGTTATCCCAGGGCGGGGCGTTTTCGATCATGTACCACCGCACGAGGTCGGGTCCGTATTTTGACAGCGCCTCGAAAGGATTGACTACGTTACCTTTGCTCTTCGACATCTTGTTACCCGATTTGTCGAGTACAAGGCCGTTTGAGATTACATTGCGGAATGCCACTCCCGGGTTGTTGTTCTTCCGGTTAACCTCCCTGATCTCAGGACTCGACTCATCGATGAGGCAAGCGATGGCGTGGAGCGTAAAGAACCAACCCCTTGTCTGATCCACACCTTCTGCAATGAAGTCGGCGGGATAATTTTTTTCGAACACATCGCGATTCTCAAACGGGTAGTGCCATTGCGCATAGGGCATGGCACCGGAATCAAACCACACATCTATCAGGTCGGTTTCCCGGTACATAGGTGCTCCGTCGTCGCTTACCAGGATCACATCGTCCACATATGGGCGATGCAGGTCGCCAGACTCGAGTGGCGATTTTTTCATCAGTCCGCTGGCGATGGATTTTTCAATCTCCTTGTTAAGCTCTTCGAGCGAGCCAATGCATCGCTCGGCCTTTCCGTCTTTCGTACGCCAAATCGGAAGTGGGGTTCCCCAATAGCGCGACCGGGAAAGATTCCAGTCGACAAGATTTTCGAGCCAGTTTCCGAACCTTCCGGTACCCGTTGACTCCGGCTTCCAGTTGATGGTCTTGTTCAACTCTACCATCTTATCTTTCAGGGCCGTGGTTCTGATGAACCATGAATCCAGAGGATAGTAAAGCACCGGTTTATCTGTGCGCCAGCAATGGGGATAGGTGTGTATGTATTTCTCTACCTTGAAGGCTTTGTTTTCCTCCTTCAGGATTATGGAGATGATTACGTCCGTGTTTTTGTAGTCGGGATGCGACTCATCTTCGTCGGTGTAGTTCTTGACGTAAAACTCATCGGCGGAAAGCGCCTTGTGTGTTTTTATTCCGAAGCGCGCTACGCCTTCAGCAAGCTTCTCACCGACAACGGAAATGAATTTTCCTTTTTTGTCAACGATCGGCACTTCATTCCCCCCATCGTCTTGCAGGGTCATCGGAGGGATGCCGTTTTGTTTAGCAACGCGGAAGTCGTCCGCACCAAAGGTGGGAGCCGTATGGACAACTCCGGTACCGTCTTCTGTGGTAACGAAGTCGCCGCCCACAACCTGGAACGCGCGGTCGGCATCATACCCGGGCGTCACATAGGGCATCAGTTGATGGTACCGGATACCCAGGAGATCTTTCCCCGTAAATTCCGCAACGACCTCAAAGGGAATTGCTTTATCTCCCGGTTTGTAATCTTCAAGCTTCAGCTGGCTGTTTTTGTCGCTGAAGTATCGCGGGTACAGATCCTTGGCCAGGACAACGCTCACCGGCTTGTACGTGTACGGATTGAACGTGTTGATCTGTACATACTTTATTTTTTCTCCAACTGTCAGAGCGGTGTTCGCGGGTAACGTCCAGGGGGTAGTCGTCCAGGCCAGGATGTAAACAGCGGGTGCCTTTGCAAATAGAAACGCCGACTTCTCATCCTTTGTCACCTCGAATTGGGCCACGATGGAAGTGTCCTTCACTTCCCGGTAGCAGCCGGGCAGGTTCAGTTCGTGCGAGCTCAGACCGGTGCCGGCAGCTGGTGAATACGGCTGGATCGAGTAGCCCTTGTAAAGCAGGTTTCGGTTATAAAGCTGCTTTAATAACCACCAAAGTGTTTCAATGTATTCTTTCTGATACGTGATGTACGGATTTGCGAGGTCCACCCAATAGCCCATCTTGCGCGTCAGGTCGTCCCACTGGTCCTTGTACATCATCACCGTCTCCCGGCACTTCTGGTTGTACTCTGCAACTGATATCTTTTTGCCGATGTCGTCTTTAGTAATTCCCAGAAGTTTCTCGACCTGCAGCTCCACCGGCAAACCGTGCGTATCCCATCCGCCTTTGCGTTTTACCTGGTATCCCTGAAGGGTTTTATACCGGCAGACGATGTCTTTAACCGTTCGGGCCATCACGTGGTGAATGCCCGGGGTGCCATTCGCGGAGGGAGGTCCCTCATAGAACGTGAAGGTCGGAGCGCCCTCGCGATTCGAAACTGATTTTTCAAAAATTTGCTCACTTAGCCAGAATTCCAGTACCTCCTCGGCGATCCGGGCAAAGTTCAAATCCTTAAATTCCCTGTATTTGCTGCTCATCGACCAAAAAATGCCTTTTCGGCGTCCATAAGAGCGCAAAGATAGTTTCAAAAGATGAAGTAGGAAGGACAAAAAGCAAATAAGTTGCCGGGATGACCTTCCGCAACCGCATGTTCCTTCGGCGATTCCAGCCCGCTACTCCGCCGCCGAATGCCGGTTATGGATTCGGATCTTGCTGAGGTCAATTTCCTCGTCCTCGGTTTCGCCGTAAAAAGTCGAGTCGAATTCGTCGATCAGCAAGTGCTCGTCCTTCTTCTTGCGCGGCTTGTCAAAGGTGAGGATCAACGCCGGAAGGACGATGAGGTTGGTGAACATGGAGATCACCAATGTGGTCGAGGTCAGGATTCCCAGGGCGATGGTTCCGCCGAAGTCTGAGAAGGCGAATATGATAAAGCCTGCGAACAGGACGGTAGACGTATAAATGATGCTTTTTCCCGTTTCAAGTATACTTTCCGTAACGGCCAGCTGAATTTTGAAGTTGTTGGAAAGGATTTCCTGCCTGTATTTTGCCAGGAAGCGGATCGAATTGTCGACCGATATTCCGAAGGTTATACTGAAGATAAGGGCGGTGCTCGCTTTCAAAGGGATCCCGAAATAACCCATAATACCGGCCGTGATCATCAGCGCCAGCAAGTTGGGAATCAGTGAGATGACGATCATCCGGACGTTGGCAAAAAGGGCGACCATTGAAAGGGTGATCAAAAGGAAAGCCAGTAACAAACTTTCTTTGAGGTTTGCGATCAGGAATTTGTTTCCCTTTATAAACAACTTCGTGGTTCCCGTGATAGAGGTGCGGACTGTATCCTTCCCTTCGGCGACAAAAATGGAACTCATCCTGGGTTCGATCACAAGATGTACCAGTGAATCCATGCGCTCGGATCCGATGTCTGCCATGTACGCGGAGATGCGCATCTTGCTGAATGTTGAGTCGACGAATGATTTGAACACGCCGGAATTATCGCTCTGATCCTTCATGTATCGGATGATGAACAGCGCCTCGTTCCTGGTGGGAAGTGAATAGCGGTCGGGATTGTTGTTGTAGAAAGCCTGCTTGGTGCCTTTTACCAGGCTGATAAAGGAAACCGGTTTTGAAACCTCGGGGATGGAATCCAGAAAATTCTCGAACTCCTCTACCATTTGAAGGTTTTTGACGTCCAGCAACGGCCTGCGCTTTTTTGTGTCAAATTCCACTACCACCTCCAGTGGCATCATCCCGCTGAAATTCGCTTCAAAGAACTCGAGATCCTTTTTCACAGGGCTGTCTTCCGGTACATCGTCGACCATAAAAGACACCGACCGCAGCTGCCATATGCCGTACGCGGAGATAATGGCAAGGGCGATGGCGACGGTGTATATCACGGCGCGCCTATGGGTCACAATCGCGTCGACTGTCTTCAGAAATTTACCCATGCGTCGGAAATTCAGGTGCCTCAGGTGTCGTTCCGTTGGAGTCGGAAGCCATGAAAAGATGCTGGGTATCATGACGAGACTGACGAAGAACAACGCCATGATATTCAGGCCGGCGACAATTCCGAATTCCCGGAGCACCAGGATATCGGTTGAAAGCAGGGTGAGGAATCCGATGGCAACCGTAAGGTTCGTCAGAAAAGTCGCGAGACCCATCTTATTCACCACCGTTGAAATCGCCTCGAGTTTGTTCAGCGTTTTCGCATACTCAAGGTGATATTTGTTCAACAGATAAATGGCATTCGTTATCCCGATTGTGACAATCACCGGTGGTATCAGTCCCGTAAGCATTGTGATCTTATAGCCCAGTAACGCGAGGGTGCCGACTGTCCAGATGACCACAATGCCGATGATGATCATCGAGAAGATCACAGCCCTTGACGAGCGAAAGAAGATAAACATGATGAGCCCGGTGATCACAACCGAGGCGATGAGAAATATTTTCATTTCCCGTTTAACCTGGTTTGTCACGACCGTTCGGATGAACGGCAAGCCAGCGTAGTGGGCGGTGATGCCGGTTTGACTTTCGAACCGTTCCGTCGCGCTGACGAGCGAGGCTGTCAGGGGTTCCCGCAAGGCGGAATTCATCACATCCTTGTTCATGACAACAACCATCATCGTCGCGCCGTTGTTGCTGTTGACCAACTGATCCATGTAAAGTCTCTGGTCGCGGACTACACCCATAAGGCTGTCGTACTGTTCGGGACTCCTGATTGTTTCGGGAAATATATTGGCGAGATAGAAACGGGAATTCTTTGTATCCTTGAGGCCAATCTGCAACGTGGGTAAGGACAAGACGGCGCTCACACCGCTGATCTGCTTTACAGCCCGCGCAAGTTCGCGGTAGGCTTCGAAATTTCTCTGCTCGTAAATAGCGCTGTCGCGGAAGCCGATGGCGATCGCGTTGCCGTCCTCGCCGAATTGTTCCCGGAATTTCTCAAGCATGATGTAGTCGGGGTCGTCGAGCGGAACGGTCCGTGCAAAATCATAGCTCATCTGCACCCTTGTCGCATAGTATCCCATGATACCGGTAACGATGGTTATGAGCAGAATCAGCAGCAGACGGTATTTGATGATCAGCCGGGCGACATTATCCCACATACAAACAAATTTTATTCAGGACGGCAAAAGTAATGAATTTACGGGCAAATGGAGGAAAAACACTTGCGAAACTGATGAGGTCTTAGGTTTACTTTAGTTCAGATCAGATAACGCCGGAAGTACACGTTGAACGTTGTACCTTCATTCGGCTCGCTGCGAACTTCGACGCGTCCGCCCAGTGCCTCGATCTGCGTCTTCACCAGGTATAGACCGAGCCCTTTGCCTTCGACATGAAGATGGAACCGCTTATAAAGGCTGAAAATGCTCTGTTTGTATTTTTTCAGGTCAATACCCAGGCCGTTATCCATGATCGCAAGGCAAACGAATTCGCTTTCGTGCGTTGTCTTGATCGCGATGTACGGCACGCGATCAGGGTCGCGGTATTTTATCGAGTTGCTGATCAGGTTGTACAGAATGCTCTCCACGTAAGGACCGATCGCATACACCTTGTCGGCTTCGCTGAAGTTGTTGATAATCCTCGTGCCGGTGTCTTCGATCTCCTTTTCGAGAATCCTCTTTGTGCGTGTAAGTGATTCGTTCAGGTCTACTTCCGAAAGGTTGCCCGTGTGGCGCTTGATGTTCAGAATTGCGTTCAGGTCTTTCACAACCTGGTCGAGGTCGTGCGTTGAAGAAATCATTTTTTCAAGCGCAGCCTTCCGGTCATCTTCCGTTACGCCCATCTGAATAAGATTTGCCAGGCCCAGTACTCTCGTCAACGGCGCGCGAAGGTTATGTGCCGCGATAAACGCAAATTGTTCCAGCTGGTTGTTGTGTTCGATGAGTTCCTGATTCGTTTTCTGAAGTTCCTGCGTCCGGTTGTCCACCTCGTTTTTCAGATGATCATTCAGCGACTGAATCTTTTCGCTCTGAACCTTGATCGTCTCCTGCGCCTCATGCAGTTGCTTGTTTTGCAACGAAAGCGTTTCCTGATGCATTCTCAACTCTTCGTTCTGAGAGGTGATTTCGTGATTCTGCGAGAGTATTTCCTGCGTGCGCTCGGCGACTTTCTGTTCAAGCAGGTAATTTTGTTCGCTGAGCATCCTGTTCCGATCTTCCTCCGCATTCCGCACCATTTCTGAAAGTTTGAAAGCCTTTCGAGTATAAAATGCGGTGAATAACAATGTGGGAACACATATAATCAGGAGAGCGAGCTGAACGATCTGATTCCGCTGCAGAGCTGACTCGTATTTCTTTTGAGCAACCGCATCGATCCGGTTCAGGTGACTCATTATATCCTTTTCCAGTTCTAGGTACTGCCACCAAAGATGGGCGCCTTTGTCGGATCGGAAGATTGCCCTGAACTCCTCATCGCGGTTTTCGATTAGCAACTCCTTTAACATGAATGAGTACTCTGTGTACGAGTCAAGCGAATCTTTGAAAATTCGATATACGGTATCGATATAGTTGAGTTCCCGGAGAGGCACCTCAACATTCAGCAACAGACTATCCTTGACGCTGATTGCGTTGTCCATGGGTTTAACAAAATCCGGCGTTCGGACAATGTAGTAGCCCCGAAGACCGATGTCGAGTGAGTGTATGATCGATTTTCCGATTTGGTCGTAGTACAGCTTGACCTTCTCAACCTTTCCCTGGATCTCGTGATTTTCCTTGATGATGTCATTGTTATAATATGTCAGCGCCACGTTCGTAACCAGCAGTATACTGATGAGACCAACGATCAGGAAGACAATATTTTTGACAATGGGCAAATTCATAGATCAGCCAAGTGGGGCCGGATAACCGATGATGGGTTCATGTTTTTCCGACCGCGAAGTTAATCATAAACTGATTCCCTTGATCTTCCGATACAGCGAAAGTGCGTGCCGATCGGTCAGCCCTGAGATAAAATCAATGATGTTTCTGAGCATGTGATAATAGTCGCCGGGGCGGCTGACAATGGAAGTGCCGATTTCTTCTGGTAATAGCAGGCGAAGGTTATTGTATTTCCGCGAATGTTCGTTTAGTATCAGGTGCGTGCCGGTTTTCGTAAATTCCTTCAACAAACCGGGCAGGATCTGGTGACCTGCCGCTTCGATCTCCACGACATGCCTGGCGTGGTAGATCTTCCCTATCGAAACCTTACTTATCTCTTTTAGCGAGGATGAAAAGATGGAGAGGTCTGTCAGTGCCTCGTCAAAAGTCCCTTGCAGAATTTCGTCCTCGTGAGCAAGGAATACTTCAGTCGTTGCATCTATCAGTTCGCCGATCGCCAATGCTCTCAGGATGCCGAGCTTTTCGTTCAGATCGCTTTGGTTCCGGAGTTTTTTCCGGTCGAGTTTGTCGCGCAGGATACCGGACAGAAGTTCGACGGTGTCTTCAAACGACACGAGTCCCAGGCGACAGCCGTCTTCGAGATCGATGATGCTGTAGCAGATGTCGTCTGCGGCCTCCACCAGGAAGGCAAGCGGATGACGGCACCAACTTTCGTCGGTGTCCCTGACCAGGCCAAGATCTTCGGCGACCTCGGAGAATGAGGCTTTTTCCGTTTGAAAGAATCCAAATTTTTTCTGACTCTTTTTCTTCTTATTCCGTTCGGGAAAAAAGGCCGCGCAAGGGTATTTTGTAAACGCGCCCAGGCAGGCGTAGGTCAGTTTCAGTCCATATTGTTCCTTGTCGAGAATGCGGAATCCTTGCGCATTGCCTTCGAACCGGACCAGATCTTCCCACTGTGCCTCGGAGACGTGATTCCGGAAGCGAATCCCTTCCGGGTCATGCAGAAAAAAATCCGAAATAGAATCCTCCCCGGCGTGTCCGAAGGGTGGATTGCCAAGGTCATGAGCCAGGGCCGCCGCCGCCACGATCGCCCCGAAGTCGAAGAGTGAGTAATCGCGCTGTATCTCCGGGTGGCGTTCCAGGATGATCTCGCCGCTGCGCTTTCCCAGCGACCTTCCGACGCTCGAAACCTCCAGGCTATGCGTAAGCCGCGTATGAACAAAGTCGTGTTCCGGAAGTGGATGTACCTGTGTTTTGTCCTGCAGGCGCCGGAACGGGTGCGAGAAGATAATGCGATCGTAATCCTGCTCGAACGCGCTACGTGAGGATTCGGCAGTCGGTTTGCTGCGCTGTCCTTTGCGCCTGGCAGAAAGCAACGTGTTCCAGATCATGCAAAATTTTTTGCAATGATAATGAAATCCATCGGGGGAATTTATGCGGTCGCGAGTTTTAAGGGATCCTGACCCAACAGGCGCGTCAGGATCGAGTACAACTCCGGGATCTGCTTCTTGAATACCTCACTTCGCTCGAAGAAGTTTTCGATCGCCACACTGAAGAATTCGTGGGAATTTGTACAGGCGTAGGGCCGGAAGATGTTCGAGTAGCTCTCCAGATCAGTGCAGACTTTCACGGCGTAATCATCCAGCTTTCTAACCAGGTTCTCGTCGAAGAACTTGTGCTTTCCCCGGCGAATAATGTTTTCAAGCCTCAGGGCGTGCGCCATTTCGTGCAAAGCCAGGTTTAAAGATTGGTTGGAGCCGGCATAGTTTGCCGCGAGATTGTTCCAGGATAAAACAATGATTCCAAACCGTGGGTTGACCTCGCCTTTATGATATTGCCGGGTGATGGATGAATAGTACTCGTTGGGATAGACGAGGATCTTGTCAAAATGCTGCAGATATATATTGGGTAGACCGAACGTTAGCTGAACCGCGGAGGCAGCAATAAGGACCCGCGCTTCGATGCTCACGTCCTCCATATTGCGGGGAATGAATCGCTTGCTGTAGAGGAAATTGCAAACCTTGCGTTCGAATTTATTTTTGTCCGTCGCAGACAGCGTTTTATAATACCGGGAGTATTTTTCGAGGATATCTTTATAGAGTTGCGGAACAGGCAGCACCCAGGTTCTCACCGGTGCAACTTTGCGACCGGCATACCGGTATCCCATCTGCACTTTCTGCTTGTAGCGATAAAACGCCCAGGCTACAAGACAGAAAATGATCAGGAATGTAGCCATGCATCAGATTTTCCTCAGCAAATTATTGATCGAACACGCATTGACCATTTTAGCTTTTACTTGCGCCACGCTGACCCTGTCCTGTTTCATACTGTCGCGGTCGCGGATGGTAACCGTATCGTCCTCCAGCGTCTGATGATCGATGGTGAGGCAGAATGGCGTTCCGATCGCGTCCTGCCTGCGATATCGCTTGCCAATGGTATCCTTATCTTCGTAGTAGCACTTCAGGTCATATTTTAGATCATCCATGATCTTCAAAGCCTTCTCCGGCAGACCGTCTTTCTTCACCAACGGAAGAATGGCGACCTTGTTCGGTGCGAGTGCAGGCGGTATGCTGAGAACTACCCGTTCGCTTCCATCGTCCAGCTTTTCTTCCCGGTAAGTCTTGGAGAGAATGGCGAGAAAACAACGGTCAAGTCCTATAGACGTTTCAACGACGTACGGAATGTAACTTTGATTGTCATCCGCATCAAAATACTGAAGTTTCTTGCCGGAATATTTTTCGTGGCTCTTCAGGTCGAAATCCGTTCTCGAGTGTATTCCTTCGAGCTCCTTGAAGCCCATCGGGAAATTGAACTGGATGTCGCATGCGGCGTTCGCATAGTGGGCCAGGTTCAAGTGGTCGTGATAGCGGTAGTTTTCATCGCCCAGGCCGATCACTTTGTGCCATTTCATCCTTTTTTCTTTCCAGAACTCGTACCACTTCATCTCTTCGCCGGGTTTGACAAAGAATTGCATTTCCATCTGTTCGAATTCGCGCATGCGGAAAATAAACTGGCGCGCTACGATCTCGTTGCGAAACGCCTTTCCGATCTGGGCGATGCCGAACGGGATTTTCATCCGGCCGGTTTTCTGGACATTCAGGAAGTTGACAAAGATGCCCTGTGCCGTCTCCGGCCTCAGATAGATCTTGCTCGCGTCTTCGGCGAGAGAACCAATTTCTGTTGAGAACATTAGATTGAACTGGCGTACATCCGTCCAGTTGCGCGTCCCTGACACGGGATCTGTGATCTCCAGGTCCAGCATGAGTTGTTTCAGGCCATCCATGTCGCCATTTGTCATGGAAGCTTTCAGGCGCTCGTTTGTTTCATCGATTCGCTTTTTGTATTCGAGTACACGGGGATTGGTGCTCTGAAACATAGCGCTGTCGAAGGCATCACCAAAACGTTTTGCGGCCTTGTCGGTCTCCTTCTGAATTTTTTCTTCCATCCGCGCGATGGCATCTTCGATCAGCACATCGGCGCGGTACCGCTTTTTCGAATCGCGGTTATCGACCATCGGATCATTGAACGCGTCAACGTGGCCCGACGCTTTCCAGATGGTCGGGTGCATGAATATGGCGGAGTCGATGCCCACGATGTTGTCATGCAGCAGCGTCATAAACTTCCACCAGTACTCTTTTATGTTATTTTTTAGCTCCGCGCCGTTTTGGCCGTAGTCATATACGGCGCTAAGGCCGTCATAGATCTCGCTAGAGGGAAAAATAAACCCATACTCTTTCGCATGGGAGATAACAGTCTTCAGCAGGTTGTCTTCTTGGATTGCCATAGGCCGCAAAGATAATTTTTTATCGGTATTCTAACGTGTAGGGTACGAGTAGTCCGCAACTTTACAGGTCTTTTGCCCTGTTCCAGTAGACGTCCATTTCGGCCAGGGTCATTTCACCTATCTTTTTCCCGTCGCGGGCCGACTCCTGTTCCAGGTACTGAAAGCGCTTGATAAACTTCTTGTTGGTTCGTTCCAGGGCTTCCTCCGGATCGATGTCAATGAACCGGGCGTAGTTTACCAGCGAGAAAAGGAGGTCTCCGAATTCGGCCATGGCTTTTTCCCGATCGACGGGCGTGGAATCTTCCGCATTGAATTCCTTTTTGAACTCCTGCATTTCCTCCTCTACCTTTTCCCAAACCTGCTCTTTTCGCTCCCAATCAAAGCCGACGCCACGGGCTTTGTCCTGGATGCGGATCGCCTTCACGAGTGCAGGTAAGGTCTTCGGTACCCCTTCGAGGACAGACTTGTTGCCGTGTTTGAGTTTTATTTTTTCCCAGTTTGCCTTGACAGCCTCCTCATCCTGAGCGATCACATCACCGTAGACGTGCGGGTGTCGCTGGATGAGCTTGTCGGAGATGGCGTTGAGAACATCGGCAACGTCGAAGGCATTGGATTCAGAGGCAATCCGGGAGTAGAAAACCAGGTGCAGCATCAGGTCGCCGATTTCCTTTTTGATTTCGGGGAGGTTCCCCTCCAGGATGGCATCGGAGAGCTCGTAGGTCTCTTCGATCGTAAGATGGCGGAGGCTTTCAAGTGTCTGTTTTTTATCCCAGGGACAATTCTCGCGAAGCTCGTCCATGATAGTCAATAATCGATCAAAGGCCTTTAATTTTTCCGGCCTATGGGCATCGGGTGTTGCAAATGGTTTTTTCATACCTGCTTTTAACAATGGAGGCAAGGTAATAAATCCCCTAGTACCGCAGTCCGGCCTGGAGGATTCACGTCCTTCCGTGCACAATAATTTATAAACTTCTTAGATTTGCCGTCTCATTTAAACAATGACCTGTGGCACTTATTAAATCGATATCGGGAATTCGAGGCACGATCGGCGGAAAAACCGGCGACAATCTCACGCCTGTGGACATTGTCAAGTTTTCAGCGGCCTATGGCGCATGGGTATTGAAGAAGCCCGGCGATAAAAAAATCGTCGTGGGCCGCGATGCGCGGATTTCCGGCGAAATGGTTAACCACCTGGTCTGCGCCACCTTGCAGGCATTGGGCATCAATATCATCGATCTCGGCCTGTCGACTACGCCTACGGTCGAAATGGCAGTCACGGAGGAAAAAGCATCCGGGGGAATAATCCTTACCGCCAGCCATAATCCTTTGCAATGGAATGCTCTGAAGCTTTTGAACGAAAAAGGCGAGTTCATTTCCGGCGCCGACGGCGAAGAAGTGCTGCGTATTGCGGAAGCTGAAGACTTCGAATTCGCACAAGTGACGAAGCTGGGACGATATGAAAAGAAAGACGGCTACATTCAAAAGCATATAAAACATATCCTTGACCTGCCGCTGGTTGACGTCAACGCCATTCGCAACAGAGGATTCAGAGTAGTTGTCGATGCTGTGAACTCAACCGGCGGTATCGCTGTTCCCATGCTGTTAAGTGCCTTGGGTGTTACAGTGAAGGAACTTTACTGTGAGCCAACTGGCCATTTCCCGCACAACCCCGAACCGTTGCCGGAACACCTTACAGACATCAGTCGTGAGATATTGAAAGGAAAGTATGACCTGGGAATCGTAGTAGATCCCGATGTGGACAGGCTTGCGCTGGTATGTGAGGATGGCAGCCCTTTCGGCGAAGAATATACCCTCGTTGCAGTAGCTGACTACGTTCTTAACGCAGATCCTGTAAAAAATGGGAATACTGTATCAAACCTCTCCAGCACGCGTGCGTTGCAGGATATTACTGAGAAAGCCGGCGGACAGTACTTTGCATCCGCTGTAGGCGAGGTACATGTCGTGACATTGATGAAAGAAAAGAACGCCGTGATCGGAGGCGAGGGGAATGGAGGTGTCATTTATCCGGAGCTGCACTACGGACGTGACGCCCTCGTCGGTATCGCGTTGTTTCTCACTCACCTGGCGAAGTCAAATATGTCGGCACTGAGGCTTCGGGCGAAATATCCCAATTACTTCATATCAAAAAACAAGATCGAGCTGACGCGCGATATCAATGTTGACAAGATACTGGAGCACATGAAGAAGAAGTATCAGAAACAACCGATCAATGCCAGCGATGGCGTGCGCATCGAGTTCGACCGGGAGTGGGTACACCTTCGAAAATCAAATACCGAACCTATCATACGGATCTACGCCGAATCGGATCTGGAAGCAAAGGCCGACCACCTTGCCAAGAAAATAATGACGGACATCAAAGAGATTATTACCGAAAAACTTAAGAAGTAATTGTCAGATGGAAATTTATCTGGACAACGCCGCAACGACCCCCCTGGACCCGGAGGTCTTTGAGGCTATGCGGCCGTTTATGCTGAAGGATTTTGGAAACCCTTCCTCAATCCATGCACATGGCCGCAGAGTTCGCGCCGCTATCGAGTCGGCCAGAAAAAAAATTGCTGAACTTCTGAATTGCGCACCGGGTGAAATACTGTTCACCTCGGGAGGCACGGAAGCGGACAATACGATCCTGACCGGTGCAATTCGCACCTATGGAATCCGGAACGTGATCACGTCGCCGATCGAGCACCATGCAGTTACCCATACATTGGAACATCTTCAGAAAACTGACGACCTGAATGTCCATTTTGTCAGCCTCGATGATAAGGGCCATGTTGACCTCAACCATCTGGAGTCATTGCTTCAACAGTACGGGAATGCACTCATCTCATTGATGCACGCCAACAATGAGGTTGGAAATCTGCTTGACATAGTGGCTGTTGGCGAGCTTGCCGAAAAATATGGCGCATGGTTCCACTCGGATACTGTCCAAAGTGTCGGACATTACAAGCACGATCTGCGCAAGATCAAGGTTCACGGGATGACCGCCGCAGCCCACAAATTCCATGGTCCGAAAGGCGTGGGTTTTACATTCTTAAGAAAAGATCGCAAGATCGTTCCTTTTGTTTACGGGGGTTCTCAGGAAAGAAATATGCGGGGGGGAACGGAAAACGTATATGGCATTATCGGCCTGGCAAAAGCCCTCGAGATCGCGTACCGCGATATGGACGATCACACGCGATACATCAGTATGCTGAAAGCCCGGATGATTGAGAAACTGAAGGCAAATATACCGGGCGTTGGATTCAACGGCGATTGCACAAATCCTGAGCGAAGCCTGTACACGGTATTGAACGTCAGTCTGCCGGAGTCCGAGGAAAATAATATGCTTCTTTTCAATCTTGACCTTCAAGGTATCTCCGCCTCCGGAGGAAGCGCCTGTTCAAGCGGTGCAGCGCAGGGGTCACATGTTCTTTCTGCGCTCTATCCCGAGTCCAGGCTTGGCGCGGTAAGATTTTCCTTTAGCAAGTACAACACGCCGGAGGAAATCGATCTCGTCGCGAATAAGCTTGCCGAGCTAACGGGTGTAATGACCCGCCAATAGCGCGTTCATAATGCCGGAATAATTCCCATTTTCTTCATCAGGAACGTTGCATTCATGTTTCGGGCGATTCCTCGTTTCAGCTTGTAATCGAAGAATAGGTGGTCGTTTGTGATGTCAGCCTCGAACGAGTAGTTCAATACCCGCCCGGGATAGGTTCTTTCTAACTCCCCCAATGCCAGATCATGCGTGGCAATGATGACCAGGCACGAGTGCTCAATCAATTGCTTTACAAGCGCGATGGATCCCGCCTGCTTGTCAGTAGAGTTTGTTCCTTTGAGGATCTCGTCCAGGAGGATCAGCAGCGGTTTACCTTCTCGCAGCTCGTCCATAATCGATTTAAGTCGATCCAATTCGGCGTAGAAATAACTTTGATTGTCCTTGAGTGAATCGGCAGTGCGCATACCGGAACGTATGTCGATCATGGGGCAGTCGAACTGCTCGGCGCACACGGGCGCGCCGGCGAGAGCCAACACGGCGTTAACACCCAGTGAGCGGAGAAAAGTACTCTTTCCGGCCATGTTGGCCCCCGTAATGATCAGTAGCGATTGCGCCTGATCAACATGCAGGTCATTGACAACCCTTTCTTCTTCGTTGAGCAGCGGGTGACCCAAGCCTCTTGCCGTGAGGCGCAGACCGGAGTTGATGGAAGGAATGCAAAAACGGGGATGATTAAATGAAAAAGTACCCAGGCTGCACAGCGCTTCTGTTTCCCGAATAACGTCCAGCCACCCCATCAGATCCGCCGCATTTTCAGATTTCCATTTCTCAAGGCGGTAGACGCATTGAAGGTCGTATATCACCAGGCTGTTGGCAAACAGGTTGGTCATGCTGTTCAGCCGTGCGTCGAACGCCCTCACCAGCTTCGCCAGGTGCCGGACTTTCTCATCGGCCAGCGCCGCGCGCGAGGCAAGCGACCGCATCAGGGGTGAAGTAAAATCTTCCTTGCGAATGAAGTATAGTATCGCCGCATATTTTTCGAGTGCGTGTTTCTTCTGACTTATGTGCTCGTGAAAGGCCTTCACCCGCTTCAGGTGAAAACCCAGAAAGATCCATTGCAGCGTCGCGGAAAATACCGCAAAAGGTGTGAGCCCATCGACGAAGAACGCCAGGACAACGAGGAGAACGGTTACAACGGGAAAGACGTTCAGGACCAACCGGGATGAAGCTTTGCCGTAAATGAAGTCCGGTTCCGATACCCATTGTGCAAGTTGACGCTGGTCATGGAACTGCTCATTTACCTGCATGCTCAGCGCCTGAACTTCCTGGCGGAAGTCGGGTTTGGTAGCCAGCTCCGCTACAGCTTCCTGCCACTGTTTGACCTCAGCTACAGATTCCGGTCTTTGTGATAAGCGCCCGGCAAGCAACGCCTTCGCCCCGCGCGTGTGAGCCCGGTTGATATATTGAAAGAGCGAACCTTCTCCAAAGATGTCGAGATCATGCGTATACGCGTGATGAACGTTGATGAATTCAGACCCACTGCTATTGTGGGAGAAATCGCCATCGAGGCTGTTCAGTTCCTGACTCTGGATCTTCTGCAAGTTTTCAAGCCTGACCTTTTCTGTAAACAGCCGGGCGTGCTCTCGCACATAGAAGATGAAAACGATGAGTACAAAAGGCAGTGAATAAAGCAATCCATGAAAGGTCAGTCCAAAATACAGCAATCCCAGAAAGGCGCCCGCAAGAAGGAGTCGCGCGTTGGATACATGGTTGATCTTTGCCCGGACTGAATCAAGCGTGGCTGTAAAATCTGCTTTTCTTTTTCCGTAGAAATTCCGGAGGTCTGCTTGCGTCATGGAGGAGGGAAGGGCTACAGTATGGTTTCAACAATTCTGATGACCTGGCTGAGTCCCGCCTCGTCGTCTGCATTGAAATCGTTCAGCTTATCACTGTCGACGTCCAGCACCAATGCGACATCACCGCTTTTCATCGCCGGTAAAACGATTTCGGAACGCGATGCCGAACTGCAGGCAATGTGGCCGGGGAACTCGTCGACGTTTGGGACCACGATCGTCTTCTTCTCTTTCCAGGACGTTCCGCAAACACCTTTGCCGAAACCGATCCGCGTGCAGGCTATTGGCCCCTGAAATGGACCGAGCACCAACTGGTCGCCCTTTACGATGTAAAATCCCACCCAGTAGAAGTCCATTGTCTGTTTCAGTGCAGCGGAAATGTTGGCGAGGTTGGCCATAAGGTCGTCTTCACCCTTGACCAGTGCTTCGAGTTGTGGCAGCAGGGTCTGATACCTTTCAGATTTTTGAATAGAGGTCGATATAATTAATTCTTCGGCCATGTGTGGTTTCGATACGTATTGAGCGCTTTTCCCGGGTATTTTGCATTACAAACAGGCGCGCATGGTAAATGGTTTATTTTAACTGCGTCGAGGCTCAATTATCTTCAGCCAATCGTTATGAAGCTTCTTTTCTTCCAGTATGTGTCCTTTGAGGATAGGAGCCTGGATACCGGTGCCAAAGACCTGGGGTGAAGTGAAGATTCGCGCTTCGTCCCACAGGTCGGCTTCGATGAAGCTCGTCAATAGTTTTGCTCCTCCTTCCACGATTATCGACTGGATCTGTTGTCCATAAAGATGATCCACTACCTCCCGGATCAAGTTCTGGCCACTCAGCCGCACATAGGATAGATTTGGCCGGGACTCTTCTTTCTTCAGATTATAGCAAATGGTTTTGCGGCTACCGTCGAACAGATGCAGGCCGGTAGCGAGTTTCAGATGTCTGTCGATGACAACGCGAACCGGATCGCGACCGCTCCAGTTTCTGACGTTTAATTCTGGATTGTCAAATTGAGCGGTGCCGGATGCCACCATGACAGCATCTTCTTCGCTCCGCCACTTGTGCACAATTTGCCGCGAGTATTCATCGCTGATCCATTTTGAGTCATGATTTGCTCTTGCAATAAAGCCATCGGAAGTCTCGGCCCACTTCAGGATGATATGGGGCCGCTTCTTGATCATGTAAGTAAAGAAACGTTTATTGAGCGCAAGTCCTTCCCCGGATAATACGTCATCGATCACGGTGGTGCCGGCGTTTCTAAGTCTCTTGATTCCATTTCCCGCCACCAGTGGATTCGGATCATGATTCGCAATGACGATCGTGGGTACCTGCATGCTGACGAGCATGTCAGCGCACGGCGGTGTCTTTCCGGTGTGGGAGCAAGGCTCCAGGTTAACATACACCGTGCTTTCCCTCAGAAGGCTTTTGTCACGCAAATTTTCAATGGCGTTGATTTCGGCGTGCGGTCCACCGTACTGCTTGTGCCAGCCTTCGCCGATGATCTGTCCGTCATGAACGACGACACAACCAACCAGCGGGTTGGGACTTACATTGCCACACCCATTCGCTGCAAGCTCAAGAGCCCGCTTCATGAACGTTTCATGAGAGTGAACGGCAGGGCTGTCCATCCGCTGGTGAGAAACCGGTAGATCCATAAATCAAATCGGCCAAAAGTTAGGGAGTTTTTGCAACAATCCTTCTCGTTTACAAAATTGTGAATAGGTTTGTAACTCATGTCATGAAGAATTCAAAGGCTGTTTTCCAGGAACTTGTTGACAAAGTCACGCTGAAGGAGGATCCGGATGAGATCAGAAGTATTATCTCGATTCTGATGGATCATATACTGGGCGTTTCTCAAACCGATATCCTAGCGGGTAAAGTCGTATCCATGACGCCGGAAACCGAGCAACGATTAGAGCAGTATCTGAGCCGCCTCAATCGCCATGAGCCGCTGCAGTATGTATTGGGAGAAACCATTTTCTACGGGCGGAAATTTCAGGTGAATCCCTCTGTGTTAATCCCGCGGCCGGAAACCGAAGAGCTCATCCGGAGCGTTATGCAGTGGAGGTATTCCGCTGCGCGTGCAAAGGAAAACAAACCACCGCGTATCCTGGATATCGGCACGGGGAGCGGTTGTATAGCCATCACGTTGCATCTCGAATGGGCTGAAGCAGAAGTTTACGCGACGGACGTCAGTACGGCCGCGCTTTCAATGGGCGTAGGTAACGCGGAACTACACGGTGCAAAAGTTAATTTTATCGAACACGATATCCTACATGATGATATCCCGATCGACTCCATTGATGTCATAGTGAGTAACCCGCCGTATGTCACGGAAAGTGAGAAAAACGAAATGCGGCCGAATGTCCTTGCTTTTGAACCGCGGCAGGCGCTGTTCGTACCCGATGACGATCCGCTTATTTTTTATACAAATATCATTGCACGCTCAAAGCGAGTACTTAACCTCGGAGGATTGCTGGCGATGGAAATAAATGAAAAGTTTGGCAGAGAAGTGTCTTCTCTCTTGATCGACGGCGGCTTTACGGATATTGAAATTTCCACGGATGTGTCGGGCAAAGAGCGAGTGGTGAAGGGACTAAAACCTGATTAACCTTTTGCGTTATGAATGTATCCTTTATTGGTTCGGGAAATCTCGCCTGGCATCTCGCCCCAGCCTTAGACAACACGGATTACCAGGTTCGGGAGGTATACAGCCAGAACGAGCGCAATGCGGAAACGTTGGTTGATCGCCTCTACCATGCCAGCGTTCAACCCACGCTTGATTTTTCGGACAGTACATCCCGGGTTTTTGTAATCGCGGTGACCGATGATGCGATTGAGGATATTGTCGGCGATGTCGTTCTTCCCGATGATGCGATTTTGCTGCATACTTCCGGTAGTCAGCCTCTGAATGTGCTGGCAAACGCCGCGACGTCGTCGACCGGTGTGTTTTATCCGCTTCAGACATTCTCTAAACACAGGAAGGTGGACTTCAACGAGGTTCCGATTTTTGTGGAGAGCGGAGATAGCGACACTGAAAAGGTAATGCTCCAGATGGCACGGGCGATAAGCCGCAAAGTTCATCGCATCTCTTCGGAGCAACGACTGGCGCTGCATCTTGCCGCAGTATTTGCTTCGAACTTCACAAACCACATGCTGACGATCTCGCGTGATATTCTGCAGGAGCGGAAGCTTGAATTTGAGTGGCTGAAGCCACTGATTGCGGAACAAATCAACAAATCGCTGACACTCGGACCCGAAGCTGCGCAGACAGGCCCCGCCCGGCGTGGTGACCTGGAAGTGCTGGATCGGCACGTATCGCTGCTGACAAATGATGATGCACTTACCGAGATCTATCGCGCCATCAGCCAGCACATTGTCGACCGCTACCATCAATAACCTCCTTTTTTTGTGTTTGCAAACTTGTAACTTTGCCCCTCAAACAGAAATCCATGCTTGAAGATATTATGTACCGCCGGCCTCGCCGGAACCGGAAAAGCCAGGTCATTCGCGACATGATCGAGGAAACATCGGTCGGTACCAAAGACCTTATCTTTCCGATTTTCCTCATAGATGGGAAGAACAAGAAGACTGAAGTTGACTCGATGCCGGGCATATTCCGGTTTTCCCCGGACCTTATTCTGAAAGAGATCGACGAATGCATGAATCTGGGCATACGCGCATTTGACATTTTCCCTGCGGTCGAAGATCATCTAAAAGACACTCATGCGTCGCGCAGTTACGATCCGGATTTTTTTTATCTCAAGGCGTTGAGAGAAATCAAAAAACAATTTCCGGAGGCCTGTATCATGACAGACGTGGCCATGGATCCTTACAGTTCCGACGGGCACGATGGACTGGTTGAGGATGGAAAGATCCTCAACGATGAAAGTCTTGATATCCTTGGCAAGATGGCGTTGGCGCAGGCTGCCACGGGTGTCGATATTCTGGGGCCTTCCGACATGATGGATGGTCGCATCGGTTACATACGCAAACTCCTGGATAGAAACGGCTTCAAGGACGTTTCTATCATGAGCTACACAGCTAAGTACGCGAGTGCTTTCTACAATCCGTTCCGCGACGCACTGGACTCCGCGCCCAAATTCGGAGACAAGAAAACTTATCAGATGAATCCGGCCAATCGCAAAGAAGCCCTTATCGAAGCGGAGCTCGACACTGCCGAGGGCGCGGATTTCCTTATGGTAAAGCCTGCGCTGGCATACCTCGATATTATATCCGTTCTGAAGGCAGGTTCTTCCCTGCCGATCGCAGCATATAACGTCAGCGGTGAGTATTCCATGGTGAAAGCCGCAGCACAGAAGGGCTGGCTGGATGGTGAAAGGGTTATGCGCGAGTGCTTGCTCAGCATCCGGCGCGCGGGCGCCGATGTAATCCTGACGTACTTCGCAAAAGAATTCGCCCGCCTGGCAAAGTAGTTAGCGCCCCGAAGCGGGATCGATCAGCGAACCGTAGAAAATTGCATTCATGAGAATCTTATTGGTGCCAAACCAGAAGGCGCGGAATGCGAGGTTTTCAGTAAACCCGATGACGCGACCGCGTCCGAGTGCGCAGACCCCGGCGACAGAAGCTTCTTTGGCTCTGTTATAGTTTGGCTTCGAAATGTAGCCGCTCAGCAGAGGTTCTTGTGTGAAGACAATCGGGTTCGCGTATCGGTTAGCCGACTTTTCCATGTAAAGATTGTTGCCCTTGAAAATCGGCAGCGCCTGCCGGTAGTATCCATACAGTAGTGGATGGGTCAGGTCTACCTTTGCCTCGAGTATGGCGCCACTGGTGGCCTGGGCGCCGCGTGCCAGCTCGATCTCGGAGTACGAACGCGCCCCTTTTTCTCCTTGTGACTCCTCGATTCTTCTGATATCAAACCTGCCAAGGCCGGCCGCATGAAACCAGGTCACTGCATTTTCAAAACCTATTGCAACACCGCCATTCTGGATCCAGGTCTTTAGCTTCTCCCGGGCGGTTTCTGTAATCGATCCATAACTGCCCTGGGGAAAAATGATTGTAGTGTAGCGATTGATGTCGGCGGAATTGAAGACCTGCAATGGCATCATGGTCGCCGGTATCTGAAAGCGCACATCGAGGAGATGCCATATCTCGCCGGCATCATTGGCGGTGACCCCATCTCCAACCAGGATCGCGATCTCCGGTTTTTCCAGCGGCCTGAATGCATGACTTCCCAGGCTTGAACCATTGTAGTCCAGTCCGGTTTGAAAGCTGTAGATGTCAATGCCGTCTTCGCGCATGATCTGTTCGAGAACGAAGTCGATTTGCTGTGGTGGTCTTCCCTGGCCTGTGAGCGGTATCATAATAGTGCCTCTGTCGAATCTCTTCCCGCTCGTGTGATTGAATGGCTCGGTCGCGACTTTGATCCGGATATCATTTTCGAGGAGGCGATAAATCGCACGCGGACTGTAGTAGCCCACCGACTCGAAAACATATGCGTATTCGCTACGTCCTCCGATCACCTTCCCTTCCGGTAACTGCAGATCGGAAACTTTTTCGCCCGGAGCAGGAATAGACCTGAGTTCTTCAAACTCCACTCCGGCGGCAAGGGGAAGTGTCCAGGTGGAGATGTCATAAAAGAGACTGTCCTGAAATTCCGTTCTTCTCTCAAACATGGCTTTCAGGAGTTTGTACTGCGGTTGATTCATGGGAACGATGAAGCTTGATGCTGCTTCGAACGTCTTACCGTTGAAGGTGTGGTTGGCGGATGCTTTGAAGACTGCGATGTCGTGCTGTGAAATGATCTGCGCAAGCTGATACGCTCTCGCTTTGTCGCGCGAGCCAAAGATGATGGCTTTGATGCGGTCCTTTCGACTTTCCGCGGCGGCGTCCAGGAAAAACTGCCGCTGATAATTTAACAGTTCTTCGCGCAAAGCGTTAACTGCTTTCAGCGAGCTCAGCGCGGCCGTAAACTGGTTGCGAATTGCGAAAGGAAATGTGACGATCCCGTTTTCGCTTTCCTGGCGATGGCCACGAGAACTTCCTTGTTCGAAGAGTATGCCGATAGCGCCCTGAACATCCGGAAAAGTGGAGCCCTTCCCGTAAAAGAAGTCATCAAACCCCTGCTGTGTGTAGTAAAGTGATCCGATCTCGTCGAAGGCCTTCGCGTGAAACTCGCCGATTTTTTTTGTGAGCTCGACATTCCTGGGTGGTGTCAGCGGATGGGTGCGCGATGGTACTCCGGGTTGGAAGAAGAATGTATAGTTACTTCCCATCTCATGATGATCGGTGAGAACGTTCGGTTTCCATTCGTGAAATTTCGGGATACGCGCCTGTGATTCCGGTTGCTGTGCTACGAGCCAGTCACGGTTTAGATCAAACCAATAGTGGTTGGTTCTGCCCTGTGGCCATGGCTCGTGATGCTCCATGTCATTCGGATCCGCGGAGGGCAGTTTGCTCTTCCTGGAATTTACCCACGTAGAAAATCGCTGCATCCCATCCGGATTAAAACTCGGGTCCAGAAGGATGATGGTATTGCTCAGCGTCATTTCAATCTCCGGTCCCTGCGCGGCCGCAAGGTGATAAGCAATCAGCAATCCCGCATTGACCCCGCTTGCCTCGTTTCCATGGATGCTGCATCCCAGAAAGAACACAGCAGGCATTGTGGCTGTGTTAAGCGCGGCGGACTGTGATGGATCTGTTAGCTGGACGTGTTCGGCGCGGATCTTGTCAATATTGCGATGATTTTCCGGCGAAGTAATGGTCAGCAACAAAAGGGGTCTTCCTTCATGTGTGTAGCCCGTGGTCTCCAGTGTGATCCGGTCGGAGCTCTCATCCAGAACCTTCAGATATTCAACTAACTTGTCATGGCTCACGTGTGATTCTCCGACCGCGTGTCCAATAACAGACTGCGGAGTGGGAATGAGCGAATCGTAGACCACGTCATCCGGTAAATAGTAGGAAAGCGCTGGCTGAGCGTCCGATAAATGCGGAACAACCAGTCCTAACATGATGTAAAAAAAACAGCAAGCGTTCTTGCGCATTCTTGCAGTTGAGCGAATCATCGGTATAAGAGGCAGTGACGTCAAAATAATTAGCAATGTTACTGAATAGTAGACATAATTTCGACAGAGGATCCGCATAGTTCGTTTGCGAAGCAGCCACTCGTGGTTGCTTTTTTTGAGGATTTTTGTCAAATTAATAAGATGGGCTTTCGTTTCTCGTTAAAGGCTTGCCGGTCTTTTTTTGCTGTTTTTTTACTTTGACCAGAATCAGTAATTTCAATCCGTGATGTTGGTTACATTTCGATATTTTCTTGTTTTTTCACTTGTTTTTGCCCTTTTCTCCTCGTGTGATCAGTCACCGCGGGTGAATTTTACGACCGGTCCGGAGGTTGACCTCGACCTGGAGGCGATCGTCAAGCGCGGTTATATCAACGCGCTTGTTGACAACAATTCCGTGAGCTATTTCATTTACAAGGGCGAGCCCATGGGCTATGAATACGAGCTCCTGAACCTTTTCGCAAAGCACCTCGACGTCGACCTGAAGATCAAAGTTACTTCCGGGATTGACCGGGCAATTGATCAGCTGAACAAAGGAGAAGGCGACATCATTGCATTTCCGCTCACCGTCACCAAGGAGCGGAAAAAGTACATGGCCTTCACGAGGCCGCACTTCAACTCGCACCAGGTGCTGGTTCAACGCAAGCCCGCTAATTGGCGCCAAATGACACTTGACGCGATCAACGATAGCCTCATACGCAATCCCGTGGATCTTGTTGGTAAACATGTGCATGTGCTTGCCGGGTCGAGCTTCGAGACGCGTTTGAAACACCTCTCGGAGGAAATCGGAGGCGATGTCATCATTGAGCCGGATACGGCGTCCTTTGAGAGTGAATCGCTCATTCGGAAAGTAGCGATGGGAGAGATCGACTATACCATTGCTGACCAGATGATGGCTCGCGTCAATGCCTCTTATTACCCCGACATTGACATCGGCACACCGATCAGCGTCGCCCAACAGGTGGCCTGGGCGTCGCGAAAAAATTCGCCGCAGTTACTGGAGGCCATCAATGAATGGTTGGTCGGAATTAAGAAAGAAGCAACGTTCATGGTGATTTACAACCGCTATTTCAAGAGCCCGCGGACATCCCTCGTGCGAATGAAGAGCGATTATTCATCCATGGGTGGCAACATGTTATCTCCTTTTGACAGCCTCATTCGACAGGGGGCTGATACTCTCGGCTGGGACTGGCGCTTACTGGCGTCCCTGATCTATCAGGAATCCCGTTTCCTGCCCAAGGGTGAGTCGTGGGCAGGAGCGAAAGGACTCATGCAACTCATGCCCCGGACGGCTAACGAATTTGGAGCTTTCGACCTGGAGGATCCGAGGCAAAGTATTCGTGCCGGTGTGGGATATCTGAAGTTCTTGCAGCGATACTGGACCAACAAGGTCCCAGACAAGAACGAACGATTGAAGTTCATTCTCGCTTCTTACAATGTGGGACTCTCGCACGTCGTGGATGCACGGAGGCTCGCTGAGAAATACGGCAAGGACCCGCAGAAATGGTTTGACAACGTCGAATTCTATCTCTCTCAAAAATCAGAACCTGAATTCTACAGGGATCCCATTGTGACCGCGGGATACTGCAAATGTGAAGAGCCGATCAATTATGTTCGCGACATCCTGGACCGCTACGAGGAATATAAGATTCATATCGCCAGCTAAGCCAGGCTTTTGTGAATGTCGTTCAGGCGTCAGCGTTCAGTTTCCAAAGAGGTTGAGCTGTTCCGCGAAAGCGCCTTCATGCTGGAGTAGCCATAATTTTTTATCCATACCCCCGCCATAGCCCACCAATTCCCCATCCTTTCCGATCACACGATGGCACGGTACAATGATCGCAATCGGGTTTTGTCCATTTACCAAGCCAACGGCGCGAACGCTGTTAATGTCGCCGATGCCGATCGCTACCTGCAGGTATGAGGTTGTTTTTCCATAGGGGATCGTCAGCAACTCATTCCACACTTTATTCTGAAACTCAGAACCGGTGAGAAGAATCTCAACATCGAAGAACTTTCGTCCGCGGAAAAAATATTCTTCTAACTCGCGGATGCATTGTTCGATGACAGGCGTCGTTTTGTTTTCCGATTGTTCATGATCGACAAACTGCACGCCGGTGATCTTATCCTGGAGGGAAGTTATCAGTAGCGTCCCGACGGGCGAGGTGTAATGTCCGATGCCGTTCATTATTTTGTTGCATATTTTTTCGGGCTCTGCATCGCGATGGGCCGGCCCAATATGAGCGACGGTTGATCATTGCGATGTACAGTCCGAATATTTCGCTAAAATTACTAAGAATTTGGAAAGCTAACGTATGGATCTCAATCTTGGAGGAAGACGGGCAATCGTATGTGGAAGCACACGCGGCATAGGCAAGGCAATCGCTGTCGAGCTCGCACTGCTCGGCGCCAATGTGACGCTTGTGGCACGGAATGAGGCTTCATTGAAACTTACTCGCAACGAATTAAACACATCCCACGGGCAGAAACATGACTACCTGGTTGCTGACTTTGAGTCTCCTGAAATGCTGAAGCAGGTCATTGATGAATATTCCTCCCGTGAGCGAGTGCATATCCTCGTCAACAATACGGGTGGACCGCCGGGTGGTCCTGCTATTGAGGCGAGCACTGGTGATTTTATCAATGCATTTTCGGCGCATCTTATCTGCAACCAGATCTTGACGCAGGCAGTGGTGCCCGGAATGAAGGAGGAAAGGTACGGGCGCATCATCAACGTGATCTCGACATCTGTGAAAGCACCTATCCGCGGTCTGGGCGTTTCAAATACCATCCGCGGCGCGGTGGCCAACTGGGCTAAGACGCTCTCCATGGAGCTGGGCCCATTCGGCATTACCGTCAACAATGTTTTGCCGGGCGCCACACGAACTGACAGGCTACTGGAGGTCAACAAAGCCAAAGCAGAAAGTACAAACAAGTCGGTTGACGATATCATGGACGCGATGATCGGCGAGATTCCCGTGGGAAGACTCGCATCTCCGCATGAGGTGGCGGCCGCCGCGGCGTTTCTCGCGAGTCCTGCCGCGGCCTATATCAATGGAATAAATATTCCGGTCGATGGTGGAAGAACCGGAAGTTTGTAGATTGCCAGGTATTATGATTGTACTCGTACTTCTCTTGCTTTCAGCGAATACGGCACATGGACAACTGCCCGTAATTCTACACGAGACCTTCGACGACAATAAATACGGATGGTTCGAAGGATCAACAAAAGAATACACAGTTGCTATTCGGGATGGAAAATATCTGATCGATGCACCCGAGGGCGGATGGATGTCTTATCTGGCGCCTTATGTCGAAAAAGGAAAGGACTTCTCCCTGGAAGCGAGTTTCACACAGGTCGACGGCAAGGACAACAATGGTATCGGGTTTATCTGGGGTTTTGATGGCCAGGACGGGATGAATACATTCACGTTCACGACCACTGGCTTCTACCGTATATCCACTTCGGAAAAAAAGACCGGCGTGTCCGGCGAATGGCATGAAACAGATCTCGTCAACCCGATGGGCCAGGAAAACCGCCTGAAGGTAGAGCAGATCAACAACATGCTATACTTCTATTTAAACGGGGAACGCCTCACCACTACCCGCGCATTTCCCTGGTATGGAAAATACCTGGGTTTCGTAACGTATACGAAGATGAGATTACTCATCGATGATTATATATTCAAACACGATATCCATATCAATCTCCCGAAGGATGCAACAACGACTGGGGTACGCGAAAACCTCGGAACGGCGATTAATTCGCGCTTCGACGAAGTCAGTCCCAAGATTTCGTCTGACGGCAAGACGATCTACTTCGGAAGAAAGCACAGTCCCGGAAATGTTGGCGGTATCAAGGACCGCGAAGACGTTTGGGAATCGCACACGACGAACGGCGTAACCTGGTCGCAGAGCGTAAATCTCGGTGAGCCCATTAACACACCCACTACGAACAACCTCGTTTCGACCAGTACCGACAACAACAGTTTCCTCTTTCACATCAACGATGGATTCGCCTTCAGGCATCGCACAGCTACCGGATGGTCCGCGCTGCAGGATCTCGGTATTCGTTTTAACAACGAGTCCGACTTCCTGGAGGGCAGCCTGTCTCCCGATGGCAAAGCAATCGTATTTGTGGCTAAGCTCAAGTCCAATGCCTATTACCGCGCGAATGAGAAAGAGCGCGACATCTATGTCTGTGAGAAGCGAGCCAATGGAACGTGGAGCGCTCCTATCCACACTGGCAAGGTTCTAAACTCCCCGGGCGACGAGTACTCGCCGTTCCTCTCAGCCGACAACAAAACACTGTACTTCGCGTCCAACGGAAGACCGGGCTACGGAGATGTCGATATCTTTATGTCGCGACGCCTTTCCGATGGATGGACGCGTTGGTCCGAACCTGTCAATCTGGGGCTGGGTATCAACACTGTCGGTTTCGATGCCTACTATACCATTCCCGCCTCCGGTGAATATGGCTACATGGTCAGCAACATCAACAGCCACGGATTGACCGATATTATTCGCTTTAAACTTCCTGAAACCGTGAAGCCAGACCCGGTAGTGCTTATAGCAGGGCGGGTTCTGAATGCAAAGACACAGAAGCCGCTGGAGGCGGTCATACGTTTTGACGACCTCCATACAGGCAAGGAAGTAGGCGAGGCGCGATCCGACCCTCGCACTGGCGATTACAGAATCGTACTGGCGTCCGGCAAGAACTACGGCTATCATGCCGCGGCTCCGGGCTATCTCTCCGTGAGCGAGAATTTGCAATTAACCGATCTTACAAGGTACGGTGAGCGTCGTAAGGATCTGTTGCTGGTACCGATCGAGATCGGTGAGTCGATTCAACTGCACAACGTCTTTTTTGCGCAGAGCAAAGCAGTCCTGTTGCCGGAGTCTTATCCTGAACTCGACCGACTCGTCAGGATAATGAAAGATAACAAAACGATGGAGATACAACTGGAAGGCCACACCGATGGGCGCGGGGATCCAAAAGCAAACCTCGAGTTATCAGAGGAGCGCGCCCAGGCTGTAAAGCAATACCTCATCTCAAAGGGAATTTTGGAGAGCAGGATTGTCGGTAAAGGCTTTGGAGGATCCAGGCCCCGGGTATCCAACGATTCAGAAGAAAACCGGCAGCTCAACAGGCGAGTTGAGTTCAAAATCACACGGAAGTAAAGAGCGGCACACCTGCTCACACATCATCTTTCAAATCCAAGCATGTTTTTTTTCGACAAAGAGAATATTTTTTTCACTGTGCTCGGGTACTCGATGAGCTACCTGGAATTTTTCGGCACGATCGCCGGCGCAATAGCCGTCTGGTTGTCGGCCAGAGCGATTGTATGGAGCTGGCCGCTCGGTATTATCAATGTTGTTTTATTCTTTTTCCTGTTCTACCAGGTTCAATTATATCCGGATATGTTTCTGCAGGTTTTCTTCTTTGTAACGAACCTCGTTGGCTGGTGGCGCTGGACCCATCCCAGGAAATTCGAGGAAGATCGCAAAAAAGAACTGCGCGTCAGCTTCATGAAACGCAAGCCGCTCATCATGATCGTTCTTGTGGGGTTCGTCGGCACTTTTCTTTTTGGCACCCTCGCCGAAAATATTCATGAGATTTTTCCCGCGGTGTTTCCCAAGCCGAGCGCTTTCCCTTACCTCGACTCTCTTGTGACCGTCATGAGCATCATCACGACTTTTCTGATGATCAATAAGAAGATTGAATGCTGGATACTGTGGATCCTGATTGATGCAATCGCCACGTACCTGTACTTCGCAAAAGGAATTCTATTCGTCGGATTGGAATATGCGGCGTTTTGCGTGATCGCCTCATTTGGTTTGTGGAACTGGATACGCGAGTATAGGTCCTATTCAACAGCTTCCTGAAAGTCATGAAACTTTCAGGAAGCTGAGTGTGCTAGGAGGCAACCGCTACTTTTTCGGATTTGCCCACGCGATATCCCCGTGACGCGTAGTAGAAGATGTAAATGTAGCAGGGAATTGTAATCCAGTAAGCTGTTTGCCTGTTTGTAGCATCGGCAAGCGCGCCGTAAAGCAGCGGAGTGATCGCCCCACCCACAATACCCATGATCAGAAGCGCGGAACCCATCTTGGTGAAGCGCCCAAGCCTGTCGAGCGCGAGTGGCCAGATGGAAGGCCACATGAGCGCATGAGCGAAGCTCAGTAATACGATAAACCCGATCGATACCCACCCGTCCGTAAACAGGGCGGCGAGTGCGAATACGAATCCAAGCGTGGCGCAGATGGCAAGGGCCGACTTTTGCGAAAGATATTTTGGAATCAGAACAATGCCCAGGAGATATCCGATCGTCAGCGCGATCAGACTGAAGCTGCTGAATTTACCTGCCGTGCTAAGATCAAAGCCCTGGTACTCACCATAAAGACCGATTGTATCAATGGCTATTACTTCAACGCTCACATACAAGAAGATGCAAAGGACGCCGAGCATCAGATGCGGGAATTGGAACACGGACTTTTTTTCCGAGTGCGCGCCGGTTTCCGCCGATGCTGCGTCTTCTTCCTCCGGATTGATCTCCGGAAGATGCGCCTTCAGGATCATAATGGCGAGCCCGGCCAGGATAACAGCCATGATGATATACGGTACCACTACACGCGATGCAAGAATATCAAGCTCATAGGCGAGCTCGGCTCCGGTAAAGGATTCGATTCGCGCGGAGAGTGTCTGCGTATCGCTGAAGAGCAGCTCGACCAGGATGAAGATTCCAATCATGCCCGCCAGTTTATTGCAGATGCCCATGATGCTGATGCGCTTCGCCGCGCTTTCAATCGGGCCCAGGATCGTTACGTATGGATTCGACGCTGTTTGCAGCAAGGTGAGACCCGTGCCCTGAATAAACAAACCGACGAGGAAAAGCGGATAAGAACGAATTTCTGCAGCCGGTATGAAAACCAAGGATCCCACCGCCATTACAAAAAGGCCCATCGACATCCCACGGGCGAAGCCGGTTTTCTTCAGTATGCCGGAAGATGGAATCGCCATGACAAAATATGGAGAGTAAAAAGCGAGCGTCACAAAATAGGCCTGAAAATCCGTCAGCTGGCACGCCTGCTTTAAGAATGGAATAAGAACACTGTTCAGCCAGGTAACGAAACCGAAGATGAAAAACAATGCGCCGATGATAATCATCGGGAAGACATACGACCGCTGGTTTGAATTCATGAAGGGGTTTACAATTGATGGTTGATAATAATTCTCATGGATCCGGAATTGTCCGTTTATTAATCCGACTAATTGCTTTAAAATCCTAATTTTGCGCCACGATTCGGGCAGCGCAATAAGCCGCTACAATCTCAGAAAATTATTCATCATTTCAGATGTTTGCGGAAACACTTAACGAAAAATAAAGAAAAGGGCATGGACTCACCAAATAACCAGCAAAATAAACTCACATTATTAGTCTTGGCGGCGGGAATTGGCAGCCGGTACGGCGGCATCAAACAAATAGATGGATTCGGTCCGCATGGCGAAACGATCATGGACTATTCACTTTTTGATGCGATTCGCGCCGGGTTTACAAAAGTGGTGTTTATCGTACGGGATGAGATCCTTGAAACTGTAAAGGAGAAATTCACGCCACAGACCCGCGGTAAAATCGAAGTAGATTTTGTTGTTCAGCCGCAGAACAAGTTTATCCCGGAGCAATATCAGAATCCGGAACGCGTGAAGCCTTGGGGTACCGGGCACGCTATACTGTGCGCGCGACATAAGATCCGCGAACCGTTTGTCGTTATCAACGCGGACGACTTTTACGGAAAAGATGCTTTTGCATCCATAGCCGATTTCTTTTCCAAGGATAACTCAGGTTCCCATGCGATGGTAGGCTATACGTTGAAGAACGTCTTGTCTGAACACGGCAGTGTCTCCCGGGGCGTAGGGGAGACTGACGAACAGGGGTATCTCAAATCGGTCGTAGAGCGCACGACGATCGTCATCGAGAATGGTAAAATCATTTCGAAGGAAAAAGATGGCGACCTGGAATTAGACCCGAATGCGCCGACATCCATGAACTTCTGGGGTTTTCACCCCAGCGTCTTCGACCTTACAGCGCAAATGTTTGACGAGTTCGTGGAAAACAATTACAAGAATATAAAGGCCGAGTTCTTCATACCGCTGGTGGTAAACGACATGATACACCAGGATAAAGGCAAGGTTAAAGTCCTGGGTGGAGGAAATATCTGGTTCGGCGTAACGTATAAGGAAGACAAGGAGGCTGTATCTCAGAAAATCAAGGCCCTGGTTGACAAGGGTGAATACCCGCAAAAACTGTGGTAAGATCGGCTCGACAGATATGTCTGGGGTGTCAGGAGGATATTCACTACATTCAGGTACATAAGAACTTAAACTACACAATGTATGAAAATGAATTTTCGCCTCGCATTTGCTGCACTGTGCACGCTTGTATTTTCCGCATCTATGGCTAACGATAAGCCCGCGCTGAGCGTGAAAGGTGCATGGCAGTCCGGCACACCGGAAAATCAGAGCACCTTGATCTGCTCGGATAAGTACTATTCCGTCGCCATATATGATGTGCCGAACAAGAAGTTTATTGGAACATACGGGGGGTCGTAC
Organism: Flammeovirgaceae bacterium; assembly: GCA_044507775.1. GTDB lineage: Bacteria > Bacteroidota > Bacteroidia > Cytophagales > Cyclobacteriaceae > Chryseosolibacter. The sequence continues at coordinate 160,962 of JBIQIY010000009.1, read as the reverse complement.
CGCATCGAAGGGAACACGTATATAGCCATCATCGAATATCACTCCCTGAACCCGGAAACTGTTGGCGGTGAATACCGCGGATCACTCAAATTGGAGAAGGGCGTCTTGTCGCTTTCGGACGAGTCAGGCGCTTCGCAGTGGAAACAAATTGACGATGGTACGCCGGGAAAGCTCGCGGGAGCGTGGCTGATTACAGGGCGTGTCCGCGGCGGACAGATGTCAAAGATGACTCCGGGAGCGCGCCGAACCATGAAGATCCTGTCGGGCACTCGCTTTCAATGGATCGCATACAACGTTGAAACACGCGAGTTTTCAGGAACAGGCGGCGGAACCTACACCACGAAGAACGGAAAGTACACGGAACACATCGAATTTTTCTCACGCGATAATTCCCGGGTGGGAGCAAACCTTTCTTTTGATTTTGCCATCGAGAATGAGGCATGGAGGCACAAAGGTCTCAGCAGTCAAGGCGATCCGATCGATGAGGTATGGACGAAGCGCGAAAAAATAGGACTTTGAAGGACGTCGGGGAAAGAACCCGTTTTGTGAAAGCCACAGCACAGTCGCTGGGCTTTTCTTTTTGCGGAATATCCCGGGCTGAATTTCTTCAGGAAGAAGCTTCGCGACTGGAGGCGTGGCTTAAGAGGGGTTACCATGGAAAGATGGGGTATATGGAAAATTATTTTGACAAACGCCTGGATCCCTCACTGCTCGTTCCCGGCGCAAAGTCTGTTGTGAGCCTTCTGTACAATTACTATCCCCAAAAAGATCTGCCCGAATCCGGATATAAAATTGCCCGATACGCGTACGGCGAAGACTACCACTTTATCATCAAGGAAAAGCTTCACGCGTTTGTTGAAGCGATCCGCAAGACCATCGGCAACGTGGAAGGCCGGGCGTTTGTCGATTCAGCGCCCGTCATGGAGCGCGCGTGGGCGAAGAAAAGCGGACTCGGTTGGATTGGAAAGAACAGCCTGCTCCTCAATCGCGACGCCGGAAGTTTCTTTTTTCTCGCCGAGCTGATCATCGATCTCGAGCTCGACTGCGATGGACCCGTCCGGGATTATTGCGGCACGTGCACCGCTTGCATGGACGCATGCCCGACAGATGCTATTGCGGAACCCTACATGGTTGACGGCAGCAAGTGCATAAGCTACTTCACCATTGAGCTGAAGGAGGAAATTCCCGCTGAAGTAAAAGGCAAATTTGAAAACTGGATCTTCGGCTGCGACATCTGCCAGGAAGTCTGCCCCTGGAATCGTTTTGCAAAGCCTCACAACGAATCTCGGTTTAATCCTCCCGAGGACCTTCAAAACATGACGGAGGGTGACTGGAAAGATCTCACCGAAGATGTTTTCAAGAAAATATTTCAAAAATCGCCACTGAAGCGAACCCACTTCAAAGGCCTCACGAGAAATATTCGTTTTCTCGAATCATAATAAGACCATTCCGGCTTTAGCCACCGGGCGCACAAGTGGCACCCATCCTTACCTCACCATTGCAAGTACTTCGTTTGCGGTTTTCTGATTGTATTCAAAAGCCAGCTTCTGATGGTTTACCAGGTCGACAATGGTTCCGATCAGGCAAAGGCCGCCCGTGAACAGATAAAGCAGTCCCATGCCGATTTGTCCCATGATAAAACGGTGTACTCCGGCCAGGACAACAAGTCCGAGCAGGGCAGTCAGTAATATCACCTGGGGATCTTTTCGCCGAGTTCGATAGACGCCGGCGAATGTGCGCGCTTTTTCATCGTCCATATCCTTAACAAGCGACTGGACGTAAAGCATTTCTTCGCCGGTGAGTTCGGGAAGAACGTCAATAACTCTTGCCATAATTGCGGATGTATAGTTTAGTGAGGTTTGCGATTCTGAAAGATAATACAATGACCGCAAATATCCCTAGGGGGTGGGCCTGAAACGATTGCCGGAAGTTCCCATGAATCGCATGCGAAACCGATCTGCCCAGGCCACATCCCGGGCAAAAATCGAAGCCGGCGTTGCTAAGAGGACAAACCGTGAAATGAGCACTGCCGGCATCAACAACCGCCAGTATGATCAGGCCCACGGCCCAGACCAGAGCTTCAATCGGAAACCTCCTTAACATCCCTGAATATACAAGTTCGCGGGAAACCGCTAAAATGCAAAAGCCCCCTGACAGGCAAGGGGCTTTAGGACTAACTCCAAGATCAGATTACCACAAAGCACCTGTTGAGGATGGCTTCATGTTGATTCCCAAACCGGGTGTAACACCAGCTTTTGAGGTCGTTGATTTCGTCAGCCACCAGAACCCTGATAGCCTTTCTGAGCTCTTTTTCAAACAACAGAGCGTCAAAACTCACTTTGGTGAGTACAGTTTTGACATAGTTCAGCATGGCAAAGAATCGTATGGTTTATTTGTGAATGAATTTATGATTTCCCGGTAATAAGCTGAAGAAAAAAAACGAAAATTTTTCAAAAGGAGTTTCATGGGAAGTTACTGCAATGATTTCTCTTTAATTTGCACGGATTTCAGCAATTTTTGTTCCCTGAATTCAGTTTTGTAGTTGCAGATTTTAATTCACAACCGGATATGCGCTTGACCGCTCTTGCAGGCTTTTTGTTGATTTTTGCCACCGCCAAAGCACAGAAAATTGAAATAACATTGGGCCCTGATCAGATCGGGGAAAATCAGGCCTGGACCATCACGGTCACCGTTCAAAACGATCGTTTGAAATCGTACGATAACTTTCCCGACATCGATGGCTTCCGCAAGCGCGGCACGTCAACTCAATCCACCCAGAACATCATTAACGGCCATATCTCTTCTTCGCAAAGTATTATCATGACCTACGTCCCCTTGCAACAGGGTACATTCACAGTCCCGGATTTTGAGATGAAGATAAACGACCAGCCGATCCGGGTAGCCGGCAAGCGGGTAAAGGTGGGACCTGCGGTTCAGCAGCAGTCAGATCCGTTCAGAAGTTTTTTTGACCGCAGCCCCGATGACTTTTTCGGAGGAGGCGAAACCGAATTTGTCGACGTCTCAGACGACGCTTTCCTCGCGCTGTCAACCAGCAAGGATGAAGTTTATACCGGCGAAGGGTTCAATACGACGCTTGCGTTTTATGTGTCGGAAGACAACCGTGCACCGCTTCAGTTCTATGAGTTGGGAAGACAGCTGTCGGAGATCCTGAAGAAACTGAAGCCGAATAATGTGTGGGAAGAAAACTTCAACATAGAGAACATCGAAGGTGAATCGGTGACGATCGGGAACAAGGATTACACGCGCTACAAGATCTATCAGGCAACCTATTATCCTTTGAACACTGAACCGATCGTCTTTCCCCGGGTCTCTCTGGAGATGATCAAATTCAAGGTGGCAAAGAACCCATCGTTCTTCGGGCAGAACCGCAAAGAGGATTATAAGACTTTTTACAGCAAGCCGAAAACCATCCGGGTCAAGGAACTCCCCGAACATCCGCTCAAAGACGTTGTAGCGGTAGGCAACTACAAACTGTCGGAAATGATGCCCTCGACGGATGTCACCACCGGCAAAAGCGTTTCTTATGTCTTTAATATTTTCGGCGAAGGAAATATTTCTGCTATTCAGAAGCCAAAAGTTCCCTCGGACGCAAATTTTGAATTCTATGAGCCGAATGTGCGAATGGATATCAAACGCGATAATGGGAGAGTGACGGGGACCAAATCGTTTAACTACTTCCTGATCCCGAAGGAACCGGGTCGCTATGATCTCAAGGATTATTTTCAGTGGGTCTACTTTAACCCGGAAGAAAAAAAATACGACACACTTCGCTCGAAGCTGACGCTCTATGTCACGGGCGAGAGCACGAAAAACGAAGTGATCGAGGCGAATGACGACGGAAGTTTTTATGACAAGATTCAAACCGCCGACAATTCATTGACACTTATCCGAGACAGTCACTGGCAGGAGACAGTCTTCACAGTCTTTATTTTGCTCGTTCTTGCATCGTCCGCGTACCTTGTATTCAAGAAATAGTTAATTTCGGGCCTCAGACCCTGCTCATCAATGAAACTCGTTCATGGGAAATTCTTACGGAAAAATTTTTCGCATTACTACATTTGGTGAATCCCATGGTCCTGCTATTGGTGTGATCATCGACGGTTGTCCGGCCGGACTGGCTATCGATGAAGCATTTATCCAGTCGGAGCTTACGCGTCGCAAACCGGGACAATCCCGCATCACAACACAGCGAAAGGAAGATGACACTTTCCGCATACTCAGCGGTGTGTTTGAGGGTGTCAGCACGGGTATGCCCATCGCCATCACAATTGAAAACCAGGATCAGCGCAGCAAGGACTACAGTCATATCGCGGAAACGTTCCGACCCTCTCATGCAGACTTTACCTATCAGGAAAAATACGGCTTGCGCGATTACCGGGGAGGAGGACGAAGCTCGGCGCGTGAAACCGCAGCGCGTGTCGCAGCTGGCGCAATAGCCCGGCTGCTTTTGCGCAGACATGGAACTTCGATTCAGGCATACGTCTCGCAGGTGGGCGAGGTCAAAGCGCCACCCTTTGCGGAACTCGATCTTTCGAAAATCGAAGAAAATATCGTGCGGTGTCCCGACGCGGCTACTGCTGAGAAGATGATCGCATTGATCGACCAGGTTCGCCTCGACCGGGATACCATTGGCGGGGTCGTCACATGTGTAATAGACCATGTACCAGTCGGACTCGGGGAGCCCGTGTTCGACAAGTTGCACGCCGAGCTTGGCAAAGCGATGCTAAGCATCAACGCGGTAAAAGGATTCGAATACGGCAGCGGATTTCAAGGCATCACCATGCGCGGATCACAGCACAACGACGCATTCTTCAAGGATGGAGATACGATACGCACCCGGACCAACCACTCCGGTGGAATACAGGGTGGTATATCGAACGGCGAACAGATCTATTTCAATGTCGCCTTCAAACCGGTGGCCACCATCATGCAGGATCAGGAAAGCGTTGATCTCAAAGGGAACGCCGCAACAGTCTCAGGCAAGGGCCGTCACGATCCCTGTGTTGTTCCGCGTGCCGTTCCCATCGTCGAGTCTATGGCCGCACTCGTACTTGCCGATTTTCTCTTACAGGCACGCGCATCACGCATCTAAAGGCTGTAGAATTTAATACGCAATAGCGGCGTTTGCACCCCCCTGTGAAGCAGCAAACGCGGGGCACAAATTTTAAATCAGGGTTTTCAAAAATTCTTTATGAAAACCTTAGGAATACTATTGATTGTCATCGGCGCTATCATGACCATCTTCACCGGATTCAATCTGATCACCAAGAAAGAAGTGGCCGATATCGGACCCATCGAGATCAACAAGACTGAAAAGACACCGATCTACTGGTCACCCGTGACGGGCGCGATCTTGTTGGTTGCCGGAGTTGTGATTGTCGCGACGAGCAGAAGAGGCTCGCGGGTCTAGTTGAAATCCGTAACGTCGGTTTCGACAAATTCTCCTTCCCATTTGGCTATGACAACGGTGGCCAGACAGTTGCCTATTACGTTGACCGAGGTCCGCGCCATATCCATGAGTTCGTCTATACCCAGGATTGCCATGATCGGCCACACGGGTAGTCCGAACGACGCGGCCGTGCCGAGCAGGATAACGAGCGTCGCCCGGGGTACACCGGCGACGCCTTTGCTTGTCAGCATCAGCGTAAAAACGATCAGCACCTGTTCGCCGATACTCAGATGAATGTTCGCCGCCTGTGCCACGAATATCGAGGCCAGCGCCAGATAGAGGGTGCTTCCATCGAGGTTGAACGTATATCCGGTTGGCAGCACAAACGAGACGATCTTTCGCGGCACTCCCAGTTTTTCCATGTTCTCCATCGCCTTCGGTAGCGCCGACTCGGAACTGGTTGTCGCAAACGCGATGGAGACGGGTTCTGAAATAGCCTTGAAAAATTTCCGGATAGGCACCTTGAAGAAGAGCGCAACCGGAAGAAGCACTCCTCCCAGGAACATAATCAGTGCGAAGTACAGTGTAAAGAGCAGATGCAATAAATGCATCAGGATGTCAATGCCCAGGTGACCAACCGTCACCGCGATGGCAGCTCCTACGCCAAATGGCGCAAAGTGCATAATGATGTTCGTGAATTTGAACATGGTCTCGGCCAGCGCCTCCATGAATTCAAGCATCGGCCGCTTTTTGGGTTCTGGTAGCAAAGCCATTGCTATCCCGAAGAGAATACTGAAAACCACAATTGGCAGGACATCGCCGTGGTAAATGCTCTTGACAAAGTTTTCAGGAAACACATGGAGGATGGTCTCATCCCAGGTCGACGGTTTCGCTTCCGGCAGCTCCTGGTTGAATCCTTCCGGCAGGGTGATGCCTATTCCGGCATGCGTCAGATTGATCGCCACGAGCCCGATGATGAGTGCAGCCGTCGTAACAAGTTCGAAGTATACGATCGACTTCCAGCCCATTCGTCCCACTTGTTTCAGGTTCGAGTGCCCGGCAATTCCCACTACGAGGGTGGCAAAAAGAATGGGAGCAATAATGGTCTTGATGAGGCGCAGAAAGATCTGGCTGAGCAACCGCAGGTTCTGCGAGAATTCCGGAAAATTCAGTCCGATCTCAATGCCAATCACCATACTCAGCAGGATCCAGGTGGTGAGTGACTTTTTCTTGACTGCAAAAATGATGAGGAAAACCCAGGCGAGCCAGCGGCTGCCCGTCACAATGAGGTGATCAATGTGAATAATTTTGTAAAGATCCGCCAGGTTAATGAATGCGGACAGGGTAAATAATACCAGAAATATCTGAACGGTCCGTTTCCTGCTCACAGGGGAAGATTTTGGTGAAAATAAAGGCGTGAATATAGGAAAAGGCGCTCCCCGCGCCAACACCACCGCGCTACCGGGTCAGCATAACCGCAACTCGTCCTTCGACGGATCGCATAGGAGCAAGAACTTAAAATCACTATTTTTGTTCTGAAGTTTAAAAGAAATTATGCTACAGCCAGTCCCGAAACAGATCCATATTTACCTGGAATCCAATCCGAACCCGAATTCGCTGAAATTTGTCGTCAACGAAATGCTTGTCCCGGAGGGTTTGAGCTTTGATTTTCCTGACGTGGAAAGTGCGGAAAGCGCCCCGTTGGCGAAGGAATTGTTTTCCTATCCTTATGTTGACCGGGTGTTTTACATGAGTAATTTTATCACGGTTACGAAGAAAGAGGGCGTTGAGTGGCTGGAAATCCAGAGTATTATCAAAGATCACATCAAGAAATTCCTGGAGGCCGGGAAATATATCATCGAGGTAAATGACAACGAAGATTCCGCCGGAGAGGAGGAGACTGACACGGTTAAGAAGATCCGGACGATTCTTGAAGAGTATATTCGGCCGGCAGTCGAACAGGACGGTGGTGCCATTACCTTTCACTCGTTCCGCGATGGCATCGTAAAGGTCCGCCTTCAGGGTTCGTGCAGCGGCTGCCCATCTTCCATGGTTACGCTGAAAGCCGGAATCGAAAACCTTTTCAAGCGCATGATGCCTGACGAAGTGCAGTCCGTGGAGGCGCTTGCCTGATAGGGTTTAGAGTTCCCGGTTTTTTGTTTGAAGGCGCGCGGACTTCTCCCTCCAATCGTTATCTTTAACAATGCGACATCTCATCTTCATTTTTGTTTTCTGTTTTGCTTCGGCTGCAGCGCAACCTGTAAAGGTAATGACGTACAATATTCGCTACGATAATCCGGGCGACGGTGTGAACCAGTGGAATAACCGAAAAGAAAAGGTGTTCGCACTTGTGAAGAAATATGAACCGGATATCATCGGCGTGCAGGAGGCCTTATACCATCAGCTGAAAGATATTTCCGATAATCTCAAGGGGTATGAATTCTTCGGCGTTGGCCGTGACGACGGAAAGCAAAAGGGCGAGCACTCCGCAATCTTCATCCGGAAGAACAGGTTCAAAATCCTGGAACAGAATACTTTCTGGCTGTCGAAAACACCCGATGTACCCGGCAGCAAGGACTGGGATGCCGCCATCACGCGTGTGGCAACGTGGGGACGCCTCGAAGATAAAAAGACAAAGAAAGTCTTCGTCATGATGAATACGCACTTCGATCACGTTGGTAAGGAGTCGCGCATGAATGCGGCGTCAATTATCAAGACGCAGGCCGCGAAAATTGCGGGTAACCTTCCCGTTATTATCACGGGAGATTTCAATATTACGCGCGAGGCGCCGCCCTACGAAGTTATGGTGAACGGTGAAGGTTTGCGCCTGGTGGATTCCAGTCCGGATTCCCCCGGTACGTTTTGCAGCTTCACGGTGAACGCCCAGCCGTGCAGGGGCATCGATTACATCTACCATACACCGGAGTGGTCCACTGCGGAATATCAGGTCATCGATGACAACGACGGAAAGTACTATCCGTCCGACCACCTTCCGGTGATGGTGTCGCTTTCCCTCAAAAAGTAAATCTCATTTACTGTTGCCGATTGTTATTGCTGCCGCACATGGGCAGCCGGGCATACTTTTGTTATAAGTGCCGTAGCAATAACGTGCCCTATGAACCTTGAAGCGCTCGAACCTTACACATCACAAATGTTTTCTGTGGCCCCCGGCGTCTGGGGAAGAAAAGATGTCTTTGTAAATTTTTTTATGATCCAGGATCAGACCACCGGCGCCTGGGCACTCGTTGACGCGGGATTAAAGTGGTCAGCGAAAAAAATCAGGAAGATGGCGGAGGAACTCTTTGGAGAGGACACCAGGCCTTCCTGTATCATACTTACGCACGGTCACTTTGACCACGTGGGAGCTTTGCAGACATTAATCGAAGAGTGGAACGTGCCGGTCTATGCGCATCCGCTTGAGCTTCCTTACTTGACAGGACAATCTTCGTATCCGCCGGCTGATCCAACGGTTGGCGGCGGGCTGATGAGTTCCATGTCCTGGATGTATCCTAAAGGGCCCATCAATGTCAAGGATTATCTTCGCGCCCTCCCGGGTGATAATACGATTCCGGGATTCGGTGAATGGAAATATATTCACACACCTGGCCATGCACCGGGTCATATCAGTCTTTTTCGCGAAAGCGACCGTGTACTGATCGCCGGCGACGCATTTGTGACCACCAGGGCCGAGTCGGCGATCTACGCTTTAAGCGGGATGAAGCATCTGTCGGGCCCTCCGAAATACTTTACTTGTAACTGGGCGTCAGCGGAGCTTTCAGTAATCAAGCTCGCTGCGTTGGATCCGGAAATCGCGGCAACGGGTCACGGCAAGACAATGCGAGGCGAGGAACTGCGCGGGGCGTTAAAGAACCTCTCCTCGCACTTCAAGGCCGCCGCCCTTCCTGAAGAGGGAAGATATGTAAATGAGCCCGCTGTGACGAATGAACATGGCGTGATGTATCTTCCGCCTCCTACCGAGAAGCTGAATCGCTTTGCAAAGGTCTTGGGCATCTCCCTTGCTATCGCGTCAGTCGCCCTCGTAATATACCAGCAAAGTCGCCAGAGACGGAACGGCGTCGCGGCAAAACTGGAACCTCAGTATCACTGATCAAACGTCAGTTCCTCAACCCCGGATGGGCTCGTGGAAAGGATACGCGCATTCCCGGTAGTCACAGGATTAAAAATAAGCTGGCGCTGATGGACGTGAAGAGTCGCGTCATCGGCCAGGATCGCGGGTGTAATCGCGCGCGCGTTTCCGGCAATGACAATGGATTTACCCTGGAGGGATTCGCACTGCAATTCCTTGTAGGTAACTTCGCTGAGGTCAAGTGTGCAGTCACCTTGCATTTGCCTGATGACGATGCTGTGACATTTGCCCCGGAACGCAATACGGCCGTTTCCTTTGATGTGGAGAAAGACCGTATACTTCGGACAATAGATAATTCCTGAAAGTTGAAAATTTCCCTTTATCCTCAGTTCCGTGTTGCCGTGGCTTCCAATGAGCAGATCGTCATGGTTCACCTCTCCGGAAAACACTAATTTAACTTTTCGTTTTCTTCCCTTCGCCATCTTCTTCACGTTTCGTCTACATATAACAATATATTACCGGGTTTTCACGCCCCGGTTTCTTAAAAATCACCAAACCCTTCGTTTCCATTTCCACCTTCGGAGCCATCACCATCGCCACCGCGACCTCCTTTGTCCCGATTTTTCATCTGGTTAAGTCTGTACGTAAAAGTTAGTCTTACCTGCCGCGGAGCCCACTGTGAAACCGATTCTGCATAGTAGTTCTCTTCCTCAATCTCGGTGATACTTCTCCACTTGCGTGTATTCAGCAAGTCCCTCACGTTAGCGGATATTGTCCCTTTGCCCTTCAGGACGTCCTTGGCAAGTGCCAGGTCAAGGGAATACGCAGCGAGCTGTCTTCCCTGCGTCGTCTTACGGCCACCGCGATAGAAAAATGAGGTCTGAAACTCGAAGCCCTTTGTGATAGTCATTTTGGAAGTAGTCCGCGCATGAAAGGCGTATGTGTCGCGACTGAGACTTTGACCTTCATATACTCCCTCGGTTATGGCGCGGTAGAAGTTTGCGCTTGAGTTGATGTCCCACCATTTTCCCACGGTGTAAGAGAAATTGAATTCGAGCCCATAGGCGTCGGTACTGCCGACGTTGATTGGAAATACGCGGGTAGTTCCGTCGTCGTCAATCTGCACGACGCGCTGGATGTCTCCCACTCTGTATCGATAGTAGGCGCTAGAGAGAATTGAACCCTTATCCCAGTTGACGAGGTAGCCGGTTTCGAATGAGTGCGTGTATTCGGGATTCAGATTGGGATTCCCCTGGAAGAAATTTCGCGAATCGCTGAAATTCGAAAACGGAAGTAAGGAACGGAAATTGGGACGATTGATACGCTTGCTGTAGCTAAGCTGCAGGGTTTTGTTCTTCTTTATCTCGTAGCCAAGGTTTACGCTTGGGAAAAGGTTGAAGTACTCACGGTGATTTACTTCGTTGGTTTCAGTAAGCTCCGTCGTGATGTCCGAGTATTCTCCCCGCAGACCGGCCTGGATCTGAAATTTGTCGAACTTGTTGCCTGCCATCACATAACCGGCGTGGATCCGTTCAGTGTAGATCATGTTATTATTGAACGCCGGGAATACAACCCAGCTGCCGTCCTGCAGTTCCTCAAGCGCGTACTCGTTATTGACCGTACGCTCGGTGCTGCGCAGTCCTGCCTCGGCTTTCCCATCGGTCGCGAAGGGGTGAACGTAGTCGGTTTGAAAAAACCAGTTTTTGTCTTCCGCAATATTTTCCGCGCGCTGAACGATCGTATTGTCGTTGTCGGTTTGCAAGTAATCGGATGCCTCGCCATCATAGCGCCTGTTGTACTGGAAATCTGCGGTAAGTGTCTGGTCTTTGCGTTTGAACTCGCGCTTGTAATTCAGAGCCGCCTCGATATTTTTCTCATCTTCCACTTCGCGATCCGTACGGCGGCTGACGCCTGAGGCTTCACCGTTCAAAAAGTCATTATAGGTGAGCGCCGACCGATTGAGACCATCGCCAAAATTGTACATGATAGAACCGGTAATGGTATTCTTGTCATTGATGAAATAGTCAAGGCCGCCCATGATATTGTGGGAAATTTCCGACCTGCTTCGGTCGCCATCCTGAAAAGTTTCCCGCTCGCCACCGTTGAATCGCTGATACATCGTGGAGTAGCCCGGACTCTTGCGGTAATCCATTCCATAGCTGGAAAAAACATTTACTTTCTTCCGTCGCATGTTAAGGCTGTAAGATCCGCCGAGGAAATCGGGATGGCCTACAACACCGGTGAAAGTACCATTCAGGCCGTTCTGCTGATTCTTCTTTAGTACGATGTTGATGATGCCAACTTCACCGGAAGCTTCATATCGGGATGAAGGGTTTGTGATGACTTCTACACGTTCAACGAGGTTCGCCTGCAAGTTCCGCAGTGCGTCCGGGTCGCGCGATGTCAACCCCGAAGGCTTTCCATTGATGAGGATCCGCACGTTCTCGTTTCCTCGCAGACTTACGGTTCCATCAACTTCCACGTTGACCGAGGGTACGTTGTTGAGAATGTCCGCCGCATTTCCGCCGCTGGTACTGAGGTCCGATCCAACGTTGAAAACTCTCTTGTCCAATTGCAATTCCATCTGTGAACGCTGTCCCTGAATTTCAACTGTCTCCAGGAGCCTCGTGTCCGCTTCAAGCACTATCGTTCCGAGATCGAGGTTGCGATTGATCACATTCACGTTAGGGATCACCTTGTCGCGATAGGATAGGAATGTGACTTTTACATAGTAATTACCGGGTTTAAGCGCGATGGAGAAAACACCCGTCTCGTCGGAAGCGGAGCCACCTACAAGCGCCGAGTCAAGGTTGCTGTATACTGCGGCATTGGCAAAGGGAATAGCCAGGTTCTGATGGTCGACCACGGCGCCGGTAACGATAAAGGTCCTCTCGCTGTTTTGAGCGGATACCGGGAGTTGCAGCACGAACATCAGAAGAGTAAAAATACAAGCACGCATATTATTTGTTTGTCGAAAAATTCTTTGCCAATCTTACTATAACGCAAATATCACAATACAGTTTGAAGTGCAGTTGCAAACATTTTGAAGGAATCTTGAAGTTTATTAGAAACTTGGATGAGTGGTCGCTAGACCACGCGAAAGGTCACTGTGACGCGGTGCCGCTTGTTCTCATAGACGTAATCGATGCTCAATCCGGTAACGTCGCAGATTTGTTTGACGATTGCGAGCCCGAGACCGACTGAGTCGCTATCATGACTGGCGCGCTTGAATCGATGAAAAGTTTCTTCGAGCGGCATTACAGGAGGAAGGCCGGTATTAACAATCAATAGCCTCTCCGATGTGAGGTCGATCTCGACATTGCCGCCCTCCATGTTGTGCCGGATCGCGTTGCTGAGCAAATTTGTAATCATGATGTCCGCCAGCGAAGGATGAATCACGACGTGAACATTTTCAGCGATATGTTCTTTCACTGCAATCGATTTCATCACCATCAACTCGGACAAGTCATTCAGGATCGACTTCACGTGCGCGCTAAAATCAATGGGATTAACCGCTGTGAACTCCTGGTTCTCAAGTTTGTTCAGCAGCGTTAACGAGTGATTGATCTTGGAAAGCTTTTCGATCGAGCCAAGCGCGGAGAGGATCTGGTTCCCTTGTTCTTCAGTCAAGGGAGATTCCAGTAGCAACTCGAGTTTGCCGCGAATGACCGCCAGCGGAGTTTGCAATTCGTGTGAGGCATTTTCTGTAAACTCTTTCAGCGCCCGATAATCCGCCCGCGCCTTCCCCGTCATCTTCATCAGGAAGTAATTCAGTTGCTGGAATTCGCGCGTGCGTGTAGCAGGAAAGTTGATATCGCTCCCCGCCTTCAGGGAAAACCGCTGGATTGCCTTGAGCGTTTGATGAAAGGGCGATAGGATGCGGCGCGAGATCATCAGGTTTGTGAGGCCCACGATGACTAGCAGGATTAGAAATATCCACGCCAGAGATTCGATTACGCCGTCCGCTATCTCATCGGGCTCGGCGACAAAATCGTACATGGATACTTTGTAGTGCTTTCCGCCGATATGATAGGAGGATTCCACCGTCAGCTTGCGGTCAAGAGCCTGCATGCGCGGGCGGTAGACGGCCATCGTATCATAGACATTAATGTCGATCTCCGGCTCCCGCGGATCGATCTCCGTTATCTCGACGTATTCACTCTTTACCTCCGCAACGGATTTGCCCTGTTCTAACTGCGAAGCAATGTTGTCAATGTTGCTCTTAATACGACGGATTGCCTCCTGATCGACCTCATACTGAACACGTGTGAAGACGATCAGACCCCCTGCCACCAATACGAGACTGGTAATAACAATGAACCAGATCGTGAATTTATCGAGCAGCCTCATGCCTTGTTGGTGTCAAACTTGTACCCTAATCCGTAGACAGTGCCGATGTAGTCGCGTCCGTTTGCGGCAGTAATTTTCTTGCGCAGATTTTTTACGTGCTGATAGACAAAGTCGAAGTTCGAGAGATTGTCCGTGTAATCACCCCACAAATGTTCCGCAATCGACTGCCGTGTCAGAACGCGGTTCTTGTTTACGAGGAAATAAAGCAAGAGATCAAATTCCTTTTTCGTCAGGTCGAGGAGATGTTCGTTCACACGCGCTTCCATCGATTCGGTATTGATACTGATATCCTGGAAGGAAACGACTGAATCTCCCTGGAGATTTTTTCTTCTATAGATCGCCTTCAGCCTCGCATGAAGCTCGCTCAGGTGGAATGGCTTGGTGAGGTAGTCATCTGCGCCTAACTCGAGCCCGTTAACTTTGTCATCCAGCGAATTTCGGGCGGAGATGATCAGCACTCCCGACTGGATTTTTTGTGTTTTCAGATGTTGCAGAAGTCGTAGCCCGTTGCCATCCGGTAACATGATGTCCAGGATGACGGAATCATACTGGTAGGACTCGAGTCTTTTCCGGGCGTCCTCCTCGGTAGAACAGACTTCGCATACATAGCCTTCCCGGACGAGAAAATCCTGAATATTCTCCGCGAGCTCACGGTTGTCTTCAACGATCAGCACTTTCATGTCTTGCCTCGTTAATGGGTGCGCGCCGGAGTCGTCACGCGGGCGCTCCGCGTGATCGACGCTTGTTTATTTTCCCTGTAACGCCGGGAGGATAAAATCATCCAGCGGGCTGGGTAGCTTCATCGTAGCTTCGATATCTTCGGCTTTGCGCGGTGCGGAAATTGACAGGTGCTCGTAGCCGTCGCGCGTGAGGAGAAAGTCGTCCTCGATCCTCACAGCAATTCCCCACCACCTTTTATCGCAGTCGGAATTTTCCGGGATGTAAATACCGGGTTCTATCGTTATGACCATATTTTCCTTTAGCACCTCCGTCTCACCGCGGTCGTGTACATCCAGCCCGATGTGGTGGCAACAACCGTGTGGATAATACAAATGCTGTTCGTTCTCATTCCGGATGATACCCAGCTCAGCCAGGCCCTTGTTTACCGTTTGCTTCGTGGCCAATGTTAGCTGCGCAAAAGTTGTTCCCGGTCTGCAGATCTTCATGGCCTCTTCCTGTGCCTTCAATACGAGGTTGTAGATCTGTTTTTGCTCCGGCGTGAATTTCCCATTCGCCGGAATCGTTCGGGTGATGTCGGCTGTATATCCGTGATATTCCGCTCCGAGATCCATGAGCACTAGTTCATTCGTCGTAATGTTGGGCTTGTAATTGTCACCGTAGTGAAGAATACATCCATTGTGACCACCTCCGACAATGGAGGGATATCCGATATCTTCCGCCTGGTATTTCTTAAACACAAACTCGTGGATGCCCTGCACTTCTCGCTCGGACATCCCCGGTTTCATCGCTTTCATTACCTCGACCTGACCGGCGCATGAGATGCGCACCGCCCGCCGGATCATTTCCAGTTCTTCCTTCGTTTTGATGCCGCGCAGCTTCTCCATAACCGGATCGAGGTCCCGGGTGTTCAGGTTGTTTCGGCGTGGCTCGCGACTCACGACGGTGTTGTCAGGAGAGGGATAATTTACTTTGACCTTGAATTGTTGAATCAGATCGAACAGGTCTGCCGGGTCCTCCCCGTCGTCACGCACATCATTCTTGAAGTCGAAGAACAGGATCTGGTCGAACTTGCTGAAGTCGACGCTGTATTTCTGGAACTCGATGTTGTCAAAGGCTTGCTGAAATCCCAGTCGCGCCTTTGCTCCTTCTATTCCGAGCCGTCGTCCGTCCCACATTTCGCGGTAGGCATTTCTCGGCTGGACAAAAAGTATTTCATCATAGCGCTGACCGTTTGCGGCTGTCTGTTGTTCCTTGAAAACGAAGAGCAGCGCATTGGGTTCCCGATATCCTGTGAGGTAGAAAAAATCGGGGTCCTGGTGATAGGTATAGTCGACGTCATTCGAACGGTTCCTGACCGGGTTGGCGAAAAAAACCGCCACAGAATTAGCCGGGAGACTTTCCCGCAGTTTCTGCCGGCGCTCGGCGTGGAATTCTTTTGTAAGAAAATCGTCGGGCTCATTCTGCTGGGCAAATCCTGCAAAAGTGATCAGAAGTAAAATCAGGGTTGTTGCTCGTTTCATGATAATTGATGTTTTATAAAGCGCCTGCCTTCTCTAGCCCGTGATTTCCTCAAGCAGAAAGTCCTTGCCCTTTCCATAGGTGATGAGTTCTTTCAAGCGGAACCGCTCGAGAGTCAGGAGGTCCTTTACCTTGAAATCGCCGTTGCCCAGCACGTTTTCAACAACGAATTCGTGCCGCTCGCCGAAGTTGACGAGTCGGTATTTTTTACCCGTGCGAAGTACATCAAATGAAAGTCCCGCCATTTTTCAGAAAGTATCAGAGGTCTTCTTCCCTTTCAAGCATCAAAATCGATGCCTGAGGAACGATGAAGTATTTTTCTTTTTCGTAAATCACTTCCACGGCACCGCGCTGCAGAAAGATCGCCAGGTCGCCCTCCTGCGCCTGCAACGGAAGATATTTCACCTGCTCCTCCTTGCCTTTCCACATTTCATCTTCGTCGGCCGGCAGCGGAAGCGGATAACCGGGCCCAACCTTGATCACATAGCCGCTTTGGATTTTTTCTTTCTCCTGAACACCGGGCGGCAGGTACAGGCCGCTTTCCGTTTTATCGGTCTGCTTGACGGGCTGTATCAGCACGCGGTCGCCGACAACGATCAGCTTGCGGAGGCGATTATCGGATGTTATTTTCATGATCTTCTCGATTCTTAAAGCGCAAATGTCGCATAAAAACATTTCCGGGGAAACATCCGAAAAAACTTCGGCCGACATTCCTTAACTTTAGTTGCATAAATCACTGAAATATGAGAAAAGGTCTTTTCCCGACATCTCTGTTACTTTTTTCGGTTCTTAACCTGATCGCTGCGGCTGATCCTGCGCCTCTCCCTATCGGGTCGGACGCACCTGCGTTCTCCCTGCCTGCAACGGACGGGAAAACATATTCATTGAAAGATTTTTCCGCGTCCCGTGTCCTGGTGATCATTTTCACCTGCAACCACTGTCCAACGGCTCAGGCATACGAAGACCGCATCAAGCAACTGTACGCTGACTATCATGACAAGGGGGTGGCCGTAGTGGCGATTTCACCCAATGACCCGGAGGCAGTAACATTGGGGGAAATGGGCTATACTGATCTCGGCGATAGTTTTGAAGAGATGAAGATCCGGGCCCGTGACAAGGGTATCCATTATCCATACCTCTATGACGGAGAAAACTCGAAAGTGTCCATGCAATATGGACCGCAGGCCACGCCGCACGTCTTCATCTTCGATGCCGGCAGAAAGCTTCGCTACTCCGGGCGCATCGATGATGGCGAAAAGCCTGGCACTGCCAAAACGCACGACACACGCGTGGCTATCGAAGCCCTCCTTGCGGGAAAGCCTGTGCCGGTGGATAAGACCAAAACATTCGGCTGCTCCATCAAGTGGCCGGATAAACGGGCGTATGCGAATTCCGAAATTGCAAAGTATGCCAAAGAGCCCGTGAGCATCGACGAAATCGATCCGGGACAATTGAAAAACATCCTCCGGAACGAGGGTATCAATTATAAGCTTGTCAATATGTGGGCAACCTGGTGTGGACCCTGTGTAGTCGAGTTTCCTTCTTTCGTCGACATGCACCGGATGTACCGCAATCGCGAGTTTGAGCTGGTCTCCGTTTCCTTTGACGACCTTGACCGGAAACAGAACGCACTAAACTTTCTAAAGAAGAAACAAGCCTCGATGACAAACTATATCATCAAAGGTGACCGGTATGCATTCATAGAAGCGATCGATCCGGCGTGGGAAGGAGCCCTACCCTATACGTTACTGATCGCCCCCGGAGGAAAGATCATTTATAGCAAGCAAGGGATCATCGATGCGCTCGAGATGAAAAGATTAATTGCCAATTCGATCGGACGGATTTACTGATGCGAGCCCATCGGATAAAATTTAGTCGGGTGTCCGGAACGGCAACTGCAGATCTTTCTCGTCGTCGGCTTCAACCGATACGCCGTCAGTTTCCTCCGGATCGAGGTCTTCGGGCTTACCGATCAATACCATCGCATCTTCTCCTGGCAGTTCCTGGACGTTGCGCAGTTTTCGCTCAATCACGCGCGACCTCGTGCTGGCGCTGTCAATTACATTGGTAGCTTCCTGCAACTTCTTCTTCGTTTTTTCCAGGATCTTTCCAAAGTCTCCGAACTGTGTCTTCACCGCTCCGAGTATCTGCCACACATCGCTCGATCTTTTTTCGATCGCCAGTGTTCGGAAGCCCATCTGCAGGCTGCTGAGGAATGCGACCAGGTTTGTCGGGCCCACGACTGTCACGCGGTATTCACGCTGTAGAAACTCGAACAGGCCTGTTCGTCTCAATATTTCTGCATACAGGCCTTCCGTTGGAACGAACATGATGGCGAAATCCGAAGTGAGAGGGGGGTTCAGATACTTGTCGCGGATGTCCTTCGCGTTCTTTTTGATCGAGTATTCAAATTGCCGGATTGCGTCATCGATCTCTTTGGGCGTGCAATTCGCCATATTTTCGTACACCTCCACAAGCCGTTGATAATCTTCATTCGGGAATTTTGAATCGATAGGCAGGAGCAGGGGGCTGTTGTCCGTTCCGCGTCCGGGCAATTTGATAGCGTATTCGACACGCTCCATGCTTCCGGGCTTGACCGTTGCGTTTTTTTCGTATTGCTCCG
Organism: Flammeovirgaceae bacterium; assembly: GCA_044507775.1. Taxonomy (GTDB): domain Bacteria; phylum Bacteroidota; class Bacteroidia; order Cytophagales; family Cyclobacteriaceae; genus Chryseosolibacter. The sequence goes on along the minus strand of JBIQIY010000009.1, from coordinate 142,293 downwards.
GAGAGAATATTTCCTCCAGGATACCGCCCAGCTGAATCTCTCCCAGGTTTCCACGCGTCTTTACATTTGTGAGGACTTTCTTCAAATCGCCGACGCCCGTGGCAAGTTTTTGCATCTCACCCAGACCCTGGTGGACCTGGTCAAGGCGGTTGCTGATAACCTGGAAAGATTCGTTGAACCTTTTTTCCAGCGTCGATTCCAGTTTCTCCTCAACGGTCGCGCGCATTTGATCCAGCTTGCTGGAATTCTGGTCCTGCATTTTCTGGAGGTTGTTGTCGACTACCTCGCGGATCCTTTCGAGTCTTTGCTCTGTCTCGGATTTTATATGAGCCTGCTTGTTGAAGAGGTCATCGAACTTCTGACGCTGTAGTTCGTTGAACTCCCGGACGTTTTCCGAGAAGCGATCTTCAAATGACTTGAGCGACTTGGAGAGTTCCTCCTTGGTGTCTTTGAAAGAGACGTCGAGGCACTCGCGGAAGGATCTGAACGCGCTGCCTGACTCCTCGCGGCTTTCTTTTGCATTCCGCTGCGTTTCCACGCGATTGCGTGAGAACTCTTCCCTCAGCAGCGGATCAAGCCTCGCGAGGTCCGCAGCCATTTTGATGAGTTCTCTTTGTAATTCTAACGGCCGGGATGCCTGGGCTGAACGCAATATCAACCACGTGTTGGTGATCAGCAAAACGATCACAAGCGCAAGGAGTATCACTGTCAATGTCATGGGCAAATAGTAAATCGATCCAACAAGTTAAACCATACGGTCCGGAAAGATCCAACTATATTTTGACAATTAGTGTCAATTTGCGGTTGTAAAACCTTCCTCAAAATTTGATTGTTATGTGATCGAGTGCGGTTGATCCGGTTCTTGCAAACCCGCCGAGTGGTCTACAGAACAGCCCAACGGAGAGCGGGGTACGAAAATGGAAGGCGCTGTGAGAGAACTTCCTGGAGGCTCAAATTCTGAAAACCAGAAAACTGCGTAGATTTACACTTTAAGGCATGACTTATGGAAACGACGATTAACTCCAGCCAGGAAGCAATTTTAATGGAGGAAAGGTATGGCGCGCACAATTATCACCCGTTGCCGGTCGTACTGACGCGGGGTGAGGGCGTCTTCCTGTGGGACGTTGAAGGAAAGCGCTACTTCGACTTTCTTTCCGCTTACAGCGCTGTCAACCAGGGGCATTGTCATCCGCGTATCGTCCAGGCACTCGTCGACCAGGCACGCGAACTCACGCTCACTTCGCGCGCTTTTTACAATGACAAACTCGGCCCGGCGGAAAAATACGTCTGTGACACTTTCGGATATCAGAAGGCGCTGTTCATGAACAGCGGAGCAGAGGCAAATGAAACAGCGATCAAGCTCGCCCGCAAGTGGGGATATATGCGCAAGAAGATCGCGGCAGACAAAGCCGTGATCGTTGCTGCGCGGAATAATTTTCACGGCAGAACAACCACTATCATCTCAGCCTCTACTGACGACGACGCACGGCGAGACTTCGGACCTTTCATGCCGGGTTTCGAAATTATCGCTTATAATGACATTGGTGCGCTTGAAAAGTCATTGGCGAATCCAAATGTCTGCGGTCTTTGGCTGGAGCCCATCCAGGGAGAGGCAGGCGTCTTTGTTCCTGAGAAGGGATATCTCCAGGCCGCCGAGCGATTGTGCCGGAAACACAATGTGTTGCTGATGCTGGATGAAATACAGACGGGAATCGCGCGAACAGGCAAGATGCTCGCTGCCGATCACGAAGATGTGCGCGCCGATATTTTGATTCTTGGGAAAGCGTTGTCAGGAGGAGTGCTCCCGGTTTCTTGTGTGCTCGCCGACGACGTCATCATGTTGCTGATCAAACCCGGTGAGCACGGTTCAACTTTTGGTGGAAACCCGCTGGCCGCCGCCGTCTGTGTCGAAGCGCTGCAGGTGGTCAGCGACGAACGGCTCAGCGACAACGCTGAGAAACTGGGTATCGTGTTTCGCGATCGCATGGAGAGGTTGATACTGAAATCCTCGCTGATAAAACTCGTTCGTGGAAAGGGACTGCTGAATGCAATCGTCATCAACGACTCGCCTGAAAGCAAGACCGCGTGGAATCTCTGCCTGGAATTTGCAAAGAATGGTCTGCTTGCCAAGCCTACACATGGCAACATCATACGCCTGGCACCCCCGCTCATCATCACAGAAGATCAGGTGCACGAGTGCTGCGACATCATTGAAAAGGTGGTGTTGGCCTACGGAAGAAAATAGATTGCGTCATCTGGTCCCAAGGAACTACCGCAGCATTCATGCGGCAACCCGGTGACTATACCAGCGTCCTTCCGTTCAGACGCAGTGAATTGAGATCGATGTTCCATTTCCCGAGCTCAGACGTCAATTGCCCAGGGTCTTTAAATGCGATGGTATTCAAACCCAACGCCTTTGCTCCGTCGATATTCGCAAGATTGTCGTCGATGAAGAGCGCTTTGGATGGCTCGACCTTGTAGCGAGTGAACAGAATGTGAAAGAATTCAGGCAAAGGCTTACGCGTTTTCTCCATTCCCGAGACAACGATCCCCTCAAACCACTGGAGGAAAGGGAAGTTCTCCAGCGCCCAAGGAAAGGTTTCCGCCGACCAGTTTGTCAACGCATACAGCCGGAATTTTTCGGACTCCTTGATGGCCTTGAGAATATCAACTGTTCCGGCAATCGGGCCTGAAATGGTTTCCTGCCACCTCGCGTACCATGCCGCGATCGGTTCCCGATACTCCGGATGCTTTGCGATCAGCTCGTTTGTCGCTTCCTCGAATGACCGGCCCGCGTCTTGCTGGTCGTTCCACTCAGCCGTGCAGATGTTTTCGAGAAACCAGGCGACCTCGTCTTCAGTCTTGAAGATCTTGCGGTACAGATAGCGGGGGTTCCAGTCGATCAGGACGCCGCCGAGATCAAAGATTATCGTATCGATTTTATGCGACATTGTATAAGATTCAGAATTAACAAGCTGCAAATATAACAGAAAGCAACGACGCTGAAATCAGTGGTTAGAACCTACTTCGATGATTGTAGCATGTCATTGATTTCGCCGGCGATAAATTCCGGAGTGAGCCGCGTCAGGCAAGGAAATCCTCCGACGTAACAAGTCTCGCGACCGTAAACAGAACACGGCCGGCACGGCAGTTCGTTCCGTGAGACCTGTACCACCCGTGTCTTGATTCCCAAGGGAGCAAAGCCAATATCAGGATCCGTACCCCCCCAGATCGACAATACGGGAACTCCGCCGAGGGCAGCCATGTGCATATTGGACGAGTCCACGCACACCATCAGGTCAAGGTGCTTCATCAGTGCGATTTCCTGCCGAATCTTCAGTTGGCCGGCGGTGACAACGCAGTGATGTGGAAATTTCTTTTGAAGACTTTCAAAGTATTTGATTTCTTTATGCCCGCCACCGAAAAGGAAAAACTTTGCTGGCGCATCCTTCAGCACTTCTTCGATCAGCGCGGCGTAATTATCGAGGGGCCAGACTTTGGTTGCATGCAGGGCGAACGGAGCAATACCGATCCACCTTTCCTTTTTGTCCAGTCCCTTGCCGGTCAGCCAGTCATTGGCTGCGCCTTGAAGGGCTTCATTCAGTTCCAGCCACGGAGGAGGTAACAGGTCGAAGGTGAACCCGGCTTTCTCGAATGCCGCCTGATACCGGTTTACAGTATGCGGCAGCGGTACGGTGATCTTATTGTGCTTTCGGGCAAATGCCTTCTTCTCTTTCCTTCCTTTTTGAAATACGACGACGTCCGTGAAGAATAGCCGGAAGAACGTCCGGAGAATTTTTGTGCGCACGTGGTCGTGAAGATCAACGACCACATCATAGGATGCCTTGCGGATGAGAGCCCGGAACAGTTCTCGCATTCCAAAAATTCCATTGTAGGTATTGTCGACGTCGGCCGCAAAAACTTTAACTCTTTCGATATCGTAGAAGAAGGGTGCAAACCGCGGTCGCGTGACGATGGTCACCTCGACATTCTTGTGTGCTGCCACCAGTGATTTGATCACCGGAACCGCAAGAACCACATCGCCCATGGCGGAAAATCGCAGAACGAGAATCCTGGTTACCTGCACGATGGATCTTGTTGAATGATGGCAAATGCTGACATACGGCTAGACACGTCAGTTTCCTCCTGATTTATAGAGAACCGGATTCAGCGAGGCATCGTTGTACATTTTCATCTGACGATAGACTTTAAACCTGCGTGTACCCGCACCGATATCGGCGAGCAGCTGGTCAAACGCCTGCTGCATGTCCTGCTTTTGTTCTTCCAGGATCATCAGCTTGTCACGGCATTTGGCGAGGTGCTGCATGGTAACGTCCTTACGCTCGGTTTGCTCATTCATGTGATAGATCTTCAGCATCAGGATGCTCATTCTGTCGAGCAACCAGGCAGGGGTCTCGGAGTTGATCCTGACGCCGGAAGGATATTTGACGTGGCGGAAGCTTTCGAGGAAGAAATCGTCTAGCCTCTCTACTGTGTCAGTCCTGTCCTGATTCGATTTGTCGATCCGCCTTTTGATACCCAGTGCCTCCGCGGGATCGATTTCAGGGTTCCGGATGATATCCTCCAGATGCCACTGCACCGTGTCAATCCAGTTTTTCAGGTAAAGCAGCGATTCAAATGTGTCTTGAGGAAAGGGATTGGCGATAGGGGTGTCCACATCGTCCTTCTTGTGGTAGTCGTCGATACTTTTCCGGAATATCCTGTAACAATCGTCGGCCTGAAGCATGTTCTTTCTGTTGCGGGGTAAATTTAAAGGATTTTTTCCGGTCTGATAGGGGTAATTCTGCTGGCAGTTGTCATAACCGAAACGCCCAATATCCCGTAAATTGCACCTAACAATCTCAAGGAAACGGTGAATTTACCTGAACAACTGCAAATTGAAGCGCTGTCAGCGGGCGACATAACTGTTTTTGAGATGTTATTCAGAACTTACTATCAGCCTCTTTGCAACTACGCATATACCTTCCTGCAGGACAAGGAAGATGCGGAGGAGATTGTGCAGTCCACTTTTCTGATGGTTTGGGAAAAGCGGGGTGCATTGGCGATCCACACTTCGGTAAAACCGTATTTGTATGCGATGGTCAGAAATGCCTGTTTGAACGTCCTGAAACACCAAAAGATCAAACAGAGACATGCCGGCGAGGAAATCGCTCTTGCTGAACGCGCCCACGATTCGGTATCGCAGGTGGTTGCAACAAACGAGCTGGAGCACAGAATAAAGATTGCTATGGATGAGCTGCCGGAACAATGCCGACTGGTTTTCAAGCTCAGCCGCTTCGAAGAACTGAAGTACTCGGAAATCGCCGAGCAACTGAATATATCAATCAAAACAGTGGAGAACCATATGGGGAAGGCGCTGCGCATCATGCGTGAACAGCTCAAAGATTTTTTGCCCATCGTCTTTATTATACTAAACGGATTTCTGAATTGAACGTGAACACCTCGTCTGATCATATCGACCTGCTCATCGCCAGCTACCTCACGGGGGAAGCCTCACCCGAGGACCGGGTTTTCATTGAGCGCTGGATCAGTGAGAGCGAAGATAACCGAAAGTACTTCGAGCAGATGAAGACGATCTTTGACCGTGCTGCCTCGGTAACAACACTTGAGTCTTTTTCGACCGACGAAGCCTGGATCCGCGTTCGCGAGAAACTGACTTCCAAGGGAAAGTCCCGCCGCTTGCCGATGCGCGAATCGGCGGGTTATCCCATCTACAAAATTGCCGCCGGTATCCTTTTATTTATTGCGGCCGGAATCTTCATATATCAATTCTTCGAAACAGATCGATCCGCTTCCATGAAGGTGCTATCCGACAACCGCACCGGAGCAGACACGCTGCCCGATGGTAGTGATGTTTTTCTAAACCGGCATACCAGCATTGTGTATTCCTTCGATCAGAAAAAGAATACGCACATGGCGCGACTCACCGGCGAGGCATACTTTAACATCAACCACGACGATCAGAACGCATTTATTGTGGAGGCTGAGGGCACATTCATCCGCGATATCGGAACCTCATTTAATGTGAAGGCATATCCCGGATCGCAGACGATTGAGGTAGTGGTCGAAGAGGGAGAAGTCATGTTCTACACCAGGGACAATCCGGGAGTGTCGCTAAAAGCCAACGGAAAGGGCATCTACAATAAAGAGACAGGTAGTTTTTCCGTTGCCGAGCCCGAGCGCAATGTCACGGCGTATAAGACCCGATTTTTCAGTTTCAGCAACAATTCACTTGAAACAGTAGTGCAAACCCTTAACGATGTCTACCAGACAAAAATCAGGATCGACGATCGGTTGAAGAATTGCCGGCTTACGGTCTCGTTTAATGACGAACATATAGAAGAGATTGCGAATGTTATCGCGGAAACGCTCGGGCTCACCGTTTCAAAGGAAGGTGCAGTAATAGCCCTTGAAGGTTCCGGATGCGAGGAGGGCCAACCATGATGAAAAATATTTTCTACCTGCTTATCGTCTTATCGACCTTCGCGCAGGGTCAGACGCCGCTGCTCGAGCGAAAAATATCAGTGACCTTTCAGGGTGAGAGTGTTGACGCATCCCTTCAAAAGATCGCGTCTGCCGCCGGGTTTGTGTTCTCCTATAATCCGGGCATCTTCCGCGAAAAGCAGACGGTAACTGATCGTTTCGTGAACAGGTCTGTACGGGAAATTCTCGACAAGATTTTCAAGGGGACCATCCAGTATCGGGAACGCGGAAATTATGTCATTCTGACGGCAACGGTCAAGAGCACAGCGAAGGAGCCCGCTATTGTAACCGGTTATGTTGTCGATGAATCTACCGGCGAGCGCCTTCGCGATGTCAGTATTTATGACCCGGTCACGCTCACATCGACTATATCCGACTCATCCGGATATTTTGAGATGAAGATTGAAAAGCCCGCGGACGAAATTATTCTCTCGGTAAACCTTCAAAATTATTCCGATACAATCGTGGCCGTTCAGAATAATGACCGGTTGACGATACCCATCCGGATCAACAGCGAAAAAGTCGCGGTGCTTGCCGACAGCGTCGGTGAAAAATTCAGACGGTTCTGGACGCGGCAGTCCTTGCTCTTCAGCCGGTCCAATAGCCGGGACATCAACAATCGCAACATCGACGATACTCTTTATCGTACGTCGCAAATTTCTCTGGTGCCATTTGTGGGAACGAACCACAAGATGAGCGGTCACGTCATCAACGATCTGTCGTTTAATATATTCGGCGGATACTCACTCGGCGTGGAGAGAGTGGAGATCGGTGGCCTGTTCAACCTCGTCCGTGGAAACATGAACGGTGTGCAGGCCGCGGGCCTGTTTAATGAGGTGGGAGCCCACATGAACGGGCTTCAGTTTGCAGGAATTTTTAACCTCGACCACGGTGTCAGCAGAGGCGCCCAATTCGCCGGAGTGTTCAACGTTAACACCGCCTTCTCGAAAGGCCTGTCGATGGCAGGCGTCGCGAACATCAGTTCTTCGGACAAAAAAGGTCCGCAGTTCGCGGGCGTGATGAATGTTGTGGCTCGTGATGCGGATGCGGTTCAATTTGCGGGTGTATACAACATCGCAGGGCGGGACATGAAAGGAGTTCAAGGCGCGGGCGTGTTCAATGTTGTCGGGAAGAATTTTCGGGGCACTCAGCTATCCGGCGTATTCAATATTGCCGGAGGGGAGATGAAGGGCGCACAAATCGCAGGTGTTATCAACATCGCGAAGAAGGTTAAGGGAATTCAGGTGGGACTTCTCAATATTGCAGACAGCGTTAAAGGCATCCCCATTGGCCTTATGAGCATCGTCGGAAGGGGATATCACAAAATCGAACTGTCGGCTGACGAGATCTTTTATAACAACGTTTCATTCCGGACCGGCGTCCGGCATTTCTACAACATTTTCACCGCCGGCGCGAAGCCATCGACATACAAGGATGAGGAAACATTTTGGACTTTCGGCTACGGCCTTGGAACCGCCCCCCGGATCTCGCGAAAGCTTTTTCTAAATTTTGATCTTACAGCGAACCAGATTGTTCAGGGAAACCGGATCGATGCTGTGAACCTGCTCAACAAGCTTTATGTGGGATTCGATTACCAGGTCCTGAAGAAGTTTTCACTCACTTTTGGTGCGACTGTTAACGGATATATTACACGCAGATCTGTCGACGACTATCCGGTGTTATTTACCGACTACCAGCCGGATATTTTTTACGACCGCGATTTCGGTAGCGACCATAACATAAAGATGTGGATGGGCGCCAAGGTTGGCGTGCGTTTTCTGTAAAGGATGAAGGGTATACAAATCAGGCGTGAGCCGGTGCCGGCTTCATGCCGAGCTGTTTCAACAATCGCGCATGGCCCCGCAATGCGCCGATGAATGTTGGCTCAGATTTGTAAGGCAGGCTAAACTCCCGGGCTGTCGATCTTACTATCGTCGACAGTTTCCGGTAATGCACATGGCAGATGCCGGGGAAGAGGTGATGCTCGACCTGAAAATTCAAGCCGCCGACATACCACGAGAAAAAACGGCTGTTGTTAGCAAAGTTGGTCGTAGTGTACAGCTGATGTATCGCCCAGCTGTTGTCCATCTTTCCGCTTCCGTCGGGAAGAGGATATTCAGTCCCATCGATGACGTGTGCGGGCTGGAAGATCACCGCCAGAATGAACCCTGCGATGTAGTGCATAATCAGGAACCCCACGACCACCTGCCACCACGCAACCGAAAGAACGATCATCGGGATCACAAAAATATAAAGCGCGTAGACTGATTTCGAGAGTGCAAGGATGATCCATTCGGTACCGAAATCAGCCTTTTGTTTCTTCACGAGGCCGTCTTTCTGGTACTTCTGTATCCGCACGTAGTCCTTGACCAAAACCCATACAATGGTCATCAGCCCATAGAAAAACCATGCGTAGAGATGCTGGAAGCGGTGGAATGATTTCCATTCACCGTGCGGCGACAGACGCAACACTCCTCTCGGGCTGATGTCTTCGTCCACATCGTGAATGTTGGTGTATGTATGGTGTAGAACGTTGTGCTGTACTTTCCAGTTAAAAGCATTCCCGCCGACGATGTTAAGCGAAAGTCCTAAAAGATTGTTTACCCATGATTTCTTTGAGTAAGCACCGTGATTAGCATCGTGCATAACGGACAGGCCGATGCCGCCGATTGCGACACCCATTACACCACAAAGCGCCGCCATCCCCCAGATGTTTGCCACCACCCCCGAGATCATCAGGACGTATGGAATGATGTACAGCAAAAACATGAATACGGTCTTGACGAACATTTCGGCATTTCCCGTGCGGCTTATGCTGTTGCTCTTAAAGTACTCGTTAACGCGTTGATTCAGGGTCGAGTAAAATTCGGGCTGCGCGGAAGAAAAACGGATCTGAGATTTCATCATCAGTGGGGATAAAGCCATTCTTGGCTTTATGCAAAGAAGAGCTATCGTAAAGATAGGGAGATAAGAGCGATAACAGGTGTTAGCCTGATGAAATAAGCTTACATGTGCATTTATCAGGGCAATTCGGCGATAATCGTGCGGCCACCCTTTGTGATGTCGCCTACCTTGACCGTGATTTCCGCATCCAGAGGAAGAAATATGTCAACGCGTGAGCCGAATTTGATGAATCCGAATTCCTGGCCTTGTTCAATCGGCTGACCTTCCTTGATATACCATTTGATCCGACGAGCCAATGCTCCGGCAATCTGTCTGAATACAACTTCAGCACCGTTTTGCATTCTGACAGCAACCGTCGTTCGCTCGTTTTCAGTGCTCGACTTAGGATGCCAGGCGACGAGATACTTGCCGGGATGATACTTGAAGAAGCTGATTACTCCTGACACCGGTGACCGGTTCACATGCACGTTCACCGGAGACATGAAGATCGAGATTTGTTTCTTCCGTGATTTCAAGTATTCCGTTTCTTCCGTTTCCTCCACGACAACAACTTTACCATCTGCAGGGGCCAGCACATGCTTGCTGTTGGGAGTGATTTCGAAGACCGGGTTTCGGAAGAATTGAAGGATCAAAAGATAAAATATCACGCTCACGAGGATGGCCGAGTTCTCGATGAGGGGAGTTTGAGGATAGAGTGAAAAGACTAGCCAGTTCAGTCCGAACAGTACAATCAGCAATACAAAGAGGATGGTATGTCCCTCGCGGTGTATGGTCATTGAATGATAAATGATTAATCGGTCAGCTCATCGCTGAAGAGCAAAGGTACGCATAAACTCAATACCCGCCGCGGTATTTGTACGTCTTTGCCACCTTGTCGATGGCTACCATGTAGGCTGCGATGCGCAGGGAAACATTGTATTCTTTCGCTACGCGGTATACGTTCGAGAATGCATCTTTCATGATGCGATCGGAGCGGCGATTGACCCGATCGGCGGTCCACTTGTAGCCAAGTCGGTTTTGCACCCATTCGAAATACGACACGGTAACTCCGCCCGCGTTCGCGAGGATGTCCGGCACTACGGTAATTCCTTTTTCGTGAATGATACTGTCGGCTTTCGAAGAAGTCGGGCCGTTGGCACCCTCGACGATTAACTGCGCCTTGATTTTTGCGGCATTGGAGCTGCGTATCACGTCTTCAGTTGCAGCAGGAACGAGGAGGTCAACGGGGAGGGTAAGCAGATCTTCGTTGCCGATGCTTTCGACATTCGGGAATCCAACCAGTGAGCCTTTGTGTTCTTCGCGATAGCGAACGGCGGCTGCGACATCGATCCCTTTTTCATTGTAGTAAGCGCCCGAAATGTCACTGATCGCCTGAACCACAAGGCCCCGTTCGTTAAGAAGTCGTGCTGCCCAGGATCCGACGTTCCCAAAGCCCTGGACTGCGCAGCGGGCCTTGTACGGATTGATCTTCAGTTTTTCCATTGCGGCCATTGCGGCCACCATCACACCGCGGCCAGTTGCTTCCGTTCTTCCCAGGGAGCCACCGAGCACGATGGGTTTTCCCGTAACGACAGAGTTCACCGTCATTCCCTGCATACGTGAATACTGGTCCATGAGCCATGCCATCTCACGAGGACCAGTGCCCATATCCGGAGCGGGTATGTCTTTGTCCGGCCCGAAGACTTCAGCCATCGCGAGCGTGTACGCGCGAACCAGGCGCTCGATCTCACCTGCGGACATTTCCATGGGGTTACAGGCCACGCCGCCCTTAGCACCGCCGTACGGAATGTCAACCACTGCACACTTCCAGGTCATCCACGCGGCGAGCGCCTTGACTTCGTCCAGGTTGACTGCAGGATCAAAACGGATGCCGCCCTTCGACGGACCCAATATGTTCGAGTGGATGACGCGGTATCCCTCAAAAACGCGGATAGAGCCGTCATCCATCGTGACGGGTAAGGAAACGATCACCTGGCGGGTGGGATTTTTCAAAACATTGTAGATCTCTTCCTCCAATCCCAAAAGTTGCGATGCCACTTTAAAACGGGACATCATTGCTTCAAAAGGATTCTCGTGATCTTTCAGCGGGGCGGGTTCAATATATGCCATAAGTGAAAATTAAAGGATTAAACTCCAAACGCATGCCACCGTCTCGCTCGGAGCGGCCAGGCAATCGTTAGAAAACGGTTGCAAAGATAGCAAAATAGCAGAGAGAGAACCGCCCGGGGCGATGATTGTCTTTTCAATGGACTGGAACTCAGAATATTTCCAGGTAGGCTGCGATAAAGGGTGCCGAGATCAGCAAACCATCAAACCTGTCCAGAAAACCGCCGTGCCCGGGAAGTGAGTCGCCGGAATCTTTTATTTCGATGCTCCTCTTTAACAGTGACTCAATGAGGTCGCCGAACGTTCCTCCTACAATGATGATGACTCCGACGATCATCCACTGTCGAAATGCGAGTGTATGCATAAACATGGATGACCCATAGGCAAATATCAGCGCGAGAACCGCGCCGCCGAGAAATCCTTCCCAGGATTTTTTCGGCGAAATGCGTTCAAAGAGTTTCCTTTTTCCAAAACGGGTGCCGGCGAAATACGCTCCCGTATCGCTGGCCCAAAGAATGAGCAACGTGCCGAGAATCACTTCAAAGTTGTATTGTCCATTATCAAAAGCGATGACGTTAAGCAACGCAAAAGGAATAGCTACGTAAAAAATGCCCAGAAAAGTAAACGCGATATTTGTAAAGGGCTTCCGTTCAAACTTTTTGTACAGTTTGATCATGTAGATGAAGGAGATGAGGGGGAATATCAGCATATAATATTCCGTCGGCAGCGACCTTCCGCCGACCGGAATACGACCCTCTATCATGAACGAGAGACAAAAAATAAGAATCCCGCATAGGGTTCCGTAAGCTTTTTGAGGCGCCAGGCCATCCAGACCCGTGAGCTTATAGAATTCCAGCAGGGTAAAAAGACAGATAATAAAGAATATGGCAAAATAGGTCCACTCACTAAAGCACACTCCCGCAATGATCGCGGCCGAGCCGAGAATGCCGGTGATCAATCTCAGGGTGAGATTGCTGTACTTTTTTGCGGAGGGTTCTGCACTCACTCGATCGCGGTTTTACGGTCCTGGTAGTACTTATAAAAATAATAGAGTAGGCCACCCGTTAAGAGAGCGCTGATGATGACCATAGTGGGCGGCGCCGCTTCCGGGCTTTCTACATCGAACGTGAAACTTCCCTTCTGATAAAGGTAAAGCGCAATGACGGACACCGCGTTGTTGACAAAGTGAGCTATGATAGCCAGCATCAGATTGCCCGACCAGTAATAGAGGTAGCCAAAAAGAGCGCCGAGCAACAACCGCGGTACGAAGCCGAAGAACTGGAAGTGGATGGTGCTGAATAAGACGGCGGCAAACCAGATTGACACATGAACATTTCGCGTGCCCCGGAAAAGTTCGTTTTGAATCAGTCCGCGAAAGACGACTTCCTCTCCGACCGCCGGCAACACGGCGATCACAACGAGCGCAAGCAGCAATTCTCCCTGTGAACCAAAGTTTGTAAGAAAGCGTGTCAGTTCAGTGGCGACGTCCTCGCGTTCGCGGGCCCACCGTTCGAAACCACTGGCAAAGTCCGGAAAGTGAATTCCCGCGTTCCATTCTATGAAGACGGAATTAACAACCATAAAGATGATAACAACAAACCCCGTCAGCATAACGGGGATGAGTCCCAGGCCTTTCACAGTAAAAAATTCTCCAAGGGCTTTGCGCCTGCTCATGAGATAGATGGCAGGAGTAACAATCAATCCGACGGCGGTGGCACTCGCCTGTACGATATACAAAGGAACCTTGACGTCTGGGTTTCCAACGGGGTTGGCTATGGCCTCCAGCAATTCCATCATTCCACCGCCTTTATAGAAGGGCACCGCGAGAAAAAGACCGATGAACGGGCCGACCAGCACGAATCCCAGCCCTACCAGCAGGAGTATGAGAAGAAGATTAATCACCGGATGTCGTTCGTGACGCGCACCGTATTCGTTGTCCAATATCATCCGGAAATTATTTTAACTTTGCAGGCAAATATAAACAAGGCAGGCAGCATTTTATACCCGTTAGGGGTTTAGTTCAGTAACGATGATCACGATAGGAAACGTCAGGCTGGGTGAATTTCCGCTTTTACTGGCTCCGATGGAGGATGTTAGTGATCCGCCGTTTCGCGCCGTGTGCAAAGAAGGAGGGGCCGACCTCATGTATACCGAATTTATTTCCTCGGAAGGATTGATCCGTGATGCCGCCAAGAGCCGTCAAAAGCTTGATATCTTTGAATACGAACGTCCCATCGGCATCCAGTTATTTGGTGGTGATATTTCAAGCATGGTAGAGTCGGCGAAAATTGCCGCTCAGGTAAACCCCGATCTCATCGACATCAATTACGGATGTCCGGTAAAAGCGGTTGCGTGCCGCGGTGCCGGTGCGGCGCTGTTGCAAGACATTCCGAAAATGGTAAAGATGACCGAGGAGATCGTTAAGGCTGTGAACCTTCCGGTAACGGTGAAAACAAGACTCGGGTGGGATGACCATACAAAAAATGTCGTGGAAGCTGCGGAGCGTCTCCAGGATATCGGCATCCAGGCGCTGACCATCCACGGACGTACCCGCGTTCAGATGTATAAGGGGTCCGCCGACTGGTCCTTGATCGGAAAGATTAAGGAGAACCCGCGCATGCATATCCCGGTTTTTGGCAATGGTGACATAGACTCACCTCATAAAGCAGTCGAGTTCAAGAATCGCTATGGCGTTGATGGTATCATGATCGGAAGGGCCGCCATTGGCTATCCCTGGATTTTCAATGAGATCAAAGAATTTGTCAGAACCGGCGAGCGGCCTTTGCCGCCGTCAATCGCCGAACGGGTAAGAGTTGCGAGAAAACACCTCGAGTTTTCCATTCGATGGAAGGGTGATCGCATCGGAATCTTCGAGATGCGCCGCCATTACACCAACTACTTCAAAGCCATACCGGATTTCAAACCATTCCGAACGCGCCTGGTGGAATGTGATGATCAGCAGGGAATTCATGCGATCCTCGACGAGGTACTTGAAACTTATGCTGCCACTTTTGCCGCCGCCTAAGGGCGTATTATCCGAATTATTAGATTTCAAATCTTCCGTCATTTACCAATCTTTGCGCTCGCAAACCGCTCCCACATGCTAAACAACCAAGAGAGCAACACGCGTGCGCTCATGCTCCTGATCGCGCTTGCGTTAATCTGGGGCACATCATTTATTCTTATGAAACGCGGCCTCGAGGTATTTTCCGCGGGAGAACTGGGTTCCTTAAGGGTGGCTGCAGCTTCGCTTTTTCTCGTCCCCCTTGCAATCACCCAGCTCCGGGGCCTGACCGGTACGCACTACGTTAAACTCTTCGCCTCAGGCCTCATGGGCATATTTTTCCCGGCGTTTCTCTTTGCGCTTGCGCAGACACGCCTGGAAAGTTCGGTCACGGGAATCATGAACAGCCTCACGCCTATCGTCACGCTTCTCATCGGCGTTTTCTTTTTCCGTCAGCAATTTCGCCGCCGCTCGATCTTCGGAATTATCATCGGCCTCATCGGCACGGTAATACTTGTTCTGGCTAACACCGGCGGAAAGATCGGCGGCGTGAATCTCTTCGCCTTGTTCGTCATCCTTGCCTGTATTTTTTACGCTACGAACCTCAATTTTATCAAGTACCGCATCACGGACCTTAACGCTATCACGATCACAAGCGTCTCACTGATGCTGATCGGGCCACTGGCGCTTATCTACCTATTTGCATTTACTGATTTTACCTATAAACTTTCAACCCGTGAAGGGGCATGGGCCGCCTTCGGATATATTCTCCTTCTGGGGTTCATGAGCACATCGCTGGCAACAATTTTGTTTAATAAACTCGTCAAGATCAGCTCGCCGCTCTACACCAGTTCGGTGACCTACCTCATTCCGGTCGTCGCGGTACTATGGGGCTTATTTGATGGCGAAAAGCTGTATGTGGGACATTTTGCGGGAATGGCCGCGATCATTTGTGGTGTCTACCTGGCCAACAGGAAGTAGTAGTTGGTACGGCAATTTAACTGCTGCCGCAACGGTGCTACCATACAAGATACCACTGTGAGTGAATATCCCGATGAACCTGGAACTGCGCAAAACAAGGTTGAGTACCAATTCATGCGAACTGTCTCTCTGTTTTTAAGCGTTATCGGCATCTTCTGGGTGCCATCTGTGCTTTTTGCCCAGCAGGGAAAAGACAGTACGCGTCAGGATTCGACGAAAGCGGGCCAAATCATTAAAGACATCAAGGAGAGTGATGTCTCCAAGAGGATAATGGAGTCTATTACTCGGAAGGATCAACCCGACCCCGTCACGGCCGTGAAAAGTGAGGCCGCGTTTTTGCCTTACGACGGAAAGATAATTCGCAAGATTATTATCCGGCACATCGATTTTCAGCGAACAGTCTACGACACCGCGAGGAATATACGGAACACCATCACCCGACTTGGGAACAAACTGCACAGCACGTCGAAAGACTGGCTCATCAAGGACAATCTTTTTATCCGCGAAGGAAAGCCCATTAACCCGTATAAACTCGCTGACAACGAACGGCATCTCCGCGACCTTGATTTCTTGCTCGACGCCAAATTCTACGTTATCCCATTAAAAGAAAGTCCGGATTCGGTTGACCTCGTCGTCATGACGCGCGACGTTTTCAGTCTCGGGGGCACCATCAACCCTGCGAACCCATCCAAGACGCGGCTGCGTTTGTACGACGCCAACCTTGGCGGATGGGGACAGCGACTTCAATTCAACGGCCTCATCGAACCGGATCGCGACCCTGACTTTACCTATGAATTTCTTTACCGCAAGAACAGCATTGCCGGAACATTCGTAAACGGCACGATAGGGTATACCCAGCTCAACACAGGGAGCAGTTATGGCGAGGAGGAGGAAAAAGCTTATTACATTCGTTTTGACCGTCCGTTGGTGTCGCCCTACACGCGCTACGCCGGCGGAATGGAGCTGAGCAGAAACTGGTCCGAGAATTTTTTTAATACCAACGATTCACTTTTCCGCGACTACCGCTATGTGATCAGTGATTTCTGGATAGGCTATAACATCGGCGCCAATAGCAATCGCGATCGCAGCAGGCATTTCATCGCGATACGGGCGTTTGATCAACACTTTACTAGGGTTCCTGTGCAAAAGCGCGAACAGGAAAGACCCTTGTACAATGACCAGACCTTCGTGCTCGCATCGGCCACTTTCTTCAAGCGCGACTTTTACACCACGCGCTACATCTACGGTTTCGGACGGACAGAAGACGTGCCTTACGGCCACCAGGTAATAGTGACGACCGGCTGGTCTCGCCAGCGTGGAATTTCGCGGCCCTACCTGGGATTCGAGGCGGAAAAATCACTGGTGAACCGGGTGGGTGAGTTCTATACATTCGGCCTGCGAGCGGGCGGATTTCCGAACGACGGACTGGAGGATGCAACGATCCTGCTATCCGGTTCTCTCTTAAGCCGGTTGATACCCCGGGGTGAATTCCTTTTTCGTCAGTCCTTTTTTGTCGATTACACCCGGGTTTTTCGTCAGCGGACCAGTATACCACTCGACATCAACAACGAATTCGGTCTGCAGTACTTCCGCGCCGATAGCCTATGGGGTACAAAACGCTTCCACATTCAGAGTGAAACAGTGGCGTTTTCCCCCTGGAAAGTTCTGGGATTCCGGTTTGCTCCTTTCGCATTCGGCGAGATGGCGATGATCTCGGGAGATGATCACAGCATCTTCTACGACAAACCCTTCTTCGGTTTTGGAGGAGGAATCCGCACGCGAAATGAAAACCTGATTTTCGGAACAGTGGAGCTGCGATTCGTTTACTTTCCGAGAACCACAGAAGATATCAGCGCCTTTAATATCCGGGTGACCAGCAATCTCAGAATTAAATACACCGCCGGGTTTGTCAGGGCGCCGGGATTCGTCCGATATAATTAGCCGCAGTGTCGGAGGTTCCCACGGTTCGGCCCGCGGGTCGCGTCAATTTGCTTTTTGTATATTTGAGTAATTCTAAACCTCACCATGAGAAAACTTTTTGTCATCACCAGTGTGGTAGTCGCCGCAGCGATCCTCATTTGGGCGTATTTTCAGATTGCAGCCCTGTTCTTATTCATTCTCGTAGGGCCTCTGATCTATATGGGCATCGTGGACATGATGCAGACCCGCCAATCGCTTAAGCGAAACTTTCCCCTGCTCGGCCGGCTTCGCTATGTCTTTGAGGACCTTCGACCGAAGATCCAGCAATACTTCGTCGAGTCGGATACCGATGGCGCACCCATCAACAGGATTGACCGGTCTGTAATCTACCAGCGCGCAAAAAAACAAGTCGACACCACTCCCTTTGGAACTCAGCTGAATGTTTACGCGGAAGGATATGAGTGGATGAGCCATTCCATTGTGCCGATAGATTTTCATAGTGTGAACCACCACCCGCGCGTACGCGTAGGAAATAAGGATTGCCTCCTCCCGTATGATTCCAGCGTTCTGAATGTTTCGGCAATGAGCTTTGGATCCCTCAGCGCAAACGCCGTCGAGGCCTTGAACGCAGGCGCCTCAATCGGTGGCTTCGCGCACAATACAGGTGAGGGTGGCATAAGTCCGCACCACACAAAGTACGGTGGAGATCTCATCTGGCAGGTTGGCACAGGCTATTTCGGAGCGCGAACGGAGGATGGATTTTTCTCTCCTGACGCGTACCAGAAGAACGCAACCCGGCCGGAAGTAAAGATGATCGAGTTGAAGTTGTCACAAGGTGCAAAACCCGGTCACGGCGGAATTCTTCCCGGCAAGAAAAATACTCCGGAGATTGCTGCTATCCGCGGTGTAAAGGCGGGAACCACGGTCTATTCCCCTCCGTTTCACAGCGCATTTCAAACGCCGCGTGAAATGATCCTTTTCATTAAGCAATTGCGGGATCTCTCCGGCGGAAAACCCGTGGGCTTCAAGCTCTGTATCGGACGCAAGAGCGAGTTTATCTCCATCTGCAAGGCGATGGTTGAACTCAATATTTACCCGGACTTCATCACAGTAGACGGGGGTGAGGGTGGAACCGGCGCAGCTCCTCCGGAGTTCTCTAACTTTGTCGGAATGCCTTTGCTGGATGGACTGGCTTTCGTTGATAACATGCTCAAGGGATTCAATGTCCGCCAACACATCCGGTTGACCGCGTCGGGAAAAATTCTCACGGGATTCCAGATGGCACGGGCTATCGCGTTGGGCGCTGACATCTGCAATAGCGCGCGCGCAATGATGATGGCACTCGGGTGTATACAGGCGCTCGAATGCAACAAGAATACGTGCCCTACCGGTGTGGCTACACAAAATCCCGAACTTACCCAGGGCCTGGTGGTGGAAGATAAAAAAGTCAGGGTTGCTAACTATCACAAGCACACCATTGAAAGTTTCGTGGAATTGATTGCTGCTGCCGGACTTGATAATCCCAGAAAACTGAATCGCCACCAGATCTACCGCAGAGTGTTCATGAACGAAGTGAAAACCCTTGAAGAGATCTATCCCTCGGTTTCCGTTGGCGCAATGCTAAACGGTAGTATTCCGGAACCGTATAAGAAGTCATTCGAGGCAGCGAGCCCCGACAAATTCTAGATCAGAATACTTTTGCAGCTGAGCCTGTGTAGATAAGGCGCGTTTTATTATTTTTGAAAAACCAAAATCAGGGTGCTTCGAAAGTTCTTTCCGTTAGACAAGAATTACATTCTCGAAGAGGCGCAATTGTCTCTGGAATCGTCGCTGCTGCAGTACCTTGTCGATTTTGTAAAAGTCGAGTATTTGTTGCGCTCCAATCCGCTGGGCATGATGGACTCGATGGCCGTCAAAATCCAGGAGCACTCGAGCTCCGATTACCGTCACCTTCACGAGTTCTATTTTAACCTGGCCGGCCTCTTCCGCTACAAATACTACCGCGACAATCAGCTTGAATTCATATTCGAAGGAAAGGATGCATTCCATCAGTACCAGGAAGAATGGTCCAGAGAGTTCAAGATCTGGACAAAGGCATTTTGCAAGCACCACAACTTCCTGCGAGCGGTGCTCGATCTCACGGTGTTTTATCCCACTGACAGTCCTGTGCTCATGGTCGATAACCGGATGAATGCATTTATCAGCCAGTTTTTCGACGTAAAGATCCATCCGCAGAAAGGTATCATCCGTAAGATGGCCTGAGCCATCCAACTTCTTTGCTCTTCGCCTGGCTTACTTGATCAACGCCGGATCTCAAACACCGGATATGCGATGACATCACCACCCCTTACTTCGCATTCATCGACACGGGCATTTGGCGGTCCCTGATGGCACCACTGCACAAACCGCTTCAGGTCTTCGTCACTGCCTTCTGCTTCGATGTACACACTGCCGTCGGGCTCATTCCGGACGAAGCCTGTAATCTTTAGCGAGTCAGCTTTCTGTTTAGTCGACGCGCGGAAGAAGACTCCCTGGACGAGGCCCGAAACCCGGATGGTGAAATGCTTCTTCATGTGCCGGTAATCCTGAGTCGGTTCATCGTGAGGATTTCATTGATTTGGCAAAGCATCAGATTATGTAGTCCGTGCTGAGGAACGCCGACTCGCGATTGCGGATGATATTCGTGATCATTTGCTTGTTGGTGTCGGTATCGCGCGTAGCCACCAGGGTCCTGATAGAAAATACCCGGAGGGCATCGGCTACAGACAGTGTGCCTTCAGCGGAATCTTTTCGTCCGTTGAAAGGGAAAGAATCCGGTCCGCGCTGGGCTTGCGCATTCAGATTGATCCTTCCTACCTGGTTGACGAACGCGTCCATGATCCGCGCAACGCGTTTCGAGTCGGTGCCAAAAATGCTCACCTGCTGACCGAAGTTTGAATTCACCACGTAGCGGATGGGTTCTTCGTCATCTGTAAATGGCACAATGGGGACCACCGGCCCGAACTGCTCCTCGAAGTAAACCTTCATCTTTTCGTTCACGGGATACAGCATCGCCGGGTAGAAAAATGTTTCGCGGGTTTCACCGCCGTGCTCATTTATTACTTTCGCGCCGTGGCGTTTCGCGTCTTCGACGAGGCCTGTGAGATAGTCGACTTTTCCGGGCTCCGGAAGCGGAGTGAGGCCAACGCCGGGTTCCCAGGGCACACCGGGTTTGAGTTTCTTCACCTGTTCACGGAATTTTGAAATGAAGTCGTCCACGACATCCTTGTGCACAAAAAGGATCTTGAGCGCCGTGCAGCGCTGTCCGTTGAAAGATAGTGCGCCGCTTACGCATTCGGTTACGGCGTTGTTAATATCCGCATCGGGTAAAACGATCGCCGGGTTTTTGGCGTCCAATCCGAGAATCGCTTTTAGCCGGTGCGGTTTGGGATGAAGTTTCTTCAGGTCGTTTGCGCCCTTGTTTGTTCCAATAAATGCAAATACGTCGACCTTGCCAGTTTCCATCAACGCGCCGACAGTTTCACGGCCGCGCCCGTAAATAATATTGATCACACCCGGAGGGAAACTGTCGCGGAACGCTTCCAGCAGCGGTCGGATAAGAAGGACACCATATTTAGCAGGCTTGAATACGACGGTATTCCCCATGATCAATGCCGGGAAAAGCGTGGTAAAAGTCTCATTCAGCGGATAGTTGTAAGGCCCCATGCACAACGCGACGCCTAGGGGCACGCGACGGATCTGCGCCATGAAGCCCTGGTCTTCGATCAATTTTGCGGAGCTGCGGTCGAGTTCCTTTAAAGCCCGGATCGTGTCGACGATATAGTCGGCGGTGCGGTCGAATTCCTTTTCAGAGTCTTTCTGCGATTTTCCGATTTCCCACATAAGCAGTCTCACAACTTCCTCGCGTTTCAAGCGCATTGCCTGCAGAAATTGTTCGACGTGCTCGATGCGTTCTGTAACGCTCATCGTCGGCCAGGCGCCCTGACCGAGATCATAGGCTGCTACCGCCGCATCGAGCGCTTCAAGTGATTCCCTGGAAGTCAGAAGTGGCGTATTGCCGATGATCTGTTGCTTCAGCCTGTCCTTTTCCCGGATGCATACCGGGCTCATCACGGGATTGAGATTGCCTTCCCAGATCTTCAATTCTCCGTTGATCAGGTACTCGCGCTGATCGATGGGCTGATGAATTCTGAGATGATCGGGAATGGAGTTTTCCTCAGGGAAAACGCAGTCTAGTAACTGGCTCATTTATTATTTGGTTGTAGTAACGATGGAAATACCGGATGACGTGCCGATCCGGTGCGCGCCTGCGTGTATAAGCGCCTGGGCACTCTCGAGTGTCTTGATTCCTCCTGAAGCCTTAATGCCCACGTGAAGTGGTAATGTTTTTTTCATCAATGCAACGTGTTCAACGGAAGCTCCGCCGGAAGGTGCAAATCCGGTGGAGGTTTTTACGAAATCTGCGCCTGCATCCGCACAAATCGTGCAGGCAGTCTCAATTTCCGAGTGCGAAAGATAAGCAGTCTCGATGATTACTTTCAAAAGTTTTTCATGGTCGTGCGCAAGCTTTGAGCATCGGGCTATTTCGATTTTTGTCCACGGCAGTCCCGTGCGGAATGACGTGAGGTTCCACACCATGTCGATCTCGTCGGCCCCGTTATCGATTGCGCGTGCAATTTCATCCAGCTTTGTTTCCGTCATGCTATATCCCAGGGGAAAGCCGGCAACTGTGATGAGCGCAATCTTTGAAGTCCCGATTTCACGCGCGGCGCGCTTAACCCAGAAGGGAGGAACGCAGACTCCAAAGAAACCGTATTGCTGCGCTTCGCCTACAAGCCTGTCGATATCGGCGATCGTAAGCAGCGGACTGAGATTGGTATGTTCGATATGCGAAGCAACAGACATCGCGGCAAGTTACAAATCGGAAAGGAGTAACCCGCGCCCGTACTCCGCCGGACAGATAAATTATGATTTAGAAGCGAGGCAGGTGAGTGTCAGTGGCGGATGCCACACACTTTGCAAAATTTCATTTTGGAAGGTTTGTGTTTTTTCGGTGGGCGCTTGTGGCCGAAGTACATCGGATCCGAGTACTGCGGCTTTTCCATCATTTTTTCATTTTTTCTCCGCTCTTTTGCCAGCGCTTCCACCCGCTCATAGTACTCCTGCTCGAGTCCATAGGTCGGACCCTTCGACGCCTTCCGCGACACCTTGGGAGCTAACTCCTTCGAGCGCGAAGACGATGGATTCAGCGATGTCGGTTCCTGAACAGCAGGTTGCTCCTGTGCCTTCTTCTTGCCCTTCCAGAACTGAGCCTGCGATTTTTCAGCAGCAAAGAGGCACAAGAAAATGATGAATGTTGTGCGTAAGACCATGCTCTTAAAACTTTCGGAAAGGATGAAAATTGTCTTATCCACGACTTTTTGTCTCAAAAAAAGACGAATCGGTCGTTTCCTTCGCCGTGAGACTTCAAATGTAAGGAACCGTGGCTTTATGATTGCCGGAACGCGGCAACGAATCTTTAAACTTTTCTGAAAACTCCGCGGGTCAGATCTCGAGAATATCCAGGATGCGATAAACGAGGTAAACGAGTACGATAAACACTACGATGAACCCAAAAACCCTGGCGCGGACAAAGTAGCTTCGAAGTGGAAATAGCTTTTTCATATGCTGTGATGGGTTTTTATGACAATATCTGAATGTTGGTCTGGCAGCTCTGTCAATCCTACGTAAATTCTTGGTCAGGTGTCCCGGCGTGGGGGATGCAATATTAGTAATATAACGAAAACGGAGCCAACGCCAAAAATTTTTTCCTTAAAATTTGCTAAGCGGTCATGTATGTTTTTTAGCGATAAGAAGGAGATCCAGCGCATTTGTGGGTTCGTCAGTTACCACGTAATCTTCATGCCGGATACTTTTGACCAGTTCGTTGCCGGATGACTGCAGCTTGTTACGGTTCCATCGGTTCAGGATTTCGTATGGAATTCGCAGAAGACGTGCAGGCATTCGGTGCTGGAGGTCCAGGAAATCCCACTTCGTGAAACGCTCGACAGACTTTCGGTTCTCTTCATAGTAATTCATCACCTTGCTGTTTCCCGTAATGCCTTTCACGTCGGCTTCCGCGAATATTTCACCGGCGAGTTGGCGGAGTTCATGCGGCAGGTATTCCCGGATGTGCCAGGGATTCCGCGTCAGTGAAAGACTGCGGTTGGGAGTGGTCAGCAGAGCCGTTCCACCAGGCCGTAGGACCCGATGGATTTCCTCAAGAAAAAACCGGTCGTCTTCAATGTGCTCGATTACCTGGAAACTTACGACGACGTCAAATGCGTTGTCGGGAAGCCCGGTGAGTGGAGGAATGTTCATGCTGATCAATCGGGCGGCAGGATGTTTCTCTCGCAGACGCTCGATGACTGACTCTATTTTGTCCACGGCGGTGAAGCTTCCGGCATTCTTCATGAGCAGCTCGATTCCCCTGCCTTCTCCACAGCCTACTTCCAACACGTCACCTTTCACATAGGGTGCCGCCACAACATATGCTTTGAACAGCCGTTGGTGAATTGGATTGTCCGACGTGATTTCTTCGCTCGTGATTTCCGTGGTGTAAATCTTGGCCATAGGGGCAAAAATAGCAGAAGGCGATGAATAATTCGAAGATTAAACTTTTATACGGATATTGGGGTTCAAAACCGGTACCTCCGCAGTATCAGTGCTTCCGACTTCTCGGCGTAACGTTTCATTTATGAGAAAATACTTAAGTGTCGTTTTTTTTCTTTCTTGCATCGCCTCGTTCAGCCAGCCTCTCAGAGATATCAATTACGAGTATCTTTATAATCCAGGTGCACCCGTTACACTTGACCTGAAGCCGGTGAGGACGGCTGGCTCGTTCACGTTGCTCTTCAACTTTTCTGTACGCGACACCGTTGGGATGAACCAGTACTCGATACAATGGGAAGGGAGAAACCTTCTCAGTGATAAGGAAGGAACTCCGATCGCGCTGAACGAGTTGCTAATCGCACGTCATTCCCTGGGTTGGACGGGGCGCGGAAGTATCCCCATAGAGCAGGCGCCGAAGTATATTGTTGGAAAAGTGGTACACAGCGGCAGCCGGCGCGCCTGGTTGTTTTATGCGCCACTGGAAGCTAACTACCCGGTCAACAACTTTCTGGTGAGAAACGGATCGCGGTTAACGCAGCCGTATATACGAACTGATGATCAAGTGAAACTCGGAGCCGATTCGGCGACCTGGATCGTTTCCTATTACGACGACAATTTTCCTGCGGCGGCACCCGCGTTTTCCGAAGCGCAGGCGAGAGTCTCGCGTGTAATGGCAGTGGACTCTGTTTTTACCGTGCGGGGGAACGAAGAAATAAAATTTCCTTTGAAGGGCCTCTACCTCATTCAAAAGGACACGACCGCCGTCGAAGGCCTGGCGTTCAGAAGCGAGGATGATTACCCGCAATTTTCAAAGCTCGTCAACCTGCCGGGTCCGCTCATTTACATTACCACCCGCCAGGAATACGACAGGCTCGAAGCTACGAACGGCAACAAGCGCGCGTTTGATCGCGTCGTCCTCGGAATAACGACGGACACGGACCGCGCCCGCACCCTGATGCGAAGCTATTTTAGAAGAGTGGAGCTCGCCAACCGGTACTTTACTTCATACAAGGAAGGCTGGAAGACAGACCGTGGAATGATCTATATTATCTTTGGCGTTCCTTTGCAGGTCTTCCGATTTGATGACCGCGAGGTGTGGACTTACAAGAACGATCAGTACAACATCACTTTTAATTTCTCAAGATCCAGCAGCTTGTTTGACCCCGATAATTTTGTTTTGATCCGGGATAAGAAATATGAAGAGTCGTGGTACGAAGTGATAGATCTTTGGAGGAATGCGCGATTCTAAACTGAGCGCTGGCTTAACACCGACATGAACACAGATATAATTTACGGTACCCGTGCCGTTATGGAGGCGATCAGTGCGGGCAAGGAGATTGAGAAGGTAATGATACAATCGGGCCTGGCCAACGACCTGGTGAAGGAGCTGATCGCAATGGCCCGGAAGCACCAGGTGCCGTATACATTCGTGCCGCAGGAAAAGCTCAAGAGATTTACAACGAAGAATCACCAGGGGGTAGTGTGCCTGCTCGCTTCGATCGCGTATGCTTCACTGGACAATTTGATCGACCGCGCGTATAGCGAAGGGCGCGAACCGTTTCTATTAGTCCTCGACCGCATAACGGATGTGCGAAATTTCGGCGCCATCGCGCGTACTGCCGAGTGCGCCGGGGTTGACGGCATTGTCATTAGTGACAAGGGCAATGCGCCCATCACCAGTGATGCGATGAAAACTTCGGCGGGTGCGCTAAACCATCTGGCCGTGTGCCGTGAGAAGGATTTGAAGCAGACCATGCGCTATCTGCGTGAGAACGGCATCCGGATAATCGCATGCACTGAGAAAACAAAACAGAGTATTTTTAGTGTGCCGCTTACCGGACCCATAGCGGTAATCATGGGATCGGAGGAAGATGGGATCTCCGACGTCTTGCTTCGCGATGCAGACGAACTCGTTCGCATTCCCATGCACGGAAAGATCGGTTCTCTGAACGTATCCGTCGCAACGGGCATTGCCGTCTATGAAGTCGTCCGGTCGAGAGGCGGTGGCAAATAATCCCCAGGCCCACTTGTCAAAGTCCGGCGCTGATGCCTAGAGAAATTCCTGTGCGTTCGGCCTGGATTTAACGTCGCTGACAAACCTGCGGAACTGTTCTTCCTTATCCTTTTCACAGACGATGAAGACATTGCCGAATTCACCGACGAGATATCCGTTTAGTCCCTGAACAACAATCAACCGGTTGTCCGATCCTTTGATCATGCAGTTTCGCGTGTCATAGGTGAGCGCGTTTGCGCGTATGACATTGTTGTCGCCATCCTTGGGTGAGATCTCATGTATGGAAGCCCATGACCCGAGATCAGACCAGCTGAAGTCACCCAGGCAGACGTAGACATTCGAGGCTTTTTCCATAATGCCGTAGTCGATGGAAATGCTTTTGCACTGGGGATAGGTTGCGCCAATTGCTTCTTTTTCCTGCGGACTCGTCAGCTTCGACTTGACCTCTTCAAAAACCTCAGCCATTTCCGGCATGTGTAACTGGATTGCCTTGATGATCGCCTTCACACTCCAGATGAAGATACCGGAATTCCAGACGAAGTCACCGCTCTCAAGAAACTTCTTCGCCAACGAGAGTTCCGGTTTCTCAGTGAAGGTCTTGACCTTCTTTGCAAAACTTTTTTCGGTGTGGTATTGAATATAACCGTATCCGGTTTCCGGACGTGTCGGTTTGATTCCCAGTGTAATCAGTTTATCGTCGGCGGTTGCCTGGTCGACTGCTTTCTTAATGACGTCGAGGAATTCGTTTTCTTTCAGTATCAGGTGATCCGATGGGCTGACGACGATGACACCTTCCGGGTTGATCTGCTGGATCTTGTAACTTGCGTAGGCGATGCATGCGCCCGTGTTTTTTCGCATGGGTTCCGTGAGGACCTGGCTTGGTTGCAGTTGCGGAAGCTGCTCGAGGACAAGGGGGGCGTGTTCCTCATGCGTGACCACAAAAATATTTTCGGCAGGGCAAATGGGCAGGAACCTTTCAAACGTAGATTGGATAAGGGTCTTTCCCGTGCCGAGGACATCGAGAAATTGCTTGGGCTTCGAATTGCGGCTGTAGGGCCAGAAACGGACCCCTACACCTCCCGCCATTAGCACTACATATAAATTTTTGTTCATTCGAGTTTTTATAGTAAGACGTATTGCAAAAGACGTCAGTCACAAAACGTTATAAAAGTATTTTCTGATTTTTTATACAATCCCTTCTTTGAGCAAGTCGTGAAGATGGATAAATCCGGCTACCTTTTCGCCATCCATCACCACGAGCTGCGTGATATTGGATTGTTGCATAAGATGCAGCGCCTTAACCGCAAATTCATCTTTTCCAATCGTTTTTGGATTAGTGGTCATAATATCTTCCGCTTTTACGCGATCAAGGGCCACGTCCTTTTGAAGCATCCTGCGCAAGTCACCGTCTGTAATAATTCCCAGTAAATTATCGTTCCCGTCCAGTACGGAAGTACATCCCAGGCGTTTGCTCGAAATTTCGATGATCACATCTTTTAGTGGCGTGCCGGCACTAACTGCTGGCAATTTATGTTGAAGGTAAATATCGGAGACCTTTAGGTAGAGTTGTTTGCCCAACGAACCGCCCGGATGGTACTCGGCAAAGTCACGGGTACTGAAGTTTCTCAACTCAAGAAGACAAATGGCAAGCGCGTCGCCTAACGCAAGGTGCACTGTTGTGCTCGTCGTTGGCGTGAGATTGTGGGGGCAAGCTTCCTCCGCAATCGTTGCATTTAATAGGAAATCCGCTTGTTGGGCAAGATAAGAATTTGTGTTACTGACCAGCGCAACAAGCTTCGACCCTCGGCGTTTGAGAAGTGGAATTAACACTTTTATTTCCGGCGTGTTGCCGCTCTTTGAAATGCACATGACGATATCTTCTGGCTGGATCATTCCGAGATCACCATGGATGGCGTCCGCGGCGTGCATGAACAGCGAGGGCGTGCCAGTTGAATTTAAGGTCGCCACAATTTTATTGGCTATGATAGCGCTTTTGCCAATGCCCGTTATGACGAGACGGCCTTTCGCAGAATAAATCTCGCGCACACACGCCTCGAAATTGTCGTCTACAAACGGGATGATTTTCTCAATCGCACGCGACTCATTTAAAAGAACGTCTTGTGCAATTTTTTTGAGATTTTTTGCTAACTTCAATGGTTTTTAAAATTAAGCTAAACCGAAAGACAAAGATACAATTTAAGATTATTTACAAGTAGAAATGATGCTGGTCGAAGAGAAAGATGCTTTGAAGGAAAGCCTAAAGGAAATTTTTGGTTACAGTCAGTTTCGTGGTAATCAGGAACGCGTTATTAAGAATTTATTGAACGGCAAGAACACATTCGTGATCATGCCGACCGGTGCAGGAAAATCCCTGTGCTACCAGTTGCCGGCAATGATTCGAGACGGACTTGCCATCGTTATCTCACCACTCATCGCGCTGATGAAAAATCAGGTTGATCAGATGAACGCTTACGGCGTCAACGCAAGATTTCTCAATTCCACATTGAGCAAAGGCGAGATCACCCGACTGAAGAAAGAATGTGTTAACGGCAACGTCAAGTTGCTTTATGTAGCGCCGGAATCGCTTAACAAGGAAGAGACGATCGACTTTCTCAAAAAAGTAAACGTGTCGTTTGTCGCCATCGATGAAGCGCACTGTATTTCGGAATGGGGACATGACTTCCGACCTGAATACCGGAGAATCAAATCGATGATCCAGAATCTCGGCGACATGCCCGTCATTGCACTCACTGCTACCGCTACGCCGAAAGTGCAACTCGATATCCAGAAGAACCTTCAGATGGAAGACGCCGACGTGTTCATGTCGTCGTTCAACAGAAAGAATCTGTTTTATGAAGTCAGGCCAAAGAAGGAGACGAAGAAGCAACTCATCAAGTTTTTAAAAGAACATAAAGGCAAATCAGGTATCATCTATTGCCTGAGCCGCAAGAAGGTTGAAGAGATCGCAGAACTGCTCAACGTGAACGGGTTCAAAGCTGCGCCCTACCACGCGGGTCTCGATCCCGATGTTCGGATCAAGAACCAGGACGACTTCCTCAACGAGGAAACGGATATTATCGTGGCGACCATTGCATTCGGAATGGGCATCGATAAACCCGATGTGCGTTTTGTCGTTCACTACGATGTTCCGAAATCTCTTGAAGGTTACTACCAGGAAACCGGTCGTGCGGGACGCGATGGACTGGAAGGTGTCTGCCTGATGTTCTACAGTCACAATGATCTGAACAAGCTCGAGAAATTCAATAAGGATAAGCCTGTGCAGGAACGCGAGAACGCCCGGATTCTTCTTCAGGAGATGGAATTCTATGCGGAGTCACCCGTTTGTCGTCGCCGGCAACTGTTGCACTACTTCGGCGAGGAATACACGGAAGACAACTGCGGCATGTGCGATAACTGTGTTCATCCACGCGAGTCCTTTGACGGAACGGATTATGTCAAGATCGCTTTGCGCGCCGTGAAACAAACTAATGAACGCTTCGGGTTGAATCACCTGGTGCACGTCATCCGGGGTGTTGAAGACGAATATGTGAAGAGCTACGGGCACTTCAACCTGGAGGTGTACGGCAAAGGGAGCAACGAAGACTCCGATTTCTGGAAGTCGGTTATCCGCCAGACGCTCATCTATCAGTACCTTGAGAAAGATATCGACAACATCGGCGCGCTGAAGATAAGCGCCAAAGGCGAAGCGTTCCTCAAGAAACCTTACGCCATCGAGCTCGCGCGCGACCACGACTTCACCACAGATCTCGAAGACGAGGAAGTGTCCAGTGAAAAGAATCCGATCCACTCCAAGGCCTATGACGTGAAGCTTTACGAGCTTCTGAAGACGCTTCGCAAGAAGTTCGCCAAGGAGAAAGGTTTGCCGCCGTACGTGATCTTTCAGGACCCGTCACTTGAGGAGATGGCCACCACCTATCCGACTACCAAGGAAGAGATGGCCCAGGTCAACGGCGTGGGTATGGGTAAGGTCAACAAGTTTGGTCAGCCGTTTATGGCGCTGATTCAGAAATATGTCGATGAAAATGATATTGAGACCGCCAGTGA
Organism: Flammeovirgaceae bacterium; assembly: GCA_044507775.1. GTDB lineage: Bacteria > Bacteroidota > Bacteroidia > Cytophagales > Cyclobacteriaceae > Chryseosolibacter. Next base: position 112,144 of record JBIQIY010000009.1, on the reverse strand, counting down.
GGTTGTCGTGAAATCTTCGGTTAACAAATCGAAAACCAAGATTTCAATCATTCAGCAGATTGACCGGAAGATCGATCTGGAAGAGATTGCCGAGTCTACCCGCTTGTCGTTTGAAGACCTGCTGACCGAAATCGAGAACATTTGCTTTTCGGGAACAAAGCTGAATCTTAATTATTACATCGATCAGGTGCTGGACCCGAACAAACAGGATGAACTTCACGACTACTTCATGGAGTCGGATACGGATAGCCTGGAAGCTGCCCTAAGCAGTAACGCCATCTCGGACTATTCCGAGGAAGAGATCCGGCTCATGCGGATTAAATTCCTGTCCGAGTACGCCAATTAAGGCGACGGCGCGGGAAGGAACGGCGGTGTAGAGGGGAGAATTTTCACCCGTACACCGCCGTTCCGCTTCTTCGCCTGCCTGCCCTTGCGAGGCCAACACACTCCGTCCAAATTTTAGCCAACCGCTAAATTCTAAGTTATAACCTCTATATTTGGTGATAAACTGATTAAGGTACTTAGATGAATGTCCTTATTATTGGCAATGGTGGCAGAGAGCATGCGATGGCCTGGAAGGTCGCCCAAAGCCCACTGTGCGACAAACTGTTTGTCGCACCGGGTAACCCCGGCACGGCATCAATTGCCGAAAACGTGAATATTGCTACCGATGATTTTCACCAGTTGGGCCAGTTATGCCAACGGGAAAACATTGAATTGCTGGTCGTTGGTCCGGAAGCGCCCCTCGTTAAAGGCATCCGCGACTACTTCGAAAGCGACCCGTGGCTGAAGGATATACTCATCGTCGGCCCGGGCAAAGAGGGCGCTCAGCTCGAGGGCAGCAAGGACTTCTCCAAGCAGTTCATGCTGCGTAACCATATCCCTACTGCCAAAGCAAGGACTTTCATCGTCTCCGAACTCGACCATGCCTTCGACTACATCTCCACATGCAAGCCGCCAATCGTTTTGAAAGCGGACGGACTCGCTGCCGGAAAAGGTGTGGTGATATCGCTGTCGCAGGCTGAAGCAAAGGCTGTCATCAAGGACATGCTGGTAAACAAGAAGTTCGGCGAGGCCAGCGCCAAAGTTCTGATCGAGGAATTTCTCACCGGCATTGAACTTTCGGTGTTCGTTCTCACGGACGGCAAGGATTATGTCATGCTACCCGAGGCGAAGGATTACAAACGCATAGGCGAGGGAGATACAGGCCCCAACACCGGCGGAATGGGAGCGGTATCGCCTGTGAATTTTGCCACCTCGTCTTTCATGGAGAAAATCGAAAGCGAGGTGGTCAAACCCACGATAGAAGCGCTGAAACGCGAGGCCATCGATTACAAAGGGTTTATTTTTGTGGGCATTATGAACGTTGGAGGCAGTCCGTTTGTAATCGAATATAACGCGCGGATGGGTGACCCCGAGACACAGGCCATCCTGCCGCGCATCAAGAGCGACTTCCTGGAGCTGCTTATCGCCGCCGCAAAGGGTGAGCTCAAAGAAAAGCGGATTGAAATCGATCAGCAGCATGCGGTGACGGTCGTCCTGGTAAGCGAGGGTTATCCCGGAGACTACAAAAAAGGAAAACCGATTCGCGGCCTCGTCCCCGACAGCGATAGCCTGATCTTTCACGCCGGCACTCGCCGCGATGGAGAGAATGTCGTCACCGAAGGCGGCCGTGTCATCGCCGTGACAGGCAACGGCAGTTCACTCGAAGATGCGCGCAAAGTTGCGTATGAAAAAATTTCGGGGGTCGAGTGGGATGGTATGTATTACCGAAAAGATATTGGAATAGATCTATTGAACTATAAAGGATTTTAGGAATGGGATGTGCATGCGGTACGGTCAAAGATGGTAAGGTCGCAGGTTGCAAGAATAATGGAGCCTGCGGCACCGGTGGTTGCAATAAGATGAATGTGTTTGACTGGTTGTCAAATATGGATATACCGGTCAAGGACCGTTTCAATGTGGTTGAAGTCCGTTTCAAGAATGGAAGGAAAGAGTTTTACAAGAATTCGGAAGGTCTCAACCTGACGACGGGCGACGCAGTGATCGTTGAAGTTCCGAACGGCCACCATCTGGGCTATGTGTCCATGCAAGGTGAGCTGGTTCGGTTGCAGATGCAGAAGAAGAAGGTCACCAACGACAGCGAGATACGCAAGATATATCGCATTGCTCACCAGCGCGATCTTGAAAAATTCGAAGAAGTCAAAAAGCGGGAGCTGCCGACGCTCTATCGAACGCGCGAGATCGTCCGCAACCTCAAGCTGGAAATGAAACTTTCAGACATCGAGTATCAGGCCGACAACACGAAGGCGACATTTTTTTACTCCGCCGATGATCGTGTCGACTTTCGCGAGCTGATCAAGGTCCTGGCAGGAGAATTCAAAATACGGGTGGAGATGCGCCAGATCAGTCTGCGCCAGGAAGCAGGTAGACTGGGAGGAATCGGTGTCTGTGGTCGGGAACTCTGCTGCGCCACCTGGCTCAGTGAATTCAAGAACGTCGCTACCAGCGCCGCGCGCTACCAGAATCTCTCCCTCAACCCGAGCAAACTTTCCGGCCAATGCGGCAGACTGAAATGCTGTCTTAACTACGAACTTGAGACATACATGGAGGCACTGGAGGATATTCCGAAGGTGGAAGGGCCGTTGCTGACGGAAAAGGGAGAAGCAACTCTTCAGAAAACGGATATCTTCAGAAAGATCATGTGGTTTGGCTTCCGGGAAGAAAACACCTGGTATCCCCTCAACGTCTCGCGGGTTAACGAGATCCTCCGGCTCAACCGCGAAGGAAAGAAACCTGCCACCCTTGACAAGGATGTCGTCGAAGAAAAGGCAACCGTGCAGGTACTCAACAGCGACCTGCAGCAAATGGATCAGAAATACCGGAACAAGAACAAGAAGAAAAAGAAAAAGAGGAAAGGCGGTGGCGACAGACCCGGTGAAAGACGTCCGAATAATCCCAATAGCAATAAACCGCGCAACAGAGGATGAGATCAATTCCCGGCTTCGCAATCATCATAGCGCTTCTTTTTTCCTGCGATGATTTGCGTATCTACGAGAAGAACCATGACCTGGAGTCGCGACAGTGGTTAGCCAGCGAAAAACCGGAGTTTGAATTCGATATTGCCGACTCGCTCCAAACCTATAATCTCTATTGTAACGTGCGCAATAGCCTTGATTATCCGTACGCGCGGATCTTTTTGACCTACTACCTCCGAGATTCCACCGGCGTTGTGCTGGAGAAAGACCTGGTCCAACAGATGTTGTTTGATGAAAAAACGGGCGAGCCGTTCGGAGAAAGCGGGCTGGGCGATCTGTACGACCACCGGGTCCTGTTGAAACAAAACCATCGCTTTCCCCATACCGGGAAATACCAGGTTGCATTTGAACAATACATGCGCATGGATACGCTAACCGGTATACTGGCCGTTGGACTACGAGTTGAAAAGGCTTCGGCTGGAAACTAACCAGCGACATGCCTTATCCTACTACCACGCGAACAAAGCTGTCTTCGTGAAAGTAAGTTTCGCTTATCTCTTCAATTTGAGAAGGAGTTATCTTGTCGACTTTGTCTATCATGGCCTGATAGTGATCGGGTTGGAGGTCGTAAAGAGCAATCGTCCGGATTTTATCAGCGTGCGCGAAGGGCGTCGTAATCTCAGACTGAAGACTTCCGATGAAATGATTTCGTGTTGTTTCGAGCTCATCATCCGAGATCGGACTTGAGCGCATGATCTGCAGTTCTTTCCGGATCTCCTCGAAGGTGAGGTCCGTATTTTCTTTGTTTACGTCAGCGCCGATCACCAGGAAACTATCATGCTTCATGCCATGAAGCGAAGCTGAGATGCCGTACGTGAGTCCCTTTTCTTCCCGGATGTTTTTCATAAGTCGCGATCCGAAATACCCGCCCAGGATGTGGCTCACAAACAGGATACGCGCGTAGTCGGGATGCGAGCGCAAGACCGACCTCTTTCCCATACGCACAGACGATTGCACGCTCTCCTTTTTTTCCAGGTGTTGCTGTGTTGGACCAGCTTCAATACGATGGCTGGGCGAATTCTCGCTCTTGCCCGCAATGTAGCTTCCAAAAATTTTCAGCATCAGATCTTTGTTGCGGCTTTCAATTTTACCGGATATGAAAATTTTCGGGGAATGGAAGGAGGTCTGAAAATGCTCTCTCAAGTCGGCGATCGTCAACACTTCCGTGTCCTTCTCTTCAACTTCGCGACCATACGGATGGACCTCGCCATAGAGATTCTTTCTGAATGCTTGTGACGCGACGTAGCTGGTCTTTTTTTTATTGACCTTCAGATTTTGAATGAAAACCGATCGCATCTGATCGAACTCCTTTTCAGGAAACAGTGGCTCTACCAGGATTTCCAGTACCAGCCTCAACACAATTTCGAGGTTTTTGTTCAGCGCATAGACAGAAACAGAGACGAAATCAAGACCCGGACTAACTTCAAGGTGAGCGCCGTACTGATCAAAAATGGTCGCGATCTGAAGGCTGTTTTTTTGTCGGGTTCCCTTTGAGATTAGCTGTGAACTGAAATTCGCCGCCGCGGTCTTACGCTCAAACCATCGACCGGCAGCGAAGACGAGTTCAATTTTAACAACATCCTGCTGGCCTCCCGGGATGAAGAACATCTGGACGCCATTCGGCAGATCCTGAACCTCAGGTCGAATTAGGTCGAAAGAAACTGTTTTTACGAAAGGGGGAGCAATAGATCTGTCGGGCATGAATGGATTAGTCGGTAACGGAGTCGCGATCCTGCAGTCCTTTGTTCAGAACATGCATCATCAGTGTAAAGCGCAGTGTCTCGGCGAGTGGATGCTCTCGCTGATTGGTAGGCACAATGTAGGCCACGTCGATGCCGAAATTGTTCTTGCGGAAGCCGACACCCATCGTCAGGTACTTGCGGTTTCCCTTGTTGACGTTTTCATTGAAGTATCCCAGCCTGGCAGAGAATATTTCGCGATACCAGTACTCGACTCCTGTGGAGATCATAAACTCCTGGAACTCCTCTTTTGCGCCGCCGGGCGCGTCTGAGAACGAGCCAAACATTCCACTTAACAGCGACACCGTGTCGCGTCCGGATCCCGGGCTCGGCACCATAAGCTTGTTGAAGTCCAGTATAAATGTGATGTTGTTGTAGGGATCCAGCTCAGTGGTAAAGGCGCCGCCAAGCCGGAGATTAGTGGGGAGAAAATCCTTGTTGTTGTTATCGGTGTAGGAAATCTTGGCTCCGATATTGGAGATTTGAGCGCCGAGGGACAGCGTTGAGTTGCGTGCTCCTTTCAGTGGTTTCGTGTAAAAGGCTCCGATGTCAGCGGCGACACTGTTGCCGGCCTGCGCATCGGAACCGGTGAAGGCACCCGTAAGGTTTGAGAAGATATAGCGGCCCGAAAGTCCGATGCTGAAGTTGTCGGTAAGCATCCGCGAGTAGGTTGCATCGAACGCGGCTTCCTTTGGATTGAAATCTCCCAGCGGTTCATTCTGATATCCGCGGAAGCTGATTTCGCCGAGATCGAAATACTTGAGTGAAACTGCGATTGCCTGCTCGCGGTTGATCTTGTAGAAGCCGGCAAGCGAAGAGATCCACATGTCGTTTACGATTTTTCCGAGCCATGGAGTATACGAAAAGCTACCACCGAATTTTTTATCTTGAATGAAAACCAGTTTCCCTGCATTCCAATAGGCTGCGTTCGCATCGGGTGAGGTAGCAACTCCCGCATCACCGAGGGCAGCATGTCGCGCATCAGGCGTGATCCCCACAAAAGGTACAGCGGTAGTGATGGCGCGTTGCTGACCTACGAGTTCGCCGGGCGTACTCACGGGATCTTGCGAAAATACCTCTAAGGCTGAGCTTGAAAATACCAGGAGGAGAAATGCTGCTCGGAGCTTCATCAATGTCAATTATAGGGTTTAAAGATAATCAATTCAAAACAATTAGTTTCGTAACCTTCTCATTTTTAGCACCATTGGTCATTGAACGAAGGATGACCCGTGCCAAGTATAAACCAGGCGGCAGTTTTTTGCCCGATGTGTCCCAGGCGTTTAATTCCATCAAATCGATGTGATGCTGGCTTTCCGCGATGGAGATTTCTCCGGAGTTGATCAATTCTCCGCCTAGGGTAAAGATAAATAATTGTGCCCTCAGGTCATCTCCTGACCGATTGTGCTTCAGGAAGAATGTCGTTTTATCCTGAAAAGGATTGGGATAATTTCCAAACTCTTCGATGACCAGTTCACCTTCTCCGGAGACTCTGAATGAAATAGTAGCTTCTGCAGGATTGTTGTGTACATCCCACGCGTAAAGTGTGATCGTGTGAACGCCGGGAGCAAGACTCAACACCGGAAAGCGAATGGATCCGCTCTTGTACGTGTCCACGTCGCTGATGTAGTAATCGTTCAATACATACACTTCTTCTGATGCGTCGAGACGCGCTACGATGCTGTTTCCATCTCCATAGCCGGAGATGTTGATTCCACTTTCATCCCGAAGTTTTGCAATCAGATAGGTGTCAGGAGTTGTGACTCCGCCGTCGACGAATGTCGTGTCGCCCATGAACAGCCTGATAACAGGAGGCTGAGTATCACTTGCAACGTTACTCTCCGTACCGCCGACAGGAACAGTGGTGTTCACTCCCTTCGCATCGATTCCGCTGGCAGGGTCGAATGCATACAAGCTGAATTTGCCCTGGCGGATTTCGGCCTCGATGTTGGACGGCATCATAAAGGTCATCTCAAACTCCCCGTCCCTGACCGTTGCGCGTCCGCGGAAAACTGCGTTATCCCATTGCCGATACTCGAACGGGGGGTCGTTCTTCCCGATCGTGACATATTCTTTTTCGCGGTCGTATAAGGTTGCCTCGACAATGCCGTTGAAACTGGTTGCTGTTACTCCTGCCGGATCCGTCACCTTGCCGGTGGCAATCACGGTAGAAAGTCCTTTCAGAACGTCGGACCCGGAGGTCGTATTCAGAGAGGTCACATCGATGGAGTATTGAGGAATCGCCAGAACCATAGAAGGGTCTCCGATGAGCGAAAAATTCCGGTTTGAGACGCCACTCGTGCTGTTGTTTTTTGTTTTTTGAAACACCTCACCAATCGTGGAATAGCCCTGCTCATCGCGCTCGAAAAGTGCTTCGTAAAACGCTTCGTTGAGACTGAAGTTTGTGGTTGCATTTACGGGTCGCGCAGTAGTAACGAGACCGATTGAGCCGGCGTCCTTTTTTGAAAGGAGCCGCTCTGCCGTAGAAGTCAGCAGTGGATCATCCTGGCGCCCGAACTCGCACGTTGCTGTGACCAAAAATGGATATCGCTCATTCCTTAGTCCCTCGATTGTTTTTTCTGTCAATACCCTTTCATCTGCCCACACGAGTTCTGAACCGTGCCCGGTAAAATTGATGATGAGCGCACCCAGGTCGAATGATCGCCTGATGTCGTCAACCAGATCGGGAACTGTCTCTCCATTGGGTTGAACTTTTTTGTTGTACGATCCCATGAATAGTCTCCGGGCATCCATTGCCGGAAAATTTTGCTCGATTTCCGTCGCGAGCTGATCCGCCTGATACTGGTGCAGGCTGGTGAAGCCGTCTTCGCTGTTGCCGTCATCTGCGACGAAGACAATTTTCTTCCGCCATGCGCCAGCCCGATCGTGACTTGTTTCATAGCTGATGATCTTGTCTACGACGTTCCGTGCTTCCTCTGCAGTTGTGACGGGCAGCCGGCCTACACCCGCGTCCAGGGTGTGATGCTCGGCAGGAGATTCCGACCAGGTGCCTTCGTTGTTCTCCAGGAAAACAAAGTAGTCGTCGGAAGAATACGTCTGCAGCGGATGAAGTGAGTTGCGCGACTGATAGGTTGGAACAAAATTAGTGTTGTTCGGCATCCGGTCTTTATAATCATAGGACCCTTTTCCAAAAAGCAACAGAGCCCTGAACGCGGCGGGATCGCGGTCGTGAAGCAGTTTCACAAAATCCCGGAGCGCGGTTACGTCTTGTCGTCCGCCTGAAAACTGGTTGTAGATCTCGTCGGTTGTGACCACAGCTGTCGTCCAATTACTAAAGGAGGCGCGGTGAGCGGCCAGTCGCTCGGCTTCTGTCCGGAATACGTCGTTGGTAATGATGAGCAGGTTGGGAGTTCCGATCCCGGAAAGATTCTGATTTGCGATCTTGCCGACGATCGCGGGTTCCGGAACCTTGCTGTTGAACACGATCCAATTGTGAAGCTGTTCAGTGGAAGAGGAAAAGCGGGCAGTGCTCCCTGCCATCGTGAACTCTTGCGATATCGCGTTGTAAGGATCGGTGACATTCCAGATCCGGATATCGCTGGAGGGCACCCGTACGCTGAATGTTGAATGAGGGTTCGCGGTGGAAGATGCCGACAGGAAGAAAGTCTGGTTGTCATATAAGGCAAGATCGCGCAGGTAGTCAATGAGGATAAAATCGAGATATCCTTGTGAAAAGCCCGTACCCTTGATGAATTCATACTTGACCACCTGTGACGCCGCCGATGGGGCGCTGACATCATTTGCTTCGATGGCAATCGTATCGCGCTGATGCAATCCTTTTACAGAATATCTTCCGTTCGGTATCGGCGAGATCTTCTGTTCAGCGATGGGAACATTATTAAAAAGCAACTTGAACGACGCGTCAGTATAGGATTGGCCCATTACATCGGAGACGATCTTGATCGTTGAGCCTGCTGATATACCCGGGATCTCATAAGTCAGCGTGTAGCTGGTTTCCACTCCGAATTTTTCACCGAACCACTCGCGGCCCGAACGCTCGATGTTTACAGCATCTTTTTCATAGTAAGACTGAGCGTTGAAGGTTTCGATGATTGGGAAATCGCCTTCCACATTTCCGGCGGTGCCCAGGCGCTTGCCATTGTCCGGGCCGATCGTGAGAAAGTAAAAATTCCTGTCGCTGTACAGATTGTTCTCATAGCGAAAGATCCCGCGGTTCATGTCGTATTCGAAATCATCGGGACCTTCCGCGTAAAAGAGAATATAATCGCCTTTATCGAAACGTCCATCGTCTTCTCCGATCACGGTTATAGCGCACTCCAGGAGGTCGCCGGGTCTGGCGACATTGTTAGCCTGCGGCAACATTCCTCCTTCACGACCGAAAATCCTGATCTTTCTGGGATCGATGCTGGTAGGGTTTATACCCATTTTTTTCAGCAGGTCGAATGAGATTTTGTAGACGCCGTCTTTCTCAACGGACACTTTATACCAGTCTCCGCTGCTCAAGACGGAAGACTGAGCGCTCACACATAAGGAGGCACAACACAGAAATGTAACCCGGCAGATATTGGTGAACGCATTCAAGCCTTTATTCGATTTTTTCTCCTTCCAGTGACAACCGCTTGTTCAACAACGAGAAAAGGATGTAAAGTATTATAATGATCGGGATTGCGCGAAATTGCAGACTGACCAACAGTAATACGGAAAGACCCAGGAAGGTAAATCGCATTTTGTTGTCAGCCCAGCTAAAACTCTTGAATTTAAAAGCAAAAAATTCGATTCGGGACACAAGGAGGAAAGAAAAAAGCAGGGTGATACCGATCAGGACGGGAGGCTGGTAAAGCCACCTGCCGACGTCGTTATACAACAGGGGCAGGGAGGTGATAAAGATTGTGTTGGCAGGGGTATTGAGACCGCGAAATGAGTCGCGCTGGGTTTCATCCACATTGAAGATCGCCAGGCGCAGGGCCGAGAAGACGGCGATCGTAAATGCGATGTAGGGCAGGACTGCAGAGTCCGTCGAGCCTTCGATAAGCTTGTACATGACCAATGCGGGAAGAAGGCCGAAGCTGATGACATCTGCGAGTGAGTCGAGCTCTTTGCCGATAGGGGAGGTGACCTTGAGCATGCGAGCAGCAAAGCCATCAAGAAAATCGAAGATACCCGCAAGCCAAACCAAATAAGCGGCCGGAACATCGCGGTTCTCCAGAACGAAGACGATCCCGAAACAGCCACATATCAGGTTGCAGCACGTGAGAAAATTTGGCAAATGTCTTTTCATAAGGGAGGCAACCCTTTACCGCGATCGTTATTCGATATTGATGTTGTCGACCGCGCAAAAGGGGTTTGTTTTCTTTTCGAAACCGACGGTCGTTTCCGGTCCGTGGCCCGGGTAAACTTTCACATTATCGGGAAGTGTGAATATCTTGGTTTGGATGCTGTTCAGTAACAATTCATGATTACCGCCGGGGAGGTCTGTCCGCCCGATGCTGTTGTAGAACAGCACATCTCCTCCGATGAGCGTGCGGTTGGTCTCGCTGTAAAAAGCGACGTGTCCCGGTGAATGGCCGGGGACAAACAATACAAGAAAGCTTTGATTGCCCACCATGACATAATCCCCTTCCTCGAGGAAGCCGCTCGCCGGCTGGTGCTGATAGTTATAGAATCCGTAACTCGGCGCGTATACTTCGGCCGCTTTCAGAACCGCTTCTTCCTCCCGGTGGATGAGGAGGTTTACTTTGAATGTCTCCTTGACGAAACGGTTTCCCAGCACGTGGTCAATATGGCAGTGTGTGTTAAGCAGTAGCTTGACGCGAAGTCTGTGACTGTCGATAAAGCTTTTCAGCTGGGCATTCTCAGCCTCATCAGCGCAGCCAGGATCAACAATAATGCATTCTTTTGTTTCGTCGTACAACACAAATGTGTTTTCCTGAAGAGGGTTAAAAACAAATGACTGTACTTGTAACATGAACGATCTTTTGTGTCAAAAATAGGTGGCTTTCTGCAGCACCCCAATTATTTGTCCCATTTTTAAACCCGTGAACAACGCTGCGGAGATTGACCTTCTAATCGTGGGCCAGGGTCTGGCCGGTTCAGCCGTTGCGCTGCGCGCGCTGGCCCGCAAATATCGCATAGCGCTCATCGACAATCCTGCAGACAACCATTCTTCGGCGGTCGCGGCCGGCCTTTTTAATCCCATAACCGGCAGAAAAATGGTCAAAACCTGGCTTGCTGACGAAATCTTTCCTGCCCTCTACCAGTTTTACGGGGAAGCGGAGCGACTCACAGGCCATCGGTTCTTTTACCCCATGCCCATTTACCGACCCTTCCTGAGCCCAGAGGAACAAAATGAGTGGATGGGAAAGAGCGCTGATCCGGGCCTCCGTGATTACATCGAGAAGGTGTCTGTCGCGCCGATGTTTGGCTCGCAGGTGAGCGATCCATTTGGAGGAATTACATTGCGACAATGCGGATATTTGGATACCCGCGCATACCTTCGGGCCGTGCGCGAATACATTGGGAAGAACGCGCTGCTCGCACAGGGCTATTTCCGGGCGGACCGATTGCAAATTGAAGATGATTGCGTGCGGTATGAAGGTCTCCTGGCCAGAAAAATAATCTTTTGCCAGGGGGTTGCGAACCCATCAAATCCGTGGTTTGGATCGTTGCCTGTAAATTCGTTGAAGGGCGAATTCATCACTGTGCAATGTGATTGGAAAAATGGCGTTATGTTAAATCGCGGTGTTTATATGGCGCCGGGAAACGGTCCCGGCGAGTGGCGCGTGGGCGCAACCTACAACTGGAATGACAGCAGTCCTGCCAGCTCCGAGGGGGCCCGGGCCGAATTGTCCGAAAAGCTGGAGGACCTGATTCGCTTCAGATACAGCATTACCGGCCAGCAGTGGGGCTTCAGACCAACCACCCCTGACAGAAGACCGATATTAGGTTCGCACCCCCAATATAAATCCCTTGTAATTTTTAATGGATTAGGGACGAAAGGGGTCAGTCTGGCACCTTATTTTTCAGAGGTATTATTCCGCTGGATGGAAAATAAGGGAATGATAAACAGGGAGGCGGACGTTACTCGTTTTTATTGATTATATTGGATTCCCCAAAATGAACATGTCTTTGAAGAGTGCTATTTTGCCTGCCCTGGCGTTGATTTTTCTCGGATCAATCGAACTCAATGCCCAATACGCCCCCGAAACCTTCGGAAAAAACCGCATTCAATACCGCCAGTTCAAATGGCAATACCTTAGCAGCGAAAACTTCGATGTGTATTATTATGACGCCCGCAAGGCGGTAGCGCAAAACGCACTCGAATTTCTGGAGGCGGAGTTTGACCGCATCACCGACCTGATCGGCTATCCTCCGTACTTCAAGACTAAAGTCTTCCTTTACAATTCGCTGTCAGACCTTCGCCAGAGCAATGTGGGCCTCAATCGCACGGTATACACTTCAAACGGAGAGACCGAGTTCATCAAACCGTACGTGGAAGTAGCGAACATAGGCACCGCCCAGGAATTTAAGGAGGAACTTCTATTTCAGATCTCGGACCTGATGGTTAATGAGATGATGTTTGGCGGAAGCCTGAAAGATATTTTTCAGAGCTCTATTCTCATGAACCTTCCCGATTGGTTCGTTGACGGAGCTTCCCTTTACGTTTCGAAAGGATGGAGCGCGGAGATGGATGATTTCATCCGTCAGCTTATGAAAACGCGAAAGCCGAAGAAGATCACTCGTCTCGGCGGCAGGGAGGCCGCACTCGCAGGTCAGTCGGTCTGGAACTTCATCGCGGAAAAGTATGGCAAGAGCAGTGTCGGAAACATTCTCAACTATACGCGAATAACACGGAACGAGGAGAAAAGCGTGCTCATTACTCTCGGGGTATCGTTCAAACAACTCATGAATGAATGGCATCAGTACTACGCCGAGATGGACGCACGGTTATCGAAGTCTTATGTTATGCCGCCAGACTCGATAAATTTCACGGACCATCACAACAAGACCACCCTCTACACCACTGTTAAAGTAAGTCCTGATGGACGATATATTGCTTACGCGGAAAATGATCGCGGACGTTATATAGTCAAGGTCCGGAACCTCGAAAATGGAAGAGAGAATACAATCATTTCGGCAGGCAGCAAGGTGTTGAACCAGCGCATCGACTACAACCTGCCCCTCATCAGCTGGGCGGATGCTACAACGCTTGGCGTTATCGGATTGAAGTACGGAGAATATGTTTTCTGGCTATATGACCTTAGCAGTCGTTCGAAGTTGCCCCGCGAGCTCGACCGCTTCAGCAACATCCGGAGTCTTAATTTTTCCGACAATGGAAGGCTCGCTGTAATCAGCGCGGACTTTGAGGGCCGCAACGACCTGTTCCTGCTCAGCGCCCGCCGCGACCGCGTGCGCAGGCTGACCAATGACCTGTATGATGATCTCGATCCGAGTTTCGTTCCCGGAACGAATAGCATTGTCTTCAGCTCGAACAGAACATCTGACACACTGCGAGCGAAAGCCACACCGGATTTCACCAAACTATCCGGAACGTATAATCTCTTCGTCTTCCATCTCGACACGACTAAGAATTTCTTGCAGCGCATCACTAACACGCTGAGCAAGGATCACAAGCCACTCGCGTCTGACCAGAACAACTTCTACTACCTGAGCGATCAACGAGGAATTGTCAATCTCTTCAAATACAACCGAAGCACGGGCATCTATTCGCAGGTAACGAACTTTGCAACCAGTCTGAAAGACTACGACGTTGACTTTGGCAGCAGGACCTTGGCGTACGTGGCGACGAAATCGCGGAAGCAGGATATTTTTGTCAACCGCAACTTTAACTTCAGCAGGCAGATTTTCACACCGGCCACACGCAGAAAAGAATTGCAGCAGGCTCGTGTCATCCGGGAGCGCCGCAAGCAGGAAGAGAACAAGAACATGAGCATCAAGGATCTGCTCAACGCGCGATTGAAGGAAACCCAGACGAAGACTGATTCAATCACCGACCTTCCTGTGCTGCAAGACACCCTTACGATCACAGTCCAGCCCGGGACGGAAACTCCCGTGGACTCTGCTGCAGTTTCAGAAGAAGGGCTTGTCAATACCGACAATTATCAATTTGATGTTCCTGCGCCAAAGGAGCCGGAAGTCCGCACGGATAACTACAGATTTGAAGACGAAGCTGTAAAGGATAATCAGCCCAGTGAATCGTTCCTTAGCCGATATATGAAGGCCCGCGAAAAGAGCCGCATCACCGGACCGTTCCCGTATGAATCGAAGTTCAGTGCTGATAATCTTGTCGCTTCACTCATCATTGACCCCATGCGCGGTATGGGCGTGCTGCTCGAAACGCAGATGAATGATATGCTGGAGAACTATCGCTTCCACGGTGGAATCATGTCGACACTTGACCTCAGACAGGGCGATGTCTTTGCCGAATTCGAGTACCTCCCTTATTTCATGGACTTCACTGCCCGCTTTGACCGGAAGGCAATCCGCTGGGATCCTTATACCAACAGCAATGTCTATAAATACACACTCCACAGACTGGAGGTGGGAGCGTCGCTTCCCTTTACTGATCGCCTGCGCGTATCGTTGAAACCTTTCGGTGCAATTGCCACTTCGGTGGATCTTGGTGAACAGCCGTTCCCTCTGAATCCGCCTTCTGCTATTACCACCAATCGTGTTTACGCAGGTGCCAAGTCCGAGATCGTATATGACAACTCTGTAAGCACCGGGATGAACCTGATGGAAGGTACCCGGGGAAAGATCAGCTTTACGCACTACCAGGGACTGAGCGATCAGCAACTCAGCTTCAGCCGCGCATCTATCGATCTCCGCCATTATCAGAAGGTTTATCGCGAAATCGTATTCGCGGTCCGGGGATTTGCGGGCACCTTCTTCGGTCCATCACCCAAAAAATTTATGCTGGGTGGTATGAACAACTGGTTGTTCAACAAGACTGAATTTGATGGAAATGACGGGGAAGGACAGGCAAATCCGCTGGGTCTGCGACGCGAAACACAGGATATCCTGTTTGTGGAATACGCCACGAACCTGCGGGGCTTCGACTATGCAACCTTGTTTGGAAACAGTGTGATGTTGATGAATGCCGAATTTCGTGTGCCGTTGATCCGGGCGTTGACGAATGGTCCGATCGCATCGAACTTCTTCAGAAATCTACAGTTCACTGCGTTTTACGACATCGGTACGAGCTGGTCGGGTAAACCCCCGTTTACGTCCGAGACGAGTGTTAGCTACAAAGTGGTTGAAGATGGCCCCTTCCGGGCGCAAATCAAGAATTACATCAACCCGTGGCTCTACAGCTATGGTCTGGGCGTCCGGACGGTGGTATTCAGCTACTATGTGAAGTTTGACTTTGCCTGGCCGGTGCAAAACTACAAAGTTGGCGAGCCGCGCGCTTACCTGACGTTGGGCTTTGATTTCTGATCTTCCGTACATTTTGACGATCTTGCATCCCACCCCGTAGCGGGAGACAGAATACTTTTGCCATGATCAAATCGATGACAGGCTTCGGGCAGACAACTGCTGACGACGGCGAATCAAAAATCCACATTGAAGTAAAGAGTCTGAACTCCAAGTTCCTGGACCTTAACCTTCGATTGCCAAAGGCATTTTCCGACAAGGAACTTGAGGTCCGCAATATCATCAGCGAAAAACTGGAACGCGGCAAGGTGTCTGTATCGATCGAATATGAAAAAATATCGGACGGCACCATCAAGCAATCGTACAATGAACAATTATTCGTTGCTTACTATGGGGAGTTGAAAAAACTTGCGGACAGGGTTTATGCACCGTACGAAAGCATTTTTGAGCTGGCGCTTAATTCGCCCGATGTTATTCAGGGAAACCTCCGCGAGGAGATCGGCGATGAACAGTGGGGAAAAGTAAGAGGCTTGCTACTTGATGCGTTGAAACAGTGCGAAAACTTTCGGGTGGATGAAGGCACTGTGCTTGGTAAAATGCTTGCTGACTGCTGTGGTGTCATTGAGGCAAGCCTGGAAAAGGTCAAAGAACTTGATCCAAAAAGGGTGGAGAGAATCCGCGAGCGCTTGCGAAACAACGTCGCTGCCTTTTTTGGCGAAGAAGGTTTCGATACCAACAGGCTTGAGCAGGAAATCATTTTTTACGTCGAGAAGCTGGATATCAACGAGGAGAAGGTCAGGCTGAAATCACACCTCGATTATTTTATGGAAGCGCTGCGCGCGCCGCAATCAAACGGGAAGAAGCTGGGGTTCATCGCCCAGGAAATCGGCCGTGAAATCAATACCATCGGTTCCAAATCGAACGATGCAGAAATTCAGAAGCACGTAGTCGTAATGAAGGAGGAACTCGAAAAGATCAAGGAGCAACTGAATAATGTTGTCTGATCAGATCAGCTTTGCGAGGGTATTGATATATCGCTCAGGCACCTCGCCCTTCACAGCCGTCTGATAATCGGAGTAGCTGCATGGCACGATGCTGTTGCGCGCGTATTTTTCTTTCCCGATGGCATTCGGTACTTCCATCCACCATTTTTCGCTGAACTTGCTCTTGTAAAACGAAAGTGTTTCCGGTTCTACGGGCATCGATACCGTGTATTTCAGGAAGTCGTTGCTTCGGAAGTTCTGCTCGTTTTTCCGGTAATAGTAACCCTCCACAAAATACCAGATCATGGTTGCGATAACAGATGCGGTCTTGTCGTGCTCGTCGTCCCATCGCGGGTTGTATTCATAGAAACCGATGGAACTCAGCTTTTCGTTTTGCCCCGCATACCAGCAGATCTGACACGCTTCTTCGCCGGTGAGTCCGAAGGGTTGGGCGTTGGCATTTCCCGGAGCGTCAGTGGAACGTATGGCGGTCACGTCGAATGACAGCAGATCGGCATTCCGGATCGCAGGTTCAATTTCCTGGATACTGGTGCGCAGTTGTCCGATCCGGAATGCCTCGAAATAAAGTTTCTCGAGAACGGAGACCGAGAGTGGATCAATAAGGTAGCTCTGGTAGGCCAGGTGCGTGTAGCTGAACAGATAGTTCGGCTCATGCAGGAGAATTTTGTGTATGTGCTTCCGGTTTTCAGGAGATCGCTCCTGGTCTTCCAGGTCGAGAAAGGCATCCACATTCAGGAAGCTCACCAGCTTTTCCAGGGTTTCGTAGGCGCAATACTGACCGTAATCCAGGTCGTGAGTTCCACCGATTAGAATCGGCAACACGTTGTTTTCAAGCAAAATGCGGCACACCTCGCTGATCCGGACATAAGTTTCATTCAGATCATGACCGATATTCAGATTGCCGAGATCAACAATCCGGTAAGAACCATTTCCGCGTTTGAGATTGTATAATTTTTTCCTCACCTCGTCGGCGCCCTGCGCTGCGCCGACGTTTTCAAGGTTGCCGCGCTCCTCCCGAATACCAATGATCGCCATGTGAGCGTCCTTGTAGTCGGGCATCTTGTCGCTGAACAACCTGATGCTCTTGTAGAAGCTCGTCGTGGAAGTGATGTCGGAGTAGACTGACTCGTCCACCGGTGAAAAAAGGATGGTTAGATCCATGTGCAGAATTATTGGCTCAATATACGGCTTACGGTGGCAAAATCATGAAAAGTCCTGTACAGCCGGACGAATGGAGAAGCCCGGGAACGGTTTAACCGGCAATTCGACAACCTGCCGCCGGATGCTCGGACTCGAAGCATTACCGTAGATAACTGCCGGTTTATTTATGAATATTTGCCTGATGACGAGTTTATTACACATGAAACTTAAATCTAAACTTAAGTATAATCGCGATACGCGGATCATCGTCGTAGCCCTTGCATTTTACGCCTCCGCCTGCCTTGGGTATTTCCTTACTTTCGATAAATCGGCGCTGCCAATCTGGCCCCCGGCAGGGGTCGGGTTCGCCCTCCTGATGATAATGGGCAGACAGGCCTGGCCAGGGATCACCATTGGGTCGTTAATCGCAGGACTTATGTCCGGCTGGAACAACAATGCGCTTCCCGTGGATTCAGTGATCGCTATTTTGACCTTTACTGCAATTGCCCACACCGTTGAAGCTCTCGTTGGATGCTGGCTGGTGAAGTACTGGATCCGGGATGACTATCCGTTCAAGACCTCCAGGGGTGCCTTTCAATTTTTATTCGTCGCTGTCCTGATGGGTGTGGCCGGCGCGATACTGGCAAATTTCATTTTGTATTCAAGCAAAGCTGTATTAGTCGATCAATTGTTGACGGTAAGCCTGTCGTGGTTGATCGGCAACATTGTAGGCGTACTGCTTTTCGCGCCTTTGATACTTTCGCTCGCACGTAGAAACTCTTTCAGGTTCTCCCCGGAGCAGGCCCTGGAGGTTAGCCTTTTCATAATCGGCACCTTTGCGATTGTCTTCCTGTTACAAGTCGACTATGTCAGCGCCACGATAGAGCGTTCCCTTCCCTTTCTGATATTGCCTTTTTTTCTGTGGCTTGCATTCCGATTTCAATTGACCGTTGCTACGGCGGGGGTCATGGTTGTTTCATTGCTGGCTGTCTACTTCACAGTGAATGGACAGGGCCCGTTTGTTCTGCTCGATCCCTATAATTCGGTATTGCTGCTCCAGATTTTTATTGCAGTCATGAGTATCTCCACACTCGTCCTTTCTGCGACGGTGAAGGAAAGAACCGTTGCCCAGAAAACGCTGTTGGAATTCAACGAAAACCTGGAGACGAAGGTACTTGAGCGTACACGGGCTCTGCACGAAGAAATTCATACGAGAAAGAAAGCGGAAGTCAAATTGCAAAAGACGAATCTCGAACTCAGCAAGAGGAACGCGGAGCTGGACAGCTTTGTCTACAGCGTTTCGCACGATCTCAGGGCACCTATCGCCTCCGTGCTCGGACTGATCAATCTCGCCAGGCAAGACGCGGATATGGCGATGAAGGATACCTACCTCGACTTGATCAACAAGAGCGCGCTTCGTCAGGATCATTTTATCAGAGAGATACTGGACCAATCGCGTAATGCAAGGCTGGATGTGAAGCGTGAGGAGATATTGTTTCAGCCCATCATTGACGAGACGTTCAACGCGCTGAGCCTTGCCACGCCCAATGGAAAAGCCGTGGAAAAGATAATCTGTGTACAGCAGGAAAGGCCTTTTTACTGTGACCGCTGGCGGTTGAAGGTGATCCTGAATAACATCATTTCAAATGCGATCCGATATCGGAATGGAAGGGACCCGGTGATTCGCGTCAACGTCGATGTGACAGATCGCTGCGCGCAGGTTCGGATCGAGGACAACGGGAAGGGAATTGCAAAAGAGCATCTCACCAATGTGTGTCGCATGTTTTATCGCGCCACAGATGACGGTGCAGGCTCCGGCCTGGGATTGTACATTGTAAAAGAGACCGTCGACAAACTCAACGGGTCTATCAATATTGACTCGGAAGAAGGGAAAGGCACAACCGTGCAGTTGACAATACCGGAAGTTGCCGCCTGATAATTACATGCATAAAAAAAACCCGGGTGTTGTCCCGGGTTTTTTGTTGCAGTTGTTCGATGCTATTTTGCCAGTCTGTAGGAATAGCTGATTGACAATAACCAGTCGGCAAAGGCTGCGTCGCCGTGAGCGGGTTCACCTGTATTCGGATTTATACCCTGGATTTTGTCGGTTGTGTTGCGAGTCCTGTTACGGGCGAGGGCAATGGGGAAGTTCGCGCCGAAAGTGTGCGGTCCTGTTGAGTAATATACCGAAGGCTCCGCAGAAAGAATGTATCCCGGACGGCGGAATCCATCGGACTTGCCGAGGAGGTCTTCCGAGGGTATGCCTTCCATTCTCGCGCCGATGCCTGCCTGCACTGCATCAAAAGAGAACAGCGCACCCAGTCTCCAGAAATACTGATCAGCCACCGAGAGTTCGTTTGACAGCGATATTATCTCTCCGGTAAACTTTGTATAGGGGGTTGCCCTTCTGAGAGTGCCATTGGTGTTCCGCGGATTGAACATATACATGGCGTTGACGTAACCCGAGAGTTTGCCGGTCAGATGGCGGGAGGCATCGACTTCAGTGATGATCCCGAATCCACCGTCGCCAGGCTGAATAGATTGGTCGACGGGAAGGAGTTGGAGGCCTTCACCCTTGTGAAAGTAATCTTTGTAGTTGTACTTACCCGTTGGCAGTTTTACGCCTAGCCCGGCGATAAGGTGACCATGGTGATTTTCCGGCATTGTGTTGTAGTACGCTGTTGCACGGATATCACCCAGGCCCTTTGATTGTGTGTGGAACCTTCCGCCGCTATTCCCGTTGTGCTCGTACAGCGATGACCGGTCGATATACATCACCGGAATTGCCACGAAGGCGCTCCACCGGCTGTTGAAAGCACGGTTGATGCCGAGGTTTATCGAGTTGTCGTTGTTGATTACCTCGGTTCCGTTTTCAACCCGCTCTGCCTCTTCGTGTGACCCTCTGAAGTGTTTATAAGATCGGAAGTAGCGATAGTTCATTGTAAACTGCCAGCCGCCGTCATTGGCAGCGTCGCCGAAGTTTAATCCCGGAGAAGACATGTTCTTAACAGCGACACAACCTTGTGCCTGTACGCCGTGAGCCGCCATCAGACAGATAGCCAGGCAACCCATTATAGAGTAAAAGTTCAATTTCATAATTGATAGATTAATACTTGAAAGAAACGATTAAAATATGCCAGGCAGCATCACGACGCGATGGTGTGAAGGCGCTGGCAGAATGATCATATCCTTTCAAGCTCGGGGAGGAGGGGCGTGCACAGGAAGCGATGGTCCCAGGATGTGTTCAGGTCTATGCTCGTAAGTGATGAGCATGCTAAATCCGGCTTGATGCACCATATCCATGGCCCCATTGGAACAGAAGTCTTTTGCCAGCTTGCTGAGGAAGTGAAGTGCCTTTTGAGAGGGACTTTTATCGGCAAGCCCCTGCGTCAGCGACACGTAATCCTGCATGGTTTTTACAAGCTGACGGGTTTCGCGGTCGCGAATGCAAACCACGTAAAGGGTGTCATTCTCCAACTTGTTTTTTATCAGCTTGAAAAATTCCCCGTTGTGCTCAAAACCTCCATCTACGCGTTGAAATCCGTTGGATTCCAGGGGATAGGGAAGAGTAACTGGTATTTTTAGCAGGATCGTTTCTTCGGGATCATAAAGGTTTGCATCCAGTCGAAGTGTCAGTTGCTGGTTTGCCTGATAACGCAGGCCCCAAAAGACAATGTAGTACCCACCCACATTGAAGAGGAAGATGATAAGCAGGATTGTGGAAAGGCCCTTTTTCAAGGAGTCATGGGTTTAGTCTTCGATACTACGAAATATTTCGATTTATGTCAAAAAATAAGCCCTTTCCCGGAATTGCCGCTTCTCAGGCCACCGATCGAGAAACGTTCTTGCTGGTTTCAGATTGCGAATTAACTCCGGCGCCCGCTGAAAGGATGATGCCGATACCCTCTATTTTCGACCAGTGCTTTAATTTTTCCAGCGATACTTTTCCGACCATGTATTGTTTGCCGTTAGCGGCGTACCCGGATTGCAATTCTTCGAATTCATCGATACCAATCGAGATGCTGTCGTCAAAGCTCACGTATGCTTCCGTCACCAGGTCATTCGAGAATTCAAGCCCATGCTCCTGCTGAAGTTTCTTGTATTCGTAGGCATAGTCGTATGTAAGGGCTGAGATGTCCGACAAAACCGCGGAGCCCGTGGGATAGCTTCCTGCTCCCTTTCCGATAAAGATCTGCTTTTCTGCAAAAGCACCTTCCACCTGCACGGCGTTGTATTCATTCCGGACAGCCGCGAAAGGATTGGTCGCCTGGATGAATTGTGGGGCGACGAATCCGAAGATCTTGTTGCCATCCTTAAAGGCGCGGGCGATCAACTTGATTCCCAACCCGTTTTCGCGCGCGTACTTAAGGTCTAGATCCGAGATTTTGTCAATGCCGATATTGATGACGTCTTCGGGCTTTACAAACACGCCGAATGTGTGTGCGATAGCGATCACGAGCTTGTATTTCGCGTCGTAACCTTTTACATCGAGCATAGGATCGCTCTCGGCGAAACCCAGTTGCTGCGCCTGGCGGAGAGCGGACTCATAGTTTTTCTTTTCCTCAAATACTTTCGTAAGGATGTAATTGGTCGACCCGTTGAAAATGCCTTCAATGCGCTGAATCAAGTCGTTGTCGTAATACTCCTCGAGGTTGCGAAGAATCGGAATGCTGCCGCACACCGAACCCTCGTAAAGGACCGGTTTCCCATACTTGCGCTGAAGATTATAGATTTCTTCCAGGTGTTCGGCCAACATTTTCTTATTCGCTGTTACCACGGCCTTGCCGTGGGCGAGGGCCGTTTTCACAATTTCAAAGGCCGCATTTGCATCGTCTATAAGTTCAACGACAACATCGATATCCGGGTCGTTGAGAATTTCTTCTTTCTCAAAAGTGAAAAAGCTCGCGGGGATGGGTCTTGTCTTACTGCGGTCTTTGATGCAGATCTTTTTTATCTCGGCCTTCACGCCGTGAGTTTCATGCAACACGTGATACAACCCCTGGCCCACACAGCCAAAACCGAACAGACCAAGTTTTAAATTCTTCTTCATGCCAGAACTTTACTAAAAGTTTTATTTAAATAGAGTGCAATGATCTTTTTCATTTGTTCGAATTCAACGAGAAATCCGTCGTGTCCATAAATCGACGAGACGACTTCAAGCGCCGCATTCGGAATGTTTTCCGCCAGGTATTTCTGCTCGGACAAGGGAAACAGGATGTCACTTTCAATTCCGATGACAAGTGTTTTACCTTGTATTTGCCGGAGTGCCGCCTCAACACCCGGACGGCCCCTGCCAACGTGGTGGCTATCCATCATCTTGGACAATAGCCAATACGTAAAGGCATTGAACCGGTTTGCAAGCTTCTCTCCCTGGTATCGCTGATAGGTCGCCGCCCTGAAATTGTCCGTGTTGTCAGACGTTTTTTCCGACTGTGTTGCGGCGAATGTATCATAGTGTCGATACGACATCATGCCGATGGCGCGCGCGGCCTTCAGTCCTTCCATACCTGCCCTGGGGTCATTCTCCTTCCAGGTGGGATCCGCTTCAATGGCGAGTCGCTGTGCCTCGTTGAACGCAATTCCCCAGGGCGAATGGAAAGCGTTGCAGGCGATCGGAATGACGTGTTCAAAGATCTGGGGTTGAAGAATTGCCCATTCAAGAACCTGTTGTCCTCCCAGCGAACCGCCAATGATCGTGTGAACTTTTTGAATTTTCAACTCAAGCCTGAGCAAATCAAATGCGCGCACAACATCGCGGTTTGTGATCGCGGGGAAATCGTGGAAATAGGTGCGATTCGTTTCAGGATTGTTGCTGAGCGGACCGGTTGATCCATAGCAACCACCCAAAAGGTTTGCGCAGATGATAAAATATTTCGACGGATCGAATGGCCCATCGGGAGAAAACAAACCACCCCACCAGTCGGTAAAGTCGGAACTTCCCGTCAGGGCATGACAAACCCAAACGGCGTTGGTCCGTTCTTCGTTCAGATTCCCAACGGTAGTGAATTTGAGCTGGATGGAGGAGAGTTTCTCCCCCGATTCCAGTTCAAAGACATTATTAGAGTGAAACGTGTGATCCGTTTTCAGCATATGTTCGATCCTTGCGGATAACCGCGTGCTAACTAAACTACAAGCTCTCCCTGAAACACTTTGTCAAATGCTTGCTGGAAGTCTGCTTTGATATCTTCGATGTGTTCAATTCCAAGAGACACGCGCAACTGGTTCGGTAGTACACCTGCCGATATCTGTTCGGCATCGGTAAGTTGCTGGTGCGTTGTGGCCGATGGCTGTATAATCAGGGTCTTGGCATCTCCCATGTTGGCGAGATGGCTTACCAGTTCCAGTTTATCGACCACCTGCGTTGTGTGTTCCTTGGTTCCTTTCAGCGTGAATGTCAATACTCCGCCGAAGCCGTTGCGCAGATATTTCTTGGCGAGCTTGTGATAAGGACTGCTTTCAAGTCCGGGGTAGTTTACGCCCTCCACGACGGGATGCTTTTCAAGCCACTGTGCCAATGCCAACGCGTTATCCACAGTTCGCTGTACGCGCAGGGAAAGCGTCTCGAGTCCCTGCAGGAACAGGAATGAATTGAACGGACTTAGCGCCGGCCCGAAATCCCGGAGGCCTTCGACTCTGGCCCGGATGATGTATGCGATGTTAGGCAAACCAAGCGGATTGTTTTCCCCGAAGACCTCAGCGAACTTCAGTCCGTGATATCCCTCTGAGGGTTCCGAGAATTGAGGGAACTTTCCATTTCCCCAGTTGTAGTTTCCTCCGTCTACGATAATTCCGCCGATGGAATTTCCATGACCGCCGATCCATTTTGTCGCTGCTGCAACTACTATGTTGGCGCCGTGTTCAATGGGACGGAACAGATAACCGGCAGCGCCAAAAGTATTGTCTACGACGAGCGGAAGATCGTGTTTTTTCGCCAGCGCGCTGATCGCCTGAAAATCGGGAACGTTGAAGCCGGGGTTACCAATGGTTTCGACATACAATGCTTTGGTCTTGTCGTCGATCAACTTCTCGAAGGACTCCGCCTTATCGTCCTTGGCGAATCGCGCATCTATTCCAATACGCTTGAATGCCACTTTGAACTGGTTGTAAGATCCACCGTAGAGGAACGGCGCCGATACAAAATTTTCTCCGGCCTGAAGGATGTTGTTCAGGGCGACAAACTGCGATGCTTGTCCTGATGCTACAGCAAGCCCGGCAACTCCGCCTTCGAGGGCGGCGACCCGTTTTTCAAAAACATCTGTGGTCGGGTTCATGATCCGTGTATAGATGTTTCCAAACTCCTTCAGGGCGAAAAGATTTGCCCCGTGCTCGGAGTCTTTGAATGTGAATGAGGTGGTTTGATAGATGGGTACTACGCGCGAACGCGATGCCGGATCAACTTCCTGGCCGGCGTGCAATTGCAGGGTTTCAAAACGTAAGTTAGACATGATTAATTGGTTATTTAGTTCAATGTTTGTTTAAAGTGAAAGGCCTGGGAGATATAGCCGTAACGCCGCCTGCCACCTGGCGTGTCATAGACTACTTGTTGCTGTGAGCGCTGCGCTGAGAATTAACAGCAACCGTCGGGACAACAGCAACACATGCAGCATTCGATGCGAGTGTTGTCCAGGTTCAGAAGTTGCCGAATGGATTGTTCAAAAACAGATAAGACAGCCGCAAAGCCATCGCGGCTCAGGACAGATTGGAAGACGTCGACAATGTTTTTCATTATTGGTCGGTTTATATATCCCGACCCGGACTTTCCGGATCAGAGTCAGGATTTAGCACCTTTTCTTCCCGCTGACGGTAGGAGGGTTGCTAGCGCTTCACAGAGCCTGTCTCTCCGCGCTTCTTTATAAATCGTTAAAGCGGTGTGCTTATTCGACTTGGTACTGCAAACGTAGAATGAGAATGCCTGGTTTCCAAACTTCGGGCCAATAATTTTTTGGCGGGCACGCACTGACGTCTGTTAGGGATCGAAGCAGAATTCTGCTTTTGTCTGCCGTTAAAACGATTGTTCTGTTGCGGACTTTTTGATGAGCACAATTTGTCCGGCGTGATAGAGATCGTGGTGAATGATGCCGTGGATAATCTCATAATAAGTGAAAGACTCATCCGTCCAGGGCACCTGCTGACCCAATTTACCAGAGTCAAAGGCTGCAATAGCTGCCACGAGTTCCTCCTGGCTTTTGTCCAGTTGCTCAACCGTTGCGCGCCAGTCCTCAGGTTTCGGGAAATTCATTTCTTCGGTCACTTTATATTGATGGTCTCCGCTCAATCTCCTGGCAACCGATATTTTCCAGGCGCTCATATGCGCCACTAACTCAATAATGCTGTGGGTACGTGAGAGGCGGTGAAACGCGGTTGCCTGCGTCACGCCGGCGAGAGCCTCTTTAACGGAAGGGCCATGCCAGGCACTTCCCTCGAAAGATCGCCTGAGTAATGAAAGAATATTGCTGATCTCCGTATTCATAGAATAAACGACTATCTCTTAAGTCAGCATACCGCCGTCGACTTGCAACACCTGACCCGTGATATAGGAAGACATATCACAGGCGAGAAACACGCACGCTTCCGCGACGTCTTCAGGTCTGCCGCCGCGCTTCAGGGGAATGGCGTCACGCCAGAGCTGAATGGTTTTTTCATCCAGCTTGTCGGTCATCTCGGTCTCAATAAAACCGGGGGCGATTGCGTTGCACCGGATGCCGCGCGACCCGATCTCAAGAGCCACGGATTTTGTGAAGCCTATGATCCCCGCTTTCGAGGCCGCGTAATTTGCCTGGCCTGCGTTCCCCTTAATCCCTACCACGGACGTCATGTTGATGATCGATCCGCTCTTTTGTTTCATCATGGGCTTTGTTACCGCCTTGACTGTATTGAAACACGACTTGAGATTGACGTTCAACACGCGATCCCAGGCTTCTTCATTCATTCGCAGAAGGAGGTTATCCATCGTGATCCCCGCGTTGTTAACCAGCACGTCGATGGATCCGAAGTCGGCAATGACATCGTTGATGAGCTTGTCGGCCTGTGAAAAATCGGATGCATCCGACCGGTATCCCCGTGATTTGATTCCTTTTGCAGCGAGTTCCGCCTCGAGCGCCTTACCCTGCTCTACGCTGGAGAGATAAGTGAAGGCCACGTTTGCGCCTTCTTCGGCAAACTTGATTGCAATGGCCTTGCCGATGCCCTTGGAGGCACCGGTGATGAGTGCGTTTTTTCCCTTGAGTAGGTTCATAGATCGTAATTTTGTTAGGGCCAGCCGATTGGCGCCGGATTCCGTCGCCAAAAATAAGGAATCATTTCGTGTAGCAATGGCTGGCCGTGGCTTTTGGCTCTTCTGATGGGTAAAGACGGAACGCCAGCGGCGTGGAATGCGTTAAAGGACAGTCTGCGGGGATGTGCCGATGCTTGTCGCGGGTTCAAAACCAGTTTTTAATAAACCGAGAAGGGGTTTATCTTTGGCAGCGAAATTTAAATAGAACACTATGTCTAAATATGATCTGATCGTAATCGGGAGCGGTCCCGGAGGATATGTAGCTGCTATTCGCGCTTCTCAGCTTGGGATGAAAGTTGCGGTAGTCGAGAAAGCGGAAATCGGCGGCATTTGTCTCAACTGGGGATGTATTCCGACGAAGGCGTTGCTGAAGAGCGCGAACGTGTTCGAATATATCAACCATGCAAAAGATTATGGTATCGAGGTCAAAGACTTCAAGGCGGATCTCAAGGCGATGGTGACAAGGAGCCGCGACGTCGCAGCCAGCAACAGCAAGGGCGTGCAGTTCCTCTTCAAGAAGAACAAGATTGAATTGATCGAGGGCACCGCGAAGCTAAAGAAAGGCGGCAAAGTTGAAGTGGCCGACAAGGGTGGAAAGAAGACGGATTACGAAGCGAAGAGCATCATCGTCGCCACCGGAGGCAGGTCACGGGAATTGCCAAGTCTGAAGATAGATGGAAAGAAAATCATCGGATACCGTGAAGCCATGATCCTTGACACTCCGCCGAAGAAATTATTGGTGGTGGGTTCGGGTGCTATCGGTGTTGAATTCGCCTACTTCTACAGCGCGATTGGCACGGAGGTGACCATTGTTGAATTCCTCCCGAGAATCGTGCCGGTCGAAGATGAAGAGGTTTCTAAAGCGTTAGACAAGTCGTTCAAGAAAATGGGGATGACCATCCATACGAACTCGGAGGTGACCAAAGTCGATACCTCCGGAAAGGGATGTGTTGCGACGGTTAAAACACCGACAGGTGAAATCAAGATCGAGGCTGATATCGTTCTCTCCGCAGTCGGAATTGCCACGAACCTCGAAGGTATCGGCCTGGAAGAGGTTGGAGTGAAGACTGAAAAAGGAAAAGTTATAGTCGATGATTTCTACAAGACGAATGTGGAAGGAGTCTATGCCATCGGTGACATCGTGAAAGGCCCGGCGCTGGCACACGTAGCCTCTGCGGAAGGGATTATATGCGTTGAAAAGATCGCAGGCAAGAATCCGAACCCGTTGAACTATAACAATCTTCCGGGATGTACTTACTGCTCGCCCGAGATCGCGTCTGTCGGATATACGGAAGAGGCCGCGCGCAAGGCGGGTTATGAGATTAAGGTCGGTAAGTTTCCATTCAGCGCTTCCGGCAAAGCAAAAGCGGCGGGCGCTACGGACGGATTTGTGAAAGTCATCTTCGACGCCAAGTATGGTGAATGGCTCGGAGCTCACTTCATCGGCGCCAATGTCACCGAAATGATCGCTGAGGTGGTGGCCGCGAGAAATCTTGAGACGACGGGTCACGAGATCATCAAGACCGTTCACCCGCACCCGACCATGAGCGAGGCGATCATGGAAGCTGCTGCCGCCGCATACGGCGAAGTAATACATTTGTAAATCACACGGCCCTGTGGAGGGTTAGCGGTTGGCATCGGCCTGTGCCGGCAGATGCCAACCGCTAATCTTATATTCTGTCCCTTGAATTAAAAGTCAGATCGGTTAAACTCTCCTCTGCTGCGGAAGGCGGCGTAGTGTTTCTCATACATCGCTTCTATTTTTTCAGCCATTTCCGTTTCGCCATTTTCAAAAAGCACACGTTGGAGTTCGCCTAGTATCACGATCGGTATCTGCAGATCGCGGCCGAATTCTCTCTTCGACAGGTAGTATGATGCCAGCTCGTCCGAGCGCTGGCTGAGTATGTTGGCCATCTCGAGAGCGCGGTCTGTCTCGCCCACGGCGAGTAACAACTCGACGGTTTGCGTGTTGGTATAGTCGTAAGGGACGCCCTTGTCTGGCATCTTTTCCATGCTGAACATCAAGATCTCCCGCGCGCGGGCGCTGTCACCCCGCTCGATCAGGGCCGTCGCAACGGAGTTGATACTGCTGCGATGATTTTGCACGAAACTCCGATAGTCAGGAGAGTAATAAATGGTCGAATCATCCAGGCCGCGGAACTGAAACCTCTCCGTGACATTGCGATAGCTGATTTCCGTGTTGACGAATTCAGTCTGCGGGTTCGGGTTCTGGACGGGGAGGATGCGATATGCGTTTCCTTCCTGCACGATGTAGGGCGTCAGGTCGATATTAAACTGAGCAAGTGAAGTGTTGTTGACGTAGAGCGGACGTTCCCAGTCGGCCGTCGCCAGGACATCCAACATCGCCAGGTCTTTCTTTTCAAGACCATTGCCTCGGAGTCGCAAGCGCATCTCCGGGACAATAAATTCGTCAAGCTCCTTGGGAACAATGCCCAGTGCGCGGACTTTTTCGACGTCCACTTTCAAGGAAAGCTCACGCGAGGGAACTGCGTTGGCAGAAGCGAAAAGCCGCAGGCCCTTGTGATCGCGCTTCAAAAGTTCCAGGTATTGTTTGAGATCGATGCTGGCCATCTTCAGATCATGGAAAGGCAGATAATCGTTCGGCCCGCCCTGCCGGTAGTTCTGTGCCGTCAGGGTGTAAGGGAAGGCCTCCGATTCATACGTTTGGCGCATCGTCTGCTTGATGTACCAGTCCGTATTGTAGTAACTCAGGACGACTACCCGTACATCCGTGCGCACACCCTCTACTTCCTGCGAGTACCACAAGGGGAACGTGTCGTTGTCGCCGCCTGTAAACAGAATTCCATGCGGCGCACATGATTGCAGATAATTGATAGCCGAGTCAACGGAGAAGTACCGTTTCGAGCGGTTGTGATCGTCCCAACCATCCTTGGCCATGAGCACGGGCGCGGAGAGACATATCAGCGTGGCTATAAGCCCCGCCGTCTTCAAACTTCGGGTCGCTTTTTCCAATGCTGCCGCAATGGCGATAACCGCAAACCCGATCCAGAATGAGAACGCATAATAGGAACCCGTGTAAATGTAGTCGCGTTCACGCGGTTCGGTAGGCGGAGAATTCAGGTAGATGACCAGCGCCACCCCGGTGAGAATAAACAGAAGCGCCACGACCGCGAAGTTCTTCGTATTGTGTACAGATTGATAGAACATTCCCACAAGTCCGAGGACAAAAGGAATCATATAAAAATTGTTTCGTCCCTTGTTCTCAGCCAGGGACGGAGGGAGTTTTTCAAACCACTTGCCGGGGCTCAGCCAATCGGCGTTTTGATTGTCGCTCTCTCTGCCGGCGAAGTTGAAGAAGAAATACCGCACGTACATCCACCCGATCTGGTGGGAGAACATATAGTAAAGGTTGTCTGAAAAGAACTTGGGTTTTTCGCCTTCGCGCAGACCCAGCAAATCACGGTATACTTGCTGGTGTTGAGGGTCGGTACTCCATATCCGCGGAAATATGGTTTGATCTGCCGCGGAGTAGCGATAAGAGACCTTCCGGTCGCTGACCTCGTATTTGTCTTTCCCCTTAACATAGATCGGTTCGCCCTCGTCGTATCCCTCAAGTTGTGCTGTGAAGTACTGGCCGTAAACCAGCGGCCGGCTTCCATATTGCTCGCGTTTGAGATAGCGGACGAAGCTCATCACATCCGATGGATCGTTTTCGTTGATCGGCGGATTGAAGTTGGCCCGGATTACGATCATCGCATACGATGAATATCCGATGAGGATGAACGTGGTTGCCAACAGGAACGTGTTGAGTATCGGTCTGTTGTTTTTTTGCGAATGTCTGATGCCGTAGATGAGGGCGGCCACCAACATGAGCACGAACACGATAACACCCGATCCGAAAGGAAGCCCGATGTTGTTCACAAAGAACAATTCGAATCCTCCTGCGATGGAGGGTAAACCCGGTATGATGAGATTGTTGATGAAGAAGATTATGACCAGGCTGATGAGCATGGTAAGAACAACGCCCCAGCGCCCGGGTGTATACTTCTTGAAGTAGTAGATCAGAGCCAACGCCGGGATCGTCACCAGGTTCAAAAGGTGAACACCGATGGAGAGCCCCATCATGTAAAAGATCAGGATAAGCCAGCGATTTGCTTTTGACTCGTCCTCAATCAAATCCCATTTCAGCATGGCCCAGACGACAAACGCGGTGAAGAATGATGACATCGCGTAAACTTCTGCTTCCACGTTCGAGAACCACGCTGAGTCGCAAAATGTGAATGCAAGCGCGCCGACAAGGCCGGCGCCCATCAGTACCCAGGTGCGGTCAACGGTCAGCTCCTCAGGCGTGCGGATCTTCATTAATTTTCGGCCAAAGAGAACCGTTGACCAGAACAGAAAGAGCGAGGTAAATGCACCCGCGAGGACACTGCTGAAGTTGATCCAATACGCCACGTTTGTTTCATCTCCAAAGGCGAGAAACGAAAACATTCGCCCGAGCAGGAGAAACAGGGGGGCGCCCGGTGGATGCGGAACTTCGAGCTTGTAGGAAACAGCTATGAATTCACCGCAATCCCAATAACTGGCGGTAGGTTCCATTGTACTCCAATAGACGATGAGCGCGATGGCGAATACCACCCAGCCTGTCAGGTTATTGATCCTTTGAAAATTGTGGTTCATGTGACGAAGTCTTTCGCTAAAACGTGAGCCGCGAAAATAAATAGGATTCTCCAGATTTATGGCTTTTTCTCCCGCAAAGGCGGCAGGACGCAACTGAAAGGGTAAAGTTTGAGGATTTGCACCAAATTCCGCTGCCTTGACTCCTATTTGTAAACAATCACGTAGAAACCGAGCCAGAGAAAGAAAATCAGGATGTAGGAACAGGCGACAATGAACCAGACTACCTTTTTCTCCTTTCGCGCGTAATGATGGATACCCGAAACCAGCAGAAACCAGTAAACCACTTCGAACAGGTTCAGCGCCCGCAATGGATATGCCCAGCGCTTGTCGATACTGTAGTAGTCGAAGAAATGCATCAGAGAAAGGGGATAAAACGATCTGATCTGGTGATAGTCAGGATCGGTCTCGACAGCCATGAACCAGATGATCTTCAGTACTTCAGGGACAAGAAAGATAAACTCCGCTCCGATGACAACACCCCAGCACTGGCTGTACGTCACCCTGTACCCGAACATGAAACACCCTACCCAAATCACAAATGCGATCACGGTAAACTTCCAGAGATAGACGAACGGAACAGAGAGATATTTTAGCCCGTTGATAATGCGCAGAACGGCGCCTTCCGGGCGATCCTGGAGAAACTCAAAAGCGGCAGTTTCGTTTTCAATAAAAGCGATTTTTACGAAGAGCAGAACCAGCGTGCTCAGGACAAGCAGAATAAATAGCAGTCTTTTGTCGGCACCGAATAATGACTTAGTTTCGCTGTCGTTTACCGGGGGAGAATTAACCAATCTGATTGTGCGTTAAGGGTTTTATGAAGTTTTCAGGCAAATATAACAGGTCGGGCGTTCATAATTTTTTTCAGCCGGGCATCTCTCGGGGGGCTTTTTTTTTACTTTTTATTACATGTGTCGCCGGCAAGACTGTATCGGCACAAACTTCAGCAGAAAAAGATACGACGATCATACTACTGGCGGACAAGCAAATCCAGCTGGAGTGCACACAGGGTCTGAATTATCTATACAACTTCAGGTTTGACGAAGCCGAGTCCGAATTCCGGGATCTGAAAACGCGCTACGGCTGGCATCCGTTGCCGTACTTTCTGATGGGATTGAGCGAGTGGTGGAAGATCATGCCCAATCCGAAAAATACGGCTTACGACGAGTCCTTTCTCGCCTACATGGACACGACCATTAGTGTTGCTCAGCGCCTTTATGACGACTATCCTGCTTACAAAGCCGAAGCGGCATTTTTCCTCGCGGCTGCCTATGGTTTCAAGGGCCGTCTGTACTCGGATGAGGAAAGAAAGAACTGGCGTAAGGCTGCGACCGTCGGTAAGAACGCCTTGAACTATCTTGAGGAAAGTCGCGGAAACCATCACCTCAGTCCGGAGCTCGTTTTCGGCGACGCACTCTACAACTACTTTTCGGTTTGGGTGCCCGAAAATTATCCCGCGCTCCGGCCTCTTCTCTGGTTTTTTCGGAAGGGAGACAAGGAGCTTGGGCTAAAACAGCTAAAGGAAGTCTCTTACAATGCCTTCTATACGCGTACGGAAGCGATGGTCTGGTTAATGAGAATTCTGAACAGTTATGAGAATGACCAGTTTCAGGCGCTGCAGATCAGCGAGTATCTCATCGAAAGTTATCCGAACAACCCCTACTTTCACCGCTACTATGCGCGCATGCTATATTCCGTCGGGCGGTACACTGAGGCGGAACCTGTGTGCAAGGAGATACTGGCCCGGATCGACAGCGGCATGACCGGCTACGAAGGCACGAGCGGTCGCTACGCCGCATTTTTTCTCGGACAAATCTACGAGTCGAAAAAGAACCTGGATGAGGCCCGGAAATATTACGAACTGTGTGTAAAATACGCCGAAGAGATCGGTGCCGTCGAATCGGGATATTATCTGTATTCTCTCATCTCAATCGGAGAAATTAACCAGGCACAGGGGAACAAGAAAGAAGCGAAGCGCTATTTTGAAATGGTGCGCAAGAAAGCCGATCGCAAAGACGAGGCCTTTAAAGACGCCAAGCGAAAATTGAAGCGCCTTGAAAGGGGAGATTGACGATCAAACTTTACCTTTGACCACCATAACAGCGACTCATAACTGACGACTCAGGACTGACGTTTCACGTTTCACGATTCACATTGGAGCTCCGCGATCTCATAGTGACCCCTATCGTACTCTTCATCGTCTATGCGTTGGCATACATTGTAAGGCCGTGGGTAACTGATGATATTAATCGCAAATATTTTTTTGTCGGATTGACGGCAAAAATGATCGGCGCCCTGGCGTTGGGTTTTGTGTACCAGTTCTATTACGAAGGAGGCGATACCTACAATTTTCACACGCACGGGAGCCGGCATATATGGGAGGCATTTTGGGACTCATCTTCGGCCGGGCTAAAACTGCTGTTCTCAGACGGTGAGGATGAGATCGGGATATACAACTATTCGTCGCGGATTCCGTTTTTCCGCGATGCAAGTTCCTACACGGTGATACGGATTGCAACCGTCTTTGACTTTCTGACCTTCTCGACTTATTCGGCAACCGCGGTATGCTTTGGCGTGATGAGCTTTGTTGGAGGCTGGATGCTTTTCAAGACTTTCTACGAGGACTACAAGCATCTTGCAGGCAGGATTGCCATTGCAACCCTGTTTATTCCGTCAGTGATTTTCTGGGGATCGGGCTTGCTGAAGGATTCGGTCGTGCTGACGTGTTTAGGCATCGCCACTTATTATCTCTGGCAGATGATAGCGAAACATCGAATGCGAATCACGTACATTATTTGGGTACTCGTGTGCTTGTACCTCATCTATTCAATCAAGAAGTATGTTCTCTTGTGTTATCTGCCGTCGATTTTCCTCATGCTCTCGGCGCGCGCATTCGTTTCGATCAGGAGTACCTTCCTCCGGTTGATGATGTTGCCGTTCATGGGAGTTATTGTCGCTGTAGCGCTGTATCTTATTGTGGATCAGATTGGCAAGGATGATAAACGCTACAACCTGGCTGAGTTGGGAAACACCGCCCGGATAACCGCGTATGACATTGCATTGCAAACGGGCCGTGACGCCGGTAGCACGTATTTCCTGGGTGAACTTGACGGGACGTTTCAAAGCCTGATCCTCCTTTCGCCCGAGGCTATCAATGTCGCCTTGTTCCGGCCTTATCTTTGGGAGGTCAATAATCCCTTGATGCTGATGTCAGCATTGGAAAGTCTTGCATTTCTTCTTCTGACCTTTTACGTACTCTATAAAAGCCGATCCGGGCTTCTCAGATCACTTCGCAGGCCCGATGTGCTTTTCTGCATGGTTTTCAGCATAATCTTCGCATTTGCCGTGGGGGTGTCTACTTACAATTTCGGTTCCCTTTCGCGATACAAAATCCCGCTGATGCCGTTTTACCTGCTGGCACTCATCTTAATTTATGATCAGCGGAACAAGGAAAGAAATGTGGAGCTGTTAGCACGAACGGAATACTGATTGACCACCTTCTCTCTTCCCTTCCTTCCTATTTTCTGCCGTAACGATTTGTTCTCCGCCAGTAAAGCCAGGTAGTGAATCCATTCTTCATCGGTCGATGCCAGGAAACCATTTACTTCGTGGTCGATTATGCTTGCATTTGCCCCGACGCGCGAAGCAACGGTTGGGATCTCTAATGCCATATATTGAAGAGCCTTGAATCCGCACTTCCCTTGTGACCATTCGTCATTCGGCAAAGGCATGATTCCGATGTCGATGCGTGCCAGGTCTTGTATTTCGGTGTTCACATCCCATGGCTTAAAGGTCAGCGGCTTGATAGTCAGCGGAGGCTCCCGGTCAGCGATGACCAGAAACTCCACAGTTGGATAGCGTGTTCGAAAGCCTTTCAGGACAGGCTCGAAAAGCTTAAGGTACTTGAGGGTTGAATGGGAACCTGTCCATCCGACAACCAGGCGATCACCTTTCTCATTTGCAGTTGTAACGGGCGCATGCAGTTTTTCCGTTTCTATCGTGGTGGGATTGTGAACTACGCATTTGTTGAACTTGAGTGCAAAATCGCATAAGTACATGTTTCCGCAACTTACCTTGTAACTCCATCGGCAAATGCTCGCGACCTTGCTCCTCCATTTGAGACGCTGGAAGAAGTATGACTCATGTTGCTGGTCGGTCAGCCAGATGGCATCGTCGAAATCGTAGATAATTTTTTTTCTGAAAATGCGTGCTATCAGCCACTCGATAACCGGGGGGCCCAGCGGAGCAGCCTCGCGATGAATGAAGACGAAATCGTAGCTTCGCAGATGCAAAAGAATTGAAAGTCGCCGGCCAAACCCCTTGCATAACATTATTACTTTTGCATGAAGCTTTCCGGGTTGTGAGAATTCACGCCAGCCTTGTTTATCCAGAAAACTTTGAACCTTGTAGTGATGCCCTTCTTTAAAGAGGAGGCCGAAGTACTGCTCGAAACGAAAGCGCTGAGAGGGGCTCTCGTCCAAAGGGTAAGGCACAAGAAATAGGACATTCATGAAGATCGAAATGTTTTTATTGGTAATTTCGACACAAAGCTGAGATGCTAAAATGAGACAATTATCAACAATATTCTAGATGGTGAAGGATTTCGAATACTCTATTGAGCCTTCCGGACGGAAACTTTATGACTGGAAAGAACTTTGGCAATACAGGGAGCTATTCTATTTCTTTACCTGGCGGGACGTTAAGGTAAAATACAAACAAACAACTCTTGGCGTTGTCTGGGTTGTTCTTCAGCCGGTCTTGTCCGTGATGATCTTTACTTTTTTCGTGGGCCACGCATTGAACGTTCCGTCCGCCGGCTTACCATACCCCGTTTTTGTTTTTTCCGGTTTGCTGTTGTGGACCGTATTCTCGGCTAGCGTCAGCGCCGCGGGCAACAGCATGATCTCGAACGCGCCCATCATTAAAAAGATTTACTTCCCGAGAGTTATCATTCCCATCTCCGCTGTTCTCGTTTGTTTCCTCGACTTTTTGATTTCGTTCGGAGTCTTCATAGTGCTGTTGTTGTACTACGGCATAGAAACCAACCTGACTGCGGTCGTTGTTTTCTGGCCAGCCGCTGTTGCGTTGGTGCTCGTGACTACGCTGGGCGCATGCTGCTGGCTTGCGGCCTTGAATGTCAAATTTCGGGATTTCCGGTTTGTGATTCCTTTCGCCATTCAGATCGGACTGTTTGTAACTCCCGTACTCTACCCGGTTTCAACATTTGCGAATGAGTCAGTCGGTTACATCGTATCACTCAACCCGCTCTATGGAGCAATCATGTTGTTCCGCGCTCCATTTGGACTGGAGTTAAACTCCACCGAGTTGTTCATCAGCACGGGATCGGGTTTACTGTTGCTCGTGTGGGGCTTGTACTATTTTAAGAAGACCGAAGCCTATTTTGCAGATATTGCGTGAAACCTATTCTTGAAATCAAGGGCGTCTCGAAGCGATTTTTGATCCACCATCAAAGATTGCCATACCTCACCTTTCGTGAAACGTTCGTCGGCATGTTTCGCGCACAGGAAAAAAAGGAAGCGTTCTGGGCGCTGAACGACGTGTCATTCGACGTGATGCCAGGAGACGCGATTGGCATTGTCGGCCGCAACGGCGCAGGAAAATCAACGCTGCTGAAAATACTTTCGAGAATTACGCCTCCGACTCGCGGCCGCATCATATGCAGAGGCAGAATGGCCAGCTTGCTGGAAGTCGGAACGGGATTTCACCAGGAACTCACCGGGCGGGAGAATATCTACATGAACGGGTCGATCCTGGGAATGCGAAGGACGGAGATCAATGCGAGATTCGATGAGATAGTCGACTTTTCCGGCGTGGAAAAGTTCCTCGATACCCCGTTGAAATACTACTCCAGCGGAATGCAGCTTAGACTCGCCTTTGCCGTGGCTGCCCACCTGGAGCCTGAGATCCTTATCGTCGACGAAGTGCTTGCTGTGGGTGATCAGGAGTTTCAGAAGAAGTGCCTGAGGAAGATGTCCGACGCTACGGGTCAGGGAAGAACGGTTCTCTTCGTCAGCCACAACCTTCCTTCACTGAAATCGATCTGCCGCACGGGCGCTTTGCTGCGCGACGGCGCGCTTGTTTCAACCGGATCAATCAAGGATGTTGTCGACACTTATCTCGCGTTTAATCAGATCGACGAACGCATTGTCGACAACATTCATTACTATCAATCGCACATCGCCATAAAAGGAATAACAATCAATGGCAGTGAGCAAAACTCGCTCCTCTTGGAGACGAATAATCTGAACATCGTGCTCACGGTCGAATTCAAGAAGAAAACAACGTTCGAGCTCGATGTCCACGTGAAAAAGGATGAGCAGGTCGTTGTCAGTTACTCAAACTTTGTGAAGAACGAGGTTCCCTTCTATGACCCCGGCCAGTACCGGATCGAATACGACATCCGACTGCCGGAAATGCGATCCGGGAATTATAAACTGGACCTGTATTTTACAGAACCGTTTGTTGCGTGGTTTGCGGTCTGCGAGAATCTCATCAGCCTTAACGTGGTGAACAGCCATCATCACACATTTCTGAATACGTCCACCCTAAAATGGGGCAGTGTGCTCGCGCCGGGAACGTACAGCAGAAAATCCATCAAGTTGCAGTTACCGCAAGACTAGTGTCAGACACCGTAGAACATTCGGGCCGCATTCACGTTGCGACGGCATTCGACAGGAATTATCTGTTGCCATTCCGGGCGCTGCTGGCCTCCTTGTTGAGAAATCATACCCCGGGGCAGATCGAAGTACATATTATAGCGGAGGGACTTTCAGATAGTGAAACGACAGAAATTTCAGCTCGGGTAAGCGAGTCGGGCAATTGGATTAATTTCTACGCCATCGATTCATCTCTCACGAGTAGATTCGTGCTACCGGGAAAGTGGACATCTGTGGCCTATAGCCGTTTGTTCTTCCCCGACCTCGTCGCCCCGAATGTGAAGCGAATCCTGTACCTGGATTGCGACACGGTTGTCGTCAGCTCTCTATGGCCCTTGTATAACATCGATCTGGACCATTATCCTTTGGGTGCGGTATACGATAACTACGTCCGACGTCAGCCGCTGCTGGGAATTGAGGAAGAAGGTGAATACTTTAATTCAGGTGTGATGGTCATTGACACGGACATGTGGAAAAAGCAAAGGATCGCCGACAGGGCGACTCAATACCTTCTTGAACATCCGGAAAGAATTTTGTTTGTCGATCAATGCGGCCTGAACGCCGTTCTGCGCAACAACTGGAAAAAACTTGACACGCGGTTCAACATTATGTACTCTGTTTTGAAAGAAGACGCCACCCGGGAGGAAATTGAAGATGTGCTCGCCCGTGCGGTTGTTGTTCACTATACACTGCAGCGTCCATGGCAGATGTTGTGCAGGAATCGCCTGCGCTTTTTGTACTTTGACTATCTGAACGAATCGGGCGTGACAGGCTTGCCATGGCATGGCTATACGGACTTCGAATTCCGAAAGATTCCCGCCTGGCTGAAGGTTCGCGCTCTTGAGTTTTACTTTGACAGCCCGCTGCTGCAGCGGTTATGGAGGACCTTCCGGTGATGACAAATCAGGTTACGCTGGTAGCGCAGTCCTTTGGACGAGAAAATGAATATAAGAGGACAGTTCTCTGTATCAGGAGCTACTATTCCCATATTTCGGATCGGTATGCTGCCACGCGAACGCTACTTTTTACAGATGCGCCTGAATTCTTTGAGCCGTATCTGGATAACCTTCCCATCACCTACGTAGCCCTTACCAAGGACAAGTTGCGGCAAATGCGGGGACGGCTGGACTTTCTCCACCGGATCAAAATCGCGATAATTGAGGAGGCGTTCACGCTCACCGAAGACAATATTCTTTATGTCGATGGCGATACATTTTTCGTCGCAGACCCCTCACCGTTTTTCAGCAGCATTGGACCGAAGGTGTCATTCATGCACGAGCGCGAGTATGC
Source organism: Flammeovirgaceae bacterium (assembly GCA_044507775.1). GTDB lineage: Bacteria > Bacteroidota > Bacteroidia > Cytophagales > Cyclobacteriaceae > Chryseosolibacter. Next base: position 72,952 of record JBIQIY010000009.1, on the reverse strand, counting down.
TTTTGAAACACTTGGTGATTTGCCGACGCCTTCCGGCGATCCGTTTCATTTTGTACTGAATTATATCCGCAACCGTGAATTTTCCCTGGCCAATGGAGCCAGCGTGAAGTTCTCCGCCTCTTTGTATTCATGGAACGCCGGTGCCATTATGCTTGACCGTTCGCACCGGTCGTTGCTTGCGGATGTTTATGCGATCACGGATCAATTGTACGCCGCGACGAAAAACCATGCAAGCGAGCAGTTTGCCTTTTCATTGGTTCTGCAGACCAACACGGATCTGAAGACCTGTTCGCCGGTGATCCATCACTATTGGCACCGGATAAGAAAGGAGATCGCGGACGACTTCCTGTCGAAAAACCTCACCGGCGGATGGAAAGGAATACCAGACGCTGAAAAAGAAGCAAGGATTTTGAAGTGGACGAGCATCCTCCCGGCATATTTTGAAAACCATCAACTGATGCTGCGGGATAATGCCATACAATCCTTCAACGCTAACCGTTTCAGACAGGGCTACTATTGGGCTGCAAGAGCGCTCTCGCGCAGTCCATTTGATATTGGTTTTTTCAGGGACATTATGTATCATACCAGAAGATTTCTTTTTAAAAAATAAACTTTGCCCTGCCTGCGACGAAATCCTTTTTCAAGGTGCTTTGAATATTTTAGATGATCGAAGACTCTGTATTGAATGAGAAGCAAAGTGACCGGAATATGAATGATACCGTAAAGGTCGGGTTCTGTGTCGCCTACGATTGGAGTCTTCTCGCGAACGCATTGCCACTTGTTTACGATTCGGCCGATACGATCTGCCTTTCAATTGACAAGGATCGCTTGACGTGGGCAAACCAGCCGGCGCCCTTTGATGAGCACGCGTTCAGGCAGCTCGTGCGCTCGATTGACGTGTCAAACAAAATCGATATCTACGAGGATAATTTTCATCTCTCAGAACTTACTTCTGCGCAAAATGAAGTGAGGCAACGCCGGTTGATGGCGGAGAGAATGGGATCGGGCGGGTGGCACATTCAGTTGGACTGTGACGAGTACTTTTTGGATTTTGCCGGCTTCGTGAGGTATCTGAAGACGTTTCCCCGGCGGGCCTACGCTTTTAATGTTTGCTGTCAGTTTGTGACCTTGTACAAGAAAGTGAAAGACGGCTTCCTCTATGTCGATCCGGAAGTCCCGCGGTATTTTGAGTTCATGCAGGTCGCGTCCCGGACTCCCTCGTACGAACATGGGAGGAGAAATGGCAATTTCAATGTGCTGGCTCCTTTTATGATGGTTCATCAATCGTGGGCCAGGAGCGAAGACGAGATCCTCCGGAAGCTGTCGAACTGGGGTCATAAAGATGACTTCGACGGGCAGAAATACTTTGAGTTCTGGAGAGGGATCGACGAAACAAATTTCAAAAGTGTCCGACACTTGCATCCGATCCACGCGGAGGAGTGGCCATCTCTCCGTTTTGTTCAGTGCGACAATGTTGGCGAGATGCTTTCGAAAGCTAAACCCGGAGATTTTCCGTCGTTGAATGCGGTCTCACGATTCATGCGGAGCTCGCGTTTTTTGTCAGCATTGACAATGCGAACCCGGTCTCTGCTTAATGGAATTATTGGCATATCGACAAAACAAAGCTGACATGAATCGGTCGTTGTGTAATACGTTTTTTGGTAGGATTGCAAATCATGGATGTTTCTGTAATCATCGTTAACTACAATACGTTCGATCTGACCGCGGGCTGTATCCGAAGCGTACTGTCGAAGACGGGTGGGTGCAGTTTTGAAGTCATTGTAGTGGACAATGCTTCGACCGAACGCGATCCGCAAGGACTAAAAGACCTCTTTCCGGAAATTCACCTTGTCAAAAACACGGTGAACCTTGGATTTGCGAAAGGAAACAATGTCGGGATAGCGCTGGCGACCGGCGACTATGTGTTGCTGCTAAACAGTGACACAGAACTGGTGAACAATGCGATCCTCATCTGTCTTGAATCGATCCGGTCGCGGGAGAAAGTCGCTGCCATCGGATGCAGGCTTACTTTCCCGGACGGCAAAGTGCAGCATAGCTGTCAACGGTTTCCGTCTGTGCGCTACAAGTTGTTCGAACTACTTCGGCTTCAGAAACTGCTGCCGGGCAGAACAGGTGGTAAAGTACTGTTGGGATCTTTTTTTGATCATGATAGCGCCGTTCGCCCGGATTGGATATGGGGTTCATTTTTCATGTTCAGGCGAGCGCTGTTGGAGTTATTGCCTGCGGGAAAACTTGCCGATGATTTTTTTATGTACGTGGAAGATATGCAATGGTGCATGGATTTCACCCGGCTCGGGTATCGGATTGCTTTTGAGCCACGTGCAAAAGTCATACACCACATGGGGCAAAGTAAGGGCAGTAAATTGTCGTTGATGGAAACAAATAACAGGGTTTTCATGACCAAATATTACCCGGCATGGCGAGCCGCCCTGATTAAACAACTGGATCGATGGCTTCTTTGAACTGGAAAGAGGATTCCGGATATCCGCTGAAAGCCAGCGTTGTCATTCCATCGTATAACGGCGCAGGAAAAATTTCTCGCCTGCTCGATGCCTTGACGCAACAAACCGAACGCAATTTTGAAGTAGTGGTGGTCCTGGATGGATCTACCGATAACACGGAGGAAGTGGTTAAACGCTATCAGGAAAAATTCTTGCGGATGGAACTGATCAGGCAAAGGAATGGCGGCCGGGCCGTTGCCAGGAACAGTGGTGCCCACGCGGCAAATGGGGACCTGCTGATTTTCTATGACGATGACATGGAGCCTTTCCCCGACTCCGTCGAAAAACATATCGGTTTCCACCGGCAACACGTCGGAATAATGTGCGGCCATCCCCTGGAGATGCCTGACGTCAGCAAGACCGACATTCAAAATTATAAAGCATGGCTTTCAGAAAAATGGACCGGCAAGTATGCGGACGGAATAACTGCGATGGGTCGCGACGATCTCTTTTTCACTGCGTCGAATTGTTCAATTCCGAGGGCAACTTTCGATCGGTTAGATGGATTTAATGCTAAACTAAAGGATGCGGAAGACTACGAACTCGCATATCGCGCACTTGACCACCACATCGCTGTCTATTATGACAAGGGCAACAAGGCGTTTCATACGGAGTTGATCACGTGCAAAGGGTATATCGGCCGATTGCGTGAATATGGAAGGGAACACAAAAAGCTTGCTTCCATGCATCAGCGAACCGGCACTGCTGGCAAAGGAGCGGGATCATTTGCCCGGAGGGTCGTTTACAGGCTTCTTGCATTTTCCTTCTGGGTGAGAATGATAGACTCAAACCTTTTGCGGTTCTTACCTCAGAGGCTGCGCTACAGGTTTTACTCGGCTATCATTCATTCGCTTGCAAATGAAAATGCGAACGTGCGACTATGACACGAAGAAAAAAATTAGTTTACATAGTTTCTGAAATTGACAAATCTCTCCATTTCGAGTGGGTTACGCCCGCATTAAAGCAAGATTTTGATCTCGCGTTCATTCTGATCGGAAGGCGTGGATCAGTCCTCGAGAAATTCCTGATTGAGGAGGACGTCAGGGTCTTTCCATTGCCTTATGCGGGAAAGGCAGCCATCGTTCGTGTATGGTTTTCAGTTTTCCGGATCCTCATTCAATCGCGCCCTGAGATTATTCACACGCATCTTTGGGTCGCCAACCTGACGGGCCTCACTGCAGGGTGGCTGGCACGCATCAGAAAGCGAATCTATACGCGACACCACGCGATGATTCATCATCAGGAATTTCCCTCGGGATTAAAATGGGATAGGCTGAGCAACTGGCTGGCGACTGATATCATCGCCATATCGCAGAATGTCGAGCGTATATTAGTGCAATACGACAAAGCGCCGGCAGAAAAAGTTAAACTGATTCACCACGGATTTTCGTTCGCTTACTTCAGTGGCGTCTCCGCAGATAGGATCCGTTCACTATACAGGAAGCACAGTATACCACACGAGCGTAAGCCTGTCGTGGGTGTAATATCGAGATTTGTTTCCTGGAAGGGTGTCCAGTTTGTCATTCCGGCTTTTGTGAAACTCAGGGAGGTTTTTCCCAATGCACATCTCATCCTGGCAAACGCTCAAGGCCCATGTGAGCCCGAGATCAATGCGTTGCTTGAAAAGCTTCCACCGGATGCCTTTACCACTATGCGGTTCGAGAACGACCTCGCAGCCTTATATCGGTTATTTGATATCTTCGTTCATATTCCGGTTGATGCAGAATCCGAGGCCTTCGGACAAACTTATATCGAGCCATTGATCTCTGGCGTCCCTTCCATATTTACGCTGTCGGGAGTTGCGCCCGAGGTCATCGTCCATGAAGTGAACGCACTGGTCGTAGAATACAGGAATTCCGAACAGACTTTTGAGGCAATGCGCCGCCTCTTGCAACAGGCCGGTCTGAGAGATTTATTGGTTCAAAAGGGTCATGAGTCGGTTCGCCCCTTTACAATGGAGGGTTACCTGAAAAGGTTAAAGGAGTTATATCTGGAATAGTTTATGAAGGGATTGGTATCGGTCATCATACCTGCTTACAACTGCCGGGCTTTTGTCGCCGAGACAATCCAGTCAGTCGTTTCCCAGACGTATGATAATTGGGAAATCATCATCGTCGACGACGGTTCAACGGATGACCTGAGTAAAGTTATTGATGGACTTATCGAAAATGATTCGCGTATGCGATACATCCGGCAAGACAACAGGGGAGTATCGGCCGCGCGGAATCAGGGTTTTGTTAAGGCGAATGGCGACTACCTGGCATTCCTGGATGCCGACGATGTGTGGCTGCCGGACAATCTGAAACTGAAAGTCCAGGTGTTGCAAGAGGGCGGCGCGGGTCTGGTGCACTCGGACGGTGCAGTTATCGATGAGAATTCCAGCCCCATGGGAATTACCCTGGAAGGCATGGAGGGTAATGTGCTCACGCCGATGCTGTTGTGGGAGGGTACGCAGATTCCAGGCCCCAGCAGCGTATTGGTGAGACGCCAAGTGTTGGAAACAGTGGGACTCTTCGATGAGAAGCTGTCTACGGCTGCAGACAAAGATCTCTTTATCCGGATCGCCGCACGTTACAAAGTCGCCCGCATTGCGCAGGTTACCTGGCAATACCGGGTCCATAACCACAATATGCACAAGAATATTTCGGTAATGGAATCGGACATGATCACTGTGTACGAGAAAGCGCGCAAGGCGGGTCTGTTCGGAACAAGGGCCTTCGAGCGGAAGTGCTACACCGCGATGTACCTGGTGCTGGCGGCATCATGGGCTGGAGACGGCCGCAACCGCAGGAGAGGATTCATTTTGCTCATGAAGGCGCTGCGTCACAATCCTTTTGTTATTTTTAATGTTCTTCAACGCGCCGCTAACCGATTCATCAGACATTGACACTTTTGCCACGCTATATCCGAAACCTGGGATTCGCTTCCGGCCTTCTCACCTTTCTGAAAGTCGAGTTTGTGAGACTCGAAAAATTCCGGCTTCCGCCTTACAAAGGGCATCTTTATTTGAGGGCTCGTACATCCGATATCAAGGTATTCCGCGAGATTTTCCTTTTCAAAACGTACGCCATGAAATTGTCGGAGAGTCCCGAGGTAATTGTCGACGCAGGGGCCAACATCGGTTTGTCGAGCGTCTTTTTTGCGCACCGTTTTCCTGACGCTTCCATTTACAGCGTTGAGCCGGAGCAGTCCAATTTTTTACAACTGCAAAAAAACACAGCGTCCTATCCAAATGTCAAACCGGTTCGCGCAGCGCTTTGGCATTGCGACGCGCTCCTTGGCATTACTGATCCTCAGGAGCATCATTGGGCATTTACGGTCAAAGAGGTTGGTGCAGAGACTCCAGCATCATTCGACGGTATTTCGCTGCGATCATTCATGCTGGAGAACGGGCTTGAGCGGATCGATCTGCTGAAAATTGACATCGAGGGCGCTGAACATGAATTGTTTTCCGAAGGCTATGATTACTGGCTCCCGAGAACAAAGGCAATAATCATCGAGCTCCATGACTGGCTGAGAGAAGGATGCTCAGCTACATTCTTTAAAGCGATTTCCCGGTATCCTATCAAGATGTTTGTGTACGAAGGCATGCTCGTAATTGAACTCAATCACTGATCTATGTGTGGTATCGCCGGATTGATTTCTGACACAAATCGCATTGATCGCGAAGTGATTGTCTCCATGACAGGAAGACTGCGGCACCGCGGCCCGGATGCGGACGGCGTTTTCGTAAACGAGGATGCAACGGTTGCCCTGGGTCATACGCGCTTAAGCATCATCGATGTCTCAACAGCAGCTGATCAGCCGCTCGTTTCCCGGGACGGAAGGTATGTGATCATCTTCAACGGTGAGATCTACAACTACAAAGCCCTGGCCCTCGAATTGCAGTCGGCGAATCCGGAGACTCAATTCATGACGCGTTCTGACACGGAGGTTATCCTGCTGTCGTACATTCAGTGGGGCCACGTTGTATGTGAGAAACTCGACGGGATGTTCGCCTTCGCTATCTATGATCTGGATAAGGACGAAGTGTTGTTATGCCGCGATCGCTCCGGGAAGAAACCCTTGTATTATTTCGCCCAGCCGGGACTGTTCGCCTTTGCGTCTGAAATAAAATCGCTTCGACAACATCCCCTCATCCGGCGACAACGAGATGTTAACTACGATGCGATCTACACGTTTCTTCACGTGGGTTATATTCCCGAACCGGAGACTTCCTACTCCAGCATCATGAAATTTCCGGCGGGCCACTACGGATTGATCAGGAAGGGCGTGCCCATGTCCCTGAAGCAATATATAAGAGAGCCGGTCAATGACGCAGCCCCCCGTCATTGGGAGATCAAGGAGGCCAGCAAGGAACTCAGCGGCACCCTCATGCAAGCGGTGACGAAGCGTCTGATGAGTGATGTGCCGTTGGGGGCATTTCTCAGCGGCGGAACAGACTCCTCGCTGGTTGCCGCCATGGCATCCCGCGCCAATCCGGAGGCCTCCTTGAAGACTTTCAGCATCGGGTTCAGGGAGAACAAATTTGACGAAACGGCGTATGCCCGAAAGGTTGCGACGATCCTCAAGACTGACCACTCCGAACATATACTGCATGAGGAAGATGCTGTTGCCATGCTGGAGGAGACGATCCGCCATTTCGATGAACCTTTCGCGGATACATCCGCCATTCCAACCATGCTTGTTTCCAAACTGGCGCGGACGAAAGTATCAGTAGCGCTAACGGGAGATGGCGGTGATGAACTTTTTCTTGGTTACGGCTCCTATGATTGGGCGAACCGACTCAAACAGCCGTGGCTGATACCGTTTCAAGGTATACTTTCATCTGCTTTGAAGACGTTCGGCGATAGCAGACTGAAGCGAGTCGGATTTCTACTGCAACCCGTTCGCGCCAGTGAAAAAAGGAGTCACATCTTTTCGCAGGAACAATACTTCTTCACGCGCTCGGAAATCACCGCCATGGTGTTGAAAGGAGCTCCCCGATTCACGTCGCTTGATTATATCGATCCGGCTGGACTCGGGTTGACAGAGGCTGAGAAGCAAGCCTTGTTCGATCTTGAGTATTACCTGCGCGATGATCTGCTCGTGAAGGTGGATCGCGCGTCTATGTTTTACGGTCTCGAATGCCGGTGCCCATTTCTGGATCCACAGGTGATTTCGCTCGCCCATAGTTTGCCCTATCAATTGAAGAAGAAAGGAGGTGAGCGCAAGTGGATCCTGAAACAGATCCTCACGGACTACCTTCCGCCGGATCTCGTGTACAGATCGAAATGGGGATTCAGTATACCATTGGGACGGTGGATGAAAAACGAACTCGCGTATCTCATCGATTTCTATCTGAAGGAATCCATGGTGCGCGATATCGGCCTTGTAGATTACGGGCATGTCAGAAGGCTTAAGGATTTGTTTTCGAATGGGGATGATTTCTTGTATAACAGGTTATGGGTTTTGATTGTAGCACATAAATGGATTTATGACGACAACCGCCAACTCTGAGCCGGGACGGGAAATTCTATACCTCTCGCATGATGGCCTGACCGACGCGTTGGGTCAGTCACAGATCCTGCCATACCTGCTCGGCCTGGCGCGAGATTACCGCATCACTGCCATTACGTTTGAGAAACCCGAGCGTTTTCAGAAAAGCGGCGACCAATGTCAAAAAATCTGCGATGACGGTAACGTCCGATGGATTCCACTGCGGTATCATAAATTTCCGCCGGTGTTATCGACGGTTTATGATCTCCTGATCCTTCGATCGACTGTGAAGAAACTGATCTCGGAAAACCGGGTTGCCGCGATACACTGCAGAAGCTACCCCACGGCGCTCACTGGTTTGTGGGCCAAACGGAAGTTCGGAGTGAAGTTCATCTTTGATATGCGCGGCTTCTGGGCGGACGAGCGTATAGAGGTGGGGTTGTGGAACCGCGGAAACCCGTTGTTCAGGATGATCTATAACTATTTCAAGCGGAAAGAGAAGCAGTTCATTCGCGAGGCGGACCACATTGTTTCCCTTACAGAAAATGCGAGATCCGAAATCCGGTCCTGGAAACTCGGAGAAACTCCCGTCAGCGTGATTCCAACGTGTGTAGATCTGGAGCACTTCGATCCCTCTACGACCGCAGCGCAGGAAAAGCTGAGGGTGGATCTCGGTATATCACCGGCTGATTTTGTCCTGGTTTATCTCGGCTCCTGGGGCACCTGGTATTTGATCGACGAGATGCTTGACTTCTTTTCCGCGCTGGAATCCTCGATGCCGGCGAAATTGGTAGTTCTAACGCCCGACGCGCCGGATCTTTCGCGCTTTCACCTTGCTTCGAAGGTAATCGTCAGACATGTTCACCGCAGTGAGGTGCCGTCTTACCTAAGCATCGGCAATGCAGCTATTTGTTTTATCAAGCCTTCTTTTTCTAAGAAAGCGTCCTCCGCCACCAAAATTGCTGAAGCATGGGCGATGAATCTACCCGTTGTTGCCAACCCGGGGTGGGGCGACATCGACGATTTGGCGCAAGCCGGTTTTCCCCTGATTCTTTGCAAGGAAAAGGCCGACCATGAGCGAGTTGTGTCGCAACTCCGTACCTTCACGCCCGTTGAAAACAGGCAAATGCTAGTGGGAAAGTTTGATTTGCGCAGCGGGATCCGAAAGTATAGAGAGATCTATCAATCTTTGGGACTCTTAGGATGATGGGTTATTGGGTTTTTCCGCTATTTTTGCCCAAATAAAATTTGGCAGGGTTCGCGTAACGCCGTACAAAAAACATTCAAAAATCCGTTTTGCGTGATTCCTTGACGAAGAAATTACATTTTATGAAAGCCAACATAAAAATTGACGCGACAGACCGCAAAATACTTGAAATCCTGCAGGCCAATTCCAACATTACAAATGCCCAACTTGCCAAAGAGATCGGCCTATCGCCTGCGCCGACCCTCGAGAGGGTGAACAAGCTTGAGGGCTCTGGCGTTATCAAGAGCTATCACGCTGTGATTGACCCGGCCGCCGTCGGCTTGGGCGTTAGCACTTTTGTCATGGCTTCGCTGAAGGGACATAATAAGGACAACATTGAAAAGTTTATCTCGGCGATCAAGAGGATCCCGGAAATTGTTGAATGTCACCACGTAACAGGCGCGGGGGACTTTATTCTGAAGATCGTCTGCGTGGATATTGCCGCCTACCAGCAACTCATGCTTGAGCGCGTTTCCAATATTGATGTTGTGGACAGCCTTCAGTCCATGGTGATCCTGTCTACGTTTAAAGACAGTAAGTCAATGCCTATTCCCAGTTAATAATGGTATCAGAAAGAAGTTTGATTCTCGATTCCGTCCAGGTGAAGCAAAAGATCCGCCGGATGGCCTATGAAATTTACGAACACAACTTCAATGAGAAGACGATTGTTGTCGCCGGAATAGACGGGCAGGGATATGTGCTGGCGCGCCTCTTGATCAAGGAGATCGAATCCATTTCGCCGATCAAGACCATTCTGGTTAAGGTGACGCTGGACAAGCTGGCGCCGCAGCAATCGGACGTGACGCTGGACTGCAATCTAAAGGATCTTCAAAAAAAGTGCATCATACTCGTAGACGACGTACTAAATACCGGACGAACTTTCGCCTACGGTCTCAAACCTTTTCTGAACATTGAGGTCAAGAAGATCGAGACGGCAGTACTGGTTAACCGAAGTCATACGCTCTTTCCTGTTTATCCGGAGTATACAGGGTATGAGCTCGCCACGACCATCCGCGATCACGTGGAAGTAACACTTGGAAAAGAGACCGCCGTATACGTGCGCTAGCAATACTAATTTCATCCCGATGTCAGTTCACAAACAGGAAGTAAAGAAAATCACTACGCACCAGCTGCAGGAGATGAAGAACCGCGGCGAAAAGATCGCGATGCTCACAGCTTATGATTACAGCATGGCCAAGATTATCGATGCGTCGCTCGTTGATGTTATCCTCGTGGGTGACTCGGCGTCTAATGTGATGGCCGGGCATGAGACCACACTTCCGATTACACTGGATCAGATGATCTATCATGCGGCATCCGTAATCCGCGCTGTAAAACGCGCGCTCGTCGTTGTCGATCTTCCATTCGGAACGTATCAGGGTGACTCGGGTGAAGCGCTCCGGTCGGCGATTCGCATCATGAAGGAAGCCGGCGCACACGCGGTAAAGCTGGAAGGCGGGCGCGAAGTAAAGGAGTCGGTGGATCGTATCCTCAGCGCAGGAATCCCGGTGATGGGACACCTCGGCCTGACGCCCCAGTCTATTTACAAGTTCGGAACTTATACCGTGCGCGCTAAAGCGGAAGAAGAAGCGAAAAAACTGGTGGCTGACGCGCAGCTGCTCGCCGAGTGCGGGTGCTTTGGAGTCGTCCTGGAAAAAATTCCGGCAGCCCTCGCGAAAGAGGTTACCACATCGATACCCATTCCGACGATCGGAATAGGAGCAGGCGCCGATACTGACGGCCAGGTGCTCGTTATGCAGGATATGCTGGGTATTAATAAAGAATTCAAACCCCGGTTCCTGAGAAGGTATGCCGACCTGGATTCTGTTGTCACCGATGCAGTGCGCAACTACGTTTCGGACGTGAAATCTAAAGCTTTTCCGAACGAGGACGAGAAGTATTAGGATTGCCGTCAGGGCACATGTCGACAGGAGCCGCATCCTCAAGCTCGCCGAACCACACAACACCATATTCGCCGTAGAAGCCGATTCCGATGGCTTTCCAGTTTGCCTTCTGCCAGATCCCGTCATTAATGATCAGCGGATTGTGCGATGGACTCTTCTTCCAGCCCTCCAGGCCTTCCACGGCTGTGGCACCCGCGGAACTGTAGTAGGCAATTTCATAACCCGGGCTCTCATATCCGGCGATCTCCTTTGGCTTGTTCCACATGCATTCCGCTTTCTTATGATCGTTGGTATAACAGCAGGACGACCACTTCCCTTTCGAAGACCAACTATGCGGATTGCATTTGTTTCCGGGATCGAACTTGTAGTTCGTGGCAAGATCGCGCGCGTGTGCCTGGGCTACCTTTGTAAGACTGGCAGAAATCCGGATGGGGTCCAGACCTTTTGATTTGCGATAGTCCATCATCAGGTCGTAGAGCTTTTTCTCTTCGGATGAGAGGCAAGCGGTAGTCTTGTCTGCGGGGAGTCTTCCGACCGATACCGATGATTGCAGCAGTATAACAAGTGATATGAAGATTATTGATCTCATGGAGTTTGGTCAGTGTTATGCGAACGCAATGGGTCACTAATTATTATGAGGCACACGTGCAACCCGAAAGTAAAACGTGACGGACTTCGGAATTCGTCTAACAATCGATGTAACGGGCTAAAAAAACAGCTTTCAGGTCGATGATGCGTGGCCGGTCCAACGCGTCGGCACAAAGTTAACACATACCGCCCCCGATGCGAAGGGCAGACACACTTTGCGGCGGAAAAATTAATCTTCGATAAAAGGTGTTTTTTTGCGGCTTAAGCCATAAAATCCGGTAATACTGATTAATTTTGGGCGCTTTTTCAAAGCTTCATTTAACTCAATTTAAACCGCTAGATAATGAGTGATCAAAAAATCACCATCAGCAATGGGAAGCTGGTGGTTCCTGACAATCCAACCATACCGTTTATTGAAGGCGATGGAACCGGTGTAGATATTTGGCCGGCCTCCAAGCACGTGTTCGATGCTGCTGTAGAAAAAGCATACAAAGGAAAAAGAAAGATAAACTGGAAAGAAGTTCTCGCAGGTGAGAAGGCGTTTAAGAAAGTAAACAACTGGCTACCCGAAGAAACCCTCAGTACTTTCCGCGAATATCTGGTTGGGATCAAGGGTCCGCTGACCACACCGGTCGGTGGTGGAATCCGGTCTCTCAATGTTGCTCTCAGGCAGGAACTGGATCTGTATGCCTGTGTGAGACCTGTCAGGTGGTTCAAGGGTGTTCCGTCACCGGTGAGGGAACCTCAAAAAACGGATATGGTTCTCTTCCGCGAGAATACGGAGGATATCTACGCGGGCATCGAGTTCCAGGAAGGCACAGAAGATAACAAGAAATTTCTCACCTTCTTCGAGCAGACATTTCCGAAGAACTTTAAGAAGATCCGCTTCCCTAAGACGGCAAGCATTGGTATCAAGCCGGTTTCGAAGGAAGGAACCGAGCGCCTTGTGCGCTCCGCGCTTGAATTCGCTTTGGAGAACAAGAAACCGAGCCTTACTCTTGTGCACAAGGGCAATATCATGAAGTTCACGGAAGGCAGCTTCCGCGACTGGGGATATGCTTTGGCGAAGAATGAATTCGGCGCCAAGGACCTCGACGGCGGCCCCTGGCAAGTCATCGAGAAAGATGGCCACAAGCTTATTATCAAAGATGCCATTGCAGACGCGTTCCTTCAACAGATCCTGCTTCGGCCGGATGAATACTCTGTCGTTGCAACGCTCAACCTGAACGGCGATTACATTTCAGATGCGCTCGCCGCGATCGTTGGGGGAATTGGAATTGCCCCCGGCGCAAATATCAATTATGTCACCGGCCACGCAATTTTTGAAGCTACGCACGGTACTGCTCCGAAGTACGCTGGCCAGGATAAAGTTAATCCAGGTTCCGTGATATTGTCAGGCGCGATGATGTTTGAATACATGCGTTGGCAGGAAGTTGCCGATCTCATTTATAAAGGTCTCGAGAACGCCATCGCCGCCAAGCGTGTGACGTACGATTTCCACCGCTTGATGGAAGGAGCCACGCTGCTGAAGTGCTCTGAATTTGGCGAGGAGATTGTCAAGAATATGTGACCGCAGGAAGCATGCAGATAATTCACAAAGGGAGGCAGTTAACGTCTCCCTTTCCTTTTTGAAAAATGTTTAGTTCCGCAGACTGAGGAAGCGCTGAGACTTGAGTGGAAGAAACGCTGTTACCTGGTCAGAAGTTAAGCATCTCCAACGCTGAGATTGCGGCTTCTTCGCCCTTGTTGCCGTATTTGCCGCCGGCGCGCTCCAGTGCTTGTTGTTTGTTGAGAGTAGTCAGAACACCGAAGATGACGGGCTTTTTGGTTTTCAGTCCCACTTCGGTGATACCGTATGAAACCGCCTGGCAGATGTAGTCGAAGTGGGGAGTTTCACCCTGAATCACACATCCGAGGCAGATCACTGCATGGATATCTTTCTTTTCCGCCATCCACTGTGCGCCGAGGGTGAGCTCGAAACTTCCAGGCACGTTTTTCCGGATGATGTTATTTTTTCGGATGCCGGCGGATAGCAGTGATTCACGGGCTGACTCGAAGAGGGCTTCCGTGATGTCCTCGTTCCAGGACGCCACCACGACGGCGATTTTTTTTCGCGACAGGTTAAGCCTGCTTTTTACGGCGCCTGATTTTAGTATGCCGGGCATTGTCGGATCTGCGTCAGAGTAGAATAAAAAAGGATAGGCGACCTATCCGTTACTGGTTTACGACTGCGTTTCAAGTTTTGCCTTGAACTTTCTCGCCTCCTGAAATTCCGGGCTGTCGTAATAATCGCTGATAATTTTGTCGTAAGCTTCGATGGCCTTTTGCGCCTGGTTGTTTTTTTCAAACGCGAGCGCGGCCTTCATCAGATAGCCGGGCGTGAAATATTTGTTGGGTTCGTAGTTCGCAGCCTTTCGATAAAAGGTGGCGGCCTGATCAAAATTGTTTTCCTCCATGTAGGTGTCTCCGATCAGGCTATAGGCGTGAGCCTGTATGAGAAGGTCGCCAGAATTGAAATCCTCAAGGTAAAGGCGAGCAACTTCGAATCTTCCCTGCTTCAGAAAAGATGCACCCGCATAATAATTTGCCAGGGTTGCCGCATCGGTAATGCCGTAATCTTCAATGATGGCCAGGAATCCCAGGTGGTTTCCGTCGCCATTCAGCGCCAGGTCGAGGCTGTCAGCTTCAAAATAATAGACCGCCTGGAACATCTCGCGTTGAGCTTCACCCTCCTGGTTGTCTTTATAATATTGGAAACCGAAGTATCCCGCTACGAGGAGAACGACTACAGCCGCAATCCCAAGCGTCGTTTTCGGATTCCGTTCCATCCAGTTCTCAGCGCCCCGGAGCTTTTCTGCAAGCGCCTGGGGATTTTCTACCAGCTCATGTTTGTGTTCTACCTTCTTGGCCATTGTTTTACTGTTACTTTTCCGACACGCGGAAGTGGGGGCGCAAAACTACGAATTGATTTATACTTTCACAATATGCTACAGCTTCGGTAGACATGGCCACCGATGCCAAAGCTCCGGCCGGGTTAGTCGGTGATGTAAGGATAATCTTTTTGTGCGTAGATATCTTTCAGCGCTTCCGACGGATCGGGGTATTTTGATTCCTCCGCGAACTTGACGCTGTCCTCGACCTTTTCCATGATGGTTTGGTCGATTGCTTCGAGCTCTTTTTCCGTCGCGTATTTCTTTTCCAGAATTTTTCGTTTCACCACTTCAATGGGATCACGTCCCTTGTATTCTTCCACTTCCTCTTTCGACCGGTATTTTGCCGGATCTGACATAGAGTGTCCTTTGTAGCGGTAGGTGCGGAACTCGAGCAGCGTCGGCCCTTCGCCGTTGCGGGCGCGTTCGGCGGCCCGGGCCACGGCGATGTGAACATCTTCCGCGCTCATGCCATCCACCGGCTCGGAAGGCATATCGAACGCTTCTCCAAGCGTATACAATTCCGTTACGTTCGAGCTGCGCTCGACGGATGTGCCCATGGCGTATCCGTTGTTTTCAATGACAAAAATAACCGGCAACTTCCAGAGCATGGCGTAGTTCAGCGTCTCGTGGAAAGCTCCCTGACGCACGGCGCCGTCGCCCATGTAGCACATGCAAAGATTTTTGGTTTTGTTGTATTTTTCGGCAAAGGCAATACCCGCACCGAGGGGAATCTGTCCGCCGACAATTCCGTGGCCGCCAAAAAAGTGGCGCTCTTTGTCAAACAGGTGCATCGATCCGCCCTTTCCTTTCGAGATTCCAGTCTCCTTACCAAACAATTCGGCCATCACCGCACGGGGATCGGACCCCAGCCCAAGGGGATGAGCGTGGTCGCGATAAGCCGTAATCCACTTGTCGTCCTTCGTCAGTGCAGTAATCGCTCCTGATACGCACGCTTCTTGTCCTATATACAGATGGCAAAAACCCTTTATCTTCTGCATTCCGTATAGCTGACCGGCCCGTTCCTCGAATTTCCGCATCAATTGCATGCTTTCGTACCAGAACAGGTAGTTTTCCTTGGTAAATTCTGTCTTCGCACCCTTTGCTTTGTTCACCGGCTCTCCAGCCTTTCCCGCGGAAGGGTTCTTCGCTTTGGTTGTCGTGGGCATATTCCTAATTTTGAACTGCGAAATTAACCCCCGAACGAACATTAGCCAAACTTTCCCTGTAAATCTCTTATGCAATTAGAAACGCTTCAGCTGATCAACTTTAAGAATTATGCTGAAGCAAAGGTCAGTTTCGCCCCCAAAATCAATGTTTTGGTGGGGAAAAACGGAAGCGGGAAGACTAATTTACTGGACGCTATCTACTACCTGGCGCTAACCAAAAGCGCCGTATCTCCTGCCGACAACTCTTGTATCCGTATGGGGGAGCAGCATTTTTTCCTGAAAGGAGTTTTTCGGCGGAGGAATGAGGTCACGGAAATAACAAGCGCTTTCCAATCCGGGTCGAAAAAGGTCTTCAAGGAAGGGGTAAACGAATATCAAAAGCTGAGCGACCACATCGGCAAATACCCGGTGGTGATGATTGCGCCTGATGACACTGGCCTTGTCAAGGAAGGCAGTGAGTCGCGAAGAAAATTTTTTGACAGCATCCTCTCGCAGCTGGACCATGTATACCTCGAATCGCTGATCCAATACAACTACGCGTTGAAGCAGCGCAATAGCATGCTGAAGATGTTTGCCGAGCGGAACCGTTTCGATGCAGTAGCCGTTGAAACGTACGATGAGATTCTCATCCGCCTCGGAACAATCGTATTCGAGAAGCGGAAGGCGTTCATTGAAGAATACAACCCCGTGTTTCAGAAGTTTTACAACTTCATTGTCGCCGACGAAGAGGCGGGACTCCTATATAACAGTGAAATCAGCCGAACACCGCTGGCACGGGGCCTGGCAGAAAGCCGCGCGCGCGATATACAGCTGCAGCGGACCACGTTTGGGGTCCATCGCGACGACTATTCTTTTATGCTTGCACCCGGTGAACTCAAGCGGCTGGGAAGCCAGGGTCAGCAAAAGTCTTTCGTCATCGCTCTAAAGCTGGCGCAGTTCGATATCCTGATGAGACACAAACAATTCAAACCCTTGTTATTGCTGGATGATATTTTTGACAAGCTTGACGATTTTCGAATTGAAAAACTTCTTCAGTTGATGAAAAATGATGAGCTTGGCCAACTATTCATTACGGATGCCCGGCCCGACCGGACCGAATCCCTCCTGAAGCAAATGGATTTACCTTCTTCGATGTTTAAAGTGGGTGGAGGAACCCTCGAGCAATTATGAGCGGCAGGAAATACGATTTTCAGACAATGGGCGAGGCGATCCGTGAATTGCTCAACTCTTACAGGCTGACGACGAAATTCGATGAAGCGAAACTCATCGGGTCGTGGGAACGCCTTGCCGGCAAACCCATTGCCCGTCGGACGAAGAAGATCTATATCCGCAACCAGGTCCTTTTTGTTGAATTGGACTCGCCTTCCATGAAACATGACTTTTCACTCCACAAGGGTCAGGTGCTGGAAATGTTTAAGAAAGAGTTCGGAGCAGGCGTAATCACGGACATAATTGTGATGTAAACGCAGGGCTCACCCTCCAAAAAGAACGAAAATCAGCGTATAAGTTTTGAAAAAGTAGAAAACGGTATAATTTTGCACTCCTGTTTTTTCAAGACAGGAGAAATCGTTCTTTTTTTATTTGAATTGCGGGGGAATACCAAAGCGGCCAACTGGGACAGACTGTAAATCTGTTGTCTTATGACTTCATAGGTTCGAATCCTATTTCCCCCACAGTAAATTCAATACAAGCGGGAGTAGCTCAGTTGGTAGAGCGATAGCCTTCCAAGCTATAGGTCGCGGGTTCGAACCTCGTCTCCCGCTCGGTGATCACTGAAGGTGATCTTTATTTGTAGAGCGATAGGTCGCGTCCGCCGGCTGGCGGATCGTCTCCCGCTCGGTGATCACTTGAAGGTGACGATGCCGGGAATGCCGTTGTAGCTCAGTGGTAGAGCACTTCCTTGGTAAGGAAGAGGTCGACAGTTCAATCCTGTTCAACGGCTCAGTAGAGACAAGGCATGCCTTGTCTCTACTGAATTTTCATCGATCCTACGCTGTGCCTAGCGAACACAGTTTAGATCATCCGTCAGCCGGCGGATTAAAACAAATAGAAAAATAAGTTAACCCTTATTCAAGAGGCTTAAAATGTTTAGGGTGTGGTTCTCTCGGAAAACGAGGGGATTTTAGATTGTAACAAATTTAATTTAACACTTTATACTTTAAACTTAAAAAGGGATTTTCAAATATGGCTAAAGAAACATTCGATCGGTCGAAACCACACGTAAACATCGGCACCATCGGTCACGTTGACCACGGTAAAACCACGCTTACCGCGGCGATTACAAAAGTTCTTTCCGCGAAAGGACTTGCTTCTATGCGCGATTTCTCTTCAATTGATAATGCTCCTGAAGAAAAAGAAAGAGGTATTACCATCAATACCTCACACGTTGAATATGCTACTGAAAAAAGGCACTACGCCCACGTTGATTGCCCTGGTCACGCCGACTATGTGAAGAACATGGTTACGGGTGCTGCTCAGATGGACGGAGCGATCCTCGTTGTTGCTGCCACAGACGGTCCTATGCCGCAGACTCGCGAGCACATCCTGCTTGCCCGTCAGGTAGGTGTACCTGCGCTCGTGGTATTCATGAACAAAGTTGACCTCGTGGACGATGCCGAATTGCTGGATCTCGTTGAAATGGAAGTTCGCGAACTGATGTCCGCTTACAACTTCCCTGGCGACACGATGCCGGTGATCCGCGGATCTGCTCTTGGCGCGCTGAATGGCGAACCGAAGTGGGTTGAAAAAGTTGAAGAACTGATGAAGGCAGTTGACGAATACATTCCGATTCCTGTCCGTCTGGTAGACAAAGATTTCCTCATGCCCGTTGAAGACGTGTTCTCCATCACAGGTCGTGGTACTGTTGCCACCGGCCGTATCGAGCGCGGCGTGATCAAGACCGGTGATCCGGTTCAGATCCTGGGTATGGGCGCTGAGAACCTTACCTCCACTATCACGGGTGTTGAGATGTTCCGCAAGATCCTCGACAGGGGTGAAGCCGGTGACAACGTAGGCCTGCTGCTGCGAGGTATTGAAAAAGAGCAAATCAAGCGCGGTATGGTTATCTGTAAGCCGAACTCCGTTACTCCGCACTCCAAGTTCAAGGCAGAGGTTTACGTTTTGTCCAAAGAAGAAGGTGGTCGTCACACTCCTTTCTTCAACAAATACCGTCCTCAGTTCTACTTCAGAACTACCGACGTTACGGGCGAAATCATGTTGCCAGCCGGTGTAGAAATGGTTATGCCTGGCGACAACATCTCGATTGAAGTACAGCTGATCAACAAGATCGCTATGGAAAAAGGTCTGCGTTTCGCGATCCGCGAAGGTGGCCGGACCGTAGGATCAGGTCAGGTGACAGAGATCCTGGACTAATCAGCCCGGGATATAGATACAAAGCAGAAAGAGGAGGAATCCCCTTTCTGCTTTTTTAGTTTAATTTATTGATAGTAAAATCCTCTGAAAGGCGCCTCCAGGACCCAGAAAAACTTTACGCATTTTGCGTTCCAGCTTTTTGCTTTAAGCTTTTTTCTACTACCTTTGCAGTCCTTTTGGGCTGAGTATACGGGTGCGGCTCAGGGGATTGGGCAAATAAGCTGAAAATCCGGCCAAAAGGCTGAATTATCAGGTACATAAACGGGTGTAGCTCAATTGGTAGAGTAGCGGTCTCCAAAACCGTTGGCTGGGAGTTCGAGTCTCTCCACCCGTGCTGGTAGAAATACCAAATTTTGTTGAAGGGCGGGTTCGAGCCTGCCTCCCGGAGCTTTAGCGCAGGGAGGTCTCTCCGCCCGTGCTGGTAGAATATCGAAGTATAGCGGGAAGATTCTCCCCGCGCAAGGAAAAAAACCATGGAGAAGATAGTATCTTATTTTACGGAGTCCTGGGATGAGATCAGTCACAAAGTGACCTGGTCCAAGTACAGCGAACTGCAGTCCAGTGCCATTCTGGTGCTGGTTGCCTCCACCATCTTCGCATTGTTGATCGGGGCAATAGACTGGGTGTTTAAGACCGGATTACAGGCGTTTTACACTGGTTTTTAATCATTTTACAGAATGGGTGAACTGAAGTGGTACGTTCTCAGGGTTGTCAGTGGCCAGGAAAAGAAAGTTAAATCCTACCTGGAGACTGAGATCGAACGCTCAAAGCTGAGTGAATACATTCCTCAGGTTCTTATCCCATCAGAGAAAGTATACGAAATGAGGAATGGAAAGAAGCGCGTTCGGGAAAGGAATTTTTTTCCGGGATACGTGCTTATTTCTGCTGATCTCGGCAATGGGGAGGCATACCATGCCGTCAATAATATCCCTGGCGTGATCGGTTTCCTGGGAAATAACGGAACGGGATCCTCGAAAGACCCGGTTGCCTTGCGCCAGTCGGAAGTCAACCGTATCCTGGGTAAGGTCGATGAGATCGACGAATTCGAAGTGAAGCTTGAGACTCCTTTTATAAAGGGGGAGTCTGTGAAAGTAATGGATGGGCCGTTCAGCGGTTTCACGGGAACGGTAGAGGAGATCTTCGAAGACAAGAAGAAACTCAACGTCATGGTAAAGATATTCGGCCGCAATACGCCGGTCGAATTGAGCTACATGCAGGTTGAAAAATTGGACTAGATATTTGAGCTAGAATATGGCAAAGCAAGTTACAGGTTACTTAAAACTACAGGTTAAAGGCGGGGCGGCCAATCCGGCTCCTCCAATCGGTCCTGCGCTGGGTTCGAAAGGTCTCAACATTATGGACTTCTGCAAGCAGTTCAATGCGCGCACCCAGGACAAACCCGGCCAGGTATTGCCGGTGTTGATCACGATCTACAATGACAAGTCGTTTGATTTTGTTATCAAGACTCCTCCGGCGGCCATATTGATTATGGATGCAGTCAAAAAACAAAAGGGTTCAGCGGAACCGAAGACGGTGAAGATCGGATCCATTACGTGGGATCAGGTAAAAACCATCGCGGAAACCAAGATGCCCGATTTAAACGCTTTCCGGGTTGAAGCGGCCATGAAGATGATCGCCGGTACCGCGCGTAGCATGGGAGTGTCTATTTCAGGAACAGCCCCCTGGGAAAAATAACTAATACAATGGCAAAGAGAATCTCAAAAAACAGAAAAGCTGTTTTATCGAAATACAGTCCCGAGAAAGCCTACACGCTCGAAGAAGCTGCAAAGGTTATCAAGGACATCACGTTCACGAAGTTCGACTCCTCAGTAGACCTCGACATTCGCCTGGGCGTTGATCCAAAAAAATCTGACCAGATGGTCCGCGGTGTTGTGTCGCTGCCACATGGTATCGGAAAAACGGTTCGTGTACTCGTGCTGGCTACTCCTGACAAGCATCAGGAAGCGAAAGACGCGGGTGCAGACCACGTCGGTCTGGACGATTATATCCAGAAAATTGAAGGCGGCTGGACGGATATCGATGTTATCATCTGTACCCCCACCGTTATGGCAAAAGTCGGTAAGCTCGGCAAAGTGCTGGGTCCGCGCGGACTGATGCCCAACCCTAAATCAGGAACTGTTACGCTCGAAGTCGGGAAGGCCGTGAAAGAAGTGAAAGCCGGCAAGATCGACTTCAAAATTGATAAACAAGGTATCATTCATGTTGGTATTGGAAAAGCTTCCTTCTCGGTCGATGCGATCCGGGACAATGCGGCAGAGATGATCCAAACGTTGGCCAAGCTAAAACCAGCCTCGGCGAAGGGCGCTTACTTCCGAAGCATCACCCTTTCTACCACCATGAGCCCTGGGGTTACGGTTGACGCGAATTCAATTGCTGGTATTTAGATTTTAAAACAATGACCAGAGAAGAAAAAGCTAATATTATCGAAGAGCTGTCCGAGAAGTTTGCCAACAACCCTCACTTCTATATCACGGACGCATCCGGTTTTACCGTTGCGGAAGTGAATTCATTCAGAAGGATGTGCTACAAGAGCGGCGTGGAGTACAGGGTCTACAAGAACACCCTGATTCGCAAAGCCCTTGAAAAACAAGAGGGTACGGATTTTTCGTCTTTGTTTGGCGTGTTGAACGGTTTTTCAGGAGTGATTTTCTCCAAAGAGACCGGCAATATTCCCGCAAAGGTTATTCGTGAATTCCGTACGAAAATGGAGGGCAAGCCGGTACTGAAGGGCGCTTCCATCGACGCTTCCATCTACATCGGAGACGAAAACCTCGCTATGCTCAGCGAGCTCAAATCGAAGAACGAGCTCATTGGCGATGTTATCGCTCTGCTGCAATCACCTGCCAAGAATGTTATCTCTGCTCTGTTGAGTGGTAAGCATACCGTTGCAGGCCTGGTGAAAGCGCTGGAAGAACGCAACAACAAATCTTAAATCAATTAAAGAATCCTGAATCAATTAAATTTTATAAAAATGGCTGATATAAAAGCTCTTGGAGATCAACTCGTTGAACTCACCGTTAAAGAAGTTAATGAATTAGCTTCTTACTTGAAGGAAACTTATGGCATTGAACCTGCAGCCGCTGCTGTAGCTGTTGCTGGTCCTGCTGCAGGAGCTGGTGGCGGAGCTGCTGCTGAAGAAAAGACTAACTTCGACGTTGTCCTGAAGGCTGCTGGCGCAAACAAACTTCAGATCGTGAAGTTGGTTAAAGAACTGACAGGTCTTGGTTTGAAAGAAGCCAAAGACATGGTTGACGGTGCCCCTAAAACCATCAAAGAAGGCTTGCCTAAGGACGAAGCTGAGAACCTTAAGAAACAACTTAGTGAGGCCGGTGCCGAAGTTGAATTGAAATAATCTTCTTGAGAGGAAATATTTTCTCTGAAAGCTTCGGTTAGACCCCGTGTCTGGTTCGATTCCGCTGTGAAAACGGCGGTAGAATGAGACGGGGTCTATCCCTATTTATGCCCTGTGGCCCTCTGAACTGAGAACTTACTGACTGCGCACAATTGTTCTAGTCCAGGATTTATCACCTAAAACGACACACACCTTGGCAAAGAAGAGTAATAATGGTCGAATCGATTTCTCATCCATTGAGAAAATCCTCGACTACCCTGATTTTCTGGATCTTCAACTCCAGTCTTTCAAAGATTTTTTACAGATAGAAACGCCGGCGGAAAAAAGACAAAACGAAGGTCTTTACAAGGTTTTTGCAGAGAACTTTCCTATTAGTGACTCGCGCGAAAACTTTGTGCTTGAGTTTGTCGACTACACCATCGATCCTCCGAAATACAATGTAGACGAGTGCATCGACCGCGGCCTGACTTTCTCGGTTCCGCTGAAGGCGAAACTGCGGCTTACCTGCAACGATGAGGATAACGAGGATTTCGAGACCATCGAACAGGAAGTTTTCCTGGGGAACATCCCCTACATGACGGAGAAAGGGTCGTTTGTGATCAACGGCGCTGAGCGCGTGATCGTGTCGCAACTTCACCGTTCGCCGGGCGTGTTCTTCGCGATGAGCAAGCACACGAATGGAACGAAACTGTATTCCGCCCGGATCATACCCTTCAAGGGATCCTGGATAGAATTTGCAACGGACGTTAACGCCGTCATGTACGCGTATATCGACCGGAAGAAGAAATTTCCCGTCACGACCCTGCTCCGTGCAATCGGTTATGGCTCTGACAAGGACATACTCGACCTGTTCGGATTATCCGAAGAGGTTGAAGCCAACAAGAATACGCTGAAGAAAATCACGGGACGCAAGCTTGCCGCACGGGTTCTCAAGACCTGGACGGAAGACTTCGTCGACGAAGATACCGGAGAAGTCGTGTCAATCGACCGGAACGAAGTGCTGCTGGAACGGGATCACGTTATCGAAGCGGAAGACGTGGATATCATCATAGATTCAGGGGTGAAGTCTATTATCCTTCACCGCGATGATATCAACATCGCCGACTACAACATCATCTTCAACACTCTGGCCAAGGATACTTCAAACTCCGAAAAGGAGGCTGTAGAATATATTTACCGGCAGCTCCGGAATACGGAGGCGCCCGACGAGCAAACCGCCCGCGATATCATCCAGAGTCTTTTCTTCAGTGAAAAGCGCTATGATCTCGGAGAAGTGGGACGCTACCGGATCAACAAAAAACTTGGCCTCGATCTGGGCTACGATCAGCGCGTGCTGACCAAGGAGGATATTATCCTCATCGTCAAGTACCTGATTGGCCTCATCAACTCCAAAGCCGTTGTTGATGACATCGACCACCTGAGCAACCGCCGTGTAAGAACGGTGGGTGAGCAGTTGTACTCCCAGTTTGGCGTAGGTCTCGCCCGTATGGCCCGGACCATCAAGGAAAGAATGAATGTGCGCGACAATGAGGACTTCAAACCCGTTGATCTCATCAATGCCCGCACGTTATCCTCTGTGATCAACTCGTTCTTTGGAACGAACCAGCTCTCCCAGTTCATGGATCAGACGAATCCGCTGGCCGAGATAACGCACAAGAGGAGGATGTCTGCGCTCGGTCCAGGCGGTCTCTCACGCGAACGTGCTGGCTTTGAAGTGCGCGACGTTCACTATACGCACTACGGTCGTCTTTGTACCATTGAAACTCCGGAAGGGCCGAACATCGGTCTGATCTCGTCGCTTTGCGTTCACGCGAAAGTGAACAAGATGGGCTTTATTGAGACGCCGTACCGGAAGATCGAAAATGGAAAAGTGAAAGTTAAAGACCCGGTCATTTATCTGACCGCGGAAGAAGAAGATACCAACTATATCGCGCAAGCTAATGTCCAGATCAAGGCCAGCGGCGAATTCATTGAGGAGAAGATCAAATCCCGTTTTGAGGGTGACTTCCCCGTAGTGGAGCCGAAGGATCTCAAGTACATGGACATCGCGCCGAACCAGATTGTGTCGGTAGCGGCGTCTCTGATTCCGTTCCTGGAACACGACGATGCGAACCGCGCCCTCATGGGATCGAACATGCAGCGCCAGGCCGTGCCGCTTATGCGTCCGGAAGCGCCCATTGTCGGAACCGGTCTGGAAGGACAGGTTGCGCTGGATTCACGCGCGCTCATCCTGGCGGAAGGCAACGGTGTTGTCGACAGCGTGGATGCCAAGAAGATCACTGTCAAATACGAAGTGAGCGACGAACAGAGACTCGTAAGCTTCGACGACGAATTCAAGACCTATAATCTGATCAAGTTCAGAAGGACGAACCAGGATACTTGCATCAACCTGACACCGCTGGTAAGAAAAGGTGAAAAGGTGGTAAAAGGACAGCCGCTCTGCGAGGGTTATGCAACCCAGGATGGCGAGCTCGCCCTGGGCCGCAACCTGCTCGTGGCCTACATGCCCTGGCAGGGATATAACTTCGAAGATGCGATCGTCATTTCCGAGCGGGTTGTTCGCGACGACATTTACACCTCGATCCACATCGAAGAGTTTGAACTCGAAGTGCGGGACACCAAGCGCGGTGAAGAGGAGCTAACGTCTGAAATACCGAACGTGAGCGAGGAAGCGGTTAAGCATCTCGATGAGAATGGTATCATCCGCATCGGTGCAGAGGTGAAAGAAGGGGATATCCTCATCGGCAAGATCACGCCGAAAGGCGAAACGGATCCCACGCCGGAAGAGAAGCTTTTGCGCGCCATCTTTGGAGACAAGGCAGGCGATGTGAAGGATGCTTCCCTCAAGGCGCCGCCATCGCTGAAAGGTGTTGTTATCGATACGAAGTTATTTTCAAGACCGAAGCGCGACAAGGATGTCCGCAGCAAGTCGAAGAAGGAACTCGATGCGCTTAAGAATAAATACAGCAAGAACCTTACGGAGCTCCGCGACGAGATGATCAAGAAGCTTTCGGCCTTGCTGAACGGAAAGACCAGCAATGGGGTGAAGCACAAGTTCGGTGACGAACTGGTGAGCAAGGGCGTGAAGTTCAGCGCCAAAGTGATCGAGAATAATCTCTTCCCGGATAAGAATATCTATCGTGACGAGAGCAATTACAACGTCGCCGAGGAAGTGAACCTCATTGCGGATGTCAGCCTTGAAAATTGGACATCGGATGAGCACACGAACGAGCTGATTGCGCAAACAGTGAAGAACTATCTCACGAAACGCAACAACTATGCGGGTGATTTCAAACGCGAGCGGTTCACGCTGGAGGTTGGCGATGAGTTGCCGACGGGAATTGTGCAGCTGGCAAAAGTCTATGTCGCCAAGAAGCGGAAGCTGAAGGTCGGCGACAAGATGGCTGGTCGTCACGGGAACAAAGGTGTTGTCGCGCGTATCGTGCGCGAGGAGGACATGCCTTTCCTTGAAGACGGCACGCCGGTGGATATCTGTCTGAACCCGTTGGGCGTACCTTCGCGTATGAACCTGGGTCAGATCTATGAGACTGTGCTCGCATGGGCCGGCCTGAAGCTGAACAGAAAATATGCGACACCGATCTTTGATGGCGCATCGCTCGAAGATGTGCAGAAAGAGTTGAAGGAAGCTGGACTTCCGGAATATGGAAGAACGTACCTCTACGACGGACTCACAGGAGAGAAATTCGATCAGCCTGTTACAGTCGGGATCGCATACATGCTGAAGCTCGGTCACCTTGTGGATGACAAGATGCACGCGCGTTCAATCGGGCCCTATTCGCTCATCACGCAGCAGCCGTTGGGTGGTAAAGCCCAGTTCGGTGGCCAGCGTTTCGGAGAGATGGAGGTCTGGGCGATCGAGGCATTCGGCGCTTCTCATATCCTGCAGGAGATCCTCACTATCAAGTCGGATGATGTGATCGGCCGTGCAAAAGCTTATGAGGCCATTGTGAAAGGAGAAAACATGCGCAAGCCTAATATTCCTGAATCATTCAACGTATTGGTTCACGAGTTACGAGGCCTCGCGCTGGAGATCACGATGGACTGACGATGAACGGCGCAGGCGCGCGGCACATCTTTCGATTAAAAGGAGTACTAAACAACTGAAAACTTAGAATATGTCTTTCAGAAAAAATAAGAAGATCAACAACGATTTCTCCAAGATCACCATCAGCCTGGCTTCTCCGGAATCTATTCTCGAGAGCTCCCACGGTGAGGTGACACAGCCGGAGACCATCAACTACAGAACTTACAAACCTGAAATGGGAGGTCTGTTCTGCGAGCGGATTTTCGGTCCCGTGAAGGATTGGGAGTGTCATTGTGGTAAATACAAAAGGATCCGTTATAAGGGAATTATCTGCGACCGTTGCGGCGTAGAGGTCACGGAAAAGAAGGTAAGGCGCGAGCGGATGGGTCACATTGAACTCGTCGTGCCTGTAGCGCATATCTGGTACTTCCGCTCACTTCCCAACAAGATCGGTTATTTGATCGGACTGCCTACGAAGAAGCTGGACCAGATCATTTATTACGAGCGTTATGTCGTAATCCAGCCGGGGATGAAGGAAGAGGACGGCATCAATCGCCTCGACTTTCTGACGGAAGAGGAATATCTCGACATCGTCGACAAACTTCCCCGCGAAAACCAGTTGCTCGATGACAACGATCCCAAGAAATTCATTGCCAAGATGGGCGCTGAAGCGCTGGAAATGTTGCTTGCGAGAACCGAGCTGGATTCGCTTTCATATGAACTTCGCCACCAGGCTGCAACCGATACATCGCAGCAGCGCAAGGCGGAGGCTCTGAAGCGCCTGAAGGTCGTAGAAGCTTTCCGCGAAGCCAGAACGCGAATTGAGAACAAGCCCGAGTGGATGGTCATCAAGATGGTGCCCGTTATTCCCCCGGAATTGCGTCCACTCGTACCGTTGGACGGCGGTCGTTTTGCAACGTCTGATCTGAATGACCTTTATCGCCGTGTGATTATCCGGAATAATCGTCTGAAAAGGCTTATCGATATCAAAGCTCCTGAAGTCATCCTTCGCAACGAGAAGCGTATGCTGCAGGAAGCCGTTGACTCGCTGTTCGACAACTCACGCAAAGTGAACGCCGTGCGTTCCGATGGAAACCGCGCTCTGAAATCTCTTAGCGACATGCTGAAAGGCAAGCAGGGACGTTTCCGCCAGAACCTTCTCGGTAAGCGGGTTGACTACTCAGGCCGCTCTGTCATCGTGGTAGGCCCGGAACTGAAACTGCATGAGTGCGGTCTGCCAAAAGACATGGCGGCTGAATTATTCAAGCCGTTCATTATCCGGAAGCTGATCGAGAGAGGTATAGTCAAGACCGTTAAGTCTGCGAAGAAGATCGTAGACCGGAAAGATCCTGTGATCTGGGATATTCTCGAGAATGTGCTGAAAGGACATCCGGTTCTGCTGAACCGCGCTCCTACGCTTCACAGACTCGGTATTCAGGCATTCCAGCCCAAGCTGATTGAAGGAAAAGCTATCCAGCTTCACCCGCTCGTTTGTACAGCGTTCAACGCTGACTTCGACGGTGACCAGATGGCGGTGCACGTTCCGCTCGGACAGGAAGCGGTGCTCGAAGCATCCATGCTGATGCTCTCGTCGCACAACATTCTGAACCCTGCCAACGGCGCCCCGATTACCGTGCCTTCTCAAGACATGGTCCTTGGACTCTACTACCTGACTAAGGGAAGGAAGACAACTCCAGAGGTTCCCATCAAAGGCGAAGGAAGGAAATTCTTTTCCGCGGAGGAAGTAATCATTGCCTACAATGAAGGCAAGGTTTCCAAGCACGCGATGATCAAGGTAAGGGTCAATACACGGGACAGGCAATCCGGAAAGATTGTTTCGAAGCAGATCGAAACCGTGGTTGGACGAGTACTTTTCAACCAATATGTGCCGGAGGAAGTGGGTTTTGTGGATGAGCTTCTCACGAAGAAGAAGCTTCAGACCATTATCTCCGATGTATTCAAGCTTGCAGGTCTGTCGAAAACCGCCAAGTTCCTCGATGATATCAAGGACCTCGGATTCCAGATGGCTTACAAGGGTGGATTGTCTATGGGTCTGAACGATGTGAAGATCCCGGTAGAAAAGGAAAAGCTTGTTGCAAATGCCCAGGAAGAAGTTGACGCCGTATGGAACAACTACATGATGGGTCTTATCACCGACAACGAACGCTACAACCAGGTGATTGACATCTGGACGCGGACCAATACGCTGCTTACCAACACGCTGATGAAGCAGTTGGAAGAGGATAACCAGGGCTTCAACTCGATCTACATGATGATGCACTCCGGTGCGCGTGGTTCGAGGGAGCAGATCCGTCAGTTGGGCGGTATGCGCGGTCTGATGGCCAAGCCACAGAAGAATCTCGCGGGTTCGGTAGGTTCCATTATTGAAAACCCGATCCTGTCGAACTTTAAGGAAGGCCTCGACGTGTTGGAATACTTTATTTCCACCCACGGTGCGCGGAAAGGTCTTGCAGATACCGCCCTCAAGACGGCGGATGCAGGATATCTCACCCGTAGGTTGGTTGACGTAGCCCACGATCTCGTCATCACCGAAGAAGATTGTGGTACGCTGCGCGGATTGAAAGTTACATCTCTTAAGGATAACGAAGATATCGTTGAGCACTTGTCTGAACGCATTGTGGGACGTGTGACCGTGCATGCGGTCTATGACCCGGTGACAGAGGAGATGATCATCGACGCAAACCAGGAGATCACAGACGAGCTCGCGAAGAAGATTGAAGAATCTGCCATTGAGGAAGTGGAGATCCGTTCGCTGCTTACCTGTGAATCCAAGATTGGCGGTTGTGCGAAATGTTACGGACGCAACCTGTCAACCGGTTTGATGGTACAGACAGGTGAAGCGGTCGGCGTGATCGCGGCGCAGTCCATAGGTGAACCGGGTACACAGCTTACGCTTCGTACCTTCCACGTGGGCGGTACTGCCTCAAACATCGCGGTCGAAGCGAACATCAAAGCGAAGTTCGCCGGCGTTGTCGAGTTTGAAGGTATCCGTGTAATTGATACGACTGACAATGACAACAAACCCGTGCGGGTGGTTATGGGTCGTACAGGCGAGATCAGAATTGTCGACAAGGAAAAAGGTCGCGTGCTGATCACCAACAACGTTCCTTATGGCGCGTTCCTGAAAGTGAAGGATGGCCAGGCTGTTGAAAAGGGAGACGAGATGTGTTTCTGGGATCCTTACAACGCGGTAATTCTTTCGGAATTTGACGGAACCATCGAGTATGAATCTATCATCGAAGGTGTGACGTTCAAGGAGGAATCCGATGAGCAGACAGGTCACCGTGAAAAAGTGATCACTGACACTCGCGATAAGACCAAGAACCCGGCGGTGGTTGTAAAAGGCAAGAACGATACAAAAGGATATAATATTCCCGTTGGCGCCCACCTGGCGGTCGACGAAGGAGAGAAGATCAAAGCCGGTCAGGTGTTAGCGAAGATCCCGCGTACGATGGGTAAGTCGCGTGATATCACCGGTGGTCTTCCGCGTGTTACGGAACTGTTCGAAGCGCGGAATCCTTCCAACCCTGCGGTTGTGAGCGAGATCGACGGTGTGGTGACGTACGGTGGAATCAAGCGCGGTAATCGCGAGATCTTCATCGAATCGCGCGACGGCGTACAGAAGCGCTATCTGGTGCCGTTGTCCAAGCACATTCTGGTTCAGGACAACGACTTTGTAAAAGCAGGTCAACCGCTGTCGGATGGAAGCATCACGCCTTCGGATATCCTGCTCATCAAGGGCCCTACCGCCGTTCAGGAATACCTGGTTAATGAAATCCAGGAGGTTTATCGCCTTCAGGGTGTGAAGATCAACGACAAGCACATTGAGGCGATTGTAAGCCAGATGATGCAGAAGGTAGAGATCATCGATCCGGGAGATACCAACTTCCTGCCCGGTGAATACGTCGACAAGTTTGTGTTCCGCGAAGAGAACGACACGGTGATCGATAAGAAGGTTGTGGTGGATGCCGGTGATTCGAAGACGATGAAGCCTGGTCAGATCATCACGGCTCGTGAATTCCGCGACGAAAACTCCGTCCTGAGAAGGAATGACCAGAAACTGGTTGAAGTGCGCGACGCGCTGGCAGCCGTATCAAGGCCGACCCTCCAGGGTATTACACAGGCGTCTTTGAAAACTGAAAGCTGGCTGTCAGCTGCATCCTTCCAGGAAACGACGAAGGTGTTAAGCGAGGCTGCGATTCGCGGCAAGACTGACTGGTTGATGGGTATGAAGGAGAACGTCATTGTGGGTCACCTGATCCCGGCCGGTACAGGTCAACGGAAGTTCAACGACATCATCGTTACTCATAAGGATGAGTACAACGCTTTGACAAGTCCTGAAGCGAAAGCAAAGGAAAAAGAGCTGCAGGATTAATTGAAGTCATTAGTCAATAGTCATTAGTTATCGGGTTCACCCGGTAGCTAATGACTTTTCTTCTTTACCGGGAGACATTGCTAATGACGAATGGCCCATGACTAATGACTCTTGTATGGCAGAAGAAAGTAAAAACAAGGCAGCCCAAAACCAGATCAACATCGAACTCACAGAGGAGATCGCGGAGGGTATCTATTCGAACCTGGCGATGATCGCGCACTCCAACAGTGAGTTTGTGATCGATTTCATTCGATTGATGCCCGGAGTGCCCAAGGCGAAGGTAAAGTCGCGGATCGTCATTACTCCCGAACATGCTAAACGATTTCTGCTGGCGCTGAAAGATAACATCGAGAAGTACGAGGCTGCTTTCGGCCCGATCAAACGGACCGAGGACATGCCCAAGTTTCCCATGAACTTCGGGGGAACAATGGGAGAGGCCTAACCTTGGGAAAGCGCCGAAAAGCCGCTATTTGAAGCGGAAATAAGCTTACAAAATGTTGAGCAAGTATTTTGTAAGCTTTACTACTTATTATACCTTTGCAATCCTAATTTTGAACAGGTTACAAATTTAAGTATATAAATGCCTACCATTCAACAACTTGTAAGAAGAGGAAGGAAGAGATTGACCTTTAAGTCAAAGTCTCCCGCCCTCGATTCCTGCCCGCAGCGCAGGGGTGTATGCACCCGTGTATACACTACAACCCCCAAAAAGCCCAATTCCGCGATGCGTAAAGTAGCGCGGGTTCGGTTGACCAACGGAAAAGAAGTGAACGCCTATATTCCGGGAGAAGGACACAACCTTCAGGAGCACTCTATTGTATTGATTCGCGGAGGCAGGGTTAAAGACCTTCCCGGTGTGCGTTATCACATTATCCGTGGCGCATTGGATACCGCGGGCGTGAATGGCAGAGCACAAAGCAGATCGAAATACGGAGCAAAAAGACCTAAGGCAGGCGCTGCCGCACCCGCTAAAGGCAAAAAATAATTTTCCAGAGACGTCATGAGAAAGACAAAACCTAAAAAGAGATACTTACTTCCCGATCCCAAGTTCCAGGATACCCTGGTGACGAAGTTCGTTAATTACCTGATGGAAGAGGGCAAGAAAAGCGTTGCCTATACTATCTTTTATGATGCGGTAGCGTTGGTTGAAAAGAAGACCAATGAGCCGGGTCTCGACGTTTGGAAACGCGCCATTAGTAACCTCACACCTGCCGTGGAAGTTAAGAGCCGCCGGGTTGGGGGTGCTACTTTCCAGGTGCCTGTTGAAATCCGCCCTGAGCGGAAAATCAACCTGAGCATCAAGTGGCTGATTGACTATTCCCGCGCACGCGGCGAAAAGACCATGATGGATAAACTGGCAGCTGAAATCATCGCCGCCTCCAAAGGCGAAGGCGCTGCTATCAAAAAGAAAGACGATACCCATCGCATGGCGGAAGCCAACAAAGCTTTCTCTCATTTCAGATTCTAATACGCACACAAAAAATCAATGGCCAGAGATTTAAAATACACGAGGAATATCGGGATTGCCGCTCACATTGACGCCGGTAAGACTACCACCACCGAGCGCATTCTGTTTTATTCCGGTGTGAACTATAAAATTGGTGAAGTTCATGACGGCGCTGCCACCATGGACTGGATGGAACAAGAGCAGGAGAGAGGTATCACCATCAGTTCGGCGGCCACTACTGTTCCCTGGAAATACCGGGGCCACGAATATCATATTAACATCATCGATACGCCCGGTCACGTGGACTTTACCGTTGAGGTAAACCGCTCTCTTCGCGTACTCGATGGATTGGTGTTTCTCTTCAGTTCCGTTGACGGTGTAGAACCTCAGTCGGAAACGAACTGGCGCCTCGCTGACAATTACAAGGTGGCACGTATCGGTTTTGTCAATAAGATGGACCGTGCCGGCGCCGATTTTCTCGGTGTCTGCAAGCAAGTCAAAGAGAGACTGGGCAGCAACGCAGTAGCGCTTCAGTTGCCGATCGGCGCCGAAGAGAATTTCAAAGGTGTTGTCGACCTGATCAACAACCGGGCAATCGTATGGAATGAAGAGGATAAGGGCATGACCTTCCGCGAAATTCCGATTCCCGAAGAAATGAAGGCTGACGTAGCCACCTATCGCGAGAAGCTGCTCGAAGCCGTTGCGGAATACGACGAGTCGCTGATGGAGAAATTTTTCAACGACCCGGAAAGCATGACCGAGGCGGAGATTCTGTCGGCGCTGAGAAAGGCTACCATCGACATGAAGATCGTTCCCATGGTTTGCGGATCGTCATTCAAGAACAAAGGTGTTCAGACGATGCTCGACTACGTGATGGAGCTGTTGCCTTCTCCCATGGACAAGGATAACATCATCGCGCACGATCCCGATACAAATGCTGAGGTAGTTATCAAACCGGACCAGTCGGCACCTTTTACGGCGCTTGCCTTCAAGATCGCTACTGATCCTTTCGTTGGACGTCTCTGTTTCATCCGCGCCTATTCCGGCGTGCTGGAGTCGGGCTCCTACGTATATAACACGCGCTCGGGTTCCAAAGAGCGGATCTCGCGTGTGTTCCAGATGCATGCGAATAAGCAAAATCAGATCGAGCGGCTGGCGGCAGGTGATATTGGCGCGGTGGTCGGTTTTAAAGATATCAAGACAGGGGATACTCTTTGCGATGAAAAGCGCAAGGTTATTCTCGAGTCTATGGTGTTCCCGGAGCCGGTTATCGGATATGCGATTGAGCCGAAGAAGCAAGTCGACGCTGATAAGCTCGGTATGGCTATCGGTAAGCTAATAGAGGAAGACCCTACGCTGCGCGTGAACTCTGATACAGAAACAGGCCAGACCATCCTTCGCGGAATGGGCGAGCTTCACCTGGAAATCATTATCGATCGCCTCAAGCGCGAATTCAAAGTGGAGATCAACCAGGGTGCGCCCCAGGTTGCCTACAAGGAATCGCTTACGAAGAGTGTCGAACACAAAGAAGTATACAAGAAGCAGACCGGTGGACGCGGTAAATTCGCCGACATCGTATTTGAGCTTTCTCCGCGTGAAGACGGAAAAGATGGGCTTGAATTTGTCAACGATATCGTCGGTGGTGTGATCCCCCGCGAATTCATCCCTGCTATTCAGAAAGGATTTCAGCAAGCTATGGTTAACGGACCACTGGCAGGCTATCCCATCGATTCAATGAAAGTAAGGTTGTTCCACGGTTCTTTCCACGATGTTGACTCGGATGCGCTGTCGTTCGAACTCGCCGCGCGGATTGGATTCAAGGAAGCAGCTGCCAAGGCGGGTCCGCAATTGCTCGAGCCGATCATGTCGGTAGAAGTACTTTCTCCTGATGAGTACACCGGTTCGGTAACCGGTGACCTTAACAGAAGAAGAGGATCGTTGAAAGGTATGGATACAAGAGCAGGCGCCCAGGTTATCAAGGCGGACGTTCCCCTGTCGGAATTGTTCGGCTACGTAACCGACCTTCGCACCATCACATCAGGCCGTGCTTCCGCATCCCTCACGTTCTCTCATTATGCTCCGGTTCCCAAGAACCTTGCAGAAAAAGTGATTGAAGACGTAAAAGGTACCGCGATTGCCAAGTAGTACCGGGATTTAGGAATTGCCGGATAGAGAGTTAAGAACAGAATATAAAATACAGGATTTAGACGATTTCCTCAACGCGATAATATGAACCAGAAGATCAGAATTAAATTAAAGTCTTACGACCACAACCTGGTGGACAAGTCTTCCGAGAAGATCGTAAGAGCCGTGAAAGCTACAGGAGCCGTTGTCAGCGGACCGATTCCTCTGCCGACAGAAAAAGAGAAATTTACCGTGCTTCGCTCGCCTCACGTAAACAAGAAGTCGCGTGAGCAGTTCCAGCTTTGCACGTACAAGCGCCTGGTTGATATTTACAGCAATAGCGCGAAGACCGTTGACGCTCTGATGAAACTGGAGCTTCCCAGCGGAGTGGACGTTGAGATCAAGGTGTGACGATCCTGTTTCAGTAAAATAACTTTAAGCCATTCGGAAGCCGGATGGCTTTTTTTATTTTGACCCAAAGATCCAGGTCCACGCTGGCTCGTTCGCTATGGCTCGTTGCTGATAAATTTTAGGTAATCTTCCATCGTGTCGAGATCAACATCGCCACCCTGGAAGGGTACGACGGCAACGTCAGAAGGATTTTCAACGATCAATTTCTTTGCACCGACACTGTCTGCAATCGAAAGGAGTTTTTCGAAAAAGCTCCTGTCAAAGAGTGCCGGAACTCCCGGCATGCCCGCGTAAAAGGATGCTGAAATCGGCTTCCCTGTTTCGCGGTAGCTTTGCAAAAGCGATTCAATGAGCTCGCCGGAAAGATGTGGCTGATCACAAACCGCGATTATTACACTGTCGAGGTTTGGCCGTTGTTGTAAAAGATGACGCAAACCCGTTTTGATCGAGCTGCCCATGCCTCGTTGCCAGTCAACATTGACGACGACGTCAACCGTTTCATCTTTGACTGCTTCGCGCAGATGATTGTGGTTATAGCCCAGTACACATGTGATTGGTTCTATCCGGGCGTCCACAAAAGCGTTTATTGCTTTTTGAAGAAGGGAAGTGCCGTGAATATTCAGTAGCTGCTTGGGTTGTCCCATGCGGGAAGAAGCACCCGCCGCGAGGATGATGGCTCCCGTCATCGGTGTGGGTCGGATTATTCGTTGACGGATTTCGTATTCAACCCTCCGCCCAGATAGACTTGTTTGAACACCTGGTCGGTCCCGACGTCGCGGCGGTGAATGGGTGCGTCGCGGTACTTCAGGAACCCTCCCGAGCGATTGGAGAACTTGCCCTGGATTTCAGAGACGATGCTCAGCGCGATTTCATCCGGCGCTTCCGCACCGATGTCGAGCCCGATCGGTGAATGGATCCGATGCAGATCATCGCTCGAAAGCCGGATCTTCTCGTCGGCGAACTCCGCGAGCATTTTGTCAAATCTCTTTCGCGGTCCAAGGATGCCGATATAGGGTGCGGGCGATTTCAAGATACTCTTGAGAACGTCGCGGTCGTATTCATAGTTGTGCGACATGAGAACACATGCCGTAAAGGGAGTGATCTTAAAATCCCGATCGATGAATTCACGGCTACAGAGCGATAGCTTATCGGCGGTTGGAAAGAATACCGGTGCAATGTGCGCAACGCATTCATCTGTCACGGTTACGTCCCACCCCAGTGATTTTGCAAGATTGCTCACGGGTCTCGCATCGAATCCGCCGCCAAAGATCATTACCGAAATTGAAGGCTGGATCAGTTCAACAAAGACTTCCAGCTCCATCCGTTCGAATGCGTATTGCTTTGCCTCCGAGCGCTTTGTTCTAAAAACGCTGGTGAGGTCCGGAAGGACCAGCTCGTTGAGCTCGGGCCTCGAGAACGAGACCATCGTTTGGCCGTCTGTGTCGATCAGGAATTTCTCACCCTGATGATTTGTGTTTGAAAAAACGGTAGCCAATGCTACAGGCTCTTCCAGTGATACCAGTCTTTCGAAAAGTCTTACGGGGTCGTGCGGGGTGTCAGCGTTGACAGGCTCGATCAATACATCGATTATTCCGTTGCAGCCGAGACTGATGCCGAGGTTCTGATTGCTGGCCTCACTGGTATCGTAAGTCACGGTCAGCGGTAAGCGATCAGTCATTACCTTTCGGGCCTTTCGCAGCGCATCGCCCTCCAGGCACCCTCCGCTGATCGAGCCAACCCACTTGCCGTCATCTGTGATCAGCATGCGCGCACCCGGACTCCGGTACGAAGATCCGCGAACCTTGACTACGGTGGCGAGCGCCACTTTTCGCGAAGCCAGGTCTGTTTTGCTAAATGCTTCTATGATCGCCTTCTGTTCTTTCATATCCTCAGCAGCACCCGCGAGTTTTGGTTGATGCTCCGAATATAACGTTTTTTTACGGGGATTTCCAGTTATGACAGGTGCACCTCCCCATGAGGGGTTAGGGCTGCGAGGGAGGGTTCGTCTGGCATTCGTTGAGCACGGGCGTAACTTCCTTTACCTCCACCAGACCGCGTTCGTGACTCCAGGTGTTGTAAATATAGGTGACCACTTCCGCAATCTCCAGATCGGATAAAGCTGGGATTCCTTTCATCGGCTGGTTGTACTCCTTGCCATTCACAATTAGTTCTCCGGATTTCCCGAAGCGGATCAGGCAGATCACATCTTCGAAATTGTGATCCATGTAGTCCGACGTATCCAGAGGCGGATATACACGTCCAAGCCCGCTTCCATCGGCCTGATGGCAGTTGCTGCAGTGCTTCAGGTAGAGCTCCTGCCCGTGAATGTAGTATTGTTTGAATTTCGGCGATGAATTTTTTCCGCAGGCAGTAAAGAGGAAGCAAACCAGCAAGGCCCACAGGCGTGCTGATTTGATAAAGATCAGTATCGATTGGTGGCCTGCTAACGTCATTCCTGT
Source organism: Flammeovirgaceae bacterium (assembly GCA_044507775.1). GTDB lineage: Bacteria > Bacteroidota > Bacteroidia > Cytophagales > Cyclobacteriaceae > Chryseosolibacter. The sequence continues at coordinate 35,488 of JBIQIY010000009.1, read as the reverse complement.
TGATTGGTCATCCGAGTTTCTTCAGGACTGCGATGTCCTGAACAAGTTTGTCGACATCTTCCTGTTTGGTGCCGTCGTATTTTCCCCGTATGCGGCCTTTCTTGTCGATCAGCAGAAATGCGCCGCTGTGTATGAAGCCGTCCTGGTCCGCTTCATCCTCCATCGCCGTAACAAAGTAACTTGTCTGGGCCAGGTAGTAGATCGAGTCCTTGCTCCCTGTGAGGAAATGCCATTTGTCGCTCTTCACACCCAACCGGTCAGCATAGTCGTGCAACAACGCAACAGTGTCGTATTCCGGATCGATGGTGTGCGAGATCAGCAAGACTTCAGGGTCGTCTTTTACTTTTTCGTACACACGCATCATTTGCGTTTTCATGATCGGGCAGATGGTGCGACAGGAAGTGAAGAAGAAGTCGGCGACGTAGATCTTGCCCTCGACTGTTTCGTTCGTCACAAGCATGCTGTCCTGGTCGACAAGACTGAAGTGGCCGATGGTGTGATACACCGTGTCTGTAGCGGATATATCTTTCTCGCCGAGAATCGGCAGGCTTTGTTCCTTTTGTTCGACGCATCCGGCCAACAGCAAGAACATCACCAGCGCACCGGAAGCAGAACGAAGGACCGAAATAAATGAAATTGTGATGGAGGTGTATCCACCAGTGGATTGTTTACGGATTCGATTCATCTCTTGATATTAATTCTTTCTGAATTTCTTATAAATAGCCATTCCTCCCACGATAAGGAGCGTCACCACCAGCAGCCCGACGATGCCCCAAACCATGCTCAGGGCATTTTTCAGCACGATGATAAATACTATGCTGATCAGGAAAAGCGTCGCTACTTCATTCCACATCCGCAGTTTCTGGGATGAGTACCGGACAACTCCCTTCTTTAACTGGTTAAACAAATATTGGAGAGAAAAGTGGTACAAATAGAGAAAAAAAACCAGCGTTAACTTTATGTGCATGAAGCCCTGTTCGAGCCATTGAGGTTGATTTACGATAAGTGCCGTGCCCATGAGAAGTGTAATGATGGCGGATGGCCAGGTGATTCCGTACCACAACCGTGATGCCATCAGCGTCAGCTGTTTCAGGAGGATCGATTTTTCGGGCTCGCTTTTGCCGTGCGATTCAATGATGTAGACAAACAACCGGGGTATATAGAAAAGGCCAGCGAACCAGGTGACGACGAAGATGATGTGAACAGCTTTGAGATAAAGTGACGTCATAGGGCAAAAGTGGCTAGAGTTGGGACGTTGAGCAAGTTTTAACCGGGAATAATGACATCTCCCACCGCCACCATTCCTTCGTCAAGCGTGATCAAATTTTGTCCGAAGTAGACGTTGTTTCCGACTTTGCGATATTTGGATAGAGTCCGCAACGGCTCCGGTCCCGTCACGGCGGTGTCCTGATTGACGGTGGGAAGATTACACCGCGCGCTTTTTTTTACGGCGACGAACTTCAACTGGCCGATCGTTAGTTCCCGCCAGGAGTCTTCGGCAAAGGCAGTACCCCCCGTGAAGACAAAATTCGGACGAAAGCGGTTCATGGGAACAGGTGTGTCCAGCCTGCTGTTCAGGTCATCGAGCGAGGCTTGCCCGATCATGAGGAATGGATAGGCATCGGCCAGGCTGACGTGATCATTCCCAACGGCGTACCGCGGATCGACCGCCCTCGGATTTTTTTCGGGAAAAGCCACCAGACGGCAGTTTACCCGGAGGTGATCTGAAAACCATTGACTTAATACGCGGTCTACTTCCAACACGCTAACCGCGTCAGCCCATACCTGTGCCGTTATTTTGTCGCCGGAAGCGGGATTTGAAACGTTACATCGGGCGGAACTGATCACTTGGCCGTCCCTCGTGTATTCGATGGTCATCTGCTGACCGTCAATTCTCGGTTTGAACAGGGCCATTTCATGAAAGTCCCTTTGCGTCATGGCTACGCCTCGTTCATCGATTAACATCCACCTGCGGTCATGCTGAAGGCCCTTCTTTCTGACCTGCGCCTTGCCGAGCGCTATTCCCCCTAAAGACTTGATAGGGTAAATCCGGATTTCTGTCAGTGTCAGTTGCGTCATTTATTCTTTGCTAAAGTGATCGGGACATGCGCTTTCCTTTTCAGCAAAGGGCAGCGGAATCATGATTGTGAGCTTTCTATCCAGTTCACGGGAAGATCCTCTTCCCTGTCTACGTCGCGCAGGACTTCGAGTTTCGAATAGGTCAGGCCCATCGATTCAAAGTCTTCAACGGTCTCTTTCAAAACAGTATCGGTGCTCCATCGCTTATTGTCGAATACGGCAGGGTAAAACTTTCTCATGCCCAATAAATAGTAGCCTCCATCCACCGCCGGGCCGATGACAGCGTCAACAGTCGTCAGTGACTCAAATGCCTGATCGATAATGGATCCGGTAAGTTCATAGCAATCTGTTCCTATAATTGAAACCCGGTCGTAGCCCATGTCGAAGCCTGTGGAAAAAGCATTTCTCATTCTCTTACCGAGGTCCCCGCCCCCCTGTTCGAATTTGCGGAATGCCGACGAGGGCCATACATCATCCTGTTCGACTACTTCGGAATAGAACACCGCCTTATCCATCGCAAGCCCCCTTGTAATGTTTTTTGTATGGAGTGCCAGCTTCTGAAAAATCGCGAGCGCTTTTTCCTCCCCAAGCGTGGCGGCGAGGCGCGTCTTGACGGCACCCAGTCGGGGGTTGCGATAGAAAATGATCAGAAGTGACTTTCGCGAGGCGCCCATAAAGTTTCGTAAGCCAGGTAACTGATAACGGCAAGATACTCGAAGGAAACGAGCAGGAGATTCTCCTGGAAGGAATCTTTGCCGTATCCCGCATAGGTAAGAAAGATCATGCCGGTCCACACGAGTGCGAACCGATAGTTCGTGAAAACGGAGATGGCGAGCAAGGTGATGATGTACCAGGGGTGAAGGATGGTCGTTGAAAGCAGGTACACCAACAAGCACCAGATCATAGCCTCGAAAAAAGCGGGGCTGAGTCCCGCTGACAAAGGCAGCTTCATCTTTCGAAAAGCGATATAAAAGATCAGGGCTGTAGCGATCAATCCCAGGAGCGGACCCGCGTATTGGATGATATTAAATCCGAAGAAGAGGAATCCCACTTCCCGTATCAGGTAATACGCGCTGGCATTGAACTCAAATCTTTGAAAATAGTATCCGATGCTGGTTGAGAATCCATGAACAATCTCGCCGTTCATCAACGGCAGGAACAGGATGCAGACGATCATGCCAGTGGTCACCCAGTATGTGATCGCTTTCTTCCAGCCAAGAGTGTGATATAACAAAGGAAGAAAAAGCAATGGTATAAGCTTCGTGCAAATGGAGAGCGCAAACGCCGTGATGGATGGGAACATCTTTTCCTTTGCGAGCAGGTAGATGGCCAGCATCAGAAAGAAGATCATCACGCCTTCAAAATGAAGGTTACCGGTAATTTCGAGTATGACCAGCGGATTGAGCGCGTAGATCAGAATAGATGGCCGGGCAAGATTGAAATGTCGGATAAGTTTTGTCAATATCCACATCGTGCTTATCTCCAGTAGGAAGAGCAGGTTTTTCATAACAACCACGCTGCCGTGGATGGAGTCCGGCGATAGTTTCACAGAGAGCCAGTAGACCAGCTGACAGACCGGTGGATAGCTGCTGTACCGGTCTTTCGAGTTGAGTTTTTCGAAGAGGGCGGTATCAAGACCGGGAAGCGCGTGACCCGGCTCCATGTAGTAGGCTGGCACATGCGTAAAGGGACTTTGGCCCGCGGCGAGCACGCGACCATCCCAGATAAAGCGGAATACATCGTCAGAGAGCTCGGGGGTGGAAAAGAGCAGCACGGCGCGGAAGATCAACGCGCAGAATAACCAGTGGCTCACCTCCTGGTCATCCATAGATTTTGTGGTCCTCACTACCAGGACATACAAGGTGAAAAGAGAAAAGTAGCAAAAGAACAAGGGGACCGTCTCGTGGCGTGAGATACCGTATCCGATAATGACGTATAAGAGCAGCGAACCGAGGGCGAGTGTGTAGGGAAACTGGTGCTGCTTAGGCATTTGCCCACGGTTTCATCGACAGCAGGAAGACACTACCGAAACCCAGGGCTAGCATGGCGTGAAACAACAGCAAAGTACTGTCATTCATTTGAATTTCTTTAACCACTGCAAAGATAAAACAAAATGACAAGAAACCTTCCAGCACGGTTATCAGGTTGATGTTGGCTTTCAAATAGCTTTTGTCCAACCACGAATCCCGTTTTTCAACGATGTTGAATTTAGGTGTGCGCCTGAAGGGGGTTCGGATGCCGAGCCAGCCTTCGATTACGGCCAGACCGTTGTGAAGGGACAGGCCCATCGAAATAATGAGGAAAGCAGGAAAAAGCAAAAAGAACCTGCTTGTGTCCGGATAAAACCGCTGCGTCGCCGTCCAGTAGAAGAATGCCACGGACAAGAATCCGAGAAAGAAAATACTTCCCAGGTGAAACAGCGTATTGATGCCCGGATGATTGTCTTTGAAGTAAAGAAGCGGGAGGCTGAGCAGGGCCGCGACGAGCACTGCGACAAAAACGGAGCTATTAAAGAGATGAAGAAGGGCGTGAAGCTTTTGCATGGTTGTCAGGCGCGAACGCAGAATTTCGCCCGCCAGTTTACGCGCTGTTTCTGCGCCGCCTTTGTTCCACCGGTATTGTTGAAGTTTGATCACGGGCATGACCACCGGTAACTCGCCGGGTGTAACGACATCTTCCAGGTACTTGAATTTCCAGCCTTTCAGCTGAGCCCGGTAACTCAGATCGAGATCTTCAGTCAATGTATCCGCACTCCAGCCACCTGCATCCCGGATACAACTCTTCCGCCATACGCCGCATGTCCCGTTGAAATTGATAAAGCTGCCGGCGCTGTTGCGGGCTGATTGCTCAATGGAGAAATGGGCATCGAGTGCGAACGCCTGCAGTTCGGTAATGAGCGAATAGTTCTTGTTGATGTGGCCCCAGCGCGTCTGCACCACCCCGACCTGGTCCTCCTGAAAATAGGGAAGGGTCTTGCGGAGGAAGTCCGGTTCGGGCACAAAGTCGGAATCGAAAATTGCGATGAACTCTCCTTTCGCTACATCCAGGGCTTCTTCCAGTGCTCCGGCTTTGAAACCCTGACGACTGTTCCTCCGGATATGCTTGATATCGAGCCCGAATTTTCCAAGCCACTCCAGCTTCTGGTAGATGATGCCTGAGGTCTCGTCGGTCGAATCATCCAGCACCTGGATCTCGAGTTTTTCACGAGGGTAATCTATCCTCACGACGGCGTCAATCAGCCTTTCAACGACATACTTTTCGTTGTAAACGGGTAATTGTATCGTGACAGGAGGCTCGAAGCCTGACGTGTCAGGTGTCTTTCGTTCCTGTCGACTCCTCCTGTAGATGCGCGTCAGGTGCAACTGCCCGAGGCTGAAAAGGAAAAGATATAAGAGGCTAAGCGTATACAGTATGACAATAATCCACTCCATGAATACGTGCGCCTAGATATGCTTGAATATTGTGAACAGTATTTTGTACCCTGCCATAACAGTGCCCTTGACCGTTCCTGAAATTTTGGAAACGCCGATCCTTTTTCGATAACGCACGGGAACTTCCATGCAGCGCAATTTTCGTTTCGCTGCTTTCACCTGCATCTCTACGGTCCACCCGTATGTTGTATCCTGCATCTTCAGATCCATCAATGACGAAAAGCGGACGGCCCGGAAGGGACCAAGATCAGTAAAGTCCACATCAAAAAACAATTTCATCAGCTTTGTTGCGAGCCAATTCCCAAAAATTTGCTGAACGGTCATGGAGCCTTTCGACCGCTCTCCCAAGACCCTGGATCCGATGACCAGGTCCGCGCGGTCATTTGCGATCGGCTCCACAAGTGTGGACATTTCCCTGGGATAGTCGGAAAGGTCGCCATCGAGGAATACCAAAATATCCGGGAGCGGAGTTTGCTTTGAAGCATACTCAATTCCGCGGAGGCACGCAAAGCCATATCCGCGCCGTGGTTCATCCAGCACGGTTGCACCTTTGTCTTGCGCCACCTTTGGGGTCTCGTCGGTAGATGCATTGTTTACGACAATGACTTGTGAGACGATCTCAGAGGGGATCTGCGAAATAACTTCGCCGATACTCAGCGCTTCGTTGAATGCTGGAATGATTGCATGCACGATGGGCTTCACACGCACGATACTTTAGTGAACCTCATTTCCACGGCCCTGGAGATGGTTATTGCCCAACAGCACGGGTTCGCCGAACCTTCCCTTCTCATCTTTGACTTCCAGTTTCAGGACTCCCCGCGGGCACACTTCCGAACAGATCCCGCATCCTACGCACGAAGCGCGAACGATGTTCTGGCCGCGCTGAGCGTACCATCGGACGTCGATGCCCATCTCGCAATAAGTCGAACAGTTTCCACAGGAAATACACTGTCCCCCGTTCGTTGTGATCCGGAACCGGGATTTAAAACGCTGCACTAATCCGATATACGCCGCCAACGGACACCCGTACCGGCACCACACGCGGTTGCCCATGAGCGGATAGAATCCGGTTCCTACTACGCCGGCAAAAGCTGCGCCGATGTAGACGCCATAAATATCGCGTAGGGTATACGTGTCGATGAAAAGGAAGCGTGACGCTCCCGTAAACCAGGTGTACAGAACGCCGATCGTCATGATGACGGCGAATGCCAGCACCCCGTGCACCATCCAACGCTCGATCTTCCACGCTTTCAGGGATTTTTGGGACAGCTGTCGGTAAGGATCCCCGAAGGTTTCCGCGAGACCACCACACCCGCATACCCACGAACAATACCACCGCTTGCCGTACAGGTATACCATGATGGGAACACCCAGCACAATGAGCGCGATTCCCCATCCGATCATGAAAATACCCAGGGTTCCTTCATCGATCATCTGCGAGAGCCGATAATCAAAAAAGAAGCTGTAGTCGAGCGGCCAGATATTCTTGAAGTCGTAATATGGTTTTTGAAGACGGATGAGAATTTCGGGTATCAGAAACGCGAACGCCGTCTGGAAGAACATGACCGAGATGGTCCGGAGAATTTGATATTTCGAATGCCGGTAATGAATGATGAAGCGCATTCCCATCACCAGGATACAAAGGGTATAGATGAATCCGTAGAGAAAAAATTTTCCGGCTTCGTTTCCGTTGATCCATTTGCTAATCGGGTCGACCATGATTACCCAGTTGGTCATGTACTCGGGAGAGAAGTACAGCAGCAGGTAAAATCCGATCAACCACGAACCGGTGAGGATGCCAAGCCAGCCGCGGTTTTTCATTGCGCTGAAGAAGATCCCGTTGTTCTTGATGCCGGGCTGCGCTTCCGCTTTCGGGAGAATGTACATGCACGCTCCAATAATGCATAGCCCAAACGTTAGAAAGAGGAACAGTACGGGGTTGTTTCTGACCGGACCGAAGGAGGAGGCCTTGGTCAGTGTGTACGTGAGGTCTTTGATGAGGTATCGATCAAATCCCACATGGTTCAGGATCCCGTATTTTTCGATTTTCCCGGCGATGTTCTCAAGCTTGCTTCGGAATTCATCGGGTGATTCAAAGGTCGATCCTTCGGGTATGTCGAGGTTTTCGCGGAAGGCTTTGTTTTTGAACGCTGCCACTTCATTCGATGTCCGGAATACGGAGTCCACCGTGGGCGTCACAAAGCGGTTGTCGCTTCTGCGGATGATTTCTGAAATATCTTCGCTTGTAATGCGGTAGCGCTCGAGCTGGCTGCGGTTCGCGGCGTCGAAGACCTCCTTCAATGCGGCTACAAAAGCAAAGGACGATGAGTAAGTATTTTCAAGGACTGCGCCAGCATGGCGGGCAAAGAGCTCTTGTTTGGCCGGATCGGGTATCCGCTCTTTGATAATGGACTCAGTCAGGCGATAGTCGGCCCGGAACGTGGTGGCATTGAAAAGCGCGAAGCCGGCAATGAAAACTATCAGCCCTGTGATCTTTATTGCTCGCATGTTCTGTAACCCTCCGTGTTCTTATTTTTAAGCTCCCCGCTCATTGTTATTTACTGGTAAACGCGTGTCGTATCGCAGGCTCATGCCTTGCGGAAAATTCCGGATCAAAGTTCGCCTCGCGCAATCGGTCCATGACGAATTGCACAGTTCTTTTTTCTCTCAGCCATTGATCGAAGTGCTGGTGGCGAAGGCGGATACCGAACGAGTTGATCCCAACAAAATGTCCGGTGTCCTTTTGCCATACAATGTGCAAGGCCCGGGTTCCGGATGGGTGTTCCCAGTAGAGTTCCTCTTGCTCGTCCGGCAGCTCGCTCGCGACGTTTCCATATGTCTGGAATTCGATGTCAAAGAACTTCGCTGAGTTGAACCAAGGTCCGGGCTCGTAAGGTGTCTTCTCGCCGCAGATGGTTTGTGCGACTACTTCTCCCATCATGCGCGCAGTGTACCAAACCTGTTCAATGTTGTTCCTCTTCTCCAGGAAGTAGGTGCGTTCAGCACAATCGCCAATGGCATAAACACCGGGGACGTTCGTTTCGAGAAATTTATTGACAAGAATTCCCCGGCGGATATCGATAGGTGAATCATGTAGCCAGGAAACATTGGGATGGACGCCGACGGCGATGCCCACGAATTCGGTGGCCACTTCTTCGCCGCCCTTTGTGCGGACGGAACACACGGTGCCCTGTGCATCGGAAATGATCTCCTGAAGCTCGCATTCATGCCGGATGTCAACGCCATGCGATGCGATGTGTTTGCTGATCATGGTTGCCTCCTGAAGCGGGAGAACATTATTCCAGAACGCGGACTCGCGGACGAGCATCGTCACATGTATGTCGCGGCTGCGCAACATTTCAGCCATCTCCACGCCGATGAGTCCTCCTCCAACCACCACCGCGTTGGCAATACCGCGCGTGTGATCTTCCATCTTTTGCAAGTCCGGGTAGCTGTAGAGTGCCTGCACGCCTTTGAGGTGTTCACCCGGCACGCCCGGAAAGTTCGACTGCGAGCCGGAAGCGATGATCAGTTGATCGTAACTGACCGTCCTGCCGGAACGCAGGGAGATCGTCCGACGTTCTGTGTCAAGTCGTTCCGCGTGATCAAAGATCAGATCGATGCGGTTTTTCTTCCAGAAGAAGTCCTCGTACGGCTTGGTGTGTTCAAAGGTCATGTGACCCATGTACACATACATCAGTGCAGTACGCGAGAAAAAGTGCGGTGTTTCGGATGAAATGACAGTAATACTGCGGCCGCTCCTCTTGCGGATATGCCTTGCGGCGGTAATTCCCGCAACACCGTTGCCAATGATCACAACCCGGTCCATGGATGCCATTGGGAACGAAGTTATGAAGAAAACAGTAAGTCGTGAAAGACTACACGATGCTAAGCGGCGAACTGTTTGCCCTTGCGGACAGGCGCCGCGTTGGCAGATGCCTCATAGTGGTAGAGTTTCTCGTAGTACTCATCCGCCATGCGGCCAGCGTCGAAATAGGGAACCACCTCCTTCATGCTGTTCTTCACGATCTTCAACCACTCTTCCGGCTGTTCGTAGTACAGGGGAATGATCTCATTCTCCAGTAGGTTCAGCAGGTTTTGTGCTTCGACCTTGTCGCGCTCTTCCGGTGTTAAGGTGTCGGGTGCCGTCGGAATGATGAATGCGTTGTGCTTATCCTGTGCAAATTCGGGAACCCATCCATCGGGTATCGAGAGATTGACAGATGCGTTCATGGCCGCGGTCATTCCCGAAGTTCCGGAGGCTTCGTGGTAGAGCCTCGGATTATTGAGCCAAAGATCAGATCCTTTCTTGAGATGTCCTGACAACCACAGCTCATATCCGGTTACAACGGTGCAATTCGGAAGGTCTTTTGTTTTCCAGAAGATCTCATTGAAAATATTAATCGCACCAAAATCTTCGGGGTATGGCTTTCCTGCCCAGATCATCTGGACCGGATACTTCTTGTTCGTTGCGATCTTCAGAAAACGGTTAAAATCCGACATGATCAGATTAGCCCTTTTGTAGCCGGCAAAGCGACGAGCCCAGACGATCGTGAGCACATCTTCATTGAAAAGCTTTCCGGTCTGGTTCGCGACGGCCTTGAAGAGTTTGTGTTTCAGTTCCTTCTTGCGTTTGATCAGCGCGGTGTCATCATTCGTCTCAAGAGCACGGTCGAGATCTTCGTCATGCCAATACGTTTTATTCTGCGCGTTGGTGATGGCCGTGATCTCACAGATACCCGGGTAACCTTCCCACATTCGGCGTGATACTTCTCCGTGCAGCTGTGAGACGCCGTTGGCAATCTTCGCCATCCGCAGGGCGGTTAGTGTGTAATTCAGAATTCCGTTTTCGGGCGCGACATGTTCCTCTACCTGTTGTGTAGTTAGTCCGTTAAAGAAGCTCATGTTGTTCAGCAGGGGAACGCTGTGCTCCTCATTGCCGGCCTTCTCAGGTGTGTGCGTGGTAAAGACAACCCGCTTCCTGACTTCGTCGATGTCTTTGTATTTGTCGAGAAGGTAAAAACAAAGGGGAAGCGCATGGCCCTCATTCATGTGATAGATCTCAGTTTCACGCTGAAGGACGTCCAGAAGTTTTGCTCCGCCGGCACCGAGAAGAATGGATTGTGCGATGCGGGTCGTTTCGTTGGGATCGTACAGCCGGTGGCTGATCGTTTGCGCGAGATAATCGTTCTCCGGAATATCCGTTGACAGGAGGAACAGCGGAACGGTGTTGAAAACTTCCGGCTTCAGCAGGTATGCCTTGACATAAACCCTTGCGCCGTGAATCGTAATGGGAAAAAGTATTTTGGTATCGGTGAGAAAGAAATATTCCTTGTCGCGGAAATTCACTTTTAAAGTTTGGTCCTGGTTGCGCTCCTGATCGTAATACCCCTTTTTCCAAAGGATGCCGATGCCAATGAGATTCTGCTTCAATTCATATGCGCTGCGCAAATGCGATCCAGCGAGAAACCCCAGACCGCCACTATAACTCTTCAGGGGCTGATCGACAGCGAACTCCATCGAGAAATAGGCGACTGGCTTCGAATATTTGGGGTCGAACTGATATGGGAAAAGGTTGGTTGTGTCAAACATGGGAAGTGATAGTAGTTCTTTGAAATTTAGAAATAATCAGATGCAATACTAACAAACACGTGCCAAAACAGTTTGCTGAAAAGCGCCCAAAACATACTAGCGTTGATCGCAATCGTTTGTTAGAGTAATTTCATCAGGTTCTCAATGGAGTCTGCCAATTCGAAAGTATTTCCTTTCGACAGCTTCCATTTCACGCCGGGAGAATCCTGCAATATTGAGACCGAAATTTCGCGTGGGTCCGACGTGACATCGTAGCCATTCCTCTCAAGGGCGTTCTTCGTCCATAGAAATGTGGGTCCTTCTCCCACTAGCTGAACGCTGATGTTGCGGTGCGCATTTTGAAGCACTTTACCTGATTTCAGGTCAAAGCCCTTGAATTCAAAAGTGTCGTCGAAAGATCCGTTCAGCACCAGATCCTCCGGCCACCCGGTGAGAATATCGCGATTCTTTCCTGTCAGCCAGATCAGGTCTGCGGTTTGCAAGGCCAGGTCAAGTTCGTGCGTCGCAAGGAGAATGGCTTTTCCGGTAGTGCGGGAAAGCTGGCGCAACATGTTCATGATCTCAACGCGATTGTTGAGGTCGAGGTGGGCTGTAGGTTCGTCGAGTAATATTACAGGGGTGTCCTGGGCCAGCGCGCGGGCGATCATTACCATTTGCATCTGGCCGTCGCTCAGTTCGTAAAGACGTTTGTGAAGCAGCGGTTCAATGTGCACCTGTTCGATTGATCGGTTTACGATGCGACGGTCTTCTTTCGTGAGACGGATGTTCCATCCCAGGTATGGATATCGACCAAAGGTGACAATCTCTGCCACGGTCAGGTTAACGGCCGTAACGCGGTCGGTCAGAACGACGGCGATCTGGCGTTCCTTTCGGCCACCGGCGTCGCCAACGAGTACTTCGCCCCCGAGCGGTTTTTGCAGGCCGGCCAGTGTACGAAGGAGCGATGATTTTCCCGCTCCGTTGGGCCCCATGAAGCATATCATCTTTCCGGCATGAAGAGAAAGATTCAAATTGGAGAACAGCCGGTTCTCCTTCCCTTTTTGCACATAGCCAATTTGCAGATCGCGAGTGCTGAGATATGTCATCGAATCAGCCATCAGACGCGGACGCTTTTGTTTTTGACAATAATCCAGATGACGACGGGCGCGCCGATAAGGGCGGTAAGTGCGTTGACCGGAAGAGTGTACGCTGTGCCGGGCAGGTGCGAGAGGATGTCACAAAACAGGAGCAGCAGCGCGCCGGTTATCAGGACCGCGGGGAGCAAGGTCTTGTGATCATGCGTATTGATCACAAGCCGTGTCAGGTGCGGTACCGCGAGTCCCACAAAAGCAATGGGGCCGCAAAATGCCGTTACCCCGCCTGTTAATAAAGAGGCGGACAAGATGATCAGGTAGCGTGAACGGCCTACATTCACACCGAGGGTCTTTGCGTAGTGATCGCCCAGCAGCCAGGCGTTGAGTGATTTTATTTGAGAGAGTGCCAGCGCGGCTCCGGCGATGAGAACGATGGCGAGAATTTTGATTTCGAGCCAGTTGAGTCCGCCGAGGCTGCCGAATGTCCATATTATATAGACCTGCATTTCTTCTGCTTTGCTGAGATACTGAAGAACGCTGACGATGGAGGAGGTTGCCGCGCCGACCATCAACCCGACGATAAGGAGTGAAACGTGGTCTTCAAGCTTGCGGGCAACCACCAGCATGACGATGAGAACTACCGAGCATCCGATGCTGGCGGCCAGCGAGAGCAGCAGCGGGTGTGGGTTGGAAAGAAAGGGGATGCCCGCAGAGGGACTCATAAAAATAAGTGCGACGGCGAGGCTGGCGCCCGAGCTGAGGCCGAGTACATCGGGGCCGGCGAGAGCATTGCGGAACAGCGTCTGCATCTGGAGACCCGCGGCAGCAAGGGCGGCGCCTGCCAGCACGCAGGTAAAGGCTTTAGTCAGGCGGAAGTCCCAGATGATGTCGGCGAAAACCGGCTGGGCGCTTTCTCCGGTGAAGAGGATGCGGATGATTTCAGATAGGGGAATCCGCACACTGCCGAGGGAGAGGTTGACTGCGAACAACACCAGCAGGGCGATGATCAGCAGGGTCCACCGGAGTGTGGTTGAGCCTTGCATGTTGTTGATTTCCAGCGCTGGTGGTTTGTTCAATGTCTGCATCAGGGTCCCTGGTGGGAGGTTTACGAAGCGTGTTGTTCAAGCTGTTTTGCAAATGTGTCGACGCCTGCGGATTTCAGGAAATTTTTGAAACCCGAATTTGCTAACTAACCTTTAGTTCCTATCTTTGCAGTCCTTTTTGCGCTACGACGGTGCAGAATCCTGAAAAACAAGCATAAATAGGTAAGACAATGCCTGGCATTATAGGAAGAAAAGTTGGAATGACGAGCGTATTCGGCCCTCAGGGCGAGAATATCGCGTGCACCGTGATCGAGGCCGGTCCGTGTGTGGTCACCCAAGTAAAAAACACGGAAAGTGACGGCTATCGGTCCGTTCAGCTCGCCTACGGTGAGAGAAAAGAAAAGAATACCCCCAAAGCGCTTTTAGGTCATTTCAAGAAAGCCAATACGACTCCCAAGTCCAAAGTCGTGGAGTTCCGCGATTTCAGGGCTGAGTTTGACGGTGTAGCTGAACTTGGCAAGGAGATCCGCGTGCAGGATGTATTCGCCGAGGGCGAGTTCCTTGATGCTGTCGCTGTTTCCAAGGGCCGCGGTTTCCAGGGTGTTGTTAAACGCCACGGTTTTGCCGGGGTAGGAGGGCAGACACACGGTCAGCACAACCGGCTGCGCGCTCCCGGTTCAATGGGTAACGCATCGTTTGCTTCCCGCGTAATCAAAGGCAAGCGCCTCGGCGGTCGCATGGGTAACGACCAGGTCAAGGTCACCAACCTCCAGGTTGTGAAGATCCTCCCCGACCAGAATCTTATTGTTGTTACCGGTTCAGTTCCCGGTCCGAAAAACTCAACTGTAATTCTTCAGAAATAATGGAAGTCGCAGTACTAAAATATAGTGGTGAACAAACCACGAAGAAGGCAACTCTTTCCGACGCAGTCTTCGGAATCGAGCCTAACGACCACGCGATCTACCTGGATGTAAAAAGCATACTGGCTAACCAAAGACAGGGAACGCACAAGGCGAAGCAACGCAACGAAATTTCCGGCTCCAGCAAGAAGCTGAAGAAGCAAAAAGGAACCGGTGGAGCGCGTGCGGGTAATATCAAGAACCCTCAGTTCAAAGGAGGCGGCCGTGTATTCGGGCCTGTTCCTCGCGATTATTCATTTAAGCTGAACAAGAAAGTAAAGGATCTGGCCAGGAGGTCAGCTCTTTCCTATAAAGCGAAAGACAATTCGATTGCGGTACTGGAGGACTTTTCCTTCGAGAATGCAAAGACCAAGCAGTACCTGAGTCTTTTGAGCGCGCTGTCACTCAGCGATAAGAAGACCCTTTTGATCCTGCCCGACACAAACAAGAACGTTGTGCTTTCCGGCAGGAACATTCAGAATGCGAAAGTAACAACCGCTGATCAGATCAATACCTACGATCTGATGCATGCCGACAATGTGATCGTGGTCGAGAGTGCGATTAGTAAGATTGAAAACTTATTAAATAAAGAATAATGAGCGTCCTGAAGAAGCCATTGGTTACCGAGAAGGTTTCTGCCCTGAACGAAAAAGGCAAGTACGGATTCATTGTAGATTCCAATGCCAACAAGGTGGAGATCAAGAAAGCGGTCGAAAAGCAGTACGGCGTAAACGTAGAGAAGGTCAACACCATGAATGTCATGGGTAAGCTGAAGACCCGCTATACGAAGGCCGGTGTTCTCGCCGGGCGCAGGCCTAACTATAAGAAAGCCATCGTTACGTTGGCTCAAGGCGAAGTAATTGATTTTTACAGCAACGTATAAGTACAAGTTTAATTCCTGAATAATGGCGCTGAAGAAACTTAAGCCGGTAACCCCTGGATCCAGACACAGACTGGCCCCGTCTTTCGATGACATCACGGCGAGCAAGCCCGAGAAGTCACTGGTGAAAACGGTTAAGAGGACCGGTGGAAGAAATAGCAATGGACGGATGACCATGCGTTATATCGGTGGTGGTCACAAGCAGAAGCTCAGAGAAATTGACTTCAAGCGGAATAAGTTCGGAGTCCCGGCTGTCGTGAAGTCTATCGAATATGATCCTACCCGGTCTGCGCGCATAGCGCTTTTGTATTATGTAGATGGTGCGAAGTCTTATATCATCGCTCCCCAGGGATTGCAGGTAGGCCAGCAGATCGTTTCCGGCTCTGATGTCGCTCCCGAAGTAGGCAATGCGCTTCCCCTCGGCAAGATTCCGCTGGGTACCATTGTTCATAATGTTGAAATGAAGCCTGGCAAGGGCGGTGCAATTGCCCGCAGTGCAGGTTCTTTTGTTCAGTTGCTGGCTCGTGAAGGCGGGTTTGCGACCTTAAAGATGCCTTCGGGCGAAATGCGGAACGTGTTGGACGTTTGCATGGCAACCGTTGGCGCTGCATCTAACCCGGACCACATGAACGAAAGTGTAGGTAAGGCAGGTCGCAGCCGGTGGAGAGGTATTCGTCCGAGGACCCGTGCCGTTGCCATGAACCCTGTCGATCACCCGATGGGCGGTGGTGAAGGTCGTGCTTCCGGTGGTCACCCGAGGTCGAGAAATGGCAAATACGCCAAGGGCGAAAAGACCCGTAGCCCGAAGAAATATTCTGATCGTCTAATCATAGCTAAGAGGAAAAAATAATGGGACGTTCGATTAAGAAAGGACCGTACGCAGACTTCCGCCTCCTGAAAAAAGTGGAGACCGCCGAGAAGTCGGGAAAAAAATCAGTGATCAAGACCTGGTCAAGAAGGTCGACTGTAACGCCTGAGATGATCAGTCATACATTTGCGGTGCACAATGGAAATAAATTTATCCCGGTGTACGTCACGGAAAACATGGTAGGCCATAAGCTCGGAGAGTTTGCGCCGACCCGTACGTTCCGCGGTCACTCTGGTAACAAGAAAGTATAACGCCAAGTAGTCATGGAAGATACAGCGAAAAAGACCAAGCGGTCGGTTGTAAAAAGAGAGAAGCGTGACGCGCGAAAGGAAGCTGCGAAGACTGGCCCTGTCGTTGCCAGACTCAGTGACATTCCGTCGTCGCCCCGCAAGATGCGACTGGTCGCAAACCTCATCCGCGGTGAGCGGGTCAATAAGGCGCTCAATATTTTGAAGCACGAACCGAAAGTCGGAGCCAATAATCTCGAGAAACTTTTGCTTTCAGCCATTTCAAACTGGGGCATCAAGAACCAGGATCAGAAGCTTGAGGAGGCAGACCTTTTCGTGAAGGAAATCTGGGTAGACGGTGGCCGTGTTCTGAAGAGACTCAGGCCTGCGCCCCAGGGTCGCGCGCATCGCATTCGCAAGCGCTCGAACCATGTTACACTGGTGATCGACAGCCTGAACCAGGCACAGAACAACGTTGAAGAAAATGAAACTAAGGAATAAATAAATGGGACAAAAAATTAATCCTGTTGGATTCAGATTAGGTGTCGTTCGCGGTTGGGATTCCAACTGGTATGGTGGCAACACCTTTTCAGATAAACTGGTTGAAGATCACAAGATCCGCGAGTACGTGCAGGCGCGTATTCCGAAGGGAGGAATCGCGAAGGTTGTCATTGAAAGGACGCTGAAGCGCATCACCCTGACCATTCACACTGCTCGTCCCGGCGTCGTGATTGGAAAAGGCGGAAATGAGGTCGACAAGATCAAGGAAGAATTGAAAAAGATCACCGGTAAGGATGTTCAGATCAACATTTTTGAGATCAAACGTCCGGAGCTGGATGCCAAGCTGGTTGGTGAATCGATCGCGCAGCAGATTGAAGCGCGGATTTCCTACAAGCGCGCCATGAAGCAGGCGATTGCCTCGGCAATGCGCGTAGGTGCGGAAGGAATCAAGATCAAAACGTCGGGCCGTCTCGCCGGAGCGGACATGGCTCGTACTGAACAATATAAAGAGGGAAGAATTCCCCTGCACACCCTTCGCGCCGATATCGACTATGCTATATCGGAAGCGCAGACGGTGTATGGAAAGATCGGTATCAAGGTATGGATCTTCAAGGGTGAGATCTACGGCAAACGCGATCTGTCGCCGAATATCGGTGCGGTGAGCAATGCGCCGCAGGGTCACCAGGGTGGACCTGGCCCGCGCGATCGCGGCGGTGACCGCGGTGGACGCAGGAGAGATGGCGGCGGTCAGAGACGCGGCGGTTCCGGTGGTGGAAGAAGAAATGGTTAAGAAATAAAGAGAAACGAATAAAGTCAGGTAACGATGTTACAGCCGAAAAGAACGAAATTCAGAAAGATGCAGAAGGGCCGCGTGAAAGGCTTGGCTACGCGCGGGCATACTATTGCCTTCGGATCTTTTGCTCTGTAAGCATTGGAAGGTGGGTGGATCACAGCCCGCCAGCTGGAAGCAGCCCGTATCGCCGTCACGCGCGCAATGAAGCGTGAAGGCCAGGTGTGGATCCGGATTTTCCCTGACAAACCTATTACCCGCAAGCCTGCGGAAGTGCGGATGGGTAAAGGTAAAGGAGCGCCTGAATATTGGGTGGCTGTTATCAAACCCGGAACTATCCTTTTCGAAGCAGGCGGCGTCAACCTGGCCACTGCGAAGGAAGCGCTGGCGCTGGCAGACGGTAAACTGCCAATCAAGACCAAGTTTACTGTGAGAAGGGATCACGTTGAGACAACAACCAAGGCATAAGGCATGAAAAACTCTGATATCAAGAACCTGAGCGTTGCCGAACTAAAAGAAAAGATCACGGCTGAAAAGGAAGCTTTACGTAAAATTCAGTTTGCTCATAAGATCTCATCCATTGAGAATCCCATGCGCATCAGTCAAACGCGTAAACTGATTGCCCGCCTGAGCACAGAACTGAGAGCTAAAGAATTTCAAAAATAATTCCTATGGAAAGGAACGAACGAAAAGAAAGAATCGGAAAAGTCATCAGCAACAAGATGCAAAAGACGATCACGGTTGCTGTAGACAGAAAAGTAAAGCATCCGATCTACGGAAAATTTGTGAACAGGACCACTACGTTCAAAGCGCACGACGAGGAGAATACTGCCGGTATCGGCGATACTGTCCGGATTATGGAAACGCGTCCCCTGAGCAAAGACAAGCGCTGGAGATTGATCGAAGTTGTCGAGAAAGCCAAATAAGATACGTCGACCACATGCTGAACGCCGTGTTCAGCTTAAGAAGAAGCAAAAAAGAAATAGTTAAGCATAAAGCGCCATGATACGTACCGAATCCAGACTTACCGTAGCCGACAATAGCGGAGCAAAGGAAGTCCTTTGTATGCACGTGCTGGGAGGAACTCGCAAGGGATCCGCCACCGTGGGTGACAAGATCGTTGTTACTGTGAAGTCTGCCCTGCCGACAAGCCAGGTAAAAAAAGGAACTGTTTCCCGCGCGGTGATCGTTAGGACCCGGAAGGAAGTCAGAAGAAAAGACGGATCCTACATCCGTTTTGAAGATAACGCTGCTGTGTTGCTCAACGCGCAGGACGAACCCCGGGGAACCCGGATTTTCGGTCCTGTAGCCCGCGAGTTAAGAGAAAAGCAGTTCATGAAAATTGTTTCATTGGCCCCTGAAGTAATATAAGCCATGGATAGAAAGAGCAATCAACAGGCTAAACTGCACATCCGCAGAGGCGACACCGTCAAAGTGCTGGCCGGAGATGACAAAGGCAAGCAAGGCAAGGTTCTCGAAGTGAACCGCGAGAAAAGACGCGCGCTGGTGGAAGGTGTCAACATGATGACCAAGCACACGAAACCGTCAGCGGGGAAGCCCGAAGGTGGTATTGAGAAGCTGGAGTCGTCAATTCACATCAGCAACCTGATGTTAGTCGACCCTGCAAGCGGCAAACCCACTCGCGTGGGAAGAAAGCTTAACGACAAGGGTAAGCTGCAGAGATATTCAAAGAAAACCGGAGAAATTATCAAGTAATGGCAACGCCGAGATTAAAGGACAAGTACACGAAGGAAATTGTCCCTGCTTTAAAGCAGAAGTTCAGTTACAAATCCGTGATGCAGGTGCCGAAGATCGAAAAGATCTGCATCAACAAGGGTATGGGTGTAGCGGTAACCGACAAGAAACTGATTGATGTTGCCGTTGAGGAGATCAGCGGGATCACCGGTCAGAAGGCGGTTCCCACGAAATCGAAGAAGGCGATTTCGAACTTCAAGCTGCGCGAAAATATGCCTATTGGAGTTCGGGTGACGCTTCGCGGTGACAAGATGTTTGAATTCCTGGATCGCCTGGTGAACGTGGCGCTTCCCCGTGTGCGCGACTTCCGCGGCGTGAGTGCCAAGGGGTTTGACGGCCACGGCAACTACACCCTGGGTGTGAAGGAGCAGATCATTTTCCCCGAGATATCAATAGACAAGGTTAACAGGATCAGCGGTATGGACATCACGTTTGTAACGACCGCGGCATCTGACGAAGAAAGCTTCGAGCTCCTGAAGCAATTCGGGATGCCTTTCGCTAAATAAGACAATAAATATAGAGCATGGCTAAATTATCTGTAATCGCTAGGCAATCGAAGAGAGAAAGGCTGGTAGCTACCTACGCAGCCAAGCGGAAAGCCTTAAAGAAGGCCGGAGACTATCTGGCTTTGGACAAGCTTCCCCGCAATGCTTCGCCGGTTCGTTTGAAGAACCGCTGCAAGCTTACGGGTCGTCCCCGTGGTTATCTGCGCAAGTTCGGCGTCTGCCGTAACGTTTTCCGCCAGATGGCTTCCGACGGCAAGATCCCCGGAGTCACAAAGGCAAGCTGGTAGCGGAAGACTTCCCTCCGGCTCGGGTCGCGAGCTGCCAGGAAGACAAAACCCCGCTTTCAGACGCTGAAAACGCCCCAGGGGCGACAGCGAGTTAGAAAAGACATATTGGTTGCTGAGTATCAAGGTCGGCCTTCCGCAACGGAGGACGAAACCAGGTAACAGTTTGAATAATTAAAATTGTTCAATATCTTTGCAGCCCGGTTTTCAAAAACGCGGGCTTGCTTAT
This sequence comes from Flammeovirgaceae bacterium, assembly GCA_044507775.1. Lineage (GTDB taxonomy): Bacteria > Bacteroidota > Bacteroidia > Cytophagales > Cyclobacteriaceae > Chryseosolibacter. The sequence continues at coordinate 15,331 of JBIQIY010000009.1, read as the reverse complement.
TAATAAGAAAATAAGAAAATGACTGATCCTATAGCAGACTATTTAACCCGGTTGCGGAACGCCATCAAGGCCAACCACCGTGTCGTGGAGATTCCTGCTTCCAATTTAAAGAGGGAAATAACCAAGGTGTTATTTGACAAAGGTTATATCCTGAATTATAAGTTCGAGGAGACTGAAAACCACCAGGGAAAGATCAAGATCGCGCTGAAGTACAATCCGGAAACCCGCGAATCGGCCATTACACGGCTGGAGCGCATCAGTACTCCCGGCTTGAGAAGATATTCCAGCGCAACCTCCATGCCCCGCGTTCTCAACGGGCTGGGTGTGGCGATCCTGTCTACTTCCAGGGGTGTGATCACTGACAAGGAAGCGCGCACGCTGAATGTCGGTGGAGAAGTTTTGTGTTACGTCTATTAATTAGCAAGGCATGTCACGGATAGGTAAACAACCGATAAAAATTCCCGCAGGAGTGACTTTTACCTTCTCGAAGGAGAAGGGACTCGTTACGGTGAAAGGTCCAAAGGGAGAACTGCACCAGTCGATCGAACCCGATTTCATTGTCAAGCAAGAGGGAGGCGAGGTTACGCTGGAAAGACCCACGGAGCAGAAGCGTCATAAGTCGATGCACGGCCTGTACCGCGCCCTGCTAGCCAACATGGTAGTAGGAGTGTCAACGGGCTATAAGGCGCAAATGGAACTGGTAGGTGTAGGTTATAAGGCCAACGCCCAGTCAAATGTTCTGGAACTCAGCCTCGGGTATTCGCACAACGTTTTCGTTGCGGTTCCGCCGGAGTTAAAAGTAACGGCTTTCCAGGAAAAAGGGGGCAACCCGACTATTGTACTGGAAGGTTCTGACAAACAATTGCTTGGCCAGATTGCAGCAAAGATAAAATCGCTTCGCAAGGTTGAGCCTTACAAAGGAAAAGGTATTCGGTTTACCGGTGAATATATCCGCAGAAAAGCTGGAAAGGCGGCTGCTAAGTAACCGGTTGATAAATTCGATCATAGCATCATATAGAATAATATGGCAGGCAAGAACAGAGAAAGACGCGAAAGAATTAAGCTGGGTGTCCGCAAGAAAATCAGCGGAACAACAGAAAGGCCCAGGTTGTCCGTGTTCAGAAGCAACACCGGCATCTACGCGCAGATTATTGACGATGTAAAGGGAGTGACGCTGGCCGCGGCCTCGAGCCTGGAACTGGGCAAGAAGTCGGTCAACATCGAGAACTCCAAGAGCGTTGGAAAGAAGCTGGCCGAGAAAGCTGTGGCATCGGGAATCGAGGCGATCGTATTTGACCGCAACGGATATCTGTATCATGGCAACATCAAGGCTTTCGCCGAGGGAGCCCGGGAAGGTGGTTTGAAATTCTAAGAAATTTAAGATATGTCTGTAAGCAATATCAGCACAGTAAAAGCCAGTGAAATCGACCTGAAAGAAAGAGTCGTTGCCATTGAGCGCGTCGCCAAGGTTGTAAAAGGCGGACGTCGTTTCAGCTTCGCAGCCATTGTGGTTGTCGGCGATGGCAACGGGGTGGTAGGATATGGTCTGGGAAAGGCTAATGAAGTAACCGATGCCATCACCAAAGGCATTGACGATGCAAAGAAGCACCTGGTAAAAGTTCCGATCATCAAAGGAACGGTGCCGCATGCGTCCATTGGAAAGTTTGGAGGTGGTTTCGTATTGCTGAAGCCGGCTTCGCCTGGTACGGGTGTCATTGCAGGTGGTGCTATGCGTGCCGTGCTTGAAAGTGCTGGCGTTCATAACGTACTTGCAAAATCGAAGGGTTCGTCCAACCCGCACAACGTGGTAAAGGCTACGTTCCGCGCGCTGACGACCATGCGGGATGCTTACAGCATCGCCAAGAACAGAGGTGTTGCATTGTCCAAAGTATTTAACGGCTAACAGACATGGCGAAAGTTCAGATAACGCAAAGAAGGAGTACGATCAAAAGACCGGAGACCCAGCTACGCACGATCAAGGCACTGGGCCTGGGCAGGATCAACAAAACGGTGGAAGTGGAATTGACGCCTCAGATCGCCGGAATGATAAGGAAAGTGAATCACTTGATTACCGTAAAAGAACTTTAAGAGATGAAGCTGCATACATTAAAGCCTGCGGAGGGATCGATCAAATCCAACAAGCGCGTCGGTCGTGGCCAGGGATCCGGAGGTTCGACCTCTGGACGCGGACACAAAGGTGCTCAGTCGCGATCAGGTCACAAGAGCAAATTGGGATTTGAAGGAGGCCAGATGCCTCTCCAGCGCCGGGTTCCTAAATTCGGTTTCAAGAACAACAACAAAGTATACTTCAAGGGACTTAACCTTGATGTACTGGAAGGGCTGGCTGAGAAGACGAAAGATACCAATCTGAGTTTGCAGGTTCTGATTGACAACGGTGTTGTCGGGAAAAACGACAAAGTCAAAGTCTTGGGTAGAGGGGAATTGAAGTCTAAAATCAGCGTCGAAGCTCACGCTTTTTCGGAAACAGCAGCGAAGGCTATTGAGAAAGCGGGCGGTACAGCTACAAAAGTGAAATAATGAAGCGGTTCTTTCAGACCATCCGGAACATTTTTTCGATCGAAGATCTTAGGGTCCGTATTCTGAATACGATCGGATTTCTGATCATCTTCCGTCTGGGATCATTTATTGTGCTTCCCGGCATTGATCCGAACCACCCCAGCTTATCGGGCGCAGGCGCTACCGAGGGTATTCTCGGATTGCTGAACACGTTCCTGGGAGGGTCTTTCAGCAGGGCATCCATCTTTGCGCTGGGTATCATGCCCTATATTTCCGCATCGATCATTGTTCAGCTGCTGACTTTTGCTGTTCCCTATTTTCAGAAACTGCAAAAGGAAGGAGATTCCGGCAGGAAGCGTTTGAATCAGATCACGCGCGTGCTGACGATTGTTATTACGGCATTTCAATCCTACGCGTACATCCGCGGAACGATTGACAATGGTGCGATCATTCAGCCCGGCTTTTTCTTTTTCTTCTCCGCCATCACGATTCTGGTTGCGGGAACCATGTTCTGTATGTGGCTCGGCGAGCGCATCACAGACAAGGGTATCGGCAACGGGATATCCGTGCTGATCATGATTGGAATTATCTCCCGGTTGCCACTGGCGCTCTACGACGAGGCCGTGAACAATCGCGGAATGGACGGCGCGCTGCTTTTCATTATTGAATTGCTCGTCCTGTTTGCTATTGTCATGGGGGTTATTCTCCTGACGCAGGCTACACGCCGGATACCGATTCAGTACGCCAAGCAGGTCATCGGCAACAAGCTTTACGGTGGCAAACGCGATTTTATCCCGTTGAAAATGAACTCGGCAGGTGTGATGCCCATCATTTTTGCGCAGGCGTTGATGTTTATTCCCGTACTGCTCGCCGGTTTCTGGCGCGATTCGGATGTGGCAGCTTATGTCGGTTCGACTTTCTCCGATCCGTATTCATGGCAGTACAACACCCTGTTTGCGGTGATGATCCTGATCTTCACGTTCTTTTACACGGCGATCACGATCAACGCGAATGACATCGCGGACAACCTTAAGAGGAACGGCGGATTTATTCCCGGTGTTAAACCCGGAAAGCAGACGTCGGAATTTATAGATACAGTATTGTCGAGAATCACTTTTCCCGGCGCGTTGTTTCTGGCCTTTATTGCCATCATTCCCGCTTTTGCGGTATTGTTGGGTGTGAGTCAGAACTTTGCGCAGTTCTACGGTGGCACGTCGCTGCTGATCATGGTCGGGGTTATCCTGGACACACTTCAGCAGATCGAAAGCTATTTGCTGATGAGGCACTACGAAGGAATGATGAAGTCCGGAAGAGTAAAAGGACGTTCTCAATTTGCTGCGGCTTAAAGAGTTGAATGGTTAATTTAAAGACGGAAGAGGAACTGGTTCTGATGCGTGAGAGCGCTCAGATCCTTGGAAAGGCTCACGGTGAGGTTGCGAAACTGGTGAAACCGGGGATAAAGACTCTTACGTTGGATAAAATTGCCGAGGAATTCATCCGGGATAATGGCGGCATCCCCTCGTTCAAGAATTACAATGGAACCTTTCCCGGTTCGCTTTGTATATCGGTGAATGAAGTGGTGGTCCACGGGATCCCCGGGAAATACGAACTGCGGGAGACGGATATCATCTCCGTTGATTGTGGAGTGTATTACAAGGGTTATCACAGTGATTCTGCTTACACGTATCCCCTGGAGGGTGTGGGCAAAGAGACGCTGCTCTTGCTTGAAAGGACCTATGAATCGCTTTTCCTCGCGATTGCGCAGGCTAAGGCGGGAAACAGGATCGGCGACGTCGCCCACGCTGTTCAGCATTACGTTGAGAGCTTTGGATACGGGGTTGTGCGGGAGCTGGTAGGACATGGAGTTGGAAAGGAACTTCATGAAGAACCGGAGGTACCCAACTACGGCAAGCGTGGTAAAGGGGTGAAGATCGTGCCCGGAATGGTGTTTGCGATCGAGCCGATGATCAACCAGGGAACGAAGAGTGTTGTGCAGGAAAGAGACGGGTGGACGATACGCACAGCAGACAGGAAACCGTCAGCACATTTTGAACACATGGTGGCCGTGCATGCAGACAGAACCGAGATATTGACGACGCACGAGTATATAGAAAATAATTATAGCTATAAGTGGCGAAACAAAAGTCAATTGAGCAAGATGGAACTATAAGCGAGGCATTGTCCAACGCAATGTTTCGGGTACAACTGGAGAACGGCCATGAAGTGCTGGCTCACATTTCCGGCAAGATGCGCATGAACTACATCCGCATTCTGCCCGGCGACAGGGTTCGCCTGGAAATGTCGCCCTATGATTTGACAAAAGGAAGAATTGTATTCAGATACAAATAGAAAAAGATGAAAGTTAAAGCATCCATAAAGAAGCGCAGCGCGGATTGCAAGATCATCCGCCGCAAGGGTAAACTGTTTGTGATCAATAAGAAGAATCCCAGGTACAAGCAAAGACAGGGATAGTATTCTATTGAGTAATTGACTAACTGACTAATTGAAATATTAATTATGGCACGTATTGCTGGTGTAGATATTCCGGACAACAAAAGAGGCGAGATCGGTCTCACGTACATTTTTGGTCTCGGCCGCAAGTCAGCGCAGAAGATCCTTTCCGAGGCTGGCATAAGCTGGGATAAGAAGGTGAAGGAATGGAATGACGAAGAATCAAATGCTGTGCGCGCGATCATCGCCGAAAAATTCCGCATTGAAGGTGTTCTGAAGTCAGAGATCCAGCTGAGCATCAAGCGCCTGATGGACATTGGATGCTACCGCGGTCTGCGCCATCGCAAAGGTCTTCCCGTGCGCGGTCAGACAACGAAGAACAACGCCCGCACGCGCAAAGGCAAGCGCAAGACAGTAGCCAACAAGAAGAAGGCAACCAAAGGATAATTAACATAAAAAATAAAAGTTCTCATTAATGGCAACCGCTGAAAAGAGAAAAGATAAGGCAAAGAAGAGAGTCGTAACAGTCGAGGCTGTGGGAGAAGTCCATATCAAGGCGACTTTCAACAACATCATCATCGCGATGACCAACAGCACCGGACAGGTGGTGTCATGGGCATCCGCCGGAAAGATGGGGTTCAAAGGTTCAAAGAAGAACACGCCTTACGCCGCCCAGATGGCAGCTCAGGATTGTGCTTCAAAAGCTTATGAGCTTGGCATGCGCAAAGTGGAGGTCTTTGTGAAGGGCCCTGGCGCTGGTCGCGAGTCTGCTATCCGGACGATTCAGGGTGCTGGTATCGAAGTGACTGCGATCCGCGATGTTACGCCGCTGCCGCACAATGGTTGCCGGCCTCCTAAAAGAAGAAGAGTATAGTTTGAATTATTTCAGGTTTAACCATGGCAAGATACACAGGCCCTAAGGTCAGAATTTCAAGAAGATTTAACGAGCCTATTCTAGGTGAAAATAAGGCTTTGCAAAAGAAGAACTACGCCCCGGGTCAGCACGGACGTGGTAAGAAACGCAAGCAGTCGGAATACTCTTTACAGCTTACGGAAAAGCAGAAAGCCAAATATATCTATGGTCTACTGGAAAGACAGTTTGCCAAGGTGTTTGTCGAAGCTGCGCGTCTGAAAGGTGTCACCGGTGAAAAGCTGCTGCAACTCCTGGAGTCTCGCCTTGACAACGTTGTTTATCGCCTCGGTATCGCGCCAACCCGCAGATCTGCCCGTCAGCTCGTGCTGCACAAGCATATCTCGGTAAACGGTGAGATCGTTAATATCTCTTCGTTCATGGTGAAGCCGGGTGACATCGTCGCCGTTCGCGAACGCTCGAAGAGCCTCGAGGTCATTACCAACAGCCTTGCGCTTCAGGGTTCACGGAAATACAACTGGCTTGAGTGGGATGCCAACGAAATGGCTGGCAAGTTGATCAACATTCCTCCTCGTGCGGATATTCCTGAAAACATCAACGAGACACTCATTGTTGAATTGTATTCTAAGTAATCTAAACAGTTAATCAACATCACTATGTCAATATTAGCATTTCAAATGCCAGAAAAGGTGGTCATGGAAAAGTCGGATGATTTTCACGGACTTTTCACTTTCAAACCGCTGGAAAAAGGATATGGAGTTACGATCGGCAATGCACTGAGACGTATTCTTCTTTCCTCGCTGGAAGGTTATGCCGTCACCGGAATCAAGATCCCCGGTGTGCTTCACGAATTTTCCACTATTGAAGGGGTTGTTGAGGACGTAGCCGAAATCATCCTGAATCTTAAAATGGTGCGGTTCAAGAAAGTGGCCGATTCATTTGAGAGCAAGATCACCGTTACCATCAAGAAACAAAAGCAGTTCAAAGCTGGGGACATCACCCGCTTTACTTCGGCTTTCGAAATCCTCAATCCGGATCACGTCATCTGTAACCTGGATGAGTCCGCGCATTTGGAAATCGAGATCACCCTGGAAAAAGGCCGTGGATACCTGCCCGCGGAAGAAAATAAGCCCGCTGAACAGGTCTTCGGATTTATTCCGATCGACGCGATCTTCACACCTGTAAAGAATGTAAAGTACAGCGTGGAGAACACCCGTGTTGAACAAAAGACTGACTACGAAAAGCTGGTTGTCGATATTGAAACCGACGGCTCTATTCACCCTGAGAAGGCACTTGAGGGCGCTGCCCACATTCTTATCCAGCACTTCAGGCTGTTCTCTGACAAGTCGATCGAACTCGAAACAGGCAAGGACGCCGAGATCGAGCAGGTAGACGAGGAGATGCTTCACATGCGCAAGCTGTTGAAGACGCCGCTTCACGACCTGGACCTTTCCGTCCGCGCTTACAACTGTCTGAAAGCAGCAGATGTGAAGTCGCTGGGAGACCTGGTGGAGCTGGAAATCTCCGACATGATGAAATTCAGGAACTTCGGAAAGAAATCGCTGGCTGAATTGGAACAACTTGTTGCCGAAAAGAACCTGACTTTTGGCATGGACCTGACAAAGTATAAACTCGACGAAGACTAAGAACTCATGAGACACGGTAAGAAGATAAATCATTTAGGCAGGACATCGGCTCACCGACAAGCTCTGCTTTCCAACCTGGCGTCTTCCCTTATCATCAATAAGCGAATCTCGACGACTGTGGCGAAAGCAAAAGCGCTGCGGAAGTATGTCGAACCTCTTTTGACAAAATCGAAAGATGACACTACGCACTCCCGCAGAACAGCATTCTCATACCTGCAGAACAAGGAGTCGGTTCAGACATTGTTCGGAGAAGTCGCGTCGAAAATTGCGGACAGGCCCGGTGGATACACACGTATCATCAAGCTTGCTGACACGCGCCTGGGTGATAACGCGGAGATGTGCTTCATCGAACTGGTAGACTTTAACACCCTCTACACCAAAGAAGGCGCTGCGAAGAAAGGCAGGACACGGAGAAGCCGCCGTTCAGGCAAGAAAGAGGAAGGCGCTGAAACTGCCGAGGCAGCAGCGGCGACAACCGAGGAGGCTCCGGCAGAGGAGGCTAGCGCTCCGAAAAAAGCCCGTAAAAAGGCTGAACCGAAAGCAGAAAAGAAGCCTGCTGCAAAACCGAAAAAGAAGAAGGAGTAGTGCTCTTTCTGACACATATAAAAAAGGGATTGGATGGATATTCAATCCCTTTTTTTTGTTCAAACGTTGGCAGTTTTGAATGGAAGGGTAACTTTGGGGCCGTTAGCCGCAAGGGGAGCCGTTCCGGTTGGATTTTTATGAAATTTTAGAACTTTATCACGCTGAAAAATATGCAAAGAGCTTATCTGTTATTGGAAGATGGTTTGATTGTCGAAGGAACGCCGATTGGCAAGATTGGAACTACCGGCGGTGAGATCTGCTTCAATACAGGAATGACCGGCTACCAGGAAATTTACACCGACCCCTCTTACTACGGACAGATCATCGTCAACACAACCGCTCACATCGGCAACTACGGCGCGCTGGACGACGAACAGGAATCGGGTGCCACCAAGATCGCCGGCGTGGTCGTGAATGACTTTGCGGAGCAGTACAGCCGGAAGGAGGCTCAGGAAAGCCTTCAGCAGTACCTCGAACGCAACGGAGTGGTGGGCATAGCGGACGTCGACACGCGCATGCTCGTGCGCTACATCCGCAACAAGGGCGCAATGAATGCCCTGATATCCTCTACACTGACGCCTGATCAAATGAAGGAGGAGATCAAGAAAGTGCCGTCTATGAGCGGCCTGGAGCTTTCCTCGATCGTCAGCACCAAAGAACCTTATTTTATCGGAGATCCCAACGCAAAGTTCAAAGTCGCCGCGCTGGACCTCGGCATAAAAAGTAACATCCTGCGAAATCTCGCCGCACGCGGTTGCTACATCAAAGTGTTCCCGGCAAGGACACCCCAGTCAGAGATGGCAGCGTGGAATCCGGATGGGTATTTTCTTTCGAACGGCCCCGGTGACCCAGCCGTGATGGACTATGCCATCAAGACGGTAGGCGATGTCGTCGCGTCTGACAAGCCGGTTTTCGGAATTTGCCTTGGCCATCAGTTGCTGGCACTCTCATGCGGTGTGTCAACCTATAAAATGCACCACGGACACCGCGGACTGAATCACCCCGTGAAAAATCTCCTGTCGGGAAAAGGAGAAATGACTTCGCAAAACCACGGATTTGCTGTGAGCGAAAAAGACATCCAGAATAATCCCGCGGTGGAAGTCACACACCTTCACCTGAATGACAATACCATCATGGGTATTCGATTGAAAGATAAAAAGGCATTCTCTGTACAATATCACCCGGAGGCTTCCCCGGGTCCGCACGACTCCCACTACCTGTTCGACGAATTTGTAGCGATGATGGGGAACGGCCAATAAACATTCAGAAAATCAGCAGGTCGCTGCTGAACTACGGACGACCAAAAACCAAAACTAAAAATATATTGCAATGAGTCTAATCGAGAGTATTCACGCCCGTCAGATCCTGGATAGCCGGGGCAATCCAACAGTAGAAGTGGACGTATTTACTGAAAGCGGTGCCTTCGGCCGGGCCGCCGTTCCCTCCGGCGCGTCCACAGGAACCCATGAAGCCGTAGAATTGCGCGATGGAGACAAGAAGAAGTTTTTAGGCAAAGGTGTATTGCAGGCAGTTGAAAATGTCAATGCGAAAATAGCAGAGGAAGTCGTCGGATTTTCCGTATTCGATCAGAACCTCATCGACAAGCTGATGATTGAACTCGATGGTTCACCCAACAAGGCGAACCTGGGAGCAAATGCGATCCTGGGAACTTCCCTCGCCGTAGCAAAAGCTGCCGCCATGGAAGCAGGCTTATCGCTGTACCGCTACATCGGCGGTGTCAATGCGAATACCCTGCCCGTGCCGATGATGAACATTCTGAACGGCGGAAGCCACGCCGACAACAAAATCGACTTCCAGGAGTTCATGGTGATGCCTCTGAAGGCGGACACGTTCTCCGAATCCCTCCGGATGGGAACCGAGATATTTCACAACCTGAAAAAAGTATTGCACGACAAAGGCCTCTCGACCAATGTGGGCGACGAGGGAGGTTTTGCTCCGAACATCGCCTCCAACGAGGAAGCTATCGAGGTAGTGCTGATGGCGATCGAAAAGGCGGGCTTTAAACCCGGCGAGGACGTGTTCATCGCGATGGACGCCGCGAGCTCGGAGTTCTATGATGCCAAGAGCAACTCGTATATCTTCAAGAAGTCCGATGGCAAGAAATTGAGTTCCGAAGAAATGGTAGACTACTGGGCTTCGTGGGCGAAGAAATATCCCATTATCTCCATCGAAGACGGCATGGCCGAAGACGATTGGACCGGATGGAAGGGTCTTACCGACAAGATCGGATCCAAAGTTCAGCTTGTAGGCGATGATTTGTTTGTCACAAACGTCACCCGTCTCCAGGATGGCATCACAAAAGGAGTTGCCAATTCCATTCTTGTCAAGGTAAACCAGATCGGTTCGCTCACGGAAACCATCAATGCGGTGAACCTGGCGAAGCGGAATTCCTATAAGAGCGTTATGTCCCACCGCTCAGGTGAAACGGAAGACAGCACCATCGCCGACCTGGCAGTGGCATTGAATTGCGGCCAGATCAAAACCGGCTCCGCGTCACGCTCCGACCGGATGGCGAAGTACAATCAGCTCATTCGCATTGAAGAAGAGCTTGGCGAGATCGCTTATTTCCCGGCCCGCCTTGTTTAAATGCAGGTTTAATGCAGGTTTAATGCAGGTTAAAAGGCAGGTTTAATGCAGGTTTAAAGACAGGTTTAATACAGGTTAAAAGGCAGGTCTAAAGGCAGGTTTAATACAGGTTTAAAGGCAGGTCTAATACAGGTCTAAAGGCAGGTGTAATGCAGGTTGAAAGGCAAGTTTAGTTCGGGTTGGGTGCACCTGCATTCCACCTGTATTTCTACTTGTCTTTCAACCTGTCTTTTTACCTGTCTTTCTACCTGCCTTTCTACCTGCCTTTCTACTTGCCTTTCAACTTGCCTTTTTACCTGTCTTTCAACTTGCATTTAAACCTGTCTTTCAACTTTCGCCAACGTATCGTAAATTGGACAACGCTATGCATGACGAAAACCCTCTCTTCAGCACAGCCGCGGACTTCGTCAATAATACTTCGCGGCATATTTTCCTGACCGGAAAAGCCGGCACGGGAAAAACGACATTCCTGAAATATATCCGGGAGCACACGCGAAAAAAATGCGTTGTTGTCGCGCCGACCGGGGTGGCGGCGATCAATGCAGGCGGTGTTACCATGCACTCTTTCTTCCAGTTGCCACTGGGTCCTTTCCTCCCGGTTACGCATAAGTTCACCGGTGAAGGCGTCACGGACCAATACACTTTATTCAAGAATATCCGCGTCAGCGAAAATAAAAGAGAAATCTTCCGCGATCTTGAGTTGCTCATCATCGACGAGGTCAGCATGGTGCGGGCCGATATGCTCGACGCTACGGATGCTATTCTCCGTTATTTCAGAAAGATGCCGCACACTCCTTTCGGCGGAGTGCAGGTGCTCTACATCGGCGACCTGTTTCAGCTTCCGCCCGTGATGCCGGATTCCCAGTGGTCCGTGTTGCGCCAGTATTACGAGAGTCCGTTCTTCTTTCATTCGAAGGTCGTCGAACAGTCAGACCTGGTTTATATCGAGTTGAAGAAGATATATCGGCAAAGTCAGCAGAGCTTTATTGATATTCTCAACCGCATCCGGAACAACGAGGCGACGCGCGACGATCTGGAGACTCTTAACGCGCGAAACAGCATACGCCCGGAACCGGGTGCGAAATACATTACGCTCACAACACATAACTACAAAGCTGACAAGATCAACGCCGAAGAGCTTCAAAACCTCGAGGGAGAGTATTTTGAGTTCAGGGGAGAGGTGGAAGGCGATTTCCCGGACAAGACACTGCCAACTGATCCGCTCCTGCAACTAAAGGAGGGGGCACAGGTGATGTTTATCCGAAACGACAAAAGCGAAGAACGCAGGTATTACAACGGCAAGCTCGCGACGGTAAGCAAGATAGATTCGGAGGGAATCCGCGTAGTGTTGGCTGACTCCGGCGAAGAACTAGAGTTGGAGCAGGAGACCTGGACGAACATCCGATACTCGTATGATCAGCAGGAGGAAAGCATCAAGGAGGAAAAGCTTGGTTCTTTCACACAGTATCCCATCCGGCTCGCGTGGGCCATTACGATTCACAAGAGCCAGGGACTCACGTTTCAGAACGCGATCATCGATGCGGGAGATTCCTTTGCTCCCGGGCAGGTATACGTCGCATTGAGCCGGTGCACGTCGTTAGACGGCCTGATCATCCGGTCGCGGATTGTGCCGTCGGGTATTTCAACGGATCCGCTCGTGCTTGCATTTGCGCGCAGGGAGGCCGCGGATGAGCTTGCCCCCTTGCTGGAACGGGCGAAAACAGAATTTCAACACCTTCAACTTGTGAAGACTTTTGATCTTCAGAACCTGGTGGAGAACATCCGGGATCACGTCCAGTACGTTCAGGGTAAACAGCTTCCGCAAATAGAACGCGCGGTCGCAGAGATGCGTGACATGCTGCGGCACGCGGAGGAACTCCAAGCGGTAGCCATGAAATTTCAGCAACAGATCAATTCATTGCTCGGCCCCGGACTGGAAGAGCAGCTTGCGGAACGTGTGAGGCGAGCGATTGATTATTTTTCAAGATCGTTGATGGAGCATTTGTTCATTCCGCTCGAAGCGCACATCCAGTCGCTGAAAGGCGCGAAGAAAATAAAGCAATATCTGAAGCGTGTCAGGCAGCTGCGCAACACCATTGCGAAGAAATCCAATGCCATCGGCAAGGTTCAGTATGGAGAGGTTGTCTTCAATCCGTCAGCCGTGCAGGTCGCAGTGGTCGCGGAATTGGAAGGAGAGAAACGGAAGGAAAGGCCTCCGAAGGGAAGTACACAGAAAGAGACGCTTGCGATGCTCCAGTCTGGCATGCGGCCCTCCGACATTGCCGCGAAGCGTGGCCTTGCTCTCAGCACAATCGAAGGTCATATGGCTCAACTGATCAAGGCGGGGGAGATCGATATTCACCAATGCATCGAGGAAATCAAAATCGAAAAGATAGTCTCTGTAATCCGCGACGTCCAGACGGTGAGCATGCAACCCGTCAAGCAAAAGCTTGGTGATGACTTCAGCTACGGTGAGATCCGCGCCGTAATGAATCACCTGGAGCTATTGGAAAAACGCGAGTCTCAGTGAGAGGCCGGGGCCCGGGAGGGAGGTAGCTCTATGGTGCGCGGTCGGGCCGGGTTTTGAAGTTTCGAAGGTTCCCGCGCCTTTTGAAATCGACCTGCAAAGGCGCAACATTCTTTTTCGCGCTTCGTTGTTACACTCGTCTGCCGTGGTTGAAGGTTCAATCAGGAGAACCCTCAACGGAGGTTGGAACGGTGTAGTTTTGATAGCCCTTGTCTTGAAATTCATTCAAAACAGCTATCTTAGCATTGATTATCAGGCCATGATGAAGAAACTTCCCCCGGTATTCCGGAATTTTTATTTTGTATCGCTTGCGATATTTTTTGCATGGATGTTGTTGCTTGATTCCAATAACATCGTTGCGCGTTATCAACTCGGATCGAAGCTCGATGCGCTCGAGGATGAGAAGGAATACTACGAAGAGAAGATCCGCGAAGTGAAGCAGGATCGGTCGGAACTGTTTGGTGACAAAGAGTCTGTCGAGAAGTTCGCCCGGGAAAAATACCTGATGAAGAAGCCGTCCGAGGATATTTACGTCATTATCGAGGAATAATCATTCACCCATGATACGCTTTTTGCTGTGCGCGATTTTGTTGGCCAGTCTGTCGACCGGCGTGTTTGCCCAGGGAAAAGACAACAGTCTTGAGGGGGTACCCGTGCGGGACCGGATCGTCTTTGGTGGCGGACTGGGTCTCGGATTTGGCTCCGTGCAGGATTATTTTTCCGTCTCTCCTATGATCGGATACCGGCTTACGGCGAGGTTGCTCGGCGGGACGGGGATTACGTATCGTTACACGAACTATAAGATCGTAAAGCCGTCGATTAAATTGAATGACTACGGTGTCAGCCCTTTTCTGCGCTTCACGTTCTATCGGAATATCTTTCTTCAGACGGAATATGAATATCTGAATTATGAGTATCCGATATTTCCCTACACGGAAAACACGAGGCAGAGCTTTGACAGTTTTCTAGCCGGTGGAGGGTTCATCCAGCCCTTGGGGGAACGTGCAGCATTCTACGTGATGGCGTTATACAATTTTTCGTATCATGATCAAATGGGGTATTCGCCTTATGACAGCCCGATCGTGATTCGCGCCGGGATCAATATCGGAGCTTTGGGGTTGTAGGGGGTTACCGCGTCAAGTTGAAAGGGTCAAAGTTGAAGTTTGTGCTTCGAATTGTCTTGCGCCCTTTCAGGGCTTTGGTAATTGCACGCTTGTAACCCAGGCCTCCTCGCTGGCGCTCGTCAACCTGGGCTAGTGTATGTCGCCCTTTCAGGGCTCAGTGTCAACAAACAAAGGGTAATGGCTACTCACCCGTTGCGGGTTATTTACCGAGGGCTTAATAAAGTCGATCAAGGCCAGCATCCATTTAAGTAATTCAAGTAAGGATGAGCGTCCATCTTTAGTCGGCTCGATGGGATGAGCACGCCCTATAATGTATACGTTCAGCCAGGTTCGGCCAAGAAGGGCAATCCGGTTGACGGGATCAGAGGCGGGCATCATTCAGGCGAGTGGTGCGACCGTTGTCAATTGTCAATGGACCTATATTGACCTATTGTCATTTCTTTTTCAAGAGAAGGTGAGATTGAATCGCGAAATCTTCGACGGCCGTTCTATCAACGCGAATTCCGGTTTTCATTCTATTATCGGAGTGTTGGGACTATGGTTGAAAGGTCAAAGTTGAAGTTTGTGCTTCGAATTGTCTTGCGCCCTTTCAGGGCTTTGGTAATTGCACGCTTGTAACCCAGGCCTCCTCGCTGGCGCTCGTCAACCTGGGCTAGTGTATGTCGCCCTTTCAGGGCTCAGTGTCAACAAACAAAGGGTAATGGCATTCAGCAGGCTCGGCCAAAGAAGGGCAATCCGGTTGACGGGATCAGAGGCGGGCATCAATCAGGCGAGTGGTGCGACCGTTGTCAATTGTCAATTGAACAATTGTCAACTTTTTTCAAGAGAAGGTGAGATTGAATCGCGATGCCAAGCCCTTTCAAATCTTCGACGACCTTTCCATCAACGGAAATTCCGGTTTTCATTCTTTCGATGGCTATTATCGGAGTGTTGGGACTATGGTTGAAAGGTCAAAGTTGAAGTTTGTGCTTCGAATTGTCTTGCGCCCTTTCAGGGCTTTGGT
>JBIQIY010000052.1:0-10739 GCA_044507775.1 Flammeovirgaceae bacterium | reverse complement strand
ATATCACAAAAACTTTCAGGAAGCTTCCCCCTCACCCCCAGCGCGCAAGAACACGCAGCAGCAGGCAGGCTCACTACTCACTACTCACCACTCACATTGACGCACGCACCCCGCGCAAACTTCCTGAAAGTCTTAAGAGTCAGCTTCGTATCAATTCCATACGTGCCCAAAGACCCGATTGCAATGACCATATCACAAAAACTTTCAGGAAGCTTCCCCCTCACCCCCAGCGCGCAAGAACACGCAGCAGCAGGCAGGCTCACTACTCACTACTCACCACTCACATTGACGCACGCACCCCGCGCAAACTTCCTGAAAGTCTTAAGAGTCAGCTTCGTATCAATTCCATACGTGCCCAAAGACCCGATTGCAACGACCTTATCACAAAAACTTTCAGGAAGCTTCCCCCCTCACCACCGGCGCGAAAGAACACGCAGCAGCAGGCAGGCTCACTACTCACTACTCACCACTCACCACTCACTACTCACCACTCACCACTCACGTCTCACGATTGACACACGCACCACTGCCTGCAGGCGGGAGGCTCCGGCCAACAATGAAACCTAGATAAGGATATCCACGAGATGCTTCACCAGCGTCTCAAACTTGTCGGGCTTGGGAAGAAAACCTGCTCCCAGTTTCTTAAACTCTTTGATGTGACCAGGATCGGATGCTGTGGAGTACATGATCACCTTGATGTGATTCAAAGCGTGATTGTTCTTGATAAGCTTGAGGCATTCCAGCCCATTCATCTTCGGCATATTCATATCCAGGAAAATATAATCCGGGATGCGCTGCCGGTCAGACAATATCTCCAGGGCGGACGCAGCACTGTCGGCGACCAGACAGGTGTATTCCGGCGCTGCTTCCTTCACTGCTTCGCAGAACAAGGCGCTGTCGTCCGGATCATCATCGACGTGTAGTACAATCATGCATCTTAATTACCTCGCAAGGTCGTAAATGTACGTTGAGAAACAGCTTCTTATATGATGTAAACGTGAGATGGCCAAAAATATCAATGATAAACGGCATTTACAAGCAACATTTGGGGTCCGCCGGCTATATGAAGTTTGCCCTCAATTCCCTTTATTTGAAAACGTATGAAAAGTATTCTAACCTATGCATCGTGTGTCGTTCTGCTTTCACTCCTGTCGTGCGGACAAAAAAAAGTGACGGAGATTGACCCGCAGAACGTAGCAGCGGAGTTGGCGACATACGGAGAGCAGCATCCTGAAAATGAGGTTCTCATCGAAACCGCATTCGGCAACATGCGCATCCGCTTGTACGACGACACGCCGCTTCACCGGGCAAACTTTATCAAGAATATACGCGACGGCATTTATGAAGATGCCGAATTCTACCGCATCCACTACCAGTTCATGATCCAGGCTGGTATTTATCCGAAGGAGCTTAACTACGATGTTCCAGCCGAGTTCAACAAACAACACATCCACAAGAAGGGCGCCGTCTCCATGGCGCGATCGGAAGAGAACAATCCCAATCTCCAGTCTTCGTCAACTGAATTTTTCATCGTCCAGGGATCGGCTTACGCGGACTATCAAGTTGAAGAGGAAATGCAGGGCCTGGGGCTGGACCTTACTCCTGAGCAAAAACAGACCTACATGACCTCGGGCGGCTACATGTCGCTGGATCAGCAGTACACGGTCTTCGGTGAAGTTATCGAAGGACTCGACGTCATCGACAAGATCGCTGCGGTGAAGGTCTTCAACGAAGACAAGCCTCTGCGCAAGATCCCCGTGAAGATCTCGCTCGTCGAATAATAACCGCCGCGTTTCTAATTCGCCTCGGTCGGGCCCGGCGCCTTCGTATTGCTCACAAAAGCGATGAACTTACTGTCGGGCGACCACGACGGTACGTTGATCGTTCCCTGCCCGCCGTACAGGTAGGCGATCACCCTCGGCGCGCCACCCGAGGCCGGCATTAACCGCAGCATGACCCGCTTGTAAGACGGGTGGTCATTCGGATCAATATCTACGGGAAATGAAATAAACGCGATCCATTTGCCATCGGGTGACACATGGGGAAACCAGTCGTTGTACTCGTCGAATGTTATCTGCTCCTGCGCCGAACCATCCGGCTTCATTCTCCATAGCTGCATCGTGCCTGTGAAGTTCGCGTTGAAATAAATGTATTTGCCGTCGGGAGAATACTCAGGGCCGTCCGCGTGCCCGCCCGTTGGTGTCGATGTCAGTTTGACCTCCTTCCCTCCGTTGATGCTGATCTTGTAAATGTCATACGTTTTACCGTCGCGCTGAGCGGTGAACACCACGTCCTTTCCGTTTGGATTCCATCCGTGCCAGTAGGACGGGGTCCCTTCCGTGATTTGTCGCGGAGTCCCACCCTGCAGGGGGAGAACGTAAATCGTGGATCCACCTCCGGGCAGGCCGTCGCGGTGATGACTGATGGCCAGCATCTTTCCATCGAAGGAAATACCATGATCATTGTTGATGCGCTTTGCAAAATCGGTGTTGACCTTTTCGGGTGTGCCTCCGTGAATGGGAATCGTCCACAGAGAGCCATCTGCATTGAAGAGCAGCTTTTCGCCACCTGGCATGTAATTCGGCGCCTCGAAACGTCCCTGCGATTCATGGATTACCTTGCGATGACCGTCTGCGATACTTAGAATTTCCATTCTCGACCCGATAAATCCCGCTCGATAAGGGTTGTGATCCTCGGGGACGGTCTGGTCGATCCGAACATTCCAGACACGAGCTTCCTCTACTGCATTTTCATTGTGGGAGCAAATGAACAAGCCGCCCAGCACTTCATCCGGCATATCGGAAGCGGTGTGGGATCCTACGAGCTGCAACGGCTCCCCCGGATGGGCTACGCGCATGGTAAATATATTTCCTTTGCGCTCGAGCTGGATGATCTGAAAATTTGACTTGGTAACAAAATGCTGATCCTGGGGATCGCGCATTAGCGCCCCTGGCATCACACGCCATTGCAAGACCGTCAGGCCGTCGCCGTGTACCACCGCGCTGACATGCCGGGCATTATCGTCCAGACCCGGCCTGACCATCCACCCGATCTTGCGATGCGGATCAACGCCCTTTCCCTGAAACTCGAAGTTCGCCGTTAGGATAAAGTCTCCCTTCAGTTTATTGTACACGTACTGAAATTCATCTCGCCCGAACCAGATGTTGTACCCGGCGCCACGGAGGGTATAGGCCTGTGACGACTCCTCATAAGACGCGCTGCCAGCGAGTTTCGGTTTGCCGACATCTCCGTGGTTTTGGAAGATGCCGACCGCTGTATCCTGCGCTCCGAGGGCGAAGCATAAAAACAGGAAGCTTCCACTCAAGAGAATTTTCTTCATGGTGTCGGGGGTTAGGTGCTGAAGACCTGGGTGTCCTGAGATGAATATACGCAAATAAAAAAGACCCGGACTAAACCCGGGTCTTCAATCTTGAACATCTCGCCGAAGCCGACTATACCGGCTTGCTATGCGAAAGCGTTCGCATATAGGGATTTCCGAAAGGTGATTTGAAAGGACAAACACTCGTGATCTCGCCAAGTTTCAGCTTGTTTGTTTCGAGCATATAACCGGTGATGTCGTAGTTCTTCAGGACGACGGTAACATCTTTGTCGATGATGATGTCCTCGACGGCGGTCACGCAGATCTCGCTGCCGAGAACAGGAGCGTTTACGCCGACAGCAGTGCCATTGGCTTTGCTGTCCGCCAGGATATGCAGCATCTCTCCGGGTTCCGACACGAACTCGGTGTTGAGGTTTTGCATGACCCGGTTTAGGTTTTCTTCCGTCTCATCAGAAAAGATCATAGATTTTAAGTCCCCTGCACAAATTATCATTCAACACACTTTTCCACTCATCCGCAAGAAAAAAACTGTGCCTCACACAAAATATTCTCGCTTCACCGACAGTGGCGCAGGGATACCGGCCGTTGCGTGATGCTGGTACAGGAATTTTAGCCTCCCGGGAAAGGTAAAGCGATGCAGGGTATTATCAGTGATCCGAAAAACATTCTTGAGGAGTTGGGTGCCAGCCGGGAGAACGGGAACGTCATCGGGATCTGGGCACCATGTCTCGGAACCGGCCTTTATATGTGCGCGGTTGAAAACATTTTCGAAGACGACTTCGAACACGACAAAGTCGTTATCCTGAAAGAAAAAGATCTCAATGGCGTGCCGTTGAAAGCGCACGTATTGTTCCTTCAGGAGATCGAAAAAGTGTTTCCTTTAAAGGCGATGTATCCCAATCCGGATCCCGCAGAGAACGGGACACTGCGCTATCGTTGACCATCCCGGTCACGCTGGATGAGCGCATGATGGCGGCACTCGCGCCCCCGTTGATCGGAGCTTATCACTCATTCTTTCATGGACAACGTTTAAGCTATACGCAGGTTGCGGCTATTGTTTCACAGGGGCCTCAGCGGCGGAAAATACCTGGCTGCTCCACAGATAATGGGTAGGCGGAGCCTCGTTTGCGGATTTGCGGAGACGCTTTTTGCGGGGAACATTTTTAGATTCTCCCCGCGCCAAAACCGGGAGATGAAACGCATGGACCTAAACTTAGGCGTTATCCGCGATAAGCAAGGCATTTATTCCGGATTGCTTCAAAGCCAGTCGCTGAATCACCAGCTTGCCGTTTGCTATAAGAGCGACGGTAAGCTGTACGTAAAAATTGCAGTCGTCAGCCGGATCATCCCGACGAAGGATGGCATCACCGTGGCCCTTGCTTCTCCGGATGACGCGCGCGTTGAAATGATCATACCCCTGGATCACATCGAAAGCATATATCCTATCCGCAATTTCATGAGTTGAGCTCACTCCAGAGCTTCTAATTCGGCGATTCATTCAATTTTCTCACCCCTTCGCGAAGGCCCGGATTTGTCGCCTGCCGGCGGTATTCAAAAAAGAGGATTTATCCACCTGGCCGTAAGGGAATGCGGCAGAATGCGCGTATCGCGGTTCAAGACACAAAAGATGCTTTGGGAAAGCAAAAATGGCCTGTTCTCATCCGCTGCTTCATAAATTCCAAGGCGAAAAACCTTCACTTTCGGCCAATACCTTACATCAAATGTACATCCTGCGTCAGCCGTGGACGGAGGCAGCCGCCGAAAAATTAGTGTAACTTGTAAGGTATCAACGCGGCAGGAAAAAGGTAGGCTGATCGGCCGTTTTTACCAATGAAAGGACCCAAAATATGTTTACTGGTCGATGACGATCCTGATGATCAGGAAGTCTTTCTCACAGCGCTCAGCGATGTTTCTTCGTCAGCACTGTGCCTGGTGGCAGCCGATGGGGACCGCGCGCTTCAACTCCTCCACAACGAAGACACTACACCCGACTACATTTTCCTTGATCTCAACATGCCGCGCATGAATGGTTTTGAATTTCTCGCTGCGATGAAGAAAAGCAAGATCCTGAGGGATATCCCCGTGATCGTCTATTCCACCACCTCCCTCCCGTCCCAGGTCGAGCAGGCAAAAAAACTCGGCGCCACTGAATTCTTTACCAAGACGTATAAATACAAGGAGCTCTGCTCCCTCTTGAGAAAGTACTTCGGGGAATGATTTCAAATTTAGAATTCGAAACTTTAGATTTGACCCGGTTTCGCCTTAATTGCGAAAAACAAATTACTCGTGAATTGGTATAGAACACTGGGAACGACGGAGCTGGTATTCATCGGAGCGTTTATTGCGCTTTATGCGCTGTATCTGTTCCGCGTAATCCGCGTGGCCCGGATCCTAAGCACTCCTTTTTCCAGTGTATTCATCAAACTGCTAATCCGCACGCTTTTCTTCGCGCTGCTGATCGTCGCCATACTCGGTCCGTCCTTCGGCGGATCCCGTAAGGAAGTAAAATCAGTCGGCAAGGATATGATGATCTGCATCGACCTGTCGAAGTCGATGGACGCTTTCGACATACAGCCTACGCGCCTTGAGAAAGTGAAGAACGAAATGAAAAAACTCGTCGCCGCTTTCAATTCCGATCGCATCGGACTGGTAATTTTCGGTTCAGAAGCCTTCATGCAGTGCCCGCTGACGTTTGACCAGAACGCTCTGAATCTCTTCATTGAAACCATGAACACGGGACTCGTCCCCGTGGGAGGAACGGACTTCGGGCCGGCCTTGAGCATGGCGCTGGATAAACTCACCGATGAAAAGGAAAAAGTGACGGACATGAAATCGAAAGTTATCCTCCTGATCAGCGACGGGGAAGACTTCGGCCAGGAAACGGATGAAATTGTCCGCGAAATCGAAAATCGCGACATTCGCCTCTTTACCCTGGGAGTAGGAACGGAAAAAGGCGGGAATATTTATGCGGGCAACGGTGTTAAGAAGGACCGCGATGGCAATTCAGTTGTTACGCGGCTCAACTCCCGGTCCATGCGCTCCATTGCCGACAAGACCGGGGGGCAGTACTTTGAAATCAACGATTCGAGGAACGATGTTTCCAGGCTGATCAGCACGATCGGAAAGATCGAAGGTGAATTGCGCGATGCGCGGCTGGTGGATGTAACGGCAAATAAATATTTCTACTTTCTCGCCATCGCAATGGCCCTGCTTTTGCTGGATGTCACGCTGAATGTAAAAACTGTACGGATATGAAGATCGCGTCTTTTTGTGCGCTTATGCTCCTTGCTCTGGTCGATCCCGCGACAGTGAAGAAGATCAACCATGCCAAGTCGCAGGCGGAGGAAGCATACAAGAACGGTGACTACGCCCTCGCTATACGCCATTATCAGTATCTCGTCGACTCGCTTGGCGTCATGGAAGATGAAGTCCTCCTCAACCTCGCGAACGCACAGTACCTCGCAAAAGACACGGCCAGCGCCTTCAGCAATTATCAGGCTGTGACCGACAGCGGAAAGCCGGATATTAAGTCTAAGGCATATCAGCAACTCGGAATCATGGCCAACCGCCAGGGACGGGCCGAAGAAGCACTCAATCTTTTCAAGCAGGCAATCAAGGCCGAGCCGAGTAACGACGACGCCCGCTACAATTACGAGATGCTGAAAAAGAAATTAGAAGAGCAGAAGAAACAGGACGAGCAAAAGCAGCAGCAAAACAAGGATCAGCAAAAACAGGATCCTCAGAACAAGGATCAGCAAAATAAGGACCAGCAGGAGAAAGATCAGAAGGATAAGGAAGAGCAGGAGAAGCAGGATCAGCAAAAAAAGGACGAGCAGAACAAGGACCAGCAGCAGAAAGACCAGGAACAAAAAGACAAAGAGCAGCAGGAAAAAGAAGAGCAGGAAAAGAAGCAACAGGAAGAACAGCAAAAGGAGGATGCTGAAAAGAAAGAAATGCCTAACCTGGATCGCGAGAAGCTGGAACAAATGAAGATCAGCGAAGAGAAGGCGCGCATGATCCTGGAGGCGATGAAAAACCAGGAGAAACAATACCTGCAACAACAGAAGCGAAAACCAACTCAGTCACGCGACCGAAACAAGCCGGACTGGTAACGGATTTTTTCGTCCAGAGCCAAATAGTAAGCATTATGAAAGAGGTATATATCATGTCAGCCGTGCGTACGCCGATCGGAAGTTTCGGCGGAAGCCTGGCAAGCGTCTCCGCCATACAGCTCGGAGCAGTAGCCGTGAAAGGGGCATTGCAAAAGGCGGGCATCGATCCGGCCCTTGTCCAGGAAGTGTTGATGGGCAACGTCGTCTCAGCCGGGCTCGGCCAGGCGCCCGCCACGCAGGTGGCCGCGGCCGCGGGGCTGGGCTTCGAGATTCCCTGTACTCTCGTGAACAAAGTGTGCGCGTCGGGAATGAAAGCGGTGATGCTCGGAGCTCAGTCGATCATGCTCGGCCAGAGCGAAATCGTCGTCGCCGGCGGGATGGAAAGCATGAGCAATATCCCCTATTACCTGACAAAGGCGCGCTATGGATACCGCTACGGCAACGGCGAGCTGATCGACGGCCTGCAGTTCGACGGGTTGACGGATGCGTATAACCACTGCGCTATGGGCGTCTGCGCGGACAACACCGCCAAAGAGATGAACATCTCGCGCCAGGATCAGGACGAATATGCGATCACATCCTATAAACGATCGGCCGAGTCCTGGACAGCCGGGAAGTTCCGCGACGAGGTAGTTCCCGTCGAGATCAAAGACCGCAAAGGCAACACCACCGTGTTTTCCGAAGATGAGGAGTACAAGAATGTGAATTTCGAGAAGATACCCGGTCTGAAAGCGGTATTTTCGAAAGACGGTACCGTGACTGCCGCCAACGCGTCCACCATCAACGACGGTGGCTCCGCTCTCGTGTTGATGAGCCGCGAAAAGGCGGAATCGCTGGGACTGAAACCGCTCGCAAAGATCAGAGGTTTCGCCGATGCAGCGCAGGATCCGATGTGGTTTACGACCACTCCCTCGATCGCGATTCCGAAGGCGATGAAAAACGCCGGCGTTCAGGACAAAGACGTGGATTTTTATGAAATCAATGAAGCATTCTCGGCCGTGGCCATCGCCAACAACAGAAAGCTCGGGTTGGACCCGGCGAAGGTAAACGTCAACGGTGGGGCTGTTGCTTTAGGCCACCCGCTGGGCGCTTCCGGCGCGCGGATTATGGCCACGCTGATCAACGTGTTGGGCCAGCGCAACGCCACTATCGGCGTCGCAGGAATCTGCAACGGCGGCGGCGGCGCATCGGCCATCGTCGTCGAGAAAGTCTGACGCGAACTACAACAACAATTCGGGCACCCCGGCGTTGGCTCTACCAGGTCTATCCGCCGCCTGTGATATGAAAAATATTTTCCTTGCAGCCTTCTTTTGTTTCCCCTACCTCCTGCACGCGCAAAAGGAAGTCCGCACATTCTATGACAAGCAAAAGCAAAAGATCCAGGAGGAATATCACGTCGCCGCGGACAATGAAACCCTCGTCGGAATGTACAGGCGATACTACGAGAATGGAAACGTCATGGTCGAAGGCAACTTTGAAGACGGCGAGAAGTCGGGTGCGTTCTCTGAATTTCACGAAGATGGATCCCTCGCGCGCAAGCTCCACTATGTGAACGGCATTCGTCACGGGCTTGTCGAAGTCTACGACGAGGAAGGAAAGCCGGTACAGAAAGCCTGGTATGAAAATGACGTGCTCACCGACAGCATCCGGATGTTTTTCGCGGATGGCAATCTTCGGAAGGAAACCTACTTCGTCAAAGGAAAACCCGAAGGGCTGGTAAAGGAATACTACCCCGATGGAAAGCTGAAGCGCGAGGTCACCTATCACAATGGAAAACCGAACGGTGTAACACGGACGTTTTATGAAAACGGAAAGATTGAAACGGAGGGAAAGTATGCGGAAGGTATCCTGACGGGATTCTTCAAAACCTATTACAATAATGGCCAGCTGCAAACGGTATCCACCATGGCCGACGGTTCCCGCAACGGCCACTATCAATCCTATAATGAGGCGGGGAGCCTGGTCCTTGAAGGTAATTTTCTGAACGGCCTGCTGGAAGGAGAGAATGTGGGGTACTATCCGGACGGCGCGGTGCAGCATCGGTTCACATACCGTGCGGGAAAAAAGACGGGCACTAACTACGAATATTATCCGGACGGAAAGGTCAAGACGAAGGAAGTCGGTAGCAACGGCGGCAATGATCTCGTGCGCTTTACATACGATGAGCAGGGTGCCGTGATAGCGGAACAGAAATTTCGGACCGAAAAGCCCCATGGCACCTGGATCTTTTACTACCCCGGGACGAAAAAGGAAAAAGTGAAAGAGACGTATGAATCCGGCAAGCTGACCGGTGTCCGGCGGACGTTTCATGCCAATGGCAAGATCGCCACGGAGGAGACGTACAAGTTCGGTCTGATGGCCGGACCTTTCAAGAGCTATTATGAAGATGGAACCCCCGAATTGACGGGCGAATACCGCAACAGTCGCAAGCACGGACTATTCACATCCTATTATCCCAACGGACAAGTACACGAGCAGGGCGAATACGTCGCCGACAAGAAACACCGCGAGTGGAAAGAATTCGATGAATCCGGAAACCTCAAAACCTCGGTAACCTACCGCGCGGGTATCATCCTCCCTCAAAAATAGCGTCATCAAGACGGCCCGCCTCAGGTCGTACTTCCGAACCTGATAATCCTTGCTGATCCGCGGTGTGTGGTTCTCTACCGCATAAGGTCATCCCTCCGGGATTCCAAAGAAATTAACACGCAATCGTCTACCATACGGTC
Organism: Flammeovirgaceae bacterium; assembly: GCA_044507775.1. Lineage (GTDB taxonomy): Bacteria > Bacteroidota > Bacteroidia > Cytophagales > Cyclobacteriaceae > Chryseosolibacter. The sequence goes on along the minus strand of JBIQIY010000052.1, from coordinate 558 downwards.
ATCCCTAAAGGGATTCAGTCTCGACTAACCCGGACATCTGATTGCTGAATCGCGCGGGCCCTTCTTCGGCGCACTCGGTATCGACCTCAAGTCCTTAGTTTGAACCTGATAATCCTTGCTGATCCGCGGTGTGTGATTCTCTACCGCATAAGGTCATCCCTCCGGGATTCCAAAGAAATTAACACGCAATCGTCTACCATACGGTCATCCCGAAAGGGATTCAGTCTCAACTAACCCGGAGATCTGGTTGCTGAATCGCGCGGGGCGTTCTTCGGCGCACTCGGTATCGACCTCAAGTCGTTAGTTGGAACCGGATAATCCTTGCTGATCCGTGGTGTGGGTTCTCTACTGCATAAGATCATCCCTCCGGGATTCCAAAAAAATTAACACGCAATCATCTTTCTACCATACGGTCATCCCTAAAGGGATTCAGTCTCGACTAACCCGGACATCTGGTTGCTGAATCGCATGACGGGTTACATCATACTAGTCCCAAGGAGGAACATCTCATTGTAATTCGTGAAGGACAATCAGATCGTGGTCCGTGAGGGCTATTTT
>JBIQIY010000028.1:0-60859 GCA_044507775.1 Flammeovirgaceae bacterium | reverse complement strand
ACTTATAACTTACAACTTTTTTCCCCTACTTCGCCTTCAAATGACGAAACAGGAAATCATTGACACTTTCGATCCGAACTCGCCGGGGATTCCGGGCCAGTTGTTTGGACTGCCCTTTACACCCGAGACTTCATCTCTGATCATTATCCCCGTGCCCTGGGAAGTGACAGTCTCCTATCACTCCGGTACGGCGGACGGACCGCAAGCGGTGCTGGAAGCTTCTTCTCAGGTAGATGTCGCCAACAAAGATATTCCGGACGCCTGGAAACTCGGTGTCAGCATGCTGCCCTTCCCGCACTCCATGCACGAGGAGAGCGCGAAGTTGCGCGACTGGGCAACGCGGCACGCCTCCGGAGATCACGGCGAACTCAGCGCTGGCGATCCCGCTCTGAAAAAAATCAACGAGGCCTCCGAAAACCTGAATATTTACGTGAAGTCCACGGCACAGAAGTGGATGAAAGAAGGCAAGATGGTCGCCCTGCTCGGCGGCGATCACAGCACGCCGCTGGGTTTACTGCGACTGCTCAGCGAGAAATACGATCGCTTCGGCGTATTGCAGTTCGATGCGCACATGGACCTGCGCAAAGCCTACCAGGGATTTACTTATTCGCACGCGTCCATTATGTATAACGCGCTGAAGCTTCCGGCGATCTCGAGGCTCGTGCAAGTCGGTACGCGCGACTACTGCGACGAAGAGCTCGAAGTCATCAACCGCGCGCAGGGACGCGTGGTGACCTGGTTCGATGACGATATCAAATCGCAGATGTACGACGGGAAAACCTGGAGCAGCATCTGCGACAAGATCATCGCCGACTTACCCGACAACGTATACATCAGCTTCGACATCGACGGACTCGATCCGCGCTTTTGTCCGAACACCGGCACACCCGTTCCCGGCGGACTGGATTTTACCATGGCGGTTTTTCTCATCCGGAAGCTCGTCGCAAGCGGCCGCAAGATCATCGCCTTTGACCTCAACGAAGTCTCACCCGGCAGCACCGACTGGGATGCAAACGTCGGCGCGCGGTTGCTCTACCAACTCTGTAACTGGATGGCGGTATCCCAGGGTCTGCTCACCACACGCTGAGCATCCCCCGTATTTCCCTATCACCCTATTTCCCATATTACCCTTATACCCTTACCTTTGCGACCTCTATCATGAAAAAAGTCGCCTTTTACACGCTTGGTTGCAAGCTCAACTACTCCGAAACGTCCACCATCTCGCGGATGTTTGAAGAAAAAGGCTACCGGAAAGTCGATTTCACGGAGACCCCGGACATTTTTATCATTAACACCTGCTCTGTAACCGATAATGCGGACAAGAAATGCCGTAAGATCGTACGTGAAGCGCGATCGATTTCGCCGGATGCATACGTGGCTATCATCGGGTGTTACGCGCAGCTGAAGCCGAAAGAGATCTCCGAAATAGCGGGCGTGGATGCAGTCTTGGGCGCGGCGGAAAAATTCCGGCTCGTGGAACTCCTCGACGGCTTCGTGCGCAAACCCGACGCTGAGATCCTCACCTCCGATATCGCGCAGGCAAACACTTTCAATACTTCATACTCCCTGCACGATCGCACGCGCACTTTTCTTAAAGTACAGGATGGATGCGACTATTCCTGCTCGTTTTGCACGATACCGCTTGCGCGGGGAAACAGTCGCAGCGATACGATCGATCATATCCTGAACACTGCCCGCGAGATCGCCGCTACCGATGCGCGCGAGATTGTGCTCACGGGCGTGAATACCGGCGACTTCGGATTGCAGGATGGCGTTCGCAAAGAACACTTCATCGATCTGATCCGCGCATTGGACAACGTTGAGGGCATCGAGCGCTTCCGGATCTCCTCCATCGAGCCGAACCTGCTCACGGATGAGATCATCGAATTTGTCGCGGCATCAAAACGGTTTGTACCGCATTTTCACATTCCGCTGCAGTCGGGGTCGAATCGCATCCTGCGACTGATGCGCAGGCGATACATGCGCGAGCTATACGTCGAGCGCGTGTCGAAGATCAAAGGCCTGATGCCTCACGCGTGCATTGGTGTCGACGTGATCGTGGGATTTCCAGGTGAGTCGAGGGAGGATTTCCTGGAGACCTATCGCTTTCTGAACGAACTCGACATCAGCTACCTTCATGTGTTCACCTACTCCGAGCGCGAGAATACACCCGCAGCCAGTATGCCGGACGTTGTCCCCGGCAGCACCCGTGCCGACCGCTCGAAAATGCTTCACATCCTCTCCGACAAAAAGCGCCGCAAATTTTACGAACAGAACGTGGGACTTGAAACCAACGTCTTGTTCGAAAACGACATCGAAGACGGCATGATGCACGGCTTCACCGATAATTATATTCGCGTAAGCGCGAAGTATGACCCTGTGCTAATCAACGAGATCGTGCGTGTCAAACTCAGCGGGATCAATCACAAAGGATTTGTCGAAGTAGAGGAGTCCGAGCCGCCCCGCCATGTCCATACCTCCACGGCTGGCCATACACACCAACCCTATAACCATTAACCAGCAACCAGTAACCAGTAACCAGTAACCATCAACCAGTAACCGTCAACCGCACATGGCTGAATATCTTCGCATACCATTCGATGAACTGAAATCCACACTCGGAAATATCCTCCTGAAAAACGGCTTTCCCGAATCTGCCGCGCGGACGTGCGCGGAGGTTTTCGCTGTAAATACCCTGGAGGGCGTCTATTCGCACGGTGTGAACAGGTTTGCGAAATTCCTCGACTACGCCAAAGCAGGGCATGTTGTCGCGCATAGCCAGGCAGTTAAGAAGCACGGAACAGGATCGATCGAGCAATGGGACGGTCAACAGGGTCCGGGACCGGTAAACGCCTACATCGCCGCCGACCGCGCCATGGAACTTGCGCGCCAGTACGGCATGGGTTGTGTCGCGCTGGCCAACACCAACCACTGGTTGCGCGGAGGCACATACGCCTGGAAAGCGGCGCGCGCAGGCTTCGCCTACATGGCGTGGAGCAATACCATCGCCAACATGCCGCCCTGGGGTGCCATCGACGCAAAACTCGGAAACAATCCCCTCATCATGGGCGTCCCTCAGGGAGATGACGCCATTGTACTCGACATGGCCTTGTCGCAGTACTCGTTCGGAGCCCTTGAGATCAAAAAACAAAACAACCAGCAACTTCCTCTGCCGGGAGGCTACGACAAAGATGGCAACCTCACCACCGACCCGGCTGCGATTATCGAGTCGTGGCGACCGCTGCCCATCGGCTACTGGAAGGGCGCGGGCCTGTCACTCCTGCTGGATGTACTCGCATCCCTCCTCTCCGGCGGACTTTCCACATCGGCCGTCACCGCGCAAGGCGCCGAGCGCGGGCTCTCGCAAGTCTTCATCGCCATCGACCTCCGCGCGCTCCACAACTATACGGCTATTGGCAACATGCTAAACACCATCCTCGCCGACTACCACTCCGCCACTCCCGCTAAACCCGGCGACCACATCCGCTACCCCGGCGAAGGCGTGGTCCGCACACGGAAGGAGAATCTGGAGAAGGGAGTACCGGTGCTGAAGGAGACGTGGGAAAACCTCACCCAAACTTTCTCTTCGCCTTCAACGCCGTCATCCTGAGTAAAAGCGCTCCTAGCGCTTTTGCGAAGGACCCCCCAATACGCAAGGGCCGTGTCTACTTCGACAGCATGCGCAGCAAATCTTCCCAGGAGTTTACATGCTATCGAATGAGAGCCGGCTGCTTGCGCGGTTGGGGATCCCGTCGCCAAAGCGCTGAAGCGCTTTTTGGCTCGGGATTTTGAGGGACCAAGCAGGATTTGTATATTTGACTTTTTAAGTCAAATAGTCAGAAATGACGGAAAAACCAGATTCTGAGAAGATTACGTCCATTGTTGTGGCAGCGGCAAGGAGGTTTGGACATTACGGCCTGGCCAAGACCACGATGACGGAAATCGCCGGTGACGTAGGGATGTCAAAAGCGTCGCTTTACTACTACTTCCCTGATAAGGAACACCTCTTCCTTGCTGTCATCAAGCAGGAAATGGAAAACTTTTTCACAGAGGTGGAAGCTCTCGACGGGCAGAACCTTGCCCCGGATGCACAGCTGACCCGGTATGTCGATATCAAGTTTTGCTCGTTCCGCGACTCACAAAACCTCTCCCAGCTCGGATCCATCAACCAGGAGCCGGTGCGGACGGCATTTGCGCAATTCAAGCAGGACTTCGTGAACCGCGAAACGAAGATCATCCAGTCCATCCTCGAAAATGGCATGTCCCGAAACCTCTTCGAACAGGCGGACGCCCGGAAACTCGCAGAACTTTTTGTTGCGGTCCTGCGCAGTCTGCGCGTGCTCATTCTGAAACAGCGCGACAGCTATGTGCTCACCCCTGAAGATTACGAGCAACTCCGGGGCTATCAGACTCTGTTTACAACTCTCTACCTAAAAGGTATCGCGCACGATTCTAATTCCCAATTATCTCTATGAAGAAAAAAGTCATGTATGGCATCGCCGCGATCGTGTTGATCGCCGGATTGTTTTTCGGATGGCGCTACTACGAGTTCGCCTCCACGCACATCGAAACTGACGACGCCCAGATCGAAGGCAACATTGTGCCCGTGCTGTCGCGCGTCGGCGGATATGTCGCCCGCGTACACGTGACGGACAACCAGAATGTGGAGGAGGGACAACTGCTGGCGGAGCTCGACTCGGCCGACTTGTACCTGAAACTCGAACAGGCGGAGATCGCCTACCAGGCTGCCGTCTCCAATGAAGCCGTGGCGCGCAGCAGCGTCGAGGAATCGCGCATAGCTACCGCGTTGGCAAAGACTTCCATCGAAGGTCCGGAAGCGACGCTCTGGAAAACGAAGAACGAATACGAGCGCCACGAGAACCTCTTCAAACAAAACATCACGACGCCCCAAAAACGAGACGAGGTGAAAGCTGCCTATGAGGTCGCCCAGTCGCAGTACAACGTCGCCACCCAGAAATACCAGGCCGCAAAAATCGCGATGACGACCGCCGAAAACCACCTGAAGGTTGCACAGTCGACATCCCTGCTTCGCAAGGAAGAGATCGAACTCGCGCGACTGCAACTCTCGTACTCGAAGATATACGCGCCGGTAGCGGGTGTCGTCTCCCGGAAATCCATTCAGACCGGCCAGCTGGTGCAGCCAGGGCAACCGTTGATGTCGCTCGTGCAGGAAGGCGAGATATGGGTAACGGCGCATTACAAGGAAACGCAGCTGCAGGGCATGCACGTCGACAGTCCCGTTGTGATCAAGGTTGACGCCTACCCGGATATCGAATTCAAGGGACACCTGGAATCTTTCGGCGGCGCGACGGGTGCAAAATTCTCATTGCTTCCTCCCGACAACGCTTCCGGAAACTTCGTGAAAGTAGTACAGCGCATCAGCATCCGCATCGCGCTCGACGAAACCCGGGAACTAAGCCTGCTGAAGCCGGGAATGAGCGTCCAGAGTATCATCGCAAAAAACGACTAGAGCCGCAGCAGATCCGATGGCAAAACTCACCCTCGACAAGTGGATCATTATTCTCACCGTTATCTCGGCGGCGCTCCTGCAGCTGATTGACACTTCGATCGTAAATGTGTCACTCATCCAGATGATGGGTAACATGGGCGCCACGCTCGGCGACATCAGCTGGGTCGTTACCGGCTACGCAGCATCCAATGTCGTCATGATCACACTGTCCGGATGGCTTAGCTCCAAATTCGGGCGCAAGAATTATTTCGCTGCTTCGATCATCCTGTTCACGGTGTCTTCCGTGCTGTGCGGGCAGTCCGACAACGTCTGGGAGCTCGTGTTCTTCCGCATCATCCAGGGCATCGGTGGCGGCGGACTGCTCTCGACAGCCCAGGCAATTCTCATCGAGACTTTTCCCAAAGAAGACCTTGGGCTGGCCAACGCCATCTTCGGCGTCGGAGTGATCATCGGCCCGACGATCGGTCCTGCGCTGGGCGGATACATCACCGACAACTATTCCTGGCCGTGGATATTTTACATCAACGTTCCCATCGGAATCATCGCCACCATCTGCACGATACTGTTTATCAAGGAGCCGGCGGAGAAAATGAAGACCGGCAAGATGGACTGGTGGGCGATCGTCTTCCTCGCGGTCGGCATCGGCGCCCTGCAGGTCGTCCTGGAAAAAGGTGAGCGCGAAGACTGGTTCGAAACGCAATACATTTTGTGGCTTACCATCGCCGCGGCAGTGGGCATCGTCGCCTTCATCTGGCGAGAGCTCACCGTGAAGCACCCTGTCGTCGACCTCAGCATCATGAAGTACCGGACGTTCGCCGTCGGATCGCTCTTCAACTTCATCCTCGGTTTCGGATTGTTCGCCTCCGTCTTCATCATACCTGTATTCGCGCAAAACATCCTCAACTTCACCGCCACGGATACGGGATTTCTGCTCATGCCGGGAAGCATCACTACCGGATTGATGATGCCCATGGTGGCGAAGCTCATGAAAAAGCGCGTGTCACCCTATCTTCTCAGCGGCATCGGGTTCTTTGTCTTCTTCATCTTCACCTTCATGCTGTCAAATCTCAACCTGTCCGTCGGCAGTGATGATTTCTTCTGGCCTCTCATCATCCGCGGCTTCGGACTCGGCCTCATCTTCACGCCGCTGACAACCATATCCTTCGCCGATCTCAACGGACGGGAGATCCCACAGGGTACCGCGATGAGCAACATGGTGCGACAGCTCGGCGGCGCATTCGGCACGGCGGTGATGACAACCTATATCGCTACGCGCACCAAGTTCCACGCCGAGACCATGCGCGAATACGTCAGCGCCGACAACCCGCTCGCACACGAGCGCTTCGAAGGATTAAAGCACCTTTTCATAAGCAAAGGCTACTCCGTCTATGAAGCTACACAGCAGGCCTACGCCTCCCTGCAAGGCATGGTCACCAAACAGGCGCTCATGCTCACCTACCGCGATACCTTCCTGATCGTCGGCTTGTTTTTCCTGGTGTGCATACCGTTGTTGCTGTTGTTCATTGGCAGAAAGAGGAAGCCCGGAGCGGTGGAGCATGTGGAGGTGATGATGGAGTGACCTCACCCCAACCCTCTCCTCTTTTCATAACCGTCATCCTGAGTAAAAGCGCTCCAAGCGCTTTTGCGAAGGACCCCCCAATGCGCAAGGGCCGTGTCTACTTCGACAGCATGCGCAGCAGATCGTTCCGGGAGTTTCCATGCTATCGATTGAGACCTGGCTGCTTGCGCGGTGGGAGGTCCTTCCCTTACCCGCCTGCCTGCACCACGCCTGCGGCGGCCCGCTCAGGATGACGGTTCCAGAGAGGGCGGCCATTTTTCATTTCCCTCAAAATCCCCTACTTTGCCCCCGTTTTGAACTAACGACAACCCATGAACATTCACGAATACCAGGGCAAACAGATTCTCGAGAAATACGGTGTCACCATTCAGCGCGGCATAGTGGCTGACACGCCGGACAGTGCCATCCAGGCGGCGAAAGAGCTCGCGTCGGAGACGGGCACTAAATGGTTTGTAATCAAGTCGCAGATCCACGCGGGCGGACGCGGCAAAGGCACCATCCGGGAAACCGGCTCGAAGGGCGTGGTCCTCGCCAAGAGCGCGGCCGAAGTACCCGAGAAAGTAAAAGCAATTCTCGGCGGCACACTCGTCACGCATCAGACGGGATCGGAAGGAAAGAAAGTGAACAAAGTGCTCATCGCCGAAGACGTCTACTACCCCGGCGCAAGCGAGCCAAAAGAATATTACATGAGCATTCTCCTCGACCGCGCGAAAGGCTGTCCTGTGATCATGGCCTCTACGGAAGGCGGGATGAACATCGAGGAAGTTGCCGAGACGCATCCCGAGAAGATCGTCAAGGAATGGATCCATCCCACCATCGGGCTGCAACCCTTTCAGGCGCGCAAGGTGGCGTTCGCCATGGGATGGGAAGGCAACGCGTTCAAGGAAGGCGTGAGGTTCATTCACAGCCTGTACAACGCTTACCTCGGACTGGACGCAAGCATGTTCGAGATCAATCCCCTGCTGAAGACCTCCGACAACAAGATACTCGCCGTCGACGCGAAAGTGAACCTCGACGACAACGCGCTCTTCCGCCATAAAGATCTCGCCGAACTGCGCGACATCACCGAAGAAGATCCGCTGGAAGTGGAAGCCGGCAAAGCGGGACTGAACTATGTCAAGCTCGACGGCAACGTGGGCTGCATGGTGAACGGCGCCGGCCTCGCCATGGCCACGATGGACATCATCAAACTCTCCGGCGGCGAGCCCGCCAACTTCCTCGATGTCGGAGGCGGAGCGAACGCTGAAACCGTCGAAGCCGGATTCCGCATCATCCTGAAAGATCCCAACGTGAAGGCTATCCTCATCAACATCTTCGGCGGCATCGTCCGCTGCGACCGCGTCGCCAACGGCGTCGTCGAAGCCTACAAAAAGATTGGAAATATCGCAGTACCCATCATCGTCCGTCTTCAAGGCACCAATGCCGAAGAAGGCGCCCGTATCATCGAAGAATCGGGTTTGAAAGTGCGGTCTGCTATTTTGTTGAAGGATGCTGCTTTGAGGGTTAGTGAGGTTTTGAAGTGAGGGGTATAGGGATATAAGGATATAGTGGATATAGGGGATATAAGGATATAGGGGGTATAGGGGGATTAGGTGGTAAGATTGTTGTCTAGGTCCTTTTTGTTCTTCACATAGCGGATATATCCGTTCAGGGCTATCTTGGTCTCTTCGATAAGGTCGATTCCTTTATCAAAAGTGTCTTTAGTAATATACTTCAAATCGTAGCAGGAGGTGAGGTGGTCTTTCGCTTCATAGATGGATCCGCGTGAGATGCGGTAGAACCTTATTGCTTCCTGGTAATGATATCTGCCATATCCTTCAGCGATATTTGCAGTGCCCGAAACACCCACCTTCCGAATTTGCACATTCAAATTAAATTTCTCTTCCGACGGCAGAAATGGAATCACTTCGGTGTAGAGAAAAACCTTGAGCTCCCTCGCCTTTTTCCACGCCACAAGCGAGGTAAAATCCTTGCCGGGATTATACTTGGTTAAAGTCTTCATCGCAAGAGGGTCTTGTTCCCACTAAAATAACCAAATAACCTTACACCCTTAAGCCTTTATTACCCCTATACCCCCCTTATATCCCATATACCCTTATACCCCTTATATCCCTATCCACTTCACAGCCGGTTACCAAACCACCCCTCCTCCCATTAAATTCCGCAGCCGTCAAGGACGATAAGCCCCCGCGAACCAGCTTGGATTTCTGCTGCTGCCATCGTATTTTAGTACCAAAATTTCCCTTTCAAAAAAACTATGAAGAAATTTTACCTCCTGACCTATGTGTTGATTCTCGTGACTGTTGTTGCAGAGGCTCAGAGTTTTTACGCCATCAGACGAAGCCGGTCCCTTATTTTTTCCGCCGGAACGGGTACCTCCACCTACTACGGTGAGCTCAAGAATAAAAGCGACTTTATGGATGCTAAACCCAATCTGACGGTTGGGTTGTCGTATTTCGTAGTGCCACAAATTGCCGTGCGGGCGGATGTGGCCTGGTTCAAACTAACGGGTGATGACGCACTGGCGGATGATCCAAGCCGGGTAGCTAGAAACCTGTCTTTTTATGCGAACAATTTTGAGGCGACCGTAACGGGGGCGCTCAATCTGAAACCAAATGCTTACCGCTACTACCAGCGGCCTGTATTTAATGCCTATGTGTTTGCAGGGCTAGGACTGATGTACTCAAACCCGATGGCCGAGTACAACGGCGGCAAATACGCGCTTCAACCCTTGCAGACGGAAGGTGTGAAGTACAGCCGTGTCAACTTTGTCGTTCCCGTGGGAGCAGGCGTGCGCCTGAAAGCGGGCCCTTTCATTAACCTCGTACTGGAAGGGGGCTTCCGGAAAACATTTACCGACTACCTGGATGACGTGAGCACGGTTCATCCCGACAAGACCGGCTGGGACGAAACCCGAATCGCACTATCAGACAGAAGACCGGAACTCGGAAAAACTCCCTATGAAGCCGGCACACAACGCGGCAACCCGAGTAAAAAAGACGCCTACTTTCTTCTGAACTTCAAGGTGGAGTACTACCTGCCTACAAACTTCGGATCGAGCCGGAGATTTGGAAAGATGAGGAGACCTTATAATAGGTAGAAAGGCAGGTTAAAATCCAGGTTTAAAGGCAGGTTGAAATGCAGGTCTAAAGGCAGGTTTAATGCAGGTTAAAAGACAGGTGGAAATGCTGGTTTTGAAAGTATTCCGAAGTCCAAAACCACAAAACCAGCCTTTAAATCTTGCTTCCTGAATCTGACCGATACTAAACTTGTAATAAAAGGGCATTCAACCCGTATTAACCAGGCATTCAACCGGGATTAGACCTGTAGTTCAACCTGCATTAAACCTGTATTCAACGGTATTAAACCTGCATTCAACTGGTATTCAACCGGTATTAAACCTGCCTTTGAACCTGCATTAAACCAGGCATTCAACCGGTATTAAACCTGCATTAGACCTGCATTAAACCAGGCATTCAACCGGTATTAAACCTGCATTAGACCTGCATTAAACTTGCATTAGACCGGCATTCAACCTGCATTAAACCTGCCTTTGAACCTGCATTAAACCAGTATTAAACCTGCATTAAACTAGGCATTCAACCGGTATTTAACTTGCATTAAACCGGTATTCAACCTGCATTCAACCTGTATTTAAACTCAGTTCGAGTGGTAGGTTGAGTCGAGGGCCTGGAAGCGGGAGTAGTTGCTCTTAAACTCGGGCACGAGCTCTTTCATGAGGGCAACCATTCTGAGTTCATCTCCATCGTCGAGCAACTCATTGAAAAGGCCTACGTAAGAATTTACCTGCGGGTAAGAGTACTCTTTTACTTTGGCAATCATGATCTTTTCATGGTGCGTCTTCATGGTGTTTTCCTGCTGATTCAGGAGTTCCTCGAAAAGCTTTTCACCGTCGCGAAGCCCAGTGTAGACAATTTCGATCTCCTTGCCGGGCCGAAATCCGGACAGGAGAATCATCTTCTTGGCCAGATCAAGGATCCGCACCGATTCGCCCATATCGAACAGGAATATCTCACCTCCCCTGCCCATTACGCCAGCCTCCAGGACCAGACGGCAGGCCTCGGGTATCGTCATAAAGTACCGAGTAATTTCCGGGTGCGTAACCGTGACCGGCCCGCCATGCGCTATCTGCTTCTTGAACAGCGGAATAACCGACCCGTTTGAACCTAGCACATTTCCGAATCGCGTCGTAACAAACGCGGTGTGCTGCTTTCCGGTATGCGCCAGATGATTATTCAGGGACTGCACGTATATCTCCGCCAAACGCTTTGAGGCCCCCATCACGCTGGTGGGATTCACAGCTTTGTCGGTAGAGATCATGACGAACTCTTCAACTTCGTACTGCACTGAAAGATCTGCGAGTGTCTTTGTTCCGAGAATATTGCACCGGATCGCCTCCGCAGGATTCGTCTCCATGAGCGGAACATGCTTGTAGGCCGCGGCGTGAAATACGATGTTCGGCTTGTGCGCCCGGAATATGGCTTCAATGCGAGCGTAGTTGTTAATGTCCGCGACAAAGGGAAGAACCTTGACTTGTCGATCCTGATCCCGGATCAGTCTGTCGATCTCGAACAAAGCCGATTCCGCCTGATCGATCAGAATCACAATCTCAGGCCTGTAATGCATCACCTGGCGAACAATCTCGCTCCCAATAGAACCGGCCGCCCCTGTGACGCAAATGCGTTTGCCGTACAATTGGCGTTTCAGGTTGTCATCCTCCAATTTGATTGTTTCGCGTTCCAGGAGATCTTCGATATTGATCTCCTTGATCTGGTTAAGGCTCAGCTCACCCCGCACCCACTGGTCTGCCGGGGGCACGATCCTCACTTTGACCTGATTCCGGATACACGTGTCCACGATCTCGTTCTTTCGCTCAATGCTGAGATCCTTGACCGTGATGATCACATCGTCAACGTTGAAAGAGTGCAGGAGCCGCTCCAGTTCAGCAGAAGTCCCGTTGTAGATCTTGGAGCCGTTCAGAACCTTCCCGATCTTATGCCGGTCGTCGTCTACAAACCCGATCACGCGTGTATTCGGCGACGAGTCGATCACGTGTTTCGTGATGATGCCCGTCTGGCCGGCACCGTAGATCAGCACGTTCAGGTTGCGCAGCACCGAACGCTTGTAGAAGGAGAAGAAGTATTTGACAAGCAGACGGTAATTGAACAAAAAGAGGAAAGATGCGAGGAAGCTGATGTAGATAACCGATGTGGGAACGAAATAATGTCCGTAGCGGAACTGGTAAAAGAAGTTGAATGTGTTGACGCAGATCAGGTTCATTACCAGCATGAAGAAGATCCGCACGCCGTCCTGAGTACCGGTATAACGAATGATTCCCTTGTAGCTACCGGTGAAACCAATACACATGGCGCCGGTCACGAGATAGAGCAGTATGCCGAGGTCCGTATTGTTCTCGATGAGTTCCGGAACCGAGAAATTGAATCGAAGCAGGTAGGCGAGAAAAACGGATACGCCAATGAAAAGGAGGTCAATGGTCACGATGACCCACCGCGGCAAAATGCGCAGGTTCTTGATCCACCTCCAGAAGAGTTTGTAATAGGTTGAGATAGGATTTATTTTTTAGAGTTTCGTCGATCAAGATATTTTTTAAGGCCCAGACCACCGCCCAGCAGCAGCAGAATTTCAATGCCCGAAATCGGTACATTGTTCGGGTCAGGTGGGTCGACAGGCTGGGCGCAGACCACACCCAGGATGCAGCAAAAAAGCAGCACCAACGTAAATATTCTCAGAGACTTAGATTTACCCATAGTCTTATTCTTTGATGATCTTGTAGTGAATGCTCTTTTTGCCTTGTGTAATCTTTATCAAGTATAGACCCGCTGCCTGCCCACCGAAATCCAGTTCGCCTCGCTGATGGCTGCCCATCCGCACAAACTGGATGGCGCCCACCACATTGCCGACTGAATTAACGACCACGGCGCTGGCAGGTTCCGGATTTTTCAGTTCAACGCTGATCCTGGACGCCACGGGATTCGGATAAACTCTGACCATCTGATCAAAGCCTTCTTCAAGTGCGGTCACCAGGAAATCATATTGCGCAGAGGTAACACATCCTGCCACCTTTGCTTCTAACGTGTAAATACCGGATTGCTCCGCGACAAGCTCCTTGTTCGTCGCGCCGGAAATCGGTTGATCGTTGAAATACCACTGGATATTGTCAGTGTAATTGGAAGCGAGCACTCCTCCTTCGAGGGGAGAAATAATCGCGGGCTCGATATTGACGACGTCAGCCTTTACTTGCACCCGCGGACCTTCGCAACCGAGTGCATTTCGCGCGGCGACATAATACGTCTTTGACTTGTTTAGCTCGGGGGTCGCAAACTCGAAACCTGTTCCGAGCGGCTCTACCGAAAGTTCGCTCTCATACCAAACGTATTCACCATCGGATGGAACTCCGGAGGCCGTCAGCGTGACACTGCCCGTATTACACGACCTTCCATTCTGCACATCGGATACCTTGTAAAGCTCATTCACTTCCAGTTTTACCGTCTCTTGCAAGGGAATTGCCTCACAGAGACCATTGCCTGCGAATATCCGAAGGTTGTTTATTCCGTTGACTAATTTTCCTTGCGAAACACTCAACACGATCGAGTTTCCATTTCCCTGCACGACAGAAGATATCGTTTGCCCGTCATTATCTTTCACACTATAAGAAACAAGCGGGTCTGAATTTTCAATGGTAATAGCAGCGCCCGCATTTTCGCAGACGGAATTGTAATGAATCACGTTGTCGGTCGCAAAGTCCGGTTGGGAAACGAGAACTTCAAAGCGATTTTCGCCGAATGTGCGCGGATCCGCGGTGACCTGAAAACTGTACTCGGGATTCTCACGGATATCCACTACCTCATTCTTGAACTTGTCGATCAACGAAAAATGATAGGGCTTCGTAAATGAATCAAAGTCGGAGAAATTCAGAATATAGGTCCCGGCGGGTACAACGTTCACGCTATCTGAGTTGATGTCTGTAACAGCAAGACGGAAGGATTTGGAACAACCGAAATCGCCTAATCCATTGATGGCGTACTTGACATCGGGTTGCGCCTCAAAGAAAGTGTAGAGGTTCAAAAAGTCATTGGTCTTTTTCTTTGCATCGAACCGCAGGTCGGCTTCATCGGTCGCTTCCTCATGCAGCCAGATAACGCTCTCGTCGCCGCGGCCGTTGCCGTCAATACGGATTCGCAGCACATCTGCCAGGGACCGTTCACGAACGAGAACCGGATTGCTGTCAGAAACTTTGTGCGATTCCATAAATGTCAGGCTTGCAGCCTGCGTGGTTTCGACCCAAAATGCCTGGCCCGAAGCAATGACTCCCGTAAAACCACCCACATTCGGTCCTCCCTTGACGTAGTAAACAAAATTACCGGTCCCAGCCAGGGCGTTGTTCACATTATCCTTTAGGGAGATCGTCGAGCTTACGCCGGCCGGCAAAGCGACCAGGTCCCAGTCAATCGGAGCAGGGTATGGATTGCCGACCAGATTGAACCCCGCAGCATTTGCATCAACGCCTGTCGCCGTTAAGCCTACCGGGAAATCTCCTATTCGCAGTGTTCCGCGGCTATTTAGCGTGGGCGTTCCCGAATTGTACATATACACGGCATACCCTGTTCCATTGGCAAGGGGAAAACCGGTTGCAGGCAGCGTGGCATTGTTCGGATAAGCCTCGTAACGGTTGCTGTATGCGCCTCCGTTTGTTTCAACATAGCGATACAGCGAGGGGTTGTTCGGCATGAGTATTCCCGCTCCTGACGATGGATCGAGGAATTGCCCTGTGATGGCCACCTCATCCTGCCAGTCGTCCACCGTCGAACCGATGACAGGTGGTGCCAGGTACCGGTACGACCTTATACCATCGCTGTTGGCGATAAATCTTTCAACAGTAATATTGCCCGAGACCCCCACGCTTGCCGGGACCGCGGGAATAGATGCCGTTCGCGTGCTGGTCGATCTAAGTACAAGGGTACCGGCTCCGGCTGCGCCGTCGAAGTCCACATCGGTGGTGGCCGTCCCGTTTCTTGCTATCACAAATTGATTGGCAACGCGGAAGGTTGTCCCGGTCACCGTCGACTCGACAAAAAACGTGTTGGCAGTCTTGTCGACGGTCACATTGTAGAGGTCCACGACAACGGGCCCGCTACCTGAAGTGCGATTAAGGGATTGTACTCCGGTGCCGTTGAATGTCACCGTTCCGGAGTTGTGCACGAATGTTCCATTTACGTTCAGGTTGCCTGCCAGGTTAAGGCTTGCCGGTGCATTGAGTGTTCCGGAAACGATCACGTGGTTAAACGTCGGAGCGGTTCCTGTGATCGATGAAGTACCGGTAAAGTTGACAGTCCCCCCGTTATGGATGAAGGTTCCGCTGTTCGCGAAGTTGCCGGCGACGCTGATCGATCCTGCCGGGGCCGTCAACGAACCACCGCTGGCGATGGTCAGGCCATTGAAGGAATTTGAACCACCGGAAATGACCGTGGTGCCACCAAAAGTTACTGACCCGGTACCAGCGTTCAGCGTACCTGTATTGTCGAGGTTGCCATTGATCCGGTAGTTGATATTCGGAGTGACCGTCCCTGTTATTTCAATATTGCCAAACGTCGGGGGCGCACCGCCGGAGATGATAGTTGTTCCCGCAAAAACCACCAGCGCCGACGTGAATGTCGAAGCCCCGGTGCTGATGAGGTTTTGCTTCAGCGTGACCGTGTGGCTTCCCGCCTGGAAGGTTCCGTTTGTCAGCGATAGCGTCCCGTTCACGGTTATGTCCGATCCCAATGTCCAGATGCCCGTTCCACTTTTCAGCAAGTCGGCCAGGGCCGTCGTACTGGTGGGCAATTCGGGCCCGCTCGTCATAGCCCCATCTTCGTATGTGACATTATAAGCATCGGTAGTATTGCTGGGATTCGTCGTCATAGAACCACCAGAAGCGCCACCGCGCCTTTTGATCGTACCACCAGCAGTGATTGAAATACCGGCGCCATTGTTAAATATTCCCGAGTATAGATTCAGCGTGTGGATGGCCATTGTCGATGTTGTTGTCAGGCTGGCACCAGCCCGATCAATGGTCAACGTGCCCAACTCAGTGCCTGAAAAGCTAACGTCGTCGGGCACTGTACCCTCCCCTTCGATGATCACCGTCGATAAGTTTGTCACGCCAAGGTTCGCAGGCGTTGAAGGTCCGTAGTCACCTCTGATCGTAAGCGTGTTATCCTGAATTGCAAGAGTTCCATTCGTATGCGTCAGCGTCCCTCGGATGGTTAAACTGCCACCGAGAGTCACGAGACCGCTATTGGTCCTGTTAATCGTCAAGTTCAGCAATTCGTTGGTACCATTGAATGTCAACGTTCCAAAATCGTCAGTTCCGCCAATCACCATGTTTGAAGTAGGCCCCCCGATTATTCCGCCAGTACCGGTGACTGTTCCATTAATGGTCAATGTCTGATTGCCGATGACAAGATTTCCGCTGAGGAGGCTGAGCGTTCGAAGGGCAACGATGTCCAGATCGTCGCTTAGGGTGACTGTGCTATTATTTGATGTGTTAATAGTCAGGTTTACATCGCCACCTTGCGAAGGGAATCCGTCCCCAATAAACTGATTGGAGGATCCGTTGTAAACGACTGTTGAGTTAGAAGCAAAAATGCGCGGTCCGTTATTCTGAAGGTTTCCGGAGGCAGTCGCTGAGTACACTTGCAAGGCGCCTTGGGGGTCATCCGAACCCACACCTAGCGTCCCATTAAGTGTAAATGTGCCCGTACCTGTAATAGCGGATGTACCCATGTTCAGGGTCTTCGCGGTTTCGATTGTGAAATTCACTGCATTCGTGATGGACCCCGAATTAAGGAACGTTCGGGTCGAATTTCCCCTGAACGTAATGGTAGCAGTTCCTCCACTTGTAGCGTTTCGGGTAATCGTTCCACCCGTCGATGAAAAATTTCCCAACAGAATCAAGTTCGTCGAACCGGAAATGCCAGCAAGCAAGCTGACAGTGCTCTCGTTCGATTTGTTGAAATCGCCATTGACCGTGATGACGGTAGTGCCATTTACATTACAACTAATTGTGTTTGTCGATGTGTTGGTCGAGCTGATGTTCAAATCACGTCCGACATTGATGTTTACCGGTGAAGTAGTCGACCCGAATTGGACTCGCGAATCCCCTTGAATAATTAAATCCCTGCCGATGTTAAGTGTATATCCAGCGCCAATCGTCGCCATCTGGAAAATAAACCCACCTGTACTCGTCACTGTGAGGTCACCATCAATATTGCGAAGACCAGCGTTCAAGTTTAACAAAGCGGACTGATTCGTCCCGTTCCAGACAAAGTGGTGGAATATGATAGAAGGATCAATCGTTGGCACCGCTCCGGAAGTTGCGTTGATTTGGCAGGTAGATTCCGGTTGCCAATCCGCGGCAGGAATGGGAGAAACGCCCGCCCCTGTGGCATGTATATGAGTACCTCCGCCGTGAACCTTGTAAGTGTCTGCAGTCACAGGGCTTGATCCCAGTCCTATATTGCCATAATCGTCGTCGACTATGCTGGCCCCCGCATTAAGCTGGAGAGTACCATACACCTCCAGAAGGGCGAAGGTGGTAAAATCGTTTAATAAGCGCACGTCATCGCCAGCGCCGTTATTGATGACAAGGGTTCCGCCCACGGCAACAGTTATAACTCCCGTAGACCCGCCGAAGTTATTTTCATATTCAATCTGATCTGCAGTGATGGTTTGACCATTGGGGATTGTGACCGTTGTCAAGTCCATGATCGTAATGACGCCACTGGTCTCGCTGGGTATCACCCCTCCGGCATTTTCCAAATCTTGCCAGGAGCCCCCGGAAAAAATCTGCCACGTGGACTGACTGTTCCAATCGCCCGTCTGCCGTGACCGGTAATCACCGTCAGATTGCGCAAGGGATACCGAGACGTAAAAAGTAAACAGAATGCAACAGTAAAGTCCCCTCATAGTACCCAGGTAAGGTTGATCATTCCAACAAAACTAAGCAAAATTAAGAGAAAAAGAATTGGCAAAATTAATACGACCAAGTGCTGATTTAGTGACCTGAACTGACATTTTTTTTCGCTAAATTCACGTACTCATCTTTTAAAGTAACGCTGATAAAGGAAACCTGCCATCAGCAGGATCATCAGCATCGGATTCACGATGAGCCTGTGAATCTGCGATAACAGAGGTGAAGAGATCTCCGAATCCCCCTCAAGCCCCAGTTTAACTACCAGATAAACAGGCAGTATAACCAACAACTCCACCAAAAACACAAAAAAGGCCAATTTAAGGTACTTCTTCTCCCGGAATACTGCCAAAATGATTAAGAAACAGGCCAGGTCATTGAGGGTCAGCCTGGCGGTGCGGTTAATAGCGAAGATAGCATTCGGATGCATCCCTTCAAAACCTACCCAGAAGTTATGTTTCTGGAAAAGGTATACGAAAGCCAATAGCAATACGCCGGAGGAGAATAATGCAGCCCTCCTCCCAAAATCAGGAATCCGCGTTGGAATAGCGTTTTTCATTGAAGCGCATCACCCAAAGCACCCAAAGCCCGAATACCACCAGGTAAAGGGTTGCCGTGAAGAAATACTTGTGAAAATAATAGAACTGTTCCGAATCTTCCTGCGCCAGGTGAAACAGCAGGGATACTCTGAGAATGTTGAACAAATGGATCACCAGGATCCCCGCGGGAAGAAAAACGCTCATGGCCTTCAACGGGCCGCCGAAGGCAAACAGAAACGCTACAAAGACGATCATCACATTGACGCCATTACAGCCCTCGAAAACGTGAATAACCGGAATACTATTATCCATAAGGATAACGGTGGCCTTCACCGGGTGATTCTCATAACTGGTATCAAACCCCACCGCGTTCAGGAACGCTGAGGTCTGCCGTGTCACCATGGCTGTTATGGGATCTGCCCGCTCGCCGTACGACTCAATGAAGACGCCGTAAAGAATATTTCCTATAAAATACAGCGCGAGGAACTTCCCGAGGAACATCAACGCTGGCCTGAAGTCTTTCAGAAGGCTCATGCCGGATGTTGTTTGATGATGTCCGCGACTCGCTTCAAGTCCTCATCCTTCATACTGGAACCGGAGGGCAGGCATAAGCCCCTGTTGAAAAGGTCCGTCGACACGCCGCTGCCATAGAACGGGCAGCCGTTGAAAACCGGTTGCAGGTGCATGGGCTTCCACAGCGGTCTGCTCTCGATATTCTCCGCCTCGAGCGCCACGCGAATCTCCTCCGATCGGGAAGAATTACCGCGGAGAACGAGGGCCGTGAGCCAACGGTTGGCCTGCATGTCGGACGACTGGCCCTGGAAGGTGATTCCCGGAATCGAGCCGAGATCACCGGAATAATAATGAAATATTTCGCGCCTTCGCTTCACCCGCGACGAAAGCACACGCAGCTGTGAACGGCCGAGCGCCGCCAATAGGTTACTTAACCTGTAATTGTATCCTACCTCCTTGTGCTCATAATAAGGAAAGGGCTCCTTCGCTTCCGCGCGAAGATAGCGTACGCGGTTTGCCAGATCGGCATTGGAGGTAAACAATGCTCCGCCTCCCGACGTGGTGATGATCTTGTTGCCGTTAAAAGACAATATGCCAATGTCGCCCCACGAGCCGGCATGCCTGCCCCGATAGGTGGATCCCAGTGCTTCCGCAGCGTCTTCCAGGACGGGTATCGCATATTTTCTCGATAGATCCATGATTGGCGCCATCTGCGCGGGCATACCATACAAGTGAACAACAACGATGGCCCTGGGCTTCTTTCCGGTGCTGCGGATCCTGTCCTTTATTGCCTCCTCCAGGAGAGTCGGATCCATATTCCACGTCTCCCGCTCCGAATCCACAAACACAGGCGATGCGCCGCAGTAAATCACAGGATTTACGGAAGCGCAAAATGTGAACGTCGAACAAATGACTTCATCACCGGGTCCGACCCCGAGCGCCAGCAGGCCCAGGTGAATCGCCGATGTACCCGAGTTGGTTGTCACTACATGCTCCACCCCCACGACTTCACTTAACTCTTTCTCGAATGCGTCGACATCAGGTCCCAGGGGCGCTATCCAGTTTGATTCGACAGCGGCTTGAATATATTCCAACGCGTCCGGACCGAGGTGTGGGGGAGACAAGTAAATTCGGGACTTCATTTCTTAAGAGGCTTTGCGGGAATGCCGACAACCGTCTCACTCGCTGCGACAGGTTTGGTAACTACCGCGCCCGCTCCTACCCTGCAGCTCTCGCCTATTTCAACACCGGGCAATATTCGGGCCCCCGTGCCTATGAGAGTAGCCCGGCCGATATTTACCGCGCCGGATATTGAACAGCCCGGCATGATGGACGAGAAATCGCCAATCACAACGTCGTGTCCGATGGTGCACGCCAGGTTCACGATCACGAAAGCCTGGATTTGAATGTTCGTCGTGAAAATGTTTCCCGCGGTGACAATGCTGCCTTCGCCGATCTTGTTTCTGGCCAGGTCCCCTCCCATTACCGATGGATGCACCAGGGCCGGGTAATCAACTTTCGGGTTGCGAATGCCGTCGCGAATTTTCATCCTCGTTTGCGGATCCGCAACTGCAATAGTCACTGACACCGCCTGAGCATAGCTGTTGAGATCGACCAATCCACCAATCACGGGAATGTTGTCGACGATCATTCCTTTCGACAGATTGTCATCGCAAAATCCGATCACTCGCCACGAGGGTCTGACAGAATTTATCTGCGCGATCATCAGCGCGGTTTCCCTTCCAAAACCTCCCCCGCCGTAAATAATCAGATCACGCATTGCCAGTAAATTTTTTTTCCCGGAGCGATATGTCCTTCCTGAAAGAGAGAAGCAGGCGGATCGTCTTGAAGAATATTTTCACGTCGAGCAAGAATGAGATATGGTGAAGGTAATACAAATCCAGTTCAAATTTTTCTGACCACGAAATGGAATGTCGCCCATTGACCTGTGCCCAGCCCGTTATGCCGGGTCGGATGTCGTGTCGTTTTCGTTGTTCAGGTGAAAAGAGGGGAAGGTACTCTACGAGCAGGGGCCTGGGTCCGATAAAAGACATATCCCCTTTCAGGACATTCCAGAGTTGGGGAAGTTCGTCGAGGGAGGTTCGCCGAAGGAAGACGCCGAGGGGAAACCTTCTTTGATCCGGTGGAAGCCGGTCGTCCTCGGCGAGAGTGCGAAATTTGATCAGGGAAAAAATCTTTTCATTCCAGCCGATCCTGGGCTGGATGAAGAAGATGGTCCGGTGATTACCGGCGAGGTAGGCGAGGATAATGAGGAGGTAGACCCAGGAGAGCCCGAGTATCAACAGACCTGCGAGAGCAACGTCCAACGCGCGTTTGACAAACCTGACGTACAATAGCGATCAAAGTTTGGAAATAATATCCACGATCCGGCTAGCAGTTTCACCATCCCACAACGGAGGAATGCCGCCTTTCTTCCACTTTCCGGAGATCACCTTTTCAAGTGCCGGTTTCAGGTTCTCAGGGTTCGTACCTACAAGCTCATTTGTACCGATCGTGCAGGTTTCCGGGCGCTCCGTACTGTCGCGCAATGTGATGCAGGGAATGCCCATCACTGTCGTCTCTTCCGTAATTCCTCCAGAATCAGTGATTACGGCTTTAGCATGCTTGACAAGATAGTTAAACTCCAGATAACCCATTGGTTCGGCGAGATGAAAAGCTGGTGACTGTATGCCAAACCTCTCCATGTTCTTTCTGGTGCGAGGATGCACAGGGAAAATTACCGGTAGCCCGTGGATCGTCTCTTCAATAGTACGGAAAATTTGATCGAGTTGTTCCTTGGAATCTACGTTCGCTGGCCGGTGAAGGGTCATCACCAGATATTCGTGAGGAACCAAATTCAGTGCATTCCAAAAGACCGGAGGTCGCAATCGCGGGATATTCTGGAGCAGCGTGTCGATCATCGTGTTGCCCACGAAAAATATTTGCTGCTCCTTCTTTCCTTCTCGCAACAGATTCTCGTTTGCAATCGTGCTCGTTGTAAAAAAATAATCCGCGATCGAATCAGTCACAAGCCGGTTTATCTCTTCCGGCATTGATAGATCCCCTGAGCGAATACCTCCCTCTACATGGGCCACTGGGAGACCAAGCTTCTTCGCCACGATTGAACATGCAAGAGTGGACGTGACGTCGCCAACGACAAGTATGAGATCGGCAGGACGCCCGGCAAGATATCTCTCAAAACCAACCATAATGGCCGCTGTTTGTTCCGCTTGCGATCCGCTACCTGCTTCAAGATTGACCTCAGGTTCAGGAATGCCAAGCTGAACAAAAAAATCTTTACTCATCTTGTCATCGTAATGCTGGCCAGTATGAACAAGTGCATAGTCCACGGCAGGATCCGAGTTCGGGATCGCTTTGATCGCCTCGATGATTGGGGCGATCTTCATGAAGTTGGGCCTGGCTCCAGCAACTAAAACTATCCTCTTTCCAGCCATTTTATTTCTCAAGACTATTATGGGATGTGCGTTCGAAGATTGATAAAATTGTCTTCACAATAATCAGCACGTCAAGTTTCAAAGACTGGCGATCAACGTACTGCAACGCCAGCTCAAGTTTTTCAGGCATAATCTTATCGATATAAAACTGTATGGGATCACTTTTTCCCTCCAAAATCATGTTCTCATTGCGGTACTTGATTGAAGCGAGGTCCGTGATGCCAGGGCGAACGCTTAAAGCTCTCAGTTGCTCTTTGGAGTAGAGGTCTACAAAGCGCTTCACTTCAGGTCGTGGTCCCACCAGGCTCATATCTCCGATAAGCACGTTCACCAGCTGAGGAAGTTCATCAATTTTCAGCTTTCGAAGATTGTATCCTACCCGGGTTATGCGAGAATCGCGCATACCCACTGTCAACGCTCCCTTGCGGTCGGAATCAGTAAACATGGTGCGAAATTTAAGCAGCTTGAAGGGCCTGCAACCACGGCCAATCCGTTCCTGTGCGTAAAAAACGGGACCACGTGAGTCGAGAACGATCAGAAGCGAAACAAAAGCAAAAACGGGAATGAGAAAAATCAACCCCATGGCTGCAATGAAAATATCAAACGCTCTCTTAGTCATTTAATACGCTTTCATAGGCAGTAACAACTGAAGAGACAATATAGTCGATCTTTACTCTATCAAGCTCGGGATATATTGGCAGCGAAATTTCACATTCATAATTACTGAAAGCTTTCGGATAGTCTTCACGTCTAAATCCCATTTCCCGAAACACGGTCAACATTGGAAGCGGTTGAAAATGAACGTTTACCGATACTCCTTGTTCAGTAATTTTTTGGATGATGGCGTCGCGCTGATGCTCAGAAATGCCGATAATTCTCAAAGGAAAAAGATGATACGAAGATGTCTTTTCCCGTGAATCGGCCTGTGGAAGCTTTGCCCAGCGAATAGATTTGAAACTATTGCAATATGCCTCAAATACCCGTTTTCGCTCAGGCAATATCTCTTTGGTGTACTTCCTTAGTTGCGCCAGCCCGATCGCAGCCAGCACGTCGGGCATGTTGAACTTGAAGCCGGGATAGACAATGTCATAACGCCATCCCCCTCCCGTTGTCTTACTAAACGCATCCTTCGTCTGACCGTTCAATGACCATAATTTTAACTCTTTATAAACTTCCATTGAATTGAACCTGTCGCCGGCAAGGTTCAGGACGATTGCCCCTCCTTCAGCTGTTGTGACGTTTTTTACAGCATGAAACGAAAACACGGTAAAGTCAGCCCAGTTTCCTGTTGGTTTCTGCATATATGAAGCTCCAATCGAGTGGGCAGCGTCCGATAAAAGCATTACTCTTCCCAGTTGTCGCTGATTAAAGCCATTGGCCTTAAAAAGTCTCCTGATATCGTCGTCCTCGACGAGTTCACGAAGAGACTGGAAGTCGCAGGGCCATCCTGCTATGTCTACAGGGATGATTGCTTTAGTACGCTCAGTGATTTTCTCGCGTACTGCTGCGACGTCTAAGTTGAAATCATCCCCACTGTCGACCATAACCGGTGTCGCGCCAACATGGATTACCGCAAGAGCAGTCGCTGCGTATGTGTACGCCGGAATAATCACTTCATCACCCTTGCCAATTCCAAACCAGTGAAGCATGAGCATCAGTCCCGAGGTTGCCGAATTGCAGCACACTGCATGAGCCACCCCCGTTTGCTCGGCAACAAGTAGTTCGAGCGCTGCCACCCTGGGCCCCGAAGTTATCCACCCAGATTCGAGCGTTTCGAGTACTTCCCGCTTAACATCATCGTCGATGAACGGGGGAGAAAAAGGAATTTTCAATCTATTATTATTTAAGTAACTCCTTCTCCATAGAAGTTGAGCTACCGTTCACATTCTTAACCACCCACCCATTTTTCAAATAGGTCGATATTGCCTGTTGATTTTCAGTGCGCACTGACAAAGCCATTTTTGTTAAACCTTTTTGCCTGACAATTCTTTCGAACTCTCTGAGCAATAAAGAGCCATGGCCTTTACCCTGGAAGTCAGGATGAACACCGATGACCACGAGGCCAGCGTATGGTTCAAATGCAACGTCAGGTGGCCGATTAAGCTTCTTTTCTGAAAAGAAGCGATTTAGAACATTCTTCAGAATAAACTTGTACTTAGCCCGAACTTCTTTGTGAAACAACAGCCATGGCCGCCTTATGAAGGCAGCCACCCCCGCATTAAAACTATGCTGAGCCATACTTGAGGCCGAGCCAACTCCCCAAACGGTTTTGATCATTCCGCCACAATAACCCACACATCTGTCTTCAGACGAGATGTAGAACAGAAAGGTGTTGTCATTAGTCAGGTACCAATTTAGCATCACTTTTAAGTAGTCTCGTCCGAGGGCGGACGACAACGAGCGTGAAAATGCTTTGCTATGGCAGATAGCAATCGCATCAAGATCCCTTTCGGCCGCTTGTCTTGTCTCCGGAAATGTCATTTCTTCAAAATCCCTTCAAGAAAATCGACGAGTTGTTCCATTTGTCGTGTCCTATCGAAGTAAGCCGCCGCTATTCTTTTGTTGTTTTCTCTCATCTCGAAATATTCGCTATCAGGTATTGATACTAAACGGCGGATAGATGTCGCCAATGAGAGCCAGTCTCCTGGTTTATTAACCCACCCTGCTTTCGACTTACAAATAATGGCCGCACCTTCGCCTTCGCCAGAGAAAATTATAGGAAGACCAGCAGCCAGCGCTTCATATATCTTTGAAGGAACCGCCCCATAGATGTTTTTGACAAGCGGAATAAGACATCCGCCGTATGCACTGAGAATTTGCGGAATTTCATTCCTCGTTAATGTACCGTGATAAACAATTCCTCTGTCCGGATTGTCTCGGAGGAAGGTGACCAACTTCTCTGATTCAGCGCCGGAACCATAAATATGGAACTCAGCTCCCTGCTCACGAAAATTAATGTTTTCACATATCGCGAGAATCCCCTGAGCAACGCCTAATAATCCTGCGTATACAATCTGATTTCGTTTCGAAGGTTCCGGTTCAACACCCTCGAAACGCCTAGTGTCCACTCCGTTGCGAAAAAGGTAAACGTCCGTCATACTCACTCTTCGGATGTGATCGACGATCTCCTGAGACTGGCCCATGGATAGCTTGGCTTTCCTGTATAGAAAACGCTCCAGCCCTTCCAGCATTCGATATGCAATCCCATCGTTAATCGCTCCCAACTCCTTGGCAGACAGTGGCCAAAGATCAGAAATGTTTAGAATTAATCTCGAGCGAGAAAGCCAGGACAAGAGCCACCCCGAGAAACCCAGCGTCAGGGGTGGGCTTTCTACGATTATGAAGTCCGGTTTCCGTCGCCAAATGAAAAATATTGAACATAGACATGTCAGTGAAAATGACAGCATACTCAAGATTCGCGGCAGTGCTTTCGGAGCATTGGAAGCGTAGAGCCAGTAGCGTTTAACTTCCAAGTCTTCCATACTTTCGGTTGTACTGAACATTTTCCGATAGCCAGGAAAAATCTTGCCTGTTGGATAGTTTGGGAGCGCGGTCACAATGGCCACATTCCAATCCGCTTTTTTGAAGCCTCTCGCCATATCAAACAGACGATTCTGGGGTGCACCCATCTCCGGTTGAAAATATTGGCTTAGGATTAATACTCTTCTTTTCAACTTATGCAGAAGCCACCTTAGAAATTACTGATCTGAATTTCCCCATTTTTGTTCTCGGGATCTTGTCGGTCAGCACCACCTGGACTTGCACGTTGCCTACCCGCTGTCTTAGATTCCTGATTAGTTCAACTTGAGTATTCTCCGAATACGATTGGTCGGGAACAACATTCACCGTAAAATTTTCAAAATCTTCTTGAATAATTTGGGCCTCCAGTATCTCAAGGTCTTTCTTAAATACTGTGTCCAGCCGTCCCACTCGTCTCCCGTCTCGCGTTACCACGAGATCGTCATCTCGTCCGGATATCTCTTTTATCTTGTAGTAGTCGAGCATTCCTTCAGCCGGGTATGCCAGGCTTCCATTGTCTCCCAAATTGTATCTTATAAAGGCCATATCCTGATTAAGGATACCGGTACAAATAAACCTTCCTCCCACTTCTGTGTCTATATTTTCAATAATGCCCACCTCAGGCCAAAGTTCGAGCATCCCATTGCTCCCCGGTGAGGAACAACCTGCAGCGACAAGTTCGCTCATTCCATAGGTGTTTACGACCGCGCAGTTGAAGGCTTGACTGATTGCGTCGATTTGAAATTGAAACAACGGCTCTGCGTTACTTATAGCCACGCGAAGTCTCGGAAATTTCAAATTTTGCTTCAGGCCAAGGAATGCTATGGAGTAGAGCGAAGATGCATATCCAAAAAGGTACTCTACGCCAAATGAGTTCATTGCCCCGAGATACGCTGCTACAGAAGGTGGGCTGATATGGTATGATGACATGTAAAGTTGATTCATACCAAAGTTCTTAACCCAATAAGGCGGCTTATTTTGCGAAAAAGGTATCAACATCTGACCTCCTAAAATTCCATAACGCGTCTGCCGCGTAACCCCGTGCCAGTTTCTGATACGTCTTTCGAAAATGGAATAGTATTGAAGGGATGTGTCTCTTGACCAATAAACATTAAGGGGTGAGCCTGATGTTCCTCCCGTGTGCTCATGGTACATGTCTTTTGGGTTGCAATCATCGGCGAGAAAAGCAAGCGGATTTGCCCGAATGGTCTGTTTGTCAACAATTGGCCAATGCAGCAAATTTGAGTGCGGAGACCTGTCACCTTTTTGCCGTCTTTTTGACCAGTGATCCCGATAAAAAGGCACCTTGTGGTAAGCCCGGTCGAGTAGCCGATCGAGCATACTCTCCTGATATGCCTTCCATTGTGAAAAGCTCCATCCTTCGCGAGCTGCGGCCGCTTCTATCAAGTCACTGGACTTGCGATTAAAGCGCCAGCGATTCCGGAGGTATCCATAAGCGCTAACCGCGACGTCCTTGCCAACGGGAGGCAGGTGTTGAAAAAGTCTCTTTGCCAACTCAATCATTTCAGCTCAATTCAGGGGATCCTCAAATTGGTCGAGCAAGGAAAACCACTTATGTTTTACGACCTCCCAGTCGAGTTGCTCTACATAATGCCGAGCATTAGCCGCAAGATTGTGCGCCTCAATCGGGTTATCGATCAGCCAAAAAATCCTTTGCACCATGGCATCGCGGTCGCCAGACTCAACCAGTAGTCCGGTTTCTCGATCAGCCAGAAGGTACGGAACTCCGCCAACATTTGTCGAAACCACAGGTAATCCCAGGGCCATTGCTTCGATTACGCTCACGGGCGTATTGTCAACGGTTGTTGTGTTAATGAAAATGTCATACTCCCTCGACAAGGTGGTCCAATCCAATTTTGAAAGCACCCCCGTAAACTTTACGTGCGCTTCGAGTCCAGAATGGCGCACGTAATCCTTGCACCGTTCAAGGCTCTCATCTCTGTCGGGGCCAACCATACAAAGTTCAGCGTCCGGGAAGCGTTGCAACACATCGTCCAGGACCTGAATGGCCATCAGTGGATTATATATCTGATGAAATGAGCGTACCCACAATAACCGTGGCCTAACGGAAGTCCTTTCCTTTACCTTGTAATTCTGCAATTCGATGCTATTCGGGATGTAAGCAACATTTTCATACCCGAATTCTTTAAAAGCAGTCCATAGGTAGCCAGAAGGCGCTACCAGTAAAGCAGCGTTTCCGAAAATTAACCTCGATAATCCTGGATTCTTTTGCAATCTTTCCTTGAGATTTCCGCCCCTTAAGATAGGCAAGAAAGGTATGGCCCCGAGCCGGCAAATAACAGCTGCTCCAAAAGCATAGTAGAATCCAAGCGTGCTATACGTGTCAATCAAAACCACGCTTATTGTGCGCCGAAATCGAATAATAGCCAGCATCATATCCGCCCACCGCAAAAGTTGGTTCCTCTTGTTCGACACGCGTTCAATCGAATACCTCGTTGCCAACAATTTGCCAAGCGTCTCAATTGAACTTGGAGTATTGCCATGCATAGACAAGTTGTTACCAAGGTAGAGGATCACAGAAAAGCCATTATACTTTCAAGATCCCAATGCACAGTGAAATAAGGCTTCATTGCCATACAAGGAACACGTTTTGATAATTGAATAGTTAGAAGATTTCCCAATTAGTATACTTCGTCTATCAAATATTTTGCGAACGTTTCAATTGAATGATTTTGCTCCACAAACTTCCGACCATTTAAGCCCCAGTCATCCCACTTTTGCGCAGTTTCAAGCATCGTCTGTATTGCCTTCCCTAATGCCAGCGGATCTGACGCCGGTACAACATAACCGCAATCTGCATCCTCCACTATTCTTTTGCACTCCCCAACATCTGTAACGATCACTGGTAAGTAAGCCGCCATATATTCTAACAAGGTAACCGGGAGACCCTCTCTTTCGGAGCTTAGCACACCCACATCAAATTGAGTTAACAGTTTTGGAACGTCCTGCACCATTCCATTTAGAACAATAACATCCGAAAGGTCTAGCTCATCAATGCGGTTGCGAATTGCTTGAAAGTACTTGCCATCACCTTGTCCGCCAAAAGCGTTCACTGTAAAAGTCGTTCTACATGGCTTCAGGGTGCTGATTGCCCCGATTAGGTTAAAATAGTCCTTCGGCGTCCTATAATTCGCAAGAATAACAAGGCGTTTGGGCAAAGCCCCCTTCTTCACATGGCGATAAAAGCGAGAGACACCAACGGGGTTAATCATTAAACGAACATTTGGGTGCTTTACATTCGCCCTCACCCAGTCGAGTAT
This sequence comes from Flammeovirgaceae bacterium, assembly GCA_044507775.1. Lineage (GTDB taxonomy): Bacteria > Bacteroidota > Bacteroidia > Cytophagales > Cyclobacteriaceae > Chryseosolibacter. The sequence goes on along the minus strand of JBIQIY010000028.1, from coordinate 31,468 downwards.
TGCCGCCGAAACTGCGATCCATGCGTTAACCCTTCTTAATATGAACCGATGCACAAACAAGCTTCTATCACGAAGGTTTGAATTGTGATCATGATGAATAATACGGACAGATCTCATACCCCATAAGGCTACAGCACAAAACGTCGCAGTGCTATTCCCATGCGCATGAACAACCGAAATAGAATTCTTCTTGACATATTGGCGAAAAGCTCTAATCCCTTGTAGCCTACGACGGCGATTTAAGTTGACAAACTGTATACCCTCCCTTAAATCTGACTGCAGGGGTCCGCCTGCCCGGGTGGAACAAAAAAATATCTCATGACCAAGAGCGCTCAAACAATTCGCCAAATCCACGGCCACGCGCTCGGCACCTCCAATGTTCAACGTGTCTGTAACCTGAATAATCCTTTTCATTTGCAAGTCAACACGCCACTATTTCCGCGGCTTCAGATAGAGAAAAGCAACGGTCAAAAAAAACGGTAAGAACATCGATGCCTGTTTGTGCATTGTGCTTAATCCTAAGGCAACTGAGTAAAGTATCAATGGAAGAATAAAAACATTAGTATGCTTCATCAGACTATAACCACGCCTCACTAAAGCAAAAATTGCTGCCAAGAAAATCACGGCGCCCACAATTCCATGCTCAAACAATAAATGCAAAACGGTATTATGCGCATCGGTCATCATGACGTTCTTCGGATATCTTCTATCAAATACCGCGGCAATGTATTTATTGTTGTAGTGCCTCCAAGATCCTGTTCCTTTGCCGACTATAGGGTCTTCCTGAAAACTGAGCAGAACGGCGGAGTTTATAAACTGTCTTCCTTCACGAGTATCCTCTTCGAATGCCTCCTCGACCCGCGTCGATAGAACCATGTTTCCAATTGACGATTGATCTATATATCGAATCACCAAGATCATCAATACCCCACACACGCCTATGAGAATTTTGTTCCAGAATCCGGCAATTGTAAACACGAACGCTACTAGAGCCACTGCCAGCCCGAGGAAGGTGCCGCGCGAACCAAGCATCACTAAGCCAACTAAACCGACGATGATTAGACCCCCAACGAGGATATTTTTTGCCGATATCCATTGGCGAAAGTTAAGGTGGTGACTCAATATTAAGACGAGGAGTCCCGTTGATGCCGCAACCGGCCCTGTTCCATCGAACGCCGGCCAGTATCGCCCTGCAAAATATTGTGGCGACAACAGAAATGAAAACAAGACAACACAGGCACCAAGCATATAAAACCATGTGCACCTGTAGAAGTAAACATTCAAAGCCAGAGATTGCGAGATCCACATACCAAAAAATAGTCCCAACCAAATAACCCCCCACTTACCGATACCGTATCTGAGTTCTTGAAAATCCAAATGGACAAAATGAAAAACAGCCAGTAGAAAAATGAGTCCTGTCGCAGTAAATATGCCAAAAGTCTGAGTAGAGGAACGGCCAAATGCGAATACTACTCCCGATAAAATCAAATAAAAGAAAAAAAACATATAGGCAATAGGAAGCCCATGTCGGAGAATTGATTCAGCGCCACAGAAAAAACAAACTGTCGAAAACCACCCGGCATAGTCACTTATCGTCAGGCTGTATAGTCCATAAATACTAAATCCGGCAACAAGCAATATTGAAAAAAGCGTCGCACTTAAATTCAGCGCAACCGCGAGAACAAATGCCGATAGAACCAAACCAATTAAGGAAAGGACTGTCGTTGGGCGAATCGCTGTCACCAGATGACGCCTACTGAGAACTGTAGTGCTCATGATATTTCATCCAGATAAAGTCAGCCAATGTGCCTATTGAATATTGTTTCGATTGATCAATGCACCACTCTTTTAGTTTATCGTAATTGTATTCTCCATTCCAGATCCTCTCAATAATTAACGCGCAGTGAGAAGCATCACCTGGAGCAAATAGCAATTCAGGCCGCGTGTGGAGCTGACGTTTCAGCCCGCCTAGTGAACTTGCCACGGGAACACATCCGAAGGCCATGCCTTCCTGCAGCACCTTTCCCCAACTTTCAGAGAATCGGGACGGCTGGCAGACAATGTGCGCATTAGCCAGTTCTTTCATTAGCGTGTCCTGCGAACACCACCCGAGCCATCTTAAATTGTCGGTCAAGCCCAAGTCATTTGCCAATCCCTTCAAACTTAAGTATTCAGTGCCGTCGCCCGCCACAACAAGTTCCCAGTCACGCGATTTTCCATTCACAATGCTTAAAGCTTGTAGTAATATATCAACGCCTTTATTAGGCACAAGTCTGCCGGCAAAGACAATTCTAAGTCTTTCATTAAGCTGCTTCTTCGTTGCAATTTCGTTTGCTACGGGTATTGTAGCTGTTGTAAGGCTGGATGTGAATGACGGAATAATATGAGAAGGGTTTATCATACCGGTGTATACGAACACCGGCCCGTTAAACAAGAAATATTTTGAAAGCCAGTATCGCTGAAACCTGTAGGTGGCCGGCAAGCCAGCAGGACTATCCCATTCTCCGGCAAACTTGGCAAATTTCCTTTTTTTCCGGCCAAGAATACTAATGAGAAACAGGGCGATTAATGCAACACTTCCCGGGGCACGAGGGTGCAGAGTTCCGGGAGTAAAAATACCCCGCAATATTTGGGCAAAAATTAAGGGGAAATATAGCAAGTAAAGTAGTTTCTCTTTTAAACGGCTACCACCGGCTGCGGGCAAAGCAAACATCCTGGGGTTCATTGCATATCCACTGTTATTCTGCGGGAGGTAGCCCTGTGTGTGCATAATCACCGGAGCTACTACCACGAGTTCATCCGATTCCTTCGCCAACTCATCAATTTCCTTGACATAAGGACCATGCGCAAGTACTTTACCATCCACCACATGGTGAATGACATGAGAAAAAACAATTAGGCGTCTGGCCGGCTGCATATTCATCCCGCAAGGTTCGAAAATCCAGTAGGATATATTACCATTTGAGACGGGGTATCTTTCAACTCATCAGGCCGGAGCAAAAGCGATATGCACTCCATACGATAAGCAAACAAAAACACCTCTCTCATGTCAATCCATCTCTTTATCACTCAATTATTCTTAAATAGCCCATTAGAAACCTCTCTAAGTCTTCTTGAGTTTCAAAATATCGGCATATCTAGTATATCCTTGAATGGTAGACCAAATGGCGATAAGCCTTCCGAGAGAAATGTTCCTTGTTTTTGAAGATGGGAATTGCAATACGATATCCAAAAGCTCCCACGTCCAAAATTTAAGCGTTGACCGCATGTCCGAACTTCCATACAATTTCCAGTTTCGGTGTGCATTGAAAAATGCCTGGAATCCATAGTGTCTCTTCGGTGGGCGTCCAGACGGTGATATATTGTGCCTCAGCCGTGCATCGTAATTGAGTAACAGTTTATACTTCTTTCCAAGGCGCAGACAAATGTCCTGATCATCGTAGAGGACGTAAGTTGGATAGTCTTCAAAAAAGTCGGAGAAGCGGTATTCTTTCAATAGGGCAGTTCGAAATGCCATATTGTGTCCAATTAACAGATCTACTTCTACAACTCCGCTTTTACCCGCTTCAACAAAATGAGGTGTACCATGTCCCCATGGAAGGTAACGGGCGGGCCCAATATCCGGAAGCAACCCAAGTCTTCGGTAAATGGCCTTCCTCTTACCCAGTTTAGTGCCTTTCGAACGCACCAAAACCTTAGTATCAAATCCATTCATAGCTGCTACGTCGCCATGGATTCGAAAACACTTTTCTATTTGCTCTAAGTAGTCCGGTTCTAACTCTACATCATCATCGAGAAAAATAGCAATATCACCGGCTGCATGACCCACAGCAATATTCCTCTGTCGCGTCATGCCGCAAGTCGTTCGGTGAAATATGACAGGGTAAATGTCACCTGATCTGTTGGACAAATATCCTTCCACCGCATTCTTTACGCTATCATCTGTCGAACCATCAAATATCTGCAAGCGAAACTCCTTGTAACTTTGACCTTCGAGACTGTTCATTAGGTTCAGCAAATCAGATGCACGTTGATAGGTTGTAACTAAAACATCAATGAATGATTGGCCCACAATTTTTAATGGTAAGTCTTGGCTAATTTGAAAAAAGGTGTCTCGACATAGCTATAAAATAGCCAGGCAACTCCATAGCTTATGAGAAGTGAAACCAACATGGCGACAACCCCCTGTGCCAGCGAGATATTATCTGAATACGTCCTGATCTGGCTTCCAAGCAGAAGAATAACAGGTGCATGCGTTAGATAAAGACTATATGAAATCTTACCTGTAAACGTCAACCAGTTTGCGTTCGTAAATGCTTGTACTCCCCCTTTTAGGGCTCCAAAGACGATCAGTGAGTAGCCAATTGCAAATCCGAGTTCGCGAATCACCATGGAACTTTGTCTAAAAAAATAAATCCAAATCCAGGTAACACCTAGCATCATCAGCCCGAACAACATGATACCGGTTCCTCGAACTGCATTTGCATTATCCTGCTGCGGCACTTTTGTCCATCCCGATGCCAATACCATACCCAGCAGAAAGTTTGGTATCCTTGCAAGCCAAAACCCCTGTAAGTATGGCTTCGGTACCTGGCGATAAGTATGATCACTAAAATACAAATAGACGCCGGTCCTATAAATCAGCCCTAATACAATACCACAAATGACTACAGGAAGCAAACCCCATCTTCTGATAAAAAAAATGATTAGGGGAAAAAGTATATAGAATTGGGCCTCAACGGCAATCGACCATAGAGGACCATTTGCGCCATAGAAGTACTTTTCCGAATAATTATGGATCAAAAGCAAATGCCAAAACGCTTCTTTCAAAGCCTCAATTGGCGTTGAAATGAGAACAGGTATCCATGGAAGAAAAAACGCAATGATATAAGGCGGATATATACGCCAGAACCTGCGCCAGTAGTAGTTCTTCTTACTGACCTGGTTTGTTAGACTTTCCTGCCGAAGCCAGGCGTAATAGAGACTAAAACCACTTAAGACAAAAAAAAGATCAACCCCGCTGAAACCAAGGGAGACCGGAAATTTGTACCAAGCCGGAAAATTCTCAAGGCCAGGAATCCAGGCCTGCACGTGATATAACAGAACCATCAGGATTGCAACACCTCTTAGCCCATCAATGGCGACTATCCGCTTATTTAGCATGATCCCTGCGATACCTATCTATAACCTCCTCATACCATCTGACGTTCAATCGCTCCAGTCTGGCAATATCCAAATTCTCGAGAGCATATTGTCTTGCATTCTTACCCAATTGTTCACACAAGCATTTATCGTTCAGAATCCGAATAATATGGTCCCCCAACCCATCATGATCTTCAGGATGGCAGAGCATCCCCGTCTCACCGTCTTTGATCACCTCAGGCCCAGAACCAGTATTGCTCGCAACCACCGCCTTTCCGCACGCCATCGCCTCAATCCATGCATTCGGGAAAGCTTCGAGGTATGACGGGTAAACACATACATTCGCCCGCTGAATAAATGGAAGAACCTTTTCGTGCGGCAATCTTCCTGTAAAAGTAATGCGGTTATGATACCTCTCATCAATCAGTGAAAGAGCCAGCTGCTGAGTTGAAGCTGACCCTGTGTTTGGATCACGACTGTCTGCACCAACGCAAATCAAATGCGCATTCTTAACTTCATCAAATATTCTTGGAAGGGACTTGAACAAGTTGAGCACTCCCTTCTTCCTGATAAAAGTTCCTGAGTAGACGATACACCCTGGAACCATATTGCCTGACTCAAGTGGCTTGAAATAGGTAGTATCGACCGGATTCGGCAAGATTTCAACCTTGTCATCTTTAAGTCCGAATATCCTTTTAGTCTCGAGCCAGGTGTACTGACTAACGGAGGCAATTGCATTTGCCTTTTTTATACTCGAACTTTCCCGGTATTTGTGCTTCCATTGAAGCGGTTCACGCAACAATGTCCTGAAGTATGTTTCTCCCCCATTGAGACGGACGACCAAAGGAACTCCGAGCGAGGGAATCAACCAAAAGCCGGCATCGAAATCGGACGTTTCAATAATATGAAATCCGATTTCCCCATGTAGCCCTTTGATCCGATTTGCCAACATCCTCCTCTGAATCCACCAGCCAAGGCCAAGCTGCTTCTTAGCAGACAAACGCACAACACGAACACCATCCACCATTTCATCCGTAGAGGCGGTTTGCCGATAAAGGCCAATAACCACAATGTTAAATCCACTTTTTGCAAGCTGTTGTGCAATGTTTTTTACAAAAATACCAATTCCACCAACAAGCTTGGCGGGTGGATATTCATTGCAAATAAATAGGATATTCATGCTCTGAATAACCTTTTAAGAAAAATCTTAAGGTACACTAGATTAAGGAAGCGTCGCTTGTAGTAATGCGAAGACCGGTAGTTCAGCTTTAAGTCTTTCTTACCTGTAACTGCATGACGGATCCTCCTAAAGGCATTCTGAACTGGCCTATCAGGAATACCTATTGGCCAAGTAGCATCTACAGCATCCAAATGTCTCATTAAGCTCTCTTCACAATCTAAATCAACACGTTGCACAATTTCCTCTGAGGGGCCAAAGTAAACTTCTGTTGTCTTGCTAAGATGAAGGAACATTGCAACCTTATTCGCCTCGACCGTATGGTAAGCCCAAGTATTCGCGGCGCCAATCTCTTTCAAAGCTTTATCATAATATTTCTCAAGATTCGATGCGTCACCAATCATGACCCTCGCCTGCTCTAATTTTTCTTCGATGGCTTTTCTTCTTCGAACTACAAACGCCGCCCCGCCATTCTTTAGGTAAATGACAGGTTCAATAGCATCGCCCAGGAAACTTACAATGGGTGGAATAAACCAACAAAAATAATCGCGAAAGTCTTGAAAAAAAATAATTGTCTTGCCATCAATACAGTAGGGGATATAACCTATCAGTATGTTTATGAGCAGCTCAGGGGTTTTACCAGCATCCACCAGCAAAGCTTCTATTGGTGTACCATCTTTATGATACGGGACCACATTTGGCGGAACCGAGTAGTCAATTTTCTTCGTTTCAATCCTCACCTTCACAGGCTTAAGAAAACGCTTTGTAAGAAATTGAAAATCCTCATTCTCTTGAAGAGATATTCCCTTCTTTCTACCTTGTAAATTGTGATTCTTATCCCAACGAAAAATATCACATGCGTGAATAATAAACCGATCAGTCAGTCTGTTGTTTTCTTCCACACCTCTGGCTAGGTAGAAAGCGCTTGACCCCAACCAGCAACCTGCATCAACGACTACACCATCAAGCGACAGCAAAGTAGACCCCAGCAAAAAATAGAATGCCTTTTCTTCATTTGTCAGCATCGATGGACCTGCATAGTCGATCCCAGCAGCCTTCGGTAAAGCCAGTCTTACTTTCGTTTCTAAGTCTTTCATTAAGCCTAGCTACGTTAACATCAAATTTGATAAAACTTCCTTTTAAAGAAAATTAAAAACCATCGAAACGTTGATGCGCACATCTCTGTCCTGCAAAGACGATAAATCGCTCTATACCATTTATCCAAAAAGCGATGATTAATTGTTAGCAGATAAAATCCAAAATAAACAAATTCCTTCCGAATCTTTCCTAAGTCACCTTTAGACGGAGAATGCGCGATTAAGAAACCTTTCCAAATACAAATTAGCTCATCGAGACTTTTGGTTATCAGCGTCGGATCATTTGTGACATTTCCGCGGAGAGCTGAAATAATGGGGGCCAAAACCTCAGCACCGGCATTGTGGCCCGTCAGCGCATGAACTGCATGTCTTGAAACTTCCGCTGCATGCTTGACCTGATTGCTCGTCTCATTTCTCGTTATCGAGCCAGGATGAATCCGCCAATAAATGAGCGGTTGTGGAACAACATAAAGGCAGTTTTGCCTGACGGCTTCAACCCAGAGAAACCAGTCCTGCGCCAATCTCTTTTCCGGATACATCCCTATGCTCTCAAACCATGATTTCCGAAACATCATTGTCGAATGGACCAGTCTGTTTCGAAAAAGAAGCTGCCATTTCAAAAATACGGCACTAGTTTCAAATGGCTTCATGCTCACCTTGCCGTCCTCATGCAGATAATAGTAAAATGATCCACAAACATTGATTTCAGGTCGCTCCCTGAAGGCCGCAGCCTGAAACCTCAATCGATCCGGCAAAGCGATGTCGTCAGCATCTATGCGAGCAATAAATTGTCCCCCACAAAACGGAATGGCCTGGTTTGCACAAATATACGGTCCGTTGCCACCCTCTGTTTTTATCAGCCGAAAACGATTGTCTCGTTGGCAATAATCCTCAACAATCAGAACAGTCGAATCATCAGACCCGTCATCCACGATCCAACACTCCCAATTTGTGAGTGTTTGATTAGCCAGGCTATCCAAGGTTTCGGCGATGTACTTCTCACCGTTGTATACCGCGATCACGACTGATACTTCAACCTTTTCAATCATCTGTGTAGCTACTACTGAAAGGTCTAATAACCGTAGGCTGAAAGAAACGACTTAGGAAATAACAACTTGGTCAAAATAAGGTAATGAATAAATCCAGAATTCTCCCATCGGCCCTGTGGCTTGAAGCTTTTTGTCCTTCTATTGTGTGCCCAAGTCTTGGTGGCACCAATTTCTTCTTTAAAAGAAGTGTTGTACACAGGTAGATTCCTAAGTGTGTCAAGCGTAGCCTCATCAACCTGACGGTTGTCGTTGAGCAGCCTGGCTACATCGGAGTCGATATCAATCAAATCCTCGTAACGCAATAAAGTAACCGAATCGAGATGGCCGAGTTCGTTAAAAGCAACAAAACTCTTCCTAATCCGCATACCAATCCTGCAGTGATAATAGCCGACGGCAAGCAACATTGATTTTATTAAGCTTCTTACCGACCGAACTCCACTCAACGACCTTTTCATTGATGCAAAATACGAATAAGCGACATCGCGTGGGTCCCTTACCAGCAGGAAATGCTTCTCCTCATTAGTGCTTTTTATGAAGTCAGCCAAATTGCCAACAGGACTTGTGTTCTTGATTATGATGCGCTCCTTCGAAGCCCTTGCCTTTATCTCCTTCGTTATACCGTGGCTGACGCATGCCAGTATATATTGGCCATACTTTTTATTTCGAACGCCTTTGACCCGGCGAAAAAAGTCGGACAAGAGAGAAGGAAACGGGAATTCACTCATGTCTTCCACCGGAACCTCCGCGCCGTGAATGGATTTCAAAAGGCCGCTAACATAATTGTTACCACATCTTTGCCAATAAGCATGAATAAAGTATATCTTCTTTCCCATAACTAGGTTTTGCGTCTAGGGCATTGAGTTTGCATACCAGACTTCAAGAGCGACCAATGGCCACACCCACGTGGCAAACTTCTCAACCAATTGGGGATTACCTAAAAAGTCCGTTAGTCCCTTTCGATCCAAAATCCCGTCCTTTACGAGCTGTCCATCAAGCACCTGATCAATCAAAGCCGCAAACCCGTTCTGCCGAGTCCATGTTTTATGAGGCGCTGCAAATCCCCATTTAGGACGATTCAATAGTCGTGCTGGAAGCAGGTCCTTAGTCGAGTCTTTTAAAATGATTTTTGAATTCTTGACATTAATCTTCTGAGAAGATGGTATTGACAGGCTGAGTTCTACGAGTCTAAAATCCAGTAGAGGGACGCGGGCTTCGAGTGATGCAGCCATGCTGGTCCGATCTGTTAGTTGCAATAGCTGATCACTCATATAAAGTCGAATGTCGGTATACATCCTTTGGTTTAACTCATCATCAGCAGGGTATTGATCATATACCATGCAAACGTCCGCTCCAACAAATTTTGAAATCGAGGATGATCCCGTCACTTGGCAGATCATAGAATCACTCATTTGACGCACGCGCTCGTGGTAGAGGGTCGCCGGAGTCGGTGGGTTAATTAGCCTATCAATTTGCTTTCCCCAGGCAGGTCTCAATGAATTCAGAAAAGGTTGGAGACCATATAACAATGGTCGGGGTAGGCGCCGAACAACGGATGACAATCCGCTAAGCGGTTTGTATCGCGAATAACCTCCAAACAATTCATCTCCACCAAGACCGGATAAGACTACTTTCAAATGTTGAGCCGCAAACTTAGATACGAGGTATGAAGGCAGAATAGCAGAGTCACCAATGGGCTCATCCATTCCTTTCATGAGTTCTGGAAGATGTTTAAGAGCGTCGTTTGGTGTAACAATAAGTTCGTGATGATTCGTCCGGAACAATTTTGCCACTTCCCGAGCATATGGGAGCTCATCGAATTCGCTGTTTTCAAACCCTACAGAAAAGGTTGATAATGGCAAATCGGTGTTCCGCGATGCCAGTGCCGTAATAATGCTCGAATCCAGCCCCCCGCTCAAAAATGCGCCAACAGGTACGTCACTTCGCATTTGCAAACGGACAGAATCGTCAAGCAAAAAGCGGATCTCATCAACTAGATTTTTCCGACTCCCCGTGTATAGATTGATATTCTCTCCAAGAGTAAACCACGCTATGTTTTCAACGCCCTTGTTATTGATTTTAAGGTAATGCCCGGCTTTGAGTTTCGAGATGCCGCTAAAGATCGTCTTGGGAGACGGCACATACAGGTAGTTGAAATAATTTATTAAACCCTCCTGGCTTACTGATGCCTCAACCAATCCGCTGGACAAGATCGCCTTCAATTCAGACGCAAATAGTGTCCTACCTTTATCAACTTGATAGTAAAGAGGTTTGATTCCAAAGTGGTCACGAACAAGATAAAAGGTCTTCGTACGTGTGTCTGCGAGCATAAACGCAAACATCCCATTCAGTCTCTTAACAAAGTCAATACCTTCCTCCTCATAGTAATGAACAATAACTTCCGTGTCCGATTGAGTCCGGAACTTGTGTCCTTTTCGTTCAAGTTCCTTTCTCAACTCTATGTAATTATAGATCTCGCCGTTAAAAAAGGTAAAAATGGTCTTATTTTCGTTATAGATAGGCTGATCACCAGTCACCAGATCAATTATTGAAAGACGCCTCATTCCTGCTGCGAAATTATCAGCCGTCAGCATGCCCATGGCATCTGGACCTCGGTGCCTAATCGCGTTTAGCATCGGAGCGAGAGACTCTTCAGGAATGCGCGCATTAAAATCTATTATCCCTGCTATACCGCACATTATCAGATCCGTTTTATCATGTATTTGACGGATGACCGTCCTTCAAAAAAAAATCTAAATGCCCCGGTCGTTCCATTCATCTGAGAGCCGTAGGCCACCGCGAACGGATTGTCTTCTAGTTCGCACGTCATACCAGGTACCCAGGTCATTTCAAACTGATTCCCGTTCAACGGATCTGACAACAGTAAACTATTTTCCCCATGAAATTCAACGTGATTCGCGCCAAAGTGAAAGTTTGCTTGATACGTATGCGCCGCTTTACAATCCATGGTGTCTTCGATAATGACCGTTCCTTCTTGCTCCGTGACTACGCGTCCAGTCCTTACTGGATCAGGTAGACGGGAATACGCAGTATGGTATGCCTTTAATGTGCGACTCGCCTCAATACCATCCATCACCGCTTCGGCCTTTGAATATGCCTCTGGCAATTGACGCTTTCGCCATTCTATTAGCAGCGGATCGAATCCATCAACGCAAAACGTACTCTGGCCCCGCCAGCTTTCGTACCAAGTCCTTTCAGGTGTGCGATTATACGTCACCAACCCGGCGTCACGAATAAGGTGTGTTCCATTATACCATAAATCTACCCCGAGAAGATTTTGATCTCCGTGTATAGCTAGTTCGCAACGAGGATCGCAACACATGACCAAGTGAACATTTTCCGAGCGCAGAACGCCAATTCCCGCTGAGGGAAACAACAAAATACTTTCGTTTCCTATCGAAACTTCCTTATTTGATGGTTCCTTCTTAAGTAATCGCGCGAGCCTGGACTCAGAAACATCACTATGACCCCAGACAGGAAGCAAACCGACCAGCTCACGCCAGTGCCAATCAGGGGTAATGTGCCCAATAAGAGGGATTGTGCCATCTGGGCGGGTTACAGCTCTTGCGAAACGGATCATCTTCACAAGATCATTGTCAAAAGGAAAACGCATCGATGCACCTTCGATGAGCTGCTTCATTTCCCATAACGTGCGCGTAAGTAAGAAATGGTAGGTGGTCGATTGCTCCGCGTGAACGCCGTCATCTAACACTTGATGAGGCCATTGAGCACAAAACACTTTTACTGCATAGTCACGCCATTCCGCCACCTCCCTTGTTTGCACAAAAAACGTTGCCACAGTAAGCAGTGCCCTTGCGTTGTTGATCACATGATTGTGGTTCCCAAGATTAAACTCAAAATTATTCCTGAGGTATTTCGCCTGCAAATAGATCGCACTTAAAAGATTGGTGTCCGCCGGATGCGTGCCACGATCAGAAAGAGACATCGCGCATACAAGGCTAACCAACCGCTCGCTCACATTGTAGGGATGCAAAAAAAAACTATCATAGGGCTTATTAATCATCCACTCAGCAAATTGTTTCTTGTCTCCTTCATCAAGCATTGCGGAGCCCTGCACTGCGAATGGAAGTGACTTAAACCTAAAGTATGAATGGATGTCCTGCTCATCAGAAAACTCAACGGCATCGGGCTTCATTGGATCAAATCGAGCCACGATGCCGGTCGCGAGCAAAACGTCGATTTCCCTAAATCGAAGAATCCGCCGGTCATCGCTCTTTTTCTCATACGCGAGAAATTCCAAGCGATTAAATTCCAATCGGGATTTATCAGACGACTTCCCGATCACCACCTTCTTCTTCTTATGCAAAATCTTCCGTGCCCTTCTCTCTAACAGAAAGGTCAAAGCGCGCACAGCGAAAACCAAAACAAACCAAATTCTCAGGTGTAGTGGTCGCATCTTGATCCATGTGAGGAAATTCGAAATTTCCCTATCTTTCATGAAGGTTTCGAACCTTTAATAATGTGGTTCCATCCTATCAGGCCTGGCAACCTGGATTTAATCCAATTCGGCAAGACCTTCAACAAATACCTGAACTGCGCGAGCATACCGGGCGTCAAATAATGTGTTGAAATAGATACATTATTATATTCCCTGAACATTTTCCTGACTTCTCGTTTCGAAAAAGCCTGAGTAAGAACCGGCTCATTGCTTTCTGTAGCGCTCTGCAATTCCGTTCGTCTATTGAGCAACTCCTGTAAAGACCAATATTTAAAGAAGTACCCAAGTCGGAAGCCTTGATTGAGGAGTACCTGGCAGAAAACCATCGCGGAAAAATAATTGTACAGCATGACCACAGCCTGTCCCCCGGGCTTCAAAACACGAAAAATCTCCGATACGGATCGCGTGGTGTCCGGACTATGATGAATGACACCATACGAATACACGACATCAAATTGATTGTCTGCGAATGGCAGATTTTCTGAATCTCCACTCACATAGTTAGCTGAGAATCCTTCTGATTCCAAACGTGAACGGGCTATTGAGACACTTTCGATCGTAAGATCCAGCAGTGTCAAATCGTTTCCGGCCCGGGCAAACTGAATGCTGTCTATGCCAATTCCACATCCCACCTCGAGTATCTTTTTGCCCTTGTAGCTTTCAAAATCAATCACTTCCTTAAAAAAAGGCTTGCCCAAGTCCTTATGCAACGCATTGTACCGCTTATCCTCGGTTTGAAAAAAAAATGCCCTTGTATCTTTAGGCACTGCAACGCTTAGCGACTCATTTGGTGCTGTGTTCCAAAAATTAAAAACCTCTGCTTTTTTTGTGCCTGAGATTGTTGCGCCCTCAAAGCGCTGAATTCCACTTTCAACAGCAAACGCAGCCTCACAAGAATAACATTTATCAAAAGATCCCATTGGTCCGAGAAGCACCTTACACCGGGGGCAAATTATGATCATGCTCAATTCATTTAAAATTTTTGCTGCGAGTACCACAAGTTTTCACGGTCCAAAGCAAAGGAATGCATCGGTATACCGTTCAAACTAACAAAATGTGCCGTCATTCTTCGATGGCACTTCAAGCCCATCTTAGCGAGCTTGAATCTAGAAAGGCCAATTACTAAATAATCGATCCCATCCTTTTTCAATTCTCTATTGAGACATCTGAATGTTTCTTTGTCCAAAGTCTCACCAGATAAATAAAGGATCGTTGCGCGTACTAGCCCATAATTGTCTACCTCTTTAAAGCCAAATACGCTCCTAGCATCGCCCATTCCAAAACTCCAAAACATCTTTTTGCCATTTGGCAAGTCTGGAATGCCACCAAACCATTCGACAAACTCCTTGTTCAGTAAAAATCCCGTAACTCTCGGCGTCTCTGCATTTCCTAAAGCAAATCTAAATTGGTCGCGTGTCAACACTTTGTACGCGACCTGCTCTCCTTGTCTACCAATCAGACTCCATTGACTCGCCTTAAAATGAAATATTAATGTCCGCGCAATCGCCTTCAAATACGAATCACGTTTGAACTTTAACCTAGCATATCGAAACGGTCTCAAGAAAAAGTAGAAATCATCAAACTCGCTTGGCTGATAACCAACACGGCTAGCGAGACGCTGTGCTTTGGTGGGCCCAGGGATTCCGAAAGAATAGTTTGATACTTCCGCGACTTTTCGCAGAAGTTTCTCACCGACACCCATTCCACGCACCCCATCATATACAAACCAATCAGCAAACCAAGTCGCAAAAGTTTGCTGTCCATCATCCGTTAGGTAGATCCTGTTGATAATTCCGATACATCCAACCGGTTCAACACCAAGATACGCAATAAATCCCGTAGGCTTTCCAAATGATGGTTGCTCAAGATATTTCCATTGATAATAATTCGCAGGCACCTCGCCACGCTTACTTAATAAATCAATGAAGTGGCAAAAGTTTCCAGAGACGAGCGGCCTCAATTCAACCGTAAACAATCCAGCTTTTCCGAGCATGTTTACTACAAATATTAAAACTTTCGAATGAACAAAACACGAATTGACTTGCCAACACCACAATCGGTCAAACAGTCATCCATTCCCCTGCTTCAAAAAATAATTGACAATCCTCTGAGAAGCCTCTCCGTCGGCCTCTCCACAGAGTAGTTCCACCAATTGCTTCCTATTCTCTAACAATTGCCATGGCTGCTGAATAGCAGCCTGGCTTAACTCCAACAACATTTCAACATCACTGGCGATCGGTGTGGCTCCTGTCTGCATGATAGGCGCATAATGATCCGAAAAGTGAAAATTTTTGTAAAGTGAGTTCAGTGGATCCGAAAAGTCACTACTGAAACCGATACAAACAACCGGCTTATTAAGAATAGCTGCGTCAATTGAAACGGTAGACGCAATATTCATAACCAGATCACAGTAACGGATCATGTTACTAAACAATATTACGTCGCCAAGAGAAGGTTCACCCCAAAAAATGGAGTCCCGATTCTGGTGCGACCATGGATGATTAACCTTCACATTTTTAAAATTTTCTGATAGTTCGTTCCACCGGTCATAGTTGTCCATTGGGTGAAGTCGAAGAATAAATTTGTAAGACGTCAGGATCGGATGAGATCGAAAGGCGCATAAAATCCTCTCCACTAACGCAGGCTCATCGGGCGTCAAAGCAAAATGATTTGCACAATAGAGAATATACGGTTGTGCATTTATTCCAAGACGATCACCAGTCCATTCCCGCGATCGATGATAATAGGGATGTGTATGAAAATCAAATTGGGGAGTTCCTGTAACCTCAATGCGATTAGCAGATACTCCATAGATTGCACGCAGTTCTAAAGCCATTTTACTATTCCAAACCAAAAATCCGTCAAAATATTTGATAGGCAGATATCCACGGCTTGTCAAGTTATCAAATGAAAGAATGTGAGTGTAAATTGGTACACCACGTGCATGGAGAAGCCCAAATAATGACCACTCTGTGTTAACGACATAAGATGTGGAAATTGCATAAAGGGGATCGACAGCCTCAATTCGGTCGAAAAGTTCACGATCAATCCTATTGCGGTAAATAAACTGGTTGAACCACTCAAGCAGATTATAGAGGAAAGGGATTTGGAATATATAGGAGCCGATAGACGTTGATCGCTCTATGACACCCTTCTTCATAGGTTCTGTCAGCGGTTTAAATACTTCGTCGGAAGCGGTCGGAAATCTTTTGCGATGCGATTTGTGAAGTAGCTTGGAGCATAAGCGCTGAAGGACAGAGTAGCGTTGGCTCCGGAGCATAATCAAATGCGATTCCCAGACCCCAATGGACAACATGTAGGCTTTGCCGATCTCCGGAACCGCATAAAAAACATCGTACCGCTCAGCCAAGCGCTTGGTAATACCCGATAGAATAAAGTTTCTAATTCCCCAAACCAAAGGTATAGAAACAATTATAGCCCTTTTACTACTCATTGTTCGAGGGCAAAAGAAGTTTCACGTCATCAAAATTGGGCGTCGCGTCCAAGAATACTGGTCCCTTTTTCAGTAACCTTGTCGATTCACGCCACGCCTTCACTGCGCCAAGCACTCTGAACGGCGTCTTAAGAAAAGATTTTATTCGGTACTTCGCGAAATGTGGATAACCCCTCAATATCACTCCAAGCACAAATGCAAAGCATTCAAATGACGAAAAATGCTTGCGATAAAAGTATAAATACCCTGATGGCGGTATCGACAATAGATTGCTGACCTTAAACCGATTTTTCTGTTGCAAACGCCACCCTCCCATCGGGGTTTTAAGATGAATGACCTTCGGGCGTGGATCAAAATGCATTTTCAATCCACCTTTAAACAAATACAAAGCTAGGTCCCGATCATCGAGAAGAGCCATGTTCTCGTCCCAACCTTTAACTCTTTCCAAGGCGGTCCTCTTAATCGAAAAATTACATCCGGCTAGCCCCATTGTCATGCACGAATAAGTAACCATAGGATTGTGACCAATCGTGTACACACCGTTCTCCCATTCTGGGGGAATTCTATAAGTATCTAAAAGAGCAGAATTTTTTCTGTGCACAACCGCACCGCTTATGCAATCAACATGATGTTCAAGCATAGCCCGCAAATGATTAAAAATAAGGTCTTGGCCAAATTCCGTATCATCGTCAATAGACAGAACTATTGGGCTTTTGCTAAACCGAATTGACCAGTTTAGCGCTACGGGCTTAGAACGTCTTTTCAGATGAAACAATCTCAAAGGAAGGCGGTCAAGAAACTCCGAATACATCCCAATGTCAATATCGGTTTCATCAGACTGTTCAATAATTATCACTTCTTTTGGAAGAACAGACTGCTTGACTAATGAAGACAATACCTCCTTCAAATATTTAGTTCTATATAAAGTGGGTATAATCACTACCACATCCCACTCCACGCGGTTAATGAAGTACTCCGGGGTTATACTAGAATTTTCAAAATCGTTTGACATTACGGGGTCTATATGTTCTTAGAAAAAGGGAGTTACGCTGAAAGTATTTCCGCGATCGCAGGGACGGCTCTTAGCATGCCGACCTGTCAATGAAAATCATATTTCCAAGTGTGTGTGTGGTTAAAGTCTTTCCCACTAGCTCATAGCCAACGTTATCGAGAAAATTTACCAGTTCGCTGTTAAAAGAAGATCTAAGCAAGCTATTCAATTCGACGCATAAGACGGTCGGGCGGTGCCTTGTCCAATCATTCCCCCTAAGAACCTTCAAGTCATAACCCTCAACATCCAAAGACAAAAAATCGATATGGTACTGCGGCGTAGGTAGGTACTGATCGAGTAGTGCATTAAGAGTAAGACATTCAACATCTATAACTTCTTTGATCTGATCTACCAGTCCTTCGTTCACAATCATGGCTCTATCAAACGTATTCATCGTAGCAAATTCATCATGAAGTACATAATACTTCAATACCGATGGTGAATCGCTAACTCCTTTATTAACAGATATATCTCTCGGACGTTCCTTACGAAAATTCGCAATAGCCTTAGGATTTGCATCAACGCAGATACCATTCCATCCCCTCAAGTAGAAGAAATAGCTATTTGAATACCGTATAGGGTGGAAGGCACCAATGTCCACATAAAAGCGATTGCGAACATGCCTGCTGAGCACTTTATGCAAAAGTACGTCTTCACCAGCCGTAGAAAATGAAACTCTAAACTTCCGGTAAATATATTTCTTAAACGCCTCCTTAATCATATTGAATCCTTAAGCCTTGGCCCAGGTAAGAGGATAATAAAAATATCCAACCTTGTAGTCCGGGATTTGCTCAGGCCGTTCAGCAATGTTGTCAACCTCAAATTTTCCAACGTCTTCAACCCTGTCTGACAAAGCATTGTTCCAGTTCAAAGAAACACGCAAAGAATACATACCGGGCATTAAAATATTGGGATCGTAGCTGACAAGAACTTCAGTCTCACCTTTCGGAACAACCATTCCAACATCGCTGTATCTGGACGTTGAATGAAAAACTTCTATGCCCGCTATCGACTTAATTGCAATACCAATTAACACATTAGACAAATCAACTTCCGCCTGAATTCCAATTCTAAAAAGAATCGGTTGCCCGATGTTGTAGTTGCTACGAAACTCGTGCGTATCGGTCAGGGTATCAACAGAAACTACTTTCACAGGTCCGTCCCCTCTGCGACTCGAGAAATCAAGTTCACCAGCAGTATTCTTTTGTGGATCCTTCCATGACTTGAAATAATAATCAACAGTATCACTGGCAGTCCCGTTAAACCCCACTTGACCATCAAGAAGACACATTCCTGAAGTGCAAAGCTTTTGCACAGCTGACATATCGTGGCTTACAAACAATACCGTTCGTCCTTCGCTGGCGGCGATATCGCTCATCTTTCCAAGACATTTTTTTTGAAATTCAATATCGCCCACTGCCAACACCTCGTCCACAACCAAAATCTCGGGATCTAAATGTGCCGCTACGGCAAAGGCTAACCTCACCTTCATTCCAGAGGAATAACGCTTGACAGGCGTATCGATGAACTTTTCAATTCCGCTGAATGCGACAATCTCATCAAACTTATGCTCGATTTCCCTTTTTGTCATACCGAGTATCGTCCCGTTAAGGAAAACGTTTTCGCGACCAGTGAGTTCGGGATTGAAACCCGTTCCAACCTCAAGCAAGGAGGCAATTCGCCCATAGATTTCAACCCGACCGAGAGATGGTTCCGTAATACGCGAAAGTATCTTCAAGAGGGTGCTCTTTCCTGCACCATTCTTACCGACAATACCCAGAACATCACCTCTTTTAATGTCAAAACTAATATCCCGTAGCGCCCAAAAAATACTTGGATCTGACTCGTCTAGATCTATACGCGACAAATCTCTTACTCGCCGAAAGTTGGCAAAAGGCGATTTCATCCAAGAAACCATCGCAGCACCAAGCGTATCGTGTTGTGCATCCTTAACGCCAATACGGTACGCCTTGGAAATTCCCTCCGCCTTAATTATGATATCACCATTATCTCTCATGCAACATCCGCAAAGCGATTTTCTAATTTCTTAAAAACTCTGAGGCCTATGATCAAGAGTGTCAATGCACCCAACGTACTCATACCAACCAAATCCCATGGAACCGGTTTAGTGGGTATAATGGCGGATCTGAAACCCTCTATTACTCCAACCATCGGGTACAGTCCATAAACAAGATAGGCAGTCTGTCCGAACTTTTCGGATACAAGCGATGCGGGGAACACTACAGGAGCGGCGTACATCAACAGAGGTACTGCAAACGTCAATCCGAATTTCACATCCCGGTATTGAATCGCCAACGCCGACATCCATGTCCCGAAACCGGATGTTGTGGCAAGCATTATGACAATAAACACAGGAAGCAAAAGTATCTTCTCGGTCGGATAAATATTGTAGTAAAACATCAAAGCGATGAGCAAGACAAAACTTAACGCAAAATCAACCAACTTTGAAAGCACCGGAACCAAGGGTATGATCAACCTTGGAAAGTACACCTTGGTGAAAACATTTGTGTTCGTGATCAGACTCGTTCCGGAGGCTGTTAGAGTATTGGAAAAATATGTCCATGCCAAAAGTCCTGAATATGAAAATATCGGATATGGAATGCCATCACTGGGCACACCAGCTAGTCGTCCAAAGACAATTGTAAACACTATCATCGAAAAGACAGGATTGATGAAGGCCCATGCAATTCCCAGGATTGATTGTTTATACAACACGGTTACATCTCGGAGAACCATAAAGTACAAAAGGTCCTTGTAAGCGAAGATCTCTTTGAAATTGATCGAAATTCCCTTCTGTCTTCTCTCAATAATAACATATGGTGAGGTCTTTTTCATCTCATTAAGGCCACAACATGGCTGTGTTAATAAATTGCCAGATATAGAAACTGTTATCGCTCCATTGTCGGCAATAAGCATTCCACTCCATTTTCAGGTTGTCAGCGTCGATTTCCTCAGAGGCCGCAAACTTTCTTACCCAGCCATCGGCCCATTCTAGCAGTTCGCCTGCCAACCATTCGCGCTGTGGTGTTTGTAGGGGCCTTTTCGGCGCCAGTCGAATAGACTCAGGCAAAAGTTTGCGAGTGATCTTTCGAAGCAAGTATTTTCCAACTTCATCATGGATTTTGAAACGCGTTGGAAGAGCGAATGCCATTTCGACCAGCCTGTGATCCAGAAAGGGTTCACGCAGCTCGGTGCTGTACATCATTGATACACGATCATTAAAGCGAAGTGCTCGCGGGATTTTCGTATAGAACAAATCCCGATACTGCAGATTCAACAAATCATCTTTAAAGGGACGGGAATAGTCTGGCTTCTCAGCGCAGCGCCTGAACTCCTCCGTCAGTACATTCGGCCGTAAAGGCGAGGTCTTGACGCCCTGTATCACTTCCGACGTCCCTGATCGATAGTAATCATAGCCCGCCCACGCTTCGTCCATACCTTGACCATCCAACAGAACAACGGTGTTTTGCGATCTTGCCTCCTTGAAAAGACTGGCGTATGCCAAGGTCGGAATTCCCCCAAATGGTTCGTCCTGCACAACAGCCATTTGCTCTGCCATTTCGGGGACCTCAGCGGGATTCAGTTTCACCGCATGGAGGGGAAAGGATGTCATGCCGACCAAGGTTCTTACCCAAGGCAATTCATCATAATCAGCATGGCCGGTATAGAATGTGTAGGCGTTTATAGAATTACGCTCAGGTGATCGTTGATTGATCAGCGATAGTAAGAGTGACGAATCCAACCCACCACTAACATTGAATCCGACCGGAACATCCGCACGAAACCGAAACTCCACGCTTTCAACTAGCATCTGAAAATATCGTTCTGTCAAATCCTCCTCACTGGCCAATGCCAATTCAGGCTGGAGATTCATGACGTTTTCGTCAAACCGATACCATCGACTAATCGTAATATTGCCATTTGACCACAATAGGGTGTGGCCACCGGGTAGCTGGCTAACTCCCTCCCAAAAAGTCTCATGCGGCATACCGTAACTTCCGTAGACAAAGAAGGAAGACCATACTTTCTGATTGCGATTGCGTTGCATTCCGGTTGCCCACAACGCTTTGATTTCACTTGCAAAAAGCAAACTATTTCTCTCGCATCTGTAATAAAATGGCTTTACACCGAATCGGTCGCGGGAAGCAAACAGGGTTCTGGTATCATTATCCCAAATCGCAAAAGCAAACATTCCTATCAGGCGTTGAAGACAGCCCTTTCCCCATTTTACATAGCTGGCAAGTAAAACTTCTGTGTCCGAGTTGGTTCGGAACTGATATTCATGCAACTGGTCCCTTAACTCTCGATAATTATAGATTTCGCCATTGAACACTATAGTAAAGCGCCCGTCATTACTAACGAAGGGCTGGTTAGAACCGGCTTGGAGATCTATGATGCTAAGGCGGTTGTGTCCGAGAAAAACATCCTCTGAAACTCTTCTGACTTCAGAATAATCCGGGCCGCGATGCTTCATCGACGCCAGCATCCTATCCACCTTGATTTTCCCGTTCGGAGCGGACTCTCCCAGAATTCCAGCTATCGCGCACATCGCTCTTTGTATTCTGCCACTTTAGCCTCAGCCCGGCTCCAGTCCTGTGGTGTATCAATATTGACATGCCAACTCAAATCATTTATAATATGCGCGAGCCGGTCGCCAAAGAACGAGTTCTTTTCCAATAAAACGTCAGCCTTTGTAATATAGATTGAACCGTCCCTGAAATACGCCGGAGGCAAATCTTGTCTTCTTGGTACAATTTGTTTTTCGCCCGTAGAGATCCTCAAGTAACCGTCGCCACTCGGCTCAAATACCCAATGAGGATTAAATTCTGAAGGGACGGGCAACACAGAAATAATAGCGTCGGCGCCCTGATCAATAAATCTTCTAATGGCAAGGTCGA
The DNA here is from genome assembly GCA_044507775.1 of Flammeovirgaceae bacterium. Taxonomy (GTDB): domain Bacteria; phylum Bacteroidota; class Bacteroidia; order Cytophagales; family Cyclobacteriaceae; genus Chryseosolibacter. Next base: position 9,102 of record JBIQIY010000028.1, on the reverse strand, counting down.
TAAAGCCTGGAAGCCGGAAGGGAGTTGTAACCTGAAGGAGACAGACGGCGTCATACCGGACTTGAAGGCCATGGTAGTATTCAAGAGCGTGCCGCACAACGTCAAGGGTAGGCGTTTCGTCAGTCGCCAGTGACGCCGGACGCAGAAACGGAATATCCCCACCGATTGATCTGGCGCATTCTGCAATTTGTTCACTATCCGTCGAAACAATTACTTTTGCAAGCAGCATGCTTTCTTTAGCGGATTCAAGAGTATATTGAATCAGCGGCTTGTTGCCCAGCATTTTGATATTCTTGCCTGGAACACCCTTGGAACCGCCGCGCGCAGGAATCAGACCTAAAATTTTCATATCAAAACAACAAAGCGGTTTTCGAGCATGCCAATCTTTCGCGTACATAAACCACTTTGAGACATATTCTCAAACCCTGAATATGTTGCAATACATGAGCGTCATAGTAGTTCGTAGTTTAGTAGGTTATCGTCTTCTCAAACCTCATGGGACACTTTGTGAGTAGGTCCGCGATTATCTTTCCTGCATTACCACCACCGTATACGGAGGATCTGGCAGGACGCTGAGACTGTTGCCACTTCAAAACCGCATTACGAATTTCTTGTTCAGAGTAATTGACATCGATAACGTTTTGACCACGATCACGACCATTTTGGCGAGATCCTATATTCACAACAGGAATGCCTAGATAAGCACATTCACGGATTCCCACACTCGAGTTTCCAATCAAACAATCGGCATTGATTAGAAGCCTCAGGAAATCATCAGGCTCCATATTCTTGAAGAAATGAACATGATCGAGTTGATACGTTTCACGAAACGCTCTGATGCCCGTCGACGTACCATCCGCTCCTGCGTCAACATTAGGCCAAAACCACAAGGTGGCCTTCTTCAAAGTTAGCACCGCTTTCAATGTTTCCTCAATCTGTGCGCGCGACTTCCCAACTTCGGTGGTGACCGGATGCTGCATAATAATATAATAGCCCAAAGAAAGGTCGGGCTTGCCTCCTACACCGCCGTATTTTGTATAAGGATCGAAATTCAAAGCCGGAGACTTCACGACCTCAGCGGCCAGATCGATTGACGGGCACCCCGTATTAAAAACGTACTCAGGATCTTCACCAAGCCTTATTACCCGATCTCTTGCGCCATCTGATGCAACAAAATGATAGTCAGCAAGCTTCGTAATGGCGTGCCTCACCTTTTCATCAATACTTCCGGTTACTTCCCCACCCTGTAAGTGCGCGAGAGGGATGTTCATAAAAGAAGCAGCCACAGCCGTTGCAATCGTCTCAAAGCGATCTGCTATAGTGACGACGATGTCTGGAGACAGGTTATCGAACACTGTCGACAGTTCGAGAATACCAATACCTGTTGTTTTCGCGGCCGCAGTTAGATTTTCTCCTTCGAGTACGTTAAAAACTCTCGCCGATATCTTGAATCCATCCCGCTCAATAAAGTTTACTGCTGATCCATAGCGATCGAGCAGCGCAGATGCCGCAACAACCAGTTGTAGTTCCAAATTTGCGTGATCTTTTATAGCCTGCAACAATGTTTTAACTCTGCTGTAACTCGGTCGTGCGGTTATTACCACGCAAATTTTTCTCTTCTTCATGTCAAATCTTCGTATTTCAGAAATGAGTAGACTGGCAGGTCCTTGTTGAGGGTCTTCCCCACCACATTTTGATATTCAGAGGCGCTTATTCCCTCCCCTGCAGGCTTCTTACTCTCCAGGTCACTAAACAGTATTGTGTGTCCCTTCCGGAGCGCCTTATTCACAGCCAGTGATTTCCCGAAAATCCTCTTTAGTTCTTTGAATTGCTCAGCATTTTCCTTTCCCACAGGATGCGCCGATGCTCTTTCAATATCTCTAACGCCTCTTACTAAAATTGATACCTGATCAATCGATAAAGATGAAGAGGTATCAGGTCCAAACATTTTCTTATTAAAAACAACATGAAATTCCAAAATCGACGCACCCAACGTCGCCGCAGCAAGACATGCATAAATGTCTCCCGAATGATCAGAGAATCCAACAGGGATACCCAACGCCTCTCGAAATTCAGCAATAATATTCAAACCCCACTGCTCAGGACTCGTAGGATATGACGTCGTGCATTGCAGTACTGAACAATTAACGCCACGCGCCTTTAAGAAATCACAGGCTCCGTGCAATTCCTTTAACGAACTCATCCCCGATGACAGGAGAACGGGTTTCCCGGTTTGGGCAATCCGCTCGAGCAATAAATGATTGGTGATCTCTCCCGAACCGATCTTATATCTTTTGACACCAACTTTTTCCAGCAAATCGACGGCCGCAATGGAAAATGGACTTGAGATGAACTCTAATCCTACTTGATCGCAATGTTCTTTAAGTCCTACCCACTGTGCCTCCGTAAATTCCATTCGCTTCCAGTAGTCAAAGCGCGTAGCATCCTGGTATGAAAATTTCGTTCGAAATGGCTCAAGAGAGCTGCTTTCGGCATCCGCGATGTGCGTTTGAAATTTGATCGCATTAACACCGCTTCCAGCTAGCGCATCTATGTAACTGTGAGCAATACCAAGACTGCCATCATGCGCTTGTCCGATTTCGGCAATTAGAAAAATCATACTAAATCAACATGGGGTTGGTGACAAACACCGTCGCCGCTATTTTTCGTCACTGTAATACCCACCCTCTGATTTCTTGCCATAATAGCCATAGCCGTAACCATAACCATAGCCATAGCCATAACCGTAACCATAACCATAACCAGGCCCTGTTCGGTAAATATCATTCAATACAATACTGATCTTCTTCAATTTCCCCGAAACAAAAAAATCATTGACCGTCCTTAATAAGGCCTTTGGGGTATAATTCTGTCTGACCAGGAACAATGTATGATCCGCGAATCCTGTTAATACAAAGGCGTCTGTTACAATAACCAAAGGGGGGGTATCGATAATTACATAATCATATCTCTTCTTGGCTTCATTAATGAATTCCTCCATCCTTGGACCCAATAACAACTCCGATGGATTAGGAGGTACCGGGCCTCCACTAATCATATCCAAGAACGGATTGCTCGTGGACTGAACGATTTCTTCAAATGTAGATATCCCTGCCAGGTAATTGCTTAATCCTATATCATTTGTGAGTTTAAAATCATGAAATATTTTCGGCTTTCTCATGTCCGCCCCCACGATTATCGTCTTCTTTTCCGAGAGAGCAAATACGGATGCCAGATTCAACGATGTGAAAGTCTTACCCTCGCCGCTTATAGAACTTGTGATTAGAAAAACAGCTTTTTGCTTCTGCCCTAGAAAATAATGGAGATTTGATCGAAGTGCGCGAAAGGACTCAGCGATTGATGATTTCGGAGAGTTCAGTACCTCGAGATTATTGTCCGAACGCTTATGGCCCAATCCGCCTATAAATGGAATCGCCGTAATTCGCTCCACATCTTCCTTCGACTGAACCCTCGTATTGAGAACTTCCATCAAAACAAATGCGATACCAGGAAGCCCAAGGCCCAACAAAACAGCTATAATGTAATTGGTAGCTGGCTTGGGCGAAATCGGTCCTCCCGCAACCATTGGGGGGTTCACAATCGCAATGTCCGTTGTGGTTGAAGCCTTTGAAATCCCTGCTTCTGCCTTCTTCTGCAGAAGGAAAATGTAGAGATTTTCTAAAAGGGAATAATTTCGCTGAATCGATACCAACTGCCTTTCGGCTAGCGGCAGGTTGTTCAACTGTCTTTCGATCGCCGCAACCTGTTTGTCAATATAGTCTTGCCTGATCTTGTCAGTACCCTGTTGATTCTTTATCGACTCAACCACGTCTCGTCGGATTTCGCTGATCTTTTGCCGTGCGTCCTTAACGAGCGGGTTCTCCGGTCTCGTGCTCATTTTCATTTTCATTTGGATGTCTACGAGATTCGAAATAAGTCCGGACAGGATTGGATCGTTAACACCAATTGACGTGGGCAGAATCACCTGGTCGAAGTTTTCTTCATTGGTCTCCAAGTAATCAGAAAGATATTTGTAGTAATTTGATTTGATTATAAGCTCTGCCCGCTGGCTTTCGAAGGATTCAAGTTTTTCGTAGAGTCTTACCGCCTCAGTACTTAGATCAGTCATCACGTTCTCATCCTTAAAGCGCTGCAGCCTTTTCTCGACCCGAAACAAAGAATCCGTAATCCCCGAAAGCTGCTCGCTTATGAAATCAATGGATCGGGTAGCAGCCGAATTCTTTTTTTCAAGATCGTACAACTGGTATTGAGCAATTAACCCCCTTAGGAAATCAATTTCCTTAGACGGGTTGGGACCATTCAGCGCTAAATTAACAACCCCTGCGCCCTGCTCCGCCCAGGCAACCTGTAGCCTGGAAACATAAGATCCCGTAAGCGAGGAAGGCTTTGTATAGGTAAATAAGAATGGTTCTTCGTTGATTTTCTTTGGCGGACCTTCTTTCCATGAGAAAACTGCGGTCACCCCTGCGTAAGTAACAGTATCACCAAAAGTAAACACCTGAACTTTACCACTTACATCTTCCCGGCTCAGTTCAAAGCGTTCGCGATCCAGTGCCTTAAAATAGAAGCGGGGACTTGAATTATCTTCTGAACTGATAATTGCAGCCTGCACTGGTATATCGTAAGCCTCTGTCGTCAAGACATTACCCTCCCGGTAGAAGGCGACTCCAAAATTCAGCTCTTCAAGTGTCCGCTCTATCAGCGGGTATGACTTAATTATATATAGTTCGTTCAGATAATTTCGAAACCCACTGACGAGCGGATTATTGTACAATAATCTACCCTCTGACGTCTCTTCCTTTTCTTTAATTAGAATCGAGGCTGTAACGGGATATATCCGAATCGCATAGCGCGTCTTAAAGTAGCAAATTACCAGCGCGACGACCAGGCACAATACCACAACATACCAGTACTGAACAACTTTCGCTAAAATCCTCTTGACGTCGATGTTAAGACCATCCGATTGTTGTTGAGGTGGTTCGGCTTGTAACTCAGGAGGGAGCATCGGGGGATTCAGTTTTTGATAAGGTTAATAGTAAGTAACAAAATCGAGACGGTGGAGACAGCGAGTGCCAGATTAGGGCCAAAATATTTTCTAAAGGGCCGTTGCTTCAACGCAGGTACGATCAGAATATCATTTTGATAAACGTAGTAGTAAGGTGAAGTAATAAAGTCCTCCTCCAGTAAATTCAGATATTGTACATCAGTCTTTCCGTCCTTTTGCCTTATAAGCTTTACGTTGGATCGGTCCGCCAGTTCCCCAAGTCCCCCGCCAATTCCAATGGCTTCAAGTATGCTCACTCTGTTATTGGTCAAGGTGTAAGTCCCTTCCTGCATTACTTCTCCTAAAATTGTAATTCGGTAATTTATCAGCCTGACTTTTACAATTGGGCTGTCAACATATTGTCTCGCTAGGTCTGTTAGCTTTTCCTGAATTTGAAAAACCGTCAAGCCACTTACCCGGACTTTTCCGATTACCGGAAACGGAATCTCTCCATTCTCATCGACCAACTCACCAATTAGCAAAGCGTTTCCCTGGGCAAGATTCTGAACGGTGGCATCTGACGAAAAAATGTTAAACTCATCCGGCGTCAGACTTTCGAATTTAACGGAGATAATATCATTAGGCTGGATTCTGTATTGAAAGGTGTCAAGGGCATAGGTGCGGACAACGCTGTCCTTTTCTAGACCGTTAATGTTGACATCATTCTTCTGCAAGAGTGTAACCTTTTTATTAGGAACACATGAGCTGAAAATCACCCCGACGAGAAAAAGCCAAAGCGAATATCTAATCAAGGAATCCCGCTCGGCTAGAAGTCTCATTCTAAATCGGTCTTTCATGAATTTCTGAGTTTACGAAGCGGCGAAATTACAATAAAATATTCAGTTGATGTATCACAAGAAGTTCCAAAGGTCCCCCCCTTTAACCAGCATTTCCCTTAAAACCCTGTCTTTCCCCCGTGCATTTAAACCAGCCTTTAAACATGTATTTTAACCTGCATTAAACCTGCATTTAAACCAGCACTAAACCAGCCCTCCACAGCTCCGCCTCCTCCCGACTACGCTGCCACGCGCCTGCCGCCGCAAGCTTCGTCGGGCAAGCTAAATTTTTACAGCTCCGCCTCCTCAGTCCCATTTAGGATGAGTAGGGTCTACAACATGTTCTCGGACACATGCAAGCATGCATCCCAAATCCCCCTTAAGGGTTCTCCGCTTCCTCCCGCCTCCACAACCAGATGGCGGTATCGGCGCTGAGGTTCTTCCGGTTCTTGCCGAACTCATCATAGCTCAATACAAGCGTCCGTATCTTGCGGTTGATGAGGCCTTCGGCTTTTCCCACGTAGCCGTGAAGATTCTTGGAATTGATCTCGCCGACGAGAACCAGGTCGATAATGCCGCTGTCTTTGCCGTTTGCATAGTCGCCGGTGATGAAGGCCATCTCCAGCTTTCCCAGACTGGAGATCATCTTCTTGACAATGTTGTCGACGATCTTGTCGATGCCCATGTACTTGTGGACAAGGTTTTTCAGCTCCGGGTAAAGCGGATGCTCGGTATTGGCGCTGTATTCTATGATGTTGCCCTTTCCGGTGGAAACCAGGTAGCCGGCCTTGGAAAGGTTGTTGAGCTCATGGCGGATGGCGTTAGTCGATTCCCCGAATTCCTCCGCAAGACCGCGGAGATGGGCTTTCGAGTGGCTGTTCAAAAAGAACTTGAGCAGCATCTTTACCCGTGTTCGAGAGGTTATCAGGTATTCTAACACGGCGTAAAAATATGCAAATGAGTAGTTTCTTTACTCGTTTATGCATGAAAAATATGGCTTTTTGAGATTATTCCCGCGATCTGAGTACCTACAGCAGCCGTTTCCATGGTTTGATACCCCTAAGTCGCGAGCGGATCCCGACTGAATACCAACCCATTGGGCTCCGGGCGTGTTTATTGCCGCGGGAAGCGGCCAGTGAGTAAGAAATGATGGAATTCCCTCGCAAGCTCGGGTGGTGCTGGTTGTGGGTAGAGATAAATATCATAGAGTCTTAATCTCACGCAAAGGCGCAAAGCTCGCAATTAAATACCTCTTCATCACTCAATGCGTGCGGTTCTTGGGTGTTGCCCGGTTTTGATAGTCCATCACAGGGGACCGCAAAGGAATTCCAGCGCTGAAGCGCAGGTGGCACTAAATGTAGGTCGGTCAACATCGAAGCGGGGGATGACACTCACGACCGGCCGGTGCGAAAGGCCAGGCAGGGCTCACGATTCACGCGCGTGCCTCCGCGCAAACTTCCTGAAAGTAGGAAAGGGCTTCATGCTCTGGGCTTTAGTTAAGAAGTGATTACAGAAAACGATATTCCAAAAACTTTCAGGAAGCTTTCCCCCGCGCGACTCACCATTCCCACGACTCAATGTCGTTTACTTAAGCTCCGATGACTTCCTCTCCTTTAGGAGAGGATCAGAGGTGAGGGAGAAAAAAAGGCTTAAGTAAACGACGTTGACTCACCACTCACCACTCACGCGCGTGCCTCCGCGCAAACTTCCTGAAAGTAATGAAGCGGCAACGTCGGTTGATGCTTTGAGCTTTAGTGAGACTTGATTTCAGAAAACGATATTTCAAAAACTTTCAGGAAGCTTTCCCCCCACGTCTCACTCAATGTCGTTTACTAAGCTCCGATGACTTCCTCTCCTTTAGGAGAGGATCAGAGGTGAGGGAGAAAAAAAGGCTTAGGTAAACGACATTGACTCACCACTCACCACCTGCCTTCCGACGCACAAGCTAACCCTCCGGCAGGCAGGCTCACCACTCACAACATCATTCATGAAAATTCATCACCCTGAACCCACCCTGCTTCAAATGCTGGTCCCTCCTCATCAACTCAAGGTCCGAGTCGACCATCTCTTTTAGCAGGCTGTTGACGTCATACTTCGGCTTCCAGCCTAAGATCTTTTTCGCTTTCGACGGATCGCCGAGCAGCAAGTCGACTTCCGTGGGACGGAAATACCGCGGGTCAATGCAGACAACTTCATCTCCGGACTTGATCGTATAATCATCGCGCTGCTCAACCTGTTCAACAAAGCCGACCTCCTGGACGCCCTTGCCCTTGAAGCCGATGGTTATGCCGGCATGCGCGAACGCTCTCACCATGAACTCGCGAACGGAGGTGGTGACACCCGTCGCGATTACGTAGTCGTCCGCTTTGGGCTGCTGGAGGATGAGGTGCATCGCCTCGATGTAATCCTGGGCGTGACCCCAGTCGCGCTTCGAGTCGAGATTGCCCATGTATAACTTCTGTTGCAGACCCAACGCCAGTCGCGCGACGCCGCGGGTGATTTTTCGCGACACAAACGTCTCGCCACGCAACGGCGACTCGTGGTTGAATAACACACCATTGCAGGCGTACATCCCGTAGGCCTCGCGGTAGTTGACCGTTATCCAGTAGCCGTAGAGTTTCGCAACCGCGTACGGCGAGCGCGGGTAGAAGGGAGTGGACTCCGACTGCGGCACTGCCTGCACCTTGCCGTATAGCTCGGACGTTGACGCCTGGTAGATCCGCGTCTTCTCGGTCAGTCCCAGCAGGCGAACCGCCTCGAGCACGCGAAGGGTTCCGATGGCGTCGGTGTTGGCGACGTATTCCGGCATCTCAAAGCTCACGCGCACATGACTCATAGCCCCCAGGTTGTATATCTCGTCCGGCTGAATTTCCTGGATGAGCCGGATCAGGTTCGTCGAATCCGTCAGATCCCCGAAGTGCAGCTTCAACCGGGCCCCGCGATCGTGCGGATCCTGATAGATGTGATCGATCCGCTCGGTATTGAATAGCGATGACCGCCTCTTCAATCCATGAACCTCATACCCTTTGCTCAAAAGATATTCGGCCATGTAGGCCCCATCCTGTCCTGTAATCCCGGTAATAAATGCTTTCTTCATATTAATAAATATAACTCATTTAAAGTGTACAATTATCGGAGGTTCGTAGTCCGGAATCAATCTCGTTCACTTAAGCTCCGCTAACTTCCTCTCCTTTAGGAGAGGATCAGAGGTGAGGTGATCAAAAAAGGCTTAAGTAAACGACATTAACTCACCCCTCACGT
>JBIQIY010000008.1:160173-204254 GCA_044507775.1 Flammeovirgaceae bacterium | reverse complement strand
CCTTACTACCCGCATTCCTTCGCACGGCTCAGGATGACGGTTTAAAGAAGGGGTCCTCCCGCGGCTCAGGATGACGGTTTAAAGAAGGGGTCCTTCACGCGGCTCAGGCCTGCCCACCGAAGCGCAAGCGTAGGTGGAATGACGGTTTAAAGAAGGGGTCCTCCTCCGCGGCTTTGGACGACGGAAAGAACAAAAGAAAATCCTGAAAACCGTACACGGTCCAATTTGGTGATCCAACTGAATGTCAGCAAACTTTGTTCATGCTTCCATCCGCCTGGGTCTATATTCTCACCAACGCTCACGATACTGTGTTGTATGTTGGAGTCACGAACGCTATCTCGACCAGATTGTGGGAACATAAGACCAAACAAATTCCCAAGTCCTTCACTGCGAAGTACAATGTATTCAAGCCCGTCTATTACGAAGCGTTCGAGTCTGTGATCAAGGCGATTGCCCGCGAGCATTACATCAAGGGGAAAAATCGGAAATGGAAAAATGATCTGATCAGCAAATCAAATCCTCAATGGCTTGATCTGACCGAAGAGATATTGAAAAAGTTTGGAACGTGATGAGCAAGTTTGGCGGGCGGGCTCGCGTTGGGGGGTCCTTCGCCATTGCCACGCGCCTTCCTTCACGCGGCTCAGGATGACGGTTTAACTGCTCAGGCCTGCCCACCGAAGCGCAAGCGTAGGTGGGATGACGGTTTCCGATTACTTAAGCTTTGCCAGCGCTTCTTTCATTCGCTTCAATGCTTCGCGAAGATCTTTTTCCGACGCTGCGTAGGAGAGCCTCACACAATTTTCATCGCCGAAGGCTCCGCCAGGCACGAGAGAGACGTGGGCCTTCTCCAGCATGTACATGCAAAAGTCGTCGCCATTGTTGATCTGCATTGACCCGTCGGATTTACCGTAATAAGCACTGACGTCCGGGAAGAAGTAAAATGCGCCCTGCGGATAGTTGGATTTTATGCCTGGAATTTCTTTGAGAAGTGCGTAGACCACCTCGCGGCGTTGGCGGTACTCTTCCACCATTTTATTTGTCGGAGTGATGTCACCGGTTATTGCGGCCAGGGCCGCTCGCTGCGCAATTGAGCAATTGGCAGAAGTGATCTGCCCCTGCACCTTGTTGCATCCGTCAGCAATCCATTTGGGCGCCGCGATGTAGCCCACACGCCAGCCTGTCATGGCAAACCCTTTTGCAAACCCGTTGACGGTAATTGTCCGCTCAAACATCCCGGGGAAACTTGCAATGCTAACCTGTTCACCCGTGAAGTTGATGTGCTCATAGATCTCATCGGCAATCGCGATCAGGTTATGCTTGACTACCACCTTTGCTATGGCCTCAAGTTCCTTCCGCGAGAAGACTGTCCCGGTCGGATTACATGGCGAAGAGAAAATAATAGCTTTCGTCTTAGGCGTTACAGCTTTTTCCAACTGCTCTGCGGTAACCTTGAAGTCATTTTCTATCCCGCCTTTTACCGTCACCGGAACGGCTTCCGTTAGCCGGACGAGCGCGTCGTAACTAACCCAGTACGGGGAAAAGACGATCACCTCGTCGCCAGGATTGAGCAATGCGAGCATCGCGTTGGCAATAGACTGCTTGGCGCCGTTGGATACGACGATATTTTCCGCCTTGTAAGGGACGTTATTTTCCTTCTGGTATTTGGCCGCAAGGGCCTCGCGCAGGTCGGCGTAACCAGCCACCGGGGGGTAGGCGAAATACTTGCCTTCATCAATCGCTTTCTTGGCGGCCTCGCAGATATGAAGGGGTGTCTTGAAGTCCGGCTCGCCCAGGCTGAGGCCGATGACGTCGATTCCCTTGTTTTTAAACTCGCGAGCTTTGGCCGCCATTGCCAGGGTTGCAGATTCCTGAATGGCGTTAATGCGATCCGATAGCTGATTCATGTGGACGTTTTTGATATGCGCCGCAAAGAAAAGAATATTAAAGGAAATTATGACGCCTTTATTTAAAATTTGGAAGGACGGATCTGAATACTGAACCGCCGGGGATATTAGCTGAAGAGAGTTCTTCCGAGGATACTTCTTCCGAGTGTAATCTCGTCCGCGTACTCGAGATCGCCGCCAACGGGGACGCCCCGCGCGATAACGGTGATCCTGACAGGCAGGTCCTTGATCCGTTTGTTGATGTAGAAGGCGGTGGTATCACCTTCCATCGTCGGACTCAGCGCGAGGATTACTTCTTTGACGGGTGATTCACCGTTGTTCAGTCGCGAGATGAGCGACTCGATCTTCAGATCTGCGGGACCAATTCCGTTGATGGGGGAGATCACCCCACCCAGGACGTGATAGAGTCCCGAGTACTGCGCGGTGTTTTCTATGGCCATGACATCCCGGCTGTCTTCCACCACGCATACCAAAGAGCGCTCCCGCTTGTGGCTGGTGCATATGGGGCAGATATCGGCGTCGGAAATATTGTTGCAATGCTGACAATACCGGATCTGCGACCGCAATTTGTTCAGCGCCTCCGTGAGTGCAAACGTATTTTCCGGCCGATCCTTTATCAGGTGCAGTACGAGTCGCAGTGCCGTCTTTTTTCCGATGCCGGGAAGCTTCGAGATCTGATTAACGGCCTCTTCAATAAGTTTGGAAGGGAAGTCCACGTCTGTTCTTTATTTCCGCTACAGAATACGCGCGTCAATACCGGCTTCGCAAATCGCTTCGCGAAAAGGACGCAAATATTCGAAGGCGCCCGACTTTACAGTACACTTCCCCTTATGATGAATGAGAAACGTGCATTGTTCAGCCTGTTCGGGCGTATGCTGGCAGACCCTTATGAGTGTTGTAATAACATGATCGAATGTATTCACATCATCATTGAACACCACGAGGTCCATAAGGTCGGTTGTCTCCACCGCCTCCATGACATCAACGAGCACTTCCGGCTTATGCAAAGGTTCCATAGGCTATGATGATTTGGCACAAAGTTAAACATTTTGAGGGTTATAAAGTTCGGAAAACAGTTAACGATTTCCAGCCATTTTTACCTCCCCGAGCCTTTTGATTTGGATTTATACGCATTTCCTTTTTGATTGGCACCTTATTTACCGCCGATACACACTTTTTTGAGCGCATGACACCCATCCTCGTCGTTTCCATTCTGGTAGGCTACTTTGCGGTACTTATTCTGATCTCGTTTATCACTTCACGAGGAGCGGACACAACCACATTCTTCACCGCCAACCGGCAGTCACCCTGGTACCTGGTAGCCTTTGGCATGATCGGTTCATCGCTTTCAGGCGTAACGTTCATCAGCGTTCCGGGAAACGTAGGAGCGGTAGGCTTTGGATACTTCCAGGTCGTGTTGGGTTATCTGCTGGGCTACTGGGTGATCATCGGTGTTCTCATGCCGCTGTACTACCGCCTGAACCTGATTTCCATTTACACATACTTCGAAAAGAGATTCAATTTCTGGTCTTACAAGACGGGAGCGTTTTTCTTCCTGATATCCCGCACGCTCGGCTCGGCCCTGAGGCTTTATCTTGCCGCCGCTGTACTGCAGCTTTTTCTATTTGACGCCTGGGGCGTACCCTTCTTCGTTACTGTCGCTACAACTCTTGTCCTGATTTGGTTGTATACCATCAAAGGTGGCATCAAGACGATCGTATACACGGACGCGTTCCAGACGTTTTTTCTCGTCACCGCGGTGTGCGTCGCGGTGTGGCAGATCTCCGACGATCTGGGCATGTCGTTTCCTGCGATGATCGACGCCATCCAGGAGAGCAAATATTCAAAGATGTTTTATCTCGACGATGCCAACTCGCCGATGTTTTTCTGGAAGCAATTTATTGGAGGTGCGCTGATCACCATAACCATGACGGGAATGGACCAGGAGATCATGCAAAAAAATCTGACGTGCAAAACACTTGGAGACGCGCAGAAAAATATGTTCTGGTTCAGCATCATCCTCGTGATCGTAAATCTATTGTTCCTCACGCTCGGCGCGTTGCTGTTCCTGTACAGTGATCAAAACAATTTTCCGATACCAGCTTCCACCGATGATCTCTTTCCCATGCTGGCGCTGAACGAATTCAGCCTGGTCGTCGGCATATTCTTCTTACTCGGAATCACTGCATCATCTTATGCAAGTGCCGACTCAGCTCTCGCAGGACTAACGACCTCGTTTTGTATCGACTTCCTCAATTTCAGGGACAAGCCTGAGCATGTGAAGAATCGCCAGAAGTTTCTCGTGCATTTGGGATTTTCGCTCCTGTTCCTCATCATCATCGTTATCTTCCGGAAGATCAATGAAAGAAGTGTAATTGATGCTGTTCTCGGGATCGCTACCTATACGTACGGTCCGCTGTTAGGCCTGTTCTCCTTTGGCATCTTTACAAAGCTTCAGGTAAAAGACAAACTGGTTCCGATTGTCTGCCTCCTTTCACCCGTGCTTTGTTATGTCCTGAGCATCTTTTCGCCGATCCTGTTCAACGGCTACAGACTCGGCCTCGAGGTGTTGCTCATCAATGGCTTGTTCACCTTTGCAGGTCTGGCCTTGATCAGCAAACGAGGTGAAAGGGTCGGAAGGCTGTAGGCGCGAGCAAAGTTCCAAGGAATTCACATTTTGCGGAACAAAAAAAGGCCATCCTGACGGATGGCCCAAACCAGACTAAAACCAACCCCTCTTCCTTTCAACCCTTAACCATGCTCGGGTTGTAGGGCACATTGTATGCCGGAATGCAGAATGAAGAGTTAAGGCGGAAGGAAAGCCGTTTTCCCGCCCAAAAGCAGTGAAAAATATCTCGTACCGTCGCTTGGTGTTCGGATGCTTCCAACGTTTTTTCCCGTACCGGGAAGTCTGAATTCCATTGCGGGAATTTGGAGCGGCCGTTACAATTCTTTCGAAGGATCCCAGAAAATTTCGCGGAAGTTTTGAACCTGGTCGTTTTTCACCCGTACCCCCTCCTTCTCAAGTGCCTTCTGCATGGATGAGGGCGGTTTGAAATGATGTTTACCGGTAAGTAGTCCGGTGCTGTTCACCACCCGGTGAGCGGGTACTCCCTTTGGGCAGCCGTGCATTGCCCACCCTACCATCCTCGCACTTGATTTTACGCCGAGGTAGTTCGCAATCGCACCGTAGCTCGTTACCCGTCCTTTTGGAATAAGTTTTGCGACTTCGTGGACATCCGTGAAGAAATTGTCGGCAGATTGCGTCTTTTTAATACGTGCCATCTCGGTTCAAGCTGCGATTCTGCTAAATTTACGGTCGTTTACCAAACATATCTGATGAAAATAGTGAAGTGCAGGCTATTCGTTTTTTTTCTTCTCAGCTCGAGTCTGGCATCTTTTGCGCAGCAGGGTGATACTGCTCCGAACCACAGTACAGCCCGGTTGATCTTACCGGATTCCACGGGCTGGAACATCATCAAGGAAAACCAGGTACTTTCCTTCCAGGTAAAGACAACCGACCCTGATCCGGCATTCTTTTCCATTGATGGCGCCGAAGATCTGCAAATTACATTCGATTCCCTCGGAAATTTTTATTGGCAGCCATCGTATGACCTGGTCGATCGCGTAACCCGCATGAAGGATTTCACGGTCATTATTGAGGCGAACTGGCCGGGCCTTCCCGGCAACCAGCGGATCCGTGAATCCGTAACCTTTGTCGTCAGTCATGTCAATAGACCACCCGTTGTTGAAGAGGTGCCGGTGTTCTATGTAAAACAATCGAACAGCAACACCTATCAGTTTCCGCCGGAGTTTGTTCATGATCCCGACGGTGATCCGCTGGTGTTCAAGTCCATTCTCGACAAGATGCCGGAGGGTGCTATACTTTCTTCTCAAGGGCAGTTCAGCTGGAATCCTTCGCGCAGCCAGTTCATCGCGCTGCGCAAAGAGCCGCTGGTCGTTGAGTTTATTGTTCAGGATCAGCCTGAGAAAGCCGAAACTATCGGCAGATTGAAGGTCGCTCCGACGCAGCAGGACCTTCCACCGGAAATACAGCTGGTTCCGGCAATGCCTGGAGACTCCCTGTATTCCATCAAAGAAGACGAAACACTGAATCTGAAGATATACATCTCAGATCCGAACGGAGACGACGATGTCAGCACGGCAGGGTTCGTTTCCAACGACAAACGTGTTCCTGCCAGTGCGTTAACGAGCAACACAAACCTGCAGTACGAGTTTACATGGTCGCCGGGTTACGATTATGTTGAGGAGGTCAATGGATCAATCCTAACGGAAATTGTTTTTTTCGTCCTGGATAAATCCAATAACCGTACACAGCGCATGGCGCGTATCAAAGTTACCGACGCGGAAAACCTGATCAAAAAAGATGCGCAATTGTATGGCAAATACAAGAACTATCTGCTAGAAGCAGGACGCCTGATCAAACTTCTGGATGAAAATCAAAAGGCACTCAACAAGGAATACAAGCGGGCGCGAAAAGGCAAGCAGAACAGGTCGATCGTCAACGCGTCGCTCGGCGCAGTAACCGGCCTATCGCCAGTCGTCATCGATCAACCGGACCAGTCAAAGATCGTCTCCGGCGTGGGTGGTACAACCGTGTTGACGCTGGGAACGCTCGAAGCGACCGAGGTGATCGGGCGGTCGAAGGAGCGCATCATGGACAACATTCGGATCAGCATCGATATCCGGAATAAAATACAGTCGGGTGGTGATGAATTTGCCCGCAAGTATGCGTTGAAGTCTATCCGCCGAAATCCCGAATTCGATAAAGACATCGAGAAACTTCGCGCCACGATGAGCGATCCCAGGATTGTTTTGCTGGAACTGGATGCCCATGAGCGCAACGTGCGCGTCGACGAGAAAGACCTGAAGAGAATCTTTCTTGACTACGGCGGAGAAGGCAAGTGAAATCAGTTGACAATTCGGCAATTTGACAGTTGACAATGCTGTGCTAAAATCGTTGGTCTGGACTCCAAAGTTTGTACGCACTTGAAATCAGTTGACAATTTGGCAATTTGGCAGTTGACAATGCTGTGCTAAAATCGTTAGTCTGGACTCCAAAGTTTGTGCGCTCTTGAAATCAGTTGACAATTTGGCAATTTGGCAGTTGACAATGCTGTGCTAAAATCGTTGGTCTCGACTCCAAAGTTTGTACGCACTTGAACATTTTGGCGAACTGACATTCAACGCCAAGCCCTGAAAGGGCGTAAAATCCTAGCCCAGGGTGACGAGCGCCAGCGAGGAGCCCTGGGTTAAAATGCGTACGAATGAGAGCCCTGAAAGGGCGAAAGAAAATTCGAAGCGCGCTCCGTTCCTGCAACATGTACCTGCCAATGTAACCTTGTTTTCCGTAAATCCATATCGGAGAAAAAGCGTAAATTTATGGATACGTCATACACTTCGATTGACCAAGAATACCCTACATGGAATTTCTCCTGCTACTCCTGCTCGTGGTTGTTTTGATTCTCGTGTTGTCGATTAAGAACAACACCACGCATGAATTACAAAGCCTGGACCGAAAGTTAAATGAGTTGCAGCGGCTTCTGAGCGAGGTCAGGCTTGAGCAAAAGAAAACGGACAAACCCGCTCTTACCCGCGAACCGACTCAACCTGCGGCGGCGTCCCCCATTCGAGATGAAAAGAAAGAACCCGAGGAGGTTGTCAGGAAGGAAACGGTGCCAACCGTTCCGCAACCTCCAAAGGAGGTGATAAGAGAACAACCTGCGCCGGCGCTGGCACCACAGAGCGCCGAAGGCGTGACACGCGCGAACACACGACAGCCCGTCGCTCGTCAAGTGAAGCCCGGCTTTTTCGAACGCAATCCCGACCTTGAAAAATTCATAGGCGAAAATCTCGCAAACAAGATCGGCATCGCCGTTCTTGTCGTAGGGATCGGCTTCTTTGTGAAGTTCGCTATCGATCAGGAATGGATCAACGAGATTGGCCGCGTATTCATCGGAATTCTTTCCGGCGGGATCTTGCTTGCTCTCGCACATCGACTTCGAAAGACATTTACGGCGTTCAGCTCTGTGTTAGTGGGCGGAGGTATCGCCGTGCTCTATTTCACGATCGCCATAGCGTTTCACGAATACCGGATCTTTTCGCAGACAGCCGCATTTGCGCTTATGGTGATCATCACAGGGTTCACGATCCTGCTATCCTTGGGCTACAACAGAATCGAGCTCGCGGTACTCGCAATACTCGGTGGGTTTGGAGCACCGTTCATGGTAAGCACCGGTGATGGGAATTACATAGTGTTGTTTGCCTACATGCTCATTCTCAATGCAGGCATGCTAGTCCTGGCTTACTTCAAGAAATGGCGGATTGTCAATATTGTCTGTTATGTTTTCACGATCATTATCTTTGGTGCCTGGGTATCGACGCGGTTTCCGACTGACAACACATCCATGATTATCGGCGGTCTTGTCTTCGCCACCATTTTCTACTTGGTGTTCTTCGTAATGAACATCATAAATAACCTCAAGCTCAAAACAGCCTTCGAGGCGACGGAAATTATTATGTTGCTGAGCAACACGTTCCTCTACTTCTCAGCCGGCATGTTTATTTTGAATAATAACACGGGCGAAGACTTCAAGGGCCTCTTCACAGCCGTGCTGGCGGTTTTCAACTTCGCATTCGCGTACACGCTGTACAAGAATGATCGCGCGGACCGCAAGCTGGTGTTCATGCTCATCGGCCTGGTGTTAACGTTCATCAGTCTCGCAGCGCCCATTCAACTCGAAGGAAACTACATCACCCTTTTCTGGGCGGCGGAAACGGTTATCCTTCTCTGGCTTTGGCAAAAATCCGGAATCAAACTCATGTCGATCGCTTCCGTCATTGTCATGGCCCTCATGGTAATCAGCCTCGCCCTGGATTGGAAAAATATTTATGGACAACTCGACTATAGCCGTCACCTCACGATTTTCCTTAACAAAGGCTATGTTACGGGAATCGTGGCGCTGGCGTCGGTGGTGCTGACATGGCGACTGCTGCGAAGCGAAAAGGAAGGAGCGTTCCTGGCGGGAGCTGAGTACAAAACGGCAATCACAATAGGATTTTGTGCAATACTCTACCTGGTCAACCTGCTTGAGCTGCGATACCAGATCATTTATTACGTTGATTCTGTTGCAACACAAACCGTCATCATCGGATCGTACAATATGCTGTTCATAGCGTCTCTCTTGCTGGCGAGCAAGAAACTGACCCTTAACGCACAACTCAAAGACGCGATGCCGCTTTTCGGATTATTTGCTATGGGCGCCTATCTATTTTACTATCACGGCGCGGTTGTAACGGCCCGTAATGAATACCTGGAAACCACGTCAGGAATCGCAGGTTTCCTCTTTCACTATCCCCTCGTGGGGTTGTTGATCGTCTCAATCTGCTTCAGCTTACAGGTGATCAATGCAAACAGGCAATTTGTTGAAACGATCAAGAGTGCACATTGGTGGATCTTCATTTTTCTTTTTGTATTCCTCGCCAGCGCGGAACTGGATCACACCGTACTGCTGATGGCCTACACATCAAGCGAATCTGCCGGCGACGTGATCTCACAAAATCACAAAATAGGATATCCCATCCTCTGGGGAGTTGCATCATTTCTGCTCATCGCCATTGGGTTGAACAAAAGGATTAAAATGTTGCGCATTATTTCCCTTGTCCTGCTTCTCATAACCTTTCTCAAGCTGTTCCTGATTGATTTACGGGATATCTCAGAGGGCGGTAAGATCGCCGCATTCATTTCACTCGGTATTCTTTTGCTCGTTGTATCCTTCCTGTACCAGCGATTGAAAAAACTCCTGCTTGACGATAACCAGCCCTCCGAATGACAACTTGCATAAAAATTGCGTTAACACTTGCCATTGTACTTGGGATGACCGGTCACAGTCAGGGCCAGGAGTTCGTCGCGAAGTCGGCTTTGCCAACAGTAGAAGAGGATGCCTTTTACCGGATCGCGCTCCCACCGGGTGTCACGTCATACTCCAACGTTTCATTCTCCAACATGCGCATTGTAAATGAAAACGGCGTCCAGATTCCGTTTCTGTTAAGAGAGGATCGAACCATTCCGGCGGCCACTGAATTTG
Organism: Flammeovirgaceae bacterium; assembly: GCA_044507775.1. Taxonomy (GTDB): domain Bacteria; phylum Bacteroidota; class Bacteroidia; order Cytophagales; family Cyclobacteriaceae; genus Chryseosolibacter. The sequence goes on along the minus strand of JBIQIY010000008.1, from coordinate 194,242 downwards.
TTCCGTATGTCATCGAAGAGCAAGCGATCATCCCGGACTCATGCACCGTGCTGGTTCTTCGAAACGATTCCAATATCACGATAAATAATATTAGCCTGTTGATCCGCAACGCCGCCATCTCGAAAGAGGCCGCGTTATACGGCAGCGACGACAAATTAACGTGGTATGCACTGAAGGACAAATTCGCGCTCGGTGATATCGACAACGACAGGGGAACAGCGGAGGTGAAGATCATCGATTTCCCGTCCAGCGAATACACCTATTATAAGATCTGGATCAACGATGCCACGGGAGGGCCCCTGAACATTGTGCAGGCCGGATTCTACAAAAATACTCAGCAGGCATTCCGGTACGAGCCCGTGCCCGTCAAAGCAGTAGCGCAGGAAGATGATTCAGGTCATAAGAAATCGTATATCCGGATTACACTTGATACCATGTATCTGATAGACCGGATAAACTGGGAAGCATCGGGCGCACCGTTGTATCAGCGAACCGCTTCACTATATGCGGTGCGGCCCGCCTCGGGCGAAAGACGTCGCAGAAAGCATCGCCGCGAGTTCATTGCTAACTTTCAAATCAATTCCAGGCACGAGAGGACGCAGCACTTTCCGACGACAAAAACTGACAACTTATTGCTGGAAGTTATCAACGGCGACAATCCGCCACTGGTCATCAGTGATTTAAAAATCTACCAGGTCAGCCGGTATCTCGTGGCCTGGTTGAAAAAGGGAGATTCTTACACTTTGAAGTTCGGCGGTGAAGAAATGCCCACGCCGGTCTACGACCTGCGATTGTTTCAGGATAGTATTCCGCAAGATGTGAAGGAGATCCAACCAGGCGAAGTCCAAGCCATAGGATCGCTCGCCGGGTCCGAACAAGCAACTATCTTCACCACGCGCCTGTTCGTGTGGGTTGCAATTTTAGTCGTTATCATCGTATTGGGTGTTATGTCGGTTAGAATGCTCCGCCAAACAAAAAGTGAGCCCTCATCGTGAGCGGTGAAGTTCAGCATCGAGGAAACGGAAGGCATGAAATTTATCCTCAGTGCAATGAGTTCCCGTCCAGGTACCAATACGCGAGTTTTATGGCGACAAAACCTGCAACAAAAAGGAAGCGACATTCTAAGACAGCTCCCAAGCGCAAATGGTCGGCGCGGGTAATGCAGAGGAGTGATGCGCTTGACCTCGAATCACAAATCTTCACGTCGGGAAGCCCCGAAAAAATCGCAAAATCGCTCAAGAGATCCGCTGAGAAGAGTAAACGAAGAAAGGGCACACCCTTCCAGTCCGCTATGTCGATGCTGAACTTTTATATCAATAGGGCTGGCAAAAATCTTTCGGTACGAAAAAGGAACACGCTTGAAAAATCAAAGAACAAGCTGCGCGAGCTTTTCCGGCGCCCGGTAAAAAAGAAAGCGAGTAAAAGCTAATCTCAAGCATCTATGGAACGCGACGATCAAAATCTTCAAAACAGATTCACGCGAGGACGACGCTCTTCCGATCCTGAGGATAACGCAGCGGCAGTGATGCGCACACCCCTTGGGCAATAAGCTGAGGCCGACATAAATTCTTGAACTGTGCAAAAATGAACCGCCCTCAAGATGAATTGAAGCGCCACAAAAAGGTACATCTGATGCCCCATTTTTCGATCGCCATCTGAAGGCATATCTTTTTCGAAGGGTTTTGTCAAAAACGACTTATGGCAAATACAAATCAACAATATGCGCTGGTAACAGGGGGAACCAGCGGCATCGGATATGAACTCGTAAAACTACTCGCAAATGACGGCTATAATATCGTTATCGCTGCGAGAACTGAAAGCGATCTTCAGCGCGTGGCAGGCGAAATTCGGGAAAGGTATCACGTGAACGTACTGACCGTCGCCAAAGATCTGTTTGACCGCGAGAATGCATTCGCTTTATATAATGAACTGGTTTCAAAAAACATTCAGATCGATGTTCTCATCAACGACGCCGGGCACGGAGCCTATGGCAAGTTTCTGGATACCGATATTCGAAAAGAGCTCAACATCATCGACCTGAACATTTGCAGCCTGGTCATACTGACAAAACTATTCCTCAAGGACATGGTAGCACGGGGCGATGGAAAGATCATGAATCTATCTTCGATCGCTAGTAAGGCGCCTGGCCCCTGGCAATCTGTCTACCACGGGACCAAAGCATTTGTCCAGTCTTTTACGGAGGCAATCAGAAATGAAATACAAGATTCGGGCGTCACCATTACCGCATTACTGCCGGGCGCTACTGACACCGACTTCTTCAGGAAAGCCGACATGATGGAATCGAAGCTCGTGCAAGAGGATAAGTTGTCGCCGGCAGAAGACGTCGCGAAAGACGGTTATAAGGCGCTAATGAAGGGCGACGATATGATTGTATCCGGGTTAAAGAACAAAGTGCAAGTGGCGATGGCCAACGTGACACCGGACGAACAGCTTGCAGAAAAAATGAAAAAACAGCAAGAGCCGGCGAGTCATAAGTGAGGGAGTCGATAGCAGACTCCCTCACAAACAAAGTCATGCTGTCAATGACCAGTGAACACGCGGAGGCAGGGAAAAAGAATTTTACTACATCCTCGCCGGGCTTGTCTCTATCTGCTTAGCAAACGGCTGGTCATAAAACCTTTTACCCGTTGCGCGATACAAAGCATTTGCAACCGCGGCAAACACAGGAGGAAAGAGTGGCTCACCAAGGCCCGTAGGATCCACTTCATTCTTGACGAAGTGAACTTCCACCGACTTGGGTGCTTCCTTCTGTCGGATCATGCGATACTGGTGAAAATTATTCTTGTCCGGCACACCATCCGTGAAAGTCATCTCGCCGAACAACGCGTTTCCGATGCCATCGATGATTCCACCTTCACCCATATTTCTGGCAGAATCCGGATTGACAACAATGCCGCAGTCAACGGCAGCATATACGCTCTCGATCACGGGATTGTTTCCATCCAATCGCAAGTCGACGACCTCGGCAACGTAGCTGTTGTGGCAATAGTACGCGGAGACTCCGCGGCTGACATTCGGGCGCGGCTGTTGCCAGTCGGACTTTTCTCTTACAAGCCTTAGGACGCCAGCGTATCGGTCAGCGTCGTAGTCGTTCTCCTTGCCCACAGGATTATTCTTCGCGCGCTCGAATAGTTCAAGCCTGAAGTCAATCGGGTCCTTGCCCGCCAGCTCTGCGAGCTCGTCCAGGAACGACTGCTCTGCACCTGCGATAAAGTTCGATCGCGGAGCCCGAAATGCTCCGATGGTGATGTTGGATGGTAAAGCCCATCCCTCCGCCAGATAGTTGTCAACCGCTCCCGCCGGAAATCGATTTGCGTGTACCGCGTGTTCGGGAATGCCACCACCGCGCACATGAAACGCGATAAGATTATTATCCTTGTCGAGGGCTGCACGGTATGTTGCCGTATACGTAGGCCGATAGATGCCGTACGTCATATCATCCTCGCGTGAGTAGACGAGCTTAACCGGTGCTTTGATCTTTTGCGAGATGACGCCAGCCTCCACGAAATGGTGACCATAAGCGCGTTGACCAAAGCCACCTCCCATACGCGCAAGCTTGATGTGTATTTTTTCCCGGGGCATACCCAGCCGCGCGGCGAGTGTGCGTGTGATAAACTCGGGCGCCTGAATCGGACCATAAAACTCAGCCCTTTCTTCGGTTACGTTGGCAAAGCAATTCACCGGCTCCATGGTGTTGTGCGCAAGAAAAGGAGCCGTATACGTTCTCTCAAGAATCTTTGCAGCTGACTTAAACGCCGCCTCGGGATTTCCGTCCTTTCTCAAAATTTCTGCCCTGCCCTTACTGGCGTTCTCCATTTGCCGTCTATGCTCATCCGTGCCTTCGGTCCCTCCAGGCATCACTACTGCTACCTTTTCGCCCCAAAACGTTTGCGTTGTTGTTGTGTATTCCGGCGCCGGCTGCCACTCAATTTTCAAAACCTTTTTCGCATTCATCACTTCCCATGTGGTGTTTCCAACGACCACCACGAGTTCAAGAAAACTGGTTGTGTCAAAAGCGCTGCGTTCATAATCTTCCGGGAGCGTTTTGATCGTAAATATGTCCTGGATACCGGGCATTGCCCGCGATGCAGAGTCGTCAACGGATTTCACAGTCATTCCAAACGGCGGATGTACCGTCATCGCGATCAGCATGCCATCCTCTTTATGATCAATCGCAAAAAGTGGCTTGCCAGTCACAATATTCTTTCCTTCGACATTCTTCTTCGAGGTGCCGATAATCCGAAAGTCAGCAACGTCCTTAGTTGAAACTTCTGCGGGGACTGGCATCGCCGCGGCGATCGAAGCCATCTCACCATAACCCGCTTTTCTGCCAGAATCCTTGTGATGAAGTATTCCCGCCTCTGTCGTCACTTCGCTGGAAGGTACATTCCATTGTTTGGCAGCGGCATCCCTCAACATTCTGCGAGCAGTGGCACCCGCCGTCCGCAGAGGCTTCCAGCCAAGCCTGATGCCCTGACTTCCTCCAGTGAATTGACGGTCGAATCGCTCGGGATAAAAGTCTGCCTGCTCAACGATGACGTCCTTCCAGTCCACGTCCAGTTCCTCAGCAAGAATCATCGGCATAGATGTTTTGACATTCGATCCAAATTCAGGATTCGGCGACATGAGTGTAACGACACCGTTGTTTCCAATCTTGATATAATTGTTCAGCTCGAACCACTCGTCGGGCATCGTCAGCAATTCTTCGTCGCCTGGCTTGCATCCGGCCAGCCAACTGAAGCTAAGCATGAGACCTCCACCTGCCATTGCAGAAACCTTCAGGAATGACCGTCTATTGATCGCTGTCTTTACTTGTCGCATTGGTTGGAAAGTTTTGTTGATTAAGCGTTAGCAGCGGTTTTGATCGCAGCTTTGATCCGTAAGTAAGTGGCGCAACGGCAAAGATTGCCATTCATCGCATTCCCGATCTCTTCATCAGTCGGATTCGGCGTCCGATTCAGAAGAGCCGCGGCAGTCATGATCTGTCCGGCCTGGCAATATCCGCATTGGGCGACGTCATGCTCCAACCAGGCCCTTTGTACCGGATGATCACCATCCGGTGACAGTCCTTCGATCGTAACAATTTCTTTGTCTCCTACGGATGACACAGGTAAGGTGCAGGACCGTGTTGCATTGCCATCCAGGTGGATTGTACAAGCGCCGCATTGGGCCATCCCACAACCAAACTTGGTGCCGACCAGGTCGAGATGATCCCGGAGCACCCACAACACCGGTGTTTTCGGATCCACATCTACGGTGTGCTTCTTGCCGTTAACGCTAAGAGTGATTGTTGCCATTGATGTCCGTTTAGTTCCTTGAAGTTAACAAATGCAGTTCTAAGTGCACAGCAATTTGCAGGTTATGACAACAACACTGGACGATTTCCCGATGAAGCGAGGGTCAGCCTGACTATTTCTGTCTGCCCCACTCTCCATCTTCGGCGGACACCTCCCGGACGTCTAGCCCATCCCAAACATTTTCCTCACCCGTTCATCACGAAGCCACAGTCCGCCCCATGCGAGAATGCCCAGGTAAACCGGAAACAAGATGTGGGAAAAGAGCGGGTTGTCGAGCCGGAGGTGCGTTGCGATTGCCCCGCCAAAATAGCCCGTCAGCAGGATCGCACCCAGCACCGCGGTCCTCGGCCATGTGTAAAGGAGTATTGATATAAGACCGAGCGTGCCGATAACCGCGATGTGATGCGCGCCATAACCGAGCGCGATCGTTCCATCGACGACCTCAGCTGGTTGAATAAACTTGAAAATGCTATCGGCGAGCATAAACAGAATCACAAGTCCGCTCATGATGCGTGAAGTCCAAAGTCTTCCGCCTGAGATCGCAGGTGCTGTTGCGTTTCCTGATACATTGATTGAATTTGCGTTTGTCATAACATAGTCGTTTTTGCGTGAATGATATTGCTTTTCGTTTACATGACAAATATCGCTTGCATACCCATTCGTCGAGGGGTGCTATCGCGACAATTCCGCGGGCAGCCTGCGGCATATGCAAAATTTAGGGTGTTCCCGGCCGTTCAACGCTGGTTTGCTTAAGCATTTACCGTCGCGCTGATGAATATATTCGGCCCTTAAGGGCGGTGCCTTATTTCATATATCGCGTGCAACCGTTAAATTCAGGGAACGCGATTTTGCATTCAGAATATCGGCTCCTTGCCGGTTTCTTACAGTGCATAATTGCCAATCCGTGGCCAGCGGTACCCGGGCATACCCGGACTCTTCCTAAAGTCATAGTGATGCAAGACCCTCTCGATAATCGTGAAATAAGAAGATTGCTTCGTTCCGTTCCCGGAGAAGCGATCAAAATACTTTGGCTCCAGTACCACCGGGGCCTTTTGAAAATCGCATTTCGCCTGACGCACGATGAAGACGCCGCCAAGGACGTCGTTCAGGAAGCCTTTTCGCACGTCTGGGCCAATGCAAGCAAACTCGATGAACATCATCAGCGTTCCATCGAGCACTATCTCGTACGGATTGTAAGAAATAAATCCATGACCTACTATAAGAATCAGATCCTTCTCAGCAAAAAGAAAATAAAGTGGGCAGGAGGCCTCAATCGCTCCGAAGGATCAGTGGAATCGCACATTATAGAAGTCGAGCTAACGCGCGAGATACGAGACGTAATCGGGCGATTTCCTCCACGGGAGCGCGAATGTCTTGCACTCAAGCTGGACGAAGAGTTGACCAATCCGCAGATCTCCGCACGTCTTGGTGTTGGAATTAAAGCCGTGGAACGAAGCCTCACAAGCGCCCGGAAACGACTTCGCAAAGAGCTACATAAGAGATTCAACAAAACATTTTGATAGTAGCTAAAGCAATCAACAACGGTTATAGAATAAAAAACATAAGAACAAAGCAATGAATCGAGTCGCGCTCATCTATAAAGTTCTGTCGGACGAGGCCACTGCAGAGGAACGGGCAGCGTTGGATCACTGGATATTGGAGAGTGAGGAAAACCAGCGGGAATATGACGACATTAGGCTTCTCTGGGACAGTCTGAATACCCAGGACCACAATCATCTGGAAGACAAGGCTGGCTTCTTGAAATTGAAAACGCGAATGAAAGCGCATTTAGAAAAAAGGCAGCGTATGCGCACGATTTCTTCAACCCTGCTACTGGCACTCACGGTGTTGGCCCTGGTCGCTCTGTTGATGAACACGTGGTTTGCACCCGTTCGGCAAATTCAATTTGAGGGAACACGAATGAGCGAGGTCATAAAAGTCCTTGAAAAAACTTACAGAATTGAAATAGAAGTCAGTAATCCCCGCATACTAGACTGCCGGTATTCGGCCGTTGTTCTCAAGGTTGAAGATGAGTTACCCGTCCTGTCCTCAATTGAGCACTCACTCAACGTGAAGTTCATTGACCAGGGCAGAAAACGATACAATCTGGTGGGAGAAGATTGCCGTTGATTTATCTCCATTGAATATGAGACCTCGATCGACCCGCAAGCGCGCCTCCGTTTAGTCTTTCTGAGACTTACAGGATACAGGTCCACCGGATCCTGGTTCAGAGAATGGGCTTCGATCGCAGCTGTAATGTGTATCTGTTTAGCCAGCGGACATCTGTGCACCATCGAGAAGCGCATACGCCGTATGCCATGTGTATTCGCGCCATCAGATTTTCCATGTTTCTACTAAGAGCCTCGAATTGATGAAGTAGCATTCTAAGCTCCTCAACTTTTTGCATATAGTAAAACTGATCTACACGCTGGTGAACATGCAGATCCTGCCGCTCAGATAGGATCTGTACGAGGTCTTCCATGCGATCAATCAGTTTTCGCACCGTTTCACCTTGACTCATATTTTGTTGGTCAGGATTGGTAGCAAACAGACAGGAACCGGAGACACCATTAACCAAGTCATATGAAGAAGACCAACTAATGTCTGAGCCGGCCCTGAATGTTTCGCTATCTCGTTTATGATCACTAAGTGACACGACTATTGAAAACACATAGTCCGGTACCAGCAATCGCACTCAAAAATTCCTGAGCATTGGTTTCAGGGCGGGTCAATGTGATTCACTCTATATTAAGGTCACTATTTAGATCACTGTCGGGCTCTGGCGCCGCGCGGCCAACCGAATAGGGCGGTTGACGGCAAAGGGCAAGGGTGTAGTCGATTTCCTGGCCCATTATCGACCGCGCCCACGGGACATCGCGGTGCGACCAGTCGCTGATTCCGGTGGCCGACATATCTGCAAATTCAGTAATTACGCTGTCAATGATGTCTTTTTCGCGCGGCATGAGGAGCGCCATATCCGGCCGTCCCAGCGGAAGATATCGTGTTTGCAGAAAACCCTGATAGCGACATTTTATGCGCTGTACATCCTTCATTTCGATTAAGCCGTTGATAAACTGGTCGATAAAAAGAGGAACCGGGCCGTACGGCAATTTCCTGTATTTCATCCCAGTCAGGTATTCCTGATAGCGTTCGTAGTAGTTGAAGTCAAGAAAGTAAAGCATTTTGTAGAGGACCGTTTCACCGACGTTCGGTTTTCCCGCACAGTGTTCGAGCAGGTATAACAAAACCGTTCGCAATTTTACCGGATTGGGTGAGGCGCTTCCAGTTGGGTTTAGTCCTGACGCGGCGCCCTCGCCCACGTCTGTCGAAAGAAATTCTTCCAGCGGGAATCCCAGTATGCGGGCAATTGAATCCAGCTCCAGAGCTGAGATCGTCCGATGGCCCGTCTCGATCCTGGCGAGTGCCGATCGCGACAACTCCATGCCATACGCCAGGTCTTCCTGTGAAAGACCCTTCATCTTTCGAAACACTGTAATTCTGCGTCCGAGTATTTTCTTGGTTAGGCGCATAATAAAATTGTTTTAAAATTGAGCAAAGACTTGTTTGTTCCGCGAACAAACTGCATATTCGTTGACCATTTTGGTCATGTTAAAAATGGACAAATAAAACAAAATTATCAAGGGCATAAAGAATTCCTTTATTTGATTAACAGCAAACAATTTAATATGAACTCATTAGGAGAACACATCAGGGCGCTTAGGGTTTCGGCAGGTTTCCTTCTGCGCGAAGTTGCCGCTGAGCTGGCGATTGATCCTTCGCTCTTAAGCAGGATTGAGCGCGGTGAAAAGCGGCCAACCCGTGAACAGGTACTGGCTCTCGCCAGGATTCTCCGCACAGATCGCGATGAACTTTTAGCAGTTTACCTGAGCGATCGCGTGCTATATGAATTAGAAGGCGAAAAGGTAGCGCTCCGGGCGATTCAGATCGCGGAGGAGCGAATCACGTATGGTAAAACAAAAATTCGCAAAGGGGGACGCCGGTAGTCCCGCCTGGAAATTGGTCACTAAAATATTCAGTCATGCAAGAGAGAATTCGTACACAAGACACAAGACGAGAAAATTATCGGACCGACAGTCCTGCGTTGTCTGATTCGGTTGCAACGGAATTCGCCCGGTTTATTGAGTATCACCCTGCAAAAGACTTCCGACGCAATTTGCGAAAAATGCTTCTGGAGTTTCTGATGCGCGACAGGGCTATGGAATCGGTTTACTTAAAAGACCTGCTCTACGATATTGATGGTTTGTTTGACCTGCTCGATGTGATCGAGTCCGATGCTCTTGATGGGGGATAACACTAAATTGCCTGTCGACGGGGAAAGTGCGTCTATTTTTCGAGAAAATTGAAGTCAAAGTCGAGGAGAGACGACGGATGGACGCCTAATCCCGTTGCCAGGTCTACAATTGTGGTCAATTGCAAGTCCTTGACGCCGTTCTCATATTTCTTTATATCGCTAAAGTCTACGTTGCATTGGGCGGACATCTTGCGGAACGAAAGCTTCTTCCTCTTCCGCAAGGCAGCCAAACGCTTCCCAAACCGGATCAGCACCTCATGTTTATGTCTTGGTTCCATTTACGCCGTCAGGCGAATATGAGCCGAATACAAAAAAATATCGTGGGCTTATAGACCCACACTTTGCTTTTCCTCCTATATTTAGAAGCATAAACCCGCATGCGGCATGACTGATTATCATGACCATATGGATTCTGATCTCGTGGACCTGATCAAACAGGGCGACCAGCGCGCGTTCGAGACAGTCTATCGCAGGTATGCAAAACACCTTTTTGGATATGCGCTGCGAAGGGTTTCCGTGCGCGAGGACTGCGAGGAAATTGTTCACGATGTTTTTGAATCCCTGTGGAAGCGAAGGGACCACCTTACAATTTCATCCCTGAAGCATTATCTTTTCAACTCGGTGCGCTACATGGTCATCCGGTACTTCAACCACCGCGGGGTGAAGCGAAAATTTCTTGACTACTACCGCGTGTTCGAGACGACCTATCAGGCGGCCGAAGACGACCGTCAGCATGATCCGCACGCAATTCATGCACAGCTCTTGCAGCATATCGGGGAATTGCCCGACCGGTGCCAGGAGGCCATCCGCCTCCGACTTACCGAGAACCTCACCAACGGAGAGATAGCGGAGCGCATGAACATTAACAAGACCACCGTTCAACTCTATATTTCAAAAGCTTTCGCCCACTTGCGCGGCTCATACGACAATATTTTTCGGCCCACCGACTAATTCTTCGCGGATTCCCCCGTCAACGGTGATTCAAAGTATATGAATGAAGGGATACCGTCACCTGTATAGAAACACGCTGATCGTTTTCGTAAATTAGAAGACCTTATAAAATTCACGCCTATGGAAAAATCCAGCTTTGACCAGCTTATGGAGCGGTACGTCAGAGGTGAGGTCTCGCCGGCCGAACGCGTGAAAATTGAGGCGTGGCTTGACGCCATCGGGGATAAAGACACCAGCGACCTGGAGCTCACTGGCGAAGAAGAAGAGCGAATCTTCCGCAAGCTGACGAACACCCTCACCAGCCAGGAGGAAATCGCGATGCTCATGCCCAAGCGAAGATGGCGGCCCGACCAATGGATCGTGCGAATCGCCGCATCGCTGTTGATCCTCGGTGCTCTTTCATACGCGGGCTGGTACTTTTCAGGGCCGGCCGAAAACGAGTTGAAGAGCGTCTCGAAGAATGGCGTTGAGAAAATTATACTCAACGACGGATCCCTCGTTTGGTTGCGCGGTGAGAGCAAAGTTCTCTACTACGAAAAGATGGACGAACGCGCTCGATATGCCACCTTTGAAGGCGAAGCTTTGTTCGAGGTTTCCAAAGACGAGGATCGCCCTTTTGTTATCCAGTGTGGCGACGCGCGGGTAACGGTTCTCGGTACCAGCTTCAGTTTGCTGGCAACCAAAAGCGTCGTTGAAGTCACTGTTCTTACCGGAAAAGTAAATCTCTCTTCTACGGCGAATGCCAACGGGATCGATCTCCTCCCTGGGGAGAAAGCCGCCTACCGGTCAAACGGCACGTTCGAGAAGGTGGAAGCCAAAGAGAATGAAATCGCCATGCTGACTGAAGACACTCAATACGAAATGCTATTCGACAACAGTTCTATGAGTGACGTCTTTGATCGGCTGGAAGAAAAGTTCAACGTTACGGTGGATCTCTCGGATCCGACAATGACAAACTGCAGAATTACGATCGATCTCACGGACAGGTCGCTTGACAATTCACTTCGACTGATATCGGAGGTCCTGAATTTCACATACGTCATTGATCGGAAAACGGTTAGCATTTCCGGAAGTGGATGTAACTGAGATATTCTTACACTAAACCCTAAGCCATGAAACGAAGCTGCACAGTCCTTCTCGATTCTACATGAAGCAAAAAAAAACAGGAGTGGTTCCAGCACTCCTGTTCACCTGTCGGGTTAGCGAAGCAGGTTAAGCCCTCCGATTCCAAACTCTTGCAAAGTTGGACCGCCTTTACGAGGCGGAAGGGGGCGCTTTGTCCCATTTCAGTCAAGAAACCAGAAACAAAACAATTCAATTTATGCAAAAAAGTCTTACTGCAAAACTTCAGAAGTTTATGAGAGTATGCGCAGTCCAATTAATCGCGGCGATCACTTTATGTGGAATGTCCCTCGCCTACCCGGGTTATGCGCAACTACTCGACCAAGAGGTTACCGTTACGATGAGAGACGTGCCTTTTGAAAGGGCGCTGAAAGTACTTGAGAAGGCCGCCTCCGTAAAATTCGCTTACAGCATTGATCAGCTTGAGAACGAACCGAACGTGTCGCTTTCCATTCAAAAGCAAACCCTGCGCGAGGCGCTCGACGTGCTGTTTACGCCGCGTAAGATCCGGTACAAGGTCCATGAAAAAGACGCAATGATCACCTTGCAGAAGATCGATAAGACAAAAGAAGACGAGCGGTCAATGCGCATGAATGGTGCAAGCGGAGATATGATCCAGGTAAGTGGAAGGGTAACCGAGGCCTCGACCGGAACGCCCATGGCTGGCGTTAACGTGGTGGTGAAAGGCACGGTGACCGGAACTACAACCGACTACGACGGAAGGTACGCTTTGGCCACCGAAGAGGACGACATTCTGGTCTTTTCCTTTATTGGATTCACCTCGATGGAAATTCCTGTGAATACGAGAACGGTAATTGATATCGCAATGACGCAGGATGTTCAAAATCTTGGAGAGGTGGTAGTTAATGCGGGATACTGGGAAGTGAAGGAAAAGGAAAAGACAGGGAGTATTAGCAGGATTACTGCGGACGTTATTGAAAACCAGCCTGTGAACAATCCGTTACAGGCGTTGCAAGGAAGGATGACTGGTGTCTACATCCAGCAAACCACAGGTATGGCTGGTGGGGGATTCAAGATCCAGATAAGAGGCCAAAACAGCCTGCGCACCGGGTCTGGCGGTACCGTAAATGGAAACCTTCCCCTTTATCTTGTCGACGGAATTCCGTTCACGAATACATCCTTAACCTCCTCATACACCAGCAGCAGCAATATTCAAGGCGGCGATCCATTGAGCGTTATTAACCCGGATGACATTGAGAGCATTGAAGTGCTGAAAGACGCCGATGCAACCGCAATATATGGATCCAGGGGAGCCAATGGCGTTGTCCTGATAACTACTAAAAAAGCAAAAGAAGGAAAAACCTCCCTTGATGTGAGTATCAATCAGGGCATTGGCCAGGTGGGGAGACGGATGGACTTACTGAACACTCAGCAATATCTCGATATGCGAAAGGAAGGACTTAGGAACGACGGCCTTGCCGCGTTGCTTGAGGACCCGGCTTATGATCCATACTGGCCGGATCTGAAAGCATGGGATTCAACACGATATACCGATTGGCAAAAGCAACTTCTTGGTGGAACGGGAAATATAACGAACGCCCAAATGACAATATCGGGTGGAAACACAAACACCCAGTTTCTTCTGTCGAGTAACTTTTACAGGGAGACGACGGTATTCCCAGGCAAAAATTCGTATCGAAAAGGCACTGCAAGACTAAATCTCAATCATGCCTCGGACGATAATCGATTTGGTGTCTCAAGTTCTATTTACTACGCGAGCAGCGTCAGTGAAATACCGACCTTGGACCTTACATCGCTTGCAGTCACTCTTGCACCTGATGCGCCAAGTCTTTATGACGCCAACGGTTCACTTAACTGGGAAAACGGAACGTGGTCAAATCCGCTCTCCTTCCTGGAACGAGATTATACCAACACAATTGAAAACCTGATCGCAAATGCGTCGGCGCAATACAAGATTACACCAGCACTCGTGCTAAAGGCTTCGTTGGGCTACACCACAATGCGCGTGAATGAGATTGCGATCAATCCGTTAAGAGCGCGTGACCCGGAAGATCTTGCTGGTCGCACCGGCTCGTCTGTTTTCGCCGACGGTAACATTAAAACGTGGATCACTGAACCACAGTTGACCTATGCGGCGAATCTTGGCCGAGGAGATCTAAGGGTGCTGTTCGGGGCAACCTTCCAGGAATCATTACAAACGGGAAAAACGATCGAAGCAAGAGGATTCACAAGTGACGCTCTCCTCGAAAATATTCAAGCGGGGACAAGCTTAAGCATCCTTGATGCCACGTATTCCCAGTACCGATATGCCGCATTATTTGGGCGTGTCAATTACAACTGGCTTGGAAAATATGTTGTAAATGTGACCGGAAGGCGGGACGGCTCGAGCCGTTTCGGACCGGGAAACCGATTCGCCAACTTTGGCGCTATCGGGATCGCCTGGATCTTTTCCAGTGAAAAGTTTGTCTCCGAAAACATCAGCTTTCTCAGTTTTGGCAAGCTACGTGCCAGCTACGGAACGACGGGCAGCGATGCGATCGGAAACTACCAGTACCTCAACACTTTTTCTCCGACACCCTACCCCTACAACAACGGCGGTGGTCTCAGTTTGTCGCGCCTGAACAATCCCGACTATTCATGGGAAACAAACCGCAAGTTAGAACTCGGGATAGATCTCAATTTAATAAGGGATAGGATCGCCCTTTCCGCCGCCCACTATAGAAACCGGTCATCCAACCAACTCGTCGGACTTCCCCTGCCGACGATGACAGGTCAGACCAGCGTCCAGTTCAATTTACCAGCTGTTGTACAAAATACTGGATGGGAATTTTACCTTGAAACCAGGAATATTCAACGTCAGAACTTCGAGTGGGCTACGCGATTCAACATTACCGTTCCAGACAACAAATTGATTGCATTTCCTCAAATCGAAAACTTTTCATCCTACAATAACAAATATGAAATCGGAAATTCACTATCCGTATATAAAGCGCTTGAGTATACAGGTGTAGACCCGCAAACCGGGTTATACACCTTTAATGATCGCGACGGCGATGGAATCCTTTCTACGACTTTAGATATCATCGCCTTGCGTGAAACAGATCAACAGTACTATGGCGGCTTAGCGAATAGCTTGACCTATAAGAGGTTTCAGCTCGATTTCTTCGTCCAATTTGTCAAACAAATGGGGCAAAACTACATGACATTTTTCGGCTTACCCGGTAGTCTGTCAAACCAGCCAACTCACGTCATGGGCCGCTGGCAAAAGGAAGGCGACGTTGCCAATATCCAGCGGTTCACGGTACTCAATCCGGGCGGATCAGTGAGCAGGGCATCCAACTATTATAGATTCTCGAATCAGATCATAACGGATGCCTCATTTCTCCGAGTCAAGAATATTTCAATAGCCTGGAACCTGCCGTCCAGATGGATCCGCAAAGCAAACCTGGGAGATAGTCGCATTTTTTTGCAGGGCCAAAACCTGTTCACCTTCACAAACTACATAGGTTACGATCCGGAGAGCATGACCTCTACAGCTTTGCCGCCCCTTAGGGTCATCACCGCCGGCCTTCAAGTAAAATTTTAATTCCGAAAGCAAATGAATACATACTTATACACACAATCGAAAATATTGAAAAAAGCCCTCGTATCTTTGTTTATACTTTCTATACCATTCTCAGGTTGTCAGGATTTCCTCGACATTGCCTCCCCAAAAACCGATATTGTACCAGAAACCGTATTTTCCACAGATGCCTCGGCCACCGCTACCGTGCGTGGGATCTACAGCTTAATGATGACCAACCAAAGTTTTACCAACGGCGGGATAGAAGAATTCACGGGAATATTGTCTGATGAGTTGATCAACTATGCGACGCGACAGGATCAGATCGAGTTCTATCAAAATTCCCTTTCAACGAAGAACGGCATTGTCGCGGGGCCGTTCTGGAGAGAGCCTTTCAAATACATCAACAATGCTAACGCCATACTCGAGGGACTCGAAAATACGCAAAGTCTGAGCGCTGCAACAAAGAATCAACTGAAAGGAGAGGCTAAGTTCATCCGGGCATTTTGTTATCTCTATCTTGCAGAACTATTTGGTGACATACCCTACATTACGTCCACCGATTACCGACTTACTGCATCCGCACCCCGCGCAACGCAGAACGATGTTTACCAGAAGATAGAACGAGATCTCCTTGATGCTGCCGGCCTGTTAGCAGCAGGCTTCTCCTTTTCAAACGATGAGCGGGTTCAACCAAACCAGGGTGCGGCGTACGCGTTGCTCGCACGCTTATATCTATACACGGAAAACTGGAGTGGAGCGGAGGAATATTCGACTCGCCTCATCACAAAAACCGATGTCTATTCGCTTGCCCAAGTGAACGACGTTTTTCTAAAGGCGAGCAAAGAAGCGATCTGGCAATTGAAGCCGGTTGTTCCAAATGCAAATTCTCCACAGGGACAGCTTTTCATTCTGCTTGGCGCTCCAAATTCATCAAGCCGAAGAGTCTCCCTGAGTACCAAAATGATCGAAGCATTTGAAGATGGCGATGAGCGGAGGAATGCCTGGGTTGGAGTGTTCTCGAACGGGAGTGGTTCCTGGTACTATCCTGCAAAATACAAGATCGCATCAAATAGCACCGTGACGGAATATAACACCGTTTTGCGATTGGCAGAACAATACCTTATTCGCGCAGAGGCCAGAGCGCACCTCGGCGATATCGCAGGAGCCCAGGCGGATCTGACGGCAATTCGCGAACGCGCCGGGCTCTCCCCGACGTCCGCTGGTGATGCGGGTTCATTACTTGCTGCTATTGAAGCTGAACGGCGTATCGAGCTATTTGCCGAATGGGGGCATCGCTGGATAGATCTCATCCGGACGGACCGCGCCACCGCGGTATTAGGCGGGCTAAAGATCGACTGGCAGGAAACAGATGTGCTGTTTCCCATCCCTGAGTCGGAAAGACTTCTGAATCCTAACCTGTCGCAAAACGACGGCTATTGACCCGACGCCACGACCGCGTTGTCGGGCAATTCAGATCAACATCCTTTATTTTCCTTCCTGTCACCTAAAAATTTTCCAGGTGATAGGGATAGATCATTTAAATCAACAATATGAAACGTCACTTACTCTTGCTACTAGCAATGTTCACTGTTTCTCTTATACATGCACAATCGGGCAAAGGAACCCTCCTGTCGGTGGGTGATCAGGCACCCGCAATCTCAGTCGAAAAATGGATAAAGGGGACGCCTGCGACCCGTTTCCAAACTGGCGAGGTTCATGTCGTCGAGTTTGGAGCGACCTGGTGCAGTCCCTGCGTGGCGGCTATCCCAAAGTTATCCGCGCTTGCGCAAAACTATAAAGGCAAGGTTAAGGTGGTAAGTGTTTTTGTTATGGAAAGGATGGGTGATGGCAATGCAGCGAAGGTAGAGAAGTTCGTCGATAAGCATGATAAGCAGATCCAATACTCAGTGGCAGTAGACGATAAAAATAAGTCAATGGAAAATAAATGGCTCCGGGCCGCTGGCAAAAACGGTCTGCCGTATGTCTTTGTATTAGATAAAGATGGCTATATCGTCTGGATAGGAAGCGACACCGGAAAGCTGGATAGTGTGATCTCAATTGTGCTTAGATCTGACTATTCAATATCCGACATCGCAAACCAATCAAGTGATCGTGAATCTAAGATCGTTCAGTTCGATCCACAAAAACTTTTTCTACTTGAAGGAAACGGTGGGAATGAATATGATTTTGCATTTCGCTCCGTAATATCGAAATACAATGGGAAATTCAAATCACCCAACTTGCCATACGTTTCCAGTTGGAGACGTCAAACCCTCCCGGAATACGAGGACTATCGCGACAGGATTCAGCTGATAGGAGTCTCTCTTCTGGAATTATACTATGCTGCCTACGGAGATACCCTATCGAATCAGGTCTACACCAGAAATATCAACTTTGCCTATCCGGACACCGTGCTCAAGCCACACGTCAAAAGTTCCTACGGGAAGTGGTGGCATCTTCCCGTCCTGGAGGTTGCCGACTCATCTCCGTTTAAGACAATGAGCCGGTCAATCGCCAATAAATATAATTATAGCATGAAAGTACCGGCGGGTCTCGGCAGCGCCCGGTTCCTGCAGGAGGCGATGCAACGCGATCTGAAGACTTATTTCGGTTATGAAGTCTCTGTAGAAACCCGGGACATGCCGTACTGGAAACTAATTGTGGCGGACACCATCAAATCTTCGCGTTCGCTTCGGTCTACCGAACGGGAAGGACAATTTGAGATGATTCCGGACGACACGGTATTTAAGTTTCACAACGCCGAAACACGCGATATTATCTGGATGCTCGGCACTCACTTCGGCTATGGAACCTACGACTACGGCAGACTTTCCAAAACATTGCAGGGCGCTTTTATCGATCACACCAATATCCAATATCGAATTAACTTTACGTATGCGCAGACGAGCACGTTTGAGGAGTTCAAACATTACCTTCAAAGCGTTGGGTTAGACCTCCAGCGCGCACGGAAGCCTATGAAGGCAATTGTCATCAGAGATTATCAGACGCCTGATTAAACTCACATCGCTGAAGACCCTATTTCCGCAACCGATATGTAATCAAATGCCGGCTATAGATAGCAACAAGCAAGTCATTTTCGACAACGAATGATCGCATTGCGTCTCCATTAAAATGCGGCAGGTAAAAACTGTATTGATATGCACCGCAAGCCTGCAGATCATATACATCAATAACTGAAGCGTCATTAAAGTCCTTCAACTCCTCAATGTCAGAACAGACATTCGAATTAATGTAGAGGTAATTACCATCAACGTGACTTTTGCGGTTTACGATAAAGGGCGGTACAGATAGTTTGATTGAATTGTCAGAACGTACGTGTGCGACTTTGATGCGGGCGCGGCTTATCGTGTCGATTGTATGCGCCCTAAAGACCAAATTGAGGCTCGTATCAGCCACAAAAAATTCATTGCGATAAAAATACACATATACGATGCGCGCGGAAACAGGGTCAACACGAAGCATGCCGTCGGTACAAAAGAGACCATCTATTTGCTTTTGCAGCAGGCTGTCGTTGGACCAAACTTGCGTCGCCGTCTCTTTGGTAAGAACGTATTCATATTTCCCTGACGTGATTGTTCTCCTGATCAACGATCTGGCGCTTATTGTAACAGCCTCTGAGAAAAACGTACTATCAAAAGCGACATGATCTACTTTCCAATCGCGCACCGAACCCTTATAAACAGTATATGTAGTTAAATCTTTGAGATAGAAATGAGTCGAGTCCATCGATAAGGTAAAAATACGAACGGAATATCCGTTCATATCAATCATTCTTGACCGCCATTCCCCTTTTTCAAGAATCCTTACGTAAGCCGGCCTTTGGCCATTTCCAAGGACGATCTTTTCATCCACCACTCCCACGATGTAATAGGACCTGGAGTCAAGATTGTGAATTGCCAGCATGTTCAAAATCCCAGTTCGAATGGATCGCACAAAACCACCAGAGGCGGACCATCCCGGTCCGACCGCGAAGTGCAGCAAGAAAATTACCGCAAGGGCAGTGGCTGCAAGTACGACGAGGATTGTAATACGACGCTGCATGCGACTTCTCGGTAGATGACAGAAAGGCCGGACATACGCCAGCCTTTCTCGTGAATGATTGCTAATTGCTATATTTCAGCAATCCCACTGTATTTGGCGCATCTTCCGCATGGATCTCGCTATCATAAGCATTGAGCCCGTTGATTGTGCACTGCACGCCTTCGGCAGTTGTGCATCGGTTGTTCTCATCAACTTCAGCCGGAAAGTCAATTGCAGCGTCGTCCACAATCGTACCAGACTTGAACCAAGCAATCTGAGGACTTGGATCAACGGAAGAAAACGCAGTGACAACACCAAACAGCACTGCCACGACAGGAAGCAAAATCTTGTTTTTCATATTTTGTTTCTGCCTTTGTAAATCAAAAGACAGCAAAAACTTTAAGTTTAACATAGACTAACGTTCGCTGTTGCAACCAGCGAAGAACTAAGCTGGCAGTTGTTGCAAAACCGCGCAGTACCTTTTTGTATCTCTCACATAATTTAATCAGACGGCAAGCCGGTCCCTCGGTGCTGGCTGTAACAGTACAGCCACGAATGCCATCGCAACAAATACCGAATTAAAAATCAAGTGCTCGGTCCATCCCAGACTCTCCAGTATTCCGCCACAGGAACAGGGAACATAGTCACTAAAACGAGAGGCAAGAATAATATAAGTCGTGAACATCACCATCAACCCGAACGCTCCATACAAACCCGTGAGCCGCGTTCTTTCGAACATAATGAAAACGGCAACTACCAGCTCTGAAACCGGCACTGCCCACGCCAGCACGGGTGCGTAACGCGTAAGCATCGGCGACTGGCCTAACTGAACGTAGAACTTCTGGAAGTCCATGAGCTTTGCAATCGCCGCATACACAAACAAAGCGATAAAGGAAAATATGGCGATATGAAGAAAAATCCTGCGAATCATAATCTGCCTTGAATTATATTACAAAGTTATCTTAGTGATATGAAAACTCCATTACCCTATGTTAAGACCTGTGCGAACAAAGGTGAAGACTTCCGCTTACCAAATGTTAAAAGCGTCTTTTGGTCCTCCTTTTAATCCTGCTAAAGGATGGGCCCGTAATGCCGAGATAAGATGCAATATCCTCCTGGCTGACATATTTCTCAACATGAGGAATTGCATGGATCAGTTTTCTATATCGCTCCAGCGCACTGAGGTTCTGCAAGTCGCGCGTACGTTCACGACTGTGCTCATAGTATTGATTCATCACCACTCTATAGATCAAATGCGCTTCCTCATACGCGCTAAATAATTCCAGAACATCTGCGTGAGCGATACAATGTAACTTGCAGTCCCTCCTAAGCTGGATAAACTCCCGGGATGGAACCTGCTCAAAAAAGCTTCGCGCCGAAATAAGTATTTGGCCGGAAGACCAGAACCATTCCACTTGCTTCTTCCCCTCAACAAACATGAACGACATCGCGAATCCTTCGTCGAGGAAATAAGCGCATTCAGAAATACGGGTGGCCTCAACCAGCATGTGGTTCGCAGGAAGGGAAAGCGGAGTAAGCCTCTTCTCAACGGATTTTCGGAAATCACGGGAGACAGGATGAATGGATGACAATACCGAGAATAGCTTATCGGTGTTCATGAGCAAATGGCAATGCAACGCGCTTTCGGAATACGCGTCGCCCCTTACTCATATACTCCAAAATAGAAAGGCTTTTCCTATGTCAGACCCGGAAAATATTGCCTCGGATTATCGGACAACCGCGAAACACCGGACGGTCGTACTTCAGCAACAAGAGCGTAAACAAAAACAAGATTGATTCGAAACCGGTCCCTTCAAATATTGATTTGTCGGCTCAGTTCCCCGAAACGGCAAAGGGCATTCGCCCATCTCATCTGCTCGATTGTGTTGCATTCCGCCTCGAAGAGCGCCGGCGAGGCCACAAGGATGCAAACGCATTTCGCTCGGCTGGTAGCGACATTCAAGCGATTCGGATTGAAAAGGAACGTCATGCCCCGCGGTGCATCCTCAATCGTTGAAGCAGTCATTGAATAGATCACGACAGGGGCTTCGCGTCCCTGGAATTTGTCGACCGTGCCGACGTCGACATCTTTAAGCGCGGTACGCAATGCGTCGACCTGTGCGTTGTAGGGCGCCACCACCAACAGATCTTTGGCCTCCATGCGATGAGAAATGCCTTTTGCATCGTACCAAGAACCCGTCGCCAATAAATTCTTTACGATTGCCACAATCTTTTCGACCTCTTCGTCCGACCGGGTCTGATTGCCAACATGCTCAACAGGGACATAAAACAATCCATCGCCGTCGAACAGCGTGCCGCCACTGATCTTCTGATTCGACAATTCGGGAAGGGCCTCCAACTTGTTGTCATAGAAGATCTCTGATGTGAATTTCGCGATCGACGGATTGATCCTGCGGGTAATATTCAGAAAAAGGCCTTTACCTTCCGGCATGACATGCTTGCCGTCGAGCAGATGGGTTAGCGCCGCGACACCGCTTCCTTCCGGGTGTGCGCCTTTCTGCGGTTGTTCAAGTTGCTGGGGATCCCCGAGTAAAATCAGGTTCCTGCAGGCACGGGACGCAGCGAGAACCTGGGACATGGCCATCTGTCCTGCCTCATCGACTATCAGGTAGTCCACCACGTCGCGGAAGTCATCGTCTGCCCATAGCCACGCGGTGCCGCCCACCACTGCGCCCGCGTCAATCGCTGCCTTCACCTTATTCTTGTCCTTGCATTGGTTTACCCACTCAGGCATCGTCTGCTTTTCCGTTATTTTGTGTACGAACTCTATATCTACGTCAATCTTTTTTGATTCCCGTCGAATCGTTTCAAAGAGCGTCGTGATCACGCGGTGGCTAACGGCGGTCACACCAACGGTCTTCTTTGCCTTAATCAGATTGATGATGATATGTGCCCCTGTAAACGTCTTGCCGGTGCCGGGCGGTCCTTGTATGGGAAGGATACTTTTGTTGAGATTCAGCGCGATGCGGGTCGCCGCATCCTTCACCTCCTCGCCGGGCCTTACACTGACGTCCCCACCATCTTTCAACTGAGGCTTGCGGCTCATCAACAGGTCCCTGGCCGCGACGTAATCGCCTGCGCGCCCGAGACCCGCCTCATCTACTTCATTGGCGATGGAAAGAATCGCCCGCCAAAGTTTCTCGATTCCAATGATATCGTACTCGTGTATTGCGACCGGATGAACTTCTACCGTCTTGGCAGTCTTCTTGATCTCGACCATTCGGTTTACACAATCAATGCGTGTAATTGTGCCCAACTGTATACCTATTGGGGCGTCCTTGCTATAACTGTTCACAATAAACACCGCGTCATCTTCCTTGAGAGTCGTCTCCTGCTCAGGAAATGAATACTGATGTACCGGAAGCCGCGCATTTGACGAGACGGCCTTCACAAAATTCAATCCGGCCAGCGCCTTTCTCTCTTCGATCAGGTCATCGTGTTCCGCCTGCTGCAACCGGAAGTGTTCCCACCATGCGCTCTTGTTCTCTCGCCGGAAATACTGCAACTGGTTCGCCAGCAGCCAACGGGCCCTATGCTCATCTGTCCATATTTCGCGATCATCAGGAAGATCCTTCACCAGTGACTCAAATAAGAGCTTCGATCTCTGTTCGAGCTCGACCAGTTTTTCATCCGGAGGTTCCGATGTAAATACCGCTCTTTGAATAGGGACGCCCTTCGCAACGAGAATGGCTCTCTCCAATTCCAGCCATTGGTGCAAGGCAAGCGTTGCGAGGCAATCGTCCTCGTTGTAGCCTCTTACAAGTTCCAGCGTCGCGGGTGGAAGAGTGCGAAACTCGTTTAGCTGCAAGGCTCTCTCCATCTGTTTCCTGGACAGTGAGGCCTGGCGGAGATCAACATTCCTCGTATACTTGGCAAATTTTTCAATGTCCTTCAGGGAATACCGTTCAACGCTTGCAATAAGTGCCTCCTTGACGATCACATGTAGATCGACAAACTTGCCCTTCCTCAACAGATCATCAAGCTCCTGCTCGTATACCGCGTAGTTATGTGCAAGACGCTTGAAAGTCGTCGGTTCGTAATGCCCATAATGATAAATGAAAAGGTTGGGAAACTGCTTCATTCGCTCAAGGATGATCTTCATCACCGAGACAAATGCATCCTTCTCTTCAGTCCGGTTTGTTGCCCAAAAGCTATCATACCGAATGTTCCTGTTCGTCTCGACTGTTACAAGTCCAAAGAGGTATTCCAGGCTTCCGTCACTGAAGAATGCGTCGCCCTCGATGTCAAGATAGACGTCACCATCCGACGGTGCAGGTAGTCTGTTGAAGCCTCTTTTTTCCTCGGCCGGAAGGATGGCTTCATGCACAAATCTGTTTTCGATTCGTCCGTCGTACTGGATGCGTGCCTGCTTCTTCTTCTTGAGCAAGTTATCATAGCTTCCACGCTTCGGAGGTTTAACCGCCTCTGCAATTGCAAATCCTTCAAGCGTTTGAATAGCCTGAACGTTAAGCTCTTGTATTTGGGCTTTCCGCAATCCAGCCACGAATGCCAGGTGGTCATCCTTGCGCCTCTGCGCGTTACAGATTTGCCACCAATTACAGATGTTGCAGTGTTCAACCGGATCGGGATAAGTCGACGCATCCCGGGAAATCGCAGTGGCAAAGTTCTTACGAACAAAACTGTAATACGCCTTAAAATCCCTGAAAGCATAATTTTCAATCGCGAACGGATCGCCCGGCATCACAATTGAAAACCGCGCCGGCTCACGCTCCTGAATAATAGCAAGGAGTTCGGTGTAGAAGCACAGCTGGATGATGGCCGATGTACGTGTATTCAAAGATAGCTTGGTATCCTGCACCTCGTACTGCCAGTTACCAAATCGGCTTTTGCCTTCGACTCGAATAAGAATGTCGGGATATCCGCCCCACTCTTCATGTTGAAGTCTTCCCTGCACGATGACATCAACACCGTCTGCCATAGCCTGGATGGTTGCTTCAAAGCTTTTCCTTTCACTGTCGGTCGATGTGAGATTTCGCGCTCGCAGGAACTCGACATAAGCGCGCTCGTGCTCTATGCCGCGTTGAATCAAGACATCCAGTACAGGGTCGTGATGACGGGGAATGTCCTTCCCTTCGCGCGCATATTTTTTGTGAAGTTGCGTCGCGTGCTTGCATGAGAGGTAGGTCGAGACATCGGATGCAAAGAAGGAGTATTGGCCGTCGGTGTACTTCATGATTCTCCTGAGGGTTTAAACAGCCAAATTAATCAAGTAATGCTAAAATACTTGTGTGACCGCCAAAAGTTTACTTTACGGTTCTTTTAGTGCGAGCAGACGAAATAATCCGGGAGTGTATGCGTTCCCTTTTCAAAAAATTCGTATCATTAAAACGCTGATTTCCTGATTCATGAAGCGACTTATTCCCATCCTTGTCCTAAGCAGCCTGCTCGCGGTATCCGGTTGTGCCAGCCGAAAATCTCACCGCACATCTTCCGCCCGTGCGGCTTATGGAAGTGATACGCCCGATTTTAAGGCACACGGAAAGAAAAATCAAAAACGAAAAAACAAGTCACGCAGAGATAAACGGAGCAAAACAGGAGGCCACGTATCACCGTTTGACGGACGACCATACTAGGTATTATTTAGATTATCGCTTTATCCTCAATAGGCCGGATCCGAAATATTCTTGCAGTACTACGAACATCCGTCGGATTAGTAAGAATTCGTCATAGCGAACCAATCATTGTATCCCATCCGAGGAAACGAACTGTCAGAATTTCATGGGTAAATGAAAACCCGTCACAATTCAAACAGCCCTTTCAGAATCAAAGGGAATTTTTGACAGTCAAAGCTTTGAATACACGGAAAAAAGCCGCACTCTGGCACAAGGCATAGAATTTGAAAGAACGTGGACGGCGACATTATCCGTCGCCAAAAATGAATGTTTAACAAAATTCAGAAAGGAGGATTTCAGCTATGAAAACTTTAAGCAGAACCAACGGGAATTTCTTTCCGGCCATTCCGTCTTTGTTGAACGACTTTTTCACAGACGATTGGTTCAATTCATCGCTCGCTAACTGGAGGTCAGCCGGTGCCACTTTGCCAGCTGTGAATGTCTCCGAGACAAACGATGCATTCAAGATTGAAGTTGCCGCTCCGGGCATGAAGCGAGAAGACTTCAAAGTAGAACTGGATAACCATGTTCTCACAATTTCCTCCCATCGCGAAAGTGAGCACGAGGAAAAAGATCGCAATCAAGGCTACACGCGCAGGGAGTTCAGTTATCAATCATTTCAACGAAGCTTCACACTCCCGGAAGACAAGGTTGAAGGTGACAAGATAGCAGCGCGCTACGTTGACGGCATCCTGGAAATCACGGTACCGAAACGTCAGGAGGCGAAAGTCAAGCCAGCAAAGCAGATTTCGGTTTCATAAAAAGACAAGGCGGGTAACCCCGCCTTTTTCTTTCCCATCCAGGTATCTTCTTTAAATACATGTTTGGAAAGGGTGAATACAGGTGCAATGCAGATTAGTGCAAATACACAATAATCGGCCTCATTCACCATAGACACCCTAATCCGTTCCACACATCTATTTGTCGTTCAATTCAGCTTCCAGATCACGGTATCTTTTCGGTTCCATTTCCATGCGAATTACATTCATGACCTGGGCAAAAAACTCTTGAGGCGCATTTGCCTTCAGACCTGACAGCATACTAATACTTTCATCAACGCGCTGTGCCGGAATGATATATTTAAGCCAGAGAAGTAGGGTAGCGGGCGCTAGTCGCTTCATAATAGCAAGTCGATGCTCGATAAGTTCGGCATCGGAAAAATGACTTTGCAACAACCGCTCGGTCACGGTTTCTTCTTCGTCAATGTGTTCATAGTATTGGCTTTGAAACAAAGCAAAATTCAGATACAAGGTATGCAATTCGTCGGGTGTTTCGCGACCATTCAATTCCAACATCCGCGTCTGAAGATCCTCCTGAATCTGATCCAGCTTTTCATGGTCACTTCGATCATGGGCCGAGGCACCAGGAACTCGCTCGTCTAGATGCCTGAGCGTTTGCTCATTTTCTGTGTGAACGTGGTCATTCAGCAAAGTGAACATTTCATCGCCGAGAGCTTTCAATTGCTGAAGGGCGGAGGCGTCCCGGACGTCAGTTTGACCCAACCGAAGTCCAAATTTTGACATTACATAGCGAAGCCCCTTATGCGGGGCCGCAAAAGATCTTACTGTTGCCATTAGAAAAATATTTAGATGATGCGCAAAGATGCAGCACCCATGCGGCGGGCAATTGTAAAAATTCGTTTATCTCGCATTAAAGTATTCCTCAGGCGTATCACCGCTAAATTTCCTGAATTCCCTGATAAAATGAGATTGATCATAGAAGCCGGCATCATATCCGACAGCGGTGAGTGAACCTGACGGGGCTGCATTCGCGATGATGTTTCTAAACCTGACTATCGAAGCAAACTTCTTGGGAGAGGCACCCACAATCCTGCGAAAACGCTTTTCCAATGGACTCTGACTTATATTCAATTGCGTTAGTAATTCATTGATCCTGATGTCGCCCTTGCTTTTTAATATGAGGTCCAGCGCTTGCATTACCATTGGGTCCGGGATAAAGGGGCGCAATCGTAGCAGCAGAAATTTTTCAACAATTTCAATCTTTTGCAGATTTGTAACCGCTTCCGAAAGTCGTTCCTCAAACACCAGCAATTCCGATCGCAGGAGAAAATTGTCGAGGGATACACTACTTCCGAAGAGTTCATGAATAGGCTCCCGAAAGAACGGAGAGGCACCACCCTCCTTGAAATAGACAAGGACTGTTCCAATCCCCTCAGAGTTCTTGAATAATTTATAGGTATCGTTTAGCCCTGTAATTCCCGATCGGGACAGTTCCACCGAATTTCCATTCTTAACCTGATACAGCCTTCCCTTAAACTGAAATCCCATCACGACGCCGGTCCCAGGCAAGACCTTATAAACGCTTTCGGCGGCCGCCTCCGATATGATGAACCGCTCGATGAACGGTTTAAGCGGGTCGGAAGGCTGGTACTGAATCGATCCCATATGGATAAGCTTTTACTCGGCCTACATTTACGTAAATCTCAAGATTTGCAAACTCACACATACCTTCGCACGTCGGCCATTCACGGAGTATCAGTTTATTCTTCCGATAGGAACGGCTCGATCGCTGTCCAGACGGCTGGAAAGTTACAAAAGAACACAACATGATCGCAACCGGGGATGATGGATAACTGCGCCCCTTCTATATACTTAGCTGCGCGGGCTACCGCATCGACAGAATGATAGCCATCACGATCACCGCTCATGACCAGCACCGGACATTTAATTCTTTCGAAAGTTTCCGTACTCAGTCGCTCTTTGTTGTAGAGATCATTAAGTCGCGAGAGGCTTTCATCCCAGCGTTCCGGCTCCGGCATGAGGGCAAGTCTTTGTCGGAAGAAGTCACCACTGTATTCCATCAGTGATTCGCGCGTGTAATTGCTCTTCTCTTCGCCACCATTCGGACGGTCAGACGCTCCGATGCTGACGAGTTTTTTCACGACTTGTGGATAATTAGCAGCCAGTTTAAGGCCACTGTAGCCGCCATCGCTGAAGCCGAGAACTATCACGCTGTCCCGTGTGATGCTTTGTATGACCTGAAAAGCATCGTTGGCCCGTTGGTCGAAAGTGTAGGGTGCATTACCCATCTCGGACTTTCCATGGCCGCGGGTTGCGATACAGATAACCTTGTATTTGTCGCTAAGCTTTGAAATGAAGGGCTCAAACTCATCGATGTATCCGAAGACCCCTCCGTGAAGCAGCACAAAGGGTTTACCTTCACCGTAAACTTCATAGTAGAGACGGGTACCGTCCTTCAATTTGAAATAATGTCCAGCGGCCGGGTTATTTCCATACGGGATTTGAGCAAGGGCACAACATGCCTTCAATGCCAGAAAAAGCGTAAGCAAGGCGGCTATTCGTTTCATAACAAAGTTGTAAGCGCTGGTTCAATATCGCAAATTTATCGGTCGGTACGTGCATTTAACCGACGGCAAGATGTCATTCTTCCGGCGGCATCAGGAGATGCCGACTATACGGCGGTTATTCCGGGCATCATTTTTAGTCATAATGAGCAGATCGATTCCGTGCTGAATGGCTGGACGGTCCACTGCGTCCAGCATTTAATTACACAACGTCCAGCAAATAATTGCGCACTATGGAAACAGAAAATTACCCGCTCAGAGCAATCAAAGATATCGGAGGGCTCTCGCCAGATGGTGTTCTCGTGTACGATGTGTCGGAAACCAGAGTTGAATACTTCAACAAGTCGCTGCTGACGATCCTGGGAATCAAGAAAGCCAAGATAAACGACATCGAAACATTAAAACAGATAATACTGGATGACGATAAATTAATTGAAGACCAACTTCAGGCGCTTAAAACAAATTCGCGAATAACGGATGTGGAGCTTCGCATTCAGGGCAAGGACCCTAGATACATCTCCTGCGATGCATATTTCATAGGCGAGGGGAATCTGATTGTCGCAATCGTCAAAGACATAACAAAATCGAAACAGCACTCAGACTACATAGTCGATTTTGGCGCGCGGAAGGATGTGATATTAGACATGACAACACACAACCTCAGCGGCCCATTGAACACGACAAACAATCTGTTAGATCTCGTAGACCGCACCGCCAAAACTCAGCAGATAAAACAACTCGATCGTCCGATACGGATGATTCGGGAGAACACCCAGCACTGCATCGAAATCATCAATTCGTTCTTAAAACATGAACACCTTGTTTCCAAAGATATTCACGTTAGTTCGACACGCTTTAACGTCCTGGGAAATCTTGCGCACCTCGTCAGTAAGTTCAAGGACCTTGTTCACGACAAACATATAGACCTGTCCTCAAAGTCCAAAAGCATCTTCATTACGGGCGATGATGTTAAAGTATTCCAGGTTATCCATAACCTTGTATCGAATGCAGTCAAGTTTACGCATCCCAACGGAAAAATCACAATTGAAGTAGTTGAGCGAAAAGATTCAATACAAATATTGGTCAGCGACGACGGCATCGGCATCCCGGAATACCTTTATCCGCACCTCTTCAAATTGAACACGCCTGCGGCGCGGGATGGACTACGAGGTGAAAAGTCGATTGGAATGGGGTTGTATATCGTTAAAAAGCTGACTGACCTCATGCAGGGAACAGTGACATTCAAAAGTGAGGAAAACAAGGGCACAACATTTACTGTTCAACTGCCGAAGAATCTCGAAGTGCGCCTTGATGAAGTTACAACGAACAAGTGACTAGGCTGTCAGGTCAATTTTTTTCTGGATCAGCCAATGATGTCCAAAGGGATCAATGAGCGTTCCCTGCCTGTATCCATAGTCGTAATCCTGCATTGGGTCAAGTTCGCGTGCACCTGCGGCTAAGGCTTGCCGGAACAGCTTGTCAGGATCAGGAGAAAACAATCCGATCGACAACGTGGTAGCGCCGACTATTTGTGGGCTCAATTGCCCTTTTCGTTGTACTTCTTCGTGAATGTGAAACATGGCACCCGCAATTTCCATCTCCGCGACGTGTATGCTTCCGTCGGGATTATCCCAGGTGCGGAGCACCTTTGCTGAGAATGCCTTTTCATAAAATTCCACCGCGGGCCGCAAAATACGAATGGTAAGATGTGGTGCAAAAAATGATTTTGTTTCCATGGCAGTTTCCTTGATGCTTTTCAGCGAACTTCGAGTTGCATTAGTCTACTCTTCTTTCAAACATTGTGTGGGATTAATTCTGGCTGCCTTTACCGTTTGCAGTCCAACCGTAAACCAGGCAATTAATAGCGCGACAAGGCCCGCACTTGCGAAGTACCACCACTCCAGATCAATCTTGTACGCATAATCCTCGAGCCATCCCGAGGCGATATAATAACTGACAGGCAACCCGACAACAATTGCCAGGAGTACGATCTTCGTAAAGTCACCTGTGAGAAGACGGATGATGCCGTAATCACTCGCGCCCAGTATCTTTCGTATTCCGATTTCCTTAATGCGACGTTGCGCTGTGAAGGCTGCCAGTCCAAACAAACCGAGACAGGAGATCAGGATCGCGAGCCCGGCGAAATATCTGGACAAAACAGAAACGCGTTGCTCCGATGTATACTCGCGTTGATAAACATCGTCGAGGAATGTGTACTCGAACGGAAATCCAGGATTGTATGACTTGTAAAAGGCATTTAGGCGTTCGAGCGTTTCAGCCTCCTTCCCTGCTTCGATCCGGGCTATGATCAGACTCGGCGGCGCAAAGGTTTTGCCGTGAAGGGTAAAGAGCTGCGGCTTCACATCAAAACGAAAGGATTCAAAATGAAAATTCCTGACTACCCCAATGATCTCGCGGCCCATCGCCTTTTTTCCTATTGGGTTGTCGAGCCCCATTACATCGATCGCCGCTTCGTTGAAGATTACCTTGGCGGTATCAGCAGTAAAATCTCGCGAGAAGAAACGCCCATCTTTCATCTCCATACCCATCGTTTCCAGGAAGTCGTGATTTACGGCCATGATTTCAACCGGAATATACTCATCCGTTCCTTTCCCCTCCCAACCCAGTCCCGTAGACCAACCGTGCCCGACCATGTTATGTGTTGAACTGGCCGCGCTTTGAATTCCCGGAATCCTCTTTACCTCCGACAGAAATGTTTCTGCACTTTCCCTAACGCGCCCTTCGACATCGAAGTAAATGACGTTATCCCTATTGTATCCCAGGTTCTGTCTTTGTACGAATTCGATCTGCTTGTATACAACCAGCACCGATACGATCAGGACTATTGACAGCACAAATTGCAGGCCCACCAATCCCTGACGTACCCAGACCTCGCTCATCGAGCTGTTCAGTCTTCCTTTAAGCACTGTCACCGGATTGAACCCCGAGAGATAGAGTGCTGGATAACTCCCCGCAATAAGGCCTGTGAAGAATGAAATACCGGCCAGGGATAGTGCGAGGCCGCCATCAAACCGGAGCGCGAGCTGCTTTCCGGTGATGACATTGAATTGCGGAAGTACCATACTGACGAGAGCGATCGCCGCTAGCAAAGACAATATTGTCATCAGCATGGACTCACCCATATATTGCAAAATCAGTCGTTTTCTTCCCGCCCCCAGCGCTTTCTTGACACCGACTTCCTTGATCCTGCGCGTAGCCTTAGCCGTGGAAAGATTCATGAAATTTATACATGCTATCATCAGGATAAAGACGGCGATGAGAGAGAATAATTTGACGTACTCGATCCTTCCTCCCGCCTGGACGCCATTTTCATACTTGCCATACAGATACAGGTCGGAATATCGTGTCACAAACGTCTTCCGGTGCGCGAGGTCGCTTTTCGTTTTCCGCGCACTAAAGTCCTCGATCTTCTTATTGAACGCGTCGACATCCGTTCCCTCGTGAAGCAACAGATACACGTGAGGACCGGAGCTATTCCAATCGGCAGCCCAGGGCTTCATGTCCTTGAAGGTTTCAAAAGAGAGTACAAAGTCGAACTGCGTTGAAGAGACGGCAGGTACATTTTCAAAGACCCCCGAGACGAGGAACTCGCGGTTATGTTGAAACCCGATGCTTTTACCAATCACGTTCTGTTTACGGTGGAAGAGTTTCATTGCAAGATCCTCCGAAATGACGATGGAATTCTTATCCGCCAGAACGTGGCCTGCCTGTCCCTCGAGAAGTTTATAGGAGAAAATATTGAAATAGTCTTTCCCGGCGTATTGGCCTGTTGCCCGGACGTCAGTCTTGTCAACCGAAAGCACAAACCTGTCGAATCCCATCCACGTCGGTGGAGCAAGGGCGGTAGCGTATTCCACTTCGGGCATTTCTGCAGCAAGTGCATCCGCAGCTGCGCCCGAGGTCTCCATAGTCGTAAACCAGCCGTCATTCTGCAGGTGGCTTTCCATGACGTGGAAGATGCGATCATCCTTCTCATGAAATTTGTCCATGCGGAGTTCGTTATCAACCCACAGATAGATCAACAATGCCGAAGCCAACCCTGTTGAAAGGCCGAGAAGATTGATAATGAACGTGCTCTTGAAGCGCTTGAAGCCCCGGTAAATGATCAGTAAGTTGTGCCGAAACATAGAACTGCTTTTGTTGAATCAGGTGAAACTAGACGTAGATCAATTACGATGCCGCGATAGCCGAACCTGCAAAAATCGCCCTCCTCGGGTTTCTTACCTGTTCATGTTAGATTATCCTGTACGAATGTGAACGATCGTATTCTAAAATGGGACGCTGGCCAGCCTACTTCCCATGTGACCTGGTGTTTGGCGGTTAGAATGGCGTGCAAGCCACATTCCTCAGATTGCCGCTCGCACTTTGGGTGCGATCTTCGTTCCGAATATTTCGATCGATTTCATCAGCGATTCGTGCGATGGGCCGCCTACGTCCATGTGAGCAGAGAAGCGTGTAAGACCGAACATCTCATACATCTGAAGGATTTTCTCCACGGATTCATTCACGTCGCCGATGATGTAGGCGCCCTGACTGCTACGGCCCATGTCGTATTGCTGTCTGCTGAATGGCGGCCACCCTCTGCTGCGCCCAACGCGTGTCATCTGTGCAGCGTACACGGGATAATAGGCATCCGCGGTTTCCTTGCTGTTCTCGCCAAAGAAGCTATGCATGTGTACACCTACCTGAAACTGGCTCATGTCGTGACCGAAGTTTTCGTACAGCTCCTTATAGTATTTAAACAGCGGTTGGAACTGGGCGGGGTTGCCACCGATGATAGCAAAGATGACCGGTAGTCCCAGGCGCGCGGCACGAACTACAGACTCGGGCGTTCCGCCCACCGCGATCCAAACAGGAAGCTTGTCGTTCTTCGCACGTGGTAGCACGTGTTGGTTGTCGAGCGCCGGCCGGAACTTGCCTTTCCAGGTGACGGGATCTTCTTGGTTGATTTTCAAAAGCAGCTCAAGCTTCTCCTCGAACAGCGCATTGTAGTCATTGAGGTTGTATCCAAATAAAGGGAACGACTCGATAAAGCTTCCACGGCCCGCCACGATCTCGGCGCGGCCGTTGCTTATCTGGTCGATCGTTGCGAAGCTCTGGTAAATGCGTACGGGGTCGGACGAGCTAAGCACGCTCACGGCGCTTCCGAGCTTGATGCTCTTTGTAACGGAGGCCGCAGCTGCCAGGACGATTTCAGGTACCGATACGGCGTAGTCCGGACGGTGGTGTTCACCAATTCCGAAGAAGTCGATGCCAACTTCGTCCATGAGTTTGATTTCTGAAATGAGCTCGCGAAGGCGGTCGCCAGCAGATAGCGGCTCGCCTTTTTCGTCGTAGTGGTTGTCGCCGAACATTCCGACACCTAGTTCCATAGCGGTTTATTTATGTTAAGGTACTAAACAATATGCAACTTAAATGGTTCCGTTTAATACAAGGCCACGAAGGAATTTTTTGCCACAAATAGAGACGAAAATTAAGTGCCACGAAAAGGGCTAGTGACTCCAATAGCAAGAAGCCACGAATAGCAAGAAGCCACGAATACACGAATTACACGAATACGAGAAATGCCACGAATACACGAATTCGCACGAATACAAGAAAATGCCACGAATGTATGAAGCTAATGCAAACGATAAATAGGGCCACGATATTCGAATTTAGCGCCAGGGTTAATTCATGCCACGAATACACGAATCAGCACGAATACGAGGAATGCCACGAAAGTACCAAGCTAATGCCAATGGTAAACAGGGCCGCAACTAGTCGAATCTAACGCCA